>NZ_JBIUTB010000004.1:40219-977700 GCF_044741685.1 Amycolatopsis sp. NPDC088138
TGCGTGGGCTCCGGCTTGCTTGGGCTCCGGCTTGCTTGGGCTCCGGCTTGCTTGGGCTCCGGCTTGCTTGGGCTCCGGCTTGCTTGGGCTCCGGCTTGCTTGGGCTCCGGCTTGCTTGGGCTCCGGCTTGCCTGGACTCCGCCTGCCCGGACTTCCGTCGCTTGCTCGAGAGAACTTTCCCCTCGCCTGGCTTCGCCCTCGGTCCGGTGCTCTTAGCCTTCGCCCCTTCGCCCCTTCGCCCCTTCGCCCCTTCGCCCCTTCGCCCCTTCGCCCTCGCCCCTTCGTCTCTCATGCCCGGGCTCCGCCCTCGCCTCCCCTCCGCCCCGTATGCCCGCGCTCCGCCTTTGCGCCGTTTCGCCCCCGTTCCAGGGGCTCCGCCCCTGCCCTCTGTCCTCACACCTCGCCTTGGTGGGAGGGATCGGGGGTTTGGTGTCGATCTTTGGTTGTGCTTTGTCGGGCCCACAACGGTTGTGGCCGGGTGGTTACGGGGGGTGTTGTAGGGGGCCTCCTTGTGGGTGATTTCACTCGGGGTGTCATGCTGTGGGTCGACGAATGGTTGTGGGTTTCCGGTCGGTCTCGGCCGGGGATGCCCGTGCCGGAAGTAGGTGCCAGATGACCTGGGCCCGATCCAATGGCAGCTCCACCGCCAACGACGAAGACAGCCGGATGGGTGTTATCCGGGCTGAAGAGGCTGAGCGGCTTGCCGAGCAGAACGACAAGGCCGTCATCACTGTTGCCGGGCATTCCTCGGATGTCACCGAGTGTGCTGAGCTGCTCGCTATGTTGGGGCTTGATGCCTCTTCCGGGCGGCGCCGGTTCGTTCGGGCCTCATAATCATCGGCTAGACCAGGTCCGCTACGTGGACCACCTTGTTCCTCCCGGTGGCTTTTGCGTGGTAGAGGGCGGTGTCCGCGGCGTCCAGCAGTCTCTGCAGGGCCGTTCCCGCTGTGGGGTATGCGGCGATGCCTATCGATACCGATAGGCCCGCGACCTCCAGCTGGCCCACTGGGACGGACAGGGCGCTGATGGCCCTGCGGATCCGCTCGGCCACCGGGGCGATGTCCTGGTGGGCGATACCTGGTAGCAGGACCACGAACTCTTCGCCGCCGAAGCGGCCGACCGCGTCGCCGCGGCCTCGGACGGCCGCGATGATCGCTTCGGCCACCGCGCGGAGGACCGCGTCGCCCGCCAGGTGGCCGTACGTGTCGTTCACCTGCTTGAAGTGGTCCAGGTCCAGCATCAGGAGGCCGAACGTGCCGCGCTGGCGGGCCGCGCCCGCCAAGGTGCGTTCGGCCAGGGCGTGCCAGCCGCTCGTGTTGTACAGGCCCGTCTTGTCGTCGCGGTGGGCCGCCACCTCCAGCTGCCTGACCAGCACCGTCCGGTGCAGCAACAGCAGCGACGGCAGGACCAGGACCACCAGGCCCGGCAACGTCGCCACCGCCAGCGCGTTCAACGCGCCCAGGCAGAGCGTCGCCACCTCCAGGCCGTTGTCCGACCACGTGCCGAACAGCGCTTCCGGGGTCCGGCCGATCTCGCGGCGGGCCGGGAGCACCAGCAGGGCGTTCACCACGAAGAACGTCACGCCGGCCGCGGCCACCGCGAACGTGCCCGTCCAGCCGTGCGTCATCGCCGACCGGACGTCGTCGAGACCGGCCAGGCGCAGCACTCCTTGAGCCGCGTAGCAGGAGAGCAGGATGATCGCCGCGTTGCTGACCGTCCGCGACGCCGGGACGCGCTGCAGCCGGTACCAGCTGCGCATCGCCAGGTGCAGGTACAGGCCCGTGACCAGCACCGCGAGCAGCGGCGGCGAGAGCAGCAGCACGCCGGCGAACGTCCACACCGACGTCATGTTGATGTGCGGTGTGCTCGCCACGCGGCGGCGGATCCGCTCCACCCGGCGGCCCGTCTCCGACTGCAGCACGCCGAGCGCCAGCAGCACCCCGAGGATCGCGACGGTCCGGCGGTCGACCTCGATCGGCGACGGCCGGAGCGTCAGCACCACCGCCAGCGTCTCGCTGACCAGGTAATACGCGATCACGCGCGGACCTTGCCGCCACAGCGCCCACCGCGACGGCCCGCTGCCGCGCATACTCATGGTGTCCGCCCGGTGACGGAGCCGGTCCGGATCGAAGACGCGAAAGGAGGCGCGCCATGTGCGGTCGCGACAACTGATGTCATCGCTCTTCCTCCGAGCCGAGCAGCCGGACCCGGCGCCACGCCCTCGCGATCGGCACGGCCACGGCGGCCCCCGCCGCCCCGGCCACCGCGATGGTGTGCGCCGGGCTCAGCACGTCGGCCAGCACACCCGCGGCCGCGGCGCCGACACCCTGCACGGTGATCAGCCCGGCCGAGTTCACGCCGGCGCACTGCGCGCGGTGCTCGTCCGGCACCCGCCGCATGAACGAGACCGTGCCCTGGATGTTGTAGCCGGTCGCCAATAACCCGGACGCGGCCAGCAGCACCACCGCCGGGACCAGCCCCGGCCGCACGACGAACACGATCAGCGGCAGCCCGGCGGCGATCCCCAGCCAGCCGAGCAGCCGGACCTGCGTCGCTTCCGGGATCCACTTGCCGAAGACGAACCCGCCGAGCACGCTGCCCGCCGGGTCCGCGGCCATGATCAGCCCGACCAGCGTCGCACCCGCGCCGATGCCCGCCGCGTACGGCGCGGCCAGCGCCTCCGGGACGATGTAGAAGCCGGCCAGCCAGTTCAGCGCCACCAGCGTCCGCAGCGCCGGGTCCCGCCAGATCAGCCGGGCGCCGGCCGTCGTCGACGTCAGCCAGGCGCGGCCGCCGGTCGTCGTCGCGGCGGCCACGGCCGGACGCCGTCGTACACCGGACGCCAGCAGCGCGGCCGACAGCAGGAAGGTCACGGCGTCGAGGGCCAGGGCCGCGGTCGGGGCGAGGGCGGTGATCAGCAGGCCGCCGCCGGCGAACCCGGCCAGCTGCGCGCCCTGGATCGTCACGTTCCGCAGGGCCATCCCGACCAGGTAGCGCTCGCCTTCGAGGACCGACGGCAGCAGTGCCTGCTGCGCCGCCTTGAACGGCCCGCCCAGCATCGTCATCACCGCGACCAGCACGCACAGCACCCACAGCGGGACGCCGGGGATCGCGATGACGGCGACCAGCGCGGCCCGGGCCAGGTCGGACACGATCATCACGTCGCGGCGTGGCCACCGGTCGCCCGCGCCGGCCAGCAGGACCCCGCCGAGCAGCGACGGGACGTAGGTGAGGGCGTAGGTCAGGCCGGTCAGCGCGGCCGAGTCGGTCCGCTGGAACACCAGGACGGCGAGCGCGACGCGGGCGAGCTGGTCACCGCAGATCGACAGCAGCTCGGCGGCCCACATCGCGCGGAATTCGGCGACGGCCAAGACCGCGCCGAAACCCACCCGGGTCACCATCGGTGCCCCGGCTGCCGGGATGCCACCACGTCGTCCATCCGCCGGTTCCCCTCGCGCCCCCGAAACCGTTGTTGAGTCACGGTAATCACCGAGCGGAGTGGAATCGAGGCGTTCGGTGACAGTTGCCCCGATCGCACCAGCACCGGCGCCGCCGGGTGGAGGTCAGCCGGGGTGGCCGCCGATGCGGGTGGTCAGCTCCGACGCCGTCGTCGCGACTTCGGCAGCCAGCTCCGGCCACGTCTCTGCGCACGGCTCCGACGTGCAGTGGTGGCGCAAGGTCACGCTGATCGCGGCCAGCGGGCGGGCGCCGTGGTCGAAGACCGGGCAGGCGACGGACGCGAAGCCGTCCGTGACGTGGCCGTCTTCGATCGACCAGCCGAGGCGGCGTTCCGCGGTGAGCGTGCGGCGGAGTTCGGCCAGCGTGCGCGGGCCGCGGCCGGTGCGGAGCACGAACGCCGAGGCCGACGGGAACAGCGCGCGGACGTGCGGTGCGGGCAGGTGCCGCAGGATCGCGCGGCCGGACGCCGTCAGCTGGGCCGGCAGTCGGACGCCGACCTCCGTCACCAGCGTCTCCGGGCGGGCCGGGCGTTCCTTGATCAGGTACAGCGACTCGTTGCCGTGCAGCACACCGAGGTGCGCGGTGTGCCCGGCGCGGTCGACGAGCTTGCGCAGCAACGGCCCGGCCAGCCGCTCCAGCGGGTCGTGGCGCAGGTATGCCGAGCCCAGCTCGAAGGCCGCGATGCCCAGGCCGTACCGGCGTTCCGCGGGCAGGTGCACGACAAAACCGGCGGACTCCAGCTCGTTGAGCAGGTGGTACGTCGTCGAGCGGGGGAGTCCGGCCTCGCGGGCGATCGCCGACGCGGTCACCGGGCCCGGGCGCGTCGCCAGCAGCCGCAGCACCGCCAGCCCGCGGCGCAGCGCCGGGACCTCACTGCTCTCGCCCATGGCCCGAGCCTAATGTCTGGGATACCGGACGGAACCACTCCGTGGGGCATCCCACCAGCGCTAAGTGCCGTGTCCAATGGGCCCATGCCGGAAAAAGTGCTCCTGGGCCCGGAACCCATGACCGCCGCCCAGGTCGTCGACGTCGTCCGCGGCCACGCGCCCGTCGGGCTCACGGACGCGGCCGAGAAGAACCTCGCCGCGACCCGCCAGCACATCGAGAACCTCGCGCACGCCGTCTCGCCGACGTACGGCGTCTCGACCGGGTTCGGCGCGCTGGCCACCCGCCACATCCCGGTGGAGAGCCGGACCGCGCTGCAGCGCAGCCTGATCCGCTCGCACGCCGCGGGCGCCGGGCCGGCCGTCGAGACGGAGGTCGTCCGCGGGCTCATGCTGCTGCGGCTGCGGACCCTCGCCAGCGGGTACACCGGCGTCCGCCCGGGCACCGCGCAAACGCTTGCGGCCCTGCTCAACGCCGGGATCACGCCGATCGTCCACGAGTACGGTTCCCTCGGCTGCTCCGGCGACCTCGCACCCCTGGCCGCCGTCGCGCTCGCGCTGATGGGGGAGGGCGACGTCGACTACCGCGGGGAAATCATGAGCGCGGGAGAAGCGCTCAAGCACGCCGGGATCGAGCCGGTCGTGCTCGCCGAGAAGGAGGGCCTCGCCCTCACCAACGGCACCGACGGCATGCTCGGCATGCTCCTGCTCGCCGCCGCCGACCTGCACCGGCTCTTCGACATCGCCGACCTCACCGCCGCGATGAGCGTCGAGGCGCTGCTGGGTACCGACCGCGTGTTCGCCGCCGACCTGCAGTCGCTGCGCCCGCACCCCGGTCAAGCGCTGAGTGCGGCGCGGATGTGGGGAGCCTTGCAGGGCTCCAAGATCGTCGAGAGCCACCGCGGCCCGGACTGCAACCGCGTCCAGGACGCCTATTCGCTGCGCTGCGCCCCGCAGGTCCACGGCGCCGCGCGTGACAGCCTCACGCACGCCGAACTCGTCGCCGAGCGCGAGCTGGCGTCCGCTGTGGACAATCCCGTCGTGCTGGCCGACGGCCGGGTCGAGTCCAACGGCAACTTCCACGGCGCGCCCGTCGCGTACGTGCTGGACTTCCTGGCCATCCCGATCGCCGACCTGGCCAGCATCGCCGAGCGCCGCACCGACCGGATGCTCGACAAGGCCCGTTCGCACGGCCTTCCGCCGTTCCTCGCGTACGACCCGGGCGTCGACTCCGGGCACATGATCGCCCAGTACACGCAGGCCGCGATCGTCAGCGAGCTCAAGCGGCTCGCGGTACCCGCGTCCGTCGACTCCATTCCGAGCAGCGCCATGCAGGAGGACCACGTCTCCATGGGCTGGTCGGCCGCGCGGAAGCTGCGCAAGGCCGTCGACGGCCTGACGACCGTGCTCGCCATCGAGCTGCTGACGGCGGCCCGGGCGCTCGACTTCCGGGCACCGCTCGAGCCGTCGCCGGTCACCGGCCGCGTCCGGGACCTGCTTCGCACCAAGGTCGAGGGCCCCGGCCCCGACCGGCACCTGGCGCCCGAGATCGCGGCCGCCGAAGAACTCGTCCGCTCCGGCGCCGTCCTCGACGCCGCCCGTCTGGAGGTCTGAGCATGTCCCGTGTCGTCCGTGCCGCCCGCGGCACCCAGCTGACCGCGAAGTCGTGGCAGACCGAAGCCGCGCTGCGGATGTTCCACAACAACCTCGACCCCGACGTCGCCGAGCGGCCCGAGGACCTGGTCGTCTACGGCGGCACCGGCAAGGCCGCCCGCAACTGGGCCAGCTTCGACGCGATCACCCGCGAACTGACCACTTTGGACACCGACGAGACGCTGCTCGTCCAGTCGGGCAAGCCGGTCGGCGTGTTCCGCACGCACGAGTGGGCGCCGCGCGTGCTCATCGCGAACTCGAACCTGGTCGGCGACTGGGCCACCTGGCCCGAGTTCCGCCGGCTCGAGCAGCAGGGCCTGACGATGTACGGCCAGATGACGGCCGGGTCGTGGATCTACATCGGCACCCAGGGCATTCTCCAGGGCACCTACGAGACGTTCGCCGCCGTCGCCAAGAAGAAGTTCGGCGGCTCGCTGCGCGGGACCTTGACCGTGACCGCCGGCCTCGGCGGGATGGGCGGCGCGCAGCCGCTCGCCGTGACCATGAACGACGGTGTCGCGCTGGTCATCGAGGTCGACCCGCAGCGTGCGCACCGCCGCGTCGAGACGCGCTACCTGGACGAGGTCGCCGACGACCTCGACGACGCGATTTCCCGTGTCACCAAAGCGAAGCAGGAGAAGCGGCCGCTGTCGGTCGGTGTGGTCGGCAACGCCGCCGAGGTGCTGCCGGAGCTGTTGCGCCGCGGTGTCGAGGTGGACATCGTCACCGACCAGACGTCCGCGCACGACCCGCTGTCGTACCTGCCCAAGGGTGTCGACGTCGCCGACTGGCACGACTACGCGGCCAAGAAGCCCGACGAGTTCACCGACCGCGCGCGCGAGTCGATGGCCGAGCACGTCGAGGCCATGCTCGGCTTCCTCGACAAGGGCGCGGAGGTCTTCGACTACGGGAACTCCCTGCGCGGCGAGGCGAAGCTCGGCGGCTGCGAGCGCGCGTTCGACTTCCCCGGGTTTGTGCCCGCCTACATCCGCCCGCTGTTCTGCGAGGGCAACGGCCCGTTCCGCTGGGCCGCCCTCTCCGGTGACCCGGAGGACATCGCGGCGACCGACCGCGCGATGCTGGAACTGTTCCCGGAGAACGAATCCCTCGCCCGCTGGATCAAGCTGGCCGGCGAGCGCGTCGCGTTCCAGGGCCTGCCGGCGCGGATCTGCTGGCTCGGGTACGGCGAGCGGCACCTGGCCGGTCTGCGGTTCAACGAGATGGTGGCCAGCGGCGAGCTGAAGGCCCCGGTCGTCATCGGCCGCGACCACCTGGACTCCGGCAGCGTCGCTTCGCCGTACCGCGAGACCGAGGGCATGGCCGACGGCTCCGACGCGATCGCCGACTGGCCGCTGCTGAACGCGCTGGTCAACACGTCGTCCGGCGCCAGCTGGGTGTCGATCCACCACGGCGGCGGGGTGGGCATGGGCCGCTCGATCCACGCCGGGCAGGTCAGCGTGGCCGACGGGACGGCGCTGGCCGCGCAGAAGCTCGAGCGCGTGCTCACCAACGACCCGGGCATGGGCGTCATTCGGCACGTCGACGCCGGTTACGATCGCGCGGCCGACGTCGCCGACGAGCGGGGCGTGCGGGTGCCGATGCAGGGGGATGCGTGACCGCTTCTGGCTTCCTGGGAGAGATCGACGACGTCGGACGCGACCCTAAGCGCGGCGGTTACTCCCGTCACGCCTTCGACGCGCCCGAGCACGACCTGCGTGAGTGGTTCGTCGACCGGGCGCTGGGGCTCGGGCTGGACGTCGAGACCGACCGCAACGGCAACATCTGGGCCTGGTGGGGGCCGCCGGGGCGCAACGCCGTCGTCACCGGCAGCCACCTCGACTCGGTGCCCGGCGGTGGCGCGTTCGACGGCCCGCTCGGCGTCGCGAGCGCGCTGGCCGCCGTGGAAGCCTTGCAGGTCAAGGGGTTCCGGGCGCGCAAGCCGATCGCCGTCGTGGTGTTCGCCGAGGAGGAGGGCGGCCGGTTCGGCGTCCCGTGCCTCGGTTCGCGGCTGCTCACCGGCACCATCAACCCCGACAAGGCGCGCGGCCTGCGTGACGCCGACGGCGTCACGTTCGCCGAGGCGGCCAAGAAGGCCGGCGTCGACCCGGCGCGGATGGGGCCGGACGCCGAGCGGCTCGACAAGATCGGCCAGTTCCTGGAACTGCACGTCGAACAGGGCCGCGGGCTGATCGACCTCGGCGCGCCGGTGGCCGTCGGCAGCACCGTGATCGCGCACGGCCGGTGGCGGTTCTCCTTCTCCGGCCAGGGAAACCACGCCGGCGCGACGCTCCTGGGCGACCGGGCCGACCCGATGCTGCCGGCCGCGGCGACTGTCACCGCGGTCCGGCGGCTGGCTTCGGGCGTGCCGGACGCGCGGGCGACCGTCGGCCGGCTCGTGCCGACCCCCGGTGGAACCAACGTCATCGCGTCCACAGTGGACCTCTGGCTCGACGCGCGCGTGCCCGGTGAGGGCACGCCGAACCTGGTCGCCGAGATCAGCCAAGCGGCGTCGGCCGCGGCGCGGGAGGAGGGCTGTCAGCTCCAGGTGACCCGCGAGTCGTACTCCGGCGACGTCGTGTTCGACGAAGGGCTGCGCCGCGCCCTCGGCGGCTGGCTCGGCGGCGTGCCGGAACTGCCGACCGGCGCCGGTCACGACGCGGCGATCCTCGCCGGGTTCGTCCCGGCCGGGATGCTGTACGTGCGCAACCCGACCGGCATCAGCCACTCGCCGGAGGAGTTCGCCGAGGCGGCGGACGTCGAGGCGGGCGCGGAGGCGCTGGCCACCGCGCTGGAGCAGCTGGCGCGATGACGTACTGGTGCGAGCAGGCCTGGCTGCCCGGCGGGATCGCGCGCGGCGTGCGGATCGAGGTTTCGGGTCAGGAGATCACCTCGGTGACGCCGGACTCGCCGCGCGCCGGAACCGTCCTGAGTGGACTGACGCTGCCCGGGTTCGCGAACGGGCACTCGCACGCGTTCCACCGGGCGTTGCGCGGCCGGACGCACCACGAGCGGGGCACGTTCTGGACGTGGCGCGAGCGGATGTACGCGCTCGCGTCCCGGCTCGATCCCGACACGTACTACCGGCTGGCCCGCGGTGCCTACGCCGAGATGGTCCTGGGTGGGTACACGAGCGTCGGCGAGTTCCACTACCTGCACCACGCGCCGGGCGGCAAGCCGTACGCCGACCCGAACGCCATGGGGGAGGCCCTGCGCCAGGCCGCGGCCGACGCCGGGATCCGGCTGACCCTGCTCGACACCTGCTACCTGGCGGGCGGCATCGGCGTCGAGCCCGACGAGATGCAACAGAGGTTTTCCGACGGCTCGGCTTCGAAGTGGGCTGCGCGGGTCGCCTCGCTGAAAGAGGACGAGCTGTTCCGCGTCGGCGCCGCGATCCATTCGGTGCGCGCGGTCCCGGCCGACCAGCTGTCGCTTGTGGACAGTGCTCGCGTGGTGCACATCCACCTCTCCGAGCAGCGCGCCGAGAACGAGCAGTGCCTGGCCGCCTACGGCCGCACGCCGACCGAACTCCTGGACGACCACGGCGTGCTGACCGACTGCCTGGTCGCCGTGCACGCCACGCACCTGACGACGTCGGACATCACCCGGCTCGGCGCCGCCCGCGCCGGGGCGTGCTTCTGCCCGACGACCGAACGCGACCTCGGTGACGGCATCGGGCCGGCCCGCGCGCTGCGGGACGCGGGTGTGCGGCTCAGCGTCGGCAGCGACAGCAACGTCGTCGTCGATGCCTTCGAGGAGACCCGCGCGCTCGAACTCGACGACCGGCTGGCCAGCGAAGAACGCGGCCGGTTCACCGCCGAGGAACTCCTGGCCGCGGGCACCGACCACGCGACCGTCGGGTGGCCGGAGGTCGGGCGTATCGAAGCGGGCGCGGGCGCGGACTTCGTGACGGTCGCGCTGGACTCCGTGCGGACGGCCGGGATCGAGCCGTCCGGGGTGGTGTTCGCCGCGTCCGGCGCCGACGTCCGGCACGTCGTCGTTGCGGGCCGGGACGTCGTCCGCGACGGGACGCACCAGCTGATCGAGCGACCGGAAACCGTTCTGTCGAAGGAGATCGAGGCACTGTGGCAGTCGTGATCACGGGGATCGGCGAGCTGACGACCAACGACGCCGAGCTGGGCCGGCTGACCGACGCGGCTCTGGTGCTCGACGGCACCGAGGTGGCCTGGGTGGGCCCGACGTCCCAGGCGCCGGACGCCGACGAACACGTCGACGTCGAGGGCCGCGCGGTCCTGCCGGGCTGGGTCGACAGCCACACCCACCTCGTCTTCGCCGGGGACCGGACCGCCGAGTTCGAAGCCCGGATGGCCGGGAAGCCTTACACCGCGGGCGGAATCGCGACGACCGTCGGTGCGACGCGGGAGGCGTCCGACGAGCAGCTGGCCGCGAACCTGCGCCGGCACGTCGACGAAGCGGCCCGGCAGGGGACGACCTGCCTGGAGACCAAGACGGGCTACGGGCTGACGGTCGCGGACGAAGCGCGCAGCGCCCGGATCGCCGGGGAGGTCGCCGACGAGGTGACGTTCCTCGGCGCGCACCTGGTACCGCCGGGCGCCGACGCCGAGTCCTATGTGGATCTCGTGTGCGGCGAGATGCTCGATGCCGTAGCGGAAAGCGTGCGCTGGGCCGACGTCTTCTGCGAGACGGGCGCCTTCGACGAGGCTCAGTCGGCACGAGTCCTGAAGGCCGCCGCGGAGCGCGGGCTGGGCCTGCGGGTGCACGGCAACCAGCTCGGTGAAGGCCCCGGCGTCCGGCTGGCGGTCGAGCTGGACGCGGCGAGCGTCGACCACTGCACCTACCTGAGCGACGCCGACGTCGAGGCGCTGGCCGCGTCCGAAACCGTGGCGACGCTGCTGCCCGCGTGCGACCTGTCGACCCGGCAGCAGCTCGCCCCGGCGCGGCGGCTGCTCGACGCGGGCGCGACGGTCGCGCTGGCCAGCAACGCCAACCCCGGCAGCTCGTACACGACGTCGATGGCCTTCTGCGTCGCGACGGCCGTGCTGCAGATGCGCATGACGATCGAGGAGGCCGTCTGGTCCGCGACGGCGGGCGGTGCGCAAGCGTTGCGCCGCAACGACGTCGGCGTCCTGCGCCCCGGCGCGCGGGCGGACGTCCACGTGCTCGACGCGCCGTCCGTCACGCACCTGGCCTACCGCCCCGGAGTCCCGCTCACGAAAGCCGTGTGGCGCGCCGGCGCGCTGGTGCGCTAACGTCGGGACCGAGGACGCGCGAAGACACAGTCCGGTATGGGTTAGTCCGGGCGGCGCAGCACCGGCTCACCTGTGCGTCCCTTCATCGGAAGCGACGAAGGGACAAGTGTGCCTGTTGTCATCATCGGGGCCGGCCTGGGTGGCCTGAGCCTCGCCCAAGGGTTGAGCCGCGCCGGAATCCCGTGCCAGGTCTACGAACGCGACGCGGCCCCGGACGCCCGGCTGCAGGGCTACCGGCTGCACATCGACGGCGCCGGGGACACCGCGTTGCACGAGGTGCTGCGCCCCGAACTGCACGAACTCTTCCGCGCCACGGCGGGCCGGGCGCTGCCGCGCACGAACGTCTACGACGAACAGCTGAGTCTGGCCACGACCCTCGTCGACGAGGGCACCCACCTCAACGTCAACCGCTTCACGCTGCGGCAGATCCTGCTGCACGGCCAGGAAGTCCACTACGGCAAGCGGTTCACGGGTTACGAACTCGACGGAGACGGCGTGACCGCGCACTTCGCCGACGGGACCTCCGCGCGCGGAACGGTGCTGGTGGGCGCGGACGGCGTCCATTCCCCGGTGCGGCAGCAGTACCTGCCGCACGCCGAGGTCGTCGACGCCGGGCTGGTGCACCTCTACGGCCGGATCCCGCTCACCGGCCGGACGCGCGCGCTGTTCGACCCCGAGATGTTCGCGGTGTTTTCCATGGCGATCGGGCCGGACCGGACGATGGCCGGGTTCGCGCCGGTCGACTACCCGGAGCCGGTCGCCGAGGCGTGCGCGCGCCTGGTGCCGGAGCTACGGCTGCGCGACCACGAGCCGTACATGACGTGCGCGGTCGGCACGCGCCGTGAGGTGCTCGGCCGGTCCGACGCGGAGCTGGCCGCGATGTCGGCGGCCGGCCTGCAGGAACTCGCGCTCGGCCTGGTCGAGGGCTGGCACCCGCGGGTCCGGGCCATGGTCGAAAGCTGGGACGCCGGGGCGACGTTCCCGCAGCCGATCCGCACGAGCGTGCCGGTTGGGTCGTGGTCACCGTCGCGGGTGACGCTGGTCGGCGACGCGATCCACGCGATGAGCCCGGCCGCCGGCGCGGGCGCCAACACCGCCTTGCGCGACGGCGCGGCGCTGGCGTCCGCGCTGGCCGGGGCCCCGCTGCTCGACGCCGTGGCGGAGTACGAGTCCGCGATGGTGGACTACGGCTTCGCGGCGGTGCGGGAGTCCGCCGAGAACGGGCGCCGGTACATGGGCCAGCACCCGTTGCCCGCTACCGCGGCCGGATGACCGGTGTCACGGCCAGGCCGTGCTTCGTGACGGGGGATGCCCCCGCCACGAAGACCGCCGGTGGCTAGTTGGTGATCACGACCCGGCGGCACTGCGTCACCGAGCCGGACTGCTCGTTGATCTTCACCCCGGCGCTGGTGCCGGTCAGCGCCGAGTTCTCGGCCCCCGTCAGGTCGTAGTGGATCAGGGTCTCGCCGTTGACCGCGGCGATCACCGTGCCGGCCCGGACGGTCGCGGTCAGCGTGTGGAACCCGCCGGCGTTGACCGGCTTCCCGGTCGCCAGGACCAGCTGGGTGATGGTGCCGCCGATGTTCTTGTACAGCCGGATGTTCACCCCGCCGGTCTCCGGGGTGAACAGCAGGTAGTTCGACGCGTCGGTGTACCGCAGGAAGATCCCGAACCCGGCCTGGCCGGTCCACAGGAAGTCGGCCTCGGCCCGGTGGTCCGGGCTGCCCGTCTCGACGACGCCGTTGTCCGCGACGTTGTCGGCGCTGGCGGACCGCAGCAGCCCGTCCGTCACGGTCAGCGCGCCCGCCGCGACCCACCAGGGGATGGGCAGGGCGCCGTTCGGCTGCTGGAACGACGTCGCCAGCACGAGCTGGTCGTAGCCGGCCCGGACGGCCGCCTGCTCGCCGGGCACGAACCCGAGCGGCGTCTGCTGCGCGCCGACACCCAGGTAGGTGAACGCGAGCCGCGACTCCGTGCTCGGGGCGTCTTCGGTGGCCATCACCGTGAAGACCTGGCCCGGGGTGGTTTCCAGCATCGACGCGTAGGTCGTCATGCCGCCCTTCGCCGGGATCTGGACGACGTAGGGCGGCAGCCAGCTGGTGCCGCGGTCGCGCGTCGCCCGGATGACGAACCGGCCCGCGCTGTCGCGCAGGTACACGACGACGGTGTCGTCCGCGAGCCACGCCGACGACGGCCGCCCGGTGCCGGTGAACGCGGCGGCGGGTGTGGACCACGTGGCGCCGTTGTCGGTGGACAGGGCCGCGCCGATGGACGCGTTGTTGCCCCACCGGAACGTCAGGAACAGGGCGCTGCCCCGGTTCACCAGGTACGGCTCCTGGTAGTCGCGGCCCGCGCTCTGGCCGTTGACCACCCGGGTCGAGGTCCAGGTGGCGCCGTTGTCGGTGGAGCGGGCGATCCACGCCGAGTCGAAGGTCTCGCCGCTGCTCTTCGAGTAGTGCGGTGCGAGCAGCGAGTTGTCGGCGAGCTGGACGACGGGCGCGGAGATCGCCGACGACGGCAGGCTCGCGTCGATCCGGACCTCGCTGCCCCACGTCGCGCCGCCGTCGGCGGAGGAGCGGAAGAAGGAGCCGGCCGCGCCGACGGACGTGGTGGCCTTGAAGTACGTCAGGTAGAGCTTGGTGCCGTCGCGGCTGAGCGAGATGGACGGGTCGCGGAAGTCGGTCCCGGCGGAGGCCGCGATCACCGTGGCGGGCGCGCTCCACGTCCGGCCGTCGTCGTGGCTCGCGGTGCTCCGGATGAAGCCGTCACGGTTGGTGTAGTGGTTGCTGCCCTGGCGGTACACGACCAGGAGTGTGTTGTCGGGCAACCGGGTGACGCTCGGGAACGCCGAGTGCTGGGTGTCCTGCCCATAGGCGATGGCGGGCTTGGCGGGCCGGATGGTCCGGAGGACGCCGGCGGGGCTGTCGGGTGGACGCAGGGTCATGCCCCGACCGTAGCGTCCTCGGCCGGGGCGGCAGCGGAGGTTTTCGCGGTTCGCCGGACGGCCGTGACGATCCCGCAGACCGCGAGCAGGCCGCACAGCCACGCGAACCAGCCGCCGAGGCGCGCGTACGGGGTGGTGCCGCTGCCGAGCGGGACGTCCGCGGTCACCACCGAGAACGGCTGTGCTCCCGTGTGGGTGTCGGCGAGCACGCGGCCGTGGGCGTCGGACAGCATCGGCGTGCCGCGGGCCGCGCTCCACGCCACCGAGAACCCGTTCTCGACGCCGCGGATCAGCGCGGTGCGGCTGTGCTCCCAGCCGTCGACGTCCTCATCCGACGCCGGGATCAGCACCAGGCCGGTGCCGGCCTGGCCGTAGTCGCCGCTGGGGTCGGCGAAGTTGACGTCCATGCAGACCAGCAGGCCGATCTTCGCCGGCCCCGCGAGGTACGCGAGGTCCGTCCCGGACACGATGTTCTTCGAATCCCCGTTGTGCCACTTGCGGAACTCGACGGGCGGACCGGACAGCGGGACGTCGAGCGCGGCGTTGAACCGGCCCTGCGGCGTGGTGTCGTAGACGCCGGTGACCACCTCGACGCCGGTGCGGCGCAGCTGCTCGGCGAACCCGGCCCGGGAAGCGTCGTCCACCGCGAAGGCGGCTTCCGGGAGCACGGCGACGCGGACGCCGCCGGGCAGCGCGCCGATCTGGTCCACATAGGACTGCAGGAGTGCGGCGCCCTGCGGCGTCGTGACGTCCGTGGCATAACCCGCCTTCGCCGGGACGACCAGCGCGACCTTCGCCGTGGTTCCCGCGGGACTGCTCAGCCGGGCGGTGCTCCAGAAGAACAGGCCGGTCAGCACGGCGGCGACCGCCACCACCGAGATCAGCCGGGAACCACCCTTGACGCCGGGCGCGCAGATCGCGGCGGCCGCGGCCGGAACGGCCAGCACCAGGAACTCGACCCCCCAGCCGCCGGTGACGGACGCGAGCTGCAGCACGACCGGCCGGTCGGCCTGGGTCGTCATGAACGTCCCCATCAGGCCGGTCGGGTTCAGCAGGGAGACCGCGTAGAGCGCGACCGTCCACAGTCCGGCCGCGGCGAGCACGGCCAGCATCGCGTGGTGCCGTCGGACCAGCAGCCGGAACAGCCCGGCGGCGAGGGCGAACAGCAGCGCGCTGCCGGCGAGGATCGCGATCCCGGCCGGGCGCGGAACTGAGAGTGAGTGCCAGAAGTAGCTCCAGCTCGGGACGCTGCCCGCGGCGTACGCGACGAACGCGCAGAGCAGCGCCGTCAGGCCGGACACCCGCGGCGCGAGCAGCAGGATCGGCAATGGTGCGCACCACGCCAGCTCGGGGACCGGGTCCATGCCCGTGCCGAAGAAGAACAACAGTCCCGATGCCACCGTCGCGGCGATCGGCCAACCCGGCCCCAGTCTGCTCATGACCTCGACGTTCGCAGCGGTGGCGGCCGGAAACACTGGGCTGGACCACCGTCTTCGTGGTCGGGCTGGCCCTACCTGCCGGAAATGCGTGGTTCGTCCCGAGAAGCGCAGGCCGGTTCATGGAGAGTTCAGGGAGCCGTCACACCGCAGGGATCGGGTTCCGGACGGCCGATCCGTAGCGTTGCTCAACGAACAGCCTCCGGCGACGGAAATGAGCCCCGCATGGACTTCTCGCTGATCGTGCTGGTGGTGATCGTCGCGGCGTTGGCCTTCGACTTCACCAACGGCTTCCACGACACGGCCAACGCGATGGCCACGTCCATCGCCACCGGCGCACTCAAGCCGCGGGTCGCGGTGGGGGTGTCCGCGGTGCTGAACCTCGTCGGCGTTCCTCTCGGTGGAGGTCGCGAAGACGATCTCCGGGGGGATCGTCGACGACACCAAGGTGACCCCGGTCATCATCTTCGCCGGACTCGTCGGGGCCATCGTGTGGAACCTGGTGACCTGGCTGATCGGGCTGCCGTCGAGCTCCTCGCACGCGCTGTTCGGCGGGCTGATCGGCGCCACCTGGATCGCCTCCGGCTCGGACGCCGTCCACTTCGGCAAGGTCGTCGAGAAGGTCCTCATCCCGGCCCTCGCCTCGCCGATCGTCGCCGGGCTCGTCGCGACGCTGGGCACCTTCCTCGTCTACCGGATCACCAACCGGGCGAAGCGGGACACCGTGGGCCGCACCTTCAAGGCCGGCCAGATCGCCTCGGCCTCGCTGGTGTCGCTCGCGCACGGCACGAACGACGCGCAGAAGACGATGGGTGTCATCACGCTGACGCTGATCGCGTCCGGCTCGCTCGCGCCGGGCTCGAACCCGCCGATCTGGGTCATCCTGACCGCGGGCACCGCGATCGCGCTCGGCACCTACCTCGGCGGCTGGCGGATCATCCAGACGATGGGCAAGAAGCTCACCGAAATCCAGACGCCGCAGGGCTTCGCGGCCGAGACGTCCGCCGCGGCCGTCATCCTCACCTCGGCGCACCTCGGCTTCGCGCTCTCCACCACGCACGTCTGCTCGGGCGGCATCATCGGCTCCGGCCTCGGCCGCCGGCTCGCCGAGGTGCGCTGGGGCGTCGCGGGCAAGATGGTGGTCGCCTGGGCGCTGACGCTGCCGGCCGCCGCGATCGTCGGCGCGGTCGCCGCCGAGGTGTCGACGCTCGGCACCTGGGGCACGGTCCTCATCGGCCTCGCCGGGGTCGTCGTCGCGGTGGGCATCTACCTCGCGTCGCGGCGGAACCCGATCAGCGCCAACAGCATCAACGAGCCCGAGCCGGCCACGCAGCCGGCCAACGTCTGAGGAGCGCCGTGAACATCGATTGGGGTTCCCTCGGTCTCGTCTTCGTCGTCGCGCTCGCCTCGGTGGTCGTGCTGACGAGCCTCTTCTCCTTCGGAGTAGTGGGGCTCTCCCAGCGCGAGTCGGCCCGTGAGGCGGGCGGCTCGGGCACCGGCCCGCTGGCCGGCGCGATCCTCTGCTTCGTCGTCTGCCTGGCGATCGTCGGTTACGGGATCTACTTGATCGTCGCCTGAGCCCGTTCCCGGAGGCCGTCCGGGAGTGCGCCGAGCATCGGGGCCAGCGTGCCCCGGCGCTCGGCGCTCAGGTGGTTCAGCAGGTCGAGCGCCGGGACCCAGAGGTCCTCGTCGGCGCCGGCCGCGGTGATCACCCGGCCGAGGCGGTGGGCCGGGAGCAGGCCGACGACGTGGTCGACGCGGCTCTTGTCGTCGAGCACGAACGCGATCCGCAGCAGGCCGGGGTCGTCGATCTCCTCGAGGCAGCGCCGGACCGTCGGGTCCGGGAGGTGCCCGACGAACCGGCCGAGGGTGATCCAGTCCTCGCGTCCGGCCAGCTCGCCCGCGACGGCCAGCACCGTCTCCAGGGGGATGCGCGAGATGATCGCGCTCGCGCGGCGCGGGTCGAGGTCGGCGGCGACCTCGGACAGGAATCGCGGGCTCAGCCGCTTGGCGACGTCGACGCCGCGGGAGGCGTCGACCACCCCGGCGATCCGGGCGCACAGCAGCGGGCCGAACACCTTCTCGGCGATCTTCGCCAGCACCGGGCTCGGCACGATCCGCGCGGCGAGCGCCATCCGCTGCAGCACGGCGATGTTCGCGTCGAACAGCGTGTCGGTGACCTGCTCGCGGAACGCCTTCAGGTCGTCGGCGTCGACGCGGGCGAGGTACTCGAGCCCGTCGGACTCGACGCCGAGGACGCGGGCCAGCTTGAGGATCTCGGCTTCGGCCTCGTAGTTCGCGTTCGATGTGCCGGTCACAGCCCGACCGCCTTCCGCACGGCGCCGCGCAGCAGCGCTGGCACGTACCGGAGGCCCTCTTCACCGGCCTCGGCCAACGCCTTCGCCTGGCGACGGCGCGCGTCGTGCAGCGCGTCGGCGAGGTCCTGCCGCTCGTGCTCTTCGAGGGCCTCGATGCCCGCGGGGAGGTAGCCGCCCAACTGATCGGCGAGGGTGCGCTCGGCCATGGTGGATCATGATGCATCACCCGGGGCGCTACCGTGCGGATATGAGCATCGAGACGTCCACCACCCGTGTCGGCGACCTCTCCGCGTACCTGGCCCGCCCGGCAGGCGGCTCCGAGTTCGGGATGCTGCTGCTGCCGATGATCACCGGCATCGGCGAGCAGGTCCGGGCCTGGGCCGACGAGCTCGCCGGCCGCGGCATCACGACGTTGACCTGGGACGTCTTCCACGGCGCGAGCACCGACAACACCTCCCGCGACATCCTCGGTGAGAAGCTCGGCGAACTGCGTGACGACGTCGCGCTCGCCGAGCAGACGGCGTTGCTCGACCACCTGCTCGGGGAGCTCGGCTGCACGTCGGCCGGCGTCATGGGCTGGTGCCTCGGCGGCCGCTTCGCGCTCCTGTTCGCCGCCCGTGACCAGCGGGTTTCCGGCGTTGTCGCCTACCACCCGACGATCCGCGTCCCGGCGCCGCCCAGCCACACCCTCGACGCTGTCGCTTTGTCGACAGAGATCACCGCGCCGGTGCTGGTGTCCTACCCGGAGGCCGACGTCGTCGTCTCGCACGAGACGTTCGGCCGGCTCCAGGCCGCGCTGCAGTCCCGGCCGCGCGGGGCGACGTTCAGCCAGCACTTCCCGGGCGCCGAGCACGGTTTCACCGACTCGTCGCGGCACGAAACGGCGGTCAACGCCGACGCGTTCGCGCTGTCCTGGCCGCAGACCCTGGCGTTCCTGGACACGCTGAAAGGTTGACTTTCGGCAGTGGTCGCCGCCGGTCACGCCTTGTAGCTTCGATCCTGTGCAGGAGGTGACGAAGCGCAGGTGGCGGGTGGCGCTCGACGTCGCCCTCGGCCTGTTCCTGGCGTTCATCGTCGTCTCGGACACCGCGCAGGCCCGGGCGTACGGGGAGATGGCCGGCGGCTTCGCGGTCGTCCTTGCCTCGGTGGCCACGGCCCGGCGCTACCCGGTCGTCTCGCTCGGCATCGCGCTGGCGGGCACGCTGGCCGTGCCGTTCCCGTACGGCAACCGCGTGCCGGTCTGGATGATCTTCGTGCTGGTCGCGATGAGCTACCAGGCCGGCCTGCGGATGCCGCGGGCCCGGCCCGGCCTGCTGGTCGGCGGCGCCGTCGCGGTGCTCGCCCTGCCGATTTCGGTGCTCTTCGGCGACGACGCGCTCGGCGACTGGGCCGAGGTCGTCGCGGTCCTGGTGTTCGCCGGGCTTTCGCCGTGGCTGCTGGGGCGCTACATCCGGCTGCGCGGTGAGCTCGCCCGCACCGGCTGGCGCCGCGCCGAGGAGATGGAGAGCCGCCAGCGCCTGATCGCCGACCAGGCCCGGCTGCGCGAGCGCGCGCGGATCGCCAGCGACATGCACGATTCGCTGGGCCACGAGCTGAGCCTCATCGCCGTCCGCGCGGCGGCCCTGGAGGTCGCCGGCGGGCTCGACGACGGCCAGCGCGGCGCGGCGGCCCAGCTGCGGACCAGCGCCGCGGCCGCCACCGAGCGGCTGCGCGAGATCATCGGCGTGCTGCGTGAGGACGCCGCGCCGGTCGAGCCGGTGCAGGGCGATCTCGGCGAGCTGATCGCGCGGGCCCGGGCGTCCGGCCTGCTCATCGATTCCACAGTGGACAGTGCACAGGCGCCGCCGATGGTCGCTCTCGCGGCCCACCGGGTGGTCCAGGAAGCGCTGACGAACGTGGCCAAGCACGCGCCGGGTGCCGCCGTGACGGTCCGGGTGACCAGCTCCGGCGCGCAGACCGAGGTGAGCGTCGTCAACGCGCCGCCGCCCGCCGGGCCGCTGCCGGGGGCCGCCTCCGGGCACCGCGGGCTGATCGGGCTGCGCGAGCGCGTCCGGCTGGTCGGCGGCACGCTGCGGACCGGGCCGCACGAGGGCGGGTTCGCCGTCACCGCGACACTGCCGCACGACGCCGCGCCGGTCGAGGAGTCCGCCGAGCTGCGGGAGGCCGCCGACGACGCCGTCGGGCAGTCGACGTCGGCCCGTGCGCTGGAGCTGGCGCGCCGCGACGTCCGGCGCAGCCTGGTGCAGGCGGTCGCCGTCCCGCTGGGCCTGTTCGCGGTGGTCGTCGGCGTCGCCGGGATCGTGTTCCTCTACCAGTGGACGTCGTCGGAGCTGCCGCCGCAGGTGTACGACGGGCTGCGGGTGGGGCAGGCGCGCACGGAGGTCGCGCCGCGGCTGCCGGGCAACCAGCGTGTCGCGCGCCCGGTGCGTGGTGAGCCGCCGCTCCCGCCGGTGCCCGGGGCCGCGTGCGAGTACTACGGCACCGGAAGATCGTTGTTCGACAACGACTACGCGGCGTTCCGGCTGTGTTTCGCCGGTGGGAAGCTGGTTTCGAAGGACAGGTTCGCCGAGGGGGTTGCGTGATCAGGGTGCTGCTGGCCGACGACGAGGCGCTGATGCGGGCGGGGGTGGCGGCGATCCTGGGCGCGGACGGCGGCATCGAGGTCGTCGCCGAGGCCGCCGACGGCCGGGCGGCGGTCGACCAGGCGCTCGCCACGCACCCGGACGTCGTGCTGCTCGACATCCGGATGCCCGTCCTGGACGGGCTGGGCGCGGCGGCCGAGATCCGGCGGCTACTGCCCGCGACCGGCGTCATCATGCTGACGACGTTCGGCGAGGACGACTACATCGAACGCGCGCTCGGCCTCGGCGCGGGCGGGTTCCTGCTCAAGTCGGGCGACCCGCGCGAGCTGCTGGCGGGCATCCACGCCGTCGCCGACGGGGCCGCGTTCCTCTCGCCGAAGGTGGCGCAGCGGGTCATCGCGCGGCTCTCCGGCGGTCAGCTCGCGCGTGCGTCGGCAGCCCGCTCGAGAATCGCCTTGCTGACCAACCGTGAGCGGGAAGTGCTGACGTTGCTGGGTTCCGGACTGTCCAATGCGGACATCGCGGCGAAGATGTTCGTCGTCGAAGGCACGGTGAAGGCACACGTGAGCACGATCCTGACCCGGCTCGGCGCGAAGAACCGGGTGCAGGCGGCGATCACGGCGTACGAGGCGGGACTGGTCGGGGGAGATCCGGCGGCCGCCAGCCACTGACCCCGGCGCCGATCCTGGCCGTCGCCTTGGCCGGGGTCATTCTCAGGAGTGCGTTTCGTATCGTCGTGGCGACGGGGTTGGTCAGCTGCGGGCCGACCTTTCCGGCTTGGACGGAGTCCCTTGCGACCTTCTGACTGCGCTGGCGTCTCTCTTGGTCGTACTTGTGGAGTGCTTTTTGGACGGTGTCCTCTGTGGACATGGCGTGAGCGAGCACAACGGCGTCTTCGAGGGCCTGGCAACCGCCCTGGCCGAGGAACGGCGGCATCGCGTGGGCCGCATCGCCGAGCAGCGCGATCTTTCCCCGGACGTAGCTGGTCAGCGGCGTGCCGAGGTAATAAAGGTCGTGATGGAGGATGTGCTCGGCGGGTGTCGCGTCGAGGAGCGCCGGGATCGGGTCGTGCCAGTCGCCGAAGTGCTGCTTGAGGTAGGCCTTGACGTCGGCCGGCCGCTCGCCGGCGCGGACGACGTAGGAGATCCACCAGTAGACGTCGTCACCGGCCAGCGGCAGCACGCCGATCTCGGCGCCGCGATCCCAGCTGGTGCTCAGCGGCGTCCCGGGTCGATGGGCGACGCCGCGGAAGGCGGTGCTGCCGCTGTAGACCGTTTTTTGGCTGCTGTTGCGGAACCGGCTGTTGATCCCATCGGCGGCCACGATGAGATCGGCTTGGAGTTCTCCGCCGGTGTAGCGCACGAAGCCGTCTTCGCGGACTTCGGTGACTTCGGCGCCGGTCTTCCTCGTCTCTTCGGGCAGTGCTCGCGCGAGCGTGTCGACGAGGTCCCGGCGGTGGATCGCGGTGAGGGGCAGGCCGTGGTGACGTTCGAAGGCGGCCGCGTCCCAGCCGGTGATCCGGCGGCCTTTCTTGTCCCTGAGGCCGCCGTCGAGCTGCTTCTTGAGGGGAGCCTGGACGCCGAGGACGTCCAGGCAGCGCTGGGCGTTCGGCCAGAGGGAGATCCCGGCGCCGGCGCCGGTGATCTCGGGTGCTTTCTCCAGGACGGTCACGTCCCAGCCGGCCCGGCGCAACCCGACCGCCGCCGCGAGCCCGCCGATCCCGCCGCCGACCACCACCGCGTCCATTGACTCCTCCTCTACATCTGTAGAGGACTCTACACCTGTAGAGTCGCTGGTTGTGGAGCGTCTCGAGGCCATCGGCGACGCGGCGATCGAGGTGATCGCCGCGGAGGGCATGCGCGGCCTGACCCACCGCGCGGTGGACCGGGCGGCGGGGTTGTCATCGGGCTCGACGTCGTACTACGCGCGAACCCGGGCGGCGCTGCTGGAGCTGACGATCACGCGGATGGTCGCGCTGGACAACGTCGACCTGGAGCCGCCACCGGGCCGGCTGCCGGAGTTCCTGGCGGGCTTCGTCCACGCGGCGATCACGTCCGGCCGGACGCGGATGCTGGCGCGGTACGAGTTCGCGTTGGAGGCGACCCGCCGTCCGGAGCTGCGGGAGGCGTACGACAAGGGCGGCTTGCTGATCCGCCGCCGCTGCGCCTCGGTCCTGGCAGCGGCAGGTTCTCCTGACCCGGAACGGCATGCATCGGTGCTGGTGGCCTGGCTGGACGGCGCGATCTTCGACGCCATCGCGGGGACGGGATCTCTCGCCCCGCCCTCTCTTGCTGCCTTGACCCGCGGTGCCCGGGAAGTGCTGGCCGGCCTGGGCATCTCCGCAAGTCCGTGAAGGCCACATCGAGGGACTCAGAGTCCCTCAATGTGGCCTTCACGGACTTCAGGCGTCTCGGCGGCGCAGCACCGCATTGCCTGCCAGCAAGGCGACTCCGGTCCACGCCGCGCAGATCAGGAGTCCCACCCAGGGCGCGTAAGGGGCGGCTTCCATGGTGATCGGGTTCGGGTGGCCTGCCTCGACCATCGCGTTCACCCCGGCGATGCCCGGGAAGTACGGCACCAGTCCCGGCAATCCGATCGACGCCACGATCAGCGGCAGCGGTACCAGCAGCACGATCACCGTCACCAGCGTTCCCGCCGCACTTCGCAGCGCCCAGCCCACTCCCGTGCAGAGCAGCCCCAGCAAGGCGAAGTAGCCGCCCATGCCGGTCGCCGTCGTGAAGGCGCCCGCGAAAGACGTCGGCAGGCCGTGGCCGTCCTTCAGCAAGCCCGCCACGGCCATTCCCGCGCACGACAGCGCCACGCCGTACACGAACAGCACCGGCAGCAGCACCGCCGCCTTCGCCAGCACCACTCGCGAGCGCACCGGGGTCCACAGCAGCGTCGAACGGATGCCGCCGCCGGCGTACTCGCTCGTCACGAACAGCGTCGCCAGCGCGATCACCGCGAACTGCGTCAGGTAGAAGCCGCCGCCGAGGGCGATGGTGTTCGCGCCCAGGGGGTCGTCGCTGTCGAAGCGCTGGGAGATCGCCGACACCACGCTGTAGAACGCCATCAGCGCGGCCCCGGCGATCACGGTCCACCACGTCGCGCGGACCGACCAGAACTTCGTCCACTCGGAAGACACTGCGGCCGTCATGCCGACACCCCGTACTCCACCGAAGAAGCGGTCAGTTCCATGTATGCCTGCTCGAGCGAGGCCGTCCGCTCGGCGAGCCCGTGCACGCGGATCCCGAGTTCGTGCGCGAGATCGCCGACGCGGGTGACGTCGACGCCGTCGACCACCAGCTCGCCCGGTTCGCCGGGGTGCGTGCGCCCGCCTTCGGCCCGCAGCCGCCGGTCCAGCGTGTCGCGTTCGGCGTCGTCCGGGACGCGCACCGAAACCGTGCTGCGGGAGTTGCCCGCGATGAACTCGGCTACCGGCGCGTCCGCGAGGAGCTTTCCCTTGCCGATCACGACGAGGTGGTCGGCGGTCAGCTGCATTTCGCTCATCAGGTGGCTGGAGACGAACACCGTCCGCCCCTCGGCGGCCAGCGAGCGCATCAGCTGCCGCACCCAGCGGACGCCGTCCGGGTCGAGGCCGTTGACCGGCTCGTCGAACAGCAGCACACCGGGGTCGCCGAGCAGCGCGCCTGCGATGCCCAGCCGCTGCCCCATGCCGAGCGAGAACTGCCCGGCCCGCTTGCCCGCGACGTCCGAAAGGCCGACCGTCGCGAGAACCTCTTCGACCCGCGAAGCCGCGATTCCGTTGCTGCGCGCCATCGCGAGGAGGTGTTTCCCGGCGCTGCGGCCGGGGTGCAGTGCCTTGGCGTCGAGCAGCGCACCGACCTCGCGCAGCGGGTGCTCCAGCTCGGCGTAGCGCCGCCCGCCGACCAGCACTTCGCCTGCCTGCGGGTGGTCGAGCCCGACGGTCATCCGCATGGTCGTCGACTTCCCGGCGCCGTTGGGGCCGAGGAACCCGGTGACCTGCCCCGACGCGACGTCGCAGGTGAGCGCGTCGACGACGGTCTTCTCCCCGTACCGTTTCGTGAGTCCTCTGAGCGTGATCATGGACCCAGTCTGGGTTTCCCGGGACGCCGGGACATCGGCCGAGCGTCGCGGGCCGACCCCGACTTTCGTCAGGCCCGGCGGCGCGTGTGGCGGGTCGGGACGGCGGTGGCCGGGTCCTCGGGCCACGGGTGTTTCGGGTAGCGGCCGCGCAGGTCGGCGCGCACGGCCGGGTAGCCGCCGGTCCAGAACGACGCCAGGTCCGCGGTGATCGCGGCCGGGCGGCCGGCGGGGGAGAGCAGGTGCAGCACGACCGGGACGCCGGACAGTGACGGCGTTTCCGTCCAGCCGAACGTCTCCTGCAGCTTCACGGCCAGCACGGGCTGGTCGCCGCTGTAGTCGACCCGGATGTGCGACCCGGAGGGCACTTCGAGCCGGTCCGGAGCGAGTTCGTCCATTTTGGACGCCGCGGGCCAGGGCAGGAGCGCCTTCAGTGCGGTGCCGGCGTTGAGGTTCGCGAGGTCGGCGCGGCGGCGGATCCCGGAGAGGTCGAGCCAGGTGTCCACATCGGACAGCAGGCTCTTGTCGTCCACCGCGGGCCAGGGCGCGCCGAGGGTGCGGTGGAGGAACGCCATCCGCTCGCGCAGCCGGGTCCCGTCGGCGGTCCACTTGAGGAGGCCGAGGCCTTCGGCTTTCAGGCCAGCCACCAGGGCGTCGTGGACGTTCGGATTCTTGAGCGGGCGCGAGGAAAGCGTGATGGCGCCGAGCTTCTTGACGTGCCGGGCGACGACATCGCCGTCGGCCCAGGTGATCTCGTCGGTTTCGGCGGTGGGGGCGGCGCGGGTGGCGAGCTGCTCGTCGGCGGCCGCGGCGAGCCGGATGGTGCCGTGCACCCGCCCGGGATCCCGGGTCGCCTCGGCGACGGCCAGCCACTCGGAGTCCAGCCCGCTGCCCGGCGGCAGCTCGGCGGCGGTGCCCCCGGCCATGAGGTAGACGGGCTCCCCGCCGGGACGCCGACGCGCGAGCCGCTCGGGATGAGCGAGGGCGACGATGAGGGCGGGGTCAGGTCGCCCCGAGCCGGTCACGAGCTTTGCGAGGCGTTGGACTTCCCGCTTCCACCTTCGCGCCGCGTCATCGTTCGCCCCGCGTAGGCGGCGCAGCTCCGCGTCCACGTCCGTCAGCTTGCCGCCCGTGTCCAGGAGTGCCACCACCTCGGCCGCGTTGCGCGCGCCGACCGCCTCCGCGCCGTCCAGCAACGCGCGCGCCAGCCGTGGGTGCAGTCCGAGGTCGGCCATCCGGCGGCCGCGTGCGGTCACCGTTCCGTCCGCGGCCGTCGCGCCCAGCGTCGCCAGCAATGCCCGGCCCGCGGCCAACGCTCCCTCGCCAGGCGGGTCCCACCAGGCCAGGCCACTGCCGTCCGGGGTCGACCAGCAGGCCAGCTCCAGGGCCAGCCGGGCCAGCTCCGCCGTCCTGATCTCCGGCTCGGGGTACGCCGGCAGCGTGCCCTGCTCGTGCTCCGCCCAGCAGCGGTACACCCGGCCTGGCGCCTCGCGGCCCGCGCGGCCCGCTCGTTGCGCGGCCACCGCCGCCGACACGCGGACCGTCGCCAGGCCCGGCAGGCCGCGCCGGTGGTCGACACGAGGCACTCGCGCCAGTCCCGAGTCGACGACCGCGCGCACGCCCGGCACGGTCAGGCTCGACTCCGCTACGGCCGTCGCGAGCACGACGCGCCGTCGCGAACGCGGCCGCAGCGCGTCGTCCTGCTGTGCCGCCGTGAGACGGCCGTGCAGGGGAAGAACGTCCACATCGGACAACCGCAAAAGACCCGAGGTGCGGGCGATCTCGCCCGCTCCGGGGAGAAACGCCAGGACGTCACCGTCCCCTTCGGACAGTGCCGTCCGCACCGCGCGGGCCACCGCGGCCTCGGCGCGCTCACCCCGTGCGGGTGGCAGGTACGCCGTCAAAACCGGGTACGTCCGCGCGGACGCCTCGATCACCGGTGCATCGCCCAGCAAGGAAGCCAACCGACCCGAGGCCACCGTCGCCGACGTCGCCAGCAGCCGGAGGTCCTCACGCAGTCCGGCGCGGACGTCCAGGAGCAGCGCCAGCAGCAGGTCTGCGTCCAGGTGCCGCTCGTGGCACTCGTCCAGCAGGATCGTCGACACCCCGGGCAGCTCCGGGTCGCCCTGCACCCGCCGGACCAGCAGGCCCGACGTCACGACCTCGACGCGCGTGCGTGACGACACCTTCCGGTCGCCGCGCACGGAGTACCCGACGGTCTCGCCCACCGGCTCACCCAGGATCGCCGCCATCCGGCCCGCCGCGGCGCGCGCGGCCAGGCGCCGTGGTTCGGCGACGACCACCCGGCCGCTGCCGGACATCAGCGCCAGCGGCACCAGCGTCGTCTTGCCGGTGCCGGGCGGCGCGACGAGCACGGCGGTGCCGTGCGCGTCCAACGCCGAAAGCACGTCGGGGAGCACGGACCGGACCGGCAGGTCGGGCAGTTTCACTTCTCGGTGACCTCGGGTGGCGGGGGCAGCTGGTAACCGGACGGGCCGATGTTCGTGTTGAGCGAGCGCAGCCACTCACCCGTGGAGATCATCTTGCGGATCGCGTCGTCGACCGCGGTCACCCCCTGGGTGTCGCCCCGGCGCAGGCCGACGCCGTAGTTCTCCTTCGAGAACGGCTTCCCGACGACCTTCAGCAGCTCCGGGTCGCGCGCGACGTACCCGGCCAGGATGACGCCGTCGGTCGTCACGGCGTCGATCTGCCCGGCGAGCAGCGCCGTCACGCAGTCCGGGTACCGCGGGTACTCGACCAGCTCGACGGCTTGGGCGAACTTGTCCTTGACCTGCTGGGCGGGGGTCGAGCCGGTGACCGAGCACAGCTTGCGCGTGTTGAGCGCCTCCGGCCCGGTGATGTCGGCCGACGTGCGCCGGACCAGCAGGTCCTGGCCGGTGGTGAAGTACGGCCCGGCGAACGACACCACCTCCTTGCGCTTGTCGGTGATCGAATAGGTCGCGACGACCAGGTCGACCGCGCCCGAGGTGAGGTCCGTCTCGCGGGTCGACGGCGTTGTCTCGCGCCACGTGATGTCCTTCGGGGCGACGCCGAGCTCACCGGCGACAAAAGTCGCGACGTCGACGTCGAAACCGACGAATCTCCCGTCCACGGTGTGCTCGGAAAGGCCGGGGGCGTCGAACCGGATGCCGATGGTCAGGTGATCCGCCGCACTGGCCCTGGCCACCACCGAGTCGGTCGGCGAGACCTTGCCCGGCCCGCACGCGGTGGCCGTGACCAGCAGCAACGCGGCAGCGACGAGCGTGCGCCAGCGCATCCGGCCGCTCCCTCCACCGCCGTCGAGCCCTCACGAAGTTCTCAGGTCCTCCCGTTAGCCTAAGTGCGTGGTGCGACTGTCCCAACCCGTGCTGGACGCCGTCGGCACGCTCGCCCGGCTCGGGCTGGCTGCCGTCTGGCTCGTTTCGGGTGCCGTGAAGCTGGCGGATCCGGGGCAGACGTTGATCGCCGTCCAGGCGTACGACGTGCTGCCCGGCGGCCTCGTGAACGTGGTGGCCGTCGCGCTGCCGCTCGTCGAACTGGTGCTCGGGCTGTTCCTGCTCGCGGGCCTGCTGACCCGCTGGGTCGCCGGTGCCGCGCTGGTGCTGCTGCTCGTGCTCATCGCCGGGATCGCCCAGTCGTGGGCGCGCGGGCTGAGCATCGACTGCGGGTGCTTCGGCGGCGGTGGCCAGGTGGCGGCGGGGCAGACCGCGTACCCGCAGGAAATCCTCCGAGACTCCGGTTTCGCGCTGCTGGCCGTCTGGCTGCTGGCGCGGCCGCGCACCTGGCTGTCGGTGGACGGCTGGCTGGCGCGAGGTCGCGGGAACTCTGTCGAGCCCGAGCCCGACTACTCGGGTATCGCGGAAGGGAACTGATACACAGTGGGTGGAGCTGAGCGGACGGCTCGGAAGCGTCGTCAGGCCGCGCAGGCCGGGGGAGCGCGGGCGGTGGCCCAGGCCAGGGGCGCGTCCGGGGACAAGCGGAAGTGGATCATCGGGATCGCCGCCGTGGTCGTCGTGGCCGCGCTCGTGATCGGCGGCGTGATCTGGACGATCTCCGACAAGAACAAGACCGAGGGCCAGGTCATCAACCCGGGCCAGACCACCAGTTCGCTGGCCGCCGACGTCACGCAGAAGCGCGACGGTGTCGTCGTCACCGTCGGCAAGACCGGCGCGAAGTCCACGATCGACGTCTACGCCGACTTCCTGTGCCCGATCTGCGGCACGTTCGAGAAGACGTACAAGACGCAGATCGAGCAGGCGGTCAACGACGGCAAGCTGGCGGTGCGCTACCACATGGTGCCGCTGCTCAACGACCGTTCGAGCCCACCCGGGTACTCGCTCGACTCGGCGAACGCGGCGCTCGCCGCGGCCGACGCCGGCAAGTTCCTCCAGTTCCACGACGCGCTGTACGCGAACCAGCCCGAAGAGGGCAAGCGCGGTTACGACAAGACGCAGCTGATCGAGCTGGGCAAGAACGTCGGCATCACCGACCCGAAGTTCGCCCAGACGGTCAACGCCGGTACCTACAACGACCAGATCAACGCCGCGTTCCAGCAGATCTCGACCGACCCGAAGCTGGCGCAGGACTTCGGCGGCGGCCAGAGCGGTTTCGGCACGCCGACGGTCGTTTCGAACGGCGCGATCGTCAACTGGCAGGACCAGGGCTGGCTCACCGGGGTGCTCGGCTGAGTCCGGGCAATTCGCCCACCCGGGTACGGAACGTGGTCTAGGCTCAACTCCGCAGGGTGGGGAACCGGGGATGGCGCGAGCACGTCGCATCCCTGGTGACAGGGAGGGCCAGTGGACGGTTCGCATTCGGGGTTTCACGTCGACGACGGCGCGTACTCGCGGTACGCGCGTGAGGTCGACCCGCTCGGTGAAGACGTCAAGGGCGCCGCGGACAAGCACGTCGGCCCGCACGTCGGCGTCGGCTTTTCCGACATGGGCGCGGAGTCCGGCCTGACCGGCGCCTACACCGGCCGGATGCGGGCGCTGCAGGAGAAGCTGCACCGCGTCGGCGGCGGCTGGAGCCAGATGGGTGACGCCGCCCGGCAGACCGACCGCAACTACGCCGGCGTCGAGGCCGAGCACGGCGACGTCGTCCGGCGGCTCGGGACGGACCTCACGTGACCGAACACGCCGACCTGCTCGTCCGGCACGGCCTGGACACCACGAACCAGTTCGCCGACAAGCTGCGCCACGACCCGGCCGCGATCAGCGGCGCGCGCGACGGCCACGTCGCGCTGCAGACGTCGATGGGCAAGACCCACGACACCGCTTCGGCGCAGCGCGTCAACCTGACCTCGGCCACCTCCGGCTCGACGACCGACCGCGCGACAGCGACGTCGAAGAGCCTGGAGCAGGAGGTCCAGGACCTGCTCGACGAGAGCGCCGAGATCGAGAAGGCCGTCGCCGAGGCCGCCGAGACGCTCAACCTGGGCCAGATCAAGAACGACCAGGTCCGCGACCAGATCATCAAGGAGATCTCGGCGTCGATGAAGGCGCTGGCGGCGGTCAAGAACATCCAGCCGCCGGAGAGCCGCGGGGCCGCGTCCCGCGACATCCTGATGAAGCTGCAGACCAGGATCAGCCAGCTGACCGGCCAGGCCGCGACGTTCAGCGAGCAGACGATCAACCAGCTCACCGACATCGGCACCAAGCTCGGCGGCGGCGAGCAGACGACGTCCGCGAGCAGCGCTTCGCCGACGAAAGTGGCTTCGTCCTTCAACAGCAACAGCGGCTACTCCGGCGGGGGCGGCGGTGGCGGTGGGGGAGGCGGCGGTGGTGGTGGCGGCGCCGTGCACAAGCCGCGGCTGCCGGTCGCGGTCCCGCCGCAGCCCGGCACCGGCGTCGGCATCAACCTGCCCGGCGGCAAGCAGGTCATGGCCCCGAACGAGACCGCGGCGAAGGCCGTGCGCGCGGCGCTGTCGCAGCTCGGCGTGCCGTACGTCTGGGGCGGCACCGCGCGCGGCCAGGGCCTCGACTGCAGCGGGCTGACCATGACGTCGTACCAGGACGCCGGCCTGCAGCTGCCTCGGACGGCGAAGATGCAGACGGTCGGGGCCGAGGTGCCCTCGATCGACCAGCTGCTGCCGGGCGACCTGGTCGTCTGGTCCGGGCACGTCGCCATGGTGATCGGCGACGGCCAGATGGTCGAGGCCGGCGACCCGGTCCAGATCAGCAAGATCCGCACCACGAACGCGGGACAGACGTTCATCGGGTTCTACCGGCCGACGGGGTAACTTCGCATCGTGGCTGAATTCGACATGGACCTGGCCGCCGCCCGGGTCGCCGAGCAGGCGGACCGGGCGGGCGCGGAGGCGTCCGCGCGCTTCGAGCGCTCGGGTCCGGTGGTGGGCAAGGCGGCAACCGACTCCATCGAAGTCCAGGTCGCGCCCGGGGGGCTGCTGACCGGCCTGACGATCCACCGGTCCGCGCTGCGGCACGGGTCGTCGGTCATCGCCGACCAGATCCTCGAGCTGGCCCAGCGCGCGACCCGCCGCGCGGGCGACCGGATGTACCACGCGCTCGCGCCGGTCGTGGACGCTGCGCAGCTGGAGACGCTGGGCTACGAGCCGATCCCGGACGACGACCCGGACGCCGAGTCCGTCTCCTACGGAAGGTGAGCGCGATGCCCACGACGCGTGAGCTGATTTCCCAGGCCCGGGCCCGCGAAGAGGCGATGGCTCGTGTGGAAGAGCTGCTCGCTTCGGCTTCCGGCACGGCCCACGACCTCGACGGCCAGGTGGAGGCCACGGTCGACGCCCGCGGCAAGCTGCTGCGGCTGTGGCTGGCGCCGTCGGCGGTCAACCTGGGTGAGCGCCTGGGCCCGCTCGTGGTGGAGATCGCCCAGGCGGCCATGCGCGAGGCGACGCAGGACGGCTACAACAAGGTCGCGCTGCTGCTCGGCGAGGACATGACGTTCATGATCGAGCAGATGACGGGGATGCCGGCCCCGGCCCGCGCGGAGGACGACGACCCGGGCATGACGGTCGAGGAGTTCCAGCGGCTGCGGGAAGAACGCCTCGGTTCCGCGCCTCCCTCCCCGGCTCCTCCGAGTGCCGAGGACGACGACGAGTACTGGGACACGTTCGACCCGGCTTCGCTACGCTCGGACCGGTAGCTCAGGCGACCTCGGCGACCAGGCCCACGACGTCGTCGAGGCGTGTGGTCAGGTGGCCCGTGCCGGGGAAGACGCGGACGTCGAGGCCCATGGTCCGGCGCGCGGCCGGCACCAGCCGGCGCGGCGGCAGGAACCGGTCGTGCTCGCCGACCCCGATGACACACGGCCGTCCGGTGCGCTGAGCCAGGAGCGCGGGCGGCAGCGGCTGCGGGGCGAGCGTCGTGTGGCAGCAGGCGGCCATGAGCGTCATCCACTCCACTTCCGTTGCCGGGGGTTCTTCACCGGGCCCGACGAACAACCGGAGCATGTCGCGCGTATGCGCCGGAGTCGGCCGCAGCAGCCAGACCGTCGACGCCAGGGCCAGACGCGGATCCACGCTCAGCCGCATGATCCCGGCGGGGGAGACCAGCGCCCGCGCTGCGACGCGGGGCGAGCCCGCGGCCAGGGCGACGGCGGCGCCCAGGGAGTTGCCGGCCAGCACGACGTCGTCGGCGTCCATCGCGGTCAGGATCTCGTCCAGCACCCGGCCGTACCAGGCGAGCCGGGAACGCCGCGGCCGCCGGGGATCGCTGAGGCCGGGCTGGCCCGGCAGGTCGACCACGGTCGTCGGCCAGCGAGCCGAGAGCGCCCGCAGCCACGGCAGGGCCACGGCCGCGTTGAACCCCGTCCCGGGCACCAGGACGACCCGCGCCGGCCCGGTCCCGGCGGAGGTCAGCTCGACCCGCCCGGCGCTGGTGGTCAGCGTCCGGCTGGTGATCGAAAAGTCCGCGCGTGCCAACGCGTTCGTGCACCACTGCCGCACCGCGCGCTGCCCGCGCGGGCTCTTGTAGACGGCCGGCATCGGGCCAGTGTGGCTCAGTTCAGCTGGGCCGTCGAGTTCGCGCCGTCCAGGGATTCGCGGATGACGTCCGCGTGGCCGGCGTGCTGGGCCGTCTCGTGGATCAGGTGCAGCACGATCCGGCGCGCCGACCAGAACCGGGGCTCCGGGGGTGACCACGGCGTCGTCGGCAGTTGCACGGAAACGTCCAGTGAGGGCAGCGAAGCGACGTACTCGTCGGTCTCGGCGGCCGCGGAAGTGTAGGCCGAAAGCCAGCCGGAAAGCGTTCCGCTCATCGTGTACTGCGCCGTGTCCAGCATGCCCTCGGGCAGTGAACCGTCGGCGGAGCGCAGGACCTGCAGCCACATCCGTTCGCCGGTAGCGAGGTGACGGATCAAGCCCCCCAGGGTCAGTTCGCTGACCGTCGTGCGCTGGGCCGCCTCGGCGTCCGAGATGCCCCGGACCGGGATCAGCAAGCGCTTCCGGACTTCCGCCAGGAGGCCGAGGAGGTCGTCGTGTTCGCGTGTCATGCCGGGACCGTAGGACCGAATTAGGCCAGAAGATGTCCGGAGAGCGCAATCCCGCTCAGTGGCAACCGAGTTCCCGCAGAGGTCTGGACCAACGTCGAAAGCCTGTGTCTTAATTCAAGGCGTGAATTTCGGTCTCTCGACGAGGAGGACCCGGATGGGTCTCGGACGCAGACTGGGTATCGGCGCACTGGCCCTCGGGCTCCTGGTGACGTCGGAAACCCCGGCCCTCGCCGGGAACGGCCCGGCCTACAAGGACTCCTGGCGCCCCGTCAAGGTCCGGGTGGCCGATCTGCTCGGCCGCATGTCGCTCGACGACAAGCTCGGCCAGATGATGCAGGCCGAACGCCTCGGCGTGAAGTCGCCGGCCGACGTCACCACCGGGCGCCTCGGCTCGCTGCTCTCCGGCGGCAGCTCACAGCCGACACCGAACACGCCCGTCACCTGGGCCGACATGTACGACGGCTTCCAGAAGGCCGCTCTCGCCACCCCGCTCGGCATCCCGCTGATCTACGGTGTCGACGCCGTCCACGGCCACAACGGCGTCTACGGCGCCACCGTCTTCCCGCACAACATCGGCCTCGGTGCGTCCCGCGACCCGAAGCTGGTGCAGAAGATCGGCCGCGCCACCGCGGAAGAGGTCTCCGGCACCGGCATCGACTGGGACTTCGCGCCCTGCCTGTGCGTCGCCCGCAACGACCGCTGGGGCCGCACCTACGAGTCCTTCGGCGAGGTCCCGCAGCTGGCCACCGAGATGTCGACGGTCATCACCGGCCTGCAGGGCCGCTCGCTGGACCAGCCCGGTTCGGTCATGGCCACCGCCAAGCACTACGTCGGCGACGGCGGCACGACCGGCGGTGTCAACGAAGGCAACACCGAGATCAGCGAGCAGGAGCTGCGCGCGATCCACCTGCCGCCGTTCAAGGCCGCCGTCGACCGCGGGGTCGGCTCGGTGATGATCTCCTACAGCAGCTGGAACGGCGTCAAGATGCACGCCGGCTCGTACCTGATCAACGACGTCCTCAAGAAGGAACTGGGCTTCAAGGGGATCGTCGTCTCGGACTACAACGGCGTCGACAAGATCGACGGCAAGACCGGCTTCACCCCGGAAGAGGTCGAGGCCTCGATCAACGCCGGCATCGACATGGTGATGGTGCCCTACGACTGGCAGAAGTTCATCGACACGCTCCGCACGCTGGTGCAGCAGGGCCGCGTGCCGCTGTCGCGCATCGACGACGCGAACCGCCGCATCCTCACCAAGAAGTTCGAGCTCGGCCTGTTCGAGCACCCGCTGACCGACCGGCGGTACCTGAAGACCATCGGCAGCAAGGACCACCGAGACCTGGCGCGCCAGGCCGTCCGGGAATCCCAGGTGCTGCTGAAGAACGACCACCACGTGCTGCCGCTTTCGAAGCACGAGAAGGTCTTCGTGGCGGGCAAGAACGCGGACGACATGGGCAACCAGTCCGGCGGCTGGACGGTCGGCTGGCAGGGCACCAGCGGCCCGGTCATCCCCGGCACCACGATCCTGCAGGGCATCCAGCACAGTTCCCCGAAGGTGACCTACGCCAAGGACGGCACCGGGATCGACAAGAGCTACGACGTCGCCGTCGCCGTCGTGGGGGAAACACCTTACGCCGAAACGAAGGGCGACCGTCCACAAGGGATGGGCCTGGACGAGGCGGACCTCGCGACGCTGCAGAAGCTGAAGGACTCCGGCGTGCCGACGGTCGTGGTCCTGGTGTCCGGGCGGCCGCTCGACATCGCGGCGCAGGTGGGGGACTGGGCCGGGCTCGTCGAGTCGTGGCTGCCGGGCAGCGAGGGCCAGGGTGTCGCCGACGTCCTCTTCGGTGACTACAACCCGACCGGGAAGCTGCCGGTGACCTGGATGCGCAGCGCCGACCAGCAGTCGATCAACGTCGGTGACGGCAAACCCGCGCTGTTCCCCTTCGGCTACGGCCTCCACTACCCGCGTCATCGGTGACCCGCCCCCACCCGGAAGGAACACGTATGCCGTCCAGAACCCGCCGCCCGTTGATCCGGATATTGGCGTTCTTCGCCGCGCTGCTGGGGCTCAGCCTCGGCAGCCCGGCGGCCCCCATCGCGCACGCCGCGACGCCGTTCAAGGTGCTCGCCTTCTACAGCGGCACCTACGACGCCGCGCACATCTCCTTCGAGAAGGAGGCCAACGTCTGGTTCCCGCAGCAGGCGGCGGCCAACGGCTTCACCTACACCTCGACGACCAACTGGAACCAGCTGACGTCCATCACCCCGGACCAGTACCAGGTCGTGCTGTTCCTCGACGACCAGCCGCAGTCGCAGGCGCAGTTCCAGGGCTTCCAGCGGTACATGCAGGCCGGCGGCGGGTTCTACGGCTTCCACGTCACCGCCTACAACGACGACACGACGCCGTCGTACGCCAACTGGTTCCACAACGACTTCCTCGGCACCGGCCGGTTCACCTCGAACTCGTGGGGGCCGACGCCGGAGACGCTGAAGATCGAGAACCGCACCCACCCGTCGACGGTGAACCTGCCGGCGACGATCAAGTCCTCGACGTCCGAGTGGTACGCCTGGCAGAACGACCTGCGCCAGAACAGCAACATCACCATCCTGGCGTCGATGGACCAGTCCACGTTCCCGATCGGCACCGACCCGAGCCAGACCTGGTACAGCGGGTACTACCCGATCTCGTGGACCAACAAGAACTACAAGATGATCTACTCGAACTTCGGCCACAACGCGATGAACTACGACACGAACACCGCGCTGTCGTCGACGTTCGAGAGCGCCGACCAGAACCGCTTCCTGCTTGACGGCCTCAAGTGGCTCGGTGGCGGCGGCACGACCACCCCGCCGCCGGACGGCTCGATCGACCCGTCGGCCTGGTACGCCGTGTCGAACAAGGCGAACGGCAAGTGCGTCGACGCGCGGGCCGCGGCCAGCGCGAACGGCACCGTGATCCAGCAGTACGCCTGCAACGGCACCACGGCGCAGCAGTTCCAGTTCGCCCCGACCAGCGGCGGGTACGACCGGATCAACAACCGGAACAACCCGGCGCAGGTCATCGACGTCGCGAACGTGGCGACGACCGACAACGCCGGCCTGCAGCTGTGGGCCTACGGCGGCGGTAACAACCAGCAGTGGCAGCCGGTGTCGGAAGGCAGCGGGTACTACCACTTCGCCGTCCGTCACACGGGCAAGTGCCTGACCGTACCGGCATCGTCCACAGCGGACAGTGTCCAGCTGGTCCAGTCGGCGTGCAACGGCAGCGCGGCCCAGTCGTTCAAGGTCGGCTAGCGAGGAAGGTCCGTGAATGGCCCATTGAGGGACTCTAAGTCCCTCAATGGGCCATTCACGGCTTTCAGCGCCAGGTGGTCTGGAGGCGGATCATCAGGACGGCCAGGGTGAGCAGGGCGACGGCGAGGAGGGCGCCCGCCGAGCGGGTGGTGTCTCGGGCACCCCAGGCCAGGGCGGCCGGGAGGACGGCCAGGGAAATGAGCAGGTAGGCGACGTGCGTGCCGGGTTCCGCCGGGTGGTGAGTGGAGAGCAGGCCTGCAATCGCCTGGGTGAGCAGGGCCAGTTCGATCAGGACGGCCAGCGGGCGCCAGGGTGGCCAGCGGTAACGGCCGAGCGCCGCGGTGACCAGGGCGAAGAGGCCGGAGAGCAGGCAGAGCACCGTCGTGGCGAAGGCCAGGGGCTCGATCACGCCCGGCGCGCTTTGCGGCGACGGCGTTTCGTGCCCAGCCGGAAGAGCCACGTCGAGATGCCGGTGAGCATCAGCGCGAGCGGCGCCAGGCCGAGGACGACCCAGACGAGCCGCCACCAGCCGTCGACCAGCCAGCCGAAGTGCGCGGCCTCGAAGACCTTGCTGTAGAAGCGGTTCGCCGCCGGTTCCGGTGCGGCGTCCACAGAGGACACGTGGGTGACGTCGTGGCTGTCGACGTACACCGTGCGGTCGCCGCCGAAGAACGCACGGGCGCCGTACGGCTGGTAACCGTCGTCTGCGATCGACACGGAGTAGTAGTCCGTGCCCTCGGCGGGTGGGACGAGGTAGCGGACGGTGCCGGGGGACGCGGCCAGCGCGGCCGACGACGCCTGGTCGATGCTGATCACCGGCGTGCCGGGTGCGGCCGGGTTCGCCGTGAAGCTGTACTTCGCCTCGTCCGGCGTCGAACCGCCGGTGATCGCGAGCCACGCGTTCTCCACCGGCGGCAGGTAGAACGCGGCGCCGGTGACACCCCACATCAGCACGAACGGCACCGACACGATGCCGATCACGTTGTGCAGGTCGTAGTCGCGCGCGAAGCGGCCCTTGCCGAGCCGGACGCGGAAGCCGTGCGAGAACTTCTTGAACCCGGGCCACCAGACGACGATCCCGGTGATCGCGAGCAGGATCATCAGCAGGCCCAGGACGACCAGGATCAACAGGCCCCAGTTCGTTCCCGCCGGCCAGTCGAAGCCGATGGACGGCACCGGCGCGGCCAGCCACGACACGTACCCCGGGTCGTCCTTGCAGGTGAACGCGCAGTCGTGCAGGTTCGTCAGCCAGCCCATGACGCCGTCGGTGAGCTTCTGCGGCCCGGTGACGTGCCCGCTGCCGGGGTCGACGGCGTAGGCGGTGGTGTAGTCGGTGTCGCCGACGGCGATGATCCCGCCGTCGTTGCTCACCCAGGCCGCGGGGAACTCCGGGTGCGCCTGCCTGACGAGGTCGCGCGCCTGCTGCAGGCCGAGCGGGTGCGCGCTCTCGGTGTGCGTGTAGAAGTCGGCGTGCGTGGCCCGGAAGTACTCGGCGCGGTAGAGCAGGATGACGCCGGCGGTGGTCTCGAGGACCAGCAGCAGCCCGAGCACGAGCGACGTCCACCGGTGCGTGACGACCAGCGCGCGCCGTACGGGCTTGCGCCGGTACCAGCGCCGGTTCGCCCGCTTCGGCGGAACGGTCCTGGTCAGCGTGGGTGCTTCGGCGGTCATGACATCCCTCTACTCGGTGAAGATCGAAGTGAGGTTAGCCTTGCTTAACCTTCGTTGTCTTCCGTCCTTCGGTGGATGTGCGGCGAGTCACCGCGGCACTAACATGAAGTTCCTTCATGAATGGGGGAGCGATGCGGCGCAGCTCAGTCCTCGTGGTCCTGACGGTGCTCGCGGGTCTCCTTGCGGGGATCTCGCCGGCGGTGGCCGTCACCCAGCCGTTCTTCTGGGGTGTCGCGACCTCGGGTTACCAAGCGGAAGGCTCGGCGCCCGACAGCAACTGGCGCCGCTACGAGCAGGCGAAGACGTCGTCGATCAAGGAGCCCTACCGCGAGTCGGTCGACTTCCGGCACAACTACGTCGCGGACATCGACCGCGCGAAGCAGCTCGGCGTGAACGTGTTCCGCTTCAGTGTCGAGTGGGCCCGGATCGAACCGCGGCCCGGCCAGGTCGACGAGACCGAGCTGGCGTACTACGACGACGTCGTCCGGCACGTCCTCGACGCCGGCATGCGGCCGATGATCACGCTCGACCACTGGGTCTACCCCGGCTGGGTCGCCGACCAGGGCGGCTGGGACAGCGACCGCACGGTCGACGCCTGGCTGGCCAACGCCCGCCGCGTCGTCGACCGCTACAAGGGCCTCGGCACGCTGTGGATCACGATCAACGAACCGACCGTCTACCTGCAGAACGAGACCGCCAACGGCGGGCTCGCCGGGTGGAAGCTGCCGTGGGCGCAGGCCCGGCTGGTGCGCGTCCACCGTGCCGCCTACGACCTCATCCACCAGCTGGATCCGGGTGCGCTCGTCTCCAGCAACACCGCGTACGTCCCGGCGGTGCAGGGTGTGCTGGACGCGTCGTTCCTCGACCAGGTGCGCGACAAGCTCGACTTCGCCGGCCTCGACTACTACTACGGCGCGAGCCTCGACAACCTCAGCGCGATCCACGCGGCGAGCGGCGAGTTCTGGAAGGTGACACCGCAGCCGGACGGGATCTACTACGCGCTGCGGTACTACGCGCGGAAGTTCCCGGGGCTGCCGCTGTACGTCGTCGAAAACGGCATGCCGACCGACAACGGCAACGCGCGGCCGGACGGCTACACGCGCTCGGACCACCTGCGTGACCACATCTACTGGGTGCAGCGCGCGAAGGCCGACGGCATGAACGTGATCGGCTACAACTACTGGAGCCTCACGGACAACTACGAGTGGGGCAGCTACCAGCCCCGCTTCGGTCTGTACACAGTGGACGCTCGCTCGGATGCCGCTTTGGTGCGTCATCCGACGGACGCGGTCACGACATACCGGCAGCTGATCGACGGGCACGGGGTCCCGGCGGGCTACACCCCGGTGCGTCCGCCGGGCTTCTGCTCGGTCGTCGACGGCCTCGGCAGCTGCCTCGATCCGGCCCGCTACCCGGGTCCGCTGGCTCCGCTGGGCTGAATTTTGTCCCGCTGACCTGCGGGTTCAGGTCTTGCTCTTGATAAATACATGCCGGTCTGTATGTTTGTTGCATGGCGAACAAGGTGTACGTCGTCGGTGTCGGGATGACGAAGTTCGAAAAGCCCGGGCGGCGCGAGAACTGGGACTACCCGCAGATGGCGAAGGAGTCCGGGACCAACGCCCTGGCGGACGCCGGGCTCGGGTACGACACCGTCGAGCAGGCGTACGTCGGGTACGTCTACGGCGAGTCGACGTCCGGGCAGCGTGCCGTCTACGAGCTGGGCATGACCGGGATCCCGGTCGTGAACGTCAACAACAACTGCTCCACCGGCTCGACCGCGCTGTACCTGGCCGCGGAGGCGATCCGCGGCGGCCGCGCGGACTGCGTGCTGGCGCTGGGCTTCGAGAAGATGAAACCCGGCTCGCTCGGCTCGACGTTCGACGACCGTGAGCAGCCCATGGGCCATCACATGCAGGCGCTCGCCGAGATCTCCGAGGTGCTGTTCCCGCCCGCGCCGTGGATGTTCGGCGCCGCCGGCCGGGAGCACATGAAGGCGTACGGCACGACCGCGGAGCACTTCGCCAAAGTCGGCGAAAAGAACCACCGGCACTCGGTGAACAACCCGTACGCGCAGTTCCAGGACGTCTACTCCCTCGACGACATCCTCGCGTCGCGGATGATCTACGACCCGCTGACCAAGCTCCAGTGCTCACCGACGTCGGACGGCTCCGGTGCGGCGATCCTGGCCAGCGAGGCCTTCGTCGAGACGAACGGGCTGGCCGAGCGGGCCGTCGAGATCGTCGGGCAGGCCATGACCACCGACTTCCGCAGCACCTTCGACGGCAGCGCGAAGAACATCGTCGGCTACGACATGACGCGCCAGGCCGCGGTGAAGGTGTACGACCAGGCCGGGCTCGGACCCGCGGACTTCCAGGTCGTCGAGCTGCACGACTGCTTCTCCGCCAACGAACTCCTGACGTACGAAGCGCTCGGGCTTTGCGAGGAGGGCGAAGGCGGGACGCTCGTCGACAACAACGACACGACGTACGGCGGCAAGTGGGTCGTCAACCCGTCCGGCGGGCTCATCTCCAAGGGGCACCCGCTCGGCGCGACCGGCCTCGCCCAGTGCGCCGAACTGACCTGGCAGCTGCGCGGCGACGCGGACAAGCGGCAGGTCCCGGACGTGCGAGCCGCGCTGCAGCACAACATCGGACTCGGCGGCGCCGCCGTCGTCACCGCCTACCAGCGAGCCTAGGAGAGAAATGGGCCAGATCACCGCGTCCGTCGAACTGCCCGCCACACCGGACAAGGTGTGGGCGGAGTTCTCGAACCCCAACAACTTCGAGAAGTGGCTGACCATCCACACCAAGTGGAAGGGTGACGTCCCCGCCGAGTTCGCGCAGGGCGCCCAGGTCTCCGAGGTCGTCACGATGCTCGGCATGGCGAACACGATCACCTGGACCGTCGACGCGTATGAGGCGCCGCACCGGCTGGTCATCTCCGGGACCGGGATGGCCGGGGTGAAGATCAAGTTCTCGCTGTCGGTGGCGGCGGCCGGCGCCGGTTCGGCGGCTTCGATCGATGCCGAGTTCACCGGGCAGATGATCGTCGGGGCGCTCGGCAAGGCCGTCGAGAAGGACGGCAAGAAGAACCTCGACGAGTCCCTCGACAAGTTCAAGGCCCTGGTCGCATGAAGTTCGACGCCACCGGCCTGGACAAGTGGACGTCGCCTGTTCCGTTCGACGTCACGCGCGAGCGGCTCGCCGAGTACGCGGCTGCGACCAACGACCCGATCCCGGCGCACCGCGCGGGCGACGTCGCGAGCCCGGTGTTCGCGATCGTGCCGGTGTTCCAGTCGCTGCTGGAACCGGCCCTCGAGGTCGTGCCGACGTCGTTGTTCGGCAAGGTGCTGCACGGCGAGCAGGACTTCCGGTTCCACCGCCCTATCCGGCCCGGCGACTCGCTGGTGTCGCGGGCGAAGATGACCGGGTACGAGGGCCTGCCGAAGGGGACCCGCGCGACCGTCTACCTCGAGTGCCGTTCCGTTTCCGGCGAACTGGTGAACGAGCAGTACGTGACGTTCTTCGTCCGCGGTTTCGACGCGGACGAGAAGCAGGGGGTGCTCGGCCCGGGTCACCGCTTCGACGACGCGCTGCGTTCTTCGGCCCCGGTCGCCAAGGTCAGCCAGCACGTCGACGACGATCAGACGTTCCGCTACGGCCCGGCCGCCGGCGACCCGATGCCGATCCACCTCGACGAAGACGTCGCTCGGGCCGCCGGACTGCCCGGGATCATCGCGCACGGGCTCTGCACGATGGCGTTCACGTCGTGGGCGCTGCTGACCGAGATCGGTGAGTCCTCAGTGGACAGACTGCGGCGGCTGGCCGTGCGGTTCGCGTCGCCGGTGCTGCCGGGCCAGGACCTCTCGACGTCGATCTGGTCGGCGGGTCCTGGTGTCTACGCCTTCGAAACCACTGTGGGAGACAAGGTCGTCGTCAAGGACGGCCTCGCCGAGATCGGAGACAGCTGATGGGTGCACTCGACGGGCGCGTCGCGCTCATCACCGGCGCGGGTCGCGGGATCGGGCGGGAGCACGCGCTGCTGTTCGCCCGCGAGGGAGCGCGGGTGGTCGTCAACGACCTCGGCGGGGACAACGACGGGAGCGGCTCGTCCGCTGGGCCCGCTTCCGATGTCGTCGCGGAGATCCGCGCGCTGGGCGGGGAAGCGGTGGCCAACACGTCGAGCGTGACGTCGTGGGCGGGCGCGTCGGAGCTGGTCGACCAGGCCGTCGCGGAGTTCGGGCGGCTCGACGTCGTGGTGAACAACGCGGGCATCCTGCGCGACGCGTTTGTCGCCGGGATCACCGAGCAGCAGTGGGACGACGTCATCGCGGTGCACCTCAAGGGACACGCGGCGGTGCTGCACCACGCGGCGGCGTACTGGAAGGCCCAGTCGAAGGCGGGTACGCCGGTCGCGGCGGCGGTGGTCAACACGGCGTCGGCGTCCGGGGTGACGCTGCCGAACGCGGGCCAGGTCAACTACGGCGCGGCGAAGGCGGGCATCGCGGCGATGACGCTGGTCGCGGCGGCCGAGCTGGAGCGGTACGGCGTGCGCGTCAACGCCATCGCCCCGATCGCGCGGACCAGGCTCACGCTGGCGACCCCGGGCATGGGCGCGATCTTCGCGGCTCCGGTTTCCGAAGGGGAGTTCGACGCGTTCTCGCCGGCGAACATCTCGCCGTTGGTGGCCTATCTGGCTACCGAAAAGTGCGTTTTGACGGGGAAGGTGTTCGCGGTGCAGGGCGGCGCGATCTCGGAACTGGCCGGCTGGCACGACGTCAAGGTCATCGAGACCGAAGGTCCGTGGGCGATCGACGACATCGCGGCGAGGCTGCCGTGATCGAGTGGTCCGAGACGGACCTGCTGGTCCGCGACTCGATCCGCGAGTTCATCACGAAGGAGATCCGCCCTCATCTGGATGCGCTGGAGAGTGGGGCGCTGCCACCGTACGACATCATCCGGAAGCTCTTCGCCGCCTTCGGGCTGGATGTAATGGCTTCGGAGGCGGTCTCGCGGCTCTTGTCACCGTCGTCTTCTGGCTCTTCTTCTTTGGGCGGCCAGGAGACATTGGCGCTGATCGCGATCAGCGAGCTGGCCGGCGTGAGCCTGGGAATCGTGGCTTCTCTCGGTGTTTCGCTGGGCCTGACCGCGGCGACGATCCTGTCGAAGGGTTCTCAGGAGCAGAAGGAGCGTTGGCTGCCGGGTCTGGCGACGTTCGAGAAGATCGGCGCGTGGGCGATCACCGAGCCGGATTCGGGTTCGGACGCGTTCGGCGGCATGCAGACCACGGTCCGTCGTTCCGGTGACGAATACGTGCTGAACGGCCAGAAGACGTTCATCACGAACGGCCCTTTTGCGGACGTCGTGGTGGTCTACGCGAAGCTGGACGACGGTTCTGCGCCGCGAGACCGGCCGGTGCTGGCGTTCGTGCTGGATCGCGGGATGCCGGGGTTCGTGCAGGGCAAGGCGTTCAAGAAGATGGGCATGATGTCGTCCCCCACGGGCGAGCTGTTCTTCTCCGACGTCCGTCTTTCTTCGGACCGGCTCTTGTCGTCGTCGGGTTCGTCGGACGCGCGGGAGAGTTTCGCGGCGGAGCGCGTGGGCGTGGCGGCGCTGTCGCTGGGCATCATCAACGAGTGCCAGCGGCTGTGCATCTCGTACGCCAAGTCGCGGACGCTGTGGGGCCAGGAGATCGGCCGGTTCCAGCTGATCCAGCTGAAGCTGGCGAAGATGGAGGTGGCGCGGATCAACGTCCAGAACATGGTGTTCCAGACGGTGGCCAAGCTGCGCGCGGGGAAGCGCCCATCGCTGGCGGAGGCATCGGCGATGAAGCTGTACTCGTCGGAGGCCGCGACCGAGGTGGCCATGGAAGCGGTCCAGCTGTTCGGCGGGAACGGGTACATGGCGGAGTACCGGGTGGAGCAGCTCGCGCGGGACGCGAAGTCGCTGATGATCTACGCGGGGAGTAACGAGATCCAGGTGACCCACATCGCCAAGGCGCTGCTGGCCTGACTGATCTCCCCTCACGGCCGCGGCTGTGTAATCGTGGAAGGGACGGTGAGGGAGGGACGGGCCGTGACCTTCTCGGCGGGGTTCAGAACCACGAAGCGGCGGCACCCGGTGCGGGTGTCCTACAGCGCACTGCTCCGGGTGACCGACGACGATCGGTACGTGCTGTTCGACTCGCCCAAACGACCGGGCGCCTACGGCCCGCCGGGCGGCGTCTTCAAGATCCACCCGCCCGCCCTCCGCCTGCTCGAATCCTGGGGTTTCCAGCCCGACCGCACGACCGACGGCGCCGAGCGGATGCGCGGCGACCTGCGGGGGATCCTGCCGGTCGGCGCGCTGCGCTCGTTCCAGGCGTGGTTCGCCACCGGCACCTACCGCGAGACCGCCGCCGAATGCCTGCTTCGCGAACTGCGGGAAGAACTGGTCGAAGTCGGCCTCGACGCGGCCGGCCCCCTCACCGGGTCGCTCGTCTTCACCTCGGTCAGGACGGTGCTCGAGGGGCCCACCGCGGTGCCCGGGAAGGACTACCTGCAGGTACGCCGCTTCGACGTGCACGAGCTGGCCTTGCTCGACCCGGCGGCGGTGCGGTTGCGGCGGGAGCTCGTCGAGGCCGGTCGTGACGACAGTTGTGCGGGCGTCATCTGCGCCAACTACGGCGACCTGGCCCACGGCCGCCTCGGCCGGGCCCTCATCGCGCCGCAGAGCGCGTTCCTCGCCGGCCCGGCGCGGCTGGGCCCCGACCTCCCGCCGGTCCGGTGATGGGCGGCGAACCCGTCGCGGCGGCCCTCACCAGCGGCGGGCGGCGGCTCGGCGTGGTCCGGCTCGACCCGCCGCGCACCGGGACGGCCGCCGTCGACCACACGGCCGGACCACCGGCCGGGACGGCGCTCTTCGAGCTGCGTGCACGATTCGCGCTGGAGCCGGTCCAGGGCGGCGCTTTTGCCGCGGCGCACCTGGTCGTGGGGTTCGACGACGAGCGCGTCCGGGTGTGGGAGGCGACCGGCGAGGCCGGCTCCCCGGACACGCTGATGGCGATCTCCGAACTCCCCGACGGCTGTGGCTGGCTGCTCGGAGATCCGCTGGGACACCTGCCGATCCCGTCGGCGGGCGAGGCCCGGGCGGTCGTCTGCGCACCCGTGGAACTCACCGAGGTGGCCGGATTCCTGCGGCTGGACGCGACGGTGCTCGCCGGCCGCGGACGGCCTCGCCGTTTCCACGGCGGCTGCCCGCCCACCCGGTTCACGCTGTCCCCGCCGGAGGGCTGGGCCGAAGCGGTCCGCCCGGCCGTGAACCCCGCCGGCTCCGTGAGTGCCCGGCCGCCCGCCGTGCGGCTGTGCCTCGCGGTGGACACCGAGTCCTACAGCAGGTTCAGCTCCGTCGAAGCGGCCCGCTCCCAGCAGCGGCTCGTGACCGTGCTCGAACAGGCGCGCCGGCACGCCGGCCTGCTCGAGGCGGACGTCGACCTGCAGCAGTCCGGGGACGGGCAGTTCTCCATCCTGCCGCCGGGGGTCGACGAGTCGGTGGTGATTCCGCGGCTCGTCTCCGGGATCCGGGCCGCGCTCGCCTCGGCCAACGCCGACCTCAACGCGCACGCCCGGCTGCGGTTGCGGGTCGCCCTGCACCGCGGCCACGTCGCCGCCGGCGTGAACGGGTGGATCGGCGGGGTCACCATCGCCGTGCACCGGTTGCTGGACAGCGCGCCGGTTCGCGCCGCCCTCACCCGCCGGCGCGAAGCGGACTTCGCGTTGATCGTGTCCGATGTGCTCTTCACCGACGTCATCGCCGACGGGTACGGGTCGCTCGACCCGGCGGACTTCGCGCCGGTCGAGGCCCGGCTGCCGGAGAAGAACTTCGCCGAACGGGCCTGGGTCTACGTGCCGGGCGGCTGACCGCGTCAGGGTCTGCGGAACAGCACCGGCACGTCACCGCCCCGGCCGTTGCGCTCTCCGGTCACCATCTGCGCCTTGCCGATCCGGTACGCGGGCTCAATCGCCCGCCCGGCGACCAGGGCCATGTAGAAAGCCACGCTGAAGTCCATGGCCGACTGGTCACCGATCCAGCTGCGCATGCCGATCACATAGCTGATGTGCTCGGACAGCGCCTGTGCCAGCGTCTCGCTGTAGCAGGCGTTGACGATGACGCACTCGACGGTGTCGGACACCTCCGCGAACAGAAGGGCGACCCCGGCCGTGGACAGCACGCTCTGCCCGCCGTCGTCGGTTTCGGCGACGAACCGGCCGTCTTCGGCCCCGTGCCCGGACAGGTGGACGATCCTGGGGGAGAAGTCGAGCAGCGCCTGGGTCAGGTCCCTGGACCGCAGGGCCCCGTGCTCGGCCAGTTCGAAGCGGTCGCGCTGAGCGCCGTGGCGCAGCGCCTGCTTGATGTCCCGCACCTCCGCGGCCAGCCTGAGGTGATCGGCGGACGTCGGATTCGCCGACAGGTAGAGGATGCGCACCTTCCCCGAGTCCGCCTTCGCGGTGTGCCCGACCTGCACCGTGAGGTTCCGCGCGGTCTCCACGCGCTGCGCGAACTCGTCGACGCACAGCGCGGCGACGTGCACCGGCACCTCGCGGCCGGCTTCCCGCGCCAGCACGTGGAACGCGAAGGCCTCCTGCTCACCCGGCCGCAGGCAGCCGAGGTCGGCGACGACGCCGTTGGGGTCCACGTCGAACGGCCCCTGCAGGCTCAACCGGCCCCAGCTGATCGGGGTGCGCCCGGTGTTGCTCACGTGGCCGCGCAAGGTGTCCCATTCACCGTGGGCCAGCACCGGCGTCGACAAGGCGATCTCGAACTTCGGTGGTGGCGCCTTGACCTCCGCTTCCGCCGCGGCCACCGTCAGCGGCGCGTTGAAGTCCGAAACGCGGAACGCCGCGCCGCGGTGGTCGCGGAAGGAGAAATTGGCGCTGGTGGCCGCCCAGTGGCCGACCTTCAGCGGGCGGACGCGCACGAGCGTGTGGAAACCTTCACCCGGCTCCAGCCGCGCCACTTCCACCGCCCGGTTGCCCCGCACGGCCGTGATCTGGGGTGGCAGCCGGAGCGTGAAGACGATGTTCGTGCAGAGCCGGTCACCGTTGTTGGTCAGCCGGAGGGTGAGGTCCGCGGGCTTGCCGACGGTCAGCTCCCCGGCGAGCAGCTGGGCCGTGATCACGTCGGCAGTCCTTCGAGCAGGGTCGCCCGCGAGTGGTGGGTCCGGCGGCAGCTCTCGCAGTGCACGGCGGAGCGGTCCCGCAGCGCCGGCTCCTCGGGCGCGGCCGGGGCGAACGCCTCGTCCTGCCCCACGATCACCTGGTGGTCGCGGCAGAGCGGCTTGCCGCAGTGGTGGCAGACCGCGTCGACGACCACCTTTTCCTTCTCGTCCTCACGGGCGTTGCAGTCACTGCACTCCCAAGCCATTTCAGTCCTCCCCGTTCCGCCGGTCCAGCTCGGCCATTTCCCGTTCCACCTGGCCGTCGAGCTCCCGGAAGAGCTGTTCCGAGATCCGTCCCCCCAGCACGGCGGACTGGAGTTCCTTCCGGCGGCGGCGCAGATCCTGGAGCGCGGCCGCGTGTTCGTCGGACTGCGGGCCGGCGTGCTTCGGCCGGTGCGCGCCCTGGTGGTTCCGGCCGTTCGGGCCAGGCTTCGTCCGCGCCTTGAGCGTTTCGCCCACGATGTCGTTCAGCCCGTGCCAGACGGACTCGATGCGGTCCTCCATCTCCTTGCTCGCGAAGGCGCCCTTGACCGACAGCCGCACCTTGCTGTCGCCCGCCTCGGCGTGGATGTCCCCGCCGTAGACCTCTTCGCCGGTCAGCCCGACGTAGAAGTCGACCGGGAAGACACCCTCGTACAGCCGCCCGCCGACGTCCCACGCGCGGTTGAGCGCGTTTTCCCGGTCACCGCTGCGCGGTGAGTGCCCGATGACCCACTTGACGTAGTAACCGCTTTCGCTCATCGCGTCCGTCAGCGCGATCAACGTCTCGTGGTCCGGGATGACGCCGGGGAACTCGTGGCTCTCCGGGCACTCCAGGGGGTTGTCCTTCTTGTGGTCGGGCACGACGCGCACGTCCTGGTACCGCACGCCGTTCAGGTTCAGCGAGAGATCGGCGGTGACCTCCGTCTTCACCTCGCTCTCGTAACGGCTCGTCCGGGGGCCGCCCATCGGGTGGTGGAACTGCACGCCTTCAAGACCGGAAAGCGCTCCTTTGAACGAGACCACGAGAGAACCGGTGATCACGTCGGTCAGCTGGATCCGGTCCTCGAACCGGACCGACAGGGTCAATCGGTGGTCGGTCAGCGCGCCCAGCGGCAGCTGCTTCCACTCGATCAGCCGCCCGCCGGTCTCGGGATCGGCCATACTGCCGACCGTCGGGCTGTCGGAGACGAACTCGATGTTCCCCCAGGAAACCGGCACGTGCAGGGTCAGCCGCTCGACCTTGTCGGCCTCGAGGCTCGCGTCCTCCGACGGCCAGTTGCCCAGCCACTGCAGGTCCAGCTGGAGGGCCCGCTGGTCGGACTCGGGCACCAGAGACGGGGTCAACCAGAGCGGGATCGCGTCGACCTCGGGCGCGCTGGTGAGCCGATGCGCCAGGTCGAGCTGCCACTTGGCGCCGGCACGGCTCTCGGGCGCGGCCAGGAACGGGTGTTCGTGGACCAGGCCGTGCAACGGCAGTACCGGGGGCGTGACGGTCCGGTCCGTGAACTCGAGGCCTGCCCGCCCGGACAGCACCGCGTACCCCGCCGAGAACTCGACGTCCTGTTCCGGGCCGAGCCGGTACTTCGCGCGGTAGTCCCGGAGCCGGTCCTGATCCGGACGTCCGAAGGTCATGCCCAGGGTGATGGCACCCTCGACCGGCGTCACGGAGCTGTGGTACGTCCCGTGTTCGTCGAGCACGAGCCTGCCCTGCACGACTTCGCGCACCTTGACGGAGTCGATGCTCGGCACGACCGGCACCTTGGGCCGGTTCTCGAACGCCGCGACGGTCCGCCGGTGGTCCTCGAACCACGCCAGCGCTCCGCCGGCGAGGCCGATCAGGAGCAGGATCAGCCCGGTCACCACGGAGGCGAACATCAGCAGGACGCCCAGGCCGGCCACCGCCGCCGCGGCGTAGACGAACTTGCGGATCGAGGGTTTCACGACGTGTTCGTGGGTTTCGCAGTGCTGCGGTTCGGCCTTCTGGAACCCCAGGCCGTCGAACTCACTGGTGACGATCGGCCCCGACCGGTGCTCTTGGCACAGCGGAACGCCGCAGTGGTGGCACAGCGCTGCGATCTTCGACGACCCGCAACGATGGCACCGGGCTTGCGGGGCGCGGGCCCGGATCTTGACAGGCATTTCAGTCCCTCTCGTGATGAGTCAGTGCGAGGAGCGGATACGGGCGAAGCGGTCCCGGAGGACGGCGTGCAGCGCGTTCATCTCACGGGTGATCGTCCCGCTCGTCCGAGGCAGGGCGCCGTACATGAACAACCTGAGCTCGCCGCTCGGGAACGTCGTCGTGAAGGTCTGCCCACCGCGCTGGATCTGCCGCTCGGTTTCGTGCCGGGTGCCTTCGACGTACAGCGTGAGCACCAGCTTCTCCGGCCCTTCCGAGCGCTCCGCCGTGCGCACCCACTGACGTTTCGCCCCGCTGTCCGAGGAACTCTTGAAGTGGATGGTGAAACCCCTGGTGCGCAAGGCGTTCTCGATGTCGGCGATGCGGGCGTCCTCCGGGATGATCTCGTCGAAGTACAGGTGCTGGTGCGGCCGGAGGGTGCGCTTCGCGAACGCGTCGTCGAGGATGAGGTGGATGCGCGAGCTGACCCAGCTGACCTCTTCGCGCCCGGCCCGCTCGGTCTTGCGCCCGGTGCCGTCGAACAGCCGGGTGCGCATGCCCGAGAGCAGGTAGTCCGGGATCTTCACCTCGACGCGGCCGTCCAGGCTTACCTGCTGGTAGAGCTCGCCGGGCTGCTCGATGACCAGCACCATCGGCGCGCTGACGTACTCGAGCTCGTCTTCCCGTCCCTTGGCCGATGGCTTGGCGCGCAACGGGACGTTCCGCCATTCGATGCTGCGCTCGACCGGGTTGTAGGTGATCGGCACCTCTTTCCCTTCGCTGTGCAGGGTGAGCGCGCGCAGGGAGGTGATGGACGGCCAGTCGAGCGCGACCCGGTCGATCACCGGGTTCGGCGGTTCCCGGTCTTCTTTCCACGGCAGGACCAGCCTGACCTGGAGCACCAGGCAGAGGAACGACTCGAAGTTGGGCTGCTGGCTCAGTTTCGAAAAGTCCATCTCACCTTGACGGCCCCGCGGCAGCTCGTCGACGTCGCCGACGGTGTCCGGGTCCAGCAGCCCGACTTCGACGTCGATCGGAACCACTTCGAGCAGCCCGGGCTTCGGCGCGTAGTCGTGACTGATCACGCAGGCGAGCCGGTCGCCGCTCAGGTCGTCGAGCCCGCTCGGGCCGCCCTCGCCGGTGATCGGGACGCGGATCGGGAGCGCGCCGTAGGTGTCGTCGAGGCCGAGCTGTTCACCCAGATCACTTTGCTGGTGGCCGGCGAACAGCAGGTGCCCGATCAGCGCGGTGGTCGGCTCGTCCGGGGACCGGAGCCGCACCGCGGCCGCGACGTCGTCGCGCGCCTGGCGGGTGAAGTGGTCCGCGCCGTCGAACGGCACGACGATCTCGATCTCGCCGGTGGGTGCCTCGCTGCGCCGGGTGGAGGAGTTGCGCGAGATCTCCTGCTCGTAGTGGTAGTGCTCGGTCACCCGCGTGGTTTCGGGGTAGGCGCGGGCGAAGACGTCTTCGCCCGGCGCCGGCCCGGCCCGGCGCTTGCCGAGTCCGCCGACGGCCTTGCGCACTTGCTGGACCCTGTCTCGGGGAGTCGGCATCGAGAAACCCTTTCAGCGCGGTCGTGCGCAACGGCTTCGCCTGGAAGGCCCGCACCCAGATGCGGAGAAGTCCTTCGAACGGCGGTGGCGGGAGGATGACGGCCCCAACTCTGTGACAGAAAGCGATCGCCGACCCCGTACTAGTACGGGATCTCGTCAGGAAGTTCGCCGAACCGGCGCAGACAGCTCAGGTCGGTGATGAATACCTGCCGGTAACGGCGATCGAGCGCGCCCGCCTCTTCGAGAAGCTTGAACGCCTTCTCCACCGAGCTCAGCCCCGTTCCGGCCAGGGACGCGATGTCCTTCTGCGACAGGGGGATGCCGATCCGGCCGGTCGTGCCGGTTTCACCCCACCGGCGCGTGACCTCCAGCAGCGTCCGGGCGACCCGGACCGGTGCCGGGCACACCATGGCGTCGATGCCCCGGCGGTCGGAGCCGCGCAGCCGTTCACTCAGCACCCTGGCCATGGCCAGGCACGCTTCCGTGTTGTGCTCGAGGAAGTCGTTCAGGTCCGGGCTGTGGATGACGCGGCCCTCGACCGGGACACACGCGATCACGTGCGCCGACCGCGGCCGCCGCTCGAGGGTCGCCATCTCACCGAGGAGGTCACCCGGGCCGCGGACCGCGAGCACGACGTCGCGTCCCCGCTCCGTGTCGACCACGATCTTGACCAGGCCCTTGAGGACGAGCAGGGTGTGCCGGGCGGAGTCGCCCTGCCGGATGATGCGCTGGTGCGCCTCGTAGCCGACGGGGGTGCCGAGACCGAGCAACGTCTCCTGAGTCCGCCGGCCGAGCCTGCCGAGCAGGGAGTAACGCGGCCATTTCTCGCCCTTCACCGACCGCACTGTGCCGTGCCGAACGCCACTGAACCCCGTGCTGGCACGGGATTCGGTGATTCAGGGAGTCAGCCCGGCGGCGATGCGCAATGCCGGCAGGTCGACGATCGTCATGCGCCGGTACCCGGTGTCCAGCACCTTCCGGTGGCGCAGTTCGGTGAGCGACTTGTGCACCGTCGGTTCGGCGGCGCCGATCAGCTCGGCGAGTTCGGGCTGGGTGAGGGGGAAGCCGATCTCCCAGCCGCGCGAGGTGAGCCTGCCGTAGGACGAGACGAGTTCGACGAGGACACGTGCCAGGCGTACGGCCACGTCGTAGCCGCTGAAGTCGATGCGGCGCTGGGTCGACCACCGCAGTTTGGCGGCCACCATCCGGTTGACGGCCATCGCCGCGTCCGGGTGCCGGAGGAGGAAGTGCTCGAACTCCGCTCGGCCGGCCACCCGGGTGGTCAGCTCCCCGACCGCGGTCACGGTGGCCGACCGGGGCTGCCCGTCCAGCCCGGCGAGCTCCCCGACCAGTTCTCCGCTGCCGCGGACCGCCAGCAGGGCCCGGCCGCCGTCGACGGTCGTCGCGGTGACCTTGGCGCAGCCGGTCAGCAGGAGAACGACGTACGTCGTCGACTCTCCCTCGCGAACCAGTACGTCACCGGCGTGGAACACGCGCCCGGCGCCGATCCGGAGGAGGCCGGAAACGGTCGAGGGGGACAGCGCGGTGAACAGTCCCCGGTCCGGCAGTATCCGATCGCTGGCGACCACAGGCGATCCACCTCTCCCCGCGCCGAACTTGCTCGTTTCACCACACCAAGCTCGCGGGAAAAGGCGCCAGCGTTACAACCCGTTCGGCCCAGTTGCCGTCAGCGGGCCAAAAGCTTTCCGTGTGATTGTTCCAGTTTGTTGATCAGTTCCTCGAGCAGGGAACGGCGGCCCGGTGTCATTCCGGGCTCGCTCAGCACTTCCAGCAGCCGCGCCGCGACGTCCCCGTGGCCGCGGAACCCGTCAGGGCTGCACGGACCGGGTAGCCATCGGCGGATCGCCTGGTGGGAAGCCATGTCCAGGGGACCGCCGTCACCTGGGGCGGCGCGGAGCAGCGGCTCGCAGTCGCCGAGGAACGCCAGCCCGGCCAGTCGTCCGGCTTCGACGCTCGAATGCATACCGGCGGTGTCGAATTCTTCGAGCAGGCGATGGGCTTCGGTGACTTCACCGGTTTCGCGGGCCAATCCGCCCAGAGCGGCGAGAACATGGCCGTGCGGCGCCATTTCAACGATCCCGTAACGGCCGGTGGAAATCGTCTCCGCAACGGTAGCGAGTTCGCGATTCCCGGCGATCTCCAGTACGGCGGAAACCGCTTCCGCGAGTCCGGCCGCCGCGGCGGCGAGTGCCCATCGGACGTCGTTGTCCCGGTGGCTCCCGAGCACGAAAGCGCGTGCGGCGGCGCTGAGCCGGACGCGCTGGTACTGGCCGTCCCCGGTCGGCGCGTACCGGGCCAGTTCCTCGACGGCGTCGTCGATCCCCTCGGCCAGGAAGTCGTCCAGGAGATCGGGATGAGGACTGGTGTGAGCCATCATCGTGATCCAGGGCCAGTTCCGGCGCGCCGCGAGACCGCGGTCGTGAAGCACCCGCGCCGCGTGCCGTGTCACGGTGAACCCTCGCCGGCGGTCGTAGTTCGTGACGGCGTGGCCCAGCGCGGCCAGGCCCTCGATCCGGTCCGCAGTCACGACCTCGGCGAGTTCTGTGACCAGGCTCGCCGCGTGCTCCACGGCGGCGGGCGAGGAGACCGCTTCGGCCGCGATCAGCAGGAGGTGCAGCGGGGAGTCCACCCGGGCGGACAGGACCAGCGCTTCCCTTGTCCCGGGAGCCTTGGGAGCCTCGGAGATGATCCAGTGGGCGGCGGCCCTCGCCTCGTCCGCGGGGAGATCCGCCAGCCGGGACGCGTCGACCGGGAACGGCTGTTCGCGCGGGATCGCGGCGAGGGCGTCCGCGACAGCGGCGTTGATGCCGTAGGAGAACCTCCGGCGTAGCAGTTCCGTCCCGGACTTCGTCTGTTCGAGCAGCTGGAGCCGCTCTTCGCCGGCGGCCCGGATCGCGGCGCCGCCGGACAACGCCGGGAGCTGTGCTTCGACCTGCTTGAGCCGCGTCAAGACCAGCTCGGCCCGGATCGTCTCCAGGCTCCGTGGCACCACCACCTCGGACGAGCGCAGGACCCGGTCGGCAGCGGCGGCGACCAGCGGCTCTCCGGACCGGAGCTGATCGGCCAGGAGTACCTCGAGCCCCCGGACCCCACCGCGATCGATCACCGAGATGGCGGCAACCAGGATCTCGGCCGGGTGGTCACCGGTCAGTACCGCGCCGAGGACGTGGCGGAGCCACTGCTGGTGTCCCGGGCCGTCCGGCTCCGAGAAGAGACCCGGCTCGAGCGCGTGGAGGATCTCGACCTTGGTCGAGACGGGTGTCGCCTGCTTGAGGAGAATTTCGCCGAGGGCCCGGCGAGCGGGAGGAATGCCGGTCATCCTCAGGGCCTCCGCTGCCGACCGGTGCGTGTAGGGGCCGGCGGCCGGGTCCGTGAGCAGCGCTGTCCAGATCGGCATGCGGGCGGCCGCCATGGTCGGCCGGAACGACAGCAGCCGCGCCGTGAAGTGGAGGTCGGCGACGCCCACGCTGTCCACGATCAGGTCCACCACCGCGTCGGGTGTGCTCGGCAGCTTCGCCGCGAGCAGGCAGACGTCCCGCCAGGCGAAGGCGCGGGCGCGCTCCCGGACGAAATCGCCGCCGGCCAGCAAGGCCTGTGCGGCGAAGAAGTCTCGCTCCGCGAGCCTGGCGAAGCGCACACCGTCCTCGTCGCCGTCGAGGATCCCGCGGTCCAGGAAGGCGCTGACATCGACATCGGGCCGCACGGACGCCGATGTGTCGACGGCGGCCGTCGCGAGCGAAGCCAGCGTCGCCACGTCGTCTTCGGTGAGGTCACCGGCGAAGTACTTCTCGTACGAGTCACCGATCGGCAGTGGCCACCTCTCCTTCGCCGTGGTTTCGGCGACCATGGTGACGAATCCCGGCGGCGCTCCGCCATCGGAATGGTGCACGTCGTGGATGTCCGACTCCAGGGAATGCCGCACCCCGTCCGGGAAGGCGAAGCCTCTGAGGAACCAGCTGACCTCCCCCTCGTTCCACGGAAAGAGCCGGATCACCGGGAGCGCGAACGCGCCGGCCGCCCAGGCGCCGTTGCGCACCGCCACCGTCAGCCGGACTCGCGGGAAGCGGGCGAGCAGGTCACGAGACCAGGTGGCGATCCGGTCCCGGTCCTCGGCGGACACCTCGTCGAGGCCGTCGAGCAGGATGTGGGCCGCGCCGAGGACGAGCGCTTCGTGCGGCAACGGCAAGGCGTTCGGCAGAAGACCCGCGGCGGTCACGAAAAGCGGCACCCGCAGCGGGCTCAGCCCCCACCCGGGGCCGGCGATGTCGATCGCACCCTGGTAGGCCAGTTCGCGAAGCAGCCGCGACTTCCCGGCGCCGGGTCCGCCGACCACGACCGCCGAGCCGGTGTTGCCGGCTTCGCCCGTGTCCAGGTAGTTACCGTGCTCGCGGGACAGCTCGACGACCAGCTCACGCGCTTGCTCGACGTACCGCGCACGAACGAACCGGTTCCGCAGTACGTCGACCCCGGGTGCTTCGGCGCCTGGGTGCCGCGCGTCCACGGCGGTCAGCAGGCCGGTCACCACCGTCACCGCGTCGGGGTGGGTGAGGTCCATGATCGGCGACAGCCGCCGCAGCAGGTCCGGCAGCTCCTCCCAGTGCGCAAGGGGATCTTGGCCGGTGAGCCACTCCGTCGCGACCGCGGCGGCCGCGTGCACCGCGCGTAGCTTGAGGCCGGCCTGGCCGTGCCACTTGACCGTGCGGTAGGCCGACAAGTGCACCTGGGCCAGGTAGTCGAGCCAGGCGTCGGCGACGGGAAATGCCTGCTGGGCTCGCGCCCGCAGTTCGTGGAGAATCCGGAAGGCCGCGAGGGCAGGCCCTTCGAAGAGGTCGTCGAACGTCACTTCGAGCTTCGTGACGTCGTTCACCAGCGGCCTGATCCGGGTGGCCAGGGCGAGAAGGCGTTGCAGCCGAACGAGTTCCCCGTAGGGCAGCTCGGCGAAGACGTCACGGAGAAGGCTGATCTCCAGCCACGCGGCGTCCGAGAGGACCGGCCGGTTCTCGGCTGTCTGGGCGAAGTCGATCACCATCGGCCGGCTGTCGACGCACATCACGTTGCGCGCGTTGAGATCCCCGTGCACCACCCCGCGCACCCGGCCGAAGCGCGGGTCCGTCAGCGCGGGCCGGAGCCCGCCGGCCGGATCGGCGGTCCGCACCCCGTCCGCGACCACCGCGCTGCCGTCCCGCTCGACCGTCGTGAAAGCGCCGTCCAGCTTGGCGCGCTGTTCGGGAAAGCGGCTCCGCAGCACCCGGCCGGCCGGCTCGGTGCCGGGTGACCCGCCGTGCGTTTCGACCCGGATCTCGCGACTGCCGGAAGCCGCGACGCGCAGTTCCTGACCGGGACGGAATTCGCGGGAACCGAGAGATCCGTCGAGGACGTCTTCCGCATAGATCGCCGTCGTTTCAACCGCCGCTGCTTCAAGCACGAGGTCGGGCCCCAGCGACGGATTCAGATCCCGCAGGGACAGCGTCTGCCACACCTTTCGCCGATTGTGGAACGGGATCGACATCATGGTGAACAACTGCGCGATCACCTGCTGGACCTCCGGCACGGCGGCCAGGTCGCGGAATGCCCGGTGGACGAGGTCCTCGAGTGTGGGCGCGGGGGTTCGCGGACGGCCCGCGTAGTCGGTGACGTGCGTGTACACCACCGCTTCGACTTCGCCGTCCCGCTGCTCGGCGGGGTCCGCGGCGCCGGGGGTCGCTTCCAGGATCGGGGCGCAGACGGTGGCCGGGTACTGCGCCAGAAAACGGCTGAAATTTGCGTACTCGGCCGCCATTTCGGTTGCCGGGCCGATTTTGACAACGCGTTGGCGGTATTCGTCACCGGCTCGCAACGCGACTTCGATGACGACGGCCTCGCTCCGGCCGCCCTCGATCAGGCGGGTGATCTCGATGGTCTCGACCGGCCCCTGCCAGCCCTTTTCGGAGTCGCTGATCCGTTGCAGCGCGTGCCGGACCATACCGTTCCACTCGGGCGGTACTTCACCGTCGCGCGTGAGGATCTCGACGTGGGCCACCTGAACCTCCCCGGCGAGGCGTCCATGCGTAGGCTGACACCCTACCGAGGTCCTGTCACCGGCGGAAACACCGGAGGTCGTATGTCGGACGAGGCGCGCCGTACCAGGTGGACCGGCTTGTGCACCCGGTTGCGGCGTATCGCCGGCGACGCGAACTGGTTCGGGCTGCGCCGGGATTTCGACACGCTGCTCGAGCAGACGCGCGCGGGAAAGGACACCCTCGACGGCTGGCAGGCGTTCGAGGCGGAAGTCGCCCGGCTCACCGCCGCGGAGGAGAACCAGACGATCCGCCACAGCGACATCGACGGCGACCTGCTCGTGGCGTACGGCCTCGCGAAGGCACATCGGTGTCCTCGCGCGCTCTGTGATCGGGTCGTGCGGGCGGCGCCGGGAGAGCAGCCGGGCTGTCAGCTGTTCGGCGTGCCCATGCCGGAGGAGACCTGAGTGGCGACGACCGGCCCCGGCTGCGGAGGGTGCTCCGCAGCCGAGCCGACCGTCAGTCTCGCTCGATGAGGTGACCCACCACGTCCGGGCCCGGGTGGGCGTGGCCTGATCCGTCGCGGCGGACGTCCACCTCCGGTAGCTCCACCGGGTCGCCGTTGCGGGCCGAACCTGCCGGGCGCGGGCCGATCCAGGCGACCCTCAGCTCTGTCTCGCCCTTCAAGAACCGCTGGGCCCTGACCCCGCCTGTTGCTCGGCCCTTGGCCGGGTACTCGCTGAACGGCGTCACCTTCACGCTCACGCCCGTCGCCGTGATGACCATCGGCTCGCCGTGCTCGTCGTCGTCCGTGCGGACCGCTCCGAAGAAGACCGCCGCGCCCGCGCCGACGTTGATGCCCGCCATGCCGCCGCCCTTCAGGCCCTGGGGGCGGACCAGCGACGCCGCGTATTTCAGCAGTGACGCCTCCGACGTCAGGAACGCCAGCGTCTCCGTGCCGTCCCGGAGCCACGTCGCGCCGACTACCTCGTCGCCGTCCTTCAGGCTGATCACTTCGAACTCGTCCGAACGCACCGGCCACTCCGGCGAGCACACCTTCACGACGCCGGCTCGCGTGCCCAGCGCCAGGCCGGGGGAGCCCGCTGCCTGCTCGCCCAGTGGCGCGATGCCGACGACCGTCTCGCCCTTCTCCAGCGGGATCAGCTCGCGCGCTGCCATGCCGCCGCGCAAGGAGACCGTGCCCGCCTGCTCCGGGAGGACCGGCAACGGCAGGACGTCCGTCTTGAACGCCCGGCCGCGGCTCGTCACCAGCAGGATCTGACCGCGGGCCGTGGTGTGGACCACCGCCGACACCGCGTCGTGCTTCACGCGGCCGTTGCGCCGGCGCGTCTCCGTCGACTCCTCGGACTCCGCCGCCGTGCGCGCGACCAGACCGGTCGCCGACAGGATCACCTGGCACGGGTCGTCCTCGACCTCCAGCGGCCCGGACGGCTTCGACGCGGCCAGGACCTCCTTCAGGTCGCCGTCGATCAGGGCGGTCCGGCGCTCGGTCGGGAAGTCCTTCGCGATCTTCGCCAGCTCCGACGAGACGAGCTTCTTCAGCACCGACTCGTCGTCGAGGATCTTGCTCAGCTCCGCGATCTCCTCGCGCAGCCGCTCCTGCTCCGACTCCAGCTCGATCCGGTCGTACTTGGTCAGCCGGCGCAGCGGGGTGTCGAGGATGTAGGTCGCCTGGATCTCCGACAGCTTGAACCGCGTCATCAAGCCGTCCTTCGCGGCCTGCGCGTTCTCGCTTTCGCGGATGAGCTTGATGACCTTGTCGATGTTCAGCAGGGCGATCAGCAGGCCGTCGACCAGGTGCAGCCGCTCTTCACGCTTGCGGCGCCGGTACTTCGTGCGCCGCGTGACGACCTCGTAGCGGTGCCGGAGGAAGACCTCCAGCAGCTCCTTGAGGCCCAGCGTCTGCGGCTGGCCGTCGACGAGGACGAGGTTGTTGATGCCGAACGACTGCTCCAGCGGCGTCAGCCGGTAGAGGTCGGCCAGCAGGGCCTGCGGGTTGACGCCGACCTTGCACTCGATGACCAGCCGCGTGCCGTTCTCGCGGTCGGTGAGGTCCTTGACGTCGGCGATGCCGGTCAGCCGCTTGGACTTGTTGACCTCGTCGGTGATCTTCTCGATCACCTTCTCCGGGCCGACGCCGTAGGGCAGCTCGGTGACGGTGATCGCCTGCCGCCCGCGGCTGCCCTCGAGCGGCCCGGTCGCGACGTTCGCGCGCATCCGGACGACGCCGCGGCCGGTCTCGTACGCGCGGCGGACCTCGTCGAGGCCCAGCAGCTTGCCGCCGGTGGGCAGGTCGGGGCCGGGGACGAACTCCATCAGCTTGTCGAGCGTCGCGGTCGGGTGCGTGATCAGCCACCGCGCCGCGGCGACGACCTCGCCGAGGTTGTGCGGGATCATGTTGGTCGCCATCCCGACCGCGATCCCGGACGTGCCGTTGACCAGCAGGTTCGGGAACGCCGCGGGCAGCACGGTCGGCTCCTCGAGCGAGCCGTCGTAGTTCGGCCGGAAGTCGACGGTGTCCTCGCCGAGCTCACCGACCAGCTGCATGGCCTCGGGGGACATGCGGGCTTCGGTGTATCGCGAAGCGGCCGGGCCGTCGTCCGGGCTACCGAAGTTTCCGTGCCCGTCGATGAGCGGCGCGTTCAGCGAGAAGTCCTGCGCGAGGCGGACCATCGCGTCGTAGATCGCGGTGTCACCGTGCGGGTGGTACTTGCCCATGCAGTTGTGGACGACAAAACCCTCGGCTGTGAACTCGTGATCGTCGGTACCGACCTGGATGTCGTAGGTGACGTCCGGCTCGACCGGCTCGACCGAAACGACTTCGAGGAACGAGAACCCTTTCAGCGCGTCGAGGTTGTCGGCGAGCGGGGAGCCGATCCGGCGCAGCTTGTCGATCCAGCCGTCCTGGCCGGCCTGCGGAAGGGGAAATGCGCGATCGGCCAGAGCGATGCCGCCGCCGGTGTGGGCGGCCGAGAACTCGGCCATGACCGCCTTGGCGGGCAGCCGGTCGTTGCCCTGCTTGCCGCCGTAGCCGTAGGCGATTTCCGTGAGGTTTTCCAGTGCGCTCTTCTTGTAGCCGATCTTGATCCACGGCGTCAGGACGCGGGCCAGCACCGCGGCGTCGGATCCGGTGACGGACAGGCCCAGCAGGGTCTTGTGGCCGTCAGCCTTCGGGTTGCTCCAGTGGTGACCGTGGATGCCCAGATCCGCGAGCATCGCGTAGACCTGCCGGATGAGCGTTTCGCTCGTGCTGACGTAGACGATCTCGCGGTGGTTCTTGCGGATGTAGCCGTCGCCGTCGAAGATTCCGGCGAGGAAAGGCGCCCATGAAGACCGGTCGGTGAGGACTTCCGCCGGAACGGCCTTCGCGTCGCTGAGGGGGCTCCCGGCCGCGAGCAGGCCATCGTGGCGGGAGAAGGTGAGGATGTGCTGGTCGCGCCATTCCGGCTTCGCCGCGGTGCGAGTTCCGCGGGACACGCCGAGCCCGTTGGCCGTTGCCCAGTCGTACACCGCGTCGAGCGGTTCGACGTCGCACATGTGGATCCGGACCCGGCCGTCCGCGTCGCGGTTGCGGTCGACCGCGAAGCCCTCGGCGGTGATCAAGCCGAGGAGGTAGGCGTAGCGGTCGCCGCCCGCCGGCCGCTCGTCCCGGCGGGCGTTCCCGTAGGCGACGGTCAGCCGTCCGGTGAGGTCGCGGGCGTCCGTCCAGGTCAGCGTCGAGTCTTCGGCCACGGTCCGGAACCGCTGTCCCGGCGTCACGAGCATCGTGTGCCCGTTCGACCACTTGACTCGCACGAGTTCGGACACCGGGTTCTCGTAGACCTCGGTGACGGGTACCGCCCGGCCCCGGCTGTCGAGGACCTGCTCGCCGATCCCGATCTCTTCGATCGGCCGTAGTCCGTCCGGGGTCGACACCAGCGCGCCGCGGACGAAGCAGTCACCGACGACGCGGGACGACTTCACATACGCGTGCGTGGGCCGGTAACCCTGCTCGTGCATGGAAAAGAGGATCCGGCGGTGCACCGGCTTCAGGCCGTCCCGCGCGTCCGGGAGGGCGCGTGAGTGGATGACCGAATACGCGTACTCCAGGTACGAGTCCTCGATCTCGGTCTTCAGCGAGTTGTCGAAGACGTTCGCACCGGCGGAGTCGAACGCGCTGGGATCGACCTTGGTGGTGGTGCCCTTGCGGCGTGCCACGGCAGAACTCCTTGGTAGCTACGAAAATATCAAGCGTCGATGGCGTCGCGGTCGATGCGGTCCGAGGAGGCGACCAGCCAGTTGCGCCGGGGCTCGACCTTCTCGCCCATCAGCAGCTCCAGCGCGGTCTCGGCGGCCTCGGCGTCGTCCATCGTGATCCGGCGGACCGAGCGGCTGGCCGGGTTCATCGTGGTGTCCCACAGCTCGTCGGCGTCCATCTCGCCGAGGCCCTTGAACCGCGGCACCGGCGTGACGATGCTCTTGCCCGACCGCTCCAGCTCCGCGTACTTGGACTCCATCTCCTGCTGCGTGTACGTGAAGTGCGTCTCGGGGTTGCGGCCCTTCGTGACGAGCTTGTGCAGCGGCGGCATCGCCGCGTACAGCCGGCCGTCCTCGATCACCGGGCGCATGTACTTGGCGAACAGGGTGATCAGCAGGGTCCGGATGTGCGAGCCGTCGACGTCGGCGTCGGCCATCAGGATCACCCGGCCGTAGCGCATGGTCGTCAGGTCGAACGTGCGGCCGGTGCCCGCGCCGAGGACCTGCACGATCGACGCGATCTCCGCGTTCTTCAGCGTGTCGCCCAGCGACGCCTTCTGGACGTTCAGGATCTTGCCCCGCAGCGGCAGCAGTGCCTGGTACTCCGACACGCGCGCCATGCGCGCCGACCCGAGCGCGCTGTCACCCTCCACCAGGAACAGCTCGCTGCGCGCGACGCCGGTGGTGCGGCAGTCGACCAGCTTCGGCGGCATCGCCGCGCCCTCCAGCGCGGTCTTGCGCCTCGCGGCGTCCTTCTGCTGCTTCTGGGTGAGCCGGACGCGGGAGGCGTCGACCACCTTCTGCAGCACGACCTTCGCTTCGGACTTGGTCCGGCGGTCCTCGGTCCAGGCCTTGACCTGCTTGTCGACGATGCCCTGGATGACGCGGGTGATGCCGGCGGTGGACAGCTCGTCCTTGGTCTGCGACGTGAACTGCGGCTCCGGCAGCCGGACGTGGATCACGGCGGTCATGCCCTCGAGGACGTCCTCGATGGTCGGCATGTCCTCCTTGGGCTTGAGCAGCCCGCGGGTCTTGGAGATGGCGTCCTGCAACGCCTTCGCCATCGCGCGGTCGAAGCCGCGGCGGTGCGTGCCGCCGTGGACGTTGCGGATCGTGTTGGTGAAGTACTCGACCGTGCGCTCGTAGCCGGTGCCCCAGCGCAGCGCCACCTCGATCTCGGCGCGGCGCTCCACATTGGACTGCATGACGCCCGCCGCGTCGGCCGCGTTCTCCTTGTACGTGCCCTCGCCGGTGATCATCAGCGTGCCGCAGACCGGCTTCTCGCCCGAGGGCGTGAGGAAGTCGACCATGTCCACCAGCCCGTTCGGGAAGTGGAAGGTCTCCTCGTTGATCGTGTCCTCGATGGCCGTGCGCAGGACGTACGTAACGCCCGGGACGAGGAACGCGGTGTTGCGCAGCTTCGCGCGCACGCCCTCGACGTCCAGCGCCGCGCCGGACTCGAAGTAGCGGGAGTCGTACCAGTAGCGGATCGAGGTGCCGCTGCGCTCGCCGCGCTTCATCTTGCCGACGAGGTTCAGGCCGGAGTGGCGGGTGAACTTCGCCTTCGGGCCGGGCGCGTCGAAGATGCCGGGGACGCCGTGCTTGAACGACATCTGGTGGACCTTGCCGTCCTGCTTCACGGTGACGTCGAAGCGGTGCGACAGCGCGTTGACCGCCGACGCGCCGACGCCGTGCAGGCCGCCGGAGGTCTTGTAACCGGAGCCGCCGAACTTGCCGCCGGCGTGCAGCCGGGTCAGGACCAGTTCGACGCCGGACAAACCGGACTTGGCGTGGGTTCCGGTGGGGATGCCGCGGCCGTCGTCGTCGACCTGGACGCTGCTGTCGGCGTGCAGCGTGACGACGATGCGCGCGGCGTGGCCGGCCACACCTTCGTCCGTGGAGTTGTCCACCACCTCGGAGAAGAGGTGGTTGATGCCACGGCTGTCGGTGGAGCCGATGTACATCCCGGGGCGTTTGCGGACGGCCTCGAGCCCCTCGAGGTGCGTCAGGTCGTCGGCCCCGTACAAGGTCTCGGCAGTCACAGGGTCGTTCTCCCGGATCGTGGCTCGCGAAGGTTCGGTGAGGTGCGGACTCGGCCTGCACCGTACTGCAGGATATCCGCCTGCCCTGACAACTTCCGCGCGTCCGTCCCCCGGTGTGGCGTGAACCGCCCCCTAGCGAGGGTCGAATTCGAGGTCGGGCCACAGTGCGAGCAGGGCTTCGATCTTCCGCGGGACCTGGAAGCTGTTCCGGAAGTTCGGCTTCTCGCCGATCGTGGCGAGGCCCTTGCGCAGGTCCCCGAACGCCGGTTTCGCCTCGGTCTCGCGCGTCAGGAGGTAGCAGTACGTGCGGCGCGGGTAGGCGAACTCGTCGGTGTAGGCCTGCAGTACGAGACCGGGGGCCTCGGCCCGCGACCCGACCAGCGCCCGCCCCTGCTTCTGGCTGTAGACGCGGATCACGTGCACGCCGCCGCGCAGGGTGCGCGGCGGGTCCTGGCCCTGGCCGTCGTCGGCCCAGAACAGTTCGACACGGAAGGGTGCTTCGCCGTTTTCGCCGGGGTGCGAGTACTCGCGGGACAGCTCTTCCAGCCGGTACTCGGCCTCGGCCGACGGCTCGCCGCCCTCGACGAGGCTGACCAGGTACAGCTCGGCCGGGCGCGGCCACGACGGCCGGGGGACGTCGGTGGCTTCGGCCGGTTCCGTTTCGGCCGCTGCCGCAACCGGTTCCGGGGCCTCGGAAACCGCCGCGGGGACCTCGGCGGGCGCGGGGCTCTCGGTCCGCTCCGGCTCGACCGGGGTCTCGGCGACCGCCGGGCGGACCGGCGACGGGGCGGGCGGGGCCGGGCGCACCGGCGAAGGAGCGGGCGCGGCCGGGCGGACCGGCGACGGCGGCGGGGTCGCGGCCGCGGGCCGGACCGGGGTGGCCGGGCGGGTGGTCACCACGGGCCGCGCGGTCGCGCGGGGCGTCGAGGTGGCCGGGCGCGCCGGGGTGACCAGCTTGCCGGCGCCGTACTGCTCCAGGAGCGGTTCCAGGTCACCGGCGGTCAGGGAGGGCCCGGCGAGGTCGGCCCACTCGAGCCAGGCCTCCTGGGCCTCTTCGACGGTGTGCTTCTCGGTCGAGACGGTGACCGCCTCGAACAGCTGCCGCGGGCCGGCGGCCGTGACGTCGGCCGAGCCGACCACGACGAACGCCGGGTCGTCCTCGGCGATCACCAGCTTCGCGTTCAGCCCGCGCAGCGAGTGCACGGCCACGCCGGCCTTCACCCAGTGCAGCAGGGCGTGCGGGCTCGTCGTGCCGGCCAGCACCGAGTCGAGACCCGCGTCGGTGATCAGCGTGTCGCCCGGCTGCAACGGCAGCAGGGCGGCCGCGCCGGGACCGACGTGACCGAAGGCGGCCACCAGGTTCCGGCGCGGGCTGAGCAGTGGGGTGATCGAGGCCCAGATGTCGCGGCCGGTGAGAAGTCGTACCGAACGTTCTGCCAAACCCAGCCGAGCGAACTCCGCGTCCATGCCTTTGACCTTAGCTGGTGGCCCCTCACGGGTTGACGGCCGGAATATCTCTTGCTTGGAAGTAGTTGAACGCGCATGTAAGATGGGCGGTGCGCCTTCGGAAAGGGAGCAGGTCATGCAGTTCGGAATCTTCACGGTGGGCGACGTCACGGCGGACCCCACGACCGGCACCACGCCGAGCGAGCACGAGCGGATCAAGGCGATGGTCCGCATCGCGCTCAAGGCCGAAGAGGTCGGTCTCGACGTCTTCGCGACGGGTGAGCACCACAACCCGCCTTTCGTGCCTTCGTCGCCCACGACGATGCTCGGCCACATCGCCGCGCAGACGTCGAAGCTGATCCTCTCGACGTCGACGACGCTGATCACCACGAACGACCCGGTGAAGATCGCCGAGGACTTCGCGATGCTGCAGCACCTCGCCGACGGCCGCGTCGACCTCATGATGGGCCGCGGCAACACCGGCCCGGTCTACCCGTGGTTCGGCGAGGACATCCGCCAGGGCATCCCGCTGGCCATCGAGAAGTACGCGCTGCTGCGCCGGCTCTGGCGCGAGGACGTGGTCGACTGGGAGGGCAAGTTCCGCACTCCGCTGCAGGGCTTCACGTCCACGCCGCGCCCGCTCGACGACGTCCCGCCGTTCGTCTGGCACGGTTCCATCCGCAGCCCGGAGATCGCCGAGCAGGCCGCCTTCTACGGTGACGGCTTCTTCGCCAACCACATCTTCTGGCCGAAGGAGCACTTCCAGCAGCTCATCGCCTTCTACCGCCAGCGGTTCGAGCACTACGGCCACGGCCGGGCCGACCAGGCGATCGTCGGTCTCGGCGGCCAGGCGTTCATCCGGCCGAAGTCGCAGGACGCGTGGAACGAGTTCCGGCCGTACTTCGACAACGCGCCGGTCTACGGGCACGGCCCGACGCTGGAGGAGTTCACCGACCAGACGCCGCTGACCGTCGGCAGCCCGCAGGAGGTCATCGACAAGACGCTGACCTTCCGCGAGCACTTCGGCGACTACCAGCGCCAGCTGTTCCTGATGGACCACGCCGGCCTGCCGCTGAAGGTCGTCCTCGAGCAGCTCGACCTGCTCGGTGAGCACGTGGTCCCGGTGCTGCGCAAGGAACTCGACGCGATGCGCCCGGCGCACGTGCCGGACGCGCCGACGCACGAATCCCTGAAGGCCGCGACGTTGGTGGGGAGCCAGGCATGAAGCTCGCGGTGGTGACGGCCGGGCTGTCCATGCCGTCCTCGACCCGGCTGCTGGCCGACCGGCTGGCCGCGGCGACGGTCGCCGCGGCCGGGTCCCCGGTCTCCGTCGAGGTGGTGGAGCTGCGCGACATCGCGCTCGACGTCACGAAGAACCTGCTCACCGGCTTCCCGAGCCCGGACCTGCGCAAGGCCATCGAGACCGTGACCGGTGCGGACGCGCTGATCGTCGTCACGCCGGTGTTCACCGCCGGCTACAGCGGCCTGTTCAAGTCGTTCTTCGACGTCCTGGACGCGGAATCGCTGGTCGGCAAGCCGGTGCTGCTCGGCGCGACCGGCGGCACCGAGCGGCACTCGCTGGTGCTCGACTACCAGCTGCGGCCGCTGTTCGGGTACCTGAAGGCGGACCCGGTCGCGACGGGCGTGTACGCGGCTTCGTCGGACTGGGGCAGTGGTGAAGGTGCGCTGCAACGGCGGATCGAGCGGGCGGGCGCCGAGCTGGCGTCGCTGGCCGCGGGCCGTCCCGCGGTGGCCGCGGCGCCGTCGTTCGTCCCGTTCGACCAGCTGCTGGCGGAGGTGTCCGCTCAGGACCGGTAGTGCACCCGGTAGCTCAGGTGCGTGACGCCGTCGCCCGCGACGACCTCGACCCGCTCCAGCTCGGCTTTGCCGGTGCCGAGGTCTTCGAAGTAGCGGACGCCCTCGCCGAGGAAGACGGGCACGAGGTCGATCTTCAGCTCGTCGAGCAGGCCGAGGTTCAGGCACTGCCGGGCGATGCTGGGCCCGGAGACGCCGACGTTGCCGTCCCCGGCCTCCTTCGCCCGTTCGATCGCGGTCGCGACGTCCGGGCAGAAGGTGAACGGCGCCAGGTGCTCTTCCGGCCAGTCCGCGGGCGGCGGGCGATGCGTCACGACGAACGCCCGGCCGCCGCCGGGCGGGTTGCCGCCCCAGCCGTGCGTGTAGTCGAACACCGTGCGGCCGCAGACGAACGCGCTGTGCGCGGCCTGCGCCAGGTGCCGCCGGAGGTAGCCGGCACTCGCTTCGGAGACGTGGAACGCGATCGGGTAACCGACCATCGGCACTGCGACGTCGCCACCCTCGTACCAGTCGAAGAGCGGCCCGACGCTGTTGTCCGGGCGCGCCACGAAACCGTCGAGGGACATGCAGAAGCTCGCCGTCACCGCCATGTCAGCTCTCCTTTTCGAGGAGGGTGTCGAGCCGCTCGTACGACTCGGTGATGCCCCGGCTCATGTTGTTCGCCAGGGCCGTGTCCCGCGCTTCGACGGACGGGAACACCGACCGGGTCTGCATCCGCGTCCGGCCGTCGCCGAGGCCGGTGAAGGTCGTGGTGTCCAGGCTGACCTCGCCCGGCAGACCTTCGAACTCGAAGGTCTGCACGATCCGGGTGTCGTTCTCGACGCTGTGGAACACGCCGCGGAAGAAGAACTCGCCGCGCTCGGCGCGGTGCGCGTACCGGTAGCTCCCGCCGGACCGGACGTCGTACTCGAAGATCTCCATCTCCAGGTCGGCCGGGCCGAGCCACTGCTTGACCAGGTCCGGCTCCCGGTGCGCGCGGAACACGGCGGCCGGCGGCGCGGCGAACTCGCGGGTGACCTCGATGAACGGGGTGCCGGGCTGCGCGGTGATCGTGGTGCTCATTCGGTTTCCTCCAGGGTCTCCAGGACGGCGTCGAGGCGCCGGTAGGTGCGCTCGGTGGCCAGCCGGTAGGTGTCGATCCAGCCCGTGAGGGCTTCGAGTGCGGACGGCACGAGGTGGCACGGCCGGCGCTGGCCGTCACGGCTTCGCGTGATCAGCCCGGCCTGTTCGAGCACCTGGATGTGCCGGGAGACCGCCTGCTTCGTGATCGCGAAGGGCTCGGCCAGCTCGTTGACCGTCGCCTCGCCGCGGGAGAGCCGGGCGACCAGCGCGCGGCGCACCGGGTCGCCGAGGGCGGTGAACGCCCGGTCCAGCGCCTCCTCGTCAACCGTCATCTTTATCAACCAATCTGTTTATCAACCGATGTGTTGAATGTAAGCCCGGCTCGGAACGGCGTCAAGGAGGTGTCGAAGGTAGGGGGTGGCTCGGGTCGTCCGGCAGCCGACAGTGGGTGGGCCCGCTGCCTACTTTTGCGCCATGACCAGGCTGTTCGCGCTGCTCGGCGCGCTTCTCGTGCTGCTGGTGACCCCGGCTTCCGCCGCTCCCGCGGGTAACGGGATCGACGACTACGTCCGCGCCTACCTCGACCACACCGGCCTGCCCGGGGCCGCGGTCGCCGTCACGCACGGCGCCGACGTCGTGCGTGTCGCCGGGTACGGCCACGACGCGGCGGGCGCGCCGATCACCGCGTCCACCCGGCTGCCGATCGCGTCGCTGAGCAAGTCGATGACGGCGTTCGCCGTGCTCCAGCTCGTCGACGCCGGCCGTGTCGGGCTCGACGAGCCGGTGACGCGGTACCTGCCGGAGTTCCGGCTCGCCGACCCGCGCGGCGCGCGGATCACCGTGCGGATGCTGCTGGACCAGACGTCCGGGATGGCCGACTCGGCGTTCCCCGACCTGAAGCTGCCGCAGCCGCACACCCTCGCCGAAGCCGTCTCGCGGCTGCGGGACGCTGGCCTGGCGGACGAGCCGGGCACGACGTTCCACTACCACAACCCGAACTACGAGGTGGCCGCCCGGATCGTCGAGGTCGTGGCCGGGCAGCCGTTCCCCGAATACCTGCGGACCCGGCTGTTCGTGCCACTCGGCATGACGTCCAGTTCCACTGTGGACAGTCCGCCCGCGGACCTCTCGCCGGGGTACGTGCGGGCGTTCGGCTTCGCCGTCCCGGTGTCCGAGCCGGACTGGTTCACCGGCGGCAGCCACGGTGTGCTGAGCACCGCGACCGACCTGACCCGCTGGCTGATCGCCCAGCGCGACGGCGGCGGGGTGCTGTCGCCGGCGTCGGCCGCGCTGGCGCACACGCCGGCGCCCGGGCACGACTACGCGTTCGGCTGGGGCGCCTACCGGCCCGGGCAGCTGTCGCACAACGGCGAGTGGTTCAGCCACACCGCCGCGCAGATCCTGCTGCCCGGCGGTTACGGCGTCACGGTGCTCGCCACGACCGGGCTGGCCCTGGACAACGACGCCGAGTCGCTGGCGCAGGGCCTTGCGACGCTCGTCCAGGGCGGGGCGCCGGAGCTCGCGCTGCCCGCCGGGGTGGTCGCGGACCGGGTGCTGGCCGGGCTGATCCTGCTCTCGGTGGTGCTCGCTGTGCTCGGCGTCGTCCACGCGCGACGGTGGGCGGCACGCCGGACGTCGTGGTGGCGGGCCGGGCTGCGGTCGGTGCCGTGCCTGCTGCCGGCGCTGGTCCTGGTGCTGCTGCCGGAGCTGATGAGCGCCGTGTTCGCCGGGCGTCAGGGCACGTTCGGGCAGATCCTGTACGTCTGGCCGGGCGTCGTGGTCTGGCTGGGCGTGGCCACGCTCGGCGGGCTCGTGGTGTCCGCGGCGCGGATCCGGGTACTCGCGAGTGGCACGCGGGGGCACAACCGGGAAGAATCGGACGGAACGAGGGGAGTGGCCGAGTGGGGATCGGTAAACAGGCCAAGCGCATCATGATCACGGTGGCGGGCGGGATCCTGCTGGTGGTCGGCGTGCTGCTGCTGGTCCTGCCGGGGCCCGGCCTGCTGCTGGTGCTCGCCGGGCTGCTGCTGCTCGCGTCGGAGTTCCCGAAGCTGGAGCGGTACGTCGACCCGGTCCGCGACCGCGCGATGAAGGCGGCCGAGGAGAGCGTCTCGTCACCCCTGCGGATCGCCGGCTCGGTGCTGGCCGGGCTCGCGCTGCTGGCCGCGGGCATCGTCTGGGGCACGGTGAAGTCGCTGCCGTTCAGCGGCTGGAGCACCGGATCGAGCCTGATCCTGTCGTCGGCGATCCTGTTCGCGCTGTTGATCTGGAGCTACCGCCGGGTCAAGGCCCGCCGGGAGGAGAAGGCGGTCAGCTGACCAGCTTGCGGACCGCTTCGGTGACTGTCGCGCGGCGGTAGGCCTGGTCCTCGGGAGCCACGGCGATCATCTCCACGGTCTGGGCCGACCACATCGACGCCAGGCTGACCACCATCATCAGCAGCTGCTCCGGCTCGAAGCGGTCCGAGACCGTGCCGGCCTCCTGAGCTGCGCGGATGGCGTCGACCTTGCCCTTGGCCGAGTCCGTGATCGCCTGGATCGTGCGGCCGGTGCCGGCGCGTTCGAGCCGGTACCAGGCGGAGATCCGGGGCACCTCGGGGTAGGCGACGTAGCCGTCGAACAGCCGGCCGGCGTACCCGGGCAGGTCGTCGGCGGTGATCGGCGTCTCGGTGAGGGTGCGCTCCACGATCGTGTCGAAGACCGCGTCGAACAGGTCGTCCTTGCTGCCGAAGTACGTGTAGACGAGGCCCGCGCTGCACTGCGCGCGCGTCGCGATCCGGTCCATCCGGGCCCCGGCGATGCCGTGCGCGGCGAACTCCGCCAGCGCGGCGTCGAGCAGCTGGCGGCGCTTCGCGGCGGGATCCCGGGTGGCCATGGCCCCGATTCTAGTTGAACGAACGTTCAGCGCGGTCCGGCCGAGCGGTAACCTCGGCCTCATGAGCGGCGGATTCCAGCGCGCCCGGCGGCCGGAGCAGATCGAGGCACGCCGTGCGGCGATCCTCGCCGCCGCGCGCGAGCTGCTCGCCGAGCGGCCGGTCGCCGAGATCAGCCTGCGGGAGCTCAGCTGCCGGGTCGGGCTGGCGAAGTCGAACGTGCTCCGCTACTTCGACAGCCGCGAGGCGATCTTCCTCGAGGTCCTGGACGTCACCTGGACGGACTGGCTCGACGACCTGGAAGAGACCCTCGCCGACCCCGGGCCGGCCGAACCCGGCTTCGCCCGCGAAGAACGTCTCGCCGGGACGCTCGCGACGTCGCTGGCCGGGCGTCCGCTGCTGTGCGACCTGGTCAGCTCGATGGGCTCGGTGCTGGAGCGCAACATCTCCCTCGAGTTCGCCCGGAGCTTCAAGCGCCGCGCGGCCGCGAACACCGAACGGCTCGGCACGCTGGTCCGCAAGCGGATCCCGGAGCTGTCGGCGGAGGGCGCGGCGCACTTCGCGAGCGCGGTGGTCGTGGTGGTGTCGGGCCTGTGGCCGTACGCCAACCCGACCGAGGCCGTCGCCGCCGCGTCCGCCGAACTGGGCGGCCCGCCGGTGGACGAGCTGTTCACGACGGCGCTGGCCGAGGGGCTGGCGAACCTGCTCGCGGGGTTGGTCGCGCGCGGCCGGTGACGCCTCAGCGCTGCGCGGCCGCCGTGATGTCGGCGTTCTCCAGGATCTGGCGCTCGTAACCGTGCGCCGCGACCTCCAGCATCGCGCGGCCGATCTCCTCCGTGGTCGTCACCGCCCGCGGCGCCAGCCGCCGGAGCACCGGGTACAGCGGCGCGACGACGCGGTAGATCGTCCGGTACAACGGCGTCTTCGACGTGATCCCGTGAAGCGGCTGGATGTAGCCGGGGCGGAAGAAGAACGTCCGCAGCGGCAGCTTCGCCAGCGCGTTCTCCGTCGCGCCCTTGACCCGCGCCCAGCGCACCCGGCCGCGTTCGGTGCTGTCGGTGCTCGCGCCCGAGACGTACAGGAACGTGGTGTTCTCCGGCAGCTTCGCGGCGACCGAAAGCGTGAGCTGGTAGGTGATCCGCTCGTACTCGTCGGCCGCCACCCCGACCGAAGACAGGCCGAGACAGAAGAAACACGTGTCGTACCCGGTGATCGGCTCGAGGGCGAACAGGTCCTCGCGCACCAGCTCGGTCAGCTTCGGGTGGGTGGTGCCGACCGGCGCCCGGCCCACGGCCAGCACCGCCTCGACCCGCTCGTCCAGCAGGCACTCCCGCAGCACGCCTTGCCCGACCATCCCGGTCGCGCCGAACAGGACCACCCGCACGAGCCCACCCCTATTCCGCGGTCACCGGCAGCAAGCCGCGCTCGCCGAAGACCTTCTTGGCCGCGAAGGTCGCGTTCAGCGCCTTCGGAAATCCACAGTAGACGGCCGAGTGCAGGAGCGCTTCGACGATCTCGGCCGGCGTCAGGCCGACGTTGAGCGCCGCGTTGACGTGTACGTCCAGCTGCGGTTCGCACCCACCGAGGGCGGTGAGCATGCCGAGGGTGACGAGCTGCCGGTCGCGCGGCGCCAGCCCGGGCCGCGAGTAGATCTCCCCGAACCCCCACGACACGACGGCCTCGCCCAGCGCGGGGGCGACGTCGGCGAGCGCGTCGAGCACCCGCTGCCCGGCCTCGCCGTCGATCTCGGTCAGGGTCTTCAGGCCACGCTCGAAGCGCTCGTCAGTCATGTCGGTTCCTTTCCCCAGTGGTCGTTGTCCCGATCGACGCTAGGGGCTGGAGCGCGCTCCAGGGCAACCGTGACGGCCACCACGAAAGGGTGGCCGTCACGGGGTGGATCAGACCGCCCGGACCGTCCGGGCGCCCGCGCCGGGGTCGACCGAGAAGCCGGTGCTCAGCTCGTCCGAGGACAGCCCGAGCGCGTTGACGCTCCACACCGACAAGAAGATCTCCGACGTCTGGTCGGCAGGCACGGTGAAGGTCATCGCGCCGTTCGCGGGCACGGTGGCTTCCGGCTGCCCGTCCAGCGAATAGCGGAACGACACCGCGTCCGGCTGCGGGGTCGTGAACGTGCAGTGCACCTCCTGGCCCGGTCGCACGGCACCGGTGGTGTCACAGGACACCTGCGGTGTGATCCGGTTGGCGTAGAAGTCGTACCGCCGCGTCTCCGACTGCGAGCCGTCGCCGAACGTGCCGCTCACCAGCAGCGTCTGCGAGTTGGCGTGCAACGGGGTCAGGGTGACCGCGGCGGTGCCGTCCGCCCCGGCCGGAACCGTGACCGCGGGCTGGTCGTTGAACGTGTACGTGTAGCTCACGGCGCCGGGCGTCGAGAACGTGAAGGAACCCGGGATCGTGGTGCCGCCGCCGAAGCCGTTCTCCGGGTAGACCGCGCTGGTCACCACGGGCTGGTCCGAAGCCGCCTCGACGTAGGTGTCGGTGGTTCCGGACCGCTGCCCGGACGCCGTGGTGCTGAACACGCTCAGGATGTGCCAGCCCGACTCGGCCGGGACGATCGTGGCTTTCCCGACGCCGGCGGTGGACGTGCCGGCCGGCACCGTCACGATCGGGCCCTCGTCCCAGCTGTAGCCGAAGCTCACAGAGCCCGGGAGCACGGCGTGGAACGTGAACTCGGCGGGCTTGCCGACCGCCACGCCGGCGGGCACGTCCACCGTCGGCTCGCCGAGGCGGATGCCCGGGTTGTGGTTCGTGGCCGCGGTGAGGTTGCCGTTCGTGAGCCGCGTCCGGACCGACAGCGTCTGGAACTGGTCCGGCGTGGACGGGGTGATCGTGGCCGTGGCCGTGCCGTCCGCTCCCGCCGCCACCGTGGTTTCGGGATCCTGGTTGAACTTGTAGACGTACGCGGTCGCGCCGCCGTTGCCGCGCGGGCTGAACGTGCACTGCCGGGGGACGCCGACGTAGTCCGACGCCGGGGTGCAGGCGACCGTGGGCTCGTTGGAGGCCACCCAGTACCGGTAGCCGCCCGACGGCGAGGTGTTCCCGGCCGCGTCGACGCTCTGCGCGTAGATGTCCTGCGGCCCGCTGGAGGCCGGCGTGTACCGCACGGTCGCCTTGCCGCCCGGGTGGTCGGCGGCGACGTACCCGCCGCTCCAGGTGAAGCCGATGGCGTCCGGGTCGCCCTGCGCGTCGAAGGTGAACGCGCCGGGGATGCCCGTGCCGCCGTGGCCGGGGAACTCGTAGTCGTAGTCCGCCGACGTGATCACCGGCGCCGCGGCGGGCGCGGTGAAGTCGGTGGTGAACCGGCAGGTCACGCTCCACGGGCTGGTGGCCAGGCTGTCCTTCGCGCGGACCTGCCAGGCGTAGGTAACGCCGTCGGCGAGCCGCGCGTCGGGGTCGTAGTAGGTCTCGAGAGACCCGTAGATGTCATCGGTCCCGGTTGCGCGCTGGTCCGGGTGGTCCACCGGCCACCAGGCGAACTCGGCCGAGATGTTCATGTCGTCCGGGTCGCGTACGGCCGCCGACAGTCCGGCGCCGCCCCGCCGGACCAGGGGATTGTCCGCGCACGGGTGCGCGCCGGTCTTGAGCGCGGTCGGCGTGGCCGGCGGCTGGTTCTCCTCCAGGCTCACCGACAGCGTCGGCCGGTAGGTGCGCGCGAACCGCGGGTTGTACTGCTGGCCCTCGGGCAGGCGCAGGGCCAGGGTCAGTGACGTGCGGCCGGCGTCGATCGCCTGCTGCAGCTCGGGTCCGGCGTCCCAGCCGACGAACTCGGAGGGGCATTCGGCGGGGTCGCTCCGGCCGGACAGCTTGCCCAGCTCCTTGGGCTGGTCGGCCCAGGTCGGCGCCTTCTTCGCGGGCGCGGTCACCCAGAGCTCGGTGCCGCGGGCCGCGGTGCAGTCGGCGACCGTGGTCTCCCCGGTGGTCAGCCGCGCGTAGAGCACCTTGGCGCCACCCAGTCCGGAGAGGTCGAAGGTGAAGTAGGACTTCGAAACGTGCTTCGTCCCGTGGTCGGTCTTCGCGCCGACCGGCGCGTCCCCGGCCGGGTTGACGAAGCTCGTCTTCGGCTTGGCCGAGTCGATGTACGACCACGACGACGACCGGAGCGTCGTGGACGTCGTCGCGCTCGCCGGCAGCGCCGTGCCGGTCATGAGCAGTGCCGCGGTGGTGACGAGGATGCCCGCTCTCGCGGGTAGGGCGGATCTTCTGGAGCCCAACGGGCTCACCCCCTGAAACGTGTCGACCCGGGGACCGCGATCACGGTCCCCGGGCCGAACACGCGCCACTGGCGCTTGCGGTTGCCCTACTTGCCGCTCGAATACAACGCGCTCACGTCCGCGTCGGACAGCGCCCGGTCGTAGACGTGCACCTGGTCGACCGCGCCGTCCAGGTAGTCCACCGGGCCGCCGCCGTACTTGCCGCGGCCGATCACCGTGTGGCCCGTCGACGGGTCGCCGAGGCAGACGCTCTTCGTGGCCGCCAGCTGGCCGTCCACGTACAGCTTCAGCGTGCCCGAAGCCGCGTCGCGGACGCCGACGACGTGGTACCAGCGGTTCGCCTCCGGTGCGGCGGGCGCCAGGGCCCGCGTGCCCACGAAGCTGAACGCCAGCCTGTGGTCGGCGCCCGAGTACTGCAGGAAGAACGCGCTGGTGCTGTCGCCGTCCTGGCTGACCACCGTCTGGAAGCCGTCGCCGACCTGGTTGAACTTGACCCACGCGGCCGCGCTGTAGCTGCCTTCGGTGTTGACGAGTGACGCGCCGGTGTCGGCGTACTGGCCGGAACCGTTGGTGGCCAACGCCGAACCGCTCTTGCCCGCGGTCCAGGACGCGCCGCCGACGAGCGTCGCGTCGTGGTCGCCGACCGCGTCCGCGGCCACCGTGCCGGTGTTCTCGTCGAACGGGTAGGCGGCGATGCCGTCGATCCCCGGGGTGCCCGCGGGCACCGAAGGCCCGGCCACCGGCCTGCCGGTAGCGCCCTTGATGACCGCCTCGTTGGCCGCGCGGACCGCCGCGAAGTCCATCTTCTTCACCTGCCGGTCGTAGGTGAAGAAGCCGTTGACCTCCTTCTCGACGTCGGTGGTCTGCGTGTAGACGCCGGCCGAGACACCGCACCGCTGGGCGACCAGCAGCAGGCGCTGCTGGAGCTCGCCGTAGCGCCGGGTCAGCGTCGCGCTGTCCGGCTCCATCTCGTAGGCGAAGCTGCCGGCCGGGTCGAACTCGTGCCCGGCGACCTTGAGGCCGAGACCGCCGTACTCACCGTCGACCGCGGCGCGGGTGCCGGTCTGCAGCGGCGTTCCCGGTCCGGTGTAGGTGTGGTCGTCGTAGATGTCCCCGGCCCCGCTGTCCGGTTCGGACCGGCAGCAGTTGACGCCGGACTCGGCGTTGACCAGCCGCGAAGGATCCCACGACTTGACCTCGTCGGCGATCCGGCCGACCTCGTAGTCGCCCCAGCCCTCGTTGAACGGCACCCACGTGACGATCGACGGGAAGCTGCGGTGCTGGTCGATCATCCGGTGCATCTCGGACTCGTAGTTGACGCGCGACGCGGGCGTCGGCTCGACGTCGTCCTTCATCGCCGGCATGTCCTGCCACACCATCAGGCCCAGCTTGTCGGCGTAGTAGTACCAGCGGTCCGGCTCGACCTTGATGTGCTTGCGCACCATGTTGAAGCCGAGCGCCTTCTCCTGCTGCAGGTCGAACTTCAGGGCCGCGTCGGTCGGCGCGGTGTAGATGCCGTCCGGCCAGAAACCCTGGTCCAGCGGGCCGACCTGCATGACGAACTTGCCGTTGAGCAGCATCCGCTGCTTGCCGTCGGCGGTCTTGCCGACGCTGATCGTCCGGATGCCGAAGTACGAGCCGACTTCGTCCCCTGTGGACAGTTTGACGCGCAGGTCGTAGAGGAACGGGTCGTCCGGCGTCCACAGGTGCGGCCGGTCCACCTTGAGCTTCAACGGCTTGTTCGCGTCGCCGGTGACGTGCCCGACCGGACGGCCGTGGTCGTAGGCGGTCGCGTCGACCCGCTGCTTGACCGGCCCGCCGACCACGGCGTTGATCGTGACCGTCCCGGTCGCGGCGTCCGGGGTGGTGTCGAGGCGGTCGATGTGCGCCGAGGCGACCGGCTCCATCCAGACGGTCTGCCAGATGCCGGAGGACGGTGTGTAGAAGATGCCGTCGCCGGGCTGGCGCTGCTTGCCGATCGGCTGCCCGCCCTGGTCGTTCGGGTCGGCGACGCCGACGACGATCTCCTGGGTCTTGGCGGTGGTCAGCGCGTCGGTGACGTCGACGGACCACGCGTCGTACCCGCCGGTGTGGCGGCCGACGGTCTTGCCGTTGACGATGACCGTGGCGTCGTAGTCGACGGCCTGGAAGTGCAGCTGCAGCCGCTGTCCCTTGCCGATCTGCCAGTTCTTGGGCACCTCGAACGTGCGGCGGTACCACATGTTCGTTTCGTGGCGCATGATCCCGGACAGCGCGGACTCGACCGGGTACGGCACGAGGATCCGCTCGCCGAGCGTCTTCCCGACCGGCGCGGCCTCACCCGGGGTCGCCTTGGCGAACTCCCAGACGCCGTTGAGGTTCTGCCACTTGTCGCGGGTCAGCTGCGGCCGCGGGTAGTCGGGGAGGGCGTTCGCGGGCGAGACGTCCTTCGTCCACGGGGTCGACAGCGGCGGAGTCAGGCGTTGCCACTGGGGGGTGGCCGCGGCGCTCGCCGCGGGTACGGTGCCGAGGCCGGCGACCGCGACGGCGAACGCGGCGGTGGCGGTGAGCCACCGGCGGGTTCTGCGGGCAGGACGAAACATCGTTGAGACCTCCTGTTGGGGGGAAAGGAGCTCAGCGGGTTCGGGACCGCGCCAGCAGACGCTGGATCACCACGACGATGAGCAGGAAGGCCCCGCTCACCACCGTCTGGTAGTTGGAGTCGAGCGTGCCGACCTGGTTGATGACGTTCTGGATCAGCACCCGCAGCAGCACGCCGACGAGCGTGCCGACGATCGTCCCGGCACCGCCGGTGAGCAGCGTGCCGCCGATGACGACGACCGAGATCGCGTCCAGTTCGGTGCCGACGCCGATCACGGTGACGCCGGACTGCAGGTACGCGGCGGTGAGGATGCCGGCGAAACCGGCGAGCGCGCCGCTCAGCGTGTAGAGCGTGATCTTCGTGCGGACGACCGGCAGGCCCATCAGCAGGGCCGACTGCTCGGCGCCGCCGATGGCGAACACCGACTGGCCGAACCCGGTGCGCCGCAACAGGACGCCGCCGAGCGCGAACAGCACGAGCGTCAGGTACACCGGCACGCCGACGCCGAAGATCGTGCCCTGCCCGAGCCAGAGGATCGCCGAGCCGGGCTCGATCTTGAACGTCGTCGCGCCTTCGGAGGTGATGGCGAGCAGCAGGCCGCGGGCGAACAGCAGCGTCGCCAGCGTCACGATGAACGGCGCCATCCCGGTGCGGGCGATGAGCAGGCCGTTGATCAGCCCGATCGCCGAACAGACGACCAGCGGAAGCAGGATCGCCACGAAGAAGCCGTACTGCGAGCCGTATGCGGCGAGCACGCCGCCGAGCGCGTAGTTCGAGCCGACCGACAGGTCGATGCCGCCGGAGATGATCACGAACGTCATGCCGAGCGCGATCACCGCGAGGAACGAGCCCTGCAACGCGAGGTCGCGCAGGTTGTCCGCGGAGCCGAAGCGCGGGAACGCGAACCACGCGACGATGAGGCCGAGCACGAGCACGACGGCCGCGCCCTGCCGCTGCAGGACCCCGGCGAACGCCGCGTTGCGCGCGGTGGTCTGGGTCGCGGTCATTTGCGGCTCCGCTCACGAGCGACGTACACGGCGACGACGATGATGGCCGCCTGGACCATCTGCGCGGTCGAGTCCGGCAGGTTGTGCTTGATCAGGGTGGCGTGCACCAGCTGCATCAGCAGCGCGCCGAACACGGTGCCGAGCACGCGGACCCGGCCGCCGGTCAGCGGCGTGCCGCCGACGACGACCGCGGTGATCGCGGACAGCTCCATCAGCAGACCCAGGTCGTTCGGGTCGCTGGCGCCCAGCCGTGACGTCGCGAGCACGCCGGCCACCGCGGCCAGCGCCCCGGAGATGACGTAGACGCCGACGAGCACGCGTTTCACCGGGAGCCCGGCCAGCGAGCTGGCGGCCCGGTTGCCGCCGACGGCGACCAGCTGCCGCCCGAACGTCGTGCGCTGCACCACCAGCCCGGCCAGCACCGCGAGCACCCCGGCGACGATGACCATGATCGGCACGCCGAGGACGTCACCCGTGCCCAGCTCCAGGAAGTCCTGGTTGTGCAGCTGGACGAGCTGGCCGTGGGCGATGACGAGCGCGAGCCCGCGGCCGCCGACGAGCAACGCGAGTGTCGCGATGATCGGCTGGATCCCGAGGTAGGCCACCAGGTAGCCGCTGAAGAGGCCGGACAGGATGCCCGCGATCACCGCGACGATGACGGCCGTCATCGGCCCGGCGCCCAGGTAGAGCGGGATGAGCGCGGCGGCGATCGACATCACCGAGCCGACCGACAGGTCGATGCCCTCGGTGCCGATCACCAGCGCCATGCCGAGCGCGACGATGCAGACCGGCGCGGCCTGCACCAGCTGGGTGCGGAAGTTGGCCGCGGACAGGAAGTTCTCGGTGAAGAAGACGTTGAACAGCAGCAAAACCACGACGGCCAGGTAGACGCCGTAGTTCTGCAGCCACGCGGTGACCGTGGCCCGGTCGGGCGATCGGGTCAGGGTGGCGCTAGACATCGTTGTCACCTTCCGCTGCGATCGCGGCCAGGACGTTTTCCTCGGTGATGGCGTCACCCGTCAGCTCGCCGACGGCCGAACCGTCGCGGAGCACGATGACCCGGTCCGAGCCGTCGATCAGCTCCTCCAGCTCGGACGAGATGAGCAGCACGCCGAGGCCTTCCTTCGCGAGTTCGTCGATCAGTGCCTGGACTTCGGCCTTGGCGCCGACGTCGATGCCGCGGGTCGGCTCGTCGAGCAGCAGGATCTTCGGGCCGGTGGCCAGCCAGCGGGCGAGCAGCACCTTCTGCTGGTTGCCGCCGGACAGCTCGGACACCTTCTGCTCGGGGCTCGAGGCCTTGATCCGCAGGCGTTCCATGAAGATCTTCACGACCTTGTCCTGCTTGGCCTTGCTGACCAGGCCGAGCGGCGAGAGCGTCGGCAGCGCGGCGAGCACGATGTTCTCGCGCACCGACAGGTTCGGGATGATCCCGTCGGTTTTGCGGTCCTCGGCCAGCAGCGCGATCCCCGCGCGCATGGCGGCGGCGATCTTGCCCTTCTTCAGCGGTTTTCCGGCCAGCAGCACGGATCCACCGTCGAGCGGGAACGCGCCGACGATGGCCCGCGCGGTCTCACTGCGCCCGGAGCCGAGCAGCCCGGCCAGGCCGACGACCTCGCCGGGCCGGATGCTCACCGAGACGTCGTGCAGCCGCCGCATCCCGGCCAGGTGCTCGGCCTTGAGCAGCGGTTCGCGGTCGACGTCGTGTTCCTCGCCGAACGCCGTGACGCCCTCTTCGCGGATCTGGCGGATCTCACGGCCGAGCATCAGCGACACCAGCTCGATGCGCGGGAGCTTGGCCAGCGGTCCACTGTGGACGACCCGGCCGTCGCGCAGCACGGTGACGCTGTCGCAGACCCGGTACAGCTCGTCCATCCGGTGGCTGACGTAGACGATCGCGATGCCTTCGGCGTGCAACCGGTTCAGCACCTCGAAGAGCGTCTCGACCTCACGCGGCTCGAGCGACGACGTCGGCTCGTCCATGATGACGACCTTCGCGTCGGTCGAGACCGCGCGGGCGAGGGCGACCATCTGCTGCGCGCCGACACCCAGGGTGTGCAGCGGGCGCTTGACGTCGTCGTGGATGCCGTAACCCTTGAGCAGCTCGCGGGCGTCGGCGTACATCTTGGACCAGTCCACGAGTCCCGCGCGGGTGCGCGGCTCGCGGCCGAGGAAGACGTTGCTGGCGATGCTCATCAGCGGGACGAGGTTGACCTCCTGGTAGATCGTGGAGATCCCCGCCCGCTGCGCCTCGATCGGCTGCTTGAACGTCACCGGCTCGCCGAGGTGGCGCACCTCGCCCTCGTCGGGCTGGTAGACGCCGGTGATGACCTTGATCAGCGTCGACTTGCCGGCGCCGTTCTCCCCGACGAGGGCGTGCACCTCGCCGGGGGCGAGCCGGAAGCTGACGTCGTCGAGCGCGAGGGTGCCGGGGAACCGTTTGGTCACCCCGGCCACCTCGAGCACCGGTGCGGTCGTCATCGCGACGTCCTCTTCGGTGGCTGCGGTCATCAGTACGCGTTCCCGACCTTCTGCGCCGCGTTGGTCTCGTCGTACTGGTCGTCGGTGATCACGATGCTGGCCGGGATCGGCTGGCCGTCGGCGAACTTCTGGAGCGTGTCGAAGGCGAGCTGGCCGAAGCGCGGGTTGGACTCGATGACGGCGTTGTAGCTGCCGTCGGCGATCAGCTGCACGGCGTTGCGCGTGCCGTCGACCGAGACGACCTTGACGTCCTTGCCCGGCGTCTTGCCCGCGGTCTTCAGCGCGTTGACCGCGCCGATGCCCATCTCGTCGTTCTCGGCGTAGACGGCGGTGAGGTCGGGGTGGCTCTGGATCAGCTGCTCCATCACGGCCTGGCCCTTGGACCGGTCGAACTCGCCGGTCTGCTCGGCGACCACGGACAGGCCCGGCGTCTTGGCCAGCTCGTCCTTGAAGCCCGAGGTGCGGTCGGTCGTCACGTTGTTGCCGGACGCGCCGAGGAGGATTGCAACCTTGCCGTTACCTCCGGTCGACTTCACCATCGCGTCGGCCGCGCGCTTGCCCTGCTCGATGAAGTTGGAGCCGATGAAGGTCAGGTAGTCGGTGCACGGCGCCGACGTCACCTTGCGGTCGATGGTGACGACCGGGACCTTCTTGGCCTTCGCGGCGTCGAGCGCCGGCTGGAGGCCGTCGGAGTTCAGCGGCGCGACGATCAGCAGCTGGGCACCCCGGTCGAGCAGCGACTTGATGTCGCTGATCTGCCGGTTGAGGTCGCTCTGGGCGTTGGTGACGAGCAGCTTGTCGGCCGGGATGCCGAGCTTCGACGCCTGGTCGCGAATGGACTGCGTCTCGGCGATCCGGAAGGGGTTGGCCTCCTTTTCGGACTGCGAGAAGCCGATCACCGCAGTCTTCGGGTCGATCTTGGGGTAGCCGGTCTTCGCCAGCGTGCAGCCGTCGGCGGACGGCGCGGCGGAGGAGGCGGAAGCGGCCGGTCCACCGCCGCTCGACGGCGCGGCCGGCGTCTCCTCCCGGGCGGTGCAGGAGGTGAGGGTGAGCGCGGCGGCGGCCGCGGTGACCAGGACCAGGCGGGGACGGGTGGACAGCGGCACAGCGACTCCTCGGGCAGCGACGGTGGTGGCCCGCTCACCGGGGTGATCGGAGTCACCGCGGGAGCCTTGAGGTACTTTTTACATCGTTGGAACAACGTTGTAAACCGGCAAATTGTCGCTATGCTTCTGGCTCACGCCGATGTGAAGGGATCGCCCGTGACCGTGACGCTCAAGGACGTCGCCACGCTCGCCGGAGTATCGGTGAAGACGGTGTCGAACGTCGTGAACGGCTATGCCTTCGTCAAGCCGGAAAACCGCCGCCGCGTCGAAGAAGCGCTGGCCGCGACCGGTTACCGCCCGAACGTCGGCGCCCGCAACCTCCGCCGCGGCCGCACCGGTTTCCTGGCGCTGATGGTGCCGGAGCTGTCGATCCCGTACTTCGGCGAGCTGGCCGGCCTGGTCATCACGGCGGCCCAGAAGCGCGGCTGGAGTGTCTTGATCGAACAGACACAGGGGACACGCGAGCGCGAGCGCAAGACGCTGTCCTCGCTGGGCCCCCACCTGGTCGACGGCGCGCTGGTCCACCCGGAAGCGCTGGAGGCCGCGGACTTTCCGGACGAACCGGGCGGAATCCCCCTGGTGATGCTGGGCGAGCACGCGGTCGACGTCCCGATCGATCATGTAGCGATCGACAACGTCCTGGCCGCGCACGTGGCGGTGTCCCACCTGGCGTCCTTGGGCCGCACGCGCATCGCGGCGATCGGCCGCAACCCGGCCCGTGGGACGTCGTCCCAGCGCCTGGCCGGCTACCGCTCGGCCCTGGTGGAGGCCGGTCTGTCCTATTCGGACTCCCTGGTCGCCCCGGCCGAGAAGTGGCACCGCGGTTACGGCGCGGCGGCGATGAAGTCGTTGCTGGCGTTGCCTTCCCCGCCTGATGCGGTCTTTTGTTTCAACGACCTGCTGGCGATCGGCGCTTTGCGTGCCGTCGCCGAGCTGGGCCTGCGGGTGCCGGAGGACGTGGCGATCGTGGGGTTCGACAACAACGAAGAGAGCGCCTTCTCGCTACCGGCGTTGACGACGATCGCCCCGGACAAGACCGCGCTGGCGGAAGCGGCGATCGACCTGGTGAGCCGTCGCATCACGGGGGAGAAGTCGGCTCCGCCGCAGGACGTCCAGACGCCGTTCGCGCTGGAGATCCGCGAAAGCACCAAGGGCCGCTGACGGCTCAGCAGGGCGCGACGGCGCCGGTGGTGCCGACCGCGCACCAGCCGGGGTGCTTCGCGAGCCAGGCGTCGGTTTCTCGTTTGACGTCCGACTGGGACAGGCCGCGGGCCGCGTCCAGGCAGCCGCCGGTCGCACAGTCCTCGGCCTTGGGGCGAGTGGTCGCGGCTTTTCGCGCGGGGGCGGTTGTGGTCACCGTGGTGACGACGGTGGTGGGCGCGGTCTCCGTGACGGTCACCGGCTCGGCGGTGACGGTGGTCGGCACCGGCTGAGGCGGTTGCGCGGCCGGAGTCGGCGAGCAAGCGGCCGCCAGCACGGCGACGGCCAACACTCCGGCGGCGAAAACCAACTGGCGCATGATCAGGATCTTTCGGATACGGCTCACGATCCACCCACACTGCGCGCAGCTCGCCCGGAGGACCAGGGCCATAGGACCCGTACCCTCTGAGTACGCGTGTCGTCCAGCCGGGTACGCGTGTCGTCCAGCCGGGTACGCGTGTCGTCCGGCTGGGTACGCCGCGGCCTGCTGGGCGGATCTCGCGAGCGGACCGCGATGGACGACACGCGTACCTGAACGGACGACACGCGTACCCAGCTGGACGACGCGGCCTCCGTCAGCGGGCGGGCCAGTGCCACGAAGGGCGGTCCAACCTCCCTTGCCCCACCAGCTTGGTCTCCCCGTACTCCTTCTCCAGCTCCACCTCGCCCACCTCCGCGATCTCCGACAGCGCCCTGATCAGCGGCTGCGCGTGTGAGACCACCACCACTTGGGTCTCCTTCGCCGCGACCGCGATCAGCGAAGCCAACGCCGGCAACAGATCCGGGTGCAGGCTGGTCTCCGGCTCGTTCAGCACCAGCAGTTCCGGCGGCCGCGGGGTCAGCAGCGCCGCCACCCACAGGATGAACCGCAGCGTGCCGTCCGACAGCTCCGCGGCTTCCAATGGCCGCAGCAGGCCGTGCTGGTGGAAGCGGACCGTGAAACGGCTTTCCGGGGCCACCACCTCCAGGCGTGACCCGGGAAAGGCCTGGTCGACGATCGACTCCAGTTCCGCGGCCCGGCCGATTTCGATGATCGTGCGCAGGGCCGCCGCCAGGTCGGCGCCGTCGTGGGACAGGACCGGGGTGCGCGTGCCGATCTGGGACTGGCGGGCCGGCGCGCGGGCGTCCGTGCGGAAGTGGTCGTAGAACCGCCAGCCGCGGATGCGCTCGCGGACCAGCAGCAGCTCCGGGCACGCCCTCGGGTCGGCGAACTCGCTCAGCATGCTGTCGGTCAGCCGGATCTTGTGGACGTCGGAACCCCACCCGCCCGACTCGACCCGGGTGCGAACCGCCGGGCCCGAGCGCTCGGCCAGCAGCGCCGACGGACGAAGGACCGGGCCCGACCACACCGCCTCGCGCTTGAACTCCGGGTCGCGGTTGAACATCGTGTCCAGCGGCTGCGGTATGCCCAGGTCCAGCGCGTAGCCGTACTCGTCACCCGCGAACCCCAGCTTCAGCCCGAGCGCCTTCGTCCGGACCGTGCCCTGCACCGGCGTGCGCCCCTCGCGCACCGACCGGCCGATCGTCTCCGGGCCGGCCCACAGCGTCGACGGCAGCCCGCCCTCGTGGGCCAGCGCCGCCACCGCGCCGTTGCGGGACGCGTCCGCCAGCAGCCGCAGCGCCCGGTACAGGCTCGACTTGCCGCTGCCGTTCGGCCCGGTGACGACGGTCAGCCCGGACAGCGGCAGCACCAGGTCGCGCAGGGAGCGGTAGTTCTCGACGGCGAGCGTGGTCAACATCCTTCGAACCTAACCGCCACCCCCGACAGTCCGAGATTCGTCTGATCTTTGTCCGCGTGCAGGCGTTGACACCGGACGGCCTGCGCAGTCAGAATCTCCAGTCGTCGATCCTATAGGATCTATGGTTCGCCGGAATCGGGCCGTGGTCCTCGGATGTCTGACGTAGTCCCCACCGACCTCGAAGGAGTGGTCATGGCAGCCTCCCGTGTCAGACGGGCCCTGGGTGTCCTCGGCGGCTTGACGGTGCTCGCGGGCCTCCTCACAGCGCCCGCGGCGACAGCGGCGCCGGAGGCCCAGCAGAAGCCCGTGGCGCAGAAGCCCTACTTGGGCTGGAGCAGCTGGAGCCTCGAGTCGACGAACTACCCGGGCGTCAACCCGACCGGCTCGGCCAGCTGGCTCACCGAGAAGCACGTCCTGCAGCAGGCGGACGTCCTCGCGGCGAAGTTCAAGCAGCACGGCTACGAGTACGTCAACATCGACGCCGGCTGGTCGAACTCCTTCGACCAGTACGCCCGTCCCGTCGTCAACCCGGCGACCTTCCCGGACGGCATGAAGTACGTCGCCGACTACGTCCACAAGAAGGGCCTCAAACTGGGCTCCTACCTGGCGGTCGGCCTGGACCTCAAGGCCTACAACGACGGCAGTTCCCCGATCGCCGGCAACACGAACTGCCACACCAAGGACCTCGTCTACCCCGACCTGCGCAAGACCAACGGCTGGGACTCCGCCTACAAGATCGACTTCACGAACCCGTGCGCCCAGTCCTACGTGGACTCCGTGGCGCAGCTGCTGGCCGGCTGGGGCGTCGACTTCCTCAAGCTCGACGGCGTCGGCCCCGGCTCCTTCAAGGGCGGCCCGAACTACACCAACACCACCGACGTCGAGGCCTGGCACAAGGCCATCACCAAGACCGGCCGCCCGATGGAGTTCGTCGTCTCCTGGGCGCTGAGCCACCGCCAGTCCGGCGTCTGGAAGGCCAACACGAACGGCTGGCGCGTCGACACGGACGTCGAGTGCTACTGCGACACCCTCGTGACCTGGAACAACTCGGTCAAGCAGCGCTGGAACGACGTCGTGCAGTGGATCCCCGACGCCGGCCCCGGCCACTGGAACAACCTCGACTCGCTCGACGTCGGCAGCGGCAAGATGGACGGCCTCACCGAGGCCGAGCGCCAGAGCTACATGACGCTCTGGGCGATCGAAGCCGCGCCGCTCTACATCGGCGACGACCTGACCCAGCTCGACGACTACGGCGTCAAGCTGCTGACCAACGACGAGGTCATCGCCGTCAACCAGGCCGGCATCCCGGCCAAGCCGGTGAGCCAGACGAGCGACCAGCAGGTCTGGTCGAACCGCAACGCCGACGGCAGCTACACGGTCGCGCTGTTCAACCTCGCCGCGACGCCCGCCCGTGTCACCGCGGACCTCGCGCAGCTCGGCATCACCGGCCCCGCGGAGATCCGCGACCTCTGGTCGCACAAGGAAAGCACCGCGTCCGCGGACCTCCCGGTGCACGGTTCGCGGCTGCTGAAGGTCACCCCGCGCGACCGCAACGCGCTGCCGGCGCCGGGTGTCGTGCACGCCACCGGCGTCACCGGCGCCAGCGTCTCGCTGGCCTGGGACGCGTCGAAGGGCGCGCAGAGCTACGACGTCTTCGCAGGGAACAAGAAAGTCGCCACGACGAACACCGCGAACGTCACGGTCAGCGCCCTCAAGCCGTCGACGTCGTACGACTTCACGGTGGTCGCGAACCAGCGCTACGGGAAACCGTCCGCACCGAGCAAGAAGATCAGCGTGACGACCCCCGCGGCCGGCGGACCCACGGCGTACGAGGCGGAGAACGGCACCCCGCAGGGTGGCGCGACCGTCTACGACTGCGCGTGCTCGGGCGGCAAGAAGGTCGGTTACCTCGGCGGCAGCGGGTACGTCGTCCTGCCGACGGTCACCACGGCCAAGGCCGGGACCTACCTGATGCAGCTGTCCTACGTGGACGGCGACTCGAGCCGCACCGGCATCGTCACGATCAACGGGACCTCGTTCCCGCTCCCGGTGGCCGGGAGCAACGACGACGACTGGAACACCCCGCAGACCGTGACCGTGCCGGTGTACCTGCAGGCCGGAGCCAACACCATCCAGATCGGCAACCAGGCCGGTTATGTCTATGACGTCGACAAGATCACCGTCTAGGGGCCGGGACGCGCCGATCGCGTGGCTGCTCATCAGTCCCGCGCTCGCCGGTTTCGCCGTGTTCTTCGCCTACCCGACCCTGCGCGGTCTCTACCTGAGCTTCACCGAGTTCCACGTCCTGTCCGAACCGCGCTGGATCGGCCTGGGCAACTTCCAGGAGCTCTTCGGGGACGCCACGTTCTGGCACTCGCTGTTCGTCACGATCTACTTCGTGGCGCTCTCGGTGGTGCTCGGCATCCTGGTTTCCCTGGTGACGGCGGTGATCCTGCACCGGCTCGCGGTGTCGGCCACCGTCCGCGGGCTGATGATCCTGCCGTTCCTCATCTCCGGCGTGGTCACCGCGCTGGTCTGGTCGTGGATGCTCGACCCGCAGCTCGGCATCGTCAACGTCCTGATCACGAAGCTCACCGGCGAGCCGGTGCTGTTCTTCGGCTCGGGCGGCTGGGCGGTGCCGACGCTGGCCGGGCTCAACGTCTGGAAGACCATGGGCTACAACGCGGTCCTGATCTTCGCCGGGCTGCAGACGATCCCGGCCACCGTCTACGAGGCCGGCCGGATCGACGGCGCGAGCGAGCTGCAGATGTTCCGCCGGCTCACCGTGCCGCTGCTGCGGCCGATCCTGGTGATGGTCGTGGTGCTGACGGTGATCAGCTCGTTCCAGATCTTCGACATCGTGCAGGTGACGACCAAGGGCGGTCCGGCGGACGCGTCGAAGGTGCTGCAGATGTACATCTACGACAAGGCGTTCGGCCAGTTCGACTTCGGTTACGCCGCGACCATGTCGCTGGCCCTGTTCGTGCTGCTGGCCGCCGTCACCTTCGCCCAGCTCCGGATGGCTCGCGCGGGCGAGTCCGACACCAACTAGGAGGGGTCGTGCGCAGACGGTTCACCCCGGGCCGGGTCGTCGCCTGGGCCTACCTCGTGATCGTGCTCGTGGTGACGATCTTCCCGTTCTACTGGATCGTCCGGACCGCGCTGTCGAACAACTACGCGATGGCGACGGACCCGTCTTCGCTGGTCCCGGTCGACTTCACGGTGGGCGCGTTCAAACGCGCGCTGGGTCTCGCGTCCCCGGCCGAGGCCGCGGCGCAGGGCGGGTCCGCCGCGTCGATCGACCTGCTGTCGGCACTGCGGAACTCGATCGTCTACGCGGTGCTGCTCACCGTCTGCACGGTGTTCTTCTCCGCGCTGGCCGCGTTCGCGTTCTCGCGGCTGCGGTGGAAGGGCCGCGACGCGCTGTTCGCGGTGCTGCTGACCGCGCTGATGGTGCCGCAAGTCCTGACGTTGCTGCCGAACTTCGTGCTGATCAAGGACCTCGGGCTGCTCAACAGCTTCGGCGGGATGATCCTGCCGACGGCGTTCTTCTCGGCGTTCAACATCTTCTTCCTGCGCCAGTTCATGCTCGGCCTCAGCAATGAGATCGAAGAGGCCGCGATCATCGACGGCGCCGGGCCGCTGCGCGTCTGCTTCCGGATCGTGCTGCCGATGAGCGCCGCCCCGATCGCGACGCTCGCCCTGCTGACGTTCATCAACACCTGGAACGACTACCTGTGGCCGTTGCTGGTCACCAACGACGACACCGTCCGCCCGCTGACCCTGGCGCTCGCGGTGTTCAAGCAGTCGTCGCCGCAGGCGGCGCTGGACTGGGCCGGCCTGATGGCCGCCACGCTCGTCGCCGCGCTCCCGATGCTGCTGCTGTTCGTCGCGTTCGGGCGCCGGCTCGTCAATTCCATCGGCTTCACGGGGTTGAAATGACGGATCTCCTGCTCTCCTGGCCGCACCCGGCCGCGGAATGGACCGAGGCCATGCCGATCGGCAACGGCCGGCTCGGCGCGATGGTCTTCGGCGGCGCCGGGCGCACGCGGATACAGGTCAACGACGCCACCGTCTGGTCCGGCGCTCCGAATGGTCCCGCGTCTGCGTTGAAGGACATCGACGCCGGGCCGGAACGGCTCGACCAGGTGCGCGAAGCCGTGTTCGCGAAGGACTTCCGGCGCGCCGAAGACCTGCTGATGGCGTTCGAAGGGCCGTACAGCCAGGAGTTCCTGCCCTATGTGGACCTCTGGCTGACGCTCCCCGAAGGCACCTCGCATGGCCGGACGCTCAACCTCGACAACGGCGTCGCCACCGAACGGCTCACCATCGGCGGTCACGACGTCGAACGCACGACCTGGGTGAGCCGTCCCGCGCAGGTGCTGTGCATCGCGCTGTCCGGCTCGATCGAGGTCGACGTCGACGTGTCGACACCGTTGCGAGAGGTCTCGCGAGACGGTCTCGACCTGGGCATCGAGATCCCGGTCGACGGCGCACCCCGGCACGAACCACAAGTGGAAGAGCCACTGCGGTACGGGACCGTCGAGGGGTACGACCCGTTCGCCGCGGTTGCCGTCCGGGTCGCCCGGACGGCAACCGGCGTCCTGATCGTCCTGGCCAGCTCGACCAGTGCGTACGACGCCTGGATCGGCGACCGCCAGCACACCCGTGACGAACACCGGCGACGCGCGGCCGTGCTGGCCGAGCAGGCGATCGCGACCGGGATGGCGGAGTTGCGTCGCGCGCACGAGGCCGACCTTCGTCCGCTGCTGAGCGCGTCTTCACTGAGGATCGGCGAACGCCGTGGCGGCACCCACGACGTCGCCGAACTGCTGTCCGGAAAGGACGAGCAGCTCGCCGCGACCGTTCTGTTCCAGTACGGCCGCTACCTGCTGGCCAGCGCCTCTCGGCCCGGCGCGCCGCCCGCGAACCTGCAGGGCATCTGGAACGACGACCTCCGCCCGGCCTGGTCGTCCAACTACACGATCAACATCAACACCCAGATGAACTACTGGGCCGCCGAGACGACCGGGCTCGGCGAGTGCCACCTCCCGCTGTTCGAGCTGCTCGGCAAGCTCGCGGTCACCGGCGCCGACGTCGCGCGCGAGCTGTACGGCGCGCGCGGCTGGGTCACCCACCACAACACCGACCCGTGGGGCTGGGCGCTGCCGGCCGGGATGGGGCACGGCAACCCGTCGTGGGCGCTCTGGCAGCTGGGCGGTGCGTGGCTGGTCCAGCACGCCTGGGAGCACTGGGATTTCACCCGCGACCGCGCGTTCCTGGCCTCGACGGCCTGGCCGTTGCTGCGTGGCTGCGCCGAGTTCTGCCTCGACTGGCTCGTCGAAAAGGACGGTTTCCTCGAGACGTGCCCGTCGACGTCCCCGGAGAACCTCTTCCTCTCCGACGCCGGGACGAAGGAGTCGCTGACGTACTCGGTGACGATGGACATCGCGCTGATCCGGGCGGTGTTCGAGCGCAGCCTGGCCGCGGCCGACGCGCTCGGCGTCCACGATCCGCTGTGCGCCGAGATCGCGCTGGCGCTGCCCAGGCTGCGTCCGCTCGCCGTCACCGAAGGCGGCTGGCTGCAGGAGTGGGCCGAGGACCTCCCGGAGGATGATCCGGCGCACCGGCACATGTCGCAGATGGTGGCGCTCTACCCGCTCGGGCAGATCGACGCCGTCGCGACGCCAGGCCTCGCCGAAGCGGCGCGGGTGCTGCTCGAACGTCGTGGACCAGGGGCGATGGGCTGGTCGTGGGCCTGGAAGATCGCCCTGCGCGCGCGGCTCGGCGACGGCGAGACCGCCCGGAAGCTCCTGAGCGAGGCGTCGCAGCCGTTCACCGGCGACCGCCACCGCGACGCCCCGGTCGACGGCTCCGAGTGGGGCGGGCTGCTGCCCAACCTGTTCAGCACGCACCCGCCGTTCCAGATCGACGGCAACTACGGCTTCCCGGCCGGGCTCGCCGAACTGGTGCTGCAGAGCCACAACGACGTCGTGACGCTGCTTCCGGCATTGCCCGCGGAATGGTCGTCCGGCGAGGCCCGCGGGCTGCGGTGCCGCGGTGGGCTCGCGGCCGACCTCGAATGGCGCGAAGGTGAGCTGGCCTACGCCGTGCTGCGGCGGCTGTCCGGCGACCCGGCCGACGTGGTGCGCGTGCGCTACCGCGGCCGGGAGACCGGGGTGCGGCTGCGGACCGGCGAGTCCACCGTCCTGAAAGGACTCTGATGCTCACCGACCTCGGTATCGCCGCGCTGTGGGAGTACCGCAGCGACTACGCCGCCCCCGCCGACTTCGACGAGTTCTGGACGTCGACCCTCGACGACGCCCGCGACCACGACCTGGCCCTGCACGTCACGGCGGTCGAGACGCCGTTGCGGACCCTCGACGTCTTCGACGTGACGTTCGCCGGGTTCGGTGGCCACCCGGTCCGCGCCTGGCTGCGGCTGCCTCGCGGCATCGAAGGACCGCGGCCCGCGATCATCCAGTTCCACGGGTACGGCGGCAGCCGCGGGAGCGCGCTGCAGGAGCTGACCTGGGCGTCCGCCGGGTACGCGCACCTGCAGATCGACGTCCGCGGCCAGGGCGGCGTGACACCCGACCCGGTCGGCAGCGGACCGGCGTACCCCGGTCACCTCACCCGCGGCATCGACAGCCGCGAAACCTACGTCTACCGGCGGATCTTCACCGACGCGGCCCGCGCGGTGGACGCCGTGCGCGCGCTGGAGGCCGTCGATCCGGCGCGGGTCGCGGTGCTCGGCAACAGCCAGGGTGGTGGCATCGCGCTCGCCACAGCGGCCTTGGTCCCGGACGTCGCCGCGCTGCACGCCCAGGCGCCGTTCCTCTGCGACTTCCGGCGCGCCAGCCTGATCGCGGGGGAGCGGCCGTACCTCGAGCTGACGCGGTACCTCGCCGACAAGCGGGACGCCGTGGCCCGGACGTTCGAGGTGCTGTCCTACTTCGACGGCGTCGGGTTCGCGGCCCGCGCCACCGCGCCCGCCTGGTTCTCCGCCGGGCTGATGGACGGGATCGTGCCGCCGTCCACGGTGTTCGGCGCCTACCACGCCTACAAGGGCCCGAAGCAGATCGGCGTCTGGGAATACAACGGCCACGACGCCGGTGGCGCGGACGACGTGCAAGCGGTGCTCGAAGGGTTCCGGCCGATCCTGCGGCCATGACCATCCACAATGGAGTGAAACGATGAGAGTTTTGGCGATCGGCCTGGTGGCGACGCTGGGAGCGCTGGTGGCCGCCTGCGGCGGCGGCTCGGCCAGCGGCAACGGGAACACGGTCAACTGGTGGACCTGGGACGACAAGCAGGCGGCGGCCTACCAGACCTGCGCGTCGGCGTTCGAGAAGGCCAACCCGGGCACCACGGTGAAGATCACGCAGTACAACGTGGACGACTACTTCACCAAGCTGACCGCCGGGTTCGTCGCGGGCACCGCGCCCGACGCGTTCCAGAACAGCGTCCAGTACTTCCAGGCCTACGCCTCGCAGCACCAGCTGCTGCCGCTGGACGACCTCATCACCCGCGACAAGTTCGACCTGAAGCGGTTCTCGGTCGGCGTCGACGCGTGGAAGTTCACCGACGGCAAGCAGTACGCGCTGCCGCTCGACTGGTCCGCCACCGGGCTGTACTACAACGTCGACACCATCACGAAGGCCGGCTACACCCCCGCGGACCTGGCGAACCTGACCTGGAACCCGGACGACGGCGGCACGTTCGAGAAGGTCGCGGCGCACCTGAGCGTCGACCAGAACGGCGTCCGCGGTGACCAGCCCGGCTTCGACAAGGACCACGTCACGACTTTCGGCACCGGCCAGCTCGCCTCGCGGGACTTCATCGGTGAGTCGACGTGGAGCTCGTTCGCCATGACCACCGGCTGGCGCCTGGCCGACAAGCAGTCCTGGCCGACGAAGTTCGGTTACGACGACCCGGTGTTCGCCAAGACGATGCGCTGGGTGCGCTCGCTGACCGACCGCGGGTTCGCGCCGAAGATCGGCACGTTCACCACCGGCGGCCAGGCGACGATCAGCGACACCGACCTGATCGGCTCGGGCAAGGTGGCGATGGAGACGGCGGGCTCGTGGACGGCGGGCACGTTCGCGAAGCTGCCGGGCGTCAAGGTGGGCATCGCGCCGACCGTGCTCGGGCCGTCCGGGAAGCGCGCGCTGCTGTCCAATTCGAACGGGAACAACGTCTGGGCCGGCACCAAGAACCCGGACCTGACCTGGAAGTGGGTCTCGTACATGGGTTCGCCGGACTGCCAGTCGGCCGCCGGCGCGAGCGGCACGTTCTTCCCGTCGATCCCGGCGTCGATGGACGCGGCGACGACTGCGATGAAGGGCCAGGGTGTCGACCTGTCGGTGTTCACCACGATGATGAAGGACGGCTCGCTCGTCCCGGCCGTCGTCTACGGCAACGGCGCGGCCCTGCAGGACGCGGAACGGCCGCTGTTCGAGGCGTACTTCGCGCACCAGCGCGACGACGACGTCTTCGCGGAGATGGCGCGGAAGAGCGCCCAGGTCCTGGGCAAGCAGTAGCCTGTAGTCACCAACGGTGAGGGAGTCATGGTGAGTTCCGGACGACGGCTCGAAGCGCTGCCGAGCAGGCAGGTGCTGGCGGACGGCGTCTACGAGCAGATCCGGGCGCTGATCATGAACGACGGCATCGAGCCGGGCGCGCGGGTGAACATCGACGAGATCGCCCGCGAGCTCGGCGTCTCCGGCACACCGGTGCGTGAAGCACTGGCGCGGCTGGAGTCCGAGGAGCTGGTCAGCCGGCTGCCGTTGCGCGGTTACCGCGTCACGGAGTTGCTGAACCGCAAGGAAGTCGACGACATGTACGCGCTGCGGCTGCTGCTGGAGCCGCCGTCCGCGGCGCTGGCGGCGGCGGCGATGTCGGACGAGAGCGTCGCCGCGCTGGAGGCCGAGCTGGCGACGTGCCCGGCGGCCCCGGTCCACGACGCGTACAGCGACTACAAGGCCCTGACCGCGCACGACGCCCGGTTGCACGAGCTGATCCTGCACCTGGCCGGCAACGTCGCGGTCGAGCAGGCGTTCGCGCGCACCCACTGCCACCTGCACTTCTTCCGGCTGAACTACAACCAGCCGTTCGGCGAGCAGACGATCGCCGAGCACCGGACGATCGTGGACGCCCTGGTGGCGGGCAGCGCGGCGGGCGCCCGCAAGGCGATGACGGCCCACCTGGAAGTGGCCCGGGACCGCCTGGTCTCGAGGCTCTGACGTGCGAAGGCCGCACCGGGCGTACCCGGTGCGGCCTCCCCCGACGACGTCAGATGCGGGTCACTTGACCGGCATGGTCACTTCGTAGATGCGGGTCGGCGTGGTGGCCGCCGCGCGGAAACCACTGGCCCACAGCGATTCCACCTGAGCAGACTCGTCGGCGTTCGGGTTCGCGTTGGTGCACGACGGGCCGGGGCCACCACCCGACATCAGCTCGGAGCACGGGCCTTCGTAGTGGTCCGGCAGGCCCAGCGCGTGCCCGGTCTCGTGGGCCGTGATGCGGGTCTGGTTGTACTGCTCGGCCTGCGTGTAGTCGATGAAGATCGTGCCGCTGCCGTGGCCGTCGGTCTGGGCGTACGAGCCCTGCGGGTCGTTGCCTTCGGTGTAGTGCAGCGTGGCGCCCGAGGAGCTTTCTTCGAGCTTGACGTTCGACACCGCCGCGTTCCAGTTCGCCGCGCCGGCGTTGATCTGGGCGCGGAAGGTGGGGGCGTCCGAGGTGTCGTAGTAGACGACCGTGGCCGCTTCGGCCTGGGCCGGGGCCGCGAAGGCCGGCGCGGCGGTCATCGGGGTGGCGATCATCGCCAGTGCGACAGCGGCTCCGGGCAGCAGGTACTTCCTGGACATCGGGACGGCTCCTCGCGGTAGGGCAGCTGTGGGGAATTTGCCGGGTTTGCGTGTGCTGTGGTCCGAATTTACGGATCCGGACGCGGCTTGTGACCCGACTTTCGTACTGCGTATTTAGTGGTGATTTACCAACCATTTCGCAGTGTTGACATGCGCCACAGTGCATACGAGGATGCGCCGTCCGGGTCAGGCGACCGGGTCGGCCAGCGGGATCTCGCCCTCGGACAGCCACGACCCGCGCCACGCCAGATCGTCCCTGACTAGCGGTTTTCCGCAGTTGTCACAGGTCTGGCCCGGCCGTGTCAGCTGTCCGCAGCCGACGTGGACGAGCTGCATCGGGCCGTACGCGCTCGCCGAATCCGTGTGGGCGTCACCCCAGGCGCCGAGGGCGTGGAGCACCGGCAACGCGTCCGATCCGGCCTGCGTGAGCCGGTATTCGTGCCGGGTGCGGCCGCCGTCGCGGTAGGGGAGCTTCGTCAGCAGCCCGCGGTCGACCAGCTTGCCCAGCCGGGTCGTCAGCACGTTGTCGGCGATGCCGAGCTCGCTGCGGAAGTCCTCGAACCGGGTCGTGCCCGCGGTGGCGTTGCGCAGGATCAGCAGCGTCCACGGCTCGGCCAGGACGTCGGCGGCGCGGGCGATCGGGCAGGAGGCGTCCTCCCAGGTGATGCGGCGGCTCATGTGTGATCCCTTCGAGCTGGCTTGCTTGGAGCAAGTTTACGCCGTACTGTCGGCCGTAGCTAGCTTGCAACGAGCAAGTCAGATGCGAGAGGAGCTCGACATGGAGATCAAGGGTGCGGTGGCACTGGTCACCGGGGCGAACCGCGGGCTCGGCCGTCAGTTCGCGGCCGCCCTCGTCGAACGGGGAGCGGCGAAGGTCTACGCGGCCGCGCGCAACCCGGAGTCGGTGGACCTGCCGGGAGTGATCCCGCTGCGGCTCGACGTCACGGACCCCGAGTCGATCCGCGCCGCCGCCGCGGCCGCCGGGGACGTCACGCTGCTGGTCAACAACGCCGGTTCGTCCACCGGGGCGTCGGCGCTCGGCGGCTCGCTCGAGGACATCCGGCTGGAGATGGACACGCACTACTTCGGCACCCTGGCCGTGACCCGTGAGTTCGCGCCGATCCTGGAGCGCAACGGCGGCGGTGCCGTGCTCAACGTCCTTTCGGTGCTGTCGTGGTTCACCTCGCCGCAGGTCGCGGCCTACTCCGCGGCGAAGTCGGCGGCCTGGTCCCTGACCAACGCGCTGCGCCTGGAACTGGCGCCGCAGAAGACGAACGTGACCGCGCTGCACGTCGGGTACATGGACACCGACATGGCCAAGCACGTCGACGGCCCGAAGGTCGACCCGGCGTTCGCGGCCGGCCTCGGAATCGATGGTGTCGAACAAGGTCTCTTCGAAGTGCTCGTCGACGACCTCAGCCGCAACGTCCGCGCGGGGCTGGCCGGCGACCTGACCGGGCTGTACCCGAGCCTGACCGCCTGAGTCCACTTAGGACGATAATGGGCCGCCATGGTCATTTCGGGACCCCCGGAATACACCCGTGGCGGCCCCGGGCGTATGAATACCCGGGTGGCTGACAATGCCGGTACCGGCCGCACCAGGAATCGTTGGGGTGAAGGCGAACGGCTGCGCGGGGAGATCCTGGCGGCCGCCGCCCGGCTGCTCGCCGAACTCGGCGGCGAAGACGGGCTGACGATCCGCGGCGTCGCGCGCGCGGTCGGCATCGCCCCGGCGAGCATCTACCAGCACTTCGCCGACCGCGCGGAGCTCGTGCAGGGACTGCTGGACCACGAATACGGGCGGCTGCGGGAATCCATGCGCGCCGCGGAGGAGTCGTACGGCGAGGCCGACGTCGTCGGCCGGATCCGGGCGCAGATCCACGCGTACTGCGCGTTCGCCATGGGCAATCCCGGACATTACCGGCTGATGCTCGCGAACGGCGCGTCCAAGCCCGATCCGGACGCGCGGGCGGAGGGGCCGCTGCTGGACGTGATCGACAGCCTGACCGCGGGGTTCGAGCGGTGCGTCGAAGCCGGCCACCCGCTGCGGGTTTCGCCCGGCCGGGCGGCCGCCGTGGTGTTCGTCGGCGCGCACGGGCGGGTCGCCCTGTTCCACAGCGTGCTGCACCGGACCGGTGCCGAGCTGGTCGAACCGTTTGTCGACGAGCTGTTGTCGCTGGTATTCGAGTGATCTTGTGATCGTCGCCTGAACGGAGTGTGGCGGAGTCGCGGCAAGATGCTTAGCATAGCTATGTAATTCCTTGTCGAACTGTGCGGCGACTTCGGGAGGTCCTCATGACGGACGGTGTGCCGGCGTTTCCGATGACCCGGCGGTGTCCCTTCGACCCGCCGGCCGAGCTCGGGGAACTGCAGCGTGACGAGCCGGTTTCCCGCGTCAAGCTGTGGAACGGCAGCACGCCGTGGCTGGTGACGCGCTTCGAAGACGTGCGCACGATCCTGCGCGACCCGCGGGTGAGCGCCGACTCCGACCGGCCCGGTTACCCGCACCAGAGCGCGGCTTCGGCCGCCCGCCGCAACCGCGTGAAGTCGTTCATCAACATGGACGGCGCGGAGCACGCGGCCCAGCGCAAGCTGCTGACCGGCGACTTCCTGGTCAAGAAGATGGAGGCGCTGCGCCCGGCCATCCAGAAGATCGTCGACGACCTGATCGACGACCTGCTGGCGGGCCCCAACCCGGCCGACCTCGTGACGTCGTTCGCGCTGCCGGTGCCGTCACTGGTGATCTGCGAGCTGCTCGGGGTGCCGTACGAGGACCGCGCGTTCTTCCAGGACATCACGAAGGTGATGATCGCGATGGACGCGACGCCCGAGGAAGCGGTGAAGGCCACCGACGAGCTGCTGGCCTACCTTTCTCGCTTGGTAGAGCGGAAGGCGGTCGCGCCGGGTGACGACGTCCTGAGCCGCCTGGCGGTTTCGCAGCTGGGCACGATGACGGCGGAGCAGATCGCCGGGATGGGCCAGCTGCTCCTGGTGGCGGGCCACGAAACGACGGCGAACATGATCGCGCTCGGCACGGTGGCGCTGCTGGAGAACCCTTCGCAGCTGGACTTGGTCCGTCACGGTGACTCCGAGCTGCTGCGCAGTGCGGTCGAAGAGTTGTTGCGGTACTTGAACATCACGCACTCCGGCCGCCGACGGGTCGCCGTCGAAGACTTCGAACTCGCCGGCCAGACCATTCACGCGGGCGACGGCATCATCGGCGCCTCGGACGTCGCGAACCGGGACGACTCGGTGTTCGAGTCGCCGGACGAGCTGGACGTGACGCGCGGAGCCCGCCACCACGTGGCGTTCGGCTACGGCGTGCACCAGTGCCTCGGCCAGACGCTGGCCCGGGTCGAGCTGCAGGTGGTCTACGGCACGCTGTACCGCCGGATCCCCTCGCTGCGGCTGGCGGTTCCGGTGGAGGAGCTGGAGTTCAAGCACGACATGCTGGTCTACGGCGTCCACTCGCTGCCGGTCGCGTGGTGACGATTCCCGGTTTTGTCGGTGCTCACCGGTAGCCTGGAATTCGGGGGCGTCTCGTCGCGCTTGCGCTCCTGATTCGCTTGCGCCGCAACGGAAATCGCGCTTCTCGCGGTGCTTGTGTGGATCACCCGATTTAGCGATGGTGTTCGCACACGTGTTCGGTAACGTGGAATGCGTGACGACAACTCGTGTGTTCCGGTTCCTGCGCCGCGCCTGGTCAGAGCGCTCGCTGCGCCGCGTCGAGGTCCGCGGCCAGGTGGCCGGTGAGGAACTCGGCGCGGCCCGCGTCGGTGTCCTGCCGTGGCACCATTTCCACGAGCATGATCAGGTCCAGGTAGACGCGGTACAACGTGAGCCGTCGCGCGGCGGGTGGATCGAACTTTGCCGGTCCGCCCGCGTTGCTGTAGCCGTCGACCAGTTCTTGGTCCAAGTCGCGGAACAACGTCAGCGAAACGAACTCGGCCACCGGGTCGCCCCAGAACGCGCGCTCGGCGTCGATGATGCCGCTGACGTGCCCGCCGTCGACGAGGATGTTGCCCGGCCACAGGTCGAAGTGCACCAGCACCGGCGTCGTCACCAGGCCCAGGAGCGGCCCGTGGCGGCGGACCAGGTGCGCGATCTCGGCGGCCGGGCGCGGCAACCGGATCTTGTGGTGCAGGGCGTCCGCGAGCATCGCGTCCGTCATGGCCGTGAACGCCGAGGTCCACGTCCGGTGCGGCGGATCCTGCGGGTAGCCGAACGTCTCGCCCGTCGTGTCGTGCAGCCGCGCGACGATCGCGCCCAGCTCGCCTCGCAGCCGCGGCCGGTCGGCGTCGGCGACGTCCCAGGTCGTGCCGGGCAGCTCCGTCATCAGCAGAAACCCCGGCCCGGCACCGGCCACCGACGGCAGCGGCCCCGAGGCGAGGCGGTAGTACTCGGCCTCGGTCGCGAGCAGGTCGTGCTCGTAGGCCAGCCCGGCGGCGCGCGGCGCGATCTTGAGCACGAGCCGTCTGCCGTCGGCGAGCGTCAGCCGCGTGGCGGTGTTGTAGGTACCCCCGCCGACGTCTTCGGCGGACACGACCGACGCCGGGTCGATGCCCGACGAGGCCAGCGCCGCCGCGGTTTCCGTACGCACGAGGTTGAGTCTGCCTCAGCCGTCGGCGAGTTTGCCGCCCCGCGGCTGCTCCGGCTCGGTTCGCCGGTCGATGGCCGAGGATGGCGGGTTCCTGCACGGCGCGGCGGACTTCGATCCGGCGTTCTTCGGCATCAGCCCGCGGGAAGCAGCGCGGAAGGTGCTGGCCGGGTCCCCGTCGATTTCGGTCGCCGGCTGTGGCCACGGCTGTCCGGGTCCGTCGAGCGCAGCTGCCGCCTGGCGGGCAACGCCGCCGCAAGGCGGCTCGGCTCGGGCCGTTTTCCCGTGCAGCGGCCGCGCGGCCACTCGATCGCGGCCGTGGCTACCGGCCGGCGGCCACGGCTGTGCGGGAACTGCGGAGCACCTCTGCCGATCGGTGGGCACTCCGGCACGTGTTCCCGCTCAGCCGCCGCCGAGTTTCTCCGCGGCGTCCGCCAGATCCTCGGGCGTGGGCGCATCGTCCTGGGTGAGCTTGCGCCGCCAGTAGCCGGTGAACTCGATGGCTCCCTTGCCGACGCCGCGCTCGCTCACCAGGTGACGGCGCAGCGCCCGGACCATGCCCGCTTCCCCGGCCAGCCAGGCGGCGACCGAGCCATCGACCTTCGCCGAGCGGACAGCCTCGAGCAGCTTCGTCCCGTGCGGAGCGCCGTCCCGGTGCAGCCAATGAACCTCACCGGGAAGAGGCTGTTCCTCCGCCGCGTCCGGGACCTCGAGGAACACCACGGCATTGTCCACTTCGGACAACAGCGACCAGACCGCGGGGATCGCCGTCTCGTCCCCGGCCAGCAGTACCGTGCCGGCGGCGGGAACCGGGCGGCGGTAGGCGGCGTCCGGCCCGTACCGGGCGATCACCAGACCGGGGGCCGCCGTGCGGGCCCAGCTGGTGGCCGGGCCCGCGGTTTCCCCGTGCAGCACGAAGTCGACGTCGATTTCGGCGAGAGCCGGGCGCCGGTCGCGCACGGTGTAGCTGCGCATCACCGGCCGCTCCTCCGAAGGGATCGCGAGGTACGCCTCGTACCAGCGCATGACGTCGCCGTCGGCGGACGGCAGCCGCACTGGGCGGCCCGGCGGCGGGAACATCAGCTTCAGCTGCTGGTCCGGCCACGCCTCCAAAACTTCCAAGCCCTCGCCGGTGAAGGTGACGCGCACGGTCCGCGGGGTCACCCGACGGACCGCCGTGACCTCGAGCAGGCCGGTCATCGCTTCTCCAGGTACTCGCGCAGGTGGCGGGCGGTCAGGGTGGAGGCGTCGGCGACCAGCGACGCCGGCGTGCCTTCGAAGACCACCCGGCCGCCGTCGTGGCCGGCGCCGGGGCCGAGGTCGATCAGCCAGTCGGCGTGGGCCATCACGGCCTGGTGGTGCTCGATGACGATCACCGTGTTGCCCGCGTCGACGATCCGGTCCAGCAGCGCGAGCAGCTGGTCGACGTCGGCCAGGTGCAGGCCGGTCGTCGGCTCGTCGAGGACGTACGTCGAACCGTGCTCGGCCATCCGGATCGCCAGCTTCAGCCGCTGCCGCTCACCGCCGGACAGGGTGGTCAGCGGCTGCCCGAGCGTCAGGTAGCCGAGGCCGACGTCGGCGAGGCGGTTCAGCACCGCCCGTGCGTTGCCGGACGGGAAGAACTCGCGTGCCTCGGTGACCGGCATCGCCAGGACCTCGCTGATGTTCTTGCCCCGCAAGGTGTACGTCAGGACGTCCGGGGTGAACCGCTTGCCTTCGCACTCCTCGCAGACCGACGCGACGCCGGCCATCATCGCCAGGTCCGTGTAGACGAGGCCGAGGCCCTTGCACTTCGGGCACGCGCCTTCGGAGTTGGCGCTGAACAGGCTCGCCTTGACCCCGTTGGCCTTGGCGAACGCCGTCCGGATCGGGTCGAGCACACCGGTGTAGGTGGCCGGGTTCGAGCGCCGGGAACCGCGGATCGCCGACTGGTCGACCACCACGACACCGTCGCGGTGGGTCAGCGAGCCGTGGATCAGTGACGACTTCCCGGACCCGGCGACACCGGTGACCACGGTCAGCACGCCGAGCGGGACGTCGACACTGACGTCACGCAGGTTGTGCAGGCTGGCGCCGGTGATCCGGAGCTGCCCGGCGGGCGTACGGACCTCCGGGCGCAGCGTGACGCGGTGGTCGAGGTGGCGGCCGGTGAGCGTGCCGGACGCGCGGAGGCCGTCGAGGTCGCCGGTGTAGCAGAGCCGGCCACCGGCCTTGCCGGCGCCGGGGCCGAGGTCGACGACGTGGTCGGCGATCCGGATCGTCTCCGGCTTGTGCTCGACGACCAGGATCGTGTTCCCCTTGTCCCGCAAGCAGAGAAGGAGGTTGTTCATCCGCTCGATGTCGTGCGGGTGCAGGCCGACGGTCGGCTCGTCGAAGACGTACGTGACGTCGGTGAGGCTCGAACCCAGGTGCCGCACCATCTTCACCCGCTGCGCCTCGCCACCGGACAGCGTGCCCGACTCGCGGTCCAGCGAGAGGTAACCGAGGCCGATCTCGACCAGCGAGTCGAGCGTGTCGCGCAGGTTGCCCAGCAGGGGCGCGATCGACGGCTCGTCGAGCTTGCGGACGAACTCGGCGAGGTCGCTGATCTGCATGGCCGAGCAGTCGGCGATGTTGCGCCCGTCGATCTTCGCCGACAGCGCGGCCTGGTTGAGCCGGGCGCCACCGCACGCGGCGCAGGTGCTGAACGTGGCCGCCTTGTCGACGAACGCGCGCAGGCGCGGCTGCAGCGACTCCTTGTCCTTGTGGAGGTAGAGCCGCTTGACCTTCACCGCGAGGCCTTCGTAGGTGACGTTGGTCTTGCCGAGCTTCACCTTGCAGGAGTCCTTGTGGAGCAGGTCGTCGAGCTGCTGCGGGGTGTAGTCGCGGATCTTGGCGTCCGGGTCGAAGAAGCCGGACACGAGGTAGGTCTGCACGTACCAGTTGTCCGGCGTGAAGCCGGGCACGAGGATCGCGCCGTCGTTCAAGGACCTGTCGAAGTCGAGGAGGGCGGTGACGTCGAGGTCGGACACCCGGCCGAGGCCCTCGCAGGCCGGGCACATGCCCTCGGGCAGGTTGAAGCTGAACGCGCCGGACGTGCCGACGTGCGGTTCGCCGAGCCGGGAGAAGGCGATGCGCAGCATCGTGTGCGCGTCCGTCGCGGTGCCGACGGTCGAGCGGGAGTTGGCCCCCATCCGCTCCTGGTCGACGACGATGGCGGCGCTGAGGTTCTCGAGCAGGTCGACGTCCGGGCGCGAGAGGTTCGGCATGAACGATTGGAGGAAGGCGCTGTAGGTCTCGTTGATCATCCGCTGGGACTCGGCCGCGATGGTGCCGAAGACGAGGGACGACTTGCCGGAGCCGGACACGCCCGTGAACACCGTCAGCCGGCGTTTCGGGATGTCCAGGTCGATGCCGGTGAGGTTGTTCTCCCGGGCGCCCCGGACCTCGATCACGTCGTGGGTGTCGGCGGCCCGCCTGGGTGAGGTCATACCGTCCTTCTTGATAGTTTAGGCTGTAAAGTGATTGTCCAGGTTACATTACTTTAGGCTGTAAGGAGTCGGCAAGGTGGTCGTCTTCGCCGGTCAGGGCGACGCCCGGCGGTCCATGGAGCTGCTGTGGGGCCCGCGCGTCGGCGCCCCGCGCACCGGTCCCGGGCCCAAGCCGGGCCTGTCGGTCGAGGCGATCGTCGGCGCGGCGATCGAGATCGCGGACGCCGACGGCATGGGGGCGCTGTCCATGCGCTCGGTCGGCGAACGGCTCGGCCGTACGGCGATGGCGCTCTACACGTACGTGCCGGGCAAGACCGAGCTCGTCGACCTGATGTACGACCGGACGCTCGGCGAGCTGCCCGCCGACCAGGACCTGGCGGCCGGCTGGCGAACGGCGGCACTGGCGCTGGCCGACGAGCTGTGGGACCTGCACCTGCGGCACCCGTGGCTGCTGCAGGTCTCCCCGGCGCGCCCGGTGCTCGGGCCGGGGGAGTTCCACGTGCAGGAGACGCTGCTGCGCGTCCTGGCGGAGACGGGCCTGTCGCTGCCGCGCGTGCGCTGGGTGGTGTCGGCGCTGTTCAACGTCGTCCGCGGCTCGGTCCAGTCGGCGGCGGAGTCCCGGCAGGCGTCGCGCGAGACGGGGCAGTCCGAAGAGGACTGGTGGTACGCCCGGTCGGCTCTGCTCGGCGAGCTGGTCCCGGACCTCCCGGCCCGCTTCCCGACGGTGTCGGCCCTCGGCGCGGACATGGCCGCGGTCCCGGACGGCGAGCCCTACCTGGAACGCGAGGCGCGGCTGTCGTTCGAGGCCGGGCTGGAGCTGCTGCTGGACGGCGTCGAGGCGGCGATCGTCAGGGCTTCCTAGCCTCGATCAGGAACCGGGTGGTGTGGGCGAGGAAGGGGCCGTCGCGCTCGATCAGGTCGTGCAGTTCCCGCAGCCGCGGCCGGTACTGCTCGACCGTGAAGCCCGGGACCATCCAGATCACCTTGCGCAGGAAGTAGACCACCGCGCCGACGTCGCGGAACTCGGTGCGCAGCGACTCCGACCGCAGGTCGACGACCTCGAGACCTGCCTCCTTCGCCGCCGCGACGGCGTGGTCCGGGTGACGGCCTTCGCGTGACGACGCCGGCTGCGGGCCCAGGAAGAACTCGACCAGCTCGAACACGCTCGCCGGGCCGACCTGCTGGGAGAAGTACGACCCGCCCGGGCGCAGGACGCGGGCGATCTCGGCCCACCACGTCCGCACCGGGTGGCGGCTGGAGACGAGGTCGAACAGGCCGTCCGCGAACGGCAGCGGCGGCTCGTCCGCACTCGCCACCACCACGACTCCTCGCGGCCGCAGCAACTCCGACGCGACGGCGACGTTCGGCGGCCAGGACTCCGTCGCGGCCATCAGCGGCGGCAGGGACGGGCAGCCGTTGAGCACCTCGCCGCCGCCGGTTTCCAGGTCGAGGGCCGCGTGGACGCCGCCGAGGCGTTCGCCCAGCAGCCGCTGGTAACCCCACGACGGCCGCTGCTCCGAAGCCCGGCCGTCGAGCCACGAGAAGTCCCAGCCGTCGACCGACACCGCGTCGGCCTCGGCCACCAGGTCGTCGAAGCTCGTCATGGCTTGATCGTCACAAAGCCGGGGGCGCGCCGCCAGCCGATTTCCGGACCGGCGCGGGCGGTACCGGCTTGGCCAGGGCGACCGTGTCGAAGTCCACCACGACCGGGCCGCGCCGGGTCTCCACCGTGCACGTCGATGCGTCGCGCGCGACCAGTGGGCCGAGTGCGTCGGTGAACCCACCTTCGATCCGATACCGGACTACTACGCGCGTCCCGATCGGCAGTTCTCGCAGCAGTTTCATAACCGCGAGCTCAGCTCCGCGTCCGACGGCTCGACCAGGAAGGTGCCGTCGTCCCACACGATCGTGGGAATCCGGCGCTCGCCGTCCTGCAACGCGCGGACCCGCTGTTCGGCCTCCGCGTCCTCTTCGACGTCCACATAGGAGTATTCGACGCCTTCGCTGTCGAGCAGAGCGCGGCTGCGCTTCACGTCCGGGCACCAGCTCGCGCCGTAGACCGTCAACTTCACGAAACAACCTCCGAAACGGCGGATTCCACGGGAGGGGCAGCGGGCGAGGGGTGGCCCAGGTGCGTGAGCCAGCCGCGGAACACCCGGTGCAGGGCTTCCGCGCCGACGACGTCGCCGGGCGGCGGGAACTCCCGCGGGTGCACGACGAACCCGCGCTGCTGCGGGCCGCCGAGACCACCGTGCGAGCCGACGTGCGTCTCGAACGGCGACGACTGGTCCGTCTCCGGGTCGTAGTTGCTGTTGATCATCACGTCGGCGCAGTGCGGGAACGTGTCGACGCGGCGGACCAGGTCCGCGGCGTGCGGGCCGTAGCGCAGCAGCGGGTCCTCGCCGATGACGACGCCGGTGGCGAGCCGGTGCAGGCCGTCGCGGCCCAGCACCACCGGGCCGAACTCGCGGCTGCGCACCAGCAGGAACCCGACGCCCGGGTGGTCCACCAGCGACGGCAGCAGGTCGGGGAACTCGCGCTCGATCGTCTCCAGCTCGACGCGGCCTTCGTGCTCGGTGAACGACACCATCGCGGTGTGCCCGGAGACGACCGCCACCACGCCCGGCGCCACCCGCGTGACCGCACCGGGCGAGCCGGACTCGGTGCGCGGCCGGTCGCCCCCGGACTCGGCGTTCTCGACGCGGCCCCGCAGCCGTCGGGCGATCAGGCCGCCGCCTTGGGTGGCCTCGGCCAGCGCGGCGTTGATCTGCCAGCTTTCGGCCTGCCGGCGCTTGCCACTGGCCGGCGACGGCGAGCCGCCGCACAGCCGGCCGACGTAGGCCTCGATCGTCTCGCCGAACCGCTGCGAGAACGCCTGGCCCTGGGTCTGGCCGTGGTCCGACAGCGCGACGACGTGGTACCGGCGCGGCGCCAGCCGGCTCGCCCGGTGCAGCCGCGCGATCTGCTGGTCGATCGAGCGCAGCACCGACAGCGTGTCGAAGCGCTCGATGCCGGAGTGGTGGGCGACCTCGTCGTAGCCGAGGAAGTCCGCGTAGACGACCGGGCGTCCGGCCAGCATGTCGCCGAGGATGGCGGACACGACGACGTCGCGCGCGATCACCGTCGTGCCCGGCCGGGCCAGGGGGTACCAGCCGCCGCGCGGGATCCGCGGGACGACACCGGCGCGGCGCTGGCGGACCGAGGCGTTGATCTCGCGGAAGACGTCGGCCAGCGCGACGACGAGCGTCCGCAGCGCGTTGACCGGGTTCGCGAAGTAGGCGTAGTAACCCGCGCCGAGGCGGTCGCGGTGGCGGTGGCGCAGGCCCTTCGGCACCAGCACGGGGATCGAGCTCATGGTGAGGCTGACGTGGTCGGCGTCGCCGGAGAAGAGGTTGCCGCGGCTCGCGCCGTCACCCGAGAGGAGGCCTTGCCCGTCGGAGTGGCGGCGTTCGATCTCGGCCGCGTCGGTCGGGTGCGCGCACGCCATCACGTGGTCGCGGTCCTTTTCGTACCAGCGGAACCCGAGGATGTCGTGGTTGGAGCCGTGCAGGATGCCGCAGACGCTCGCGCCGGTCTGGGAGCTCCAGTCGGTGTGCCACTGCGTCAGCGCGTGGCTGTCCTCGGCGAGCCACGCGGCGAACGTGGGCATGTCGCCGTCCCGGATCGCGCGGCGGACGGTGTCGTACCCGAGGCCGTCGATCTGCAGGAACACCACACCGGGCGGCTGTTCGGCGTCGCCGGGCGCGGCGGCGTGCCGGCGGCGACGGCGGTTGGCGCGGCGGAAGAAGATCTCGTCCTCGTCGATCGCGAGCAGGCTGGAGATGAGGGCGCCGACCCCGGCCATGGCGACGGTGACGATCACCGCCGTCCGGAAGCCGACGATCTCGACGCCGGGCACGGTCTTGAACACCGCGAGTGTGCCCGCGCCGAGCAGCAGGAACCCGAAGAGGCCGAAGGTGACGAACGCCAGCGGGTAGGCGATCCGCATGACCAGCGGCCAGACGAACGCCACCAGCAGCCCGAGCAGCAGCGCGCACACCGTCGGCTGCCACCAGTGCGTCATCCGGAACTCCGGCAGCATCATGTCGAGCAGCCGCAGTGCGCCGGTCACCGCCGCCCACACCAGCAGGACGCGGGCGACGACCCGGCCGCCCCGCAGCAGCCGGCCCTTCGGCGCGGTCGTCGTCAAGCCCGGTCTCCCGTCTTTTCTTTCGCTTCGGCCTTGTTACGGCGCCAGCGGGCGATCAGGTTCAGCAGCACGGTGACCAGCAGGACCAGCACCGTCGCCAGCAGCGTCGCGATGAGCGGTGAGTCGAAGATGCCCCCGCTGACGATGCCGAGCAAGCTGTAGGCCACGGCCCAGAGCACACACGCGATGAGGGCAGCGGGCAGCAGCCGCCGCCACGGGTAGCTCAGCGCGGCGGCCGCGAGCAGCACCGGGATCCGGCCGGCCGGGACGAGCCGGCCGATCACCACGATCTGCCAGCCTCGGCGGGTGAACTGGTCGCGCGCCTTCTCGAGGCGTTCGGCGGGCTGGCGCCGGCTGATCCAGCGGAACGCGGCCTCGCTGCCCAGGCGCGGGACGCCGAACGTCACGACGTCGCCGACGTACGCGCCGAGCGTGGCCACGACGATCACCAGCGGCAGCGACAGGTGGTCGGTCGTGGTGGCGACGGCGGCCGCCGCGCCGACCACCGCGCCGGTGGGCACGATCGGGATGATCGAGCCGAGCAGCACGCCGCCGAACAGCACCGGGTACCCGATGGCGGCCGGGTCGGTCCAGTTCACGCCCGGTCCGTGGAGGCGGGGAGCACGACGTCGGCGCCGGGCTCGGTGAACAGGACCTCGGTGGCGATCTTCGCGGCGGCCACGTGGGCGGCGAACTCCCGCGGTGGGTCGGCGAGCAGCCGCCGCATCCGCGCGGTGCGCTTCAGCCCGGGGACGGCGAGCGTGCCCCAGTGCACCGGCACGACCGCGCGGGCCTGCAGCAGCCCGGCGGCCTCGGCGGCGCGAGCCGGGTTCAGGTGGCCGGGCCCGAGGTTCGGGCCCCAGCCCCAGACGGGCAGCAGGGCGACGTCGACCGGGCCGAACGCGGCCATCCCGTCGAAGAGGTCGGTGTCGCCGGCGTTGTAGACGCTCGTGCCGTGGTCGCTCCTGACGAGGTGGCCGATGGCCGGGCTCTGCGGTCCGTGGGTGAGGCGCGGGCCCCACCGGTGTCCGGAGTGGACGGCCTCGGTCGCGGTGATGGTCAGCCCGCCATCGGTGAACGTCTCGCCGGGCGCGATCTCCTCGACGCGCTCGAAGCCCTTCTTCGCGAGCCAGCTCCCGGCCCCGCGCGGCACGACGATCCGGGTGCGCCGGCCGACGAGCTTCAGCGACGGCACGTGCAGGTGGTCACCGTGCAGGTGCGACAGCAGCACCAGATCAACGCCGCCGTAGGCGTGGGGTTCGGGTGGTGGCACGACCCGGGTCAGCCCGCCGACCCGGGCGGTGAGCACCGGATCGGTGAGGACGACCCGGTCACCGAGCTCGAGCCGGACCGTCGAATGGCCGAGGAAACGCAGGTTGAAGCCGCTCACGCCCTTGAGTATCACCTTCTCGCCGGGCAAATGCCCGGCGGAGTGGCACGAACGACGCCACCGGCGTGATCGAGAAGCCGACACCCGTGATCAGGAAGCCGACACGCGTGATCAGAGGGTCGACACGCGTGTCTGGAGGGTCGACACGGCGGCGCGGAGCCTGCGCCGCCGTGTCGACCTTTCAATCACGCGTGTCGACCTTTCAATCACGCGAGTCGACCTTTCAATCACGCGAGTTGACCCGGGAATCACGCGAGTCGGCGGTTCCGTCACACCCGGACTCGGCGCCGGAGTCTTCGGGACGAGCGGATCAGGCGGACTTTGAGGCGGCGGCGGCCGCGGCGCAGGCGGGCCCGGAGGTCCGTGCGCAGCGCCTGTTCGGCTTCGTGGTGCATGCCGACCGCGCGGAGCAGCCGGGCGATTTCGCGTTGTTTGGTCGTCGGGGAGGCCGGCACGTCACCGCCCGGTCGGCAGGAGGTCGGAGATGCGCAGGGACGACGTGCCGATGCCCGTCGGGCCGCGCAGGGCCGTGGCCGCCATCGGGTGGTAGTTCAGCTCGCGCTCGGTGTAGCGGCCGACGTTCTCGTGCCAGTTGACGATGCCCGCCATCCAGTCGCGGAACTCCTCGACGTACTCCAGCAGCATCTCCTGGACGTCCGGGTCGACCCCGTAGTCGCGGAACAGCGCCGGCAGCTCGATCGCCGCCGCGTGCTTGAACTCCGCCAGGCGGGCCTTCATCAGGTCCTCGACCACGCCGAACGCGCGTTCCTCGGAGCAGTCGAGGAAGTTCTGCACGACCAGGACCGCGTTGTGCAGCTCGCCCTCGTACTCGATCTCCTTGCGGTAGGAGAACACGTCGTTGACCAGGCACGCGAAGTCCGTCGCCGCGTGCTCGATCGCCTGCACCGGCCGCGTGCGGTACAGCTCGGGCGGCACCGCGCGGCCGTGCGAGAAGCGGGACAGGCTCATCGTCAGGTCCGAGCCGAACGTCCGGCGCCGCATCTCGACGTAGTCGATCGGGTCCGGGATGCGGTTCTGGGCCTGGTTGACCAGCTCCCACAGCCAGCTCGACGTCATCGTGTCGACGGCTTTCCGCACCGCGCGGCGGTTTTCGGGCGCCATCCCGGCGGTGGTGCGCAGCCAGACGTCGACCAGGCCCACCTCGAGCGCGTTCGTCGGCGCCGGCGTGGGTTCGCCGTCCACCGGCATGAACAGCGACAGCCGCGCGTTGCAGGCCTTCGCCCCGGCGAGGTCGCGGGTCGCGCCGAACACGATCGGGTAGTAGTCGTCGGCGAACGTGCCCCAGGTCAGCCAGTCGCTGGTGACGTCGAGCTGGTCGGGGTCGGCGTCCGGGTGGATGCCGGCCGCGCACAGCGGGAGGTCGGTGGCGCGCAGCTTCCGCTCGTCCCACACGACGCCGTCGAGGAAGCCCATCCGCCGCGCCCAGTCGACGTTGCGGACGCGGCACGCGTCCAGGTGCGGGCTCAGCCGCAGCGGGAACGGCAGCTCGACCGGCGGCCGCTCGACCTGCACCGTGCGGAACGGCGTGCTCGAGTACGACCGCAGCCGCTGCGGCGCGGTCGCGAGCACCGACGAGAAGATGCGCGCGGCCGACGTCCCGAGCCCGGTCGCCGTGCCCAGTTCCGGGCCGCCGCGGGATTCCAAGGCGCCTTCGTTCATGTACCGGCTCGAGCGCAGGTGCCACTCGTGCCCGCCGGACTGCCAGTCCTGCAGGCCCTTGACGTAGGCGAACGTCGCCAGCCGCGCGGCCGGGTCGACGGCGTGCTCGTCGAACAGCCCCGGGACCTCGGTCAGCGCGGTGTGCTCGAACTGGTGCAGCCGGGAGGTGATCAGGTCGTTGACGGCGTCGGCCGCCTCCTGCGTCGTCAGGTCCAGGAACTTCTCGAACACGAGGACGCCGTTGGACAGCTCGCCTTCGTCCTCGACCTCGCGCTGGTAGGAGAACAGGTCGTTGCGCAGGTGGACGCTGTCGGCGAAGCAGTCGCGCAGCACCTCCATCGGCCGGGCCGCGGCGATCTCGTCCGGCACCTCGGCGTGCACCGAGTGCTCGACGAGGTTCGCCGACCACGGCGCGCCGCCGACCTTCCGGCGCATCTCGATGTACTCGATCGGGTTGGAAAGCCGGCCTTCGTTGATGTTGGCGAGCTCCCAGAGCGACTCTTCGAGCAGCGCCTTCGTGCTTTCGATGAAGCGGCGCCGCCAGCCGTCGGAGCGGTGCGGGATCGTGCGGTTCCAGAGGTCGGTCAGGCCGCGTTCGACCGGGTTCTCCGGGGTGCCGGTGATCGCGCCTTCGCGCGGCATGAACAGGTCGAGCCGGTCGAGGTACGTGCGCGCGCTGTCGATGTCGCCGGTGCGCTTGTAGAGCTCGAGGAAGTGGTCGTCGAAGTAGAAGACCCAGACGTACCAGTCGGTGATCAGGTCGAGCTCTTCGGCGCCGGCGTCCGGGTGGGTGTAGGCGCAGAGCAGCGCGTAGTCGTGGGAGTCGAGGTCGTGCTCGTCCCAGATCACCGTGCCGTGCTGCGGGACGTCGATCATGTCCATCGCGTACGCCCAGGCCTTGCTGTGCTCGCGGGCGCCCTCCAGGTGCGGGTTCAGCCGCGCCGGGTAGGGCATGTAGAACTCGGGGAGGACGAACGGCTGCTGCGGCACGCGGGTGAGGCCTTTCCGTTGCGGCTACGGCGGTTTCCGACACGATGAGGCAACCAAAAGCAGCGGGGCGAGCCAAGGGATGCGGCCGGGTTGCACACGAACGAGCAGGGCACGTCCCCCGGGCGGCCCAGTGCGCCTTCACGGCCCGGGTCCGCCCGTCGCTCGATGGGGGAAGGTCCGGCGGCCGTCCGGCGTTCCACCGCACACACAGAAGGAGTGCGCATGACCAAGGTGATCGACAACCCGGCGGAAAGCCGTTACGAAGTGTGGTCGGACGAGAAGCTGGCGGGCTTCGCGGCGTACGACCAGCGCGGTGAGCTGACCGTGTTCACCCACACGGAGATCGACGACGCCTTCGCCGGGCAGGGCCTGGGCAAGGTGCTGGCGGCGGGCGCGCTGGACGACGTCGTCGCGAAGGGCCGGACGATCGTGCCGGTGTGCCCGTTCATCGCCGGGTACCTCCGGAAGCACCCGGACTACGAAGAGCACGTCCGCTGGCCGTCCGGGTCCTGAGCGCCGCGGCGGGGTGCGCCAGAACTGTGCGGAAGTGACAACAGCCCCCGAACGCGACCCCGGGCCGTTCGGGTCCGGTGCCTAAGTCGGCCGCGGCCCGCTGCGCCGAACGCCACAACCCCTCGGACGGCGGCTGACTACACCAGGCGTTTGTTACGCCGAACGCAGCAGTGGCACTGAGCCTTTCGGTCTGGAGTGCGAGGTATGTCCGATTCCGCTGGTTATTAACCAACCTTAGTCGGTGGTGCGTTGGTTGCTCGGCAACGAAAGTGACCGGCGCAGGCTTCGAACCGGCTAACTGGAGGAAGTTGATGACTCCCCGGAAGACCGCCCTCAAGACCTTCGCCGTCTTGTCGGCCGCCGCGCTGACGTCCGGCGTGTGCGCGTCGGCGGCCACTGCGTCCCCACTGGCCTTCGCCGACATGCAGGCCAACGCCGTCAGCAACGCCACCCAGGTGGCGAGCTCCCTCGGTGCCACCTCCGGTGGCATCTACCTGGAGAACGGCAAGGCGATCGTGAACGTCACCGACGACGCGTCGGCGCAGAAGGTCGAGGCCGCCGGCCTCACCGCGAAGAAGGTCAAGCACACCTTCGCCGCGCTCACCGGTGTCAAGAACTCGCTGGACGCCGTGAAGAACGTCCCGCAGACCGCGTGGGGCATCGACACCAAGACCAACCAGGTCGTGGTGAAGGTCTACGACGCGGCCAGCAAGGCCACCTCCGACAAGGTCGCCGCGGCCGCCGCGCAGTACGGCGACAGCGTCCGGGTCGAGCACCGCACCGGCAAGCTGGAGCTCTACATCTCTGACGGCGACGCGATCCAGAACGACCAGGGCCGCTGCTCGCTCGGCTTCAACGTGACGCGCGACGGGTCGCCGTTCCTGCTCACCGCGGGCCACTGCACCAACCTCGGCGGCACCTGGGCCGGCGGCGACGTCTCCGGCGCGCAGGTCGTCGAGAGCGACTGCCCGGGAGCCGACTCCGGCCTGCTGACCCGCCCGAACGGCACCGGCCCGAGCGAGATCAACACCGGCCAGGCGATCACCAGCGCGGCGGCGCCGACGGTCGGTGAGCAGATGGAGAAGCAGGGCTCGACCACCGGTGGCGGCAGCGGCGAGGTCACCTCGGTCGACGAGTCGGTCAACTTCGACGTCGGCGTCCTGAACCACGAGTTCGGCACCACCGCACACACCGACCACGGTGACTCGGGCGGCCCGGCCTACGACGGTTCCAAGGGCCTCGGCACGCTGTCCGGTGGCGACACCGTGACCAGCTACTTCTACCCGCTCACCCTCGAGCTCCAGTCCTACGGCCTCGAGCTCGCCTGATCCAACTCCGGTGGGAAACCCGCGAGGGCCTCTTCACACGCGTCGAGGGCGCGTGAAGAGGCCCTTGCGGCATTTCGGGAAGCGGCACTTTCACGTGAAAGTGCCGCTTTCGGGAGTCGCTGTCAGGATTCGAGCCGCTTCGCGCGGAAGACGGTGTCCGTGTGGTGGCCCTCGCCGCGGGTGGTGGCCGTCTCGACGGCCCACTCCGACGCGTCGCCGAGGTAGGCCGGGATCTCCTCCGGCTCGAAGTACAGCTCCTGCGGCGGCGTCTGGCCGTCGAACTCCCGCATGGCCTTCGGCGAGTGCCCGACGATCAGCAGCGAGCCGCCCGGCCGGATCGCCGCCGCGGCCGCGGTGAACACGTTCTTGCGCAGCTCCGGCGGCAGGTGCATGTACTGCGCGGAGATCAGGTCGTAGGTCTCCTCGGGCTGCCAGCCGAGGATGTCGCGGTGCAGCCAGCGGACCTCGACGCCGCGCTCCTTGGCCGCGGCTTCGGCGCGGGCCAGCGCGAGGGTCGAGATGTCGGCGCCGTCGACCGTCCAGCCCTGCTGGGCCAGCCAGATCGCGTCACCACCCTCGCCGCAGCCGAGGTCGAGGGCGTGCCCGGGTTTCAGCCCGGTCACCTCGTCGCGCAGGTTGCGGTTCACGTTCCCGCTCCAGATCTGGTGCTCGTCACGCTGGTAGAGCGCTTCCCAGAACTCCTGCTTGAGCATGTTCTCGACGGTCATCGGCCCGTCGTGCGTGTGCGCCATGGTTCCTCCTCGGGGACGTCCTCCCACCATGCGGAGAACGTCCCCGGGAAGGCAAATCCAGTTGCCGGTTCAGCAACTCAGGCGGTGCCGTACACCTGCATTTCGTACAGCGAGTAACCGTACGCCGTGCCGCGCGTGACGCCGTTCATCCGCACGTACCGGCCGGTGCCGGACAGGCCGGTCAGGTCGTCCGTGGCGCCGTTGCCGGTGGTCGTGCTGTAGATCGTCGTCCACGTCGTGCCGTCCGGCGAGGTCTGGATGCTGTACGCCTTCCCGTACGCGGCCTCCCAGGTCAGCTTGACGTGCGAGACGGACTTGGCCGCGCCGAGGTCGACACGCAGCCACTCGGACGCGGTCTCCTTGCTGGCCCAGCGGGTGCCGGTCAGGTTGCCGTCGAAGGCCGCGCTCGCCGGGTAGGACGACGACTCGGTCGACGACGCCGTCGCCGTCTTGCCCTGCGAGAGCAACGTCTCGGTGCCGCCACCACCGCCGGTCACGGTGACGCCCACTGAAGCGGTCTTCGTCCCGCCGGTGATGGTGACCGTCGCCGAGCCGGGGGCGGCGTTCGCGGCGGCGGTGACCGTGGCGGTCGAGGTGCCGCCGGCCGGTACCGACGTCGGCGAGAAGGAGACGGTGACGCCCGCGGGAGCGCCGCTCGCGGACAACGTGACCGCGTCCGTGGACGTGACGGTGGCCGTCGCCGCACTACCCGCCGCGACCGAGACCGACGACGGCGTCACGCTGAGGCCGGACGGGGTGCCGGCCGCGGTGAACGTCCAGCGGGCCTGGTCGCCGGAGCAGCTGCCGGCGGTCAGTGTCGTGCTCGAAGCGCGGAAGCACTTCTTGCTCGTCTGGATGTCGGAGATGGTGCCGTCGGGGTTGATCGACCACTGCTGGGCCGGTCCGCCGGTGCAGGTCTGCAGCACGATCGAGCTGCCGGAGATGCCCGCGCACTTGTCGTTGTTCACCAGGAACGCGCCGTGGAAGGTGAACCGCTGCGCGTCACTTCCGGTGCAGGCGGCGACCTTCAGCGTGGTTCCGCTGCTCGGCGCCTCCAGGCACGTGCTGGTGGAGTTGTTGCGGTACTGGCCGACCGTGGTGTTCGGCTGCGCGCCGCCGTAACACGCGCCGGTGCTGGTGTTGAAGATCGGCGTCGAGTCGTACGGCTCGGTCGACGGCGGGTCGACCACCACCGGCTCCAGCACCGGCGTGTTGTCGGCGTTGTAGTGCGTCAGCGCGTCTTCGCAGTCGATCGCGTCGAAGGCGCTGCCGCCCTGGCCGCCGAGCCAGAGGTCGATGTGCCGCAGGTTGGGGCCGCCGTTGGGGCCTTCGCCGTTCCAGTCGTCGGAGCACTCGTCGCAGCCGTCCTCCATGATGAAGTACTTCTTCACCCGGGGGACCCAGACCTTGGTGCCGGCCTTGAGCTCGGACGTGCTGGTGGCGAACGTGATCGGGTCGGTGTAGGTGCCCTTGCCGCCGGCCGTGTCGTGGATCTGCGGGTAGGCGATGTCGCCGCCGGGCGGGGTGTTGTCCCACCAGCCGTAGAAGGTGAGGAAGGTCGGCTGCGTGGTCTCCGCGTTCGCCGGCGTGCCACCGGCGAGAGCGCCGGCCAGGGCGAGGAAAAGGGTCACGACGAGCACAAAAGCGCGCCGGGTCATGCTGCCTCCGGGAGGACTGGACGGACGATGACTGCGGCGTGGGTCCAGGTTCGCGGTGCGGGAGCGGCACGTCAAGACCTATTCGTAAAGTTCTCTAACGAACGCCGTCCGGACTGGGCCATCCGGGTCGGATGTGGGTCGGGCGTCCCACGACGGCGCCGGACGTCTCCATGGTGGAAGTGTCCAGACCACCGGTAGAGAGGCGTGATCCGCTGTGACGGCAGCATCCGAGACCCCGGCCCTCCCGACGACGCGACCGGCCGGATGCCCGTACGACCCACCCGAGAACTACGCGACGTTGCGCGAAACCGAGCCGACGTCGCAGGTGCGCTGCCCGGCGGGCATGGACGCCTGGCTGGTCACGCGCTACAGCGACGTGCGCGCGGTGCTCGCCGACCGCACGATGAGCTCGCGCGGCGCGTCTTCGGTGCACGTGAACGCCGACGCCGACCTCGACCAGGAGGTCAGCCCGGGCTCGATCATCCAGCTCGACGGGCAGGACCACTCGCGGCTGCGCAAGATGGTGCTCGCGGAGTTCACCGTGCGGCGCGTCGAGGCGATGCGCACCTACGTCCAGGACCTGGTCGAGAGCCACCTCGACGCGATGCTCGCGAAGCCCGGCGAGGCCGATCTGGTGCGGGACTTCGCCTTGCCGATCCCGTCGCTGGTGATCTGCGAGCTGCTCGGCGTCCCGTACGCCGACCGCGAGCGGTTCCAGCACCAGAGCTCGACGCTGGTCAGCACCGACACCACCCGTGAACAGGGACAGCAGGCCTACGAGGAGCTTTCCGGGTTCCTGGCCGCGCTCTTCGTCGACAAGCGGGAGAACCCGCGGGACGACCTGTTCAGCCGGCTGATCGCGCGCGGTGCGGCGACCGGTGACGCGCTCGACATGGAAGAGCTGGTCATGCTCGGGCTCAGCCTGCTGGTGGCCGGGCACGAGACGACGGCCAACATGATCGCGCTCAGCACGCTGGTGCTGCTGGACCACCCGCAGCAGCGCGAAGTCGTGCTGGCGGCGCCGGAACGTGCCGTCGAGGAGCTGCTGCGGTACCTGTCGGTCGTGCAGTTCGGGGTACTGCGCTACGCCACCGAAGACGTCCAGGTCGGGGCCCGTGCGGTGAAGGCGGGGGAGTGGCTGGTCGCCGCGCTGAACTCGGCCAACCGCGACGAGGAGCTGTTCCCGGCCGCCGACAAGCTCGACTTCCACCGCGAGTCGCCGCGCACGCACGTCGCCTTCGGGTTCGGCGCGCACCAGTGCATCGGCCAGCAGCTGGCGCGCGTCGAACTGCAGGAGGCGTTGACGCGGTTGTTCCGCCGGGTGCCGGACCTGCGCCTCGCGGTGCCGCGGGAGTCGTTGGCGTACAAGCACAACACGCTCGTCTACGGCGTTCGCGAGCTGCCGGTCGCCTGGGGCTGATTCATATCCCTGAATCCGAAACTTTCGAAATTGCCTCCCCTTTCGAAAGTTTCGCTTTCCTGCCCTTCTTGACGGTGTCCGGGAAACGCGCCTAACGTTTCCCGGGCACCATTCCTCCGGAAGGGAGAAAATTCCGTGCGCCGCTCCCGGATTCGTTCCTCGGTTGTCCTGCTGGTCGCCACCGTGCTCGCGTCGGCGGCCGTGATCACGAACGCGTCCGGGGCCGCCGCCGCGGTCGAGGACGAGGGGGCCGACTGCGCGGTCTCGATACCGAGCTCATGGCCGTCCAGTGCCAAACTTCCCGATCCCTTCAAGCGGATCGACGGCACGCGCATCAGCACCACGAGCGACTGGCGGTGCCGGCGCGAGGAGATCAAGAAGCTCGCCGAGCGCACGGTCTACGGCGAGAAGCCCGCGAAACCGGCGAGTGTCACCGGCACGGTTTCGAGCACGAACATCACCGTGAACGTCACGCAGAACGGCCGGAGCGCGAGTTTCTCCGCGGGCGTCCAGCTGCCCAGTGGCACCGGTCCGTTCCCCGCCGTTTTTGTCGTCGGCGGATTCGGCGCGGACACCGCCACCATCAAAGCCGCCGGGGCCGCCGTCATCACCTACGACCCGCTCGCCGTCGGCAAGGAAGGCACGGCCCGGAACAACAAACAGGGCGCGTTCTACAGCCTCTACGGCGCGACGAGCAGCACCGGGCTGCTGGCGGCCTGGGCGTGGGGCGTGAGCCGGCTCATCGACGTCGTCGAGCAGTCCGGCGGCTCGGTCCTCAAGGCGGACGCGCTCGGTGTCACCGGCTGTTCGCGGTACGGGAAGAGCGCGTTCGCGATCGGCGCGTTCGACCAGCGGATCGCGCTGACCATGCCGATCGAGTCGGGCACCGCCGGTGTGCCGATCCTGCGCGGGATTCCCGGCGAAAGCGGCTCGCAGCCGCTGTCCAACGCCTACGGCGAGCAGCCGTGGTTCGGCGACGCGTTCAGCGCGTACACCGGAAACCCGGCCGCGCTGCCGGTGGACACGCACGAACTCGTCGCGATGGTCGCGCCGCGCGGGCTGTTCGTCATGGAGAACCCGCACATCGACTGGCTGGGCGCACGGTCCGGCAGTGTGGCCGCGCTGGCCGGCGCGGAGGTCTACAAGGCGCTCGGCGCGGGGAGCAACATCAGCTACTGGTCCGACGTCTCGGACGGCACGCACTGCGCGTCCCGGTCCGAGTGGAAGACGCCGCTGCAGCAGAACATCCAGAAGTTCCTGCTCAAGACGGGTAATGCGGCCGGTACGTTCCGGATCTCCAGCCAGAAGGCCGGGAACCTGGCCGACTGGCGCGACTGGACCACGCCCACCCTGACCGACTCGGGGACCACGACGCCGACCACGCCCACCACACCGACGACCCCCACCACGCCCACGACCCCGACGACGCCGACGACGCCCGGGGGTGCCGGGTGCACGGCGACGACGTCGATCAACCAGTGGACGGGCGGGTTCGTCACGACGGTGCGTGTCACGGCCGGCGCCGCCGCGATCACCGGCTGGACGGTCACCGCCGGCCTGCCCGCCGGCGCGGTGATCACGTCCGGGTGGAACGCCGGGCGCAGCGGGAACAGCGGCACGGTCCGGTTCACGAACGTCGACTTCAACGGTGCCGTGGCACCCGGGCAGTCGATCGAGTTCGGCTACCAGGGCACCGGAACCGGGACGGGCACGACCGTGTCCTGCGCCTAGTTGCGCGCGAGGCTGCTGAAGTCCCGCTGCTCGGCGTCGTCGGCGTCGGTGCGGCGGGACGTCTCGGCCCACGCGTCGATCTCGGCGATCTTGGCCTCGTCGGTGGCGCGGATCAGCATGACGGCGTCGGAACCCAGCGGCAGCCGCAGCGGCGGCTCGGCCAGGTCGGCGAGCTCGGTGATCACGCGGCCGGCCTTGGCGGGGTCGCCGGTGGCGAGCTGCTCGGGGCCGCGGATGTGCTCGATCATCGGGTTCAGCACGGGCTGGTAGGCCTCGCTCGGCTCGATGAACGACATCGACGACCCGGCCCAGTCGGTGCGGAACCCGCCCGGTTCGACGATGGTCACCTTGACCCCGAACGGCTTCATTTCGTTGGCCAGCACCCCGGAAAAGCCTTCGACGCCGTGCTTCGCTGCCGAGTACGCGGCCAGGCCGACCCCCGGCGCGATCCGGCCGCCGACGGTGGAGATCTGGATGATGTGCCCGTGGCCCTGCTCGCGCAGCACCGGGATCGCCGCGCGGGTCACCGTCACCACGCCCATCAGGTTCGTCTCGATCTGGGCGCGGAACTGCGCCGCCGGAGTGTCCTCGATGGACCCGAAGTCGGCGTAACCCGCGTTGTTGACCAGGACGTCGATGCGCCCGAACCGTTCGACGGCGGCTTGGACGGCCCGGTCGGCCGCGGCTTCGTCGGTGACGTCGAGCGCGACGGCCAGCGCGCGGTCCGCGGGCAGGTCGCCGAGGCTGCGCGGGTCGCGGGCGGTGGCCACGACGGAGTCACCCCGCTCCAGGGCGGCGTTGACGATCTCCCGGCCGAGGCCACGCGACGAGCCGGTGACGAACCAGACTTTGCCGGTCATGAGAAGTCCTCTCTTAACTGAGTACTCATTCAACAGCGACGGTAGGCCCGCCCTCGGGCACTGTCAACTGAACGTTCATTCAACAGTGGCGTGACGTCGGCCACGCCCGAAAATGCCGCGCGCCCTTCGCCGCGAGCGGGCTAACCTCCCGCCAACGCGCTGATGGAGCCGAGTAGCCCCGGGAGCGCACGGGTCCAGAGAGCCGCCGGCAGCTGGGAAGGCGGTCCCGTGCCCCGCGGTGAAGACCCTCCGGAGTGCGGGGAGGAAATGCCCCGCCGGCCGGCCCCCGTGATCGGGCCGCGAAGAGGCCGCCCCTCAGGACGGTGAAAGTGCGGTGGCACCGCGAGTTCCCTTATCGCCCGCACTCCCAAGGGGTCACGTCGCCTGCGAGGGGCCCACGATGATCTCCCGAACCTTGACCGCCGACCTGCCCCGGCACGTCGGCGCCCACGTCCGCGTCGCCGGCTGGGTACACCGCCGTCGCCGCCTGAAATCCGTCACGTTCCTCGTGCTGCGGGACCGCTCCGGTACCGCGCAGGTCGTGCTGCGCTCCGGCGCCGTGCCACCGCCGGAGGAGACCGTGGTCGAGGTGCACGCGACCGTGACGGCGAACCCGCGCGCGCCCGGCGGCGTCGAGCTGACCTCGGCGTCGCTGGTGGAGCTGTCAGAGCCGGCGTCACCACCGCCGTTCGACCTCTACCGGCCCGCGGTGTCCGCGTCGCTGCCGACGATCCTCGACCACGCCCCGGTCGCGCTGCGGCATCCGCTGCTGAAGGCGCGGTTCGCGGTGTCCGCGGCCGCCGTCGCCGGGTTCCGGTCCACTTTGGACGGCCTGGGGTTCACCGAGACGCACACGCCGAAGATCGTCTCGTCGGCCACCGAGTCCGGTGCGAACGTCTTCGGCATCGACTACTTCGGCCGCCAGGCCTACCTCGCGCAGTCGCCGCAGTTCTACAAGCAGGCACTGGCCGGGGTGTTCGAGCGGGTGTACGAGGTCGGCCCGGTGTTCCGCGCCGAGCCGCACGACACCGCGCGCCACCTGGCGCAGTACACCAGCCTCGACGCCGAGCTCGGGTTCATCGAGGACCACCACGACGTCATGGCCGTGCTGCGGGAGGTGCTCGCCGGGATGGCCGGGGCGGTCGCGACGCTCGGCGTCGCCGTCCCCGAGGTGCCCGCCGCGATCCCGGAGCTGCATTTCGCCGACGCCCAGGAGATGCTGGGGAAGGACGAGCCCGACCTGGCCCCCGCCGACGAGCGGTGGCTGTCGGACTGGGCGGTGCGCGAGCACGGGTCGGAGTTCCTGTTCGTCACCGGCTACCCGATGGCGAAACGGCCGTTCTATACCCACCCGGACCCGGCGCGGCCCGCGTACTCGAACAGCTTCGACCTGCTGTTCCGTGGTCTTGAGCTGGTGACCGGCGGTCAGCGGCTGCACCGGCACGCGGACTACGTCGCGGCGCTGGGTGGCGAGGTCGCCGCTTATGACGACTACCTGGCGGTGTTCGCGCACGGCATGCCGCCCCACGGCGGTTTCGCGCTGGGCCTGGAAAGGTGGACGGCGCGGCTGCTCGGAGTCGCGAACGTCCGGGAGGTCACGCTGTTCCCGCGCGACCTGCACCGGCTGACCCCGTGAGGAGCACACGATGACGTTGCCCCGCCGGCTCTGGGCCGCGGTCGAGCCGCTGCACGCCGTGATGTACTTCGCGCCGGAGACGGCGGCCGCGGCGAAGGCGGTCGGCCTGCGGGGCTACTGGATGGGCTACTTCGCCGGACGTCTCGCGCCGCTGGGCCCGATCGGCCCGGCGGCGGCGACGTCGATGCTGTTCGGCTTCGCCCCCGCGATGGTCGCGCGGGCCCTGCCGGACGCGTGGTCGTTCGCCGCCCCGTCCGACGTCCTCGATACGCGGCTTGCCGCCGTCGAAGAGGCGTTGGGCCGGGTGGCGCCCGACGCCGCGGAGCTGGCTTCGTTGCTGGAGCGGGCGGCGGACGCGTGCCGGTTCGACGGCCGTCCGCTGGCCGCGGCGTGGTCGGCCGTGCCTCGCCCGTCCGGTGTGCTCGGCCGGCTCTGGCTGGCCGCGACGATCCTGCGCGAGCACCGCGGTGACGGCCACGTCCTGGCGGCGGTGCACGCGGGGCTCTCCGGCCTGGAGACCACGCTCACCCATATCGGAGACGGCGTCATCGGCCGCGACGACGTCCAGCCCCACCGTGGCTGGTCCGACGAGGACTGGACGCAGGCGGTCGACGGCCTGCGGGACCGGGGCGTGCTCGACGCCGGCGGCCGGTTGACCGACGCCGGCCTGGCGCTGCGCCGCGGCGTCGAGGACGACACGGATCGCCTGGCCGCGGCCCCGGTCGAGGCCCTCGGCGAGGCGGGGGTGGCGCGGGTAGTGGAGCTGGCGGTCCCGCTGAGCCGCGCGGTCGTCGACACGGGCCTGGTCCCGGTACCGAACCCGATGGGCGTCCCGCGGCCGTGAGCTGTCGAATCCGGCCCGGCTCGTTCGACGCAGGGGTGAACGCACCCGAACCCTGGAGGTACTCATGACCTTGCTCGCCGGCAAGAACGCCATCGTCTACGGCGGAGGCGGCCGGATCGGCAGTGCCGTGGCCAGTGCTTTCGCCGAGGAAGGCGCCCACGTTTTCCTGGCCGGGCGGTCGCTCGGCCGTCTCGAGCCGGTCGCCGAGCGGATCAGGGCGGCCGGTGGGTCGGCCGAGACCGCGTCGGTCGACGCGCTGGACGAGCGGGCCGTCGACGAGCACGCCGACGCCGTCGCCGCCCGGGGCGGGATCGACGTCTCCTTCAACCTCATCAACCACGGTGACGTGCAGGGCACGCCGCTGGTCGACATGTCGCTCGCCGACTACGAGCAGCCCGTGGTGACCGCCGTGCGGACGAACTTCCTCACCGCACGCGCCGCCGCGCGGCACATGATCAAGCAGCGGTCGGGGGTCGTGCTGTTCTTCGGCGGCGCGGGTGATCCCGTGCGCGAGTTCTCCGTCGGCGGGCTGCAGGTCGCCTTCCACGCCCTCGAGGCCATGCGCCGCCAGCTCGCCGCCGAGCTGGGTCCGCACGGCGTGCGCGCGGTGACGCTGCGGACCGGCGGCATCCCGGAGACGCTTCCCGCGGACTTCGACGCCCGCCAGGTGGTCGAAGACAGCATCAACGGCCAGACGATGCTGGGCCGCGCGGCCACACTGGCCGACGTCGGCGCGGTCGCGGCCTTCGTCGCGTCCGACCGGGCCCGCTCGATGACGGCGTCCACGGTCAACATCAGCTGCGGCGCCCTCGTCGACTAGCCGCGCGCGGTGATCTGCTGGATCGTCCAGGTGTTGCCGTCGGGGTCGGCGAAGTGCACAAAACCCACGTTGTTCAAGTCCGCTTCGCCGTCCCAGGTGCCCATGCCGTGGACCTGGATCCCGCTGACCGCGACGCCGCGTTCGGTGAGGATCGCGTGGGCCTTCGGCAGGTCGTTGACCACCAGCTGCAGCCCCTTGAGTGAGCCCGGCGGCATGTCCGGCACCGCGCCTCGGCCGAAGACGATCGAGCAGCCCGAGCCCGGCGGGGTCAGCTGGACGATCCGGACGCCGTCGGCCGGCGCCGTGTCGTGGTCGAGGGCAAAACCCAGCTGGTCGGCGTAGAACGCCTTCGCGCGGTCCACATCGGACACCGGCACGATGACCACTTCGAGCGTCCAGTCCATCGGGCGTCCCTTCGTCGGCGGGCTCACACCGTACGCCGCTCGACCACCAGACGCTGGTGCCGCGCGGCGCGGACCCGGTCGCCGCACGTCGTGGAGCACCAGCGGCGGCGGGCGTGCTCGCGGAGGAAGAACCGGACGCAGCCGTGCGCCTCGCAGGGGTGCACCAGCTGCCCGAGGTCGCCGCCGACGACGTCGATCGCGTCCCGGGCCAGTGCGGCCACGGCCTCGTCGAGGCTGCCCGGCCGGGTGCTGCGCCACCCGCGCCGCGGGCCGCCGTCCCAGGTGAGCTGGGGTGCGGCGGAGTCGGCGCGGGCGGCCGCGTTCACCGTGCCGACGGCGTCCGCCGCCGGGGCCCGGTCCTCGGCCAGGGCGGCCAGCAGCTCGCGGACCGCGGCCCGCAGGTCCGTCAACGACGTGACGTCGTCCACCGCCGTCACCCGGAACCCGTGCGCGTGGAGCCAGGTGCCGGGGTCGTCGAGGTCGTCGGCGTCGCCGACCCGCCGGGTGTTGACCAGTGCCAGCGCGAGTGAGCGTTCCTCGCCGGGTGCCGCAATGACCACGTTCGCCTCCCGAGTCCGGCCTCCAGTTTCCCCGACCCGTTGACAGCGTACCTCGTCTCATGGATAAATAGGAAGGTATCCATGAGACGTTCGAGGGAGTGACCATGGTCGCCGTGCACCACCGCTACGCCACCGTCAACGGGCACCGGCTCTTCTACCGGGAGGCCGGACCCGCCGACGCACCCACGATCGTGCTGCTCCACGGGTTCCCGACGAGCTCGCACATGTACCGGCACCTCATCCCGGCCCTGGCCGACCGCTACCACGTCGTCGCCCCGGACTACCTGGGCGCGGGCGCCTCCGACGCGCCGCCGGTCGGCGAGTTCAGCTACACCTTCGACGCGCTGGCCGAGCTCACCCTCGGCCTGCTCGACCAGCTGGGCCTGACGGAGTTCGCGCTCTACATCCAGGACTTCGGCTCACCGGTGGGCCTGCGGATCGCGACCGCGAACCCCGGCCGCGTCACGGCGATCGTCACCCAGAACGGCAACGCCTACGTCGAGGGTCTCGGCGCCGGCCTGCCGCAGAAGCTCGCCGCCGGCACCCTGACCGAGGACGACCTGCGCGCGATGGTCACCCTCGAGGCCACGAAGGGGCAGTACCTCGACGGCTCGCCCGACCCGGAGCTGGTCAGCCCGGACGTCTGGATCCACGACCAGGCGCTGCTCGACCGGCCGGGCGCGGCGGAGATCCAGATGGCGCTGCTCGCGGACTACCACCACAACATCGGGCTGTACCCGAAGTTCCACGAGTACTTCCGCACCAGCCAGGTGCCGGTGCTGGCGGTCTGGGGCGGCAACGACGGGATCTTCATCGCCGACGGCGCCCGTGCGTACGCCCGCGACCTGCCCGACGCGGAGATCCACCTGCTAGACGCGGGCCACTTCGCGCTGGAGACCCACCTGGACGCCATCGCCGGCTACATCCGCGGCTTCCTGGGCCGGGTGCTGAGCTGACGGAAAGCCTTGGGGGGCAAGGTGTCCGGGCCTTGCCCCTCCACGTCAGTGGTGCTGGGTGTGGAAGGTCCAGGCGTCGGCGACGATGTCGTGCAGCTCGGGACGGGCGGGCTGCCAGCCCAGGTCCTTCCGGGCCTTCTCGCTGCTCGCGACGGTGCTCACCGCGTCGCCTTCGCGCCGCGGGGCGAGCACCACCGGGATGGGGTGCCCGGTGACCTCGCGAGCCGCGTCGACGACCTGCATGTTGGTGTAGCCGTTGCCGTTGCCCAGGTTGTAGATCTCGTGCCGGCCGGGCTCGATCGCTTCCAGCGCGAGAACGTGCGCCGTGGCCAGGTCCGCGACGTGGATGTAGTCCCGCACGCAGGTGCCGTCCGGGGTCGGGTAGTCGTTGCCGTACATCTGCAGCCGCTCGCGCTTGCCGGCCGCGACCTGCAGCACGATGGGGATGAGGTGGCTCTCCGGGTCGTGCCGTTCACCGAGCTCGCCGACCGCGCCCGCCGCGTTGAAATAGCGCAGGCTCGTCGCGCCGAGGCCGAACGCCGCGGCTTCCGCGGACAACATCAGGTCGACCATGAGCTTGCTGGCCGCGTAGGGATTGCGCGGTTCCACCCGGGCGGTCTCGGCGAGCTTCTCGTCGCCCTCACCCCGGTACATCGAACCGGTCGACGAAAAGATCAGGCGCCGGACGCCCGCCGCGCGAGCGGCCTCCAGCAGCGCGAGGGAGCCGCGCACGTTGACGTCCCAGTAGAGGTCCGGCCGGGCCACGGACTCCGCGACCTCGATCCGCCCCGCGAAGTGGAGCACGCCTTCGAAGCCCGCTTCGGGAGTCAGCACCGAAGCCACGTCGTGCACGGACAGCTGGTGGAACACCACGCCGTCCGGCACGCTCGCGCGGTGCCCGGTCGACAGGTCGTCCAGCACCTCCACCTCGTGCCCGGACGCCAGGAGCGCGCGGGTGACGACGCTCCCGATGTAGCCCGCACCGCCCGTGACCAGCAGCTTCACCGTGAGACCCTCCTCGCTGAATGGTCCCGGCAGCCTAGCGACACGGGCGGCCCGGCCAGACGGCGAGGCTCAGCCGCCGAGGAGGCGCGAGAGGGCGTCCCGTGCTTTCGCGTCCTTCTCGGCCAGCGTGGTCAGCTCCTGGGCCAGGGCCGCCAGCCAGTCGTCCACCGCGGCTTCCTTGCGGCTGATCACCACGCCGCGCACGACCTGGCGGATCTCCGCCGTCACACCGCCGTGCTTACCCGCGCTCAGCACCAGAACCCGGTCCGGCGTGCTCACCTGGACCGAAACCACCTGTCCGTCGCGGCCCGCCACCCGGTCGGCGAACGTCTTGTGCCGCGACACCTCGACCATGCCCGGCGGAAGCGCGTCACCCAGGGTTTCCGACAGGACCCGGTGGTACGACTCGACGTCCGCCCGGTCGGTGCGCAGTGCCGCGACCAGCAGGTGGAACTCCAGCTCCGCGCCGGCCATCAGTCGGTGAGCGGCAGCACGAGCTGCGGCTTGGCGATGTGGTGGTCCTCCCGCAACGGTTTCACCGCGGTGCCGATGGCGAAGAACTCCGTCGTGTGCCCGCCCCAGCGGTGCGGCAGCGACAGCAGCTGGACGCCGACGATCCCTTCCGCCTCGAGCTGTTCCGCCTCGGTCTGCATCCGCGACATCGCGAGCTCGCGCGCGTCGTAGAGCGCCTCGGTGTACTGCGGGATCTCGACGTTCTGCCCGATGTTGCCCATCATCTGCCGGAACCGCTGGTGCGCGATGTGGTAGACGCAGGTGCCCATCACCATGCCCAGGGGCGCGTACCCGGCCTGCACGAGCGTCCAGAAGTCCTGCCCGGACAGGTCGGAGGTGAACGGCTTCCCGGTGTTGTTGCGCCATTCCCCGGGTTCGTCGGCCTTCACCGCGGTGCCGATCGCGATGAACTCGGCGAGGTCGCTGCCGAACTCCTTGAACTCGATCTCGAGCCGGACCGCGACGATGCCGTCCGCGCCCAGCACGTCCGCCTCCGCCTCCATCCGGGACATCGCGAGCTCGCGGGCGTGGTACATCGCCTGCGAAAGCCGGTCCAGCTCCTGGTTCTTGTTCCACCGGCCCATCTGGAAACCGACGTGGTAGATGCTCGACCCGAGCACGAGCCCGAGCGGCCGGAACCCGGCTTCGCGCACGAGCAGGAACTCGTTGACGCTCAGGTCCGAGGTGAAGAGGCTGGTCTTCTGGCCGGGGCGCATCTCGGCGAGCCGGCGCATCGCATCCTCGGGGATGTGCTGCTCGGCGGGGTCCGCGGTGGTCACGAAGCCTCCTCAGGAACGGTTCAACGGCAGGATCTTGAGCGCGCTGGTCGGGGCGGCGCGCCCGGTGTGGAAGCGGGCGATCGCGGTGCCGACGACGGACGCGAGCCCGACCACCCCGATCTCCTGGACCGGCCACGCCCGCAGCCGCATGTCCGAGACGATGCCGCCGTCGGCGCCGCTGTCCCGGATCGCGCGCCCGAACTCGGCGCGGGCCGCGGCGCGGACCTCGGTGACGACCCTCGTCGGCGCGTCCACCTCGGTGTTCCCGGCCCAGGTGTTGGTCTGGTTCTGCATGTTGTAGTCGAAGTGCGCGCGCCCGGCGACGCCGACCGCGACGCGCACCGGCACCCAGCCGGCCTGCATCAGCTTGGCGACGTCCTGGCCGGGCAGGTCGGTGGTGAACAGCCGCCGCGGCCGCTGCTTCGTCTCGGCGCGCACGGCGGTGCCGAGGGCGACGAACTCCTGGTTCGACTCGTCGAGCGCGGTGATGGTGACGGTGATGCCGAGCACGCCGTCGGCCCCGATCGCGGTCGCCTCCTGCGCGAGCCGGTCGAGCGCGGTGGCGTACCCCTGCCGCAGCATCCCGGACAGCAGGTTGACCTGGTCGGCGGCCCAGGTGCCGGGCCCGACCCAGCCGGCTTGCTGCACAACGCAGCCCATGACCTCGCCGACGGGCGTGAAGCCGACGACCTCCGCGCCGACGGCTCCGGGCACGCTCAGCAAGGACGTCTTCAGCCCGGAGGCGGCGAACCGGTCGACCCGGGCCTGCGCCACGGGCGGCAGGCCACGACCGTCCCAATCGGGCACTGCGACCTCCTTCGCCGGTCTCTCTCCGCCATCGTGGCACGGATCCGCGCGCGGGGCGGCGGGCTCGGGGTGATCAGTCCGGAAGGTCCCGGTTCAGCGGCAGGAACGTGAGCGCGCCCACCTGAGCGGGGCCTTCGCGGAAGCGGGCGATCGCCGTGCCGGTGACGGTGGCGATGGCCGCCGCCGCGACGTCCTCCACCGGCCACAGGTCGAAGGTCATGCCGGAGACGATGCCGCCGTCGGCACCGCACTCGCCGATCTCGCGGGCGAACTCCGCCCGCGCCGCGGCCCGGACCTTCGTGGCGAGCGCGGTGGGCAGATCGATCTCGGCGTTGTTGTAGATTCCGGCGAGCATGCTCCGCGCGTAGCCGAATCCGAAGTCGGCGTTGGCCATCGCCTGGCCGTCGACGCCGATCGCGACGCGGACCGGCACCCAGCCCGCCTGCATCAGCTTGGCGACGTCCTGGCCGGGCAGGACGGTGGTGAACGGCCGCCGCAGCCGTTGTTTCGTCCCGGCGCGGACCGCGGTGCCGAGGGCGACGTACTCCTGCGCTTCGCCGTCGAACGAGGTGCTCGTGAGCCGGATGTCGAGCACGCCGTCGGCGCCGAGCCCGGCCGCTTCCTCCTCGAGCCGGTCGAGCGCGGTTTCGTACCCCTGGCGCAGCAGATCCGCCAGCACCCGGATCCGGTCGGCGGCCCAGCGGCTCGGGCCGGTCCAGCCGACCTGGTGCACCACGGCACCCATGACGTCGCCGACCGGCGTGAAGCCCGCCGACTCGGCGCCGACCGCACCGGCCACGCTCAGCAGCGACGTCCTGGCCCGGCCCGGGCGGTGGCGAGGCGCCGGGTCGCGGGCGAGCGGCGGCCGGTCGGGACCGTCCCACTCACGCACCTCGGACCTCCTCCGGAAGAGGGCGTCCCATCGTGGCACGGTTCCGGCGTCAGGGACGGCGATCCAGCGGTACGACGGCGAGGGCGTCCCGGGGCGCGGGACCGTCGTGGCAGCGCGCGATCGCCGTGCCGAACACACCGGCCACCGCCCCCGCGCCCGTCGGGCCGAGGGCCCAGGCGCTCAGCGTCGTCGCGGACACCAGGCCGCCGTCGGCCCCGGAAGCACGCACCACCTCCAGGAACTCCGCGCGGGCCGCGGCCCGGACCCGGGTCACCAGTTCCGTCGGGGCCACGAGCTCCCGGGCCGGGTGGGCCGGCATGGCGATGTCGTGCACCGTGCCGCCGTCGACGCCGATCGCCAGCGTCACCGGCACCCAGCCCGCGGGCAGGAGCTTCGCCACGTCCGGCCCGGACAGGCTCGTGGTGAAGACCCGGCCGGCCCGCTTGCCGCCGGTCGCGCGGACGGCCGTGCCCAGCACGACGAACTCCCGCAGCGTCCGGGTGGCGCGGGTCACCGTGCACCGGATGCCGAGGACACCGTCCGCGCCGAGGGCCCGGGCCTCCGCGCGCAGCCGGTCCATCGCGGTGGCGTAACCGCGGCGCAGGGTCGACGCCGGATCGTCGGCGCCGGCGTGCTCGACGACGCAGCCCATCACCTCGCCGATCGGCCGCAGCCCCACCGCCTCGGCCCCGACCGCGCCCGGCACCGAGAGCAGCGACGTCCGCAGCCCGGATGCCGTGTAGCGCGCGGTCCGATCCGTCACGGCTACCCCCAGCCGTCCTCGGTGCCGAAGCCGAGCGTCACGGGGCCGCGGCGGGAGGTGCCGGTCTCGGTGTCGGCGGGCAGGACCTCGTCGAGGAACGCGTAGTCGGGGCGCCGGGTGCGCGCGTGCCACTGGGCGATCTCGTGCCAGCCGGGCGCGGCGAGCGCGCCGCCGAAGTGCTGCACCGACAGGCTCGCGGTCAGGCTGGCGAACCGCAGCCGGTCCGCCAGCGGCCAGCCGGTCAGCGTCGCGGCGACGAACCCGGCGCCGAAGACGTCGCCCGCGCCGGTGGCGTCGAGGACGTCGACCGGCAGCGCGGGCACGTCCGCCGTCTCGCCGGTGGTGCTGTCGACGGCCAGCACACCCGCGCCGCCGCGGGTGATCACGGCGATCGGCACGAGGTCGGCGAGCGTCGACAACGCCGCTTCGGGGGTGTCCGTGCGGGTGTAGCGCATGGCTTCGATCTCGTTCGGCAGGAACGCGTGGCAGCACGCGAGCTGGTCGAGCAGGGCGGGCGACCAGGCTTCCGACGGGTCCCAGCCGACGTCGGCGAACACCAGGCTGCCGGACTGGTGTGCCGTGTGGACCCACTCGGCGGTGTCGAGCCCGATGTGCGCGACGGTCGCGCGGCTCGACGGCGGCGAGCCGGCCAGCTCCGCGACGGGCACCGGCGGCGGGTGGCCGTGGGTGATCATCGCGCGGTCGCCGGCGTAGGCGAGCGAGACGGTGACGGGGGAGTGCCACCGCGGGAACTGCTGTGAGTGCGAAAGGTCGATGTGCTCCTGCCGCGAAAGCACGTCCCAGCAGTAGCGGCCGTAGACGTCGGTGCCGAACGCGGCCGCCAGCGACGTCCGCAGTCCGAGGCGGCTGAGCGCGACGGCGAAGTTCGCGATCCCGCCCGGCCCCGAGCCCATGCCGCCCGTCCACACCTCTTCACCCGGCGCGGGCGGCTTTTCCAGCCCCGTGAAGACGAGGTCGAAGAACAGCAGACCGGACAGGAAGACGTCGACGTCGGGTTCAGCCGGCACGGGCGCCTCCCAGCACTGCGCAAGGTTGCGCACGACACTGCTTGAGTCGCGCAGATTTTGCAAGAGCCGCTCAAACTCGTCCGTGTGATGAGCGAGTTTGACTGCTATCGTCGCCGGATGCTGCCCCAGCGCCGGCACGACCTGATCCTGCGGACCCTGCGTGCGGAGGGGCCGGCGCCGGTCGGCGTGCTGGCCGAGCGGCTCGGCGTCAGCCCGGCGACGGTGCGGCGTGACCTGGGGCAACTCGATCGCGAAGGCCGGCTGACCCGCGTCTACGGCGGCGCGGTCGCGTGCGCGGAGGACGACGAGCCGTTCGCGCAGGTCGCCGCCGAACGCGCCGACGCCAAGGACGCCGTCGCCCGGCGCGCGGCCGAACTGGTCGCCGACGGTGACACCGTCCTGCTCGACATCGGCACCACCGCGCACCGGCTGGCCCGGCACCTGCGCGACCGCGCGCTGACCGTGATCACCAGCAGCCTCGCCGTCTACGAGGAGCTGAAGGACGCCGAAGACGTCCAGCTCGTGCTGCTCGGCGGGGTGGTGCGCCGCAGTTATCACTCGATGGTCGGGTTCCTCACCGAGGACGCGCTGCGCCAGGTGCGCGCCGGCACCGTCTTCCTCGGCACGAGCGGGGTCCGGTGTGACGGCCAGGTGATGGACTCGACCGTGGTCGAGGTGCCGGTGAAGCGGGCGATGGTCGCCGCGGCCGACCGCGTGGTGCTGCTCGCCGACGCGGGCAAGTTCCCCGGCACCGGGCTGGCGAAGGTGTGCGGGCCGGACGCCCTCGACGTCGTCGTGACCAGCGCCGGAGCCGACGAACCCACCTGTGCGGCCCTGGGTGAAGCCGGCGTCGAGGTGCTGCGGTGAGGCTGGCGCTGCTCGGCGGCGGCGGGTTCCGCGTGCCGCTGGTGCACGGCGCCCTGCTGGCCGGGGGCGACGTCACCGAGCTGGTCCTGCACGACGTCGACGCCGGGCGCCTCGCCGCGATCGAACGGGTCCTCGCCGAGCAGGCCCGGGGTGTGGCCGGAGCGCCACGGGTGCGGACGACGGCCGACCTGCGCGACGCACTGTCCGATGTGGACTTCGTGTTCTCCGCGATCCGGGTCGGCGGGCTGCGCGGGCGCCGGTTCGACGAGCAGGTCGCGGCCGCGGAAGGCGTGCTGGGGCAGGAAACCGTGGGCGCGGGCGGAATCGCGTACGGGCTGCGGACGGTCCCCGTCGCCGTCGCGCTCGCCCGGACGATCGCCGAGGTGGCGCCGCGGGCCTGGGTCATCAACTTCACCAACCCGGCCGGGATGGTCACCGAGGCGATGGCCGGGGTGCTCGGCGAGCGCGTGATCGGCATCTGCGACTCGCCGGTCGGGCTCTGCCGCCGGGTGGCGCGCGCCCTCGGCGTCGACCCGGTGGACGCGCGGTTCGATTACGCGGGGCTGAACCACCTCGGCTGGCTGCGGGCCGTGCACGTTGGTGGCGAGGACGTCCTGCCGCGCCTGCTGTCCGATGTGGACGGACTGGAGTCGTTCGAGGAGGGCAAGCTCTTCGGCGCGGACTGGCTGCGCGCGCTGGGCGCCGTGCCGAACGAGTACCTGCACTATTACTACTTCGCGCGGGAGGCCGTCGGCACGGATTCCCGCGGAGCGTTCCTGCTGGAGCAGCAACGCTCGTTCTACGCGGAACCGTCACTGGCGTCGTGGGATCGCACGCGTCTGGAGCGCGAAGCGACGTACATGGCCGAGACGCGCGAAGGCGAGCGCGAGGATCTCGAAGGTGGCGGCTACGAGAAGGTCGCGCTGGCGTTGATGCGGGCTCTCGCCCGCGGCGAGCGGACCACGCTGATCCTCAACGTCCGCAACGGATCCGCGCTCCCGGGCGTCCCGGCGGACGCGGTCGTCGAGGTGCCGTGCGCGGTCGACGCCGGCGGCGCGCGCCCGCTCGGCGCCGGGCCGCTCCCGGACCACGCGCTGGGCCTGGTGACGTCGGTGAAGGCCGTCGAGCGGGCGGCGATCGAAGGGGCGACGACGGGTTCGCGGGAGGCGGCGCTGCGGGCGTTCGCCCTGCACCCGCTGGTCGACTCAGTATCCGTGGCGCGCCGGTTGCTCGACGGGTACGTCGCCGCGCACCCGGAACTCGCGTACCTAGGACGACAACGCGCGTAGCAGTGGCGCCAGCCGTCCGGCCAGTTCGGCGTCGACCTGTTCGGTCTCGGCGATCAGGAGTTCGATGACGGCGCGGAAAGCCTGCGCGAGGTCGTCGAGTCCGCGCGGGAGGGTCGTCTCGAACTCCGCCAGGACCGCCGCGGGCAGCTGGTCGAGGCCGCGTCCCTCGCCCGCGGGCAGGTCGTGCCGCACGCAGGCCAGGGCGAGGGCGTGGTCGCGAACCCGGCCGACCATGTACTCGGCCTGCCAGGCGCGGCCGCGGTGGAGGCTCGACCGCGCGTGCAGTGCGTGCAGCCACGCCAGGTCGACCAGTCGCCGCGCGTCCGCCGGCGGGGACTGTTCGCGCTCGTTCGCGGTGCCGAAGAGCAGCCGGAACTTCGGTGAGGTCGCGCCGAAGTCCGCCGCGGGCCAGAAGGACAGGTCGACCTGGAGGGTGTTCTCCAGCAGGAACACGCGGTACACCGTCCGTTCGAAGACGACGTCCATGTGGTGCCGCGCACCGTGTTCGCGGTACATCAGCGCGGTGAAGTCCGCGAGCACCGGCTCGGGCGCGGTCGTCTTGAAGGCGAGGTCGATGTCCGACCAGGCGTCTTCGGCGTCGAGCGCGGCCGAACCGGTGAGCGCGGCCCCGGTGACACGCTCATCCGCGCGGGCGGCCTCGATCAGGTTGTCCCGCAAGCGGTTCCGTTCCCCAGGTGTGTACATGATCGCCAGATTAGGCGACCAGCGCGTTGAACTCCGCTTCGGCCTCGTCGCGCTTGGCGTACAGGTTCCACGCGCGCTCGGCGATGTCGTCGGGGTCCAGTGTGCCCGGCATGGACTCGGGGGCCTGCTCGGCGAACATGCGGTGGATGTCGCCGCGCTCGATGACGCCGCCGATGGTGAGCGTGCCGGCGTAGACACCCTTGTCGCGCAGGGCCGCGTTGAGCGTCAGGACGTACATGCGCAGCGCCGCGGCCGCCGGGGCGAAGCTGCCGAGCAGCGGGATCGGGTACTTGCCGCTGATGCCGCCGGCGAACAGCAGCGATCCCGTGCCGCGCTCCAGCATCCGCGGCAGCACCGCCTGGGTCAGCTGCGCGGCCGGGAGCACGATCGACTCGAACGGCACACGCAGGTTCTCGGCCCCGGCTTCGGTCAGCGGGGCGATCGCCGCGCCGACGCCGAGATCGGCCGGGCCGAAGTACACGGTGTCGATCTCGCCCGCTTCGGCCGTGATGCGCGCGAGGACGGCGCGGACCTGGGCTTCGTCGGTGACGTCGGCGGTGTACGTGTGCGCGGTGACGCCGGCTTCGGCGAGCGACGCGCGGTAGGCCGCGTGCCGCGTGCCGGAGCGCGAGACCAGCGCCGTCGTGAAGCCTTCGCGGCCGAACCGGTGCGCGATCGACAGGCCGAGCCCGGGACCGGCACCCAGGACGGCGAGCACTTTCGACAAGAGAACCTCCTCGAAGAGAAACTTGAGACTGATCTCAAGTTAGCCAGAAGATGAGGGTGCCGTCAACTTAGGTGTCCGTGCGCCGAATGTCGTCACCGGTTGGCGCCACCGGTCCATTCGAGCGGTTCGAGGCTGCTCCAAGCGGGTAGAACATGTTTCAGTTTTCCGCCGGTGCCGACACCATGACCTTCGCCGTTCCGCGAGCGAGGAGTGCGCCATGGATGCCGACCTGACCCGCCGCCAGATCCTGCGCGGCACCGCGGCGGGCGTGGGCTTCGCCGTCACGTCCGGGCTCGCGGCGACGTCTTCCGCAAGCGCGGCAACGCTGGTGGGGGAGTACGACGTCGTCGTGGTCGGCTCCGGCGCGGCCGGGATGACCGCCGCGCTGACGGCGGCCAAGCGCGGGCTGAGTGTCGTCGTGGTCGAGAAGGCACCGACGTTCGGCGGGTCCGCCGCCCGCTCCGGCGCGGGCATCTGGATCCCGAACAACCCCGTGCTGCTCGCCGCCGGCGTGCCGGACACCCCGGCGAAGGCCGCGCAGTACCTCGCCGCCGTCGTCGGCCCGGACGTCCCGGCCGCGCGCCAGGAAGCGTTCCTGCGTTACGGACCCGCGATGATCGCGTCGGTCATGGCCAACAGCCCGCTGCGGTTCCGCTGGATGGAGGGCTACAGCGACTACTACCCGGAGCTGCCGGGCGGCCTGCCCAACGGGCGGTCCATCGAGCCCGACCAGTTCGACGGGAACCTGCTCGGCGCCGAGCTGGCGAACCTGAACCCGGCGTACCTCGCGACACCGCCGGGGCTCGTCGTGTTCAGTGCGGACTACAAGTGGCTGAACCTCGCCGCGGTGAACGCCAAGGGCGCCGCCGTCGCCGCCACCTGTCTCGCGCGGGGGACGGCCGCCGCGCTCGCCGGGCAGAAGCCGCTCACCATGGGACAGGCGCTCGCCGCCGGGCTCCGGGCGGGGTTGCTCGCCGCGAACGTCCCGGTCCTGCTGAACACCCCGCTCACCGACCTGAACGTCGAAAACGGTGCGGTCACCGGGGTTCTGGTGCCGCAGGGGCTGATCCGGGCGCGCCGCGGCGTGATCGTCGGCTCGGGCGGGTTCGAGCACAACGCGGCCATGCGCGCGCAGTACCAGCGGCAGCCGATCGGGACGGCGTGGACGGTCGGTGCGAAGGAGAACACCGGCGACGGCCACCGCGCGGGGCAGCGCGCCGGCGCCGCGCTCGACCTGATGGACGACGCCTGGTGGGGCCCGGCCATCCCGACCCCGGGCGACCCGTACTTCTGCCTGGCCGAGCGGACCCTGCCGGGCGGCCTGATCGTCAACCAGGCCGGGCAGCGGTTCGTCAACGAGGCCGCGCCCTACAGCGACGTCGTGCACACGATGTACGACAAGAACCCGTCGGCGCCGGACATCCCCGCGTGGCTCGTCGTCGACCAGAGCTACCGGAACAAGTACCTGTTCCGCGACATCCTGCCGCTGCTCCCGTTCCCGGACGCCTGGTACAGCGCGGGTGCGGTCTTCAAGGCGTCGAGCATCCCGGCGCTCGGTTCGGCGATCGGCGTGCCGCCGGCCGCGCTGACGTCCACGGTGAACCGGTTCAACGGCTTCGCGTTCGCCGGGGTCGACCGCGACTTCCGACGCGGCGCCAGCGCGTACGACCACTACTACACGGATCCGCTGGTGCTGCCCAACTCCTGCCTCGCGCCGCTGTGGGCGCCGCCGTTCTACGCGCTCAAGCTCGTCCCCGGCGACCTCGGCACGAAGGGCGGCATGCGCACGGACGCCCGGGCGCGTGTGCTCCGCCCGGACGGCTCGGTCATCCCCGGTCTCTACGCCGCGGGCAACGCCAGCGCGGCCGTGATGGGGCACAGCTACGCGGGCGCGGGCTCGACCATCGGGCCGGCGATGACGTTCGGCTACATCGCCGCGAACGACGTCTAGAACTCCTTTTCCACCAACGGTTTGACTTCGGTGCCGAGCAGTTCGATGGCCTTCATGACGTCCTGGTGCGGCACGCCGGACCAGTCCATCTGCAGGGCGTACCGGTCGGCGCCGGTGAGCAGGCCGACGGAGATCAGCCGATCGGCGATCTCCTGCGGGCTGCCGACGAACAACGCCTGCGCGTCGTGGGTGTAGGAGTCGTACTCGGCGCGGGTCGGGACGGCCCAGCCGCGGGCCTTCGCGCCGTACTTCATCGTCTCGAGCCAGTACGGGTAGAACGTCTCCTTGGCGTCCTGCGAGTTCGGCGCGATGAGGCCGATGGCGCTCATCGTGACGTGCAGGTCTTCGGGCTGGTGCTCGCCCGCTTCGCCGGCCCGGCGGTACAGGTCGACCAGCGGCGCGAACCGCTCCGGGCGGCCGCCGATCACGGCGTAGACCACGGGCAGGCCGAGCAGGCCCGCGCGGATCGACGACTCGGGGTTGCCGCCGGTGCCGACCGAGATCCGCAGCCGCCTGCCGTACGGGCGGGGGAAGATCCGCACGTTGTCGAGCGGCGGCCGGAACTTGCCGGACCAGGTGAGCGGGTCCTCGCGGTCGATCCGCAGGAGCAGCGCGAGCTTTTCCTCGAAGAGGTCGTCGTAGTCGCCGAGGTCGTTGCCGAACAGCGGGAACGACTCGGTGAACGACCCGCGCCCGGCGAGCAGCTCGGCGCGGCCGTGGCTGAGCTGGTCGAGCGTCGTGAACTGCTGGTAGACGCGGACGGGGTCCTCGGTGCTCAGCACGGTGACGGCGGAGCTGAGGGTGATCTGGTCCGTGACGCTCGCGGCCGCGGCCAGCACCGTGCCGGGGCTGGAGATGGCGTACTGCTCGAGGTGGTGTTCGCCGAGGCCGTAGAAGGACAGGCCCAGCTCGTCGGCCAGCTTGATCCGCTCGAGGGTGTTGGCCAGCTGCTGGGCCACGGAGAGCTGCTCACCGGTGCGGGGGTCCGGCGGCCGGTCGCCGAAGCTGTAGATGCCGAGTTTCATAGAGCGTTCAACTATCTTCGGAGCCGATTCGTTCCCGTCACCCGAACCGGGCCTGGATGGCCTCGAGGTTCTTCTCCGACAGGGCCAGCGCGGCGGCACGCAGGCCGAGGTCGTCGAGCGCCGCCCGGTCGAACATGCCGGTCACCAGCTCGCGCATGCGGGTGCGGACCTTCCCGAAGGCCTCGTCGGCGCTCGCGTCGACGTCGCCGAAAAGCGTCCACCACCACCAGGAGTTGGTCGCCGAGTTGGCCACGAAGTCCGGGACGACGCGGATGCCGCGCGCGGCGAGCAGCTCCTCGGCGTCCGCGGTCACCGGCATGTTCGCCGCCTCGACGACGAGCTTCGCGCCGATCCGGACCTGGTTGTCGGCGTCGACGCAGTAGGAGACGGCCGCGGGCACCAGCACCTCGGCCGGCACGTCCAGCCACGCTTCCGGCGGCAGCAGTTCGTCACCCGGTTTCAGGTGGTCGCGGTCAATGCCGCCGAAGCGGTCGCGGTGCCGGAGCAGGTGCTCGACGTCCAGGCCGCCAGGGTTTGTGACGACACCACGGACGTCCGAGACCCCGACCACCCGGAGCCCGGCCTCGGCGAGGAACCGCGCGGTGGCGCCGCCCATCGAGCCGAACCCCTGCACGACGACCCGGTTCGGCCCGTCGAGTCCCAGCAGCTCCAGGGCGGTGAGCGCGGCCTGCGCGACGCCGAGCCCGCCGACCAGCTCGTCGAGCCCCAGGCCGCCGACCTCGATCCGGAACGCGTCGGCGAGCCGCGCGGTCGCCGCCTCCCGGTCTTCGAGCAGCGGGTAGACCGCCTGCACCGAGCTGAGCAGGCCGATCTCGGTGAGCACGCCGTCGATGACGTCCTGCCGCAGCCCCAGGTCTTCGCCCATGGTCCAGTAGCGTTCGATCAGCGGCCGCATGGCGTGCAGGTAGCGCGCGACGACGTCGCGGGCGCGGTCGTCGTACGGGTCGAAGTCGATGCCGCCCTTGGCGCCGCCGAGCGGGACGTACCGGCCGTCCGGGTCGTAGTTCAGGCCCTCCTTGAGGGTCATGCCCCGGGCCAGGCCGCGGACCTCGAAGAGCGTGCAGCCGCGGCGCATCCGCAGCCCGCCGCTGGCCACGCCGCGGACGAGGCGGTCGATCACCAGGTAACCCCGGCACCCGGTGACGGGGTCGGTCCACGCCACCTCGAGCAAGCCCGGCTCGGTCATCGCACCTCCTGATCGGTGGGTCAGTAGCAGCCCAGCTCGTGCGTCATCGCCTGCTCGACCCAGCCGGCGCAGTCCGCCGCGCTGACGGTGCCCTCACGCGCGACTACCTGCACCGCGAGCCCGTCGAGCAGCGCGGTCAGCCGCCAGGCGGCGCCGTGCGGGTCCGGGCACCGGAACTCGCCGGCCCCGACCCCCTCGGCGATCAGCGCGACGACGGCGTCCCGCCACCGCAGGTCCAGCCGCTGCAGGACGGCACGCAACTGGGTGTCGCGCATCGCCGCGGCGCTCGCCTCGATCCACAGTTTCCAGCCGTGGGCGGGTTCGCTGGGGCCGTAAAGCGCCAGGACGGCCCGCAGCCGTTCACCGACCGGGCCGCCACGGTCGAGCTCGCCGCGCAGGACCGCGAGGTTGTTCTCGGCGGCCTGCCGGAACGCCTCGATGATGAGGGTTTCGAGCGTGCCGAAGTGGTAGAAGATCAAGGCCGTGCTGACGTCGAGCGCCTTGGCGACGTCGGCCGCTCGCACCCCGGCGATGCCCCGCGCCCGGACCTGTTCGAGCGCGGCGAGGACGATTTCCTCCCGCCGCACCGACACCGCCTTCCGCGCCATGCGGCTCACCGTACCGCCTGCTGACCCGCCGGTCAGTAGTGCAGTTCGGTGACCAGCGTGCGCAGCCACGACTCGGCCATCGCGGGCTCTCGCGTCATGGTCCGGACGAGCTGCTCCCGCGTCCGGGCCGCCCGCCCGGCGTCGACCAGCGCGAACGCCTCGGCCAGGGCGCTCCGGGTGGCCTTCCCGCGGTCGGGAGTCCGGACGCTCTCGTCGGTCCACCGCTGCCGCGGGAACGACGGCGTGAGCTTCGGCTGGTGGTCGCCGAAGTAGTACCAGACGTCGCGGTCGAGGGAAACGTTCCGGACCGCGGCCGCCGGCAGCTCGGCCGGCCAGCCCGCGTCGTCCCGCCACCGCCAGGACAGCCGGCGGGGTGTGACGCCGAGGAACCGCAGCTTCCGCCGGATCACCGGCCAGGCCTCCCGGTCCTCGACGATCCACCGGCGCAGCTGCCGGTACAGCTCGGTGAAGGTTTCGCCTTCGTGCACAAGGTCGACGAACACGGTGGGCCGCGTCCCCCGAGCCAGCCGGTGCGGCGTGATCCCGGCGGCCGCGAGGTGCTCCCGCAGCAGTGCGGTGTCGTGGGTCGTGAAGTCCCGCCGGGGTTTCAGGGACATCGGCAGCTGGTGGACGCGGTCGTGCCAGGAGGTGCGTTCCAGGGCCCCGCCGAGCAGGTCGTGCATGCTGTCGAGCGAGCGGCCGACGAAGTGCAGCTCGCCGTTTCCGGAGCGGGCCAGGACTTTGGCGGTGGCATCGGTGAGCGCGGGCAGGAACCAGAGGCGGGGTTCTTGGGTGTCGTCGAGGAGCGTCCCGACCTGGTCGGGACGCACGAGGTCCCAACGGAAGGGCCGGTTCGTCATGAATCGAGGTTAGGATCGCGGTTCCTTGCGGGGCAACGGGTTTTCGGCGGTTGCTCGGGGGTGTTGTCTCGGCACGGGGCATCCTGGGTGAGTCCATTGTGGATGGGGCTTGGGTGACGGGCGCGTTTGTCGCGAAATGGTCTGGATTGGTCTCGCCGCCAGGGGAGGTCTCGGCTCGGGGCTGTTTGGCGGGTCGAGGTCGAAATCCGGCGCCGGGGTGAGGTTGGTTCTCGGTGAGGGGGCGGGTCGCACGGTTGTGGAGTTCGTTGCGGTGAGGTGGTTTCGGCTGCGCGCTGCGGTGAGGGGTTGAGGCTGGTTGGACCGGTTGCGGGTTGGTGCCGATCTTGGGTGCATCCGGCGCTGGGTGAGGGCCGGTCGTGGAGTTCGCTGTGGTGAGGCGGTTTCGGCCGCGCGCCGCGGTGAGGGGTGGGCTTGAGGCTGCTTGGGCTGGTCGCCGTTCGGTGTCGACTGCGGGTACCCTCGGCGCCGGGGTGAGGCCGGTTTCTCCGTGAGGGAGCGGGGCCGCGGTTGCGGAGTCGCCGCGGTGAGGTGGTTTCGGCCGCGGGCTACGGCGAGCGGCGGGGTTGAGACGGATCGGTCTGCTCGCGGGGTGGTGCGGATCTCGTGCGTGCCCGGCGCCGGGCTTTTGGCGGTCGAAGTCGAATTCGTGTCAGCCCGGCGTGGGGAGGAGCCGGTCATCGGTGAAGGGAACGCGCCACCTGGGTGGGGAGGTTCACCGCGGTGGGAAGGTTCCCCGGCTTTGCCTCGGTGAGGAGCAGGGTCTCGTTCTGGTGCGGGTCGTGGTGGTGCGGGGATCGAGCTGGTCGGTGGGGGCGAGGTGGGCCTGTTTTGCTAAGCCTTGCAAGGACTCTGGAGGATCGCCGTGGTGGAGGGGTGGGCTTGGGCTGGCTGGTGCGGATTGTGGTCAGGGGTGAGCGGGGAACGACACCGGCCGGAGTGGGAGCATGGTGGGCCGGTTTGCCAAGCCTCACAAGGACTCCGGAGGGTCGGCGGCGTGGTGGGTTCAGGCTGTCCAGTGCGGGTCGCGGCCCAGGTAGCGCAGCAGCGTTGACACCGCGTCGTCGCCCGAGGCGGTGGGCAGTGCTGGGGCGTAGGCGAAGCCTCGCAGTGGTTCCGCCAGTTCCTGGGCCACCGGCAGCAACGCCGCCGCCAGGGCTGGGGTCAGGGGCGACCGCGCGCCCGTGGCCACTGCGATGTCCCATGCGTGGACTGCCGCGTCCAGGGCGGCCGCGCCTACCGCCACCTGGGCCGGCAGTGCGCCCTGGGGGAGGGGGGTCGGGACCGCGGTGGCGTCCGGGGTCACCGTGGCGAACGCGGCCTTGGCCGCCGCCAGCTTGGGTTCCAGGAAGTCGCTCGCCGGGACCGCGAGGGTGCCCGACGGGGCGAACGGGTTGAAGTCCGGGCCCGGCTCGCCCGTGATGGACGCCGCGTAGCCCAGCTGGTCGCCCGCCGCGTGCTGGAAGACCTGTGTGACGTTCCAGTCCGCGCACGGGGTCGGCGCAGACCAGTCGTCGATTCCGGCGACGGCCGTGCGCAGCGCGGCGTGGGCCTGCTCCAGGACGGGCCAGGTGCGGGACAGGCCGGCGAAGAACCGCCGGATGTCGGCCACCAGGACCTCGGGCGCCTCGTGCGCCGCGTAGTGCCCGGCCGCGTCACGCGGGCCGCCGCTGCCACTGCCGGCGTCGTAGGCGTTCCAGCTGACGATGTTCGCGTGGTCGCGCTCGGCGAACCGGCGGATCGACTGGAAGTCGCCCTTGAACATCGCCAGGGCGGTCGGGACCGTGGTCGGCTCCGAGGGGTGCGACGTCGTGTGCGCGTCTTCGTAGTAGAAGCGGATCGACGAGCCGCCCGTGCCCGTCAGCCAGTACAGCGCGACGTTCGCCAGGACGAAGTCCGCGTCGAGGTGTTCGCCGAACAGCTGCGCGTTCCACGCCAGCAGCCCCAGCGGTGAGTCGGCGAGCGCGAACGCCAGGGTGTGCGGCTGCTGGCTGTGCAGCTGGTTGAAGGAGAACATGTTCTCGTAGAACCACTGCAGGTGCGCCAGCCCGGCCTGGTCGGCTTCGCTCAGGTCCGCCATTTCCGCCGGGTCGCCCGACGGGAACGAGAACAGCTGCGTGACGTGCACGCCGACGACCTTCTCCGGCGCGAGCCTGCCGATCTCCGGCGAGATCATCGAGCCCGCGTCGTTGCCCGCCGCGCCGTACGACTCGTAACCCAGGCGCTCCATCAGCTCGGCCCACGCCGCCGCGGTGCGGTTCGTGCCCCAGCCCGCGGACTTGACCGGGCCCGAGAAACCGAAGCCCGGCAGCGACGGGACGACCAGGTGGAACGCCGGCGCCTCGGGTGACTCCGGCTCGGTCAGCGGCCCGATGACGTCGAGGTACTCGGCGACCGATCCCGGCCAGCCGTGGGTCAGCAGCAGCGGGGTCGCGTCCGCGCGGGACGAGCGGACGTGCAGGAAGTGGATCGTTTCGCCGTCGATCTCCGTGACGAACTGCGGGTACGCGTTGAGCCGCGCCTCGAAGGCCCGCCAGTCGAACTTCTCCAGCCAGTACTCGGCCAGTGCGCGGACCCGCTCGTTCGTGACGCCGTACTCGGCGGGCAGGTCGTCCGGCCAGAGGGCGCGCTGGAGCCGCGCCCGCAGGTCCTCCAGGGCGGACTGCGGGACTTCGGCGCGGAACGGGCGAAGGGCGGGGACCGTCATGGCTACTCCTCGAGAACGCTGGAACGGAATGCTTCGTTCCGTACGATAGCAGAGCGGAACGATCCGTTCCAGTGCTATCCTCGGTTCATGCCCGAGACCGCCCTGCCCGGCCGCCGTGGCCAGGCCGCCCGCAACGACGTCGTCATCCTCGACGCCGCCCGTGACGTCTTCCTGCTGGATCCGAAGGCCCCGATCTCGGCCGTCGCCGAGCGGGCCGGCGTCGGGATCAGCGCGCTCTACCGCCGCTACCCGAGCAAGGAGTTCCTGCTCTGCCGGCTCTGCCACGACGGTCTCCGCCGGTTCATCTCGGAAGCCGAGGCGTCGGAGGTGGAACCGGACGGCTGGGCGGCGCTCACCGGTTTCCTCGGCCGGGTCGTCGAGGCCGACGTGCATTCGCTGACCGTCCACCTCGCGGGCACGTTCACCCCGACGGACGAGATGGGGATGGACGCCCGCCGCGCGAACGAGCTCGCCGCGGGGCTCGTCGACCGCGCGCGCGAGAGCGGGCGCCTGCGCCGCGACGCCGTCACCGAGGACGTCGGCATGATCCTCGAGTGCTGCGCGGCGATCCGCGTCGAAGATCCGGTGCGGACCAGCGAGCTGCGGCGGCGGTACCTCGCCATGCTCGTCGAAGGGCTGGAGTCGGGTGACGGCCCGGATCTGCCGGGTCCACCGCCGCGCCCGGGTGAGATGAACGGCCGCTGGCGTCCGTCCTGACGGTGGTGCCGGGGCGCCGCCGGATGGCGGTAACGAATTCCGGGGACGCGACGACTGAACAGCAGCATTGTCAGAGCGGCATTCCCCGACTGAACGGCGAGAACACCACTATGCGAAGAAGCTGGCGACGGACAACGATTCTGTCTTCGGTGGCCGCACTGGCCACCGCGTTCATCGCGATGGCGCCCGCCGCGAACGCGGCCCCGCCCACCAGTTCTGTCGAAGTCAGCCCGACAACGGTGCTGCCGGGACAGACTTTCACTGTCTCGGAAACGGTTTACAACCCCCAAGATTTCACGGTGACATTCGCGAAGGCGGCCATTTACGGCACGCCCACGCCGATCACCGACGTCGCGGACGTCGTGGGCTGCGCCGGCACGACCGAGGTCGGCTGCTTCCGGGAAGGCAGCAGCTACCGCGCGGCGTTCGGCGACCTCGCCGCGGGCGGCACCAAGACCGCGACGTTCACGTTGCGCGTCAAGGACACCGCCGCGCCGGGCTCGTTCACGCTGCAGCACCAGTTCGTCGGCGACAACTACGCGTTCGAGACCCTCGACGGCCCGGTCATCACGATCGGCAACCCGTCGACCATCGCCGACGTCAAGGTCGCGCTCGCCGCGACCGGCCACGGCGGGCTCAACGCGCGCATCGACTACACCCTGACCGTGACGAACACCGGCCCGTCGGCCGCGTCCGGGATCCGGGTCGTCGCAACGTATGCGCCGGGCCTCTCGTACGGCAGCTCGACCGGGTGTGCCCACGTCGGCACCACCCGGACGCTGAACTGTGACGTCGCGTCGCTGGCTTCCGGCGCGTCGGCCACGGCGAAGTTCTCGGTCAACGGCGGCCTGCTCGCCCTCGGCTCGTACACCACGTCGGTGCAGAAGACCACCAGCTCGCCGGCGGATCCGACCAGTGCCAACGACAGCGCGTCGAAGACGTGCTCGGCGCTCACCGGGCTCATCGTGACCTGCTGAGGGTTCACGAGGGGTCGACCCGGGCTCGCGTCCTCCGCCAGGGACGCGGGCCCGGTTCGCGTTCAGCCGTTGGCCGACGCGTAAAGCTTCTGGACGTCGTCGTCGAAATAGGCGCTGTAGGAGACGTCCGGGGTGTCGCCGCCGAGCTGGTAACCGCCGATCACGCCGATGACTACGCCATTCGTGACCCACGGCCCGCCACTGGTGCCGTCCGGGAAACCGGGGCACGCGACGCGTTGCTGATAAGTGTCCGAACGGGTTGTCCGACCGGTGCAGACGACCGGGGAATCGGTCGTGTCGGGGTAGCCCGTAAGAGTGATTTCGTGGTCGAATCCCTGAGCGATTCCCAGGGTGTCGGCGCCGGCCAGGCTTTCCACCGACGCCGTGTTTCCCGGTTGCGAAACGGTGAGGAACGCGAAGTCGAGATCAGGATCGGCGGACGACTTCCAGCCGTCCGCGACGGCCACGTCCGTCACGGTCCACATTCCGAGCGGCGCGACACCGTCGTGGTAACCGGGCGCGAACGTCATCCCGTCCTTGACGCAGTGCGCGGCGGTGAGGACGAGGTCACCGGCGTCGGAGTGCACGACGCTCGCGCTGCAGAAGTGGCTCCCGTTCGCGAACAACGCACCGACCGGCGACACCGCCGGGGCCGGGGCAGGCGCGGCGGCGACCCGCGGCGGCGCGGTGACCGGCGCGGCGATCGGGGCGGCTGCGGCGTAGGCGTCGTCGGCGGTCGAGTTCGCGCCGACGGCCACGCCGGTCCCCAGGACCAGCAACGACGCGGCCGCGAGGACCGCGGTCCGGAGAAACTTGTTCGCCACCGATCCAGATCACCACAGCGGCGCCGGGTCGGCATCTCGCCGGGACCGATCCACAGCGTTCTCACAGCGGTTCACACCGGGGACCCAGGATTCAGGGGTTCCGGATTCAAGAGGTCCACTGTGGACGGTCTACGTCCGCTCGCGGCGGTGCACCCAGGTCGCGATCTCCGTCCGGTTCGCCAGCCCGAGCTTGGCCAGCACGCTGCGGACGTGGCTCTCCACCGTGCGTTCGGACAGCACCAGCCGGTGCGCGATCTGGCGGTTGCTCAGCGCCTCCGCGACCAGCGTGGCGATCTCGCGCTCGCGACCCGTCAGGGGGTCGGCGGCCGGCCGGGTGCGGTCCAGCAACGCCGTGGCGTCCCGCAGCCAGCCGGGCATGCCCAGCCTGCGGGCCTCCTCCGCGGCTTGGCGCGCCAGGGTTTCCGCCCGCTGCACGTCGCCGCCGGTCAGGAGCACCGAAGCCAGCCGGACGCGGTTGTGGACCACGTACGGGCGGGCGCCCAGGCGGGTGTCCCACGCGATCGACTCCTCGAAGAGCCGGACGGCCTCGTCGTGGCGGTCCAGCAGCGCGGCCAGGCGGGCTGACCAGCTGCTGGAGCAGTCGCCGCAGAAGGTGCCCGCGCCGCCCGAGGCGAACGGGGGTTCGCCGTCGAACCGTTCGGCCAGCCACTCCGCCGTTTCGAGGTCGCGGAACTCCTCCAGCAACGGCACCAGGTTGACGCCGACGCCGGGTGTGTGGCCGAGGAAGTCGGGGTCGCGCAGCAGGGGGCGCAGGGCGTCGTACCCGGCCTGGGCCTCGTCGCGCCGGCCGAGGACGAGGGCCGACAGCGGCTGCGAAATGAGCGTGATCGGCAACGGCGGCGCGATCGCCAGCAGCTCCTCGTAGCCCTCGGGCAGCTCACCCGGGTCGCCGACCATCAGGGCGAGCTGGAGCGCGAACGCGAAGGTCAGGCCGACCGTGGACCGGTCTTCGGCGAGCTCGGACCCGGCGAGCTCCGAGGCGAGCCGGTTCAGCTCGCGGGACCGGGCGAACGCGCCGCGGTAGGCCGAGAGGGAGGCCTGCAGCCGCAGGCAGTGCCAGCGGACCAGGGGGAGCCGGGTCGTCGTCGCGAGTGCGGCGATCCCGGCCAGCTCGGCGTCGACGACGGGCATCGTGCCCACCTCGAACGCCGCGTCCACCCGCCACTTGTGCCCCCACAACGCCACCAGCGGCCGCCCGGTGCCACCGAGGGAGACGGCGAGGGCGCCGAGCCGCAGCCGTTCGGTCAGGGGCAGCTCCAGCGGGCGGACCTTCAGCCGGGCGCGGACCGCGTCGATCCGCGCCTCCTCGTCGCCGGCCTGCTCGGCGAGGGCCAGCGCCTCGTCCGCGGTCTTGACCGCTTCGCCGCCCCGCCCGCGGTCGGCCGCGATCGACGCCGACTGGGCCAGCAGCTTCGCCCGGACGACCGGGTACGCGTCGGGACCGGCGTGGGCCAGCGCCGACGCCGTCAGCTCGGCCATCCCGGCCAGCAGATCGGGCGCGGCGACGTCCCGGACGACCAGCGCCGCCGCGACGAGCAGCTCCGGAGCCAGCCCGGCCGCTTCCCGCGCGTGCTCGAAGCTCTGCGCGAACCGCCCGGCCCGGTACTCGGCCGTCGCGAGGTCGACGAGCAACGCCCCGAGCCCGTCCGAGGCACCGGCGCGGCGCCGCGAGTCGACTGCGAGCGCGAGGAACCGGGCCTCCTCCGTGAAGGCGAAGGACCGCTTCGCGTCCTGGGCCGCGACCTCGGCCCAGCGGGCCGCGCGGGCGAGCGCGTCCGGGGTGGCCGCGGACCGCAGCCAGTGCCCCGCCACCACCCCGGCGAGCGCCGGTTCGCGCTCCAGGACGGCCGCCGTCCGGGCGTGCAGGTCCTCGCGGACGCCCTGGTCGAGGTCCGCGTAGATCCCGTCGCGCACCACGGCGTGGGCGAAGCGCCGGGTCCCGGCGATCCCGGGCGCGAGCACCCCGGCACGCGCCGCCCGGTCGAGCGCCGGGACGACGTCGTCGACCGGCCGCCCGGCCACTTCGGCGACGACGTGCGCGTCGACGTCCTCGCCGAGCACCGACGCGATCGCTAGCAGCTCCCGAGCGCCGGCGTCGAGCGCGGCGACGGCGGTGCGGACGAGGTGGCGCAGCTCGGCGCGGCCGCCGTCGGTGGCCGACGACCGCGCGACCGCCTTGAGGTACAGCGGGTTCCCGCCCGAGCGCCGCAGCACGTCCCGGACGTCCTCGCCGGACCGGCCGATCTCGGCCAGGTAGGCGCGGACGTCGGGCTCGGTGAGCGGCTCCAGGTGGAGGCTCTCCGTGCCCGGGCGGCCGAGCAGGTCGGCGTCGAACGAGGTGTCGCGGTAGGTCGCGACGACGGCGAGCCGGGAGCGGCGGATCTCTCCGGCGAGGTGCCGCAGCAGCCGCAGTGACGCCTCGTCGGCCCAGTGCAGGTCCTCGAGGACCACCACGAGACCGCTCGGCTCGGCCGCCGCGACCAGGGCGTCGGCGGCCAGCGCGACGAACCGGAAGCGGGCCGCGACCAGGTCGGCGCCGTCGTGGCCGTCGAGGTCGGCCAGGGCCCGCGCGACCTCGGCCCCGGCCGCGGGGAGCGCCTGCAGCACCCGGCGCCACGGCCACAGCGGCGGCGCGCCGGGGTCGTCGACGCAGCGGCCCCAGACGGCGTCGGCGCCGGTGACGGTCTCGACCAGCCGGGTCTTGCCGATCCCGGCCGGGCCGCCGACGAGCACCAGCGCGCCCGTGCCGCCGGCCGCGGCCGCGAGCCGCGCCCGCAGCTCCGCCACGGCACCGGACCGGCCGACGAACGGCTCACTGCGCGTCACCCGAGCAGTATCCCCTCCGTGCCCGGTTTCAGTGCCGTGCTCCGTACTGGCACTGATGTCCGGCGGCCGGTTCCGGCCGAGAGTCGTACCCAACAGATGACCAGCGGAAAGGAACCGCCATGCACGCCACCGTCCACCAGTTCCGTGGCCCGCTCGGGGAGCTGCTCCCGGGCTCGCTCGGCACCTGCACGCTCACCCAGGTCGGCGGCCTGAACGGCGCCGTCGTCGCCTTCTGGCCCGACGCCGCGGCCGCCGAGGCGGCCCGGCAGCCGGCCGGGACGACCTGGCTCGACGGCGGCGTCTACGAGGTCGCCGACGTCCGGACCACCGCCGCCGAACCGCGGTTCGCCCAGCTCAGCTGGTTCGACGGCCCGCGCACCGCCGAGCGGATGGCCGCCGAGCGGCGGGCGAGCACCGAGCGGATCTGGCCCGCGATCCGGGACGTCGAGGGCATCGGGCCGTCCTACGTCCTGACGGCGCCGGACCGCACGACGGTGATCGTCGGCTTCGCCGCGTCGATCGAGACGATCGAGGCGATCCAGCGGGCGGTCATGAGCACCGAGCTGCTGCCCGGTGAGGACCCCGCGCTGCTGCCCGGCCCGGACCGCATCGACCTGCACCGCGTGCTGCGGGCGGACCTGCCGGAGACGGCGGTCGCACGATGACGCCGCACACCGCGCCCGCGTTGCGCACCGGCACCTGGACCGTCCTGAGCAGCCGGACGACGGCCACGTTCGAGGTCCGCAACTTCGGCTTCAACCGCGTCCGCGGCACGATCCCGGTCACCGCGGGCACCGTCGAGGTGACCGGCGGCGGGGTGACCGCCGTCGCGGCCACGCTGGACCTCGGCGCGCTCGACACGAAGAACCCGCGCCGCGACGCCGACCTGCGGAAGCCGCGGTTCCTGGACAGCGCCACCCACCCCGAGCTGGTCTTCGAGGCCACCGGGATCCGGCGGCACGAAGGCTGGGAGGTGACCGGAACGCTGAAGCTGCGGGGGACGTCCTGCCCGCTGACGCTCACCGTCGCGCCGCCCACCGACGGCGGGCCCGGCGGGGTGCGCGTGCGGGCGACGGGAACGCTGGACCGGGCGCCGCTCGGCGTGCGCGCGCCGCGGCCGATGATCGGCCGGTACGTGCGGATCGTCGTCGACGCCTGGCTCGAGCCGCCTAGCTGAGGTCCTTCGGGAGCAGGACGGTCGCCGGGTCGGTCGCGTCCGGCCCGGCGACGGCCTTGGGACGGCGGTCGCGGAACAGCCAGCCGCCGACGATGCCGCCGACGAAGCCGAACATGTGGCCCTGCCAGCTGACCTGCTCGTCGGTCGGCAGCAGCGACGAGAACTGGTAGGCGAAGCACAACGCCATCACGAGCCCGATCACGATGTCGATCGGGTGCCGGTCGAACAGGCCGCGCACGATGATGTAGCCGAAGTAGCCGAACACCAGGCCGCTGGCGCCGACGGTGACCGAGCTCGACGGCGAGACGAACCAGACGCCGAGCCCGCTCGCGACGATGATCAGCACGCTCACGCCGAGCCACTTCTTCACACCGCGGTAGGCCGCGAGGAAGCCGAAGACGAACAGCGGGCCGGAGTTCGCCTCGATGTGGTCCCAGCCGAGGTGCAGGAACGGCGCGCTGAAGATCTCCGGCAGCGACCCCGGTTCGCGCGCCTCGATGCCGAACTCGTGGCTCAGGCCGTAGTCGTCGAGGGAGTTGACGATCTGCAGCGCCCACAGGACGGCCAGCAGGCCGACCATCACCCACAGGGCCCGTTTGGCCTCGGCGATCATCGCCTCGGCGTTGCTCTGCGGTGTGCCCTCGCTGGTCGTGCTCACGTCGTCCCCCTAGCCGTGTTCGTGGCCAGAGAATAGCCGGGTCACGGCCCGGATCCGGGGTTGTGGACCGAGCCGTGACCGTACGGCCGTGCTCAGGCCGCCCGCAGCCGCCAGAGGGACGTGACCTCCGCGGCGCGGGCCCGGTGCAACGGGTCGCCTTGGTCGGCGGCGCGGGGGTGCTCGGGTGCCGTATCGAGACGGCCGGCGACCTCGAGGCCCGCCGTCGCGATCCAGCCGAGGAGGTCGGCTCGCGTGCGCAGCCCCAGGTGCTCGGCGAGGTCCGACAGCACCAGCCACCCTTCCCCGGCCGGGGTGAGGTGGCGCGGCAGCCGGTCGAGGAAGCCGCGCAGCACGCGGCTGCCCGGGTCGTACACGGCGTGGTCGAGCGCCGTGCGGGCGCGGCCCGGCAGCCACGGCGGGTTGCAGACCACCAGCGGCGCCCGGCCGGGCGGGAACAGGTCCGTCCGCACGACCTCGGTGCGCGCCCCGAATCCCAGCCGGGCCAGGTTTTCCGCCGCGCACGCGACGGCGCGGGGCTCGGCGTCCGTCGCGACCACCCGCGCCACCCCGCGCTGGGCGAGCACGGCGGCGAGCACGCCGGTCCCGGTGCCGACGTCGAACGCGAGGTCCGTGGCGGGCAACGGCGTTTCCGCGACCAGCTGGACGTACTCCTGGCGCACCGGCGCGAAAACGCCGTGGTGCGGGTGGATCCGCGCGCCGAGCGCGGGGACGGCGATCCCGGTCCGGCGCCATTCGGCCGCGCCGAGCGCGCCGAGCAGCTCCCGCAGGGGCACCGCCGCGGGCACGTCGAGCGGGTCGTGGACCGCGGTGCAGGCGGTGCGGACGTCCGGTGCCCGGCGCAGCGGGACGACGTGGCCGGGATCCAGCGGCACGTACAGCAGCGAAAGCAGCCTGGCCCGCTGTGCGCGATGGGCCCGGTAGACGGCGTAGTCCGGCGACGGCGGTGGCGGGAGCCGCCGCGACAGGGCGTCGAGCAGCTGCCGCGCCGCCGGGTAGCCGCCGCGCCAGAGCAGCGCGACGCCGGCCGACATCGTGCGCAGGGCGGCATCGGCCGAGAGCCGTTCGTCGGCGAAGACCGCCTGGCGCGAGGGTGGGGAGAAGAGCGTCCGGCGGGGTTCGCCGGGCATGACGAGATGAGCCATGGGAAGGGGGTTCCGTTCCTGCTGCGGGCACGACTGGGACCCGCGGGGTAGGCGGGTGATCGGGACGGACCGCGGGAACTAGCGCACGGCGGCAGCGTGAACGGGAGTTGTCACGCCCTGACTGTAGCCCCGGATTCACAGCCCTTCGTAAGGACTGAGGCCCGAGTTCATGGCGTAGAAAGGACGACAGAGGTGATGCCGGATGACGCCCTCGGTGGTGCGGCACGAAAAGCGGCGCCGATGGGCGGTGGTCGCCGCGGTGACCCTTGTCCTCGTAACGGTGCCCGCCGTCGTCGCCGCGCTGCCGTCCGCGGGGGTGTCGATCGACCCGGCCCGCCTGCGCGCCCTCGTGCTGGCTTCGGCCGCCCGGCCGTACCAGGGGTACGCCGAAAGCTCCGGCTCGCTCGCCCTGCCGGAGCTGCCGAACCTCGCCGACGTCGCCGCGCTCTTCGCCGGGACGACGCGGATGCGCGCCTGGTACGCGGGCCCGGACCGCTACCGCTTCGACGTCATCGGCACCGCGGGCGAGCACGACGTCTACCGGCTGCCCGACGGTGAATACACCTGGGACTACGGCGCCAACGCGCTGACCGAGCTGATCGGCGAACCGAGCGTGCGGCTGCCGCGGGCCGGGGACCTGCTGCCGCCCGAGCTCGCGCGGCGGGTACTGGCGGCCGCGAAGAACGACCCGGTGACCACGCTGCCCGCGCGGCGCGTCGCCGGGGTCGACGCGTCCGGGCTGCGGCTGGTCCCGGCCGACCAGGACACCACGATCGGCCAGGTGGACCTCTGGGCCGACCCGGCGTCCGGGTTGCCGGTGCGGGTCGAGGTGACCGCGCGGGGGCAGCAGGCGCCGATCCTCAGCACCGCGTTCCAGCAGGTCGAGCAGACGACGCCGGCCGTCGAGGCGCCCCGGCCGGTGCTCGGCTCCGGCTTCTCGGTCGCCAGCGCCCCGGACGTCACGGACGCGCTCGGCGCGCTGGGCCAGGCGGTGCTGCCGGCCACCCTCGGCGGGCGGCCGCTGGCGTCGTCGAGCTTCGGCGGCGTCTCCGGCGCCGCGCTCTACGGCACCGGGCTGGCGGCCTTCGCCGTGATCGCCGTGCCGCGCAACGTCGGGAACGCCGCGAGCGACGCGGCCGGGAAGGCAGGCGGCGTGGAGGCCAAACTGGCGGCGGGGACCGTGGTGCAGCTGTCGATCACGCCGTTGTCGCTGGCGATCGTCCGCTCGACGTTCTCCCGTCGCTCGTACCTGCTGGCCGGCACGGTGACGCCGCAGGTGCTGCGGACGGTCGCGGACGAGCTGTCGCGGCTGCGCCGGAGCGGCCGATGATCGTCACCCGCGGGCTCACCAAGCGCTACGGCCGGGTGCTCGCCGTCGACGCCGTCGACCTGGACGTGCGCGAAGGCGACCGGTACGGCTTCCTCGGTCCCAACGGCTCGGGCAAGACCACGCTGGTCCGGATGCTGCTCGGCCTGGTCTACGCGACCAGTGGCGAGATCGAGGTCCTCGGGAAGCCGGTGCCGAAGCGGGTCTCCGAGGTGCTGCCGGACGTCGGCGCGCTCGTCGAGGGCCCGGCCGCCTACCCGCACCTGTCCGGGCGCCGGAACCTCGCGCTGCTCGACGCCTCCGGGCGCGGCGGCGGCCGGCGCACCCGGCGGCGTCGCATCGACGACGCCCTGGAGCAGGTCGGGCTGGGCGCGGTCGACCAGCGGCCGGTGAAGGCGTACTCGCTGGGCATGCGGCAACGGCTCGGGCTGGCCGGCGCGCTGCTGCGCAAGCCGCGCCTGCTGATCCTCGACGAGCCGACCAACGGGCTCGACCCGCAGGGCATCAAGGAGATCCGCGAGCTGCTGGTCGAGCTGAACGCGGGCGGGACCACGGTGTTCCTGTCCAGCCACCTGCTGGCCGAGGTCGAGCAGCTGTGCACCCGCGTCGGTGTCGTCGACCGCGGCCGGCTGGTGCTGGAGGAGGACCTGACGTCGTTGCGGGCGCTGACCGGCCGGGTGCTCGTCGGCACGCCGGACGCCGCCGCGGCGGCCGCGGTCCTCGACGGGCAGCTCGAGTCCCGCGACGGCGACCGCCTGGTCATCCGGCACGAGGACCCGGCCGCGCTGAACGCGATGCTCGTCGAGGCCGGCGTGCGCGTGGCGTCCATTGACGCCGAGCGGCGGACCCTCGAACAGGTGGTGCTCGAGTTCACCGGCCCCGGTTCGGACCGGTTCGGGGAGGTGGCCGGGTGATCGCCGTCGAACTGCGGAAACTCGTGCTGCGGCCGCGGATCTGGGTCAGCGTGCTGCTGCTGTGCCTGCTCCCCGCGATCGTCGGGATCTTCCTGGCGACGGCCGACTTCGCGCCGCCGCCCGGGCAGGGCGGGGCGTTCCTGTCGGCCGTGGTGAACGACGGCGCGCTCTACCCGGCGGCCGCGCTCGCCCTGGTCCTGCCACTGTTCCTGCCGATCGCGGTCGCCGTGGTCGCGGGGGACTCGGTCGCGGGCGAGGCGTCCGGCGGCACCCTGCGCTACCTGCTGGTGCGCCCGGTCGGCCGGACGCGGCTGCTCGGCGCCAAGATGATCGCCATCGCGGTGTACGTCACCGCCGCGATCGTGATCGTCGTGCTGACGTCGCTGGTGCTCGGCGTGATCCTGTTCGGCACCGGCGGCACCCCCGGCGTCGCGGGCCCGGGCGGGCAGCCCGCCGGGGTGACGTCGCTGTCGGGGCAGTCGCTCAGCTCGTCCGGGCTGGGCCTGCGGCTGCTCGGCGCGGTGACCTACATCGTCGTGTCGATGCTCGGCTTCGCCGCGATCACGGTGTTCCTCTCGACGGTCACCGTCTCCTCGCTCGGCGCCGCACTGGGCGGGCTGGCCGTGCTGATCACCAGCTCGGTGCTGGAGACGCTGGACGCGGCCGCGTCCGTGAAGCCCTACCTGCCGACGCACTACTGGCTCTCGTGGATCGACTTCTTCCGGGACCCGGTGCTGTGGCGCAACATCGACCACGGCCTGCTGCTGCAGGCCGGCTACATCGTGGTGTTCTTCGGCGCGGCCTGGGCGAACTTCGCCACGAAGGACGTCACGAGCTGAGGCATTCCGCCGGTGCCTCGAGCGGCGTGGTGCCCAGCGCCTGCAGCACCAGCTCGGTGACGGCGGGGTCGGTGGGCAGGTCGCCGTGCCCGGCCTGGTTTCCGGGGCACACCTGCTGCAGTGCGACGTTCACCGCGCCGTCGACCCGGGCCGAGTCGGGGGGAGTCACCGTCTCGTCGCGTTCGGTCCACAGCGACAGCCACGGCAGCGTCGACGGGATCGGGTCCTTCGCCATCTCCTGCAGCAGCGCGCTGCCCGGCGCCAGCTGGACGCACGCGGTGGGGCAGGCGCCCGGGACGAGCGCGCCGCCCGCCGTCGCCAGGCCGGTGCCGTGCATCGGGGCGCCGAGCGTGACGACCCGGCGGGCCTGGTGCTCACCACCGTCGCGGCCGACCCACAGCCGGGCCACGACGCCGCCCGCCGAGTAGCCGACGACGTCCACCGAAGGTGCGCCGGCCGCGTACGCGCGTTCGACCGCCGAGGAGAGCACCGCGACCTGTTCCAGCAGGTCACCGGTGCCGTCGCCGGCCAGGGTGAGCACCTCGGTGGTGCGTCCCGTCGTCTGCCGGATCCGCGCCGCCAGCTCGTTCAGCGCGCCCTGGCCACCGCCGTAACCGGGCACGAGCAGCACCGGCCCGGGCTGGTCCTGGTCCGGCGTCCCGGCCTGGGGTGCGGCGCTGGTCCCGGAGGTGACGACGACGGCCACGACGACCGCGAGCACCACGACGACGGCGACCCCGCTCAGCATCAGGCGCCGTCGCGGGCTGATGCCGCGCCACCAGGCCGTGATCCGCATGTCTCCATCATGCCCCGGCGAACCGAGACCGATCAGGAATCGAGAAGCGCAGGTCATCGCCCCGGTCGTAGCGTCGGTGCCACAGAAGACGACAACCAGGAGTGACCATGAGCACCGAAGGCATCAAGACCGTCCTGCACCCCGTCTCCGACCTGGAGAAGGCCAAGGCCGTGTACACGGCCCTGCTGGGCGCCGAGCCGACGGCCGACTCGGCCTACTACGTCGGCTACGACGTCGGCGGCCAGCACATCGGGCTGGTGCCGGGTGGCGCGGCGCCGGGCACCGGGCCGGTCAGCTACTGGCACGTGTCCGACATCGAGGCGAAGCTCGCCGAGGTCACGGCGGCCGGCGGCAGTGTCAAGGACGCGCCGAAGGACGTCGGCGGCGGCCGCCTCGTGGCCACCTTCACCGACGCGGACGGCAACGTTCTGGGTGTGCTGCAGGACAGCTGACCTGGTTGGATCGCTCGCAGGCCCGCCCGGACAAGATGGAGACACCGATGAGCAAGGCGCCGCACGAAGCCGACAGCCACGACCTGATCCGGGTGCACGGCGCGCGGGTGAACAACCTCAAGGACGTCACGGTCGAGCTGCCGAAGCGCCGGCTGACCGTGTTCACCGGGGTCTCCGGTTCGGGAAAGAGCTCGCTGGTGTTCGGCACGATCGCCGCGGAGTCCCAGCGGCTGATCAACGAGACCTACAGCGCGTTCGTGCAGGGGTTCATGCCGACGCTGGCGCGCCCGGACGTCGACGTCCTCGACGGGCTGACGACGGCGATCATCGTCGACCAGGAGCGGATGGGCAGCGACCCGCGCTCGACGGTCGGCACCGCGACCGACGCCAACGCGATGCTGCGGATCCTGTTCAGCCGGCTGGGGAAGCCGCACATCGGCTCGCCCCAGGCGTTCTCCTTCAACGTCGCCTCGATCAGCGGCGCCGGTGCGGTCACCCTCGAGAAGGGCGGCCGCACCACGAAGGAGCGTCGCAGCTTCAACATCCTCGGCGGCATGTGCCCGCGGTGCGAGGGCCGGGGCGCGGTCAACGACATGGACCTCACCCAGCTCTACGACGAGACGAAGTCGATCAACGAGGGCGCGATCACCATCCCGGGGTACAGCATGGAGGGCTGGCACGGCCGCATCTTCCGCGGCTGCGGCTTCTTCGACCCGGACAAGCCGATCAAGAAGTTCACCAAGCGCCAGCTCGACGACCTGCTCTACAAGGAGCCGACCAAGATCAAGGTCGAGGGCATCAACCTGACGTACTCGGGGCTGGTGCCGTCGATCCAGAAGTCCATGCTGTCCAAGGACGTCGACTCGATGCAGCCGCACATCCGCGCGTTCGTCGAGCGGGCGGTCACCTTCACCACCTGCCCCGAATGCGACGGCACGCGGCTCGGCCCGGAGGCCCGGTCGTCGAAGATCGGCAAGGTCAACATCGCCGACGCCTGTGCGATGCAGATCAGCGACCTCGCCCAGTGGGTCGGCGGCCTGAAGGCGCCGTCGGTGGCGCCGCTGCTGGAGGCGCTCAGCCACACCCTCGACTCGTTCGTCGAAATCGGCCTCGGCTACCTGAGCCTCGACCGGCCCTCGGGCACGCTGTCGGGCGGGGAAGCCCAGCGCACCAAGATGATCCGGCACCTCGGGTCGTCGCTCACCGACGTCACCTACGTCTTCGACGAACCGACGATCGGCCTGCACCCGCACGACATCCAGCGGATGAACGAACTGCTGCTGCAGCTGCGGAACAAGGGCAACACGGTGCTCGTCGTGGAGCACAAGCCGGAGGCCATCGCGATCGCCGACCACGTCGTCGACCTCGGCCCGAAGGCCGGTTCCGAAGGCGGCGAGGTCGTTTTCGAGGGCACCGTCGAAGGCCTGCGCAAGAGCGACACGATCACCGGCCGCCACCTCGACGACCGGGCCGCGCTCAAGGACGAGGTCCGGAAGTCCGAGGGTGCACTGGAGGTCCGCGGCGCCGACACGCACAACCTGCGTGACGTCGACGTCGACATCCCGCTCGGCGTGCTCGTCGTCATCACCGGCGTGGCGGGCTCCGGGAAGTCGTCGCTGATCCGCGGTTCGGTCGAGGGCACCGAGGGGGTCGTCTCGATCGACCAGGGCGCGATCCGCGGTTCGCGGCGCAGCAACCCGGCGACCTACACCGGGCTGCTCGAGCCGATCCGCAAGGCCTTCGCCAAGGAGAACGGCGTCAAGCCGGCGTTGTTCAGCGCCAACTCCGAAGGCGCCTGCCCCAACTGCAACGGCGCCGGCGTGATCTACAGCGACCTCGGGATGATGGCCGGCGTCGCGACGCCGTGCGAAGTCTGCGAGGGCAAGCGGTTCCAGGCCGAGGTGCTGGACTACAAGTTCGGCGGCAAGGACATCAGCGAGGTCCTGTCGATGTCGGTGGCCGCGGCGGAGGAGTTCTTCGGCGACGGCGCGGCGAAACTCCCGGCGGCGCACAAGATCCTTGAGCGCCTCGCCGACGTCGGCCTCGGCTACCTCCGGCTCGGCCAGCCGCTCACCACGCTCTCGGGCGGTGAGCGCCAGCGGATCAAGCTGGCCACGCACCTGGGTTCCGCGGGCGACGTCTACGTCCTCGACGAGCCGACGACCGGTCTGCACCTGGCCGACGTCGAGAACCTGCTCGGCCTGCTGGACCGGCTGGTGGACTCGGGGAAGTCGGTGATCGTCATCGAGCACCACCAGGCCGTGATGGCGCACGCGGACTGGATCATCGACCTCGGCCCCGGCGCCGGTCACGACGGCGGCACGGTCGTCTTCGAAGGCACGCCGGCGGAACTGGTGGCCGCGGAGTCGACGCTGACCGGCGAGCACCTGGCGGCCTACGTCGCGAAGTGACGCCTGAACCGCGGTGCTCCGCCCCACGTGTTCTCCATGGGAGTGGTGGAGCAAATCGGGGTGAGCAGTCATGCGAAAGCGGACTACGGCACTCGTCGTGCCGTTGCTGGTGCTGGAACTGGCCGCGTGCGGACGGCCGGTGGTGATCGTCAAGGTGGGCACGGCGGTGCCCGTCCCGGCGTACACCGTCGAAACCCACGGGAACGTCGATCTCGACGTGCTCGGGGAAACGCCGGTGGTGCCGGAGACGGGCTACGTCGAGCTCAGTTGAACGGGTCGAGCGTCAGGTAGGCGGTCGCCGGGTTGCCGTCGTTGACCAGGGATTCGAAGTGGCCGACGTCGTCGAAGGCGAACGCGTACGCCTTGCCGTCGGCCATCTGCGCGTGGATCTTGCGCGCGTAGTGGTTCGTGACGGCGTCCAGGTAGAACCCGGCGGAGCTCGTGTCGGGCTGGTTGGCGTTGGTCAGCAACGTCGAGCGGTTGAAGCCCGCGCAGAGCGTGCGCGAAATCTGGCCGCGGACGTCGTTCGGCGCGTCGAGGTTCTTGTAACAGCCGAAAACGCTGTCGGAGTCGGGTTTCTGGAACGCCGTCACGAACCCGCCGGAGGTGTTGGTGAAGTTCATGACGTTGCCCGAGACCCGGCCGGAGTACTTCACGCTCGGCTGGTCGGCGACCGGGGTCACCGTCAGCGTCGACGAGCTGTACTTCGTCCAGACGCGGTTGATGTAGTCCTGCAGCACGTTCGCGGGCAGCACGCCCATCTCGATGCCGTGGCCCGGGGCGAGCGCGCGCAGGACCGTGCCGTCCGAGCGCGTCCGGATCAGGTTGGCCCAGCCGCCCGGCTGGCCGCGCAGCGCGGTGTAGAAACCGTTGTAGCCGCCCGCTTTCAGGTGCCCGGTGCTCTTCGTCGTGCCGCCGACGGGCTGCACGCCGACCGCGTACGGCGCGGAGAACATGTCCACCTGCGTGCTGTTGAGCCAGAGCCCGCCGTCGTTGAGCGTGTACTCGGACCAGTTGAAGAGGATGTTGACGTTCGGGTCGGACGGGTTCTGGATCGCGGGCTGCACCAGGCCGCCGGTCGTCAGCTTGAACACCAGCTTCTGCCCGTAGGAGAAGTAGATCCGGCCGGAGAACTTCGGGATCCGGATGGTGATCGAGCCGCCGTTGGCGGGCCCGGGGATCGAGGCGTCCGGCGCCGGGGTCGGCGGGTTCCCGCCGGCCGGCCAGGCGTGGAACGTGCCGTTCGCGTCGGCCCAGCCCTGCTGCCCGGTCGCCAGGTACGTGCCGAGGTCGTAGAGGTAGATCGGGTCGGAGCGCCCGGAGTTGTTGGTGATCTTCAACGGGATGGTGGCCGGCACCGCGTCGGCGGCGGGGGCGAGGGCGGTCGCGAGCCCGGCGGCGACGGCGAGCGCCGCGGCCATGGCTCCGAACCGCCGTCGGAAGGGAAGTCTCGTACGCACGGGGCGCCTCCTCGTCGAGGGCCGGTGATCACAAGTTGTTCAGACCACTTCAGAGTCGGCGAGGCGAGGAGAGGTTGTCAAAGGCTGATGGTTATTAGCCGCCGTCCGGCCCAGCGTCCGTCGCCGAGCGGTTCGTCACAGGGCTTCAGGAGATCTGGCGGGCCGGTTCGGCGCCCAGCAGGTAGTCCAGGTCGATGCGCCCGCCCGCGGCCGCGATCACCGCGTCGATCGCCAGGTCCACGTGCAGCTTGCGGCCGTGCTGGTCGGCGTAGGCGCGCATCAGGTTGCCGATGTGGCGCTCCGGGTTGCTCCACGTCGGCCAGCGCAGCGACGCCTGGGTCGCGAGCTTCGAGAAGTCACGGCTGCGCGCGGTCGCCTCGAGCAGCCACTCCAGGTAGACGCGCATCGTGTGCACGGCGGTGTGGCCCGGGTTCGCGACCGGGCCGTGGCCCGGCACCAGCGTCCGCGGGCGGAACGTGTCCTGCAGCCAGTCGAGCGCGTCGAGCCAGCCGGGGATCGAACCGTGCACCGCCATCGGCGTGCTGCCGATGAACACCAGGTCGCCGGTGAACAGCGTGCCCGAACGCGGTTCGTGCACCACGAGGTCACCCGCGGTGTGCGCGGTGCCCGGCACGGCGACGACGTCGGCGACGGCGTCACCGAGGTCGAGCCGCCGCCAGCCGACGACCGGGCGGACCGCCGCCGGCTCCGGCGGCTCCAGCACGCCCCACTGGGTGCAGGTGAAGACGTTGCCGTAGGTCTGCGGCCCGGCCTTGACGACCTCGACGCTCGCGGGCGCGGCGAGCACCGTGCCGCCGTCGCGCAGCGCGACCCCGACCCCGTTGTGGTGCTCACCGTGCGCGTGCGTGACGACCACGGTGAGTTGCTTCGCGCTCTCGGGCGCGTACTTGCGGACGTCCCGCACCAGCTCCAGCGTGGCCTGCTCGGTGCCGCACGTGTCGATCAGCGCGACGCCTTCACTGCCCTGGATCCACCCGCTGTTGGCGACGAACCATTCGTCCGGGCTCTTCACGTACGCCACGACCCCCGGGCGCGCGTGCCGGAGCGGGACGATGTTCGCGGTGACGGCCGGCATTGCTTTCCCTCCCTGGGCGAAGCCGTAACGGCCCGGCTTCGCAGCGTGCCGGCCACCCCGCCTGAGCGGGAAGGACCGGCGTTGCGCTTAACGACGTGGGCGCGGCCAGGTTGCGCGCTTTCTGCCGGGATTTCGCCGGGTTCCCGGCGAGTGCTGGATCGGTTCTGGATGCGGAGGGAAACCGGCAGGTCATCGGGCATTCTGCCAGTTTCCCTCCGAATGGGAACCTCTTTCGGAGAAAATCACCTTCGCGTCAGGCCGGCACCTGCCATCGCTGGTTCGCCGTGCCCGCGCACGTCCAGATCTCCAGCCGGGTGCCATCGGCCGACGCATTGCCCGTCGCGTCGAGGCACTTGCCCGACTGCGGGTTGAGCAGCGAGCCGTCGGACCGCGCCTGCCAGGTCTGGGCGCCGGTGCTGTTGCAGTCCCACAGCTGCACGAGCGTGCCGTCCGCGGTGCCGCTGGAGGCGACGTCCAGGCACTTGCCGAGCGCGCGCAGCGTCCCGCTCTGCACGGTCCACCGCTGCGCGCCGGTGTTGTTGCAGGTCCACAGCTGGATCGCGGTGCCGTTGGCGGTGCCGGACGCGCTGACGTCGACGCACTTGCCGCCGATCCCGGTGATCGCGCCCGAGGGGTTCGCGGTCCCGGTCGTGATCAGGTACGCGCTGTTCGCGACGTTCCAGTGCGTCGCCAGGTAGCTGCCGGACGGCGGGTTGGTGTTGAAGTAGTCGTCGCCCAGGCAGTCGATCTGGTTCTCCGGCGCGCCCGGGCAGACCTTCACCAGGCCGCCCGGCGGGTTCGGGATGCCGCCGTCGTCGTAACACATGATGTCCTCGTCGTCCCAGCAATGGCCGTACGGCGTCGAGTGCGGCGCGCTGCCCTGGACGGCGCCGAGGGTGTGCAGCAACTCGTGGCCGGTCGCCTGCCAGGACCAGCAGCCGGTGCCGACCGTGGCGTAGTGCGGGCCGGCGTTGTACGGGTTGCTCGCGCCCGGGCTGTCGTTGCCGCCGTTGCCGAACGCCAGGCCACAGCCGTCCTTGTCGTACCAGACGATGTACTTGCGGTCGGCCCGGTTGTAGCCCTGCGCCTTGATGGCGTTGGTGATCGTGTCGACGGTCGCCATGTCGCCCTGCGCGATCGTCACGTTCGCGACGGTGGCGCGGCAACTGGAATCCGTGACGTACCGGAGGTGCCGGACGCCGCCGCCGAGCCGGCTCGCGGCTTCGACGAAGGCGTCGTCGATCTGGCTCGTGAAGGTCTGGAACTGGGCGACGAACTGGGAGTACCGGTCGGCCTGCCCGTTCCCGCGGACGTACAGCGCCTGAACGCGCTTACCGCTGGTGCCGTCGCCGTCACAGACGGTCGACTTCGGGGCGGCGATCGTGGTGGACGGTGTCCGGAGGTGGCCGGGGAGCTGTTCGGTGCCATCGTTGTCGGCGGCCCCGGCGGACGGGAGCAACGCGGTGGCGAACACGAGGGCGGTGCTGAGCGCGGCGAGGCGCCAGGTTCTTGCGGTCACGACGATTCCGCCTTCCCGATGCGGCAGTGGACGAGAAGTACGCAGGCGGTCTAGACCACTCGGAATGATAGGAGCGGGCGCCGATGGCTGTCACTGACAAGAACGGACAGCTTGGGGTGAACCACCCACGGGCCGCGGCCCGGCCAGGACCCCCGTGGTCCGCTGAGCGGTACGGGTCTTGACAGTCGATCTAGACGGTCCATACTGGTATATACCTTTATGGGAGGGTCCGGGAATTTCCATCCGGGGTACCAAGAGGAGCTTCGCGCGCACGGGGCCGACGGGAGGTCTGAGGGGTCCTGCCGTCGGCCCGCGCGGAGCTGTCTTGTCGGTACATGCGTTTGGTCACACGCAGTATTGACACCGCTACTGGCACGAACCAGGATGTCTCCTGCCACTGGGGAGGAGAATCATGGCGGGGGTACACGTCCGGATCGACAACCGGCTGGTTCACGGGCAGGTCACCGTCGCCTGGACCCGCCGCCTCGGCGTACGCCGGCTGCTCGTCTGCAACGACGAGGTCGCCGCCGACGACCTGCAGCGGATCCTGCTCCCGCAAGCCGCCCGCGGGCTGCCCACCGACGTGCTGTCGGTGGCCGACACGCTGCTCGCGCCCGCCGGCGACGGCGTCATGATCATCACCAAGCACCCCGAGGACCTGTTCCGCCTGGTCGAGGGCGGGCTGCGCCCGGAGGTCGTCAACGTCGGCAACGCCGCGCCCCGGCCGGGCGATGACTACACCATGGTCACCCGCTCGATCGCGGTCACCGCGGACGAGGCCGCCGGCTACCGGAAGCTGGCCGCGGCCGGCGTCCCGGTCGTCACCCAGCTCATGCCCCAGGACAAGGCCGCCGACTTCGTCGCGCTGCTCGATCGAAAGGGGCTCTGAGCCCGGAATGCTCGTCGCTCTGGCCCTGACCGTCTGGGCCGTCTACTGCACCTACGACGGGCTCGGCCCGTTCCTCATCTACGCCCAGCGCCCGCTCATCGCCGGTTCGGTCGCCGGCCTGATCACCGGCAACCCGCTGCTCGGCCTGCTGATCGGCGCGACGCTGGAGCTGGCCGCGCTCGGCGTCTACACCTACGGCGGGGCGACGATCCCGGACTACCAGACCGGCGCGATCGTCGGCACCGCGCTGGCCGCGAGCGCCGCCGGGGGCACGTCCGCGCAGGTCGCGGTCGGGCTCGGGGTCGGGCTGCCGGCGGCGGTCCTGCTGTCCGCGCTGGACCCGGTCGGCAAGATGGTGACGACCGGCCTGGTGCACCGGGCAGACGCCTACGCCGCCGACGGCAACGCGCGCGGGATGGCGATGATCCACTGGGTCAGTCTCATCCCCTGGGTCGCGGTGCGCGCGATCCCGACGTTCCTCGCCGCGCTCGCCGCGTCCGGCGGGCTGGTCAAGGACATCACGGAGGACATCCCCACCGGGTTCGTGAACGGCATGACGCTGGCCGGGTCGCTGCTGCCCGCGGTCGGCTTCGCGCTGCTGCTCGGCATGATGGAGCTGCGAAAGTACTGGTACCTGCTGCTCATCGGGTTCGTCGGGTTCGCCTACCTGCACCTGCCGGTGCTCGGCGTCGCGCTGGTCGGTGTCGCGATGGCGATGCTGTTCGTGACGTTCAAGCGCGAGGAGCCGGCGGTCGTGCCGGCCGCGGCGGAAACCGCCGAAGAGTCCACTGTGGACCCCCGGCTGACGAAGCAGGACCTGCGCCGCGCCTACCGCCGGTACTTCTGGTCGAGCCAGATCTCGTGGAACTACGAGCGGATGCAGGCGCTCGGCTTCGCCTACTCGATGGAACCGGTGCTGCGCCGGCTCTACCCCGACAAGGCCGACTACACCGCCGGGCTGCAGCGGCACATGCAGTTCTTCAACACCTCGGTGCTCGTCGGCGGGCCGCTGATCCTCGGCTCCACCGTGGCGCTGGAAGAGGCGGGTACCCCGACGTCGGCGGCCAGCACGAAGGTCGCCCTGATGGGCCCGCTCGCGGGCATCGGCGACACCCTCGTTTTCGCGCTGTACAACAGCATCATCTTCACCATGGGCGCGTCGTGGGCGCTGCAGGGCAACTGGCTCGGCCCGGTGTTCGCCGCCGTCATGGTGCTGGTGCCCTACGCGCTCATCCGGCGGTGGCAGTTCGGGTTCGCGTACCGTGAAGGGAAACGGCTGGCCGGGCACCTCGCGGCCGGCGCGCTGGCCCGCGTCGCGCAGGGTGCGACGGTGCTCGGGTTCGTGGTGCTCGGCGGCTTCATCCCGTCGATCGTCAAGGTCGTCACCACGCTGACCTACCGGCAGACCACCACCGTCCAGGGACAGGCGGTGACGCAGGCGGTGGCGATCCAGGACCGGCTCGACGAGCTGGTGCCGTTCCTGCTGCCGGTGCTGGTCACGGCGGGGGTGTACCTGCTCGCGGCGAAGGCGCGGATGCGGCCGATCTGGATCATCGCGGTCGTCATGGTCGTCGGCGTCGCACTGGGGTGGCTCGGCTGGTTCGCACCCGCCGGGCCTGCGAAGAGTTAGGAGCCCGTCATGTCGATCCCGATCATTCTCGCGGGGCACGGCAGCCTGCCTTCGGGCGTCGGCGAAGCGGCCGAGATGATCCTCGGCCCGCAGTCGCGGCTGAAGGTCTGCGAGCTGAACCCGAGCGACCGGCCGGAGGACTTCGGCGCCCGGCTGGGCGAGCTGGCCGGCGACGCCGCCGAGCTGCTCGTGCTGGCCGACCTGCACGGCGGCTCGCCGTTCAACGCCGTCCGCGCGCTCGCTGCCCGCGGACCGGCCCGCATCGAGCTGGTGTCCGGGCTGAACCTGCCGATGCTGCTGGAGGTCCTGCTGCACACCACCGGCGACGTGACCGCGCTGGCCGGGGTGGCACGCGCCGCCGGCCGCGACGGCGTCGTCGACGTCCTGGAGTCCACCTGGTGACCGCCTCGCTCCTGCTCGCCGCGCAGGACGTGCGGATCACGCCGGGCCCCGGGCACCCGCTCGGCGGCTACCTGGCCCGCCACGGCGTCGCGACCGGCACCCACGACGACCTCGAGGCGTCGCTGATCTGGCTGTCCACCGAAGACGACCCCGGGGTGCTGTGGGTGGCGCTGGACGCGCTGGCCGTGGACGCCGGGCTCACCCGCACCCTGGCCGGCGCCGTCGCCGAGGCCGTCGGCATCGCCCCGCAGCGCGTGCTCGTCTGCGCGTCGCACACCCATTCCGGGCCCGAAGGCTGGACCGGCCCGCTGCACCCCGGGCTGCCGGGGGAGCGGGACAACGGCCTGGTCGACCGCATGACGGAGAAGATCACCGGCGCCGCGGCCCTGCTGCGCGCCTGCCGAAGACGCGTCCGGGCCCGGTGGCACGCGGGGGAGACCGAGGCCGTCGGCAGCAACCGCTACGACCCCGACGGCCCGCACGACACGTCGTTCGGCGTGCTCGAGCTCCGGCGGGACGACGACACCCCGGCCGCGCTGCTGTTCGACTACGCCAGCCACCCCACGGTGCTGGGCCCGGACAACCTGGCCTGGTCCGCGGACTGGCCGGGCGCGACCCGCCGTGAGCTGGCGGCGCTGATCGGCCGTCCGGTCGCGGCGTTCCTCCAGGGCGCGGCGGGCGACGCGAGCTCCCGGTTCGTCCGGCGTGGCCGCGGCCACGACGAGGTCGCCACCCTGGGCGGCCACCTCGCGACGTCGATCGCCCGCACGCTGGAGGCGGCGTCCTCGTCGGCGGCCACCGGCCCGGTCCGGCTGACCCGGTCGTCGCTGCACCTGCCCTACCGCGACGTACCGTCCATTGAGGACAGTCTGGAACTGCGCCAGGCGGCCGAAGGCGAGTGGCAGCGCGAACTCGCCCGCCACGGCTCGGACCACCCGGCGGTCCGGATCGCGCAGACCCGCTACGAAGGGTGCGCGATGCTCGCCACGATGGCGGCCAACCACCGGCCCACGGGCTGCGCGGAGGTGCCGGTCAGTGTGGTGTCACTGGGCGAGATCGCCTGGCTGCACACGCCGTTCGAGCTGTTCGCGTCCCTGGGCCTGCGCATCCGCCGTGGCAGCCCGTTCCGCCACACCCGGGTGATCGGCTACACGGACGGTTACCTGGGCTACCTGCCGGACGCGGCCGGGCACCGGGACGGGATCTACGAGTCGTACGTGACGCTCTTCGCCCCGGACGCGGCCGATGTCCTGGTGGAACACTGCCTGAAGCTGCTCCGGAGCCACTACGCCTAGCTGAGCCGAAGGGCCAGGCCGAGCAGGAGGCCGGAGACCACGACGAAGACCAACGTGGCCACGCCGAGCAGGACGGTTTCGCCGCGACGGCCGGAGCCGCGAATCCGCTGGTTGGCGATCAAGGCGAGAGCCGCGGCGCCGATCGGGGTCACCCAGAACCAGTGCGGGTGGCGGACGAAACCCCAGATCGCGAGAGCGGCGAAGCAAAGGCCGAGGAGCCAGACGCCGTAGTAGGCCTTGCGCGCGATGGCGTCGAACTGCACTGCCGTCAGCTGCCGTTGCGCCGGGCCTGGGTGAAGACCGTGTAGCGGTCCGCGCGGTACAGCGAGCGGCCCGCTTCGATCACGCCGCCGCTCTGGTCGTGCAGCGTGCCCTGGATGATCAGGCACGGCTGGGTGGGCTCGATGCCCAGCAACCCGGCGTCGTGGCTGGTGGGCAGGGCCGCGGAGATCGCCGTGTCGTTCCAGTCCGCCCGGACGCCCCAGCGCTCCTCGAGCGTGCGGTGCAGGGACTGGGTCTCCCAGTCGAACAGTTCGATGTCCGGGAACCGGTCGACCGACAGGTTGGTGCGCTCGACCGCGAACGGCTCGTCATCCACATAGCGCAGCCGCTCCAGCCGGAACACCCGCGCACCCGGCGGCACGTTGAGCCGGCCGGCGATGCGCGGGCCCGCGCTCTCCACCTCGGCGTGCAGCACCTTCGTCTTGGGGACGACGCCCCGGGCCTGCATGTCCTCGGTGAACGACGTCAGCATGTCGATGTGCGCGGCCTGCCGCTGCGCGGTGAAGGTCGCGGTGCCGTGCTGGCGGTAGAGCACACCGTCGGCGACCAGACGATTGATCTCCTGGCGCACGGTGCCGCGGGCGACCTGGAAGTGCTCGGCGAGAAACCGCTCGGACGGCATCAGCCGCCCCGGCCCGGCCTCGGTGGCGACACCTTCGATGATCTCGCGGAGCTGGTCGCCTTTCGGCCGCCCCGGCTCCAGTGCGTCCGGGAGCCGGAGATCGCTCGCGGGGACGTGCTTCGGACGGGGCATGGCTTCAGTATGTCGCGCCACCCCGGGTGACGTAACACCCACGCTCGGCTTCAGCCGGTGGGGTGGGTGGCTTTGCCGACGATGGTCGTGGCCGGCCGGGTCGCGTCGGGTTCGGTTCGGCGGTGGCGCGGCCGCTCAGCCCTCGCCGCGAAGCCGCCGAGCCGGAGGCCACGCGGCCATCGAGAAAAGACGGTGGCCGACCTGCGCCGCTGCACACGCGGACACGAACCGTGCACGCCTGGTCACGACATGCACTTCCGCCGTTCACCGAAACTCGGTACTCCTTTTCCAGGAAGCGGAGAAACCGCTGAGGAAAGGACCATGATGACGTTGACCAGCGTCAAACGCGCCTGCGCGGTCGCGGTGTTGGCCGTCGCGGCGGGAGGGCTCACCGTCGCTCCCGCCGGGGCCGCGACCGTCCAAAGTGGATCGGGCACGATCAACGACCCGTGGGTGCCGACCCGGGCCGCGCACATCACCTGCTCGACCGCCACGCTCTTCGGCAACTACACCGCCGGGCAGGGGCACTCCGACCCGATCGACACGCTCGTGCAGGGCAACTACATCGGCGTCCGGTACATCACGTCGGACCACAACTCGGCCGACGTCTTCTGGCACGGCGCGAGCAAGTGGGGCTTCCTGCTCCGCAGCTGCTTCTCACTGGACTGACCGGAGGAAGACATGACCACAGCACGCATCGCCGCCGCCGCGGCGCTCGCCGTGTCCGCGGCGATCACGCTCGCCCCCGCCGCCTCGGCGGGGACCGTCCACGAAATCTGCGCCACGGACCTCTACGTCCGGACGCAGCCCGCCGGCGTCATCGTCGGCACGCTCTACCGCGGCGACCACTTCGAGCTGTCGCGGTACTCGCCCAGCGGCGACTGGGCCGAGGGGTACGCCATGGGGAACGTCAACAAGAGAGGCTGGGTCCAGTCCGGCTGGTTCTGCTGAGTCACGGCACTTTCAGCGAAAGCACGCCGGACACCGTGGCCTGACGGCCGAAGAGGTTCGCGCGGCCGCCGATCGCCAGGATCCGGTGTGCCGGGCCGGCGACGCAGACCACCGACGACCGGCCGTGGGGGAGCAGGGTGCCGAGCAGGTGCCACGCTCCCGTGCCCAGGTCGAGGACCTCGGTCGTGCGGTCGCGCGCGCCGGGGTCCTCGGCCGCCGGCGCGCCGCCGACGACCACGATCCGGTCGCCGAGCAGCGCCACGCCGGGGAGCGCGCGCCGCTTGTGCATCGGGGCCACGGTTTCCCAGCTGTCCGTCTCGGGGGAGTACCGCTCCACCGAGTCGAGCACGTCCCGCGGCCCGCCGGCCAGCCCGCCGATGGCGTACAGGTGGGTTTCCGTCGCCAGCAGCCGGAACCGGGCGCGCGGGGTGTGCATCGGGGCCACCGGGTCCCAGCGCTTTTCCTCCGGGTCGTAGCCGAGCACCGCGTCCGTGGCGTACCGCTCGCCGGGGCCGCTGCCGCCCGCGACGTAGAGCTTGCCGCCGAGACCGGCGGCCGAAGCCGAGGCGAGCGGGGCCGGCAGGGGCGGGGCCGGGCTCCACTCGTCGAGCAGCGGGTCGTAGCGGTCGACGACGTCGGTGGCGGTCTCACCGACGGTGCCGCCGGCGGCGTAGACCTGGCCACCGGCCACGCCGACGGCGAGGTCGGTGCGCGGGACCGGCATCGGGCCGGCGTGGTGCCATTCGCCGCTGCCCGTCACCTTGCGGGTCTCCACCGAGCCGTGGGCGGTGTTCCCGTCGGTGCCGCCGATGACGAAGAGGTCGTCGCCGACGCTCGCCACCTCGTGGGCGAACCGGGGTGACCGCAGCGGCGGCCGGTACGTCCAGGAATCGGTCATCGTTCCCACCCTCTATCCCGCGTCGCGATTCGCGGCCAGAGTCTCCACGGCGGGGTGGTTTGTTACTGGAGTTCGCCGATTCGCCGTGACAGATAACGGCGCTCCGCGTCGGTCGGCGCGAGTTCCAGCGCTTCCCGGTACGCCGCCACCGCCTCGTCGGCCCGTTCGAGGCGGCGCAGGAAGTCGGCCCGGGTGGCCGGCAGCAGGTGGTAGCCCGCCAGATCGCCGCTCTCCGCGAGCGCGTCGGCCAGCGCCAGGCCGGCCGAAGGGCCTCCGGTCATCGCCACCGCGACGGCGCGGTTCAGCTCGACCACCGGTGACGGGTTCAGGCGCGCGACCAGCTCGTACAGCCGGGCGATCCGCGCCCAGTCCGTCTCTTCGGCGCGGGACGCCGTCGCGTGGCACGCGGCGATCGCCGCCTGGAGCTGGTACGGGCCGGGCCTGCCGAGCGCCAGCGCGGAATCCAGGACGCTGACACCCTCGTCGATCGACGCGCGGTCCCAGCGGGTGCGGTCCTGGTCGGCGAGCGTGACGAGGTCACCGGCGTCGTCGGTGCGGGTCGCGCGGCGGGCGTCGTGGAACAGCATCAGGGCCAGCAGGCCGCCCGCTTCAGGCGCGTCGGGCAGCAGCCCGACGACGACGCGCGTGAGCCGGATCGCCTCGGCCGTCAGGGCCTGGCGGACCAGGTCGGCGCCCGCGCTGGCCGAATAGCCCTCGTTGAACAGCAGGTAGAGCACGCCGAGCACCCCCGACGTCCGCTCGGGCAGCAGCTCGGCGGGCGGGACGCGGTAGGGGATGCGCGCGTTGCGGATCTTGCGCTTGGCGCGCACGATCCGCTGCGCCATCGTCGGTTCGGGCACCAGGAACGCGCGGGCGATCTCCGGGGTGCTCAGCCCGGCGAGCGTCCGCAGCGTCAGCGCCACCTGCGCCTCCAGCGGCAGCGCCGGGTGGCAGCAGGTGAACATCAGGCGCAGCCGGTCGTCGGGGACGTCGTCGGGTTCCGGTGCCGGCTCGCCGGCCGGCGTCGTGACGGCCAGGTCACGCAGCCGGCCGGCCTCCGCGGCGCCGCGCCGCAGCTTGTCCAGGGCGCGGTTGCGGGCGGTGGTCGTCAGCCACGCCCCGGGACGGCGCGGCACGCCGTCCCGGGGCCAGGTGGCCAGCGCCTTGGCGAACGCCTCCTGGGCGCACTCCTCGGCCAGGTCCCAGTCACCGGTGACCCGGATCAGGGTGGCGACGACGCGGCCCCACTCGGTGCGGAACGCCTCGTCGACCGCTTCGGCTACTCCCACACGGGCCGCAGCTCGATCGCCCCGAACTTCGCGACCGGGTGCGCCGCGGCGACGTCGATCGCTTCGGCCAGGTCGGCGCAGTCGAGGATGTCGTACCCGGCGATCTGCTCCTTCGTCTCGGCGAACGGGCCGTCCGAGACGAACGTGCCGCCGTCACGCGGCCACAACGTCGTCGCGTCGCTGACCGGCCGCAGCTGGTTGCCTTCCAGACGGCGGCTTCCGGCCAGGGCGACCCAGTCGTCCGGGGCGTCTTCGGCGGTGCCGACGAGTTCGGGGTCGACGCACACCCACATCAGGAACTTCACGACTCCTCCTCCCAGAACGGCCGGATCTCGATGGGGAACCGCCCGGCGGACGGGTGCGCGGACGCGATCGCGATGGCCTCGTCGAGGTCCTCGCACTCGACGACCTCGCAGCCGGCGACCCATTCCTTCGTCTCGGCGAACGGGCCGTCCGACGTCAGCCGCTGCCCGTCCCGCACCCGCACGGTGACGGCTTCGGCGGGCGGCCGCAGCAGTGTCCCGGCGTGGGTGGCGCCGCGGGCTTCGACGTCGCGCAGCCAGGCGACGAACTCGGGCATGGCATCGATCTCGGGCGGGCTGAACAGCTCCGCGCCGTCGTCGCAGATCATCAGCATGTACCGCAAGGCTCCTCCTGGTCGTCCGGTGCAGCTTCTCACCCACCCGACGCCGCCGCGGGCCGGAATCGACAGGGGCTCGGAAGAAACTCCGGAAAGTTTTTTCGGCGCTCCTGTCGATCCGGGCGCACCGCGGCGTCGACCTGCCGGAAGCACCACCCCGGCGAGAGGAGCCGTCATGATCCCGGTCAGCCAGCTGTCCACCGTCACCTGCCAGAGCGAGCGGGACCGCCGCGTGGCCGAGGAGCGCCTCGGCCGGCTGGTCGCCCGGTGGGCGCGCCGACTGCGTCAGCCGCGAGTTCGGCGATGACGGACCGTGCGCACAGCACGATCATTCTCGACGGGGAAACCCTTTCTGCAATTTGCCGTTGCTCATTTCCAGGGCGGTGCACCGGTGGGTTGCTTGCATCCCCCGTCCTGAACGGTGTCCGGTGAATCTTTTCCTGAAATAACGTGTTCTCCTTTGTGGGCAACACATTTGCGACTCCGGAAAGCGTCATCTACAGTCCCGCAGATCACGGCCATACCGGCCGGTTTCCCTGATCTGTCCAGTGTTTTCCGGGAGTGTCATGTTCCGACGCGCCTTGCTACGGCGATCCGCCGTGCTCTTTTCCGCCGCGCTGTTGCTGGCCGGGTGCAACCAGGCCGGGGGAAGCGTTTCCGCGGGTGGAAACGTCGAGAAGCCGGCCATCCGGGTCGCCATCTTCACCGCCGTCGACCTCGCGACCCTGTGGCTCGCCCAGCAGGGCGGCTACTTCAAGGCCGAGGGTCTCGACGTGCAGACCGACGTCGCGTCCAGCGGCCAGGAATCGCTGAACCGCATGACCAAGGGCCAGGACGACATCGCACTGTCGACGTACACGCTGTACTTCCTGGCCAAGAGCAGTGGTACCGACGTCCAGCTGGTGGCCGACGCGACCTCGGCGAGCCCGCTCAGCAACGAGGTCGTCACCGTGCCGAACTCGCCGGTGAAGACGGTGAACGACCTGGGGGGCAAGCGGATCGCGATCAGCTCGAAGAACGCCGCGTCGGACATCCTGACCCGGTCGGTGATGCGCGACCACGGCGTCGACTTCAGCAAGGTGCAGTGGGTCCCGATGCCGTTGCCGGAGATGGGGGCCGCCCTGGCGCAGGGCAAGGTCGACGCCGCGTACCAGCCGGAGCCCTACCTCACCCAGGCCGCCAAGGTGTCCGGCGCGTACCCGGTCGTCGACGCCGCCAGCGGGAGCACGCAGTCGTTCCCGCTGACCGGGTTCGGCGCCACCGGCAAGTGGGTCCAGGAGCACCCCAAGACGATGGCGGCGTTCCAGCGCGCCATGCTCGCCGCCACCCGCGACTCGGTGGACCGCGGCCGGATCGAGCCGCTGGTCGTCAAGAACGCCCGCGTCGACCAGGACATCGCGAGCCTGATGGTGATGCCCGCGTTCGGGTCCACGCTGGACGCCCGCCGCATCCAGCGCGTGCCGGACCTGCTGCAGCAGCTGGGCATCATCCAGACGAAGATCGACGCCTCGGAGATGATCGCGCCGCAGGCCAGTAGCGGCTGATCCCGGGAGTTTCGGCCGCCGAAGGCGGGTGCGCACTCTGCGCACCCGCCTTCGGTCGTTTTGCGGACGTCGAAGCTTCCCGTCGAGGCCGTGCTTCGCGAAATTTTCGGACCGGCCCGGAAGATCCGGATGTTGCCGGTTCGCACCTTGACACGGCTCGCGCCGCGCACCACCCTCTTCATACCGACCGCGCGGTACGGACTGGTCCACATGGTGAGAACTAGAGGGGTCATCGATGACACTTCCCGGCGAAGGCCTGCTCGTGGTCGACGGCCTCACCGTGCGGTTCGGTGGTCTCACCGCGTTGCGCGACGTCCGGATGAGCGTCGACGAGGGCACGGTCGTCGGCGTGATCGGCCCGAACGGCGCCGGGAAGACGACGCTGTTCAACGTCGTCTGCGGGTTCGTCCGCCCCCAGTCCGGGCGCGTCCTCTGGCGCGGCACGCCGCTGGTCCGCCACCGCCCCGAGCACCTCGCCGGGCTCGGGATCGTCCGGACGCTGCAGGGGCTCGGCCTCTTCGCCGGGCTGACCGTGCTGGAGAACGTGATGGCCGGCGCGGGCCGCCACGCTCGCTCCGGCGTGCTCCCGGCGCTCGCCGGAGCCGGCCGCTCGGCCCGCGACGAGGCCGATCTCGCCCACCGGGCCCGGGCGACCCTGGCGGAGCTGGGCATCGCCGACCTCGCCGACCGCCTGCCCGGCGTGCTGCCCTACGGCGTCCGCAAGCGTGTCGCGCTGGCCAGGGCGCTGGTCGCCGAGCCCGACCTGCTGCTGCTCGACGAACCCGCGAGCGGGCTCTCGGCCGCCGAGCTGATCGAGCTCTCGACGCTGATCCTGTCGCTGCGGCGGCACATGGCGGTGGTGCTCGTCGAGCACCACATGGACCTGGTGATGCAGGTCTGCGACCGCGTCGTCGTGCTGAACTTCGGCGAGGTGATCGCCGCGGGCACCCCGGCCGAGATCCAGGCCGACCCCCGCGTGGCCGAGGCCTACCTCGGCGACCCCGCCGAGGAGGCGCCCGGTGCTTGAGGTGAAGGACTTTTCCTTGGTGCACAACGTAGTCCGGCCGAGGCGCCGCCCGGTGCGCTGCCGCGTGCTGGACGGCCTGGTGACCGGCCTGGCCGACCCCGGGTGGCCGGGGCGGGCTCCCGCGATCCGGCCGAGGCGCCGCCCGGTGCCCGACGTCGGCGCACTCCCCGCCGAGGAGGCGCCCGGTGCTTGAGATCGAAGGGCTTTCCGTGGCCTACGGGGCCGTCCGCGCGCTCGACGGGGTCGACCTGACCGTCGACCGCGGGGGCATCACCGCCGTGCTCGGGGCGAACGGCGCCGGCAAGACCACCCTGCTGCGCACGATCAGCGGTCTGCACCCGGCGCGCGAAGGCCGGATCACCTGGGACGGCACGGAACTGACCGGCCGGGCACCCGACCGCATCGCGCGCGGCGGGGTCGCGCACGTGCCCGAAGGCGGCGGGGTGATCACCGAGCTGACCGTCGAGGAGAACCTCCGCCTCGGCGCGCTGTGGCGGCGTGACCGCGCCGATCGCGCCGCCGCGAAGCGTGAGGTGTACGAGCTTTTCCCACCGCTGGAAGAACGTTCGGCCAAACTCGCCGCGACGCTCTCCGGCGGCGAGCGGCAGATGCTCGCCATCGGCCGGGCGCTGATGAGCCGTCCCGAGCTGCTGCTGCTGGACGAGCCGTCGCTCGGGCTCGCGCCGCTGATCACCGCGCGGATCATGCGGATCCTGCGTGACCTGCGGGCCTCGACCGGGCTCACCGTGGTGCTCGTCGAGCAGAACGCCCACAGCGCACTGTCCATCGCGGACAACGGGTACGTCCTCGCGCTCGGCAGCGTGGTGGCGGTCGACACCGCGGCGGAGCTGCTGGCCGACGACGGCCTCCGCCACGCCTATCTCGGCTTCTGACGCTGACCAACAAACGGGAGGTGAACGGTCCGGTATGCAGGAATTCCTCGACCTGACCCTCGGCGGGATCTCCGCCGGTGCGGTCTACGCGGCCCTCGGGCTCGCGCTGGTCATCATCTACCGGGCCACCCGGGTGGTGAACTTCGCGCAGCCCGCGCTCGCCCTGATCTCGACCTACCTCGCGTACTCGGTGACCAAGGGGACGGGCAGCTACTGGCTCGGCTTCGCCGTCGCGATCGTGGCCGGGACGCTGCTGGGCGTCGTGACCGAACGGCTGCTGATCCGCCCGCTGCGCCACCGCTCCGAGCTCAGCTCGATCATCGTCACCCTCGGGCTGCTGCTGGTGCTGCAGGCGGTCGCCGGGATGATCTGGTCCAACGAGCCGCTGGCGTACCCGTACGCCTTCGACTTCGTCGGCCGGTTCTCCGCCAACGACCTGTTCGTGGTGCTGGTGGTGCTCGCGATCGCCGCGCTCGTGCTGGTGGTGTTCAAGTACACCCCGCTCGGCCTGCGGATGCGGGCGGCGGCGTTCGCGCCGGACGTCGCCCGTACCCTCGGCGTCCGGGTCGGGCTGATGCTCACCGTCGGCTGGGGGATGGCGGCGGCCGTCGGCTCGCTGGCCGGACTCCTGGCCACCCCGCCGTTCCTCTTCCCGAACGTGCTGGACGGCGTCTTCGTCTACGCGCTCACCGCGGCCGTGCTCGGCGGGCTCGACAACCCGCTGGGCACCATCGCCGGCGGGTTCGTGCTCGGTGTCGGACTGTCCTATGTGTCCGGCTACTTCGGACCGGAGACGGTGACGATCGCCGCGCTGGCGATCCTGGTGATCGTGCTGACGCTGCGGCCCGCCGGGTTGTTCGGCCGGGCGAAGGCGAGGCGGGTGTGAGCGTGCGCACGAGTCTCCCGGAGGCCCCGGCCGGTTCGCCCGCCGCCGCGGGCAAGCGCCGGCTGCCGCCCCTGGTCCTGCACATCCTCGCCGCGCTGGGCGCACTCGCCGTCGTCGTGGCGCTCACCCTGGTCACCGACGAGTTCACCAACCTGCGGATCGCGACCGTCGGCTACTACCTCGTCGCGGTGGCCGGGCTGACCCTGCTGACCGGCCTCACCGGGCAGGTTTCCCTGGGCCACGGCGCGTTCATGTTCATCGGCGCGTACACCGTCGCGCTGCTGGTGCGCCGCGTCCCGACGTTCCCGCTGTGGGCCGACCTGCTGCTCGCCGCGGCCGCCGGTGGCCTGGGCGGGTTGCTGGCCGGGGCCGCCGCCGCCCGGCTGCGCGGGCCGTACCTGGCCGGGGCGACGCTCGCGCTGGCCGTCGGCCTGCCCGCGCTGACCCGCCGGTTCCAGGACTTCCTGGGCGGCAGCAACGGGTTGAACTTCACCGTCCACAGCAGACCGGCCGGCCTGGTCGGCGTGGTCCCGGAGCTGCGCTGGCAGACCTGGATCGTCTGGCTCAGCGTGCTCATCGCGCTGGTGTTCGTGGTGAACATCGTGCGTGGCAAGCTCGGCCGCACCTTCCGCGCCGTCCGCGACGACGAGGTCGCCGCTTCGCTGAGCGGGATCCACGTCGGCCGCACGAAGATCCTGGCCTTCCTCGTCAGCGCGGTGTGCGGCGGGCTCGCCGGCGGCCTGCAGGCGTTCCTGCTCGGCACCGCCGCGCCCGGCTCGTTCACCCCCGCGCTGTCGCTGAGCCTGCTGGCCGCCGTGGTGCTCGGCGGGCTCGGGTCGCTCTGGGGCGCGCTGTGGGGCGCGATCGCGCTCGTCTACTTCCAGGCGTGGTCGGAAGACCTCGCCGATGCCCTGCACCTGAACACCGACGTGGCCAACAACCTCCCGCTCGCGGTGTACGGCGTGATCCTCATCGTCGTCGTACTCGCCTTCCCGCGCGGCATCCAGGGCGGCTTCCAGCGGCTGCGAGGACTTCTCCGTCGATCCGCCGAGCAAAAGGAGACCCATGAGAAGCACTAGAACCGTCGCGGGAATCGCGGTCCTGGCCTTGGCGCTCAGCGCGTGCGGCGGTGCGGGGGAGTCCGACACCAGTGGCACGCAGGCCGCGGACTCGGCGGTCGGCGTCACCAAGGACTCCGTCGTGATCGGCACCCACCAGCCGCTCACCGGCCCGGCCGCACCCGGGTACAGCAAGATCTCCGTCGGCGCCCGCGCGGTGTACCAGGCGATCAACGACGGCGGCGGGATCAACGGCCGCAAGATCGACTACAAGGTCGAGGACGACGGCTACAACCCGACCAAGACCGTCGAGGTCGTCAAGAAGCTCGTGCTGCAGGACAAGGTGTTCGCGATCGTCGGCGGGCTCGGCACGCCGACGCACTCGAAGGTCGTCGACTACCTGAACACCGAAGGCGTGCCGGACCTGCTCGTGTCCTCGGGCGCGCTCGCGTGGGACAACCCGCAGAAGGCGCCGATGACCTTCGGGTACCAGGTGGACTACACGCGTGAGGGCAAGATCCAGGGCAAGTACATCAAGGACAACTTCGCGGGCAAGAAGGTCGGGTACTTCACCCAGAACGACGACGTCGGCCGCGACACCCAGGCCGGGCTCGACCAGTTCATCAAGGACCAGACGGTGGCCAAGCAGGGCTACGACAGCGCGAACACCGACGTCACGCCGCAGCTGTCCGCGCTCAAGGCGGCCGGCGCGGAGATCGTCGTGTGCGAGTGCATCCCCGCGTTCACCGCACTGTCCATCCTGGCCGCGGCGAAGATCGGCTACAAGCCGCAGTTCGTCGTCAGCAGCATCGGTGCCGACCCGGCGACGCTTTCCGGGCTGCTGCAGGACTTCGCCAAACGCGGCGGCGCGAGCGTCTCGAGCGCGCAGCTGCTCAACGGCCTGATCGGCACCGGCTACCTGCCCGACGTCGCGCAGACGTCCGACCCGTGGGTCGCCTACTTCAAGGGCATCCACGACAAGTACATCCCGAAGGAGCCGCTCACCAACACGCTGTTCTACGGCATGGTGCAGGCCTACACGTTCGGCGAGGCGCTGAAGGCCGCCGGGCCGGACCCGACGCGCAAGAAGATCGTCGACGCGATGAGCTCCGGCGCGCTCAAGGGGCCGGGCCTGACCCCGTTCGGGTTCTCGAAGGACTCGCACTCGGGCTACACCGGCGCGTACGTGTTCAAGATCAACCCGGACACGACCACGACGGTGATCCAGCCACCGGCCGTCACCGACCGGGGCACCGGTGCGATCACGCCGTACAGCGGCGAACGCGCCACCCCCGACCAGGTGAACCTGCTGGGGAAGTGAGGAACGTGGGCCGGCTCGCGGCGCCGCGCGGGCCGGCCCACCCCCTCGCTTAAGGTGAAGACATGGCGGTCAGGGAAAAGGTCGTGCGGGCCGCGGTGCGGTTGTTCGCCGAGAAGGGGTTCGAGGCCACGACGGTCCGCGAGATCGTCGAGACGGCCGGGGTGACGAAAGGTGGCCTGTACCACTACTTCGAGTCCAAGGACGACCTGCTCTTCGAGATCTACGCCGCGATGCTGCGGATGCAGACCCAGCGGATGCGGACCATCGCCGAATCGGACATGTCGCTGCCGGAACGGTTGCACGCCATCATCGCCGACGTCGTCGTCACGTCCATTGCGGACCTCGACGCGGCAATCGTGTTCTTCCAGTCGTTCGCGCTGCTCGAAAAGTCCAAACAGGTCCAGGTGCGCGCCGAACGCCGTCGTTACCACGAGCGGGTGCGGGACCTCGTCGAAGAAGGCCAGCGAGCGGGGCTCTTCCGCGACGACGTCCCCGCCGACCTGGTCATCAACTACCACTACGGCGCGATCCACCGTCTCGGCATGTGGTACCACGCCGAGGGTGAGCTGTCGGGCGAGCAGGTGGGGGAGCACTTCGCCAACCTGATGCTGCGCAGCCTCCGCCCGGAGCCGCCGCCAGCCGGGTAGGCCGGGCCTATCGTGGTGGCATGCACATCGTGGCCGTCCTCGCGCTGGACCGGGTCGTGCCCTTCGACCTGGCGACCCCGATCGAGGTGTTCTCCCGGACGCTGCTGCCGAGCGGCCGTCCCGGGTACGAGGTCCGGATCTGCGGCGCGAGCCCCGAGGTCGACAGCGGTGCGTTCACGCTGCGGCCGCCGTTCGGCCTCGGCGGTCTCGACGACGCCGACACGATCATCGTGCCGGGCCGCGACGCGAACCCGCCGGTGCCCGCCGAGGTCCTCGACGCGCTGCGCCGAGCCGCCGCCCGCGGCACGCGGATCGCGTCGATCTGCTCGGGCGCGTTCATCCTCGCCGAGACCGGGCTGCTCGACGGCCTCCGCGCGACCACGCACTGGGTCGGCGCGGCCGAGCTGGCCCGGCGGCACCCCGCGATCGACGTCGACCCGGACGTCCTCTACGTCGACAACGGCCAGTTCCTGACGTCGGCGGGCGCGGCGGCCGGCCTCGACCTGTGCCTGTACCTGATCCGCCGCGACCACGGTTCCGCGGTGGCGGCCGACGCGGCCCGGCTGTCGGTCATGCCGCTGGAGCGCGAAGGCGGCCAGGCCCAGTTCATCGTCCACGACCAGCCCCCGACCCCGCGCGGCTCGGCGCTGGAGCCGGTGCTGACGTGGATGGAGGAGAACTGCGCGAAGGAGCTGACCCTCGAAGACGTCGCCGGATACGCCGGGATGAGCACCCGGACGCTCAACCGCCGCTTCCGCGAGCAGACCGGGACGACGCCGCTGCAGTGGCTGCTGCGGGTCCGGGTCCGGCGGGCCCAGCACCTGCTGGAGGCGACGGCGTACCCGGTGGATCGGATCGCCGGCGAGGCCGGGTTCGGCTCACCGACGGCGTTCCGGGAGCGGTTCAAGCGGGTCGTCGGGACCAGCCCGCACGCTTACCGGGCGAGTTTCCGCGCCGGCTGAGGTTCAGTTCCGGAGCCGACTCGGTCCTAGTAGCCCGCACTGCGTAACAGGAAATCGCGCGTCGAGCCCATGCCGTACTTGTCCACCGGGCTCGACAGAGCCGCTACCTCCCGCAGCACCGGCCGGATGTCGACGCCGTCGGCGCGGGCCGCAGCGCAGAGGGCGTTGAGCGCCAAGAGCTCGTCCCGCGGGTCGGCGCCCTGGTCGCAGGCCGAGAAGTGCAGCAGCCGGGTGCGGAAGTCCGCGTCGGGCAGGGACACCGCCCAGCGGAACGACGGGTACCGCTCGAACAGCGCGCGGACCTCGGCCCGTGCGGCGTCGTCGCCGGTCGCGTAGTGGTCCAGCAGGGCGCGCAGAACCTCCCGTGCGCCGGGCGGAAGGACCACCTCGAACGGCTCCCCGTCGTACGGGGCGTTCGCGATCGGTCCCAGGACGGCGTCCACGCGTGCGACTTCCTGCTCGAACATGGGCCCACGGTATCGTCGAACCCATGTCGAGCCCCGAAGCGTCCAGGACCGGGCTGCCGGTCGTCCCGGCAGCCCGGTAGCTCGCTCTTCCCTGGGCCGCGCCCGGGTTCCCGGGTGACCACGAAGTCGTTGCCGATCTCGTGATCCCTGGAGCTTTCTGTGCCCGTTCCCGTCTTTTTCCTCGCCCTGGCGGTGTTCGCCATGGGTACGTCCGAGTTCATGCTCGCCGGGCTGGTGCCCGAAATCGCCGATGCGCTGGGGGTTTCCCTGGCGCAGGCCGGACTTCTGACGTCCGCGTTCGCGGCCGGTCTGGTCGTCGGCGCGCCGCTGATGGCCGCCGTGGCCCGTTCTTGGCGGCGTCGCACGGCCTTGTTGTGCTTTCTCTCCGTCTTCGTCGTGACGCACGTCGTCGGCGGCCTCACCGGATCGTTCGCCGTGCTGCTCGTGACGCGGGCGGCAGCCGCGGTGGCCTATGCGGGCTTTCTCGCCGTCGCCCTCACCGCGGCAGCGGGCCTGGTGCCGCCGGACCGGACGGGCCGTGCCCTGGCGGTGCTGCTCGGCGGCACGACCATCGCCTGCGTCGTCGGCATTCCCGGTGGCGCGCTGCTCAGCGCCGCGTTCGGCTGGCGGGCGGCGTTCTGGGCGGTCGCGCTGCTGTGTGTGCCCGCCGTCGCGCGGATTCCCGACCCTCCGGTGACCGCGAAGCCGTCCGGGCTGCGCAAGGAACTCGCCGAGCTGCGACGACCGGTGCTCGCCGGGACGCTCCTGCTCGGCGCCCTGGTCAACGCGGCCACGTTCGGCGTTTTCACCTACCTGGCGCCGCTGGCCACCGGGCTCGCGCCGGTGCCGCTGGTCCTCGCGCTCTTCGGCGTCGGCTGCTTCGCCGGGGTGACCGCGGCGGGCCGGCTCGCGGATCGGTGGCCCGGCCGGGTCGTCGTGATCGGCGGGCTCCTGTTGCTCGCGGGCTGGGTCGTGCTGGCGCTGGTCCCGGCCGCGCTGCCCGTCCTGGCCTTCCCGCAGGGCGCGTTGTCGTTCGCCGTCGGGGGCACGGTGATCGCCCGGATCCTGCGGCTGGCCTCGGGCGCGCCGATGATGGCGGGTTCGTACGCGACGGCAGCGCTGAACGTCGGTGCCGCCGTCGGGCCGGTGCTGGGTGGGGTGGTGGCGCCGGTGTGGATGGCTGCGGCTCTGGTGGCGGTGGCCCTCGTTCTGGCTGTGGGACTCGGGTCGCGTTCGTGAGTCGGCGTCGGTCTGGGCGGCTGCGCCTCGGTGGTGATGGCTCTCGTTGTCGCCGTGAGGCTCGGGTCGCGACGGCGGCGCTGAACGTCGGCGCCGCCGTCGGGCCGGTGCTGGGTGCGGTGGTGGTGCCGGTGTGGATGGCTGCTGCTCTGGTGGCGACGGCTCTCGTTCTGGCTGTGGGGCTCAGGTCGCGTTCGTGAGTCGGCGTCGGTCTGGATGGCTGCGGCCTTGGTGGCGATGGCCCTCGTTCTGGCCGTGGGACTCGGGTCGCGTTCGTGAGTCGGCGTCGGTCTGGGCGGCTGCGGTCTTGGTGGCGATCGGCTCTCGTTGTCGCCGTGGGGCTCGGGTCGCGGCGGCGGCGCTGAACGTCGGCGCCGCCGTCGGGCCGGTGCTGGGCGCGGTGGTGGCGCCGGTGTGGATGGCTGCTGCTCTGGTGGCGATGGCCCTCGTCGTCGCCGTGGGACTCGGGCCGCGGCGGCGCCGCTGAACGTCACCGCCGCCGCTCCGCCGGGCCGGTGGCGGCTCAGGTCGTCGCGCTGATGTGCAGGACCGCGTCGGCTCCCTCGAGAATCTCGGGGGTGAGCGGGAAGTAGCCCGTCTCCGGGATGGCGTCGGTGCGGGTGCGGGCGGGCTCGACCGCCCGCACCAGGCCCCAGCCGTCGACGCGCTTCTGCAGCGCGGCCTCGTAGGTCTCCGGCTCGGGCTCCCCGAGCCGGAGCGCCTCGCTGCGCCCGACGCTCCCGGCGACGAACACGTACTGCTCACCCAGCAGCGACCCCACGATGGCACCGGCGCCGGACCACACCAGGTTCGCCACCGCCGAGTTCCAGATGCTCGTGCTCCGCTGCAGGTGGCTGTTGTGCGCGAAGACCATCGTCGGCCCGCGCCGGGCCTCGAGGTCGCGGATGTCGAGGAGGTTGAGCGCCATGATCGCGTCCCGGGTGCCGCTCAGGCGCGAATACCTTTCGGGGCCGTCGATCGCCGCCTGCTTGTGGTAGCGCAGCAAGCCGAGCCCGGCGGTGAGGTGCGTCCGGGCGCGGACCCACTCGGCGCGCGACGTCGCCGCGATCCGCTCCGGCGCGCGGCTGTACAGCGTGGTCAGCAGGTCGTCGGCGATCGCGAGCAGCGTGTCGGCCTCCGGGGTGGCGCCGGGGGACGCCGCCGGGTCCATGACGGCCTCCGTGCGGCTCCACCGCTCGTCGTCCCCGGCCGGGATTGCCACGTCGAGGCCCAGGTAGTCGCGGGCGTGTTCGAGGTAGCGCCGCGGGCTGGGCGCGCTCATCATCTCGGTGGACGCGTCGAAACCGTGGAACGCCAGGCGATCCGCGGCCGGGAGATCCTCGTTGTGGTCCCGCATCCAGGCGACCAGGCGGCGGTTGGCGTCCAGCTCCCCGAAGCCGTGCGAGAAGCCTTCCTTCATCGCGGTGTCGAGGGTGCCGACGCCGTCGCGGACGAAGCCGTCCACGGCGAGCGCGGCCACGCGGTCGGTCTCGAGGGCGATCGACCGGAAGCCGTGTCCGGCCAGCCGGGCGAAGAGTGCGTTGCGCCGCAAGGGAAACGCCGGTTCCTGGTGCGACGGCTCGCCGTAGCCCAGCAGGGTGCACGACGCGGGGGCGAGGTCTCGGATGTCCTGACTCATGAGACTCAACCGTATCGTTGAAAGAACGGTTGAGACTTGCCCGAAGTCAGACCGGGTAAAGTCTCAAGTCGATGAGACCCGCCGACCTCGCCCGGGAGCACGGGCTCTCCACGCAGGCGGTCCGCAACTACGAGGCGGACGGCTTCCTCCCGCCCGCGGACCGCACCCCGAGCGGCTACCGGATCTACACCGGGACGCACGCGGCCGCGCTGCGCGCCTACCTGGCCCTGACCAGGGGATACGGCCACCCGACGGCGGGCCGCGTCATGCTGGCGGTCCACGAGGACAACCTCGACGACGCCCTGCTCGTCATCGACCGCGGCCACGGGCAGCTGCTGCGTGACCGCGAAACCCTCGACTCGGTGCGGCGGGCGGTCGGCGACCTGACCGGGGAGCCCGCGCCGGACCCCGGCACCCGGACGATCGGCGAGCTCGCGCACCGGCTGCGCGTCACGCCGGCGACCCTGCGGAACTGGGAGGAGGCCGGCATCCTGACGCCCTCGCGCGACGCCGCGGGTTACCGCGTCTACCGCGCGGAGGACGTCCGCGACGCCGAGCTCGCCCACCTGCTCCGGCGCGGCGGTTACCTGCTGGAGCACATCGCCACGGTGGTCGAGCAGATCCGGACGGCCGGCGGCACGGAGGAGCTGGCCGGCTGGCAGGCGAGGATCACGGACCGGGGCGTCGCGATGCTCGACGCGTCGGCCCGGCTCGGCGACTACCTGGCCTTGCGGCGACGCACGTAGTAGGTGATCAGCAGGACGGTGCAGACCAGGGCGACCGAGCCGGCGATCATGCGGAGGGTGAAGTCCAGTCCCGTCGCGGAACCGATGCCGTTGACTCCGGCGCTGATGACGAGGACCACCCAGAGGATCGGGGCGATCGAGCGGGCGGGGGTGAGGGTGTTGTTTTCCATGCCCAGAACGCTAGAACGGCGCGGCGGCCGCTTCGATGGCCTGCGCACCCGGAAACGGGGTAGCGCCAGCACTACCCGAGGGCGTCAGCTGTCGCGGCCGAGGTAGGCGAGCACGGCCAGCACCCGCCGGTGGCCGCCCTCGTCCGAGGGCAGGTCGAGCTTCTGGAAGATGTTGCGGATGTGCTTGAGCACCGCGCCGTCGCTGACGACCAGCAGCTCGGCGATCGTGCCGTTGTTGTAGCCCTCGGCCATCAGCGCCAGCACCTCGCGCTCGCGCGCGGTGAGCGCGGCCAGCGGGTCGGCGGCGCGGCTGCGGGACATCAGCTGGCCGATCACCTCGGGGTCCATCGCGGTGCCGCCCTTGGCGACCCGCTCCAGCGCGTCGAGGAACCGCTCGACCTTCCCGACGCGCTCCTTGAGCAGGTACCCGACCGCGCCGACGCCGTCGGCCAGCAGCTCGACCGCGTAGCTCGTCTCGACGTGGGCCGAGAGCACCAGCACCGGCAGGCCCGGGTGGATCTCACGGGCCCGGACGGCGGCGCGCAGGCCCTCGTCCCGGTGCGTCGGCGGCATGCGGACGTCCATCACGACGGCGTCCGGCCGGTCCTTCTCGACGAACTCGAGGAAGTCCTCGGCGTTGTCGAACGTCGCGGCCACCTCGATGCCCGACGTCTTCAGCAGCAGCGACAGCCCTTCGCGCAACAGGGCGTCGTCCTCGGCGATCACGACCCGCATGGCAGCTCCACTCGCAGCTCGGTCGGCCCACCGGGTGGGCTGGTCAGGGTGAGGGTCCCATCGAAGGCCTCGGCGCGCCGCCGGATCCCGGCGAGCCCGCTGCCGCCGGTCTCCTCGGCGCCGCCGCGGCCGTCGTCGCGGATGTCGATGGACAGCAGGCCCGCGGTGCCGCCGAGGGTGATCTCGACCTTCGACGCGTCGGCGTGCTTGGTCACGTTGGCCAGCGCCTCGGCCACGACGAAGTACGCGGCGGCCTCGACCGCGGCCGGGCGTCCGCTGTCGTCCTCGACGGTGAGCGCGACCGGCACCGGGCTGCGTTCGCCGAGGGCGCGCACCGCGCCGGCCAGCCCGCGTTCGCTCAGCAGCGGCGGGTAGATGCTGCGCACGACCGTCCGCAGCTCGGCCAGCGCGTCGGTCGCGGTGTCCTGCGCCTTGACCAGCAGGTCCCGCACGGTGTCCGGGTCACGCTCGTACAGCTGCCCGGCGATCCCCAGCTGCAGCACGACCGCGGCGATCCGCGCCTGCGTCCCGTCGTGCAGGTCACGCTCGATGCGGCGCAGCTCGGCACCGTGCGCCTCCAGCGCGGCGGCCCGGGTCGCGGTCAGTTCGGCGACGCGGTCGGCGAGCACGACACCCGGCCCGGGTTTGAGCAGCGACCGCGCGGTGCGCGCCTGCCAGCGTGCGACCACCGGCGCGAGGAACAGCGTCACCGCGGCCATCGCGACGCCGCTGAGCACGGCCAGCCCGGCGGTCGGCCACGACGTCACGACGATGCCCATGGACCCCTCGAGCCCGCCGGGCACCGCCGGCCAGACGACGGCCGTGACGACCTGCTGGACCGCGCCCAGCGGCAGGCCGAAGGCCAGCGCGCCGAGGAGCAGCCCGGTCGCCGCGTGGATCGCCAGCCACGCGACGTCGCGGCGCGTCGCGGGGTCGGTCACGGGAATGCCGTCGCGGTAGGGCTCGGGGATCGGCTCGCCGAGCGCGCGGGCGGCGCGACGGCGGTCGAACCCGACCACCTTGCGCGACAACCGGATCGCGGGCGCGACCGACGGGATCCCGATGCCGAACGGGCACAGCACGAGCACCACGAGCAGCCCGACGAGGGCGAAGATCGACAACATCGACGTCGCCGCCCCGACCACCAGGTAGCGCACCGCCGACCAGCAAGCGCGCAAGCGGGTCGTCACTGGACAAGTCTCCCACCAGGGCACACCCCACCGGCGTGGTGGTGCTGGCGCTACCCCCGATCCACCTCCCCACGGGATCGATCGGACACCGCCGCGATCCTAGTTTTGGTGGTACAGAACGAAAGGGATCGTGATGACCACAGGGTATGCGCTGGAGCTGGCCGAGGTGCGGAAGGTGTACGGCCGCGGCGACGGCGCCGTCACCGCGCTCGACGGGGTGTCCGTGGGGGTGCCGCGCGGGACGTTCACCGCCGTGATGGGGCCGTCCGGCTCGGGGAAGAGCACGTTCCTGCACTGCGCGGCCGGCCTCGACCGGCCGACGTCGGGCCGGGTGCTGCTGGGCGACACCGAGATCGGCAAGCTGAAGGAAACCGCGCTCACGCAGCTGCGGCGCACCCGCGTCGGGTTCGTCTTCCAGGCCTACAACCTGCTGCCGTCGCTGAACGTGCTGCAGAACATCACGCTGCCGATGCGCCTGGCCGGCCGGAAGCCCGACCCGCAGTGGCTGCGGGAGATCGTCGAAGGCGTCGGCATCGCGAAGAAGCTGGAAGCCCGGCCGTCGGAGCTGTCCGGCGGGCAGCAGCAGCGCGTCGCGATCGCGCGGGCGCTCGTCACCCGGCCCGAGGTCGTGCTGGCCGACGAGCCGACCGGCGCCCTCGACACCCGCACCGGACGGCAGGTGCTCGACCTGCTCCGCGCGATCGTCGAGGGCATGGGGCAGACCGTCCTGATGGTGACGCACGACCCGGTCGCGGCCTCGGCCGCGCACAGCATCCTGTTCCTCGCCGACGGCAAGCTCGCCGGCCACCTCACGCACCCCACGCCCGAGCGCGTGGCGGAGCGGATGACACACCTCGGGGAGTGGTGAGCGTGCTTACCCTGGCTTGGCAGACGATCCGGACGCGGCTCGGCGGGTTCGCCGGCGCGTTCATCGCGATCCTGTGCGGCACGGCCCTGGTGGCCGCGTGCGGGGTCCTCATGGAGTCCGGCCTGCGGGCCGGAGTGCCGACGCAGCGGTACGCCGACACGGCCGTCGTCGTCGGCGGCACCCAGTCGGTGCACCCGCCCGGCGCCGACGCACTGTCGGCCGAGCAGGTCGGCGAGCAGGCCACGGTGCCCGCGGACCTGGCCGGCCGGCTCGCCGCGGTCCCCGGCGTCCGCGCCGCCGTGGCGGAGGAGAGCTTCCCGGCGCAGGTGGTGACCGGTGACGGGCAGGTGCTGACCGGCGTCCCGTCGCTGGGGCACAACTGGGACGCGGCCGTGCTGGCGCCGTTCACGCTGAGCGCCGGCCGGGCGCCCGCGGCGAACGGCGAAGTGGTGCTCGACGCCGACCTGGCCCACCGCGCCGGGATCGGCGTCGGCGGGCAGGTGCGGGTGATGACCCGCTCGGTGCCGTCGCCGTTCCAGGTCGTCGGCATCGCGACCGCGGCCAACCTGTCCCGGCAGTCGGCGTTGTTCTTCACGCCGTCCCAGGCCGCCTTGCTGGCCGGCCGTCCCGGCCAGGTGCACGCGATCGGCGTCCTGGCCGACCCCGGGGTGTCCCCGGACGCGCTCGCCGACCGCGTCCGCGCCGCGACGGCCGGGGCGCCGGTCGAGGTCACCAGCGGCATCGAGCGCAGCACCGTCGAGTTTCTCGACGTCAGCCAGACCCGCACGCTGCTGCTCGCGATCGCCGGCTCCTTCGGCGGGTTCGCGCTGATGGTGGCGGTCTTCGTGGTGGCCAGCACCCTCGCGCTCACGATCAACCAGCGGCGGCGCGAGTTCGCGCTGCTGCGTGCCGTCGCGGCGACACCGAAGCAGATCCGCAAGCTGATCGGCGTCGAGACGACCCTTATCGCCTTGGTGGCCGGGGTGCTCGGCAGCTTCTTGGGGCTGGCGGTCGCCGGCGGGATGCGTGACGCGTTCGCCGCGATCGGCGTCGTCCCGGCGGACTTCGGCCTGGCGATCGGCCCGCTGCCGCTGGTGGCCGCGGTGGTTCTCGGCCTGGGCGCGGCGAGGCTGGCGGCCTGGACGGCGTCGCGGCGGCCGTCGACGATCCGGCCGGTCGAGGCGCTCGGCGAAGCGGCGGTGGAGCGGCGTGAGCTCGGCAAGGTCCGCCTGATCACGGGCTGGGCGCTGGTCCTGGTCGGGCTGGGCGGCGCGGCGGTCCCGCTGTTCGTGCACGGCGACGCGGGCCTGGCGGCGTCGTCGATGGCGACGCTCGTGGCGGTCATCGGGCTTTCGGTCGTGGGGCCGCAGGTGGTCGGGCTGATGGTGCGGGTGCTGGCGCCGGTGGTGTCGCGGGTGTCGCGGATCAGCGGCTACCTGGCCGCGGCGAACAGCCAGGCCAACACCCGGCGCCTCGCGGCAGCGGTGACGCCGCTGATGCTGGCGGTCGCGTTCGCCCTGTCGATGTTCTACAGCCAGACGTCGAGCGCCGCGGCTTCCGCGCAGCAGACGGCGCGTTCGACGACGGCGGACTACGTCCTCACCAGCCCGTCGGGCGGCATCTCACCGGAGGTCGCCGAAGCCGCCCGCCGGGTGCCGGGCGTGGTGGCCGCGAACCCGGTGGTCCGCACCCAGGTGATCGTCTCGACCCCCATGGGCGACGACGTCGACGTCCAGCGACTGCCGGCCCAGGGCCTGGCCGCCGAGCAGACCGGCGCGACGCTGGACCTGGGCGTTTCGGCCGGGCGTCTGGAGGACCTGACGGGCGACACGGTGGCGCTGAGCAGTTCGGAAGCGAGCTGGCTGGGCAAGAAGATCGGCGACAAGGTCGAGTTTTATTACGGCGACGGGACTCCGGCTTCGCTCCGCCTGGTCGCGACGTACACGCACGACATGGCGTTCGGCGACTTCGTCCTGCCGGTTTCCCTGGCCCGCCTGCACACGGCCGACCAGCTGGACGACTCCGTGCTGGTCCGCCGTTCCCCCGGCGCCGACGCATCGGCGGTGTCCGCTGCTCTGCGCAACGCCGTCTCGGGCTACCCGGGTTTGGAGGTGGGTGCCGTCTCACCGGCCCCGGACAGCGGCGGCGAGCGGCAGGCACAGTTCTACCTGAACCTGGTGGCGGTCGGCGTCCTGATCGGATACGTGGCGATTTCGGTGGCCAACACGCTGGTGATGAGCACGGCCCAGCGCGGTCGCGAGTTCGCGCTGCTGCGCCTGATCGGCACGACCCGCAGGCAGGTGATCCGGATGATGCGCCTGGAGGCCCTGGCGACGGTCTTCGTCGCGGTGCTGGTCGGGACGCTGGTTCCGTTGGTGCCGTTGGCTTTGCTGAACCTGGGACTGCGTGGGACGCCGTTGCCTTCTGGTTCGCCGACCGTCTACTTGGGAATCATCGCGGGTGCGGTGTTGCTGGGGGTGCTTTCGATGGGCCTGTCGACCCGAGTTGCGCTGCGGGCCCGGCCGATCGATGCCATCGGACTGCGCGAGTAGCCGGTTCAGCTGTCCTTGTCCCGGTTGACGATGTCGGCACTCCCGTCGAAGTAGATCATCGCCAAGGTCGCGTGCTCGGCCAGGACCCGCGCGGTCTTGCGGCCGAGGGACAGAACCTGAGTGGTTCCCCCGGCGGTGACCGTGGCCGACGTCGCAACGGCCATGGTCACGGATCCGCCCTGCTGCAGGTGTTCCTGCAGCAGGGCGTTGATCCGCAGGCTGGTCTGCTGGGTGGGCCCCGGCCGCCGGTAGTGGCCGGTACGTCTCCGCAAATCCTCGGATTCGCCGACGTACACCTGGGGCCGCGCCTGACCCGGAGCGTCGGCCAGGATGAGCCGGTAGATGCCGGGCGAGTGCGGCAGGAGCGGGAACAACAGCCGCCCGCCGTCGTCGAGGATGACGGTGGCGGGGAGATACCACCGCATCCGCACCTGGACGTCCAAGTCGACCGGCTCGAACTCGGTGAGCGGCGCCGCCTTTTCGGTGGCGGGTCGGCGGCCGCGTGCGAGGTAGCTGCCACCGACCTTGCCGCGAGCGAAGCGCACCCGCTGCCGTTCGAAGTGCACCTTGTCCACGTGCCAGTCCGCCTGTCGCCAGGCGTGCGCCTGAGTCAGGCTGCTGTTGGCCCACCACTGGCGATTTTCGAAGGCCGAGGCGGGGAGACCGTCCACCAGTGCGGCGACCTCCGCGAAGGTGAGTTCCACCGACGCCCGGCCGAGTGCCGCGAGGTCGGCCAGATGTTGCCGCAGAGGTTCGTACTTTCCCGTCACAGGTGAGAAGTCGGCACGATGGTCTCTGTCGTTTCCAGGCACCCGAAAGTTTCGGAAACTCCGAAACTTTCGCCGCCGAAACGCATGTCGAAAGGTTTCGAGAATCGTTGACACTTCGGCGAAATCGGACCAATACTCGCCGTGTCGGATCATCCTCAGCGAGGAGGAAACATGCGCAGGACGAGTCGGGTCAGGGTGCTTGTCGGCGGGTTGGCCGTCGCGCTGGCCGCGGCGCTCACTCCGGGCGTCGCCCACGCCGATACCGTCATCACGACCAATCAGACCGGTACCAACAACGGCTACTACTACTCCTTCTGGACCGATGGCGGCGGCTCGGTTTCCATGACGCTCGGGTCCGGTGGGAACTACCGCACCCAGTGGAGCAACACCGGGAACTTCGTCGCCGGCAAGGGGTGGAGCAACGGGAGCCGCCGGAACGTCAACTACTCCGGGAGCTTCAACCCCTCCGGCAACGGTTATCTTGCCCTCTACGGCTGGACGTCCAATCCGCTCGTCGAGTACTACATCGTCGACAACTGGGGCACCTACCGGCCGACCGGCACGTACAAGGGCACCGTCACCAGCGACGGCGGCACCTACGACGTCTACCAGACCACGCGGTACAACGCGCCGTCCGTCGAGGGGACCAAGACCTTCAACCAGTACTGGAGCGTCCGGCAGCAGAAGCGGACCGGCGGCACCATCACCACCGGCAACCACTTCGACGCCTGGGCCCGCTACGGCATGCGGCTCGGGAGCTTCAGCTACTACATGATCCTCGCGACCGAGGGTTACCAGAGCAGCGGCAACTCCAACCTGACGGTGGGCTGAGCGATGCGCAAATCACTGGTGGCCGCCGCCTTGCTGGCCGCGGCGAGCACGATCTCCGTCGCGGGACCGGCCCAGGCGGCCGCCTGTTCCGGGTACGTCGGCCTCACCTTCGACGACGGTCCGTCCAACGGGAACACCCCGGCCCTGCTGAACGCGTTGCGGCAGAGCGGGTTGCGGGCGACGGTGTTCAACGAGGGCCAGTACGCCGCCGCGTACCCGGCCCAGGTGCGCGCCGAGGTGAGTGCCGGGATGTGGGTCGGCAACCACAGTTACACGCACCCGCACCTGATCCAGCAGAGCCAGTCCCAAGTGGACTCGGAGGTTTCGCGGACGCAGCAGGCGATCGCCAACGCCGGCGGCGGCACGCCGCGGCTGTTCCGGCCGCCGTACGGCGAGACCAACGCGACACTCCGGACGGTGGAGGCGAAGTACGGCCTCACCCAGATCATCTGGGACGTCGATTCGCAGGACTGGAACGGCGCGAGCGTGGACGCGATCGTCGCGGCCAACGCCCGGCTCCAGAACGGGCAGATCATCCTCATGCACGAGTGGCCGGCGAACACCCGGACGGCGATCCCGCGCATCGCGCAGGGCCTCGCCTCCCGCGGGCTGTGCGCCGGGATGATCTCACCACAGACCGGCCGCGCGGTGGCCCCGGCCTGACCGCACCGCGGACGCTCCGGCCGCCGCCTACCGGTTCACGTACCACTCGACCCGGACGGTGGTCGCCGAGAGCGTCCGCAGCTCGGCGCACACCTCGTGCGTCACGAGCACGCCCGTCCGCCGGCAGAGCCGCGGCACCCCGCTGATCTCGCGCGCGGGCGTGAAGCCGTGGGGCACGAGGTACTCGCGCATGACGTCCGGGGCGCGGTCGCCGGTGGCCTCCAGGACACCCCAGCAGTTGCCGGACCCGCAGGCGTAGTCCCGGGCGACCGTCAGCTGCGACGGCCCCGGCGCGACGCCTTCGTCCCCGGGCGGTGCGTCCCAGTGCAGGGCCAGGACGCCGCCGGCCGCCACGAAACCGGCGACCACCAGCGTGGGCAGCAGGGCACTGGGACGCTCCCGTTCCACCAGCATCCCGACGGCGCACACCACTGCCGCGAGCGTCGTGTGGAACCAGTAGACCTCGATCGAGGCGGGCACCCACGGCCCGGTCAGCCCGAGCCCGCGCGGCACGGTGAACCAGGCCAGCAGCACCAGGAGGACCAGTCCGACGGCCAGTCCGGTCCGCGCCGTCTTCGCCAGCACGCACCAGACGAGGATCGGGAGCACACCGAACAGGGCCACGAAGGGCTGCTCCCAGGCGAACGCGGAGACGCCCACCGCGGCGGCAGCCAGGGCGAAGCGCCACCAAGGTACGTCGGACACGAGCCGATTATCCCGGGAAGGGGGTGGAACCTTCACGCCGCGTGGGGCAGGGTGGACGGTGGCGAGGAGGCGACGATGCCCGATGAGACGTTCACCCTGCCCGGAGCCGTGACGGCCTACCGCTGGGACCCGGCGGGGCCGCCGGTCGCCGTGCTGCAGCTGACCCACGGCATGGGGGAGCACGTGCTCCGCTACGGGCGCGTCGCCCGCGCGTTCACCGCTCGCGGGTTCGCCGTCTACGGACAGGACCACCGCGGTCACGGTGCGTCCATCCGGGACGTGCCCGGCGACCTCGGCCCGGACGGCTGGCCGTCGCTGGTGGCCGACATCGGCGTGCTGACGTCCAGGATCCGCGAAGAGCGGCCGAGCCTGCCGGTCGTGCTGCTCGCGCACAGCATGGGCTCGTTCGCGGCCCAGCAGTACCTGCTCGACCACTCCGCGGACGTGGACGCGGTGATCCTGACCGGCACCGCCGCGCTCGACGTCCTGGAGCCGGCGCTGGACCTCGACCAGCCGCTGGACCTGGCGATGTTCAACGCGCCGTTCCAGCCGCAGCGCACGGACTACGACTGGCTCAGCCGCGACGAGTCCGAAGTGGACGCCTACGTCGCGGACCCGTTGTGCGGCTTCGGGATCGACCCGCCGAACACGAAGGCCATGTTCGCGGGCGCGCGGCGGCTCGCCGATCCCGCCGCGGTGGGCGGGATGCGCGAGGACCTGCCGATGTACCTGGCCGTCGGCGACCAGGACCCGGTGAACGGCAACCTCGCGCTGTTCGACGTCCTCGTGCAGCGGTACCGGGACGCGGGCATCAAGGACCTGACCGTCAAGGTCTACCCGGGCGCCCGGCACGAGATCCTCAACGAGACGAACCGCGCCGAGGTCGTCGCGGACCTCCTGGCCTGGGCCGGAAAGGTGCTCTAGAGCCAGTCGTGCTCGCGGGCGTAACGAGCGGCTTCGTGGCGGGTGCGGGTCTGGGTCTTCTGCATCGCGTTCGAGAGGTAGTTGCGGACCGTGCCCTCCGCGAGGTGCAGCTGGAGCGCGATGTCGGCGACCGCGAACCCCTCACGGGTCGCGCGCAGGACGTCGACCTCGCGGTCGGTGAGCGGGCAGTCGTCGACGACGGCCAACGCCGAGACGTCCGGGTCGATCCAGCGCTTGCCCTCGTGCAGGGTCTTGATCACCGACGTGATGTGCGCCGGTTCCGCCGACTTGCTGACGAACCCCTGGACGCCGAGTTTCAGGGCCTTGCGCAGGACGCCGGGCCGGGCGTGCCGGGTGAGCATGAGGATCACCTGGTCCGGCCGCGTGCGGCGGATCTCGGCGACGGCGCCCAGCCCGTCCACGTTGGGCATTTCGAGGTCGATCACCAGCACGTCGGGCCGGTGCTCCAGGGTGGCTTTCACGGCTTGCTCGCCGTCTTCGGCCTCGGCGAGCACGGTGATCTCGCCCTCGAGGGGCAGCAACGCGGCCAACGCCTTGCGCAACAACGCTTCGTCGTCGGCGAGCACCACGGTCGTCATCGGACGTCCTCCCGTCGCGGGAAGGCGGCCGCCGTCAGGAACCGGCCGTCCCGCTGTTCCACCTTCAGTTCGCCCCCGCCCTCCGCCAGCCGCTGCCGCAGCGTGGCGAGCCCGTTGAGCTCGGGCAGTTCGTCGTCCTGCGCGCCGTCGTTGACGATGGCGATCCCGGACTCCGTGAGCGTGATCCGCACCTGCTTGGCCTGGGCGTGGCGCAGGATGTTCGTCGTCGTCTCGCGCAGGACCTGGCCGAGCAGCTCGCCCGCCCGCGCGTCGACCTCGGCCTCGCGGTCGACGCGCACGTGGATGCCCGCGGCCTCGAAGAGGTTCTTCGCGTTCTCCAGCTCCGCGGACAGGTTGAGCCGCCGCTGGGCGTAGGCCAGCTCCTTGGTCTGGTCGATGGTGTCGCCGACCAGGGTGTGCACTTCCTTCAGCTCCTCCTGGGCCCGGTCGACGTCGCTGCGCAGCAGCTTCTCGGCCAGCGCGACCTTCAGCTTGACGACGTGCAGCGTGTGGCCCTGGATGTCGTGCAGGTCGCTGGCGAACCGCATGCGTTCGCGGATGACGGCCAGCTCCGCCTCGCGGTCGCGGGACTGCTCCAGCTCGGCCACCAGGTCGTAGAACCGCTGGCTGGCGAACGTGAACGCGGTCGACACCACGACGGAGACGGCCGGGACGACGACGAACTGCAGCAGCCGCCCGATGCCGTGGCCGGGGTCGGAGTACACGAGGAGGTTCGTCGAGCCCAGCGCCGCGACCAGCACGCCCAGCCCCAGCAGGGCCGCGATGCGGTGGCGGGGCAGCGGCGGGATGGTGAACGAGCCGACGACGCACAGGCCGTAGAACGAGGAGGAGTCGTCGTTCATCGCCCCGGCGAGCCAGACCGCCGCGGTGATGGCCACGCAGGGCCGCGCGACGCGGATGAAGTCGCCCGCGGTCCACCGCTCCGCGGTCGCCAGCGCGGCGGCCAGGCCGATGACCTGCAGGACGACGTGCCACCAGGTGCGGGCGGTGAGCACCACCAGCAGCACCCCGACGAACGCCAGCGGCGGCACCGTCGTGATGAGGTTGAGCCGCCGTAGCCGCTCCTGCACCGCCCCGCCGGTCCAGGTCGCCCGGCGCGCGAGCGTGGTCACCTCCATGAACCCGAGCGTAACGGGCACAGCGGACACCACCAGTGACACCACGTCATGTCCCGTGGTGACGTGGCCACACTGCCACCGGGGCGCGAACGAGGCTGGAATCGGAGCATGTCCACGACACCAGTCATCGACGTCGACCACCTGAACCTCACCTACGGCGACTTCCACGCCGTCCGGGACCTCTCGTTCCAGGTCGAGCGCGGGGAGCTGTACGCGCTGCTCGGCACCAACGGCGCCGGCAAGACCTCGACCCTCGAGACCGTCGAGGGCCACCGCGCACCCACCTCGGGCGCCGTGCGGGTGTTCGGGAAGAGCCCGCGCGACCGCGCCGCGGTGCGGCCCCGGATGGGGATCATGCTGCAGGAGAGCGGGTTCTCCCCGGACCTGACCGTGCGGGAGTCCGTCCGGCTGATCGGGAGCCTCACCGAGCGGACCGACAGCGTCGAGCGGGTGCTCGGCATCGTCGACCTCACCCGCAAGGCCGGGACGAAGGTGTCCCAGCTTTCCGGCGGCGAGAAGCGGCGGCTGGACTTCGCCACCGCCGTCTACGGGACGCCCGAGCTGATCTTCCTCGACGAGCCCACCACCGGCCTGGACATCCAGTCCCGCGACGCGCTCTGGGACGCCGTCGACCGGCTGCGCGAGGACGGCTCGACCATCGTGCTCACCACGCACTACCTCGAAGAGGCGCAGCAGCGCGCCGATCGCATCGGGCTGATGCACGAGGGCACCTTCCACCGGGAGGGCACCGTCGCCGAGCTGACGCGGACGCTCCCGTCGACCATCCACTTCGCCCTCCCGCCGCACGCGCCGGCGCCGCCGCTGCAGGCCACGCGCGAGCACGACGGCCGGTTCCTCATCGAGACCTTCGGCCTGCAGAAGGACCTCCACACCGTGCTCGCCTGGGCGCAGGACCACGCGGTCGAGCTGCACGGGCTCGAAGCCGGCCCGACCCGCCTCGACGACGTCTTCCGCGCCATCAGCAACTCCTGAAAGGACCTTCCTCATGCTTTCGATCGCTCGCGGCGAGCTGATCCAGATCTTCCGCAACCGGCTGGTCCTGGTCACCGCCCTGCTCCTGCCGGTCGCGTTCAGCGTGTTCCTCATCAGCAAGCACGAGCTGTTCACCGAGGTGGGCAGCCTGGGCTACATCGCGGCGCTCGCCCTGTTCTTCGTGGTGAGCATCGGGCTGTACACGACCTCGGTGACGACGCTCGCGTCCCGCCGCCAGAACCTCTTCCTCAAGCGCCTGCGCTCCACCGCGGCGGGTGACGTCGGCATCCTCACCGGGCTGCTGGTGCCGATCACCGTGCTCACGCTCGTCCAGGTCGGCGTGATCCTGGGCGTGCTGGCCGCGGTCACCGACCGGCCCGACAACCCGCTCCTGCTGGTGGCGGCGGTCGTCTCGACGATCGTCATGATGCTCGCGCTGGGCCTGGCCACGGCCGGCCTGACCAACTCCCCGGAGCACGCCCAGGTCACCACGCTGCCGGTCACCGTCGGTGTGGTCGCGGTGGCCGGCTGGGTCGGCGCCACCGGCACCGAGAAGCTCACGCTGCTCAAGCGCCTGCTCCCCGGCGGCTCGGCCACCGAACTGATCCTCAACGCCTGGAACGGCGGGGTCGCCCTGGGTGACTCCCTGATCCTGCTCGCGCCCACGCTGGCCTGGGTGGTCGTCGCAGTCACGCTGGCCAGCCGGCTCTTCCGCTGGGAACCGCGCCGCTGACCCGCCGGGCCGGCTCCGCCCGCTCGCGGGGGAGGGGCGGACCCCGGTCCCGGTTTCCCGGCCGGTGCCGCCACGACGACGCTCGTGGCGGCACCGGCCTTTCGTAGCAGAGTCGCCGTTGTGCTGGTGCCGAGATCACCTAGGTGAACCCGCTGAGCTGCTGTTCCGGCGGGGCGGTTCTCGGCTGGCGGAGGGTCGCGAGGTCCCTGCTGAAGGCCCGTCCCGGCGACGTTCGTGGCGGCACCGGCCCTTCGTGGCAGAGTCGGCACCGTGCTGGAGGACTGGTGCCGCGATCACCTGGGCGAACCCGCCGAGGTGCTGTTCCGCATCCAGCGGATGTCCACCGTCCTCGGCCTCCGGCTGGCCGACGGTCGCGAGGTCGTCCTGAAGGCCCGCCCCGACGACGACGGCCGGGCGGCGCCGTGCGTCGAAGCGCAGGCCCGGCTGGCCGAGCGCGGGTTCCCGTGCCCCCGGCCGCTCACCCCGGCGGTCGCCGTCGGCTCGCTGGCCGTGCACGCCGAGGAGTTCCGGCCCGGCGGTGAGCTGCTGCCCGGGGACTCGCCGGACGTCGCCGTGCGGTACGCCGACGTCTTCGCCCGGCTGATGGCCGGACTGGACGGCGTGCGTGTCCAGCCGCCGCTGCCGAACCCGCGCTGGGCACGCTGGGACCACGACGATCCCGGCTTGTGGCCGTCGATCGGCTTCCTCGACGACCGCGACCAGGGCTTGGTGCCCGGGTACGTCGTCGAGACGGCCACCCGGGCCCGCAAGCGACTGCTCGCCGCGGACCTGCCGTGCGTGCTCGGTCACGCCGATTTCGAGGCGCAGAACCTCCGCTGGCACGACAGCGACGTGTGGACGGTGCACGACTGGGACAGCCTCGCGTGGCAACCGGAGGCGGCCCTGGCGGGCGCGGCGAGCGGGTCGTTCGCCGGTGCCGGACCTCCGACGCTGGCGGCGATCGAGAGTTCCGAAGCGTTTCTGGAGTCCTATCAGGACATTCGCGGACGGGCTTTCTCTTCCGAAGAGCGGGAAATCGCCTGGGCGGGCAGTCTGTGGCCGGCCGCGCACAACGCTCGCTGGGAAGCGCTGCACGGCGACCCTCCGGTGTCCGGCGACGCGGTCCGGGCGCAAGCGGCCGAACGGCTCCGCCGGGCGAACGCCTGACCCATTGCCAGCGGCATGCATGCGGGCATGCCTGTTTGCTAGCATATGGGCATGACCCAGCCCGCCAAGCGGCAGTTCAGCGTCTACCTGCCGGTCGAGCTCATCAGGCGGGTCAAGCACGCGTCCGTCGACGCCGACGAGTCGCTCTCGTCGTACGTCGAGCACGCGCTCGAGGACCACCTGCGCCGCAGCGACAGTGAGGAACGACCGTGATGCGCGTGATGCCGATCCGCTACAGCTCGGACGTCGAGGCCGTGACGCGGTTCTACCGGGTGCTCGGCCTGCGGGAAGGGCCGGTGTCCCGGCCGGGCGGCTGGGTCGAGCTGCCCGCCGACGGTGGTGTGCTGGCCGTCCACCGCGGGTCCGCCGGGGACGTCGGCCGGTGCGAGCTGGCGTTCGAAACCGACGAGCCGCTGGAAGACGTCGCGACGCGCCTGCGGGAGGCCGGGTTCGAGCCGGGGCCGCCGACCGACGAGGGCTTCGGGTACTCGCTGCGCGTCCGCGACCCGGACGGCGTGTGGGTGCAGATCAACCAGCACGACCGAGAGCTGTACACGTGAGCGGTGGCCGGCCCCTGGTCCTCGCGACCGGGATCGTCGCGCTCGAGTTCGCGGCCGCCGTCACCGGCTTCGTCGCTTCCACCCTGCTGCCGATCGTCGCCGGTGACCTGGACGCGCGCGGCGAGCTGGGGCTCCTGATCGCCGGTTCGACGCTCGGGTTGTTCGTCGCGCTGCCGCTCGCGAGCCGGGTCGTGGACCGGCTGGGCGCGCGGGGCACGCTGGCCGCCGGGATGGCCGCCTACCTCGGCGGGCTGGCGCTGGCCGCCTCCGCGCGGACGGCGTGGATGTTCGCGCTGGGGCAGTTCGCCACCGGGCTCGCCGGTGGCCTGCTCGCCGTTTTCGGGATCAGCTCGGCGATCCGGCACCTCGACGAGCGGCTGCGCATCCGGGTCGTCGCGGCGTCGTCCGCGATGTGGATCGTGCCGGCCCTGGTGGGCCCGGCCGCGACGCTCGGCCTGGCGCACCTCGTAGGGTGGCGCTGGGCCCTGCTGGTGCCGGTGCCGTTCGTCCTTTTCGGACGGTTCCTGGTCGTGCGCGCCGCCGGTGACGACCCGGCCGGCCGGGAAGCACCACGGCCGCTGGGCCGGACGCTGCTGGTGCCGCTGGGTGCGGCGGGTGTCGTGCTGAGCGCCGGGTTCTGGCCGCTCGCGGTGGCCGGAGCGGTACTCACCGTGGCGGGCACGATCTCGATCCTGCCCGCGGGAACCGCGCGCCTGCGGCGGGGCACCCCCGCGGCGCTCGGGGCGATGGTGCTGTTCGCGGTGGGCTACTTCGGCGCGGACAGTCTCATCACCGTGCTGCTGACGAGCGGGTTCCGGCTGGGACTCGGGCAGGCGGCGATCGTGCTGAGCGCCGCCCCGCTGGGGTGGGCCGTCACGAGCCTGGTGGCCACGCGGCTCACCTCGAAGCGCTTTCCCGTGACCGGGCTGGGGATGACGGCCCTGAGCACGGCCGTACTGGCGGTCGAACTCGTAGTGGACGGGCCGTTCGCCGTGGTGCTCGTCGCGTGGGCCGTGGCCGGGATCGGTGTCGGGCTCGCGTATCCCGGCCTGTACATCAGCGCCACCACCGCGGGTTCTAGCGGTTTCAGCGCCGCGGAGCTGGCCACCGCGGTCATCACGGCCGAGTGCGTCGGGCAGCTGCTGGGCCGCGCCGTCGGCGGCGCGCTGAGTTCGGCCGGCGGGCTGTTCGCGTCCTACGTGCTGTTCGCCGTCGCGCTGCTCGCGGCGGCGGGCGCGGCGAGCCGGGTAAACACCAGGACGCCCGCTGATCACCCGTGACAGAATCGGCCGCGTGCAGATCGGGATACTGGGGCCGTTCGAGGTGCGCACCGACGACGGTGCCCTCGCCGACGTGCCGGGCGCGCGATTGCGCGGGCTGCTGGCCGCCCTCGCGCTCGAACCGGGGAACGTCGTCGCGAAGGCGACGCTCGTCGACTGGATCTGGGGTGAGAACCCGCCCGCGGAGGCGGCGAACGCCTTGCAGCGCCTGGTTTCCCGGCTGCGGAAGGCGCTGCCGGACGGCGTGGTCGAGGGCCAGCCGGACGGCTACCGGCTGCGGGTGGCGCCCGAGGACGTCGACGCCGTGCGGTTCGAACGCCTCGTCGCCCGCGCCCGCGAGGATCCGCGGCTGCTGCGCGAGGCACTCGGCCTGTGGCGCGGTACGGCCCTGCAGGACGTCGGGCTGCCGGACAGCATGGCCCTCGACGCGGCGGTCACCCGGCTCGAAGGCCTGCGCGTGGCCGCGTTGGAGGACCGGTTCGACACGGAGACCGGCGGCGCGGAGCTGGTCACCGAACTGACCGACCTGGTGGCCGCGCACCCGCTGCGCGAACGGCTCGTCGCCGCGCTGATGCGCGCCCTCGTCGCGGCCGGGCGCGACTCCGAGGCGCTGCTCGCCTACCAGCGCACGCGGGAAGCCCTGGCCGACACGCTGGGCGTCGACCCGTCGCCGGAGCTGGCCGCGGTGCACGTCGCGCTGCTGCGGGGCGAGCTGGGCGGGCGGGAGGAGACCCGCAAGACCAACCTGCGCGCCGAGCTGAGCAGTTACGTCGGCAAGGACGCCGACGTCGCCGCGGTCCGCGAGCTCGTCACGGCGAACCGGCTCACCACGCTGATCGGCCCGGGCGGTTCGGGGAAGACCCGGCTGGCCACGGAAACCGCGCGCACCCTGCTCGGCGACGTGCCGGACGGCGTCTGGCTCGTGGAGCTGGCGGCGATCGGCGCCGAAGGGGACGTCGCGCAGGCGGCGTTCGCGGCGCTGCGGCTGCGGGACGCGCTGCTCAGCGAGTCGCCGGACGCGGAGCCGGTGGACCGGGTCATCGCGGCCGTCCGCGAGCGGGAACTGGTGCTGGTCCTGGACAACTGCGAGCACGTGATCGAGTCGGCGGCGGCGTTCGCCCACCGGGTGCTCGGGGAGTGCCGCCGGCTCCGGATCCTCGCGACGAGCCGCGAACCCCTCGGCATCACCGGCGAGGAACTGTGGCCGGTCGCGCCGCTGGTCCTGCCCGCGGCCGACGCCGGGCCCGGCGAGATCGAGTCCGCGCCGGCCGTCCGGCTGCTGCGCGACCGGGCCGGCGCGATGCGCAAGGACCTCGGCACTGACCCCCGCACGTCGTCGACCCTGGCGCGCGTCTGCCGGGCGCTGGACGGGATGCCGCTGGCCATCGAGCTCGCGGCCGCCCGGTTGCGCACGATGTCCCTCGACCAGCTCGCCGACCGGCTCGACGACCGGTTCCGCCTGCTGACCGGCGGCAGCCGCACCGCGCTGCCGCGGCACAAGACCCTGCGGGCGGTGGTCGACTGGAGCTGGGAGCTGCTGAGCGACGCCGAACGGACGGTCCTGCGCCGGCTCTCGGTCTTCGCGGGCGGGGCGAGCCTGGACGCGGCCGAGCGGGTCTGCGCGGGCGACCCCGTCGAGCCGTACGAAGTGCTCGAGCTGCTGACCGCGCTGACCGAGAAGTCCTTGGTGGTCACCGAAGACAGCGGTGCCCCGCGCTACCGGATGCTCGGCACGATCAAGGAGTACGCCGGCGACAGGCTCGCCGAGGCGGGGGAGACGGAACAGGCGCGTCATGCGCACCTCGCGTACTTCACCGAGCTGGCCGAAACCGCGGACCCGCACCTCCGCCGCGCCGAGCAGCTCGACTGGCTCGCCACGCTTTCGGCCGAGCACGACAACATCACCGCCGCCATGCGCGGCGCGATCGCGGCGGGTGAGGCGCATGGCGCGATGCGGCTCGCGGCGGGCGCCGCCTGGTACTGGTGGTTCGGCGGGCACAAGGCCGAGAGCAACGAGCTGATCATGGCGGCCGTCGCGCTGCCCGGCGACGTCGCCGACGACGTCAAGGCCACGGTGTACGGCTACGCCACGATGTTCCTGAGCTCCGGGCGCAGCGGTGACCAGTACCGGGCGGAGGAGTGGATCCACCAGGCGTACGAGTTCACGCTGCGCGGCCGGCACCGGCATCCGGTGTGGGGTGTCGTCGCCGCGCTGGAACGCCTGCTTCGGGACCCTTCGGCGCCGGTGTGGGAACCGCTGCTGGACGACGAGGACCCCTGGGTGCGCGCCCTGGCCCGCCTGCACATCGGCAAGCGGGCGATCGAGCTCGGCCGCGACGGTCGGGAGGCGGACGCGGACCTCGAGAAGGCGCTCGCGGAGTTCCGCGCGCTCGGCGAACGGTGGGGGATCTCGTTCGCCCTGATGGAGCTGGCGAACCGGATCGCCGTGCGCGGCGAGTTCACCGTCGCGTGCGAGCACTACGAACGGGCGATCGCGGTCGTCACCGAGGCCGGGGCCCTCGACGACGTCGTGCCGATGCGGTCGCGGCAGGCCCAGCTGTACTGGCTGTCGGGCGACGAAGAGGCGAGCGCGGCCGCCATGGCGGAGGCCCAGCGGCACGCGGAACGGGTCGCCTGGCCGAGCGCGCTGGCCGAGCTGGCGCTGTCCAAGATGGAGTTGGCCCGCTGGCGCGGCGACATCGAGCAGGCGTCCCGGCAGCTCGGCGTCACGACGGCGATGCTGGGGGAGGACGCCGCGCTGCCAAGCTTCCGCGCGATGACGCAGAGCCTGCTCGGTTACCTCGCCGAGGATCTCGGCGAGTCCCGCGACCACCGCCTCGCCGCCTTCCGGGCGGCGTCCGAAGTGGGACACCCGCCGACGATCGCCCAGGCCCTCGTCGGGCTCGCGGATCTGGCGCTGCGGCGCGGAGAGCACGACCAGGCCGCGCGCCTGCTGGCCGCGAGCGCCGGGGTACGCGGGCTGCGCGACCGCTCCGACCCGGACGTCGCCCGGATCGAACGGGAAGCCCGGAGCCACCTCGGCGACGAGGGGTACGCCGAGGCGGTCCGGGCAGGCGAGGCGGCCGACTGGACCGAGCTGGCCGAGGTCACGCTCGCTTCTTGAACGTGGACCGCGCCCACAGGTACCCGACCAGTGCGATCCCGGCGCACCACGCGACCGCGGCGATCGCGGTGCCGGTCGAGGGCGCCCCGCGCAGCAGGCCGCGCATCGTCTCGATGATCGGGGTGAACGGCTGGTACTCCGCGAACTGCCGGAGCCCCGGCCCCATCTTCTCCGCCGGGACGATCGCGCTGCTGAAGAACGGCAGCATCACCAGCGGCACGGACGCGAGCCCCGCCGTCTCCGGCGATTTCGCCGCCAGACCCAAGGCGATCGTGAGCCAGCCGGCCGCGAACCCGAGCAGCACCACCATCCCCGCGACGCCGAGCCAGTCGAGGAACCCCGCCGACGGGCTGAAGCCCAGCAGGAACGCCACCCCGACGAGGGCCGCGATGGCGACGACGTTGGTCAGCAGGCTCGCGACGACGTGCCCGGACAGGATCGCGCCGCGGGAGACGTCCATGACCTTGAACCGGTTGATGATGCCCTTGGTCATGTCGGAGTTCACCGACGTCGCGGTGGCCCCCAGCCCGTAGCAGACGGCCAGCAGGATCAACCCCGGTGTCGCGTAGTCGATGTAGTCGACTCCGACGTCGAAGGCGTCTCCCATCATGTACACGAACATCAGCATGATGATGATCGGCATCAGGACCGCGTTGAACACCGAAGTCGGGTTCCGCGCGATGTGCTTGAAGTTGCGGCGCAGCATGACCAGCGCGGGGGCGTTCATACCGTGGTCACCTCCGTGGTGTGGCCCGTCAGGGCGAGGAAGACGTCGTCGAGGTCGGGGGTGTGGACGGAGAACTCGTCGGCGGCGAGCGAGTACTCGTCGAGCCGGTCGAGCAGGGCCCGCAGGGATTTCGTCCCGCCGTCGCCGGGCACCCGCAGGGCCAGCGCCTCGTCGATCCGCGTGGCCTCGGGGAGGATCCGCGCGGCGGCGTCGAGCTCGGCGGCGGTGGTGAACCGCAGGCGGACGTGCGTGCCGGGCAGCCGGCGCTTGAGCTCGTCCGGCGTGCCCTCGGCGACCAGCCGGCCGTGGTCGAGCACGGCGACGCGGTCGGCGAGCTGATCGGCCTCCTCGAGGTACTGGGTGGTGAGGAAGACGGTCACGCCGTCGGCCACCAGCTCGCGGATGATCGTCCACATCGTGCGGCGGCTGCGCGGGTCCAGTCCGGTCGTCGGCTCGTCCAGGAAGATGATGCGCGGGCCGCCGACCAGCGTCATCGCCAGGTCCAGCTTCCGGCGCATGCCCCCGGAGTACGTCGACGCCGGTTTCCGCGCCGACTCCACCAGGTCGAACCGCTCGAGCAGCTCCGGGACGACCCGCCGGTTCGCGCGGTTGAGGTCGGCCATCAACTGCAGGTTCTCCTGCCCGGTCAGCAGTTCGTCCACCGCCGCGAACTGGCCGGTGACGCCGATCGCCGCGCGCACCGCCTTCTCCTCGGCCCCGACGTCGTGCCCGGCGACCCGGACCGTCCCGGCGTCGGCCTTCGTCAACGTGGTCAGCACGTTCACCGTCGTCGTCTTGCCCGCGCCGTTCGGGCCGAGCAGGGAGAAGACCGTGCCCTCGGGGACGTCGAGGTCGACGCCGTCGAGCACGACCTTGTCCCCGAAAGCCTTGCGCAGTCCGGAAACCTCGATGGCCGTCACTGGTCCGCCGCCGTCCAGGTCACCGGCAGCTCGTGGACGCCGTAGATGTTCATGTCGGTCCGCAGCTTCACTTCGCTCGCGGGGACGGCGAGTTCCAGCGTCGGGAACCGGCGCAGCAGGGCCTCGAAACCGGCGCGCATCTCGATGCGGGCCAGCTGCTGGCCGAGGCACTGGTGGACACCGTGGCCGAAGGACAGGTGCCCGCGGGCCGTGCGGCGGACGTCGAGGGTGTCCGGGTTCTCGAACTTCTTCGGGTCGCGGTTGGCGGCCAGCAGCGAGATGACGACGGTCGACCCCTCGGGGATGGTCTCCCCGCCGAGCTCGATGTCCTCGGTGGCGTAACGGAAGAAGATGTCGGCGACGGACAGGTAGCGCAGCAGCTCCTCGACGGCCCCGGGCAGCAGCTCCGGGTCGGCGGCCAGCTCGGCCCGCTGTCCGGGGTGCTCCAGCAGCGCGAAAGCGCCCAGCGACAGCATGTTGGCCGTGGTCTCGTGGCCCGCGAGCAGCAGCAGGAAGGCGACGCCGGTCAGCTCCTCGATGGAGAGGTCCTCCTGGACGGCCAGGTCGGACAGGATGTCGTCGTCGGGTTCGGCGCGCTTGCGCGTCACCAGCTCGGCGAGGTAGGTGTTCAGCGCGATGTAGGCGCCCATCTTCTCTTCGAGCGTCTGGTCCTTGACCATGAACTGGGCCGAGTTCGCCTGGAACTCCGCGCGGTCGGCGTAGGGGACGCCGAGCAGTTCGCAGATCACCAGCGACGGCACCGGCAGCGCGAACTCCGCGACCAGGTCGAGCGGCGGTGTCAGCTTCGCCATCGCGTCCAGCTGCCGCTCGACGACGTCGACGATGTGCGCTTCGAGCTGCTTCATGCGCTTGACGGTGAAGGCGCCGGTGAGGCGCTTGCGCAGCCGGCCGTGGTCCGGCGGGTCCATGGCGATGAACAGGCCCGGCAGCTGCGGGGACGGCTCGGTCGCGACGGGCATGCCGGGCGTCTCGTACGGCACGTGCAGCACGCCGATGTCCTGGCGGGAGCTGAACCGGGTGTCGGCCAGCAGCTGCCGGACGGCGTCGTAGCCGGTGACGAGCCAGCCCTCGTGCCCGTCGGGGAAGACCATCGGGCTGACCGGGCGGGCCTCGCGCAGCCGGGTGATCTCACGGGGCGGGTCGAACGGGCCGGCGTCGCGCTCCATCGGCAGGCCCTGCGGAACGGGAACGGTCTGGGTCATCGGAGGTCCTTTCGCGGTGGATGTCACCACCTTCGGGGGCGGACCTGACACGCACCTGACACGGCCCTGACACCGGCGGACCTCACGCGGCGCGTCGTGTCCGGACGATCCCGAAGGCGACGAGGGCCGCGGCCACGACGGTGAGCGTGACACCCGCGATCGTGACGGCGTCCCGGAACTGCGCGGTCTGCAGCGCGCTCCAGTGCGTGGTGGCGACGTCGCCGGTGAACAGCGCCGCGAGGATCGTGCCGGTGACCGCGATGCCGGCGCCGGAGGTGACCTCGGTGGCGGTGTCGACCAGCGCCGCGCCGATCGTGGTCCGGTTCTCGGGCAGGCCGCGCAGCACGTTGACGCCGGCGACGGCGCCGACCACGCGCATCCCCGCGGCCACGAGCACGAGGGCGAGCGCGACCCAGACGTAGCCGAACCGGCTCAGCAGGCCGTAGACGGCGAGGCCGGACACGACGGCCGCGGCGCTGAGCCACGCGGCCCGGTCGAGGCCGACCCGGCGGACGAACGGGCTGACGAGCGAGCCGCCCGCGACGAGGACGACGACCTGCGGCAGCATCCCGACGGCGGCGAGCGCGGGCGGCCACCCCCAGTCGAGCTGCAGCTGCAGCGTCACCAGGTAACCGAGGCCGGCCGTGGCCAGCCCGGCGGCGGCCTTGTAGGCCAGCCCGCTGGAGACGAGCGGGCGGGCGAGGAGCTTGAGGTCGAGCAGCGGGTAGGTGGCCGAGCGCTCGCGCAGGACGAACGCGATCGCCGCACCGACGGCCGCGGCGGTGGCCGCCCAGGGCGTCCACGAGCCGGTGCCTTCGTGCACGAACAGCGTCGGCGCGACGAGGGCGAGCACGATCGTCGCCGTGCCCAGCACCGCGCCGAGGACGTCGACCGGGTCGCGGTGCAGGTCGGCCGGGTCGTCGGCGGCGATGCCGGCCCGCACCCCGGCGAAGGCGAGCGCGGCGATCGGCACGTTCACCAGCAGCAGGAGCTGCCACGGCGCGACCGCGAGCACGAACCCGCCCGCGGTCGGGCCGACCGCGAGCCCGACCAGGCCGACGGTCGAGATGAGGGTGGTGGCCCGGACTCGCAGGCCGTCGTCGTCGAAGAGCCGGAAGGCCAGGGCCATCGAGCCGGGGGTGGTCATCGCGGCCGCGACGCCCATCGCCACCCGGACGGCGATGAGCTCCGTCGCGGTGCCGACGAAGGCGGTGGCCAGGCTCGCGGCGCCGAGCAGGACGAGCCCGACGAGCATGACCCGCCGCCGGCCGAACCGGTCGGCGACGGCGCCGAAGGCCAGCATCAGGCCGCCGAACACGACGGCGTACGCGCCGGTGACCCACTGCAGCGCGGTCGTCGAGGCGTGCAGTTCGCGGCCGATCGTGGGCAGCGCGACGTTGAGGATCGAGTTGTCCAGCATCTCGAAGAGGAACACGGCGGACAGGCCGGCGAGGGCGACCCACGCCTCCCGCAGCGATCGGGGAGACCGGACAATGGGGATGGTCTGAGTGAGGGGCATGGGACTAGGTTAACTGACTAAGTTTAGTTAGACAAGGAAGTGAGGGTGGATGCCCAGGACGAGTGAGCGCGGCGGGCCGCAGACGCGGGCGCGGATCGCGGAGGTCGCGGGCGGGCTGTTCCTCGAGCGCGGGTTCGAGAACGTCACGGTCGCCGAGATCGCGCGGGAGGCGGGAGTCTCGAGCGTGACGGTCTTCAAGCACTTCCCGCGCAAGGAGGACCTCTTCCTGGACCGCGCGGACGACGCCGCCGAGCTGCTGCGCTCGTCGGTGCGTGAGCGTGAAGCCGGCGTCGACGTACTGGCGTCGCTGCACGAGGCGACGCGCCGTCTCGTCGAGGTCCGGCACCCGCTGTCGGGCGTCGAGGACCGGTCGGTCCCGTTCTTCCGGACCGTCGCCGGCTCACCCGCGCTGATCGCGCGCGCCCGGGAGATCGCCGCCGAGCTTCAGGGCGTTCTCGCCGGGGAGCTGGACCGCGACCCGGCCTTCGACGGCGACGGGACGTTGCTCGCCGCGTTCTTCATCGCGGGGTACACCACGGTGCTGGTGGAGACCGCGCGCCGCCTCATCGCCGAAGATCCGCGCGACGCCGTGGTGGACGACCACAGCGCGCGTCTGGAGCGGCTGTTCACCGCCCTGCGCGACGGCGTCGTCCCCTAGGCTGGGCGGCATCATGCCCGCCGAAACCCTGCAGATCCCGACCGCCGACGGCCAAGCCGATGCCTTCGCAGCTTTCCCCGACGACGACCGGAAGCACCCGGGGGTGCTGCTGTACCCGGACGCGTTCGGCCTGCGTCCCGAACTGGAGAAGAAAGCCCGGGAACTGGCCGGGCACGGGTACTACGTGCTCGTCCCGAACCTCTACTACCGCCACGGCCCGGCCCCGGTGATCACCCTGCCCGAGCACATCGGGGAGGACGTCCGGCCCGCGGTCATCGCCCGGCTGATGCCGTTGCTGGAGCAGCACACCACCGAGCGCATCCTGCGCGACGCCGACGCCTACCTCGGTTTTCTCACCGAGGTCGGCACCGGACCGGTCGCGGTGACCGGTTACTGCATCGGCGGCGCACTGGCGCTGCGCACCGCGGCGGCCAACCCCGGCCGGGTGGCCGCGGTCGCCGGGTTCCACCCGGGCTTCCTGGTCACCGACGCGCCCGACAGCCCGCACCGCCTGGTGGCCGGGCTCACCGCCGAGGTCCATCTGGGCCTGTCGGAGAACGACATGTCGGCCGAGGCGCTGGGTGAGCTGACCCGGGCTTTGGACGCCGCGGGAGTCAGCCACACCACGGAGATCTACCCGGGCACGGTCCACGGCTTCACGATGTCCGACACGGACGCGTTCGATGCCGCGGGTGAGCGGCGCCATCGGGATCGCTTGCTGGCGCTGCTCGACCGGACTCTGGTCGCCGGCTGACGAACCGGACGCCCGGCCGTGCGGCCGGGCGTCCGGACCGCGTCAGCCCTTGGCGGTCAGCTCGAGCACCCGGCCGGTGAGGTCGAGGAGCTCGTCGACACTGCTCGCCAGGTAACTGAGGTCCACGAAGGTGTGGTCCGGCTCCAGCGCCGCGACGATCTTCACGATCGACTCGGCCAGGACCTCCAGCTTGGTGCCCGGGTTGGCGTTCACCCGCAGGGCCACGCCCAGTGCCTGCGGGTCGCGGCCGGCCTTCTCGGCGTCGGCGCGGATCTTGGCGAGGGTCGTGGTGAGGACGTCCGCCGGGAACGCCTCGGGGACCGACCAGGCCGGCAGCCAGCCGTCGGCGCGCTCGGACACCCGGCGCTGGGACTTCTCGCCGAAGCCGGCCAGGTACACCGGTGGCTTGCGGACCGGCTTGAGGTCGACGTGGGACTCCGCAATCGTGTAGCCGACGCCCTCGTGCGAGACGATGTCCTTGCCCCACCAGGTGTCCAGCAGGTCGAGCAGGTCGTCGAGGCGCTTGCCGCGCTCGGACATCGGGATGCCGACCGCCGTGTACTCGTCCGGCGACCAGCCGATGCCGAGACCCGGCAGGAACCGGCCGTTGCTCGCGACGTCGATGCTGGTCAGCATCCTGGCCAGGTTGGCGGGCTGGTACTGGGTCGCGTTGATGGTGCTGGAGCCGAGGACCGCGGTCTCGGTCACCGCGGCGGCGACGGCCAGCGCGGCGAACGGGTCGTAGGCGGTCCAGAACTCCTCGGGCATGGTTTCGTAACCCGGGTAGGGCACGACCGGGGCGACCGGCGAGAGCAGCCGGTCGCCGACCCACAGACCGGCTGCCCCGGCCCGTTCGGCCTCGCGCGCGAACCGCGCGACCCCGCCTGGTGTGGCCGCCGCCTTGCCGAACACCGGAAGGCTGAAACCAAGACGCATGGAGTACTCCCCTGAGAGTGGACGGACCGTACCGGTCCTGTCACCACTAGTACCCGCATCTGGTTGTGCGTTCAAGCACTGCCGGAAAGCGCTGTCAGCCCTACCAGGGCAGCTCACCGGTTTCGTCGCGGAAGGTCCCGGTCGGGCCGTCCGCGCCGAGGGTGGCCAGCTCCACGACGGTCCGGGCGCTCTCCTCCGGTGAGCGGCCGATGCCGAAGGCCGCCGTCATGTCGGTGGCGGTGGTGCCGGGCTCGACGGCGTTGAACTTGATGCCCGGGTGGGCCTTGGCGTACTGGACCGTCAGCATGGTGGCCGCGGCCTTGGACGCGGAGTAGAGCGCGAGCGGCAGCTGGAACTCCGGCCGGTCGGGGTTGGTCACCGCCCAGAACGAACCGGCGCTGCTGGACACCGTGACCACGGTCGGGTTGGAAGACTTGCGCAGCAAGGGAAGCGCCGCCTCCGTGACGCGCACGAACCCCACCGCGTTGGTGTCGAACACCCGCAGGGCCGTCGGCCCGTCGAGCGCTTCGCTGCCGAGGACGCCCGCGTTGTGCACCAGCACGTCGAGATGTCCTTCGGCCGAGCCGATCGTGGCCAGCGCGTCGCGCGCCGAGGTGTCGTCGGTCACGTCGAGCCGCACGAACCGCGCGCCGAGGTCCGCGGCGGCCTTCTCGCCCCGCTCGGCGTCCCGCGCTCCGATGTAGACGGTGTGCCCCTGTGCCAGGAGTTGTTTGGCGGTCTCGAATCCGATGCCCTTGTTGGCGCCGGTGACCAGGGTGACGGTCATGCGTTTCCCTTCGAAGTGAGCTGCCGGAGCAGTTCCCCGGCGTCGTGCAGCGCGGTCATGTGGACAAACCGTCCATTGTGGACCTGATAGATGGCGAACTCGACGATCTCGAACGACGCCCCGGTCGGCGCCACGCCGAGCCAGTCCTTCGCCGGCGTGCCCGTGTTGACCAGGCGCGCGGCCAGGCGGTCGCCGTCGAAGAGCAGCTCCTTGAGCTCCCAGTGCAGGTCCGGCACCGCGTCGACGTCGGCCTTCTGGACGGCGAGGAGGTCGTCCCGGGTGGCCGGCTCCCCGTTCAGCGTGGTCCGGTCGTTGATGAACTCGTCCATCCGGTCGAACCGGTGGGCGTTGAGCTCCTCGAGGTAGCGCCGGTAGAACTCGCGCAGATCGCCGTCGGACACCGGATCCCCTTTCTGAAGTGATCGATGCAGAATTCGACTGTAGCACGTTCTGCATCGATCACTTCAGAAGTGTCAGACGGGCGGCCAGGCGCGCAGGGCGGCGTCGGCCATGTCCTGCAGCTCGTCGCGCCCGACCCCGCTGGCGGCCTGCACGGCGATGCCGTAACCCAGGGCCGTGACGTACCGGGCGACCAGCGCCGGGTCGGCCTCCGGGGGCAGGTCGCCATCGTCGACGGCTCGCTCGAACCGGGCCCGGATGGTGGTGTAGCCGTCGTCGCGCCACGCGACGAGGAGGTCGCGGGCTTCCGAACCGGTGTCGCCGGTGGCCAGGGCACCCTGGACACCCAGGCACCCGTTCGGGCCGGTCGGGCGGGTGGTGGTCCGGATGGTGCCGGCCAGGATCGCGGTGGCGACGCCGAGGGCGGTGGGCTCGTCCAGCGCGCGGGCCAGGTACGCGCTCGGGCCCTCGGTGTAGCGCTCGAGGGCCTTGCGGAACAGCTCTTCCTTGTTGCCGAACGTGGCGTACATGCTGGCCGTCGAGATGCCCATCGCGCCGGTCAGGGTGGCCAGGCTGGCGCCCTCGTACCCCTGCTCCCAGAACACCAGCAGGGCGCGCTCGAGCGCCTCGTCGACGTCGAACCCCCGTGGCCGCCCGGCCGGACGGCGCTGCCTGGTCTCCATCTGCGCACTGTACCTCTTCTGCATCGATCGATGCAGAAATGTGGTCAGCGCCGGACCGCCCGCAGCACGAAGGCGTCCAGCGCCAGCGGGCGCACGTCGGTCAGCTCGAACCCCGCACCGGCCAGCAGCGCGCGGTAGTGGGACTCGGTGCGTTCGCGGCCGCCGACGTTGCACAACATGTGGATGTCCCACGGCACGGCCAGCGACGCGGTCCCGCTCTCCTCGGGCAGCAGGCGCTCGATGATCAGGAGCTCCGCGCCGCCGGGCATGCCCGCCGCGCAGGTCGTGAGGATCGTGTGGCACCGCGCGTCGTCCCAGTCGTGCAGGACGCGGGACAGCAGGTAGACGTCACCGTCGCCGGGGACACCCTGGGTGAAGTCACCGGGCACGAGGCTGCAGCGCGTCGCGTGCTTCGCCAGCGCCGGCCCGGCGACCGCCAGGGCTTCCGGGCGGTCCATGAGCACCCCGGTGACCGCCGGGTGCGCGTCGAGCACGCGGGACAGCAGCGCGCCGTTGCCGCCGGCCACGTCGACGACGACCCGGGCGGCCGAGAGATCGGCGACGCGGGTGAGCTCGGCGAACATCGCGTTGCTGGCCGCCATCGAGCGGTGGAACAGGTCCGCCAGCTCGGGGTTCGCGGCCAGGTGGGCGAAGTGGTGCGCGCCGAAGACCTTGGCGAACGACTCCTCACCCGTGCGGACGGCCTCGGTGAGCGCGGAGAACGAACGGTAGAACGGGCCGCCGTACATCAGGGCGAGCGCGCCCATGGCGCCTTCGACGTCCGAACGCAGCAGCGCACCCACGTCGGTGAGCACGTGCCCCGCGGCCGTCTCGCGGACGACGCCCAGGGTGGCCAGGTACCGCAGGAGCCGGCCCAGGCTCTCGCGGTCGGTGCCGGTCGCCGCGGCCAGCGCGCCGAGGTCGGCGGTCGTGGCCAGGTGGTCCGGCAGCCGCAGTTCGACGGCCGTGGCGACGGCTTGGGTGGCCCACGCGCCGGTCAGCAGCCCGAGCAGTTCCGTGCCGGGCTCGGACGCGCGCTGGTGCGCGGCGAGCACCTGCGGGAACTCGCCCGCGCAGAGCAGCTCCAGCCGCCGGTAGGCCGGGGCGGCGTGCGCGTCGCGGAAGTACAGCACGGTGGCGTTTTCGTGGTTGTTGTACCCGCCGCCGTCCGGGCGCAGCCGCCCGGCGACCGCGCCGCGCAGTCCATTGAGGACGATCGGGTCGGCCCGGGGCACCGCGAGCGCGAAGTGGTCCTCCCGGCCGTGCTCACGTTCGTCGGCGGCGATGTGGGCCAGCTCCGGCGGGGTGAGCAGGACGAAGATCTCCAGCGCGCACGGACGGCCGGCGCGGTCGGTCACCGGGGCGCGCAGGATGCCGGCCGTCAGGTCCTCGGCGGGCACGCCGTAGCGGCGGGCGAGCCGCGCCCGGACGACCACGCTGGGGCTCATCAGCCCGGTTTCGAGGCCGTGGCGGGAAAGTTCCTCACCGAGCCCCTCGAGGGTGTTCGGGAAGATGAGCAGGGCGAAGTGCGAGAAGGGCGCGTGCGCCGCCAGCGCCGCGCGTTCGGCGGCGGGCAGGGACGGCAGGGCCGCCGCGAGCACCGACGCGGTGTCGTTGCTGCGGACGAGATCCCTCGCCGTGGTGAGACGGTCGAGGTCCTCCGGCGCGAGCGCGGGGGCGATCGTCGCGGTCATGAGCACTCCAGCTGATCAGATGCCGACGTAGTTTTCGGCGAAGAAGTCTTGGTGCGCGCGGGATTCGCGCAGGTTGCCGAGCCGGGTGCGGCGCAGCGCGGACCCGAACGGCCCGGCGCCGGCCTGGTCGTGCAGCAGGCCGATCATCCAGTGGGAGAACTCCTGCGCCCGCCAGATCCGGGGGAGGCAGGTGCGGGAGTACGCGGCGAGACCACGCTCGTCGTCCCGCCGCAGCGCGTCGACGAGCGCGGCGGCCAGCACCTCGGCCGCCATGATCGCCAGGTTGGCGCCCTTGGCGGCCGACGGGCTGATCAGGCTGGCGGCGTCGCCGACGAGGAACAACCGGCCGTGCCGCAGGGGATCGACGACGTCGGAGCGCAGGCGCACGATCCGGCGTTCGGTGACCGGACCCTGGTGCAGCGCGCCGAACTCCCCGGTGCGCATCCGGACGGCCAGCTCCGTCCAGATCCGCTCGTCGGTCCAGGCGCCGGCGTCGTCGCCGGGCGGGACCTGCAGGTAGTAGCGGGTCACCTGCGGGCTGCGGGCCATGTGGCCGGCGAACCCGCGCTCGTGCAGGGCGTAGGTGACCGCCGGCATGCTCGGCGGCGCCTCGGCGAGCACGGCCAGCCAGGAGATGCCGTGGTCGCGGGCGCAGCGGGCCGGCGCCGGGACGGCCCGCCGGGTGACGCCGTTGCTGCCGTCGCACCCCGCGAGGAACCGGGCGTTCACCTGGCCGGTGCGCCCCTGGTCGTCGCGATATCCGACGGTCGCCGTGCCGGCGTCGACGTCCGTGACCGTCACCCCGAACCGCAGGTCCCCGCCGCGGGCGAGGTATTCGGCGACGAGATCACCGACGAGCCGCTGCTGCGGATAGACGGTGTGCTGCTCGCCGCGGCCGAGCCGGTCGTAGTGCAGGGTGAACTCGCCGTCCTCGTCGCGGAAGGCGCAGGTGCCGTGCGTGCTGCCGTCACGCAGCATCCCGGCGCCGAGGCCGTGCTCGGTCAGCACCCGCGCGCTGTTCGCGCCGAGGAAGCCCGCCCGCGCCCTGGCCTGCACCTGTTCCCGGCTGCCGCGTTCGAGGACGAGCGTGTCGATCCCGGCGGCGCGCAGCAGGTTCCCCAGCACCAGCCCTGCGGGCCCCGCGCCGGCGATGAGCACCGATGTCCGATCGGCCATGAGTTCCCGGCCCGTTCCCTTCCCGACGAAGGGCGGCCCACCCGGGCCGCCCAAGGGCCAGACCTAACCAGGCGCGCGTCCGCGCGGCCCGCAGGTCGGCGTCGTGGCGCGGTGGGATCACCCATACGGGGATCAGCCGTCCGAAGTGGACCGCCGGTCGTCGCTGTCGCTGGATTGTCGACGGCCCGTGTCACGGTGGGCCTCCTGTCCCGGCAGCTGGTGAGGAGTACGAGAATGGGAACTGCACGGAGGAACGGGTTCGGCTCGCGGAGCCTGCGGGTGGTCATGACCCTGGCGGTGGCCGCGGGAGCCTATGTGGGGCTGGCGGCGCCCGCGGCGGCGGTGGGCACGGTCCAGGTGGTCGTCGGGCCGCTTTCGGTGAGCAACTCGCAGTCGCCGAAGTTCGCGCCGTCGGCGGTGTGCCCGGCCGGCACCAAGGTGCTCGGCGGGGGTGGCTGGGCCCAGGTCCAGGCGAGAACACCGGAGTCGGAACGGGTGGTGCTGTCGGAGCTGCGGCCGGCCCCCTCGACGACCGGTGGCCGCGACAGCTACGAGGCGGGCGCGTTCGAGCTGTCGCCGGGCACGACCGCCGACTGGTCGGTGCAGGCGTTCGCGATCTGCGCGCCGCCGATCGCGGGTATGCACCTGGTCACCGGACGGTCGATTTCGTCGAATGCGACGCAGATCGCCCGGGCCGACTGCGGGTCGGACAACGAGGCGGTGCTCGGCCTCGGCGCGCAGATCCTGGGCGCCGACGGGCAGACCACGCTCGTCTACGAGTTCGCCGAGACCTTCCGGGTGGCCCAGGTGAAGGCGCTCGAGGACGCCGACGGCTTCAGCGGCACCTGGGAGCTCGACGCGTTCGCGGTCTGCGCGCCCTTCCCGCGGAACTACGGGACCAGCTTCGGGATCTCGTCACCCACGACCCCGAACTCCGACGCGGTGCAGGTCGCGTTTTCCCGCTGTGGCAGCGGAAACGGCAGCAAGACGCTGGGTGTGGGTGCCGCGATCAACAGCCCCCTTCCCGGCACCGGCCTGCAGGTGGTGTTCCCGGGCAGCCAGCTGGAGTCGGCGGCCGTCGAGGCGACACCCACCACCGCCACCTGGGGACCGACTGTGGTGCAAGGCATCTGCGGCGACTGAGTGTCAGCTCAGCGCGGCCGCCTTGCGCAGCAGGACCGAGCGTTCGCGCTGGTTGGTGCACAGCCGGGCGGCCAGCTCCAGCTCGGCGCGCGCCTCCGGGTGCCGTCCGAGCCGGGCCAGCAGCTCGCCGCGCACGGTGGGGACCAGGTGCGAACCGGGGAGCCGGTCCGTCGCGACCAGTTCGTCCACCATGGCCAGTGCCGGCTCCGGACCGGAGGCCATGGCCACCGCGACGGCCCGGTTGAGCTCGACCACCGGTGACGGCGCGACCCGGCCCAAAGCCTCGTAGAGCACCACGATCCGGTCCCAGTCGGTCTCTTCGACCGAGGGCGCCGCCGCGTGGGTGGCGGCGATCGCGGCCTGCAGGCCGTAGGGGCCGAGGCCGCGGGCCGACGCCTTGGCCAGCGCGTCCAGCCCGCGGCGGATCGCCGAGACGTCCCAGCGGCGCCGGTCCTGGTCTTCGAGCAGGACCGGCTCACCGTCCGGGCCGGTACGGGCCGGGAAGCGCGCGGCCGTCAGCTCGCACAACGCGAGCAGGCCGTGCACCTCCGGCTCGTCCGGCAGCAGCGCGGCCAGCGTGCGGGCCAGCCGGATCGCCTCGTACGCGACGTCGGAACGCACCAGCCGATCGCCCGACGTGGCCGTCGACCCCTCGGTGAAGATCACGTAGAGAACGCTGAGCACACCGCCGAGCCGCTCCCGGCGCTCGCCGGCCGGCGGCAGCTCGAACGGCACCCCGGCCGCCGCGATCGTCTTCTTGCCCCGGGTGATGCGGGCCTGCACGGTCGGCACGGACACGAGGAACGCGCGGGCGATCTCCTCGCTGGTCAGGCCGCCGACGACCCGCAGGGTCAGCGCCACCCGGGACTCGCGGGAGAGCACCGGGTGGCAGCTGACGAACATCAGCGCGAGCACGTCGTCGTCGATCCGGTCGGGGTCGGCGTCCTCCGGGGCGACCACCTCGTCGGCCGCCATCAGGGCGTACCGGTCCTTGAGGGCCGCGCGGCGGCGGATCGCGTCGATCGCCCGCCGCCGCGCCGTGGTCATCAGCCAGCCGGCCGGATCGGCCGGAGGGGTGACCGCCCAGGAGACCAGCGCCTCGGCCACCGCCTCCTGGGCGGCGTCCTCGGCCAGCCCGAAGTCGCCGGTGAACCGGGTCAGCGCGGCCACGATCCGCGCCGACTCGATCCGCCAGACGGCCTCGACGTCGGCCGCACCCATCAGTTGCTCCCGCCGGACGGCGGGGCCTCTTCTTCACCGGGCACGCGCCGGACCTCGACCTTGGCCCCGCGAGCCGCCGGGACCCGCTTGGCCCACTCGACCGCCTCTTCCTTCGAGGCGACGTCGACCAGGAAGAAGCCCCCGAAGAGCTCCTTGGTCTCGCCGTAGGGCCCGTCGGTGACCACCGGCGTCTCACCGCTGAAGTCGACGACGACGCCGGTGCTCGGGTCGTCCAGCCCTTCGGCCGCGACGTAGACGCCGGCCTTGAAGAGGTCCTCGATGAACTGGCGGCTGGTGACCATCATCGCGTCGATGTCGGCCATCATGGCGGCGTTCGACTCGTCGGTGCCCCGCATGATCAGCATGTACTTCATGGTGTTCTCCTCGTCCGCCGAGGCCGTCTTCCGGCCTGTTGCGCCCTCAGGTCGAACGGCCGGCCCGCGGATCGACACGGCCCCGGAGAAATTTTCGCCGAGATCCCGCCGACCCCTCCGACCGCCGTATCGTCGCACGTCAAGAGCCCACTCGGCCTCCTGCCGCCCGCCGTTAATGAGCCCCTCCGTACCGACTGGGTGGTATGTTGCGCCGGTGATCGAAGAGGCGCACCGAACCTGGCGATTCCTTGAGCCGTACCACGGAATGATCTACTTCGCGCCGGAGGCCGCCGCCGCGTACGCGGAGCTCGGTCTCACCGGCCGCGCCGGCTACTTCGCGTCGAGGTCGGCCGCGCTCGGCGCGGTCCCGGCACCGGTCGTGGTCGCGACCTTCTACAACTTCAACCCGGTGCTCGTCCGGGCGTCGATCACCACCGCGTGGTCCACGACCGAGCCGGCCGCTGTCGTCGCCGCCCGCTACGCCGCGGCCGACCAGGCCCTGCGCGGCATCCTGGGCGACGCTATCGACTCACCCGAGATGCGCCGGGCCGCCGATCTCCTGCGCGCGGCCGCCGAGACGGTCGCCGACGACGTCACCGGCCGTCCGCTCTTCGCCGCCCACGCGGCCCTCCCGTGGCCTGCCGAGCCCCACCTGGTGCTGTGGCACGCGCAGACCCTGCTGCGCGAGTACCGCGGCGACGCCCACGTCGCCGCCCTGCTGACGGCCGGCCTGAGCGGCATCGAAGCCCTCGTCACCCACGCCGCTTCCGGCGCCGTCCCCGCCGAAACCCTGCGCACGTCCCGGGCCTGGCCCGAGGACGACTGGAACGCGGCCGTCACCGGCCTCCGCGAGCGAGACTGGCTCACCGCCGACGCGGCCCCGACGTTCACCCCGGCCGGCGCGGCCCGCCGGGCGGAGATCGAGAAGGCGACCGACGAGAACGCCGTCACCCCCTACGCCCACATCGGCGAGGCCGCCTGCACCGAGCTGCAGGCACTGGTGCGCCCGTACAGCCGGGCGCTCGCCGAGAAGCTCATGCCCTGGGCGCTCGCGAGGCAGTAGGCCCGGCACCGGACCTTTCGTTCGACGGTGAAAGGTCCGGGTTTGCCGCCCCGGCCGGTCAACCTCGCGTCCGCTGATCCGTCTTGACTGGTGTGAAAAGGGATAAGTCCGGCTCGCCGATGACGCGGGCGCGGCAAGATCACGTGCATCCTGTTCTCAAGCCGGGGTTCCTGCGCGGCCTGGTGGTCGCGCTGGGGGTCTCGACGGCCGTCGTGGCGGCACCGGCGGTGGCTTCGGCTTCCGTCGACAGTGTTCCCACACCGAACCTGAGCTGGACCGACTGCGCGGACGAGTTCCAGTGCTCCACCGCTTCGGTGCCACTGGACTACGACCGGCCCGCCGGCGCGAAGATCGACCTCGCCCTGATCAAGGAGCCCGCCACCGATCCCGCGCACAAGATCGGCACGCTGTTCGTCAACTTCGGCGGCCCGGGCGCCTCCGGCCTGCAACGCCTGCGGGAGCGCGGAAAGTGGCCGTGGTTGTTCTCCGACCAGCTGCGCGCCCGGTTCGACGTCGTGTCGTGGGACCCGCGCGGGATCGGGAACAGCACCGCCGTCCGGTGCTTCGGCACGCTGGCCGAGCAGGAGTCGTTCTTCGGCTCGTTCCCGGAGATGCCCGGCGACCCGAGCGGGAACGCGGCCTTCTACGCCAAGTCCAAGGAGCTCGCGGACCGCTGCTCGGCGAACGCCGGCCCGATCCTCGAGCACGTCTCGACGGCGAACACCGCACGGGACCTCGAGCTGCTGCGCCGCGCGGTCGGTGACCCGAAACTGACCTACCACGGCATTTCCTACGGGACCCAGCTCGGCGCCACCTACGCCAACCTGTTCCCGAACCGCATCCGCGCCATGGTGTTCGACGGCACGATGGACTTCGCCGGCAACGCCACCGGCCACGACGGCAGCGGCAAGAGCGTTCCGCTGGACACCCGGCAGGACGTCGCCACCGGCATCTCGCAGACGTTCGACCAGTTCCTGCGCCTGTGCACCGAAGCCGGCCCGAAGTGCGCGTTCTCTTCGGGCGATCCGAAGGCGAAGTGGGCCGCGCTGACGGCCCGCGCCAAGCAGGCGCCGATCACCGTGGACGGCGAAACCTGGACGTACTCCGGGATCATCAACGCGGCGGCCGACCTCTCGGACTCCCGCGGCTGGCCGGACATCGCGTCCCTGCTGCAGCGCCTGTACGACGCTCCCGCAACGGTTTCCGCGTTCAAGGCAGGCGAGCCGTACACGTCCAACCGGACCGAGGCCTTCAACGCGATCCAGTGCAGCGACAGTGATGTCCCCACCGATCCGGCGACTTACAGCCGGTACGCGGAATCCGAAGATCAGCGCGTCCCGTACTTCGGCCGGATCGCGGTGCTGGACATGATGAGCTGCGCGTTCTGGAAGGCGAAGGACACCGACCGGTTCACCGGCCCGTGGAACCGCCCGACGTCGGCGGAGATCCTGGTGCTGAACAACCACTACGACCCGTCGACGCCGCTGCCCGGCGCCCGGGACGGCGCCGCGGAACTGGCGCGGGCCCGGGTGTTCGTGACCGAGGGGTACGGGCACTCGTCGATGTACGTGCCGAGCACGTGCACCGAGCAGGTCAAGCGGGACTACCTGATCTCGGGGGCGTTCCCGGCCGCGGGCAAGACCTGCGCGATCGACGCGAGCCCGTTCGCGGGCTGACCACGGAGGCGCTCACGGCGGCGGCCCGACCGTCGCCGTGGCGCCTTCGATGACCACTTCCAGGCACTCGCGGAACAGGTCGTCGACGGTGCGGCCGGGCTGGAAGTACTCGGTCACGGCGGCCACCACGGTCGGGTGCTGCTCGGTGAACGTGGCCATGTCGAAGTCCTTGAGCGCGTCCCCCGCCGGGCGGGGGGCCTGCTCTTCGAGGGCGTGGCCGACCGTGAAGCGCTCCACCGTCAAGACGATCACTCGGGCGTGCCGCAACGAGACGCCGCGCGCCACCAGGCTGCTCATCGCCAGTTCGGAGATCGCCGCCATTTTCCGGGAGAGCTGGGCGGTCGAGACGATCCGGGCGCCGTCCGGGTGGGCGAGCAGCGCGCGGCGCAGCCGTTCGGCGAGGCCGATCAGCCAGTCCTGCCAGCGTTCCGCCGGCCCGGGCGGCGACATCTCGCCGAACTCCTCACCCAGGATCGCCTCGGCGATCGCGGTGACCAGGGCCGCCTTGTTGGGCAGGTGCCAGTAGAGCGTCGGCGACTGCACGCCCAGCCGTGCGGCCAGTTTGCGCGTGGTCACGCCGTCGAGCCCTTCGGCGTCCAGCAGCGCGACGGCCTCGGCGATGATCCGCTCCCGGTCCAACGACAAATTCGGCACCTCCCGGTCTCACTCTATCAGTGCTAGGGTCTCCCTATCAGTGATAGAGAGACGGAGGGTGAAGATGATCGACTCGTTCCACGGCTTGCTGCATCGCATTCCCGGGGTCCCGGCCCACGCCGAGCGGCCGGCCGGGCACCAGGGCACGGCCCACCACGGCCGCACCTCGCGGCACCACCCGCCCGCCCGGCCGCCGCGGGTGCTGGTGGCCTGGCAGCGCCGGATCGCCGCCTTCTTCGGCCAGGACCAGTCATGAAGGCCGCGGTGCTGCACGAGGTCGGCGGCATCCCTCGCTTCGAGGACTTCCCGGACCCGGTACCCGGCCCGGACGAAGTGCTCATCGACGTCAAGGCGGTCGCCGTCGAGAACGTCGACAAGCTGATCGCGGCCGGCACGCACTACGCGAGCAAGAAGTACCTCGCGCAGCTGCCGGCGATTCCCGCCTTCGACGGCATCGGCACCCTGCCGGACGGCACCCTCGTCGGGTTCGGCGACCCCCGCCCGCCCTACGGCGCGCTCGCCGAGAAGACCGTGGTGGCGAAGGGCGCGTACGCCCCGATCGCGGAAGGCATCGATCCGGCCGTCGCGACCGTGCTGGGCACGGCCATCACCGGCATGTCCATCACGACCGGCGCGGGTTTCGCGCCCGGCGAGACGGTGCTGATCCAGGGCGCCACCGGGGTCGCCGGGCGGCTCGCGGTCAAGGTGGCCCGGCTGCTCGGCGCCGGCCGGATCGTCGCGACCGGCCGGGACGACGACCAGCTGCGGGAGGTGCAGGCCCTCGGCGCCGACACGGTGATCAACACCGCCGTCCCGGACGACGAACTGGCGCAGGCGTTCACCGACGCCAGGGGAGAGGGCTACGACGTCGTCCTGGACTATCTCTGGGGCCGCCCCACCGAGATCCTGTTGCGCTCACTGGTCCCGGAGTCGTTCGCGTTCCCGAAGCCGACCCGGGTGATCCAGGTCGGCGAGTCGGCGGGCGGCACGCTCACCGTCGCCGCGGAGAGCCTGCGCACGTCCGGGGTCGAGCTCTGCGGCGCGGCCAAGGGACTCGGCCCGGAAACCATGGGCCAGGTCTACGGCCAGGTCGTCACGTGGGCGCAATCCGGCGAGCTCACCTTCGACGTGGCCAGGGTCCCGCTGAGCGACATCGAGACCGCCTGGCAACGCACCGATCTGCGAGGTACCCGGCTGGTCGTGATGCCTTAGTAGCTCACCCGCCTGGCGAGGTGAATGCCTTCAGCCGACGCACGTCCAGGTGGCCGGCACCAGTGTCTGGCCGTCCGCGGACTTGCGCTGCCCCGCGAGCTCACCGGACTCCGTCACCACCCGAACCCATCGTTCGGCGGTGATGTTGCCGGTGAACTCGGCGTCGCGCCACACACCCAGCTCCCGCGCGGTGCCACCGACGGGGGTGTACGAGGCAACCATCAGCCCGTGGGAATTGATCCCGCGCGGGGAGGGACGATCCTGCGCCTCGTACCGGTACACCAGGTTTCCAGCGGCGTCCCACTTGTGCAGGCTGGTGTAGTCGCCGAAGGCCTGGCCGAGGGCGTAACCGCCTTGGAACACCTGGATCTGGAGGTCGGGGGAGCCGGCGAGCTGGTGGGTGGTGCCGTCCGGCGACCACACCGATCCCTTCTCCGTCACCACGTTGCCCGCGTTGTCGATGCCGATGGCCACGTCGTCGGCGACGATCCGGTAGGTGCCCGGCTGGTCCCGTTTCCACACGATGCTGTGGTAGGGACCCGGGAAAACGTAGGAGGTACCGACGATGTCGCCGGAATCGTTGATGCCCTGGGCGAACACGCTGCTCCCGGCGGGGCCGGAAAGCGTCTGGAAAGTGCCGTCGCGGTACACGAAGGCCGAGTCCGAACGCCCGTCGTAGCCCACGATTTCGCCGCTGCCGTTGACCCCGGAAACACTGATGGACGTGCTGGCCGGAGCGTTCACGTCGACGAGTGAGCCGTGGTGCCAGAGCAGCAACCTCCCGTCAGGCGCTTGACCGGCCAGGTAGCCGTCCGAACCCGTGGCCCACACCGCTCCGCTCGTCGCGCCCGCCGGCAACGGCAGGTACGACGGCGTCCAGGTGCACAGATCTTGGGTTCGTGCCTGAGCGGGAACGGCCCCCGCGAAGAGTGTCAACAACACAGCACAAACAACCGTCATACGACGCATTTGTCCCCCCAGGGTCGCCGAAACCGTACCACGCCGGTAAGGATGTTCACCCAAGATCGACTGGCGAATTTCGCCGCGAGCCCTCGGCTTCAGGCGTGGTCTCACTGTCCGATTTGGACACTCTCGCGGATCGGGCGAGGGCGGAGTTCGGTCGGGTGGACGCTCTGCTCTGGTCAGAGCGCCGGCTTGCCCGGCTGGTAGAGCCAGGTGCGGAAGAACGAGTTGAGGTTGCGGTCGGTCACCCGCTCGACGAACTGGATGAACTGCCGCGTCGAGACGTTGCCGTACCGGTGAGCCGTCGGCCACTGCGTGAGCACCTTGAAGAAGGCGCGGTCGCCGATCTTCATCCGCAGCGCCTGCAGTGCCATGGCGCCGCGGTTGTAGACCAGGTCGTCGAAGATGTGATCACGTCCGGGGTCGGCGACTTGGCCGCTCCAGTCCTTTTCGTCGGCGTAGGCCTTCGCGAACGTCTGCTGCACGGGGACGTGGTTGAACTTCTCCTGGTAGAGCCACTCCGAGTAGGTCGCGAAGCCTTCGTTGAGCCAGATGTCCGACCAGTGCACCGGAGTGAGGCTGTCGCCGAACCACTGGTGGCCGAGTTCGTGGGCGAGCAGGTCGCCGTCGACGTCGCTGGTGCTCTGGTCGTAGACCGGCCGGCTCTGCGTCTCGAGGGCGTAGTCGACCCCGACGTCGGCGAGGATGCCGCCGGTCGAGTCGAACGGGTACTGTCCGTACATCGAGGATTCCCACTGGATGACCTGTGCCGTGGTCTGGTTGAACACCTTGCCCTGACCGGGCTTGGTGTCGATCGACTTGCCGATCGCGGTGATGTTCGGCAGGCCGCCGGCCGTCACGCCGCGGGTGACGTCGTAGTCGCCGATCGCGAGCATGCTCAGCTCGCTGGACATCGGCCGGTTCATGGTCCAGCGGAAGGTGGTCTGGTGATCGCGGGTGGTGGTGGGCCCGGGTTCGCCGTTGGCCAGCACGGTGAGCCCGGTCGGCACGGTGATGGTCTGGGTGTAGGTCGCCTTGTCGTCGGTGGTGTCGTTCACCGGGTAGTAGGTCGCCGCGCCGATCGGCTGGTTGAGCGCGACGGCGCCGTCCTTGGTGGCGACCCAGCCGGAGACTCCCAGCGCGGGGTCGTCGATCTTCTGCGGCACGCCGGCGTAGGTCACCGAGACGACGAACGCGCTGCCCTTCCGCAGCCCGTACGGCGGGGTGATCACCAGCTCCTGGGCACCGCTGCGGGTGAAGCCGGCCTTCAGGCCGTTCACCGAGAGCTTGCTGATCGTCAGCGGCCCCTGGAAGTCCAGGTCGAAGCGGGAGAGATCCTGGGTGGCCGCGGCGAAAATCGTCGTGGTCGCGCTGATCGCCTGGGTCCCGGGGCTGTACGCCAGCCGGATGTCGTAGTGGCCGACGTCGTAGCCGCCGTTGCCCATGTCGGGAAAGTACGGATCCCCGGCACCCGGCGCCCCGGGCGAGTACCGCGGCGCTTGTGCTGCCTCCGCTGCCGGGCTGGTCGCGGCCAGCAGACCGGCGGACAGCGCAAAGGAGATGACCAGCAAGCGGCCACGGCTACGGTTGACGCCTCGCATGGGTCCTCCTCGGCAATCATCGACGGTGAAGAGTAGGACCGAACCAAACGCGGATCAAGCCTGGTGAGACGCCCTGGACGTCCGGTTCGGGCGGTTACCGTCACAACGACGATCTCGTCCCGGCGCCGTGACGGCCTACCATGCCCCATGAGTTCGCCGAAGCGGGCGGAGCGGTCTTCGCGTCGAGGGGGTGGCCGTGGGTGTCGAGCAGATGAACCCGTACGAGCGTGATGCGTGGCAGGACATCGAGCGCTGGCGTGAGGAGCGGTTGGCGGTCAACGAGCGCCGTCTGGTGCCGCAGCGCGTTCGTGATGGCCTGACGAAGGGTGGTCAGGTCGCCAAGGGGCGGCTGGAGCACGTGCCTGGCGCGGAACAGCTGACCTCGGTCGTCCACAACTCGATCGACGGATTGCTGACGTTGGTGAACAAGGCCAGCGAAGCGACGCTGCGCCGCAAGGCGGTCGTCGCGGCCTACGCCAAGCGCGGACATGCGGTCAGCGAGCTGAGTGACATCCACCAGCTGGACCTGGCCGACATCGACAAGGCCAAGCCTCGTCTGGGGCTGCGCTACACGGCCTTCAGCGCGGTCGAGGGTGCGGGCGCCGGCCTGGCGGTTTCCGGCGGCGAACTGCTCACGACAGCAGGTGGCGTCGTCGGCGTGGGCGCCGGTGCGGCACCCGGTGCGGGCACGGTCGCCGCGGCGATCGCGGCCGACGCCGTGCTGGTACTGGGTGCGATGACGAGGGCGATCGCCCACACCGCGGCGTACTACGGCTACGACACCGAGTTGCCCCAGGAGCGGGTCTTCGCGCTCGGCATCCTCAGCTTCGGGATGGCCCAGCAGAGCAGCAAGAGCATCGCCTACGTCCAGTTGAACAAGCTCGTGAACGACCTCGCCCGCAGGGCGACGTGGGATCAGCTGAACAAGAACGGCGTCACGCAGATCGTCAAAGCGTTCTATCAGCGATCCGCAACGGAGCTGACGAAGAAGAAGCTCGCACAGGCCGTGCCGGTCCTCGGCATCGCGATCGGCGCCGGACTCAACGCGCGGATGCTGCACAACCTCACCGAGGACGCCGAGCACCTTTACCGCGAGCGGTTCCTGCGCGACAAACACCACCTGGAGACGGTCGACGTCACCGTGAGCAAGAAGGCCGCCGACCTCGATCCGGGCGACGACACGATCCTCATCGCGGAGATCGTCGAGGAAGCGACCACCGACGAGCAGGACACCGACAGCTGACCCGCACGCGGCGCCAATTGCCTTGCCGCACCAGTGATGCGTTCGCGACTGCCGACGGTGGCCGACGAGGCGGACAACCCGGCCGCACCGGCACGCTTCTGGGCGGGCCTGCTCGGCCGGGAGGCCGTCGAGGACGCCGGCGGTGTGCTGCTACCGGGCGGGGAAGACCCACCTCGGCCTGCGGTTCGTACCGGGCCGCGCCGGCCGGCTGGCTGGGCGCGAACCGGGATGCACCTGCACCTGACCAGCACCGACCTGGACGACCAGCGGCACACGGTGGCCGCCACGTCGACGTCGGACAGCGCCCCGAGGAGACGCACGTCGTCCTGACCGACCCGGCAGGTCACCGCGCGGCGGCACGAAACTCGCATGGGACACATAGGACAGCACACCGGCGGCGCCGAACCTGCAACGCTTCGAGCTACTCCCGGCGAACGGCGACCAGCGCGAGGCGGTCGACGAGCTGATCTCCCTCGGCGCCGCCCGGCTCAACACCCGCGACGACGGCACCGTCGTACTGACAAGATCCGGACGGCAACGAGTTCTGCGTGCGGCCGCCGGGTCGCCACCCCAGCCGAGGTGACCACCGCCGGCCCAGAACCCGAGCGTCGCGTCAGGCCCACTGCGCCCGGCGGCGCGCGCACTCCCGCAGTAGGCCAGCACATCGGCCGCCACCGTGCGCGGCATCCAACACCGCAGCGGCCTCGACCGCGTCGGTCGTCAGGCGCTTGGGAACCTCGCGGTGTACGAAAAAACCGCCCAACCTGGAACCGATGTCCCGGTGAGCGGTCTTCGTGAGAAGTGGAGCTAAGGGGACTCGAACCCCTGACCCCTCACTGCCAGTGAGAGCCGGTCATGGTCCTGACCGGCGGCTTTAGTGAATCCGCAGGTCGCCCGAGTCGAGGAGGCCGAGCTCGTGGTGCGCGGCAGCTTCTTCCAACGCGACTTTATTCGCAAGCAGCGCGAGGCCGGTCTCCCGCTACACCTGATCGCACATGAGGACGTAATCGTCATGCGGATTCAGCGAAGGCTCGGGGCAGCGCGACTCTGGTATTCCTGTCGGTTGCACTCGACGCCGCTGCACGATCATGCGCTGATGCCGAGGTACTGACTGCTACTCGGTGCCCGTTCCATCCGCTCGCAGCTCCGACTAACCGTAGGCGTCCTGTGCCTACACCGGTTCTAGGTGCGTCGAGTACGAACGAAATGCAGACGCATTAGCACGTGCATTGGCGCGTGAAGGGAAGAGATCTCCATCACACCATCTGGTGACGGGGTGCATCAAGGTCGCCCAGTTACGCTACGTAGCGTTAGTAAAAGGTGTGATTACTGAGCGGAAGCTTAGGGTATGCAGCTGACGTGAATGACGCGAGCTGAGGTAAATATAACGACGTTGTAGCTGTTCAGGGCGTATTCGACCCCGCTTTCCTATCGGATCTTGATGCATGACCTGCGGCGTAGCTTGTTTGACGTGAGTCATGAGATGGGCTGGCGCACAACACTATGGGGCGTGGCGCTGTGCACAGTCTGTCGGTGTGCCCCTGTAGGGTGCTTGTTTAGCGGATCTCCCGAAGGGCAACTTTCGGTCCTCGCGTGCCACGGCTTACTACTGCGGCACAGGCCTTGCCGGGTCGAGGTCGACTGTAGCTGCAGGGCGATGCGTGAACCCTCTGAGTGGATGCGCCACCTGGCGCTAACACTTTTAGGGTGAAGTCGTAGGTGACCGTGATCCGTCGTCGCCTGATGCGTCGCAACAAGCGCGGAGCGTTGGGGTGGTCTTGCAACAGTGAGGCCCTGACGTGGATGTCAGGGCCTCACGGCTGTACAACGCTTGGCTCGCTGAGGCAACGTTCGTGGTCCGTGTGTCAGCACATGTCAAGTGGCTTCAAGTGAAAACCGAGGAGTCCGTCGTGGCGTACGTGCCGGTACGTCACGACGGATTTCTTGTGTTCAACGCGTGATACCGGCAAGTATCTTAAGTCGAACACCTCATCCAGCGCTGATCGACGAGTCGATCTTCACCTAATCGGTTGTGGCTGGCTGTTCGGCGCAATCATGCTCCATTGACCTGAAGTCGAGTAAGTGACTTGTGTCACGTTATGTCAACGTGATCTTAGCTCCTTGTGTGCAACCATGTACTTTGGGTGAACTTGTCCAGAAGTTGTCACTTGCATCGACGCGTTTCCCGCTGGTACGCGGGTCATCTTTGCTTCTGCGAGTGGTACTAGATTGCTTGGGTGATTGGCGCTGTTTGGATCAACATGCCGAGGTGTCAACAGACTATTGACGTACTGTGTCAATGAAACGTTGACGCTAAGACGGGTTGTTCATGAAATATTCGGCGGCTGAGCTGCAGAAGCTTGCGGGGCGTGCGAGTAGTCTGGCTCGCCGGATCGGCGCGCGCCGCTTCGTGATGCGTCCCGGCAAGCTAACCCAGTTGCTCAACCAGGTTGGCGATCGTAATGCACCACAGGCTGGCCGAGTTGGTGTAGGCGAGGTCGGAGACGCCTTGGAGCTTCTTCCGCTGGCTCAACATCAACTGGAGCAGATTGAACTTCGCCTGATCGCCGAAGCTCGTGATCGAAGGATGAGCTGGGCGGAGATTGCCGAGCGCCTTTCAATGCGTAGCCGGCAAGCTGCTGAGCAGCGGTACTTGCGCCTGAAATCTGCTCACAGCATCTCAGGTGGTGGGCGCGACGTCGTACCAGCTCGAGCTCAGCGGCGGCGGCGCAACGAGCTTCTCGAGCTCGTAGAGGCAAAGCGAACTACGCTCCGTCGTTTGGCAAGGCTGCTGCCGACCGCTCTAGAAGAAGATCTCTACGCAACAGCTACTGGTCCGACTCCGAAGAACGCTGGCCCGACTTGGGATCGACTGCCTGTAGACGAGCGTGCAACGCGACGCGATCACCTCATGGGCCAGCTTGCGCCGCATCTTCGGACGCTTCGGACATCCATCGCGGAGGAAGTTGCAGAGCCATTGGATCTGTTTCTTGCCCTTGGGTACCTGATCGTCCAGCTAGATCGAAATGGCTACCAGTTCGGCAACTTGCCGTCAGAGCTCACGGGATCAATCGACGAGGTTCGGGACGTCATGGCGAAGTTTGGCGCGCGCACCTTTGCCGCTCCGCCGACCACGTCTACCAGGGCGGCAGATAGTCGGTAGCGCGAGAGTGGGTCTGTTAGTCGGGATCGCGCCGTCACGCCAGCCTGGCGCGAACGCGACTCTTTGTAACAGGACGACGTACGCCTCGGCGAAGCCCGCATATCTCTTCTGTGCTGCCTGCCCTACGGCTGCTGAGTTGCTAGCGTCCGCGGAGTTGACTACGAGGAGGCCCTCGGGGGTGTCGTACGGCGACGCCCCCGAGGGCCTGGATTACGCCCCGTCGACAAGTCGGGTGTCATCGTTGTCGGAGCTACCTTGGGATGAGAACTTGCTGTGTCTCGTCGCCCTTGCGCAGGAGCAGGTCCCTGCCCTCATCCACGACCTTCTGGTGAATCAAGAACCCCAAACTGACTAGCCGTCGGAGCGCTTCGGTGATCGTCAGGTTTTCTGAGTCAACCATGTGCTGCAGGGCCTCGGCAGTCGCAGGACCGATATTCACCGTCAGCCGCGTCACGGACCTAGCGTCGGTGGCTAACTTGGCCCGAGCCTTTCGTGGAGGATTCGCAGCTTGTGCTTGCTGGGTCGAATCGGCCATGCGGAACTCCCGTGGTCGCAGTCTTACGCTGGCGGGTGCCGCCGCCAGTCGTCTGTCTTACTTCTGGGATGTTGGTGGCTATAGCCATCGACATCCCAGGGTTGAGTCGGACGCGCGCGGTTGCCGCCACCCGCGTCCGATTGCCAGGTCAGCAGTTGCCGCTGCTAGCACCTGGCGGTCTCGGTGTCAACCTTACCCCGTTGGCTGCGTCAGTATGACACGCCGGTGTATGCAAGTCACCACACTTCCGCACAGTTGCTGCCTGTGAGTCGTGCTATAAGCGCCCCGTGTTACACATGGATACGACTTCTATGCGCATCTAAGGCGCCCTCCCGTGAGGTACGTCGGAAGGCTGGCGTATCCTCGCGTCTCAAAGCTTGGGCATCCGGCTCAAGCCTGACGCCTGAGGGGCTCACGGATGGCGTACCACGGTGGAGAGCAGGACGCGGAGCCGGCAAAGCGGGCGGTGCAGCCACCCATCGTCGATATGCGGTCTGAGTTCGAGACTCCCGCTGACGCTGCGCCGAACCGCGATCTGCCCAAGAACCCTCTGGTGGTTCGTTCGGCTCAGCTCGCCCCCTTGTCAGCTTCGTGCGGGCACGTCGAAGAGCTGGAACGCGCCCACAAGGAGATGGACAGGCTGCGGGATCAGAACCGCCGACTGCACGAGAAGTACGAATCGGTGCGGGCTGAGCGGGATAGTGCTGAGCAGTTCATTGACGACCTGCGGAGCGCTGTCATCGAGGCGCTCGCGAAGGCGCGGGAAGTCTCGCAACGGAAGCTCCCGGGAGTTGACCTTCGAGGCATGATGTCGGAGCTTCCTGCGCTGCCCGCCCGGACGTCCGACAACCCGCCGTTCGACAAACAGGGTGGTCAGCGTGGCAACTAGTGAAGAGACGGCACCCCAAGCCGGCGCACCAACAGATACTGAGACGCAGGCCCGTGCTGACGAAGCGGAGCGAGCCCTTGTGGCGTACGACGCCGAGAACGACGTGCCTGTCGATGCGCAGGGCGGGGGAGTCAGCCTGCAGGTCGTCCCGGTCAAGCCGGACGACCAGCTCCGCAAGTTGCTCGTCTACCTCTTGTTTGGTTTGATTGCGCTCTCCCTAGCCGTAGTTTGCCTTGGTCTTGCGTTTCACTGGTTTGACTCGGAGTTTGGCAAGACGATCATTCAGGTGATCATTGGTCCCGTCGTCGGAGCGCTGACTGCTGTGATCGGTTATCTGTTCGGAGAGCGCAAGCGCGATAGTCGGTGACGGTGAGCCTGTGACTTGAACAGACTGTCCTCTGCGGTGCGTTTTGGCAACGGCGTGCGCTGCGTCGATACGTCTGCGCGTTCCAAGTCGGAGCCGGCTCGATCTCGATAGTGCAACGCTGGGTCCAAAGTCGTCGTGAACGAAACAAACAGCGCAGTCGCGACGACTCTGACTTCGTAGAGTTGTAGCTATGGCTAGGGAAGCGACGGTTTGCCATCTAATCGTGTAGATTCAAGATGACGCGGCGGTAGGCGTGTCGTCGGGAGTGGTAAATGAGTGTCAGCTGGAATTGGATCCGCTGGAAGTGTTCGGCAAGATATGCAGTGCCAGTCGGATAGCGGTTCCGTATTGCAGGACTGGTTGTGGTACTGAACGTCAAGCCAGCAACTGCCTGCTTGTCGCAGGAGGCTCCAGTCCAAGACCCGTCTACGACGGCTGATTTCTGTGAGTCCCTGTCGCGGTTGTCCGAGCTGAAGGATCTTGATCGGACGTTTGCTGATCTAGCTGACTCGGCTACGGCAGATTCTGCAAAGTCGAAAGTTAGTCGAGCCGCTTCGGAACTGTGAAAAATTGTTCGGCTGCTGATGTGTCACTTTTGTCGAAGTCTGACGCAGCAGTCACAGTATTGGGTGACCTGGCGGCGAAGGGCATCATGGATGATGCTGGGCTCTGGCGTCCAGTTCAGCTCTAGTGAATCTGGGCGGTGAGGTCGAATTAGCATGCCATTTCCAATAGGCTGACCCGACTGCTGATAGTATCTCTTGATGCAGTCGTGGCTGCTGGGATGGTGTGCACCCCCGCAGTGGCTGGGCCGGCGCCAGGTCTGCGTGCCACGGATACCGCCCGGGCAGTGCGCCTGGCGTCTGTCCTGTTGACGCGTGTATTTACGAGAATGTAATCTCGCTTCGGAATACGCAGGCTGTTCCGATTAATATGACGCTGGTGGGGAAAGTGGGCCAGATCGCGCGCGAGTGGAGATCAATCACGCAATGCCTGTGGAGATAACACAGTTCAAATATGGCGACCCGCTGATCCTGACGCCTGGTGATGTTCTGCGTGTTCCGGTGGGTGACAACTTCTCCGGTGCGGCGTCGGAGAGCAGAAGCGAGAGGCATTTGATGATGCTGTCCACGGTGGTCTTCGCCAGACCAGAGGCGCGGAGCTTCTTCTCCCAGGTGCGGATGCCGAGGTTGGTGAGTTCGGTGAAGGCGGTGTTGTCCAATTGGGGGAAGCTGCGGTAGTTCTCTTCGGTACGTTGGTCGATGTCGAGGGAGTCGAACCAGGCGGGGGCGAATTCGGCGATGGTGGTGCGGCTGTCTTCGGGGTCGATCCAGGTGCCGGTGCGTTGTTCGTGGAGCATGGTGCTGCTGTGATTCTCGGCGGCGGTGGCGTTGGGGAAGCCGGAGATGGCGCCTTTGGTGCCGTCTGTGCGGCGGTAGCGGACTCGCCAGGTGTCGTCGCCGACGGGTTCGGTCCAGGGCACGGTGAACTCCTGCGTTGTGGTGAGGGGTCGCGTTGTGGTGCGTGTCCAGGACCGCTCCATAGGCGACAGAGGGGAAGCTGATTCGGCGAAGAACCTCGGTGTGTGACCGGATCGGGTGCTAGCGACGAGTTCGACGGCGTCGGCCTGGCCGGCTCGGAGCCTGGTTCCGGTGACTCGGTCCGCGGCGGCCGGCGGCGACGATGGCGCGGAGGTCTTCGTCGGTGAAGCGCAGGTGCTTGCCGACGAAGGTGCACGGGATGAGGTGCGACGGAGCCACGACTCGCCAATGGCCAACCGCTCAGCCGCGGCGGCCGCATCGAGGCTGGTTCGAGGCAGGTGCCGGAAGTTACGGTTGATGCTGCGGAGGTGCGCGTCAGAGAACCTTTGGTGATTCACCTGTTCGGGGGGCGCTGTTGGGGCACTTTTCGTGACCCCATTTCGCCGCTGCCAGCGCGGTGCCCCAGCTACTCGCCGGTAGCTGAACTTCTTCTTGACGAAACTCAAAGTTCGCTGGAACGAAAAAACCGCCCAACCTGGAACCGATGTCCCGGTGAGCGGTCTTCGTGAGAAGTGGAGCTAAGGGGACTCGAACCCCTGACCCCCTCACTGCCAGTGAGGTGCGCTACCAGCTGCGCCATAGCCCCGAGGCGAAGGTGAACTCCGCATCTCGTATGGCCATACAGTACACGCCGCCTCGGCGCCTCCAACGCGGGGGTGCCTGCAAGGTCACCAACTAGAGCCCAGCCTCGTGACCTGCAGTTTTAGGACTTATTTTTAGGCGTGTATTGACTCCCGGTGTGTCCGCCGTTACATTTTCGGCGGTTGTGACGCCGAGGTCCCCGCCCGTTACGCCGCGTCTACCCCTAGACCGGGCACGCCTCTGCCGTTTCCTGCTCGAAGGTTGCCGCGTGTGCGGCGGAGGAGGTTTCGCATGAAGACGAGACGGCGGGTGATGACGCTGCTTTCCGCGGCGTTCGTCCTGGTCGGGAGCGCGATCGCCGTGGCGGCGCCGGCGGCTCAGGCCGCGATCACCCCGGACGGGTGGTACACGGTCGCCGCAGTGAACAGTGGGAAGTGCGTTGACGCGCGGGCCGCGGCCAGTGCCAACGGGACCGTCGTGCAGCAGTACTCCTGTAACTCCTCAGCTTCTCAGGAGTGGCAGTTCCAGTCGACCGGTGACGGCTACTTCCGGGTCAACACCCGCAACAACCCGGCCGCGGCCTGGGACATCACCAACGTCTCGACCGCCGACGGCGGGCTCGTGCAGCTCTGGACCTACTCGAGCGGCCTCAACCAGCAGTGGCAGGCCGTCGACGAAGGGAGCGGGCGGTACCACTTCGTGAACCGCAACAGCGGGAAGTGCCTCGACGTCCCGAGCGCCTCCGTGGCGGACTCCGTCCAGCTTCAGCAGTACTCGTGTAACAGCACCACCGCGCAGTCGTTCACACTTACCCCCGTGGGTGGCACGACTCCTCCGACCTCCGGGCAGCCGGACCTCGGCCCGAACGTGGTGATCTTCGACCCGTCGATGTCGAGCTCCAGCATCCAGAGCCGGCTCAACAGCATCTTCAGCCAGCAGGAACGCAACCAGTTCGGCAGCCAGCGCTACGCCGTGATGTTCAAGCCGGGCACGTACTCCAACGACGTGAACGTCGGCTTCTACACGCAGGTCCTCGGCCTCGGGCTCAGCCCGGACGCCGTGACGATCAACGGCGCCGTGCACGTCGAGGCCGACTGGTTCCCGCCGCAGAACGCGACGCAGAACTTCTGGCGCGGCGCCGAGAACCTTTCGGTGAACCCGACCGGCGGCGCCGACCGCTGGGCCGTCAGCCAGGCCGCGCCGTACCGCCGCATGCATGTCCGCGGTGACCTGCAGCTCGACGACGGCGGGTGGGCCAGCGGCGGCTGGATCTCCGACTCGAAGATCGACGGCCAGGTCCGCTCCGGCTCGCAGCAGCAGTGGATCTCGCGCAACTCGCAGTTCGGCAGCTGGAACGGCTCGAACTGGAACATGGTCTTCGCCGGCGTCCAGGGTGCTCCTTCGAACACCTTCCCGTCGCCGCCGTACACGACCGTCGCCCAGACGCCGGTCACGCGCGAGAAGCCGTTCCTCTACATCGACAACGCCGGGAACTACCAGGTGTTCGTCCCGAGCGTGAAGACCAACGCGTCCGGCACGAGCTGGGCCAACGGCACCGCGCCCGGCAGCTCGATCCCGATCGACCAGTTCTACATCGCCAAGCCCGGCGCGTCCGCCGCGGACATGAACGCCGCGCTGGCCGCCGGGAAGAACCTGCTGGTCACGCCCGGTGTCTACCACCTCAACCAGGCGCTGCACGTGACCCGGCCCGACACCGTCGTGCTCGGCCTCGGCATCGCCACCGTGGTGCCGGACAACGGCGTCACGGCGATGAACGTCGACGACGTCAACGGCGTGAAGGTGGCCGGCCTGCTCATCGACGCGGGCACGACCAACTCGAACACGCTCATGCAGGTCGGTGCGGCCGGCTCGACCGCCGACCACTCGGCCGACCCGACGTCGCTGCACGACGTGTTCTTCCGGATCGGCGGCCCGGCCGTCGGCAAGGCGACCAACAGCCTGGTGGTGAACAGCAACAACGTGATCGGCGACCACATGTGGATCTGGCGCGCCGACCACGCCGACAACGGCAACAACGTCGGCTGGGGCACCAACACGGCCGACACCGGGCTGACGGTCAACGGCAACAACGTGACGATGTACGGCCTGTTCGTCGAGCACTACCAGAAGACGCAGGTCGTCTGGAACGGCAACGGCGGCCGGACGTACTTCTTCCAGAACGAGATGCCGTACGACGTGCCGAACCAGGCGGGCTGGATGAACGGGTCCACGAAGGGCTACTCCGCCTACAAGGTGGGCCCGAACGTGACCAGTCACGAGGCGTGGGGGCTGGGCAGCTACTGCTTCTTCAGCACCAACCCCTCGGTCGCCAGCGCGCACGCCTTCGAGGCGCCGAACACGCCTGGTGTCAAGTTCCACGACATGGTGACCGTCTCCCTCAACTACCAGGGGACGATCACCCACGTGATCAACACCACCGGTGACACCACCCCGCAGGGGACGAAGCCGGTCAACCTGGTCAGTTACCCCTGATCAACCGGCGTGCGCCGTGGTGGCGGCCGCGGCGCACGCCGGTCCTCACGCTTCGTGAATTCCTCCGCAAGAACCCGCTGGTCAAGATAGCTGGCAACCGCCAAAAGTGTGATTACGCGACGTGCATGCGTACGGATGTACGTATTCACGCTCAGGACCAAGATCGTTCACCTTGCTCAGGGAGCGTTGCCCTCCGCACAGCCACCCGGGCAACGGAGGACGTAGCAAGTGAACAGACGTTTCGCGGCTCTCACCGCGGCGGTCGCCGCGGCCGCCCTCGTATCGGCCGCCTGCGGCGGCGCTTCCGGTGACACCAAGGACGCCGCGAGCGGGGCCGCCACGGCGAAGTCCGCCGCCGACCTCGGCGGCCTGGACAAGCTCGTCGAGGCCGCCAAGAAGGAAGGCACGCTCAACGTCATCGCCCTCCCGCACGACTGGGCGAACTACGGCGAGCTCCTCGACGCCTTCAAGAAGAAGTACGGCCTCAAGGTCACCGAGGCGAACCCCGAGGGTTCGAGCCAGGACGAGGTCAACGCCGTCAAGCAGCTCAAGGGCCAGGACCGCGCCCCCGACGTGCTCGACCTCGGCAGTGCCTTCGCGCTGACCGCGGCCCAGGACGACCTGCTCGCGCCCTACAAGGTCGCGACCTTCGCCGACGTCCCGGACGCGCAGAAGGACGCCGACGGCCAGTGGGTCAACGACTACGGCGGCTACATCTCCATCGGCTACGACGCCAAGAAGGTGCCGAACCCGCCGAAGTCCTTCGCGGACCTCAAGAAGCCGGAGTACGCAGGCAAGATCGCGCTCAACGGCGACCCGACGAAGGCGGGTGCGGCGTTCGCCGGCGTCTACGCCGCGGCGCTGGGCAACGGCGGTTCGTTCGCCGACATCAAGCCCGGCATCAGCTACTTCGGCGACCTCAAGAAGTCCGGCAACTTCATCCCGGTGCAGGCCAGCGCGGCCACCGTGGAGAGCGGCCAGACCCCGATCACGCTGGACTGGGACTACCTGCAGGCCGGCTACGCGAAGAAGCTCGAGGGCAAGGTCGACTGGAAGGTCGCGGTCCCGGCCGACGGCGTCTACTCGAACTTCTACTGCCAGGCGATCAGCAAGACCGCCCCGCACCCGGCCGCCGCGCGGCTGTGGCAGGAGTTCCTGTTCTCCGACGAGGGCCAGAACCTCTTCCTGAAGGGCCTTTCGCGCCCGGCGCGGCTGCCCAAGATGGAGACGGCGGGCACCGCGGACAAGGCGTCGCTCGCGGCCCTGCCGCAGATCCCCGGCGACACGAAGTTCCCGACCAACGACCAGATCGACGCGGCCAAGAAGGTCGTCGCGGACGAGTGGGCGAAGGCCGTCGGCTGACGTGACGGCCGAAACGCTGACCACGGCGGCAGGCGCGTCATCGCCTGCCGCCGTGCCCGTGCGCCCCGGGTTCGCGCGGCGCGTGCTCACATGGGTGACCGGCCACCTCGGCCTGGTCCCCTTCCTCGCCTACACCGGCGTCTTCCTCGGCGCGCCGGTGGTGATGGTCGCGGTCGGTGCTTTCCAGGACAACGACGGCGCGTTCACCACCGGCAACCTCGGCGCGGCCTTCAAGGACCAGTTCGGCCGCTCGTTCGTGACGTCCATCGAGCTGTCCGCGCTGACCGCCGTCCTGGGCGCCGTGCTCGGCGCGCTGCTCGCGCACGCCGTGCTCGGGTCCAAGCCGGACGGCCTGCTGCGCAAGATCGTCTCCAGCGCGGCCGGGGTGCTCGCCAACTTCGGTGGCGTGCCGCTGGCGTTCGCGTTCATCGCGACGCTCGGCAGCATCGGCATCGTCACCAAGGCGCTGACCGGCCTGGGCCTCGACCTCTACGCGTCCGGGTTCAGCCTGTTCAGCTTCAGCGGCATCGCCATCGTCTACGTCTACTTCCAGATCCCGCTGATGGTCATCGTGTTCACCCCGGCTCTGGAGGGCATGCGCGCGCAGTGGCGCGAGGCGGCGGAGAACCTCGGCGCGACGCGTGCGCAGTACTTCCGGCTCATCGCCGTCCCGGTGCTGCTGCCGCCGTTCCTGGCTTCGACGTTGTTGTTGTTCGCCAACGCGTTCAGCGCCTACGCCACCGCGTACGCGCTGACCACCGGCATCATCCCGCTGGTGCCGATCCAGATCGGCTCGCTGGTCTCCGGCAACGTCGTGGCCGACCAGCAGAACCTCGGGAAGGCGCTTGGCCTCGGCATGATCGTCGTGGTCGCGGTCGTGATGGCGTTCTACTCGTGGATGCAGCGGCGCGCGTCGAGGTGGCTCGGATGACGAACAAGTGGGGCCGCTGGAGCATTCTCACCCTGTTCGGGCTGTACTTCCTGGTGCCGATGGCGGCGTCGGTCGAGTTCAGCCTCCGCGACGTCAACGACACGCACAGCTTCGCCTCCTGGGGCAAGCTGCTCGACGAGCCGAGCCTGTTCGAGACGCTCGGGACGTCGCTCTGGGTCGCCGCCGGCACGGTCGCGCTGACGCTGCTGATCATGGTCCCGACGGTCAGCTGGGTGCACCTGCGCAAGCCGAAGCTGCGCCGGCTGATGGAGGGGATCAGCCTGCTGCCGCTGGTCATCCCGCCGATCGTGCTGGTCAACGGCGTCCTCGTGGTGTTCGCCGACGCACCCGAGGTGATCAACGGGACGCCGGTGATCCTCGTGCTCGAGTACGTCGTCCTGGCGCTGCCGTTCACCTACCGCACGCTCGACGCGGGCCTGCAGGCGATCGCGCTGCTGACGCTCGTCGAGGCCGCGCGCAGCCTCGGCGCCGGCTGGGGAACCGTGCTGCTGCGGGTGATCGTGCCCAACATCCGCAGCGCGGTGTTCGGCGCCGCGTTCCTCAACCTGGCGCTGGTACTCGGCGAATACACCCTGGCCAGCATCCTGCTGATGGACACCTTTCCCGTGTGGACGGTCCAAACCGGACAGTCCGAGGCCGGGGTGTCGGTCGCGGTGTCGCTGTTCAGCCTGTTCGTCGCCTTCCTGTTGCTGTTCGTCCTGTCCGTGGTGGCGGGTCGCCGCCGTCTCGAGCGAGGAATCGCCTGATGATCGAAACCAAGACCGGCGCCTCCGTCGAGTTCCGCGGCCTGCGCCGCGAGTTCGGCGAGGTCAAGGCCCTCGACGGCCTGAACCTGCTGATCGAGCCCGGCGAGCTGGTCGCCCTGCTCGGCCCGTCCGGCTGCGGCAAGACGACGGCGTTGCGCGTGCTCGCCGGGCTGGAGCAGGCCGACGCGGGCGAGGTGCTCGTCGACGGCTCCGACGTCGTCGGCGTGCCGGCGAACAAGCGCGACATGGGCATGGTGTTCCAGGCCTACAGCCTGTTCCCGAACCTGACCGTGCTCGACAACGTCGCGTTCGGCCTGCGGTTGCGCGGCCAGGGCACGGCTACGCGGCAGAAGCGCGCGCAGGAGCTGCTGGAGCTGGTCGGGCTCGACACCCACGCCAAGCGCTACCCGCACCAGCTCTCCGGCGGCCAGCAGCAGCGCGTCGCGCTCGCCAGGGCACTGGCCATCGAGCCGCGCGTGCTGCTGCTCGACGAGCCGCTGTCCGCGCTCGACGCCCAGGTCCGCACCCAGCTGCGCGACGAGATCCGGCGGCTGCAGCTGCGGGTCGGCATCACCACGCTGTTCGTCACGCACGACCAGGAGGAAGCGCTGTCCATCGCGGACCGCGTCGGGGTGATGAAGTCGGGACGCCTGGAGCAGTGCGACACCCCGGCCGCGTTGTACGCGCGCCCGGCGACGGCGTTCGTCGCGGAGTTCGTCGGCACGATGAACCACCTCGCGGGCACGGTCACCGGCAGCGGCGCCGAGGTCGACGTCGCCGGGCAGCGGCTGAAGCTGGCCGAGCCGGGGGAGCGGCCGGACGGCGCGGCCGTGCGCGTGCTGGTCCGGCCCGAATCGGTGACACTCGAAGCCGGCGGTCCGGCCCGGATCACCGACCACAGCTTCCGCGGCGCGGTCACCCGCCTCACCGCGGTGCTCCCGGACGGCACGACGGTGCTGGCGGACCTGCCCAGCGTGACGGCCGCGGAGCTGCTGCCGGGCACGACGGCGGACGTCGGCTTCGGCAGCCGTCCGGTCCTGCTCGCCTCGGAAGGGTAGGGCCACCGGCCACTGTGGACCCGTGGCCCGAACGGGTGGTGAACCGCGCCAGGCGCCCGAACTGCCGCGATACTGGGCGTCCCGGAGTGCAAAGGAGCGGGACATGACCGCCTTCGGAATCGTCGTCGAACCTCGCCAGGCCTGGCCGCTCACCGCCGTGCGCGGGGTGTTCGCCGTGCTGTTCGGGATCTTCGCGCTCGTCTGGCCGGGCGCGACCGTGCTGGTGCTCGCGATCCTCTACGGCGTCTACGCGATCGTGGACGGCATCGGCGGGCTGATGCAGGCGTTCCGGCCGGGCGACGGCGCGCACCGCGCCGCGTACGGCGTGCTGGGGGTGCTCGGCATCCTCGCCGGGATCCTGGTGCTGGTGTGGCCGGGCATCACGGTGCTGCTGCTGGCGCTGCTGGTCGGCCTGTGGGCGATCGTCACGGGCATCGCCGAGATCGCCGCGGCGATCCGCCTGCGCAAGCAGATCCAGGGCGAGGCGTTCCTCATCCTGGCCGGCGTGATCTCCGTGCTCGCGGGCATCCTCATCGTGATCAACCCGATCGCGGGCGCGTACGGCGTCGCGCTGCTGGTCGGCATCTACGCGCTGATCTACGGCATCGTGCTGCTCGTGCTGGCCTTCCGGCTGCGCAAGATCGCGAACACGCCCGCCGCGGCCTGAGTACCGTGCGGGGATGTGACCCGCGAACTGGTGGTGCTGGGCACCGCGAGCCAGGTGCCCACGCGCCACCGCAACCAGAACGGCTACCTCCTCCGCTGGGACGGCGATGGTCTCCTCTTCGACCCCGGCGAGGGAACCCAGCGGCAGATGGTGCACGCCGGCGTCGCGGCCACGGACGTCACGCGGATCTGCGTCACGCACTTCCACGGCGACCACAGCCTCGGCCTGTCCGGGGTGATCCAGCGGCTGTCGCTGGACAAGGTGCAGCACACCGTGCACGCCCACTTCCCGGCGTCCGGCGCGCACTACTTCGAACGGCTGCGGCACGCGACGTCGTTCTACGAGACCGCCGACCTGCGGGAGCAGCCGGTCGAGGCCGACGGCCCGATCGCGTCGGGCCGGTTCGGCGTCCTCGAAGCGCGGCTGCTGAGTCACCCGGTCGAGGCCTTCGGCTATCGGCTCATCGAGCCGGACGGCCGGACCATGCTGCCCGAGCGGCTGCGCGAACACGGCATCAAGGGCCCCGACGTCGGCAAGCTCATGCGGGACGGGCAGCTCGGGACCGTGCGCCTCGACGACGTCAGCGTGCCCCGGCGCGGCCAGCGGTTCGCGTTCGTCATGGACACCCGGCTCTGCGACGGCGTCTACGCCCTCGCCGAGGACGCGGACATGCTCGTGATCGAGTCGACCTTCCTCGCCGAGGACACCCGGCTGGCCCGTGACTTCGGCCACCTGACCGCGCAGCAGGCGGCCCGCGTCGCCGCCGAGTCCGGCGTCCGGCAGCTCGTGCTGACCCACTTTTCGCAGCGCTACCCCGAGCCGCGGCGGTTCTTCGACGAAGCGCGGGCCGAGTTCGACGGCGAGATCGTGGTGGCCCAGGACCTGGAGCGGGTCCAGGTGCCGAAACGCCGGTCCTCCCCAGCGAGCCGCCTCGCGCCGTAGGCTGCAAGACGTGAGCCAGCCGATCCTGATGACCGTCGACGACGATCCCGCCGTGTCCCGCTCGGTCGCCCGCGACCTGCGGCGGCGCTACGGCAAGGACTACCGCGTCATCCGCGCCGACTCGGGCGCCGACGCCCTCGACGCGCTGCGCGAGATCAAGCTGCGCGGCGACGCCGTCGCGGCGATCCTCGCCGACTACCGGATGCCGCAGATGGACGGCATCGCCTTCCTCGAGAAGGCGATGGACCTGTTCCCGCACGCCCGCCGTGCCCTGCTGACCGCCTACGCCGACACCGACGCCGCGATCCAGGCGATCAACGTCGTCGACGTCGACCACTACCTGCTCAAGCCGTGGGACCCGCCGGAGGAGAAGCTCTACCCGGTGATCGACGCGCTCGTCGAGACCTGGAAGGCCGTCGGCGACAAGCCGGTCGAAGAGGTCAAGCTCATCGGCCACCGCTACAACTCGCCGTCGTTCGACCTGCGCGAGTTCCTCGCGCGCAACGCCGTCCCGTACCGCTGGTACTCCGTCGACGACGACGAGGGCAGGCGCTTGCTCGAGGCCGCCGACGCCGCCGCGTCGGACATCCCGGTGATCGTCACGCCCGACGGCACCGTGCTCAAGCACCCCTCCGGCAGCGAGATCGCGGACGCGGTCGGTTTGTCGACCCGCCCCGCGCAGGAGTTCTACGACCTCGTCGTCATCGGCGGCGGCCCGGCCGGGCTCGGCGCCGCGGTGTACGGCGCGTCCGAGGGCCTGCGCACAGTGCTCGTCGAGAAGAAGGCCACCGGCGGCCAGGCCGGCACGAGTTCGCGCATCGAGAACTACCTCGGCTTCCCCGACGGCGTCTCCGGCGCGCAGCTGACCGACCGGGCGCGGCGCCAGGCGCAGAAGTTCGGCGCCGAGGTGCTGACCGCCCGCGACGTCGTCGGCCTGGAGGCCCGCGGCTCGTCCCGGGTCATCACCTTCGGCGACGGCAGCGAGATCGCCGCGCACTCGGTGATCCTCGCCAGCGGCGTCACCTACCGCGCGCTCGACGCCGAGGGCATCAGCGAGCTGAGCGGCCGCGGCGTCTACTACGGCTCGGCCGCCACCGAGGCGCCCGAGTGCAAGGGCGAGCACGTCTACATCGTCGGCGGCGCGAACTCCGCCGGGCAGGCCGCGGTGTTCTTCTCCCGGCACGCCAGCGACGTCAGCATCCTGGTGCGCGGCGAGTCGCTCGAGTCGTCGATGTCGCACTACCTGATCGAGCAGATCGCCGGCATCGAGAACATCCACGTCCGCACGCACACGACGGTCAAGCAGGCTCACGGCGACGAGCACCTCGAGCGGCTCACGCTCTGCGAGAACGGCGTCACCGAGGAGGTCGACACCGGCCACCTGTTCATCTTCATCGGCGCGGCCCCGCGCACGGAGTGGCTGGGCGACGACCTCCACCGCGACGACCACGGCTTCGTCTGCACGGGCCCGGACCTCCTGGCCGGTGGGCAGCGCCCACGAGGCTGGACGCTGGACCGTGACCCGCATTACCTCGAGTCGTCGATCCCGGGCGTCTTCGTAGCGGGCGACGTGCGGTCCCAGTCGGTCAAGCGGGTGGCCTCCGCGGTCGGCGAAGGCGCGATGGCCGTGACGCTGGTACACCGGTACCTGGAGGAACAATGAGCGCATTGCCGTGGGAAGAGCTTCGCGGCCTCTTCCTGTTCGAACACCTTTCCGAGGACCAGCTCGACTGGATCGCCGACAACGCCGTGCTCGAGGAGTACGAGGGCGACACCGTCGTCATCCGCGAAGGCGACGAAGCGACCTGCTTCTACGTGCTGCTGGGCGGCGCGATCCGGATGACGCGGATGGTCAGCGGCACCGAGGTGGAGACCAACCGGTCCGACCAGCGCGGCGCCTACTTCGGCGCGACGCAGTTCTTCGTGCACCAGGAGAGCGAGCACCGCTACAACGCGACGGTGCGCGCGCTGTCCGACGTCACGTTCCTGACGCTGCCGTCGCGGGAGTTCTCCTTCGAGTTCCGCCGGTGGTTCCCGATGGCGACGCACCTGCTCGAAGGCATGTACCTCGGCTGGCGCAACAGCGACACCGTGATCGGCTCGCGCCGCCGTCTGCTGGCGCTGGGCGAGCTGTCGGCGGGCCTGACGCACGAGCTGAACAACCCGGCCGCGGCCGCCGTGCGGGCGACGTCCGCGCTGCGCGAGCGCGTCGCCGGGATGCGGCACAAGCTGGCCTTCCTGGCGAAGAAGGACATCGATCCCGAGCTGCTCTACCAGCTCATCGACGTCCAGGAGACGCTGGTCAAGCAGGTCGCGCAGGCGGAGAAGCTGACCGCGATGCAGCAGTCCGACCGCGAGGACGAGATCGGCGACTGGTTCGACGAGCACGGCATCGACGGCGGCTGGGACCTCGCCGACATCTACGTCCGCGCCGGGCTGACCACGGCCGACCTGGACCACGTCCTGGAGCAGGTCGGCGACACCTTCATGGACGGCGCCGCCCGCTGGCTCGCCTACGCGCTCGAGACCGAGATGCTGATGGGCGAGATCGAGGACTCGACCACCCGGATCTCGGCGCTGGTCGGCAAGGCCAAGCAGTACTCGCAGATGGACCGGTCGCCGCACCAGTGGGTCGACGTCCACGACGGCCTCGACTCCACGCTCGTGATGCTCGCGGGCAAGATCGGCGACGGCGTCCGCGTCGTCAAGGAGTACGACCGGAGCCTGCCGAAGATCCCGGCGTACGCGGCCGAGCTCAACCAGGTCTGGACGAACGTCATCGACAACGCGCTGGGCGCGATGGGCGGCGAAGGCACGCTCACGCTGCGCACGTGGGGCGTCAACGACCAGGTGCGCGTCGAGATCGGCGACACCGGCCCGGGCATCCCGGAGGACATCAAGGGACGGATCTTCGAGCCGTTCTTCACGACCAAGGCGGTCGGCGAGGGCACCGGGCTGGGCCTGGACATCTCGTGGAAGATCGTCGTCGAGCGGCACCAGGGCGACCTGCGTGTCGAGTCCGAGCCGGGGAACACACGGTTCGAGGTGTGCCTCCCGACCGAAGAGCAGGCCTCCCTCTGATGGCCACCGTCCCGACGGTCACGACCGAGCTCGGGGCGCTGGTGGGGCTGGCGGGTGACGGCGTCCGCAGGTGGCGCGGGATCCCGTACGCCCGGCCGCCGGTCGGCGAGCTGCGGTGGAAGGCGCCGCAGCCGCCTTCGCTCTCGGGTGGCGTGCACGTCGCGGCCGACTACGGGCCGCACGCGATGCAGTCGCCGGACCCGATGAACCCGCAGGCGGTCTGCGACGAGGACTGCCTGTACCTCAACGTTTGCACGCCGGAAGAGCCCGCGCCCGAGGGCGGCTACCCGGTGCTGTTCTGGCTGCACGGCGGCGGTTACCGCGTCGGTCACGGTGAACAGCTCGGTGACGGCGAAGAGTTCGCGCGTGCCGGGATCGTGGTCGTCACGATCAACTACCGCCTCGGCTCGCTCGGGTTCCTGCACCTCGCCGGGATCTTCGGCGAGTCCGAGGCGGACGCCGGCGTGGGCGGCCTGCTCGACCAGATCGCCGCGCTGAAGTGGGTGCGCCGCAACATTTCCGCGTTCGGGGGCGACCCGTCGCGGATCACCGTCTACGGCGTCTCGGCGGGCGCGAAGAGCGTCGGGAACCTGATGGGCAGCCCGCTCGGCGCGGGGCTGTTCGCGCAGGCGATCAGCAGCAGCGGCGGCGCGGACCACGTGGCGACGCCGGAAACCGGCACCGTGCTGGCCCGTCGGCTGCTCGACGAGGTCGGCTGCCACGACGCCGAATCGCTGCGGGCGTTGCCCGCCAAGGAGTTCGTCGAGGCGCAGGAACGGATCCTCACCGGTTTCCAGGCCCTGTGGCTGTGGCGCCCGACGCTGCACCCCCGCGTGCTGCCCGAGGTGCCGGTCGGGCCGATCCGCCGCGGCAGCGCGGCCGGCGTCCCGCTGCTGGTCGGCTGCAACAGCAACGAAGGCAGCACGTACGCGATGATGCTGGGTGACGACATCGCGACGGCGCCCGCGGAGGACGTGCTCACGCAAATCCTTGGGGTAGAAGGAACTTCACAGCTGCTGGAGACCTACCTCCACCGCGTCCCCGACCTCAAGTCCGCGAAGATCGCCGCGATGGGCGACGAACGTTACGGCGTTCCGACGCAGCGCCTCGCCGACGCACAGTCTGCGCACGCCCCCGTTTACCGCTACCGCATCGACATCGCGGCACCCGGGGTGCCCGAACAACTCGACGGCGGGCACGGCACCGAGACGACGATGGCGTGGAAGACCCCGTTGCCGCTGTTCGCGCAGGCGTCCGACGTGAACCCGGCCCGCGAGCGCGCGGCGTTGCTCATTCACCGGTGCTGGGTGCGGTTCGTGCACGACGGCGTCGCGTCCGCCGACGGCCCCGACTGGCCGCGCTACGGTCCGGAACTGCGTCCGGTGATGGTTTTCCGGGAAGACACGGACTTGGTGCTCGATCCACGTGCCGAAGAGCGAAAGGCTTGGGGCGACACCGAATGGGCGTCCGGGACGTGGTTCCCCGCGGTGTGACACTGTTCATCTTTCGTTCACTTCGAACTGGCTCGTCCGCGCGTCAAACGAGTCGAAGGCCCTGAAGGATCGGGCCGTCGAGGGGAGTGGCTCGTGAAACGCCGGGTATCGATCGGACTGGCCGTGGTGCTGCTGCTCGCGGTCGTGGCGGTGATCGTCTGGGGACGCGGGGACGACAGCGCGCAGGGTGGTGACCTGACCACCGTGCGCGGCGTGATCGGCTCGGAGAAGCAGGCCTTCTTCACCGACCAGCGGGTTGTCGACGCCTTCGCCCGGCACGGCTTGAAGGTCGAGGTCGACACGGCCGGGTCGCGCCAGATCGCGACCACCGTCGACCTCGGGAAGTACGCGTTCGCGTTCCCGTCGTCCTCGCCCGCGGCGCAGAAGATCCAGCGTGACCGCAAGGTGACCACGGTCTACACACCGTTCCAGTCGCCGATGGCGATCGCCACCTTCGAGCCGATCGTCGCGCTGCTGAAGGCGAACGGCGTGGTGCACAAGGGCGCCGGCGACTACGACGTCCTGGACGTCGCGAAGTACCTGGACGTCGCGAAGGCGGGCACGCGCTGGGACCAGCTGCCCGGCAACACCGCGTACCCGGCCCGCAAGAACGTCCTGGTCACGACCACCGACCCGCGCGAGTCGAACTCCGCGGCGATGTACCTGTCGATCGTCTCCTTCGTGGCCAACGGCAACACCGTCGTCAGCACGCCGGACCAGGAGGCGAAGGTGCTGCCGTCGGTGTCGAAGCTGTTCCTGGACCAGGGGTACACGCAGAACAGCACCGAAGGGCCGTTCGAGGACTACCTGTCCGCGGGCATGGGCAAGACGCCGCTCGCGCTGATCTACGAGTCGCAGTACGTGGACCGCGTCGTCCGCGGCGACGGCTCGATCCGGCCGGACATGCGGATGATCTACACGGCGCCGACGGTGTACTCGAAGCACACGCTGGTCCCGTTCAGCGGCGACGGCGACAAGGTCGGGCAGCTGCTCGCGACCGACCCGGAGCTGGGCAAGCTCGCCGCGACGTTCGGGTTCCGCACCACCGACCCGAAGCTGTTCGCCGACGTCGGTGCCAAGGCGCACGCGCCCGCCGACCTGGTGGACGCCGTCGAGCCGCCGTCGTTCGAGACCCTGGAGCGTCTCCTCGACGCCGTCGGCAAGCAGTACTGACATGGACGAATTCACCCTCACCCCGCCGGAGCCGGTGACGGCGATCCCGGCCGAGCGGGCCGCCGGACTCATCACGCTCGGCGAGGACACCCGGGCGGAAATCACCGTTCGCGCCGGGGAGTTCACCGAGCGGCTCGAAGCGCTGGACGTCAAGTCGCCGGAGTTCACCGACCTCCTGGACGAGCTGCTGGCCGTCGGCGAGGCCGACATGCGGGCCGCGGCCGGCGTCGCGGGGGCGATGCTGGACCGCACGAGCCGGGCGCTCACGGCCTCACCCCAGGAACACGTGACGACCAGCCTGACGAGCCTGCGCCGCACGGTCGCCGAGCTGGACCCGGCGAAGCTGCCGCTCACCGGGCGCAAGCTGCTCGGGATGTTCCCGGTCGCGGCGGGCGCGAAGCGCGCGCTGGACCGCTACCGCGCGGCGAACGAGCCGGTCAACGCGCTGGTCGTCGACCTCCGCGGCCGTCAGGACGTCCTGCGCCGCGACAACGCCGCGATCAAGGGCGAGCGCCAGCGGCTGTGGAAGGTGATGGGGAAGCTGGCCGAAGCGGCCGCCTTCGCCGAGGCCGTCGACGGGGCGATCGAGACGCAGGCCGGGGTCTTCGACTTCACGGATCCCGCGCGTGCCAACGCGTTGCGTGGTGACGTGCTGTACCCGATCCGGCAACGGCACCAGGACCTGCTGACCCAGCTCGCGGTCAGCGCGCAGGGCTACCTCGCGCTGGACCTGGTGCGCAAGAACAACGACGAGCTGATCCGCGGTGTCGAGCGGGCGGTGTCGACGACGGTGTCCGCGCTGCGCGTCGCGCTGCTGGTCAGCGGTGCGCTGGCGAGCCAGCGCGACGTCCTGGACGAGGTCGCGGCGCTCCAGGCGACCACTGACGGGCTGATCCGGGCCAACACCGAGCTGCTGGACCTACAGTCCGCGGAGATCCGCAAGGCGAGCAGCGACCCGGCGGTCGCGACCGAGACGATCCGCGCGTCCTTCGACCGGATCTACGCCTCGATCGACGCGATCGACGGGTTCCGCGCCGACGCCGTCCGCACCATGGCGACCACGGTCGAGTCCCTGTCCGGCGAGATCCGCCGGGCCGAGGACCACCTGCGCCGCTCGCACGAGGGGGAAGTATGAAGAAGCTCTTTCTGGTGGCCCTGAGCGCGGTCTTGCTGGCGGGGTGCTCCGACGCCTCTCCGTCGGCGCCGCTGGGGGATCCCGAGCCGGGCACGCTCAGGATTCTCGCGGGCAGCGAGCTGGCGGACATGCAACCGGTGCTCGACGAGGCCGAAAAGGCCACCGGCGTCAAGGTCAAGTTCACCTTCACCGGCACGCTGGAAGGCGCCGAGTCGCTGGCGAACGGCAGTGTCGACGGCAAGTACGACGCCGTCTGGTTCTCGTCGAACCGGTACCCGGCGGGGATTCCCGAAGCGGCGAAGCGGCTGGGGAACCAGGTCAAGATCATGAGCTCGCCGGTGGTGCTGGGGCTCTCGGCGTCGTCCGCGCAACGGCTCGGCTGGACCGGGAAGCCGGTCGGCTGGGGCGAGATCGCCGCGCAGGCCGGCAAGAAGGCGTTCACGTACGGGATGACCGACCCGTCGGCGTCGAACTCCGGGTTCTCGGCGCTGGTCGGCGTCGCGTCGGCGCTGGCGGGCGCGGGCAACGCGATCGACGCCCAGCAGATCGCCGCGGTGACCCCGCAGCTGACGCAGTTCTTCAGCGCGCAGGCCCTTTCCGCCGGGTCGTCCGGCTGGCTGTCGGACGCGTACACGCGGCGCGCGACCGGCCAAGACCCCGGCCAGAAGGTCGACGGGCTGATCAACTACGAGTCCGTGCTGCTGTCGGCGAACGCGTCCGGGAAGCTGCCGGAACCGCTCAAGGTGATTTACCCCAGCGACGGTGTCATCACCGCGGACTACCCGCTGACGCTGCTCGCTTCCGCGGGGGACGACGCCCGGTCCGCGCACCAGCGGCTCTCCGACTACCTGCGCACCCCGGACGTCCAGAAGAAGATCATGGACACGACGCAGCGGCGGCCGGTCGTGCCCGGCGTCGCGCTGGGGCCGCAGTTCGCGCAGCGCGACCTCGTCGAACTGCCGTTCCCGGCGACGCAGCAGGCGGTGGACGCCCTGCTCCAGGCCTACTTCGACAAGATCCGCCGCCCGTCGCGGACCTTGTACGTGCTCGACACGTCGGGTTCGATGGAGGGCGACCGGATCGACGCGCTGCGCACCGCGCTGGCCGGGCTGACGGGCGCGGACAACTCGCTCACCGGGCGGTACCGGCGGTTCCGGAGCCGGGAGGAGGTGACGATGCTGCCGTTCAACACCGGCCCTCAGGCGCCGCGGACGTTCACCGTGCCGGAGCAGGATCCCGCGGCCGAGCTGGCCCGGATCAAGGCGTTCGCCGAAGGCCTGAACGCCCGAGGGGGCACGGCGATCTACGACTCCCTTTCCCAGGCCTACCGCGTGCTCGAACCGTTGGCGGCGCGCGATCCCGACCGGTTCACCTCGATCGTCCTGATGACCGACGGGGAGAACGCGAACGGCTCGTCACTGCCGGACTTCCAGGCGTCGTTCGGCTCGCTGGCGCCCGCGATGAAGGGGGTGCCGGTGTTCACGGTCCTGTTCGGCGAGGGTTCGAGCGACGAGCTGACGCAGGTCGCGACCATGACCGGCGGCAAGGTGTTCGACGCGCGGAAGGTCCAGCTTTCCGAAGTCTTCCAGGAGATCCGCGGGTACCAATGATGCTGCGTTATCTGGGCTCGACCAAGAACCTCGCCGGCTGCGTCGGCGGGCTCGTCGGCCTGGGGTTGTACCTGACCGGCGTGGTCGGTTCGATCTGGCCGGTGGTCGTGATCGCGCTGTACGCGGTGGGTGCGCTGCTCGCGCCGCCGGAGAAGGTCCGGCTGCTGCCCGACACCTCGGGGGAGCTGCGCGCGTCGTTGGAAACGCTGGTTTCCTCGGTGTCCTCCCAGACGTCGCGCATGCCCGCGTCCACTGTGGACACCGTGCGGCGGATCGCGGAGGTGCTGCACGACCTGCTCGCGCAGCCCGCGCGGCTGTCGGCCGATCCGGACCTGCAGCACTCCGTGGTCCGGCTGGTGCGGACCGATCTGCCGCTGTCGGTCGAGACTTTCCTGAACCTGCCGTGGTGGTTCGCGTCCCGGCGGGCCGGCGCGTCGGACGAACTGGTGGCGCAGCTGGGCTTGCTCGAGGCGGAGGCGCACCGGATCGCCGAGCGGTTCTATTCGGCGGACGTCGACCGGCAGGCGGACCACACGCGTTACCTGCGGGACCGGGACGCTTGATTGCCTTGCTGTGTCAGGGTTTCCCGGTTGTACCCGTGTGAGTGATGTGTTCGAACGGACGTTCGAGTAGCTTCGTTGGAGTAGGTCGTCTCCGATGAAGGGAAAGCTATGGACGCGTACCGAGTTTCGGCAGGGTCAGGGTCATCGCCGCGGTGGTCAGCCAGCTCAGCAAGTCGGTCAGGGGAATGCGGGAAAGCCGTTCCGGCCATTCCTCCGCCACGGTGTGGAGCACGAGTTCGTCCTGCCGTGGTTCCACCTTCGTCAGCGTTATGCCGGGCGGGAGTTCCGGCAGCGGAAGCACGATCGGGCGGAAGCGCGCCGGTGGTTTCAGCTGACGGCGTCCGATGTGGAGGGTTCGCGGCACGAGCACCACGGCGTCGTCCTCCACCCGGGCCTCCAGGGTCAGGTGGCCCCACTGCGGGCGCTTGGCCCAGTGGATCTGGAGCAGGCCGCTTTCGGCCGGCGCGGCGACGATCCCGGGGCGGACTGCCGCCACCCGTTCGCGCAGCACGTCCGCGGACACGGCGATCCGCAGCTCGACCCGCGCGGGAATGGCGGCCGGAGTGGGCAGCGAGCGGAGGCGGACGTCCTCGGCGAGCACGGTGACCCGCTTGAGGAGGATGCTGCGCTGCTCGCCGGTCTCGTTCGCCTGCTCGGGCCAGTCGACGTCCTCGGCGACGATGCGTACGTCGCCGACACGTCCGGTGGCCAGCCTGAGGGTATCGGCCGGGTAGTGGAGCTCGGTGAGCGTGAGGCCGACTTCGCGGCCGTCCACCTTGGTGGTCAGCCGCCGGCCGACGAGCTGTTCGGTGACACTCCGCAGAACGGCGGCGGGCGTGACGGGAACGTTCGGAAAAAGCGAACGCCCGGCCGCAGCCCAGCCGTCGAACCATCTGCCGTCACTCATCCGACCAGTGTCGCCGAAACCTGCACCGGCTGCTGAAGCCGGGGCGTGGCAGAAAGGAGGGAGAGGAGGCCGACGCCGAGATCATCGGCGCGAAGGGCCTTGGTGACCAGCTCGAACGCTCCGGCTGGGGTGTCGTCGCGACGTACGCTGCGGTCCCGGATTCGCCACTCCGTTGGTGGTGCGATGACGCGTTCCCGGACCTGCCCGTCTGCGGATCGGTAGTTCACCGTCACCCGGAAGTCTCAAGGTGAGACAGATCGCGGATTCCGTTGGGACACAGCCTGCTGCTGATGCCCGCCGCGGAACAGTGCCGTCCCAAGGTGAGTCGTGAGGCGAAGCCAGATCGCGAGTCACACGACCTGGCCACCCATACCGCCGCCGTTCGCCGTCAGGCAGTCACCCGAGTGGGGTGCCACCTGCCGTCACCGGAGGGGGCGGTGACGGCAGGTGGCCGTTCAGGGGTGTCGGCAGGCGACCGCCCATTACCGGCCGGCGAAGCGGGCGATGATGCCCGTGACGACCAGCCAGAACACCGCGGCCAAGCCGAAGTCCAGGATCACGGCGAGGCTGGGGTTGCTCACCGGGAACAGGCCGGGCCAGAACAACGCGAGAGGAACCGCCAGTGACTTGATGAAGACGAAGAAGGAGTTACCGGCATTGGCGCCGGCGAGCACCATGATCATGTAGAGAACTTCGATCCCCGCGAAGATCGCGCCGATCGCCGTGATGACCCGCACGGCCGTGTTCCGTCGAGTGGTGGTTCGCCAAGGAGACATGCCGCGGAAATTCCCGGATTGGGTGGTCCGTCAAACGCTTCAAGGCCCAGATTGCGCCGTTTGGCCGCTGTTATTGCTCTCCGCTCGGTAACGAGCACGCTCAGTGAACCGGGTTCAGTGCGGCCCTTTTTCGCCGAGCAACCGCGCGATCGCCCAGTCCTGCACCGCGACCCCGACGGACTTGAACACCGTCCGCCCGCCGACCACTGGAGGCTCCTGAAGCGCCGTTCCCAGTTCCACCAGCGAATCCCGCGAAAGCAGGCCGTTGTCCACCGCGTGGATCACCTCGCCGGCCTCCTCGAGGACGGCGTCGATCTGGTCCACCACAACGCAGCCGGCCGTCGCGAGCAGCTCGGCGGGAAGCTCCCGCATGGACGGCAGGTACGAACCGATGGCGTTGACGTGGACGCGCTCCGGCAGGGCGTCGACGTCGAAGAGAGGAGTGGCCGATGAAGTAGCACAGCAAACGATCTCCGCGTCGGAGACCGCGTCCTCGACGCTCGGCGCCACGCGCACGCCGGGGAACTCCTCCCGCAACCCGTCGGCGAACTCGGTCGCCCGAAGCCGGGAGCGTCCGAACACCGTCACCTGCCGCACCGGGCGCACTGCCGCCACCGCGCGGACCTGGTCCGCGGCCTGGGCGCCGGTGCCGATGACGGCCAGCCGGCTCGCATCCGGTGGTGCCAGCAGATCGGTGGCGACACCCGACACCGCGCCGGTGCGCAAGGTGGTCACCGCGATCGCGTCGGCGACCAGTTGCGTCTCGGGGGTGTTCCACACCAGGGTCCCGAGGATCATCGGGTCGCGGCCGGCGACGAGGCTGAGGGTCTTCACCGCCGTCCGGCCGGTGGGGGTGTGGCAGGCGCTCATGACGAGCGTCGTGCCGCCGTCGAACGACAGGCGTTGCGGCACCTCGAAGCGGCCGGCGGCGAGGTCGAGGAAGGCCTCCCGCACCGCGTCGACGGCGGCCGGCATCGGCACGGCCGCCCGGACGTCGTCGGCGTCCAGCATGCTTCGGCACCCCCTCGTGGTCGTGGCGCTAGCCTGGCCGAGTGTCCGATGCCACGCAAGATCCACCCGTCGAAGACCAGCGGTTCTTCCGTGACGACTGGTACGGCGAGGAGATCACCGGGCGGCACTACACGCGGTGCGAGTTCCACGAGGTCGACCTCTCCGAGGCCGTCACCCGGAACTCGACGTTCACCGACTGCGTGTTCGGCAACGTGCGCTTCAACGCGTCGCGGCACACCGACTCGGCCTTCACCGGCTGCGCCTTCAAGCGGTGCAACTTCTTCGACGCCGAGTTCACCGGGTGCAAGCTCGTCGGGGCCACGTTCAGCGAATGCGAGTTGCGGCCGCTGCGGGTGACGGGCGGCGACTGGTCGTTCGCCGGACTGGCGGGCGCCGACCTCCGGTCGGCCGCCTTCCACGGCGTGCGGATGCGCGAGGCCGACCTCACCGGGGCGAACTGCGCCGACGCGGTGTTCGCCGACGTCGACCTGTCCGGGGCGATGCTGCACGCCGTCAAGCTGTCGTGCGCCGACCTGCGGGGCAGCGACCTCTCGGCGCTCGATCCGGTGAACGCCGAGCTGGCCGCGGCGATCGTTTCGCCGGAGCAGGCTGCGGTGCTCGTCACGTCGCTGGGGCTGCGGGTCCGGGCGTAGGCTCGCCTCCAGCAGGAGGGAGTGCCGGATGGGTGTCGTGACACCGGGGTTCCAGGGTCGTGCCCGCAGCGGCAACCCGCGCCTGCCGCCCGGCCAGTACCTGGCCGAGGACTTCCCGGTGCTGTCGGCGGGCCCGACGCCGCGCGTGCGCACCGAGACGTGGGAGTTCACGGTCACCACCGAGACCGGCGAGAAGCACGCCTGGAGCTGGGCCGAGCTGATGGCCCTGCCGAGCGAGAAGTTCACTGTGGACATCCACTGCGTCACCCAGTGGTCCAAACTGGACACGCGGTGGCGCGGCGTCCCGGTGGACACCCTGATCGGCGGCCTCGACACCGCGGCGTACTACGTGATGGTGCACTCCTACGGCGGGTACACCACCAACCTGCCGCTGGCCGACCTGCTCGACGGCCAGGCCTGGGTCGCCTACGAGTACGGCGGCAAGCCGCTCACCCCCGAGCACGGTGGCCCGGCGCGGCTGGTCGTGCCGCACCTGTACTTCTGGAAGTCGGCGAAGTGGGTGCGCGGGCTGGAGCTGAAGACCCGGGACGAGCCGGGCTTCTGGGAGAACGTCGGTTACCACGACTACGGGGATCCATGGCGCGAACAGCGGTATCAGGGCGACTAGCCTGGCGGGTCGCCCGCCTGGCCGAGTTCCGCGACGAAACCCCCACGGCCCGCACGCTGGTGTTCGACCTGCCCGGCTGGCCGGGACACCTCGCGGGACAGCACGTCGACGTCCGGCTGACCGCCGCCGACGGCTACCGCGCGCAGCGCAGCTACTCGCTCGCCGCCCCCGCCGACGCCGACCGCGTCGAGCTGACCGTGCAGCGCGTCCCCGACGGGGAGGTGTCCGAGCACCTCGCCGGCCCGTACGCGATCGGCGACCCGGTCGAGATCCGCGGCCCGGTCGGCGGCTGGTTCGTCTGGCGCCCGGCCGACCCCGAGCCGGTGCTGCTCGTCGCCGGCGGTTCGGGCATCGTGCCGTTGATGGCGATGGTCCGCGCCCGCAGGGCCGCGGGCGTCCGCACGCCGTTCAAGCTGATCTACTCGCTGCGCACCCCGGCCGAGCTGTACTACGCCGACGAACTGCGCAAGCCGACCGCGGGCCTGGACGTCACCTACGTCTACACGCGCGAACTACCGGACGGCCGCGAGGGAATCCCGCGCCGCATCAACGTGGCAACGCTCAACACGGCAGCCTGGCCCGCCGAGTTCGGCGCGACATCCTTCGTCTGCGGCCCGACGGCCTTCGTGGAGACGGTGGCGGACATCCTGGTGGCCTTGGGCCACGACCCCCACCGCATCCGCACGGAACGCTTCGGCCCCAGCCGCGACTGACCCACACCACCAACCGGCGACGGCGAGCAACCTGACGGCGCCGCCCTCTGCCGCGATCGACCCACGCCGTCGGCGCCGCGGCGCCGGGACGCTCGAGTAACGCGGCCGCACCGGGTCCAGCCGCGACTGGGCACCCGGCCGGCGCCGTGAGTCGAGGACTCCGAGACCGAGCCAGTCCGCCACCCGGCTGCGACGGATGGCGCCTCCAGTACCAGGTGCGGAGGCAGGCCGGCGCCGCCGGCCGGCCGCGACTGAACCGGCCCGCCCACGCGGGAGTGTCGGGTCTGCTGTTTTCCTCGGCCGCGCCGGGCCATGGCCGCGGCTGAGCGATCCGCCGTCGCCAAGGATGCGGGCCTGCGGTGCCCAGCCGCGACTGAGCCACTCGCCAGCGCCAGGCGTGCGGGCCAGCGGTGCTCAGCCGCGATTGAGTCACCTGCCAGCGCCAGGCGTGCTGGGCCTGCGGTGCTCAGCCGCGATTGTCACCTGCCTGTGCCAGGCGTGCGGGCCTGCGGTGCTCAGCCGCGACGGAGCTACTCGCCAGTGCCAGGCGTGCGGGCCTGCGGTGCTCAGCCGCGACGGAGCTACTCGCCAGTGCCAGGCGTGCGGGCCTGCGGTGCCCAGCCGCGATTGTCACCTGCCAGCGCCAGGCGTGCTGGGCCAGCGGTTCCCAGCCGCGCCCAGCCCCGGCAACTACCAACCAAGCCGCGCAGCCAACTCCCCTAGGGACTGTCGGGGCGAGAAAGCAGTTCGCGAAGCGTGGCCAGCAGCTCCCGGCGGTCCGCCGCGCCCAGCTTCCCGCGGATGCGGGCCATGTGGTGCTCCACCGTCTTGCCCGAGATGAACAGCTTGCTGCCCGCCTGCTTGTACGTCAGGCCCTCGACCACCAGGCGGGCCACCTCGAGCTCGCGCTCGCTCAGCGCCGCGAGGCCGGTGCCCGAAGACGCGGGTTCCGCGGCACCCGCCTCGCGGCGGATGCCCGTTCCCTGGAACTGGCGGGCCGCCTCCAGCAGCTGGACCATCGCCTTGCGGTCGGACGTGCGGATCGCCGCCTGGCCGGCCAGGCGGGAGGCGTCCCAGCACAGCCCCAGGTCGTGCAGCTCCGCCGCGGCCGCCGAGATCTCGTCCGGGTCGAACGTGCCACCCAGGACGGTCAGCCAGCCCTTCGCCGCCGCGGCCAGGGCGCTGGGGTGACGGCCGCAATGCGCGTGCGAGGTCAACGTCGCCAAGTGCGCCTTCGCGGCTTCGGCGTCCTCCAGCGTGATCGCCGCGTGCAGCTCGTGCCAGACCAGCGAGACCGTCCACAGTGGAGGTTCGCCGAGCCGGGTCAGCAGGCTGTGGGCGCGTTCGAGCTGGCCGGCCAGCTTCGCGTGGGTACCCGTGCGGGCCGCCGCGATCGCCAGCTCGCCCAGCGGCAGCAAGGTGAACAGGTCCGTCTGCTGCCGCATCGACGCCTGGTACGCGCGGGCCCACGACCGCTGCAGCCCGACCAGGTCGCTGGCCCGCCGGGCCAGGCCGAGCTCGAGCGTCGCGAAGAACAGCTCGTCACGCGCTTCCAGCGTGTGGCCCGAGACGGCGTCGCGGTGTTCCGCGGCGGCTGCCAGGTCGCCCGCGGTCATCGCCACCCAGCCCAGCAGCAGCCGGTGCCGCACGGCGAGGAGGTCGCCGCCGATGCGGCCCTGCAGGGCGCGGCTGAGCACCGACTCGGCCAGCGCCAGCTCACCGGTGTGCAGGGCGGCGAGCGCGGCCAGCGCCGCGGGGCTGTCCGGCAGCAGCGTGCCGCCCAGCGCCGGTTCCAGCATCGCCGCCGCGCCGAGCAGGGTGGACAACGTCTCGTTCGCGCAGCCGGACACCGAATCGACGAGGCCGCGGGCCATCCGCGTGGCCGCGCCGGCGAACAGCGTCGGGGCGAGGCCGGGAGCGGGGGAGTCGAGCAACCGCCGGGCGCCCTCGATGTCGCCGGTGCCGACCAGCGCCGTCGCCGCGAACGCGTCGGTGCCGCCACGGCCCGCCGCGAGGTGCACGCCGGCGCTGGCGGCCCACTGGTAGAGCTCCGCGCCGCGGGCCAGTTCACCGCGGTGGGCCAGCACGGTGGCCGCGATCTCCGCGCCGGCCGCTCGGCTTTCGGGGTCGGCCGCGCCGAGCATCCCGTCGCCGAGGCGCAACGCCGTGTCGAGGTCGCCGGACAGCCCCGCCGCGCGGGCCCAGCCCGCCGTGACGGCCGGGCCGCGGTCGCCCGCTTCGGCGGCGGCTTCGAAGAGCTGCGTGGCCAGGCGGGCGTCCGTCGGCAGGGCTTCGGCGGCCGCCGCGGCGAACGCGGCCGCCGCGGACGCGCCCGTGCTGCCGGTGCCGAGCAGGGAACGCGCCAGGTCGAGCACCGGGAGGCCGTTCGCCAGCTGCAGTTCGACCAGCCGCTGCACCGTGGTCAGGCGCCGGGCGGGCGGCCCGAAGTCGCGGACGGCACCCGAGGCCAGCGGCAGCAGCGTGTCGTCCGGGGCGAGCAGACCGGTCGCGCGGGCGCCGTCGACGATCCCGGGCAGCTGGTCGGGCGTGCGGTCCAGCAGCGCGCACAGCAGGTCGAGGTTGCGCCCCGCGCCGGCTTCGGCGGCGATCAGGTAGCGCAGGACGTCGTCGTCGAGCTCGTCGAGCTCGGGCCGGAACTCCTCCAGCCGCCCGAGCAGCGCGCGCTCGGCCAGCCGCGGCACGCCGCCGCTCGCGGCGTGCAGCTCGGCCGCGGCGGCCGGGTCGGCGGGCTTGCCGGTCACCGTCTCGATCAGCCGCGCGACGTCTTCGACGCCGAGCGGGCCGAGCTGCACCAGCGTCCAGCCGGGCGCGATCGCGGCCGGCCGGTGCGCGACGACGATCGGGCCTTCGGCGCCGGCCAGGAGCTCTTCGAGCTGGTCGGCGCCGAGCCGGTCGGCGTCGTCGACGAGCAGGGCGTTGGCACCGGCCTGCTGGTAGACGCGGGCGAGCGCGGCGAGCAGCACGCTCTTGCCGTAGCCGCCGGGGGCGACGACGGCGACCCGCAGCGGCGCGGCCGGGTCGGCGGCGACCTGGTCGAGCAGCTGCCGGGCCGCCGGGTGCACGGGGACGGGGTGAAGCGGGGCGGCCTGCGTGAGCAGAGTGTTCAACAGTGACCTTCACCGGAGGGGGCGCCGGGAGCGGCGCAGTGGCTCGGGGTGGACTGGCTGGGGGCATGGGACTGGTCGGGGCCGGCGTTGGCTTCGCGGGCGGTGAGGGTGATCAGCACGGCCGAGACACCCGCGGCGAGCACGAGGATCGCGGCGGCGAGCGGGCGCCGACGCCGGAACAGGTCCATCGGGCCGCTGCGCTCGGGCAGCTCGAACGGCGTGATCTCGACCGGCGGCCGGGGTGGCCGCTCGCCGAGCTCACCGAGCGTGTCCATCCGGGGGAGCAGGGTGGTCTCGACGGCCGGGGGTTCCTGGGGGGTGGCCCGGTGGTCCGCGCGCAGCCCGGCGAGGGCGGCCGCGCCGAGCGCGGTGGTGGCCGGCGGAACCGGTCCCGCGAACATCGGGCACGGCGGCCGGGAGGGCAGCGCGTGCGGCGGGACGTCGCCGCAGAACACCACGCCGGCGAGCCCCTTCGGGGACATCGAGGCAGTGCCGGTTAGCGCGAACAGTGTGCTCAACGCGGCCGCCGGGGACACGCCTTCGGCGCTCGCCGCGATCTGCCAGCCGTTCGCGCCGGTCGGCGTCGCCAGGCTGACGTTCACGCCGTCGGCGCCGAACTCGCACACGCCGGCGGCGGTCACGCCCGGGCCCGGCACGGGCAGGTGCGCGCCGAGCGCCGCGATCGAGCCGGGGACCAGCGTCACCGCCGTGAACCCGGCGTCGGCCAGCGCCCTCCGCAGCACGTCACGGCGGTAGCCGCCCCAGTCGCCGGGGTGGGTCAGCACCAGGTGCCGCGGGGAACCGCCGAACTGGTTCGCCGCGTGCTCGGCGATGCCTTCGACGAGCACGGTGGTCAGCGTCTCGGGCGGGAAGGACTCGCCTTCGACGACCATCGGCACGTCGTCGCCGATCCGCCGGTGGAAGCCGGTGAGCAGCCGGGACGGGACCCGGGCGCCCGCCTGGGCCGCCGCGTCGCCGGTGAGCAGGTACCCCTCGTCGTCCAGGAACAGCGCGGACGCCGCGGCGGGGGACCGTTCACCCAGCCAGAGGAGCTCGGGGTCACTCCAGCCGGGGCCGTGACGGTGGCAGATCGCGGCGTGGGTCCGGCCCTGTGCCACATCGATCCCGAGGACGTAGGGCAACGGCGCTTCCTCCTCACCTCGCGGGGCCGATCGGGGGTTCGAAATCCCCCTAGGGCTCGGGGCATCCTCACCCAAACGGGTTAGTCAATCAAGGGTCTGGAGGGATTTAACCCAACTGAGTGCGTCTCGGATGAGCCCCTAACTCCCTAACGATGACATATCGATCCCCTATCGGCTGAGCCGGTCGCAACTCGGAGTGATCCCCGATGTGGGGTGGGGGTCCGGCTCCCTAACTTGGCCATGGACACCGGTCCCAGCGGCCGATGCCGTCCCCCGAACACCGGATCAGGAGAACCCCCATGGACTCCGTGCAGACGTTGCACGACTTCGCCCTCAACCTGCTCAACGACCCGACCGCCCTCGCGGCCTTCGGGACGGACCCGCAGCAGGCTCTCGCCCTCGCCGGCCTCGGTGACGTCAGCGCCGCCGACGTGCACGAGGTCATCCCGCTGGTGCTCGACTACGTGCCGGTCGACAGCCTCCCGGCCGTCGGCGGCCTCCCGCTGGTCGGCGACCTGACCTCGGTGGGTACCGACACCACCGGCATCCAGGGCGCGATCGACCAGCTCACCGCCCTCACCGCGGGCCTCGGCCTGCCGACCACCTCGGCACTGCCGGGTGTCGGCGACCTCGGCGTCGGCGAGCTGCCGGGCCTGGGCGACCTGCCCGTCGGCGAGCTGCCCGTCGCGAACGAGATCACCAACGCGGGCAACGTCACCGCGCTGGCCGGCAACGTGACCAGCGTCATCATCGGCGGCGACCTGGCGGGCGGCCTCGACTCGGCCGTGCTGACCAACCTGACCGCGGCCCCGGCCTACCTGACCGACAACGAGTCCGGCGTCGTCGCCGGCGCGGTCGACCAGGGCTACCAGGCCGTGGGCGGCGTCATCGACCAGGCCCACCAGGCCGTCGGGACCGTCAACGCCGAGGTGAGCACGGCCACCGGCCAGGTCCACGACGTGACCAGCGGCCTCGGCCTCAGCGACACCGTGAGCGGCCTCACCGGCCACATCGGCGACTTCTCCGGCATCCTCCAGGGCGCCGGCGACGTCGCGTCCTCGCACGGTGGCCACGGCGTCGGCCACGGGCTCGGCGACGTCACCAGCGTCGTGACGAACGCCACCGGCATCAACGTCGAGCACGACGTGGCCGGTGCGGTCGGCGACATCGCCAGCGGGAACAGCGCCGGCACCGCCGTCCACGACGTGGTCTCCGATGTGGCGGACGTCAGCCACAACGCGCTGGGCAACCTGCACATCGGCGACATCGCGTCGAACGACATCCACCTCGGGCACTGATCCCCGAACCGGTCACCGGTGCCCGTCCCGCGGTCTGGGTGCAGCCGCGGGACGGGCACCCGGTGTGCGTACGGGGAGTAAACCGGGGACACTCGTCCGCTGTGACCGCACCGGCTTGGCTCGAAGTGCTCAACGAGACGTTGGACGCGTGCCGCACGCACGGCCGCGCCGATCTCGCCGAGCGCCTCCGCAGACGTCGTGACGCCCCCGAAGGGCAGATCCGTCTCGGCGTGCTCGGCTTCCCCAAACAGGGCAAGGGATACCTGCTCAACGCCATCCTGAACGCGCCGGTGTGCGCGGTCGGCGACGCCGCCACCTCGGCCGTGCCGACCGAGATCGCCTACGCCCCGGAACCCGCCGCGACCCTGGTCGGCCGGTCCCTCGAACGGATCCCCGTCGCGGTCGACCGGCTCACCGGTGAGCTCGGCGCCCGGCCGGCCGGCACGCTCAGCCGCGTCGAGGTCGGCGTGCCCCGCGAGCTCCTCGCGGCCGGGCTCGTCCTGGTCGACACCCCGCCGATCGGCGACCCCCGGTCGCCGCGCACCGCCGCCGCGCTCGACCTGCTGGCCGAAGCGGACGCGGTGATCATCGTCTCCGACGCGACCGCGCCGCTGAGCGCCGCCGAACTCGCGCTGGCCCGGCACGTGCGCACGTGGTGCCCGCACGTCGTGCTGGCGCTGACCAAGATCGACGCCAGCCCGGGCTGGCGCGCCGTCGCCGAAGCCGACCGCAAGATGCTCGCCGAGGCGGGGATCGACTCGCCGGTCCTGCCGGTGTCCGCGGTCGTGCGCCAGGCCGCGGCCAAGGCCGGTGACGCGGATCTCAACACCCGCTCGGGTTTCCCCGAGCTGCTCACCTGGATCACCGAGCAGGCCGCCCGGCCGCCGGAGCAGTCCCGCGCGCTGCTCGCCGCGGTGGGTGTGCGCGCCGCCGCGGCGGAGCTGGTGGAGTCGCTGCGCGACCGCGCCGACGCCGCGGGCCAGGACGCCGGGCTCGGCCAGGCGGCGCTGCTGCAGCGGGCGCAACGCCGGGCCGACGACCTGCGCCGGCAGAACACCCGGTGGCAGAACCTGCTTTCCGACGAGATCACCGACCTGCTGGCCGACGCCGAGTACGACCTGCGCGAGCGGACACGCAAGATCGTCAACACCATCGACCAGACCTTCGACGAAGGCGACCCGGCGAAGGTGTGGGACGACTTCGCGCCGTGGCTGGACGACGCGCTCGCCGACGCGGTCGAAACCAACTACGCGTGGCTGACCGACCGGTCACAGTGGCTCGCGCAGGCGGTCGCGACCTGTTTCGGCACGCAGTACGACCAAGCGCTGCCGGATCTGCCGCTCGACGGTTCGGGCATCGAAAACCTCGACGACGTCCGGCGGCCGAAGATCGAGAAGTTCAAGATCGGCCAGCAGGCCTTCACCGGCCTGCGCGGGTCGTACGGCGGTGTCCTGATGTTCGGCCTGGTCACCAGCCTGCCCTGGCTGGGGCTGCCGTTGATCAACCCGGTCTCGATCACCGCCGGCGCGGCGTTCGCCGTGAAGACGATCCGCGACGAGGGCGGGATGCGGCTGCAGCGCCGCCAGGCCGTCGCCAAGCAGGCCGCCCAGCGGCACGTCGACGACGTCTTCCTGCGCTTCGGCAAGGAATGCCGGGACGCGGTCCGCATGGTGCAGCGGCGCCTGCGGGACCACTTCACCGGGCTCGCCGAGGAGCTCGCGGACGAGCTGACGCACGAGCGCGAGACGATCCTGGCCGGCTCGGCCGAGCGCGAACGGCGGACGGTGCACATCCGCCGTGAGATCGACCGGCTCGCCGGCCTGCACCAGCGCGCGGGCGAGCTCGGCACGATCGCCGGCCGGCAGCGGCGGGAGCTTTCGGCGTGACCCAGGACGTCCGCGACCTGCTGGCCGCCGCGGCCGGGCTCTACCGCGACGACCCGCGCGCGTCGGCGATGCTGCTCGACTGCCAGCACCGGCTGGAGCAACCGCTGCGCGTCGCGTTCGCCGGGGCGCCGTCGTCCGGGAAGACGACGCTCGCCGCGGCGCTGGGGGAGTGGCCGACGCGGGCGCTGCGCGACGTCGTGCTGCTCGACGACCCGGGCCCGGCCGACGACTTCCCGGACGCGACGGTCCGCCTGGTGCGCCACCTCGAGCCGGACGAGCTCGCCGCCGCACACCAACCCGGCGGCTCGGCCTTCGCGCGGCAGAGCGCGGTCAACTCGGTGCTGGTGCTGGCCCGGGCCGACGAGGTCGGCGCGGGCCGGATCGACGCGCTGCTGACCGCGAAGCAGCTCGCGCGGCGGGCGTGGCGCGAAGACCCGCTGTGCACCGGGTTCCTGGGCGTGATCGCCGTCGCCGGGCAGCTGGCCTACGGCGGCCGCTCCCTGCGCGACGACGAGTTCGACCTCCTGGCCGCCTTCGCCGCGGTACCGCGTGAGGAATTGGAACGGCACGTGCTTTCGGTGGATTCCTTCACCGACCCGGCGTTCCCCGGCCCGATCCCGGTGGAGACGCGCCGGTCGCTGGTGGTGCGGTTCGGGATGTTCGGCGTCCGCCTGGCGCTGACGCTGATCCGCACCGGCTGCGACGACCGCGTCAAGCTCTCGGCGGAACTCGTCCGCCGCAGCGGCCTCGGCGAACTGCGGGACACCCTGGCGGGGTGTTTCGTCGCGCGGGCCGAAGCGTTGAAGGCGCGCACGGCGGTGATCCGCCTGGAAGCGTTGCTGGCGGCGCAACCCCGCCCGGGCGGCGACCGCTTGGTGTCGCGAGTGGAGCGCTTCGCGGCGGCCGCGCACGATTTCCGCGAGCTGCGCCTGATCGCCGACATCCGCGGCGGCCGCACGGCGCTGTCCGGCGACCCGGCGGAGGAAGCGGTCCGGCTGCTCGGCGCCCAGGGCACCGCCCCGGCCGACCGCCTCGGCCTGGAGCCGGACGCGGACCCGGGCGAGATCTACGACTCAGGCCTCGACGCGCTGCGCCGCTGGCGCCACGAGGCCGAGCGCCCGGACCGCCCGCACGCAGAACGCACCGCGGCGCACGTCGTGGTGCGGTCGACCGAAGGCCTGCTGGCCCTGTTCGGCTGAGCAAGTTCGTCGGCAGGCTTTCGGACGACCGGCTGTGCATTGTCGGCTTGGCGAGCCCACTAGCGCGCTTCGGGCGACCGCCTGCGCATATTCCCGCTTGAGCAGTCCACCGGAGAGTTTCGGGCGACCGGCTGGCGCTTTGCCGAGCCAGCCCGTCGGTAACCTTTCGAGCGAATCCGGCTGGCGCGGTTTCGGCTGAGCAAGTTGGCAAGCTCTTCGGGCGACCGGCCGCGCATCGTCGGTTGAGCAAGTCCGTCGGCAAGCTTTCGGGCGAGCGGCGGGCGTATCTTTCGGCTGAGCGAGCCCGTCGGCAGGCTTTCGGGCGAACGGCCGCGCATCGTCGGTTGAGCGGGCCCATTGGCAGGCTTTCGGGCGACTGGCGGGCCTATCGCTCGGCTGAGCGAGCCCGTCGGCAGCCTTCCGGGCGAACCGGTCGACGTATCTTTCGGCCGAGCCAGCCCGTCGGCAAAGCTTTTTGAGCGAATCCGGGCGGTGCAGTTTCGGCCGAGCAAATCCGCCGGCAAGCCTTCGGGCGACCGGCCGCACATTGCCTGCACGGCCCCAACTCCCGGTACGCGCGCCCCCACCCACCTCGGGGGGGGCGTGCCCTTGTCCAGTCTATCGGTGCGAGGGGCGCTCAGCGGGGGCTCGGGAAATCTGTGGACAACTCAGGTCGATGTGGACAACTCCGCCGCCTGGGCCGGTTCGCGCTTGACAGACGCGTGCCGGGCATTCACCCGGTGGCCGCTCGGCTCGGTGGTCCTTGTCCGGCCTTGACGCCCCGTCCGGCAGCGACGCACCATAGAGCGGTCTACGGCCCGAAGGGATACCCGCCATGCCCGAAGACCACCGCCCCCGGGTCCGGCTGTTCGGCGAGGTTCTCGCGCACTGGGCGCGGGAACGTCCCGCGGACACCGCGCTCGTCTACGGCGACCGTTCGTGGACCTGGGCGGAGTTCGACGAACGCGTCCGGCGGCTGTCGGGCGCGCTGGCGGTGGCCGGGGTCGGCCGGGGTGATCGCGTCGCGTTCGTCGACAAGAACCACCCGGCCTGCCTGGAGACGACCTTCGCGGCGGCCGGGATCGGCGCCGCGAACGCCGTGGTCAACTGGCGGCTCTCCGGCGACGAACTCGCCTACGTGCTCGCGGACGCCGGCGCCAAGGTCGTTTTCGTGGGTGCCGAGCTGCTGCCCGCCGTCGAGGCGGTCCGGGACCGGCTGCCCGCGGTGGAGCGCGTGGTGGTCGTCGGAGATGAATACGAGTCCCTCCTTACCGCGGAACCCTTGGGGCCACAGGAACTCGACGAGAACGACGGCGTCCTGGTCATGTACACCAGCGGTACCACCGGCTTCCCCAAGGGCGCCGTGCTGACCCATCGCAGCATCCTTGCCCACGGCATCGCCGCGGGCACCGCGTTCCCGATCGGCCCGGGTGACGTCAACCTCGTCGCGATGCCGCTGTTCCACGTCGGCGGCAGCTGCTACGCGGTTTCCGGCTTCCTGTACGGCGAACCGTCCTACCTGACGCGCGAGCCGGACGCCGCCTCGCTGTTCGCCGCGCTCTCGGCCGGGATCACGCACGCCTTCCTCGTGCCCGCCGTCGTCGCCGGGATCGCGCAGGCCGGTGAGCAGGCGATGCAGGCGTTCTCGAAGATGAAGTACCTCTGTTACGGCGCTTCGCCGATGCCGCTTCCCTTGCTGCGCAAGGCGTTGGCCGCCTGGCCGGACGTCAGGTTCGCCCAGGTCTACGGCATGACCGAGCTGTCCGGCGCGGTCACCGCGCTCGACCCGGAGGCGCACCGCGACGAGTCCCACCCGGAACGGCTGGCCTCGGCGGGCACCGCACTGTCCGGTGTGGACATCCGCATCGTCGACCCGGTCACGCTTGAAGACACCGAGTCCGGCGAGGTGTGGATCCGGACCGACCAGCGGATGGCGGGCTACCTCGGCAATCCCGAGGCGACCGCGGAGACCATTGTGGACGGCTGGGTGCGCACCGGCGACGTCGGCCGTCTCGACGACGGCGGGTTCCTGTTCCTCGAGGACCGCGTCAAGGACATGATCATCACCGGCGGCGAGAACGTGTACTCACCCGAGGTCGAGCGGGTGGTCGCCGAGTTCCCCGGCGTCACGGAGGTCGCCGTGATCGGCGTCCCGGACGAGCGCTGGGGCGAGCAGGTCAAGGCCGTCGTCGCCGGCGACCAGCTCGACGCCGACAAGCTCATGGAGTTCTGCCGCGAGCGCTTGGCGCACTACAAGTGCCCGCGCAGCGTGGACGTCGTGGAAGCGTTGCCGCGCAACGCGACCGGCAAGATCCTGAAGCGATCACTGCGCGAGCCGTACTGGCGGGACCGGAGCCGGAACGTCTGATGCCGCCGGTCACGCGGCAGGCCTACTTCGAGGCCGCGCTGGAAGTGCTGGCGGAGCACGGGTTCACCGAGCTGAACGTCGGACGGCTCTGCCGCGACCTCGGCGTCACGAGCGGGTCGTTCTACCACCACTTCGGCGGCTGGCCGGGGTTCGTCGAGCAGCTCCTGGACCACTGGGAGCACCGGCAGGTGCGGATCCTGCGCGAGCAGGATTTCGGCACCGGCGGGCCGTCGGCGGACTTCGCCGCGTTGATGGACCTCACGCTGGGGCTGCACCACGAGGCCGAGGCGGCGATCCGGGCGTGGGCGATGAACGACGAAGGCGTTCGGGCGGCCCAGAAACGCGTCGACGAGGCCCGGCTGCGGACGGTCGGCAAGGCGGTCAAGGGCATCGTCGGCGAGCGTGAGCTGGCCCGGACGTTGACGTCGCTGGGCATGGCGATGCTCGTCGGGCACCAGCAGCTGACGTCGGCGGGGGAGCACAGCGAGCTGGCGGCGCTGCTGGCCGAGTACACCCGGCTGGTGCACTCGCGCGCGGGTTAGGCGTTGCCGAGCACCCGGTTCACGGTGATTTCCAGGACCACGCGCTGCGGGTTCGGCTTCGGCTGGCGATAGCGCGCGGCGTAACGGTTTTCCGCGTCACGCACCGATTCCGGGTCGTCGCGCAGCACCGCACGTCCCTCCAAAGTGGACCACTTCGGGCCTTCGAGCTGGCAGACCGCGGCCGGGATGCCGTCGGCACCCGTGGCCCGGACCAGCCGGGCCTTGACCGACGAGTCGAACGTGATCACGCGGGCGATCCCGGCTTCGAAGTCGACGGTCACGCCGACCGCGACGACGTGCGGGGTGCCGTCCGGGCGGACGGTCGTCAGGGACGCCAGGCGCCGTTCGGTCCAGAACGCGCGGAAGTCCGGCCCGCGGCCGTCGAGGTTCATGGCTCCCACGCTAGTCCGTCCGGGCGATCGGCGGAGGGTGAAACCACTCACGGTAATTGTAAGGAAAGTTTCCTAACAGTCTTGACCAGGTCTTGAACCTTCTGTCACGCTCTGAACCGCCATCGCCGCAGCCAACGATGTCGGAGGATTCATGAAGAAGATCGTCCGGGCGGTGGTGGCCACGGCCGCCTTGGCCGCCGGGCTGCTGAGCGTGCCGACGACCGCGAACGCGGCCGGCACGCCGTACGTGCCGGGAACCCTGCGGCCCTCGGTCTCGCAGGCCACCCAGGACCAGGTGCTCCAGAAGTACTACGACTTCTGGAAGAAGAACTTCCTGACGACCAAGTGCGGCAGCGGTACCTACGCCGTGCTGTCCAAGGACGCCGACCACTCCTTCGTCGCCGAAGGCGAGGGTTACGGCGTGACGATCTCCGCGATGATGGCCGACAAGGACCCGCAGGCCCGCGCGATCGTCGACGGGATCGTGAAGTTCGTGAAGGCGCACCCGTCGGTCAACAACAAGGACCTGCACGCGGCCGAGCAGGATGCGAACTGCAAGAGCGTCAACGGCAGCGACTCGGCGACCGACGGCGACCTCGAAATCGCGTACGGCCTCCTGATCGCGGACACGAAGTGGGGCAGCACCGGCTCGGTCAACTACAAGGCCGAGGCCGTCCGGATCATCAACGCGATCAAGAAGAGCGAAGTCAACAACAGCACCAAGTTCACGCTGCTCGGCGACTGGGGCAACGACGCGGAGTACAAGAACAGCTCGCGTTCGTCGGACTGGATGCCCGGGCACCTGCGGGCGTTCGCGAAGGCCACCGGCGACAGCTTCTGGGACTCGGTGCGCACCCGCTCGGAGACCGCGGTGAGCCAGCTGCAGTCGCAGTACGCGCCGAACACCGGGCTGCTGCCGGACTTCGTGGTGAACACGAACTCGACGCCGAAGCCGGCGCCGGCGGACTTCCTCGAGGGCCCGTACGACGGCAAGTACAGCTGGAACGCCTGCCGCGACCCGTGGCGCCTCGGCGCGGACGCGATCACGGCGTCGGGCAGCGCGGCCAAGGCGCAGGTCGCCAAGATGAACACGTGGATCAAGTCCGCGACGGGCGGGGACCCGTCGAAGATCCAGAGTGGCTACTCGCTGTCGGGCACCAAGACCGAGAGCGGTCAGCACCCGTGCTTCACGGCGCCGTTCGCGGTGGCGGCGATGACGGACCCGGGCAGCCAGGCGTGGCTCGACAAGCTGTGGACGTCGATCGCGTCGTTCTCCCCGGACTCGACGGACTACTACGGCACGGGCATCACGGTCCAGGTGCTGCTCATCCTGACCGGTAATTACGTGGCTGCTTGATCGCGCCGGCCGTCTCGCACCGGTATTTCGGGTGCGGGGCGGCCGGTTCGTGCGTGAAACTGGGGCCATGACCGGTCACCCGCGCAGTGTCGAGGAGCTGACCCGTGCGCTCGACGCGGGGAAGCGGTTCAAGTACGTGTACTTCTGGGGCAATCAGCCGCCGCGCGGAGGCGGTGTCGGCTCGGGGTGTCTCAGCCAGTGGTGGCCGTCGCCGTTCGTGGTCGACGACGTCCGGTTCGCCACGGCCGAGCACTACATGATGTGGCGCAAGGCGAAGCTCTTCGGCGACGACGAGGTGGCCGCCCAGGTCCTGACCGCGGTGCATCCCAAGCGGGCCAAGGACTTCGGCCGTCGCGTCCGGCGTTTTGACGAAGCGACGTGGGCCGCTTGCCGCCGCGAGATCGTCGTCGACGGCAACGTCGCGAAGTTCGCCCAGCACCCCGATCTCGGCCGCTACCTGACCGGCACCGGCGATCGTGTGCTGGTCGAGGCGAGCCCCGTCGACCGGGTGTGGGGAGTCGGCCTGGCCTCGGACCACCCAGAGGTGGGGAAGCCGCGCAGCTGGCGTGGGCTGAACCTGCTCGGCTTCGCCCTCGCCGACGTCCGGGCTCAGCTCGGTTCGCGCAGCGGGAGCCCGGCCGCGCGGTAGATCGCGTCGATCACGCTCATCGTCTTCACGGCGTCCTCGGCCGACGTCTTCACCGGCGCGCCTTCCAGGACCGCCGCCGCGAAGGCGTCCAGCTGGTAGGCGTACGACGCCCGCCGCGGGAGCCGCTCGACGCGGCGGGCGCCGCCGGTCCGGACCGTCAGGCGGTGGTACACCTGCGGGGACGCGGGGTTGAGCACGCTCAGCGACCCCTGCGAGCCGGTCACCTTCGCGCTGATCTTCAGCACGGCCGACGACCACATCGAGCACTGGACCCGGCCCGTGTGACCCGACGGGTAGCGCAGCTCGGCCGTCATCGCGCGGTCGATCTTCGCGTCACGCAGTTTCGCCTGTGCCGAAACGACTTCCGGGGTCTCGCCGCCGCCGAAGGTGCGGGCCATGTGGACGGCGTAGCAGCCGGCGTCCATCGTCGCGCCGCCCGCGAGGTCGTAGTTGTAGCGGATGTCGGAGAACTTGGGCAGCGGGAAGCACAACGCGGTCTCGACGCGCTGGAGCTCACCCAGCTCGCCCGACGCGACGATCTCCTCCACCCGCAGGGCGAGCGGGTGGTAGCGGTAGTGGAAGGCCTCCATCACGACGCGGTCCGAGGTGGCGGCCAGATCGGCGATCTCGCGGGCCTCGGCCGCGTTGGCGGTGAAGGGCTTCTCGCACAGGACGTGCTTGCCGGCTGCCATCGCCGCCTTGGTCCACCGGCCGTGGAGGCCGTTCGGCAACGGGTTGTAGACGGCGTCGACGTCGGGGTCATCGAGCAGGGCCTCGTAGGACGAGTGCGTCCGCGGGATGCCGTGCTTGGTGGCAAACGCTTGCGCCCGGCCGGCGTCGCGGGCGGCCACCGCGACGACCTCGACGCCGGCGTTGGCCGAGGCGGGTTTGACCAGGGCGGTGGGTGCGATCCGGGCCGCACCCAGGATGCCGATCCGCAGGCTCATGGCGCGAAGCTAGCACCGGTGGGGATGGGCTTGGTTGTCAGCTGGGCGAACGGTCCGTTCGTGCTGTTTTGGGTGCGAACGGGCCGTTTGTGCTTGGTTGCTCGTTGGGGTTCGGGTGCGCGAACGGTCCGTTGGTGCGCTTTGGGGCGCGAGCGGTCCGTGCGTGCCTTGCCGGTGGTTCGCCGGTGGCCCGTTCGTGCTCGGCGGTGGTCGCGAACGGGCCGCTCGTGCTTTTCGCCCAACTCTGCTGGGCGTGAATGGTCCGCTCGCGCCGCGGCGGCGGTCACCAGTGGACCGCTCGTGCCCCGGGTGGTGGTTGCGAACGGGCCGTTCGTGCGCCCCCGGCCGTCACCAGCGGCCCGTTCGTGTCTCGCGGTGGTCGCCAGTGGACCGTTCGTGCACGCCCGGGGTCGGCAGTGGGTGGGTTGCCAGCGGCCCGTTCGCGCACCCAGGCCGTCACCAGCGGCCCGTTCGCGTCTCGCGGCGGTTGCCAACGGACCGTTCGCGCACCCTCGGCGGGGGACGAGTGGACCGTTCGTGCCTCGCCGTTGTCACCAAAGGGCCGTTCGGCACCTCGGTGGTCGTCACCAACTGGCCGTTCAGCGCACCCCCAGCTGGGCACGAGCGGCCCGTTCGTGCCAGGCGTGAACCGACCCAGTCAGATTTCAACAGCCAGTTGACCTCTTCAACAACGAGTTGTACCGTTCCGCCCAGCCGAACAGTGGAGGTCCGCTATGTCCCGTTCCCGTGCAGTTCAGGCGGTGTTGCTCGCGAGCCTGGCCGCTCTGGTGACCGCCTGCGGTGGTGGCCCCGACGGTGCGGGCGGGACCTCGCAGGCTCCCGGCGCGCCCGCGTCCGGCATCCCCGACACCGCCGCCATCGTCCAGGGTGTGCAGAAGGATGCCCAGCTCAACGCCGCTCTCCCCGCGAACGTCAAGCAGGCCGGGGTGCTGCACCTGGCGTCGAACCTGCAGTCCGCGCCCAACAACTTCTACGCCGCCGATGGCAAGACGCCGATCGGCTACGAGGTTGATCTCGCCAAGGCCATCGCGGCCAAGCTCGGCCTGACCGTGACGCACCAGGACATGGCCTTCGGCTCGCTCATCACCAGCCTCCAGTCCGGCCGCATCGACCTCACCATGGCCGGGATGAACGACACCAAGGCCCGCCAGGCGCAGATCGACTTCGTCGACTACTTCACCTCCGGCATCACGATCATGACCCGCAAGGGCAACCCGGACGGCATCACCGGGCCGGACGCCCTTTGTGGCAAGAACGTCGCCGTCGTGCAGGGGACCAGTCACCAGAAGTTCGCCGCGACGCAGAGCACCAAGTGCACGTCGGCCGGGAAGCCCGCGGTGAACGTGACCGCGACCGACAGTGACAACCAGAACCAGAACCAGCTGCGCACCGGGCGCGTCGCGGCGATCCTCAACGACCTGCCCAGCGCCGTCTACATCTCGCGGACCGCGGGCGAGGGCAAGTTCTTCGAGGTCGTCCCCGGTGAGCCGATCGAAGGCGGGCCCTACGGCATCGGCGTCAACAAGCAGAACAAGCCGCTGACGGACTCCGTGCAGAAGGCTCTTCAGGCCCTCATCGCCGACGGCACCTACGGCAAGATCCTGCAGGCCTGGGGTGTCGACCAGGGCGCCATCAAGGAGGCCGCGGTCAATGGTGGATCGTGAGGTGGCGGCGGCTGAACCACTCCCGATCGTCCGGCTCCGCCACTGGGGCCGGTGGGTTGCCGCCGTCGTGATCGTGGCGTTGCTCGTGCTGCTGGGCATCGCGCTCGGCAACGCGCAGATCGAGTGGAACCAGGTCCCGGACTTCGTCTTCTTCAAGGTGATGGCGACCGGGCTGCTCAACACCGTCGTCCTCGCCGTGCTGTCGCAGGCCGTCGCGATCGTGCTCGGCATCGTCATCGCCCTGCTGCGCCGCAGCGCCAACCCGGTCGCCCGGTGGTTCGCCGCCGGCTACATCTGGATCTTCCGCGGCCTTCCGGTGCTGCTGCAGATCCTGCTCTGGTACAACCTGGCGCTCGTCTTCCCGGTGATCCACATCCCGTTCCTGGTCAACGAGCCGACGAACGTGCTGATCAGCGCGTTCACCGCGGCGTTCCTCGGCCTGGCGCTCAACGAAAGCGCGTACATGGCCGAGATCGTGCGGGCCGGGCTGAACAGTGTCGACAGTGGACAGACTGAAGCGGCGAAGTCGATCGGCATGACGCCCGCCGCGACGCTGCGCCGAGTCGTGCTGCCGCAGGCGATGCGCGTGATCATCCCGCCGACCGGCAACGACTTCATCAACATGCTCAAGGGCACGTCGATGGCGTCGGTGATCGGGGTGACCGAGCTGATCCACGCGGCCAACAACATCTCGTCGAACAACCTGCTGGTGATGGAGACGCTGCTGGCCGCGGCCGTCTGGTACATGGTCGTGGTGACCGTCGCCGGGGTCGGGCAGCACTACCTGGAACGCGCTTTCGGCCAGGCTGACCGAGGTCCGCTTTCCCGTGCGGGCAAGGCGTTGCGCGGCGTGCCACTGGTGAGGAGTGCCCGTGTCTGAACCACTGTTGCGCGCCGTCGGCGTCCGCAAGTCCTACGGCCACACCGAAGTCCTCGGCGGCATCGACCTCGAAGTCCACAAGGGACAGGTCGTCTGCCTGCTCGGGCCGTCCGGCGCCGGGAAGAGCACGTTCCTGCGCTGCATCAACCACCTCGAGACGATCGACGCCGGCCAGATCTGGGTCGACGGCGAGCCGATCGGCTACCGGCAGCGCGGCGGCAAGCTGTACGAGCTGCGCGAACGCGACGTCGCCCGCCAGCGCCGGGACATCGGCATGGTGTTCCAGCGGTTCAACCTGTTCGCGCACCGGACGGCGCTGGAGAACGTCGTCGAGGGGCCGATCCGGGTACTGGGCCTCAAATCGGACGAGGCCCGTAAGCAGGGCCTCGAGCTGCTCGACCGCGTCGGCCTCGCGCACCGCGGCGACGCCTACCCGGCGCAGCTGTCCGGCGGGCAGCAGCAACGGGTCGCGATCGCGCGGTCGCTGGCGATGAAACCCAAGCTGATGCTGTTCGACGAGCCGACGTCGGCGCTGGACCCGGAGCTGGTCGGGGAGGTGCTCGAGGTGATGAGTACGTTGGCGGGGGAGGGGATGACGATGGTCGTCGTGACGCACGAGATGAGCTTCGCCGCGGAGGCCGCCGACGAGGTGGTGTTCCTGGCCGACGGCGCTGTCGTCGAGACCGGGCCGCCTGATCAGGTACTGAGCGCGCCGAAGCACGAACGCACCCGGCAGTTCCTGGCGAGGATCCTCGCGTGACGCGGATTTCGCCCCGGTACCTGCTCCAGTTCGACGAGCCCGCCGGCTACCTCGACTTCGCCCGGTTCGGCCCGCCGTCCCACGCGGTGCTCGACACGACGGCCGCGCTGCTCGACCAGGCCACCACCGCTGGTCCGTCCACTGTGGACGAGCTGATGCGGCAGGAGATCCGGGCCAAGGCGGCGGCCGCGCGGCTGTCCGGTTCGGACACCGACCACACGGTCCTGCTGCCGCACACCAGCTTGGGGCTGTTCCAGGCCGCGTTCAACAGCAGCGGTGACGTCCTGGTGTCGGTCGCGGAGTTCCCGGCCAACACCTACCCGTGGGCCCGCGCCGAACAAGCGGGCCGGCTCAAGCTGAGGCGCCTGACCGGCGGTTACGTGACGCCTGAACGGGTCGCCGAGGCGTTGACGCCCGAGATCACCACCGTCAGCGTGAGCGCGGTCGACTTCCGCACCGGGTTCCGCGCCGACCTCGCCGCCCTGCGCGACGTCGTCGGCGACCGGCTCCTGGTCGTCGACGGCATTCAGGGCTTCGGGGTCGTCGAGGCGCCGTGGGAAGTCGCGGACGTCCTGGTCGTCGGCGGCCAGAAGTGGCTGCGCGCGGGCTGGGGCACCGGCTTCGCGGTGCTGTCGGACCGGGCGCTGGAACGGATGGACCCGGTGCTGTCGGGCTGGACCGGCGCCCGCGACCCCGGCCTGTTCGACGACGAGATCCACCCACCGGACGTGACCGCCCAGGCCTGGTCGATCTCGAACCTCAGCCCGATCACGTCCGGCGCGTTCGCCGAGGCCCTGGAGCTGGTCGAAGACGCCGGAGTCGGGGCCATCGCCGCCCGGATCGCGGAGCGGATCGGGTCCTTCGAGGACGTGCTGGCTTCCTGCGGCGCGGAGGTCGTCTCGGCCACCGAACGGCGGGCCGGGATCCTGGCGTTCACGCTGCCCGGCCACCCGGCCGAGCAAGTCGGCGCGGCGCTGGCCAACGCCGGGATCGCCGCGACCGTGCGGCCCGAGCACGTCCGGCTCTCGCCGCACGCGTCCACTCCGGCCGCCGCCGCGGATCTGCTGCGGGAGGCGTTGGAGACGCTGACCAAACCACGGGAACCCCTGGCCGTCCCGGCCGCGGGCGCGACGACGCACGAGGTGCTGACCGCGCTGGTGCCGGCGATCCCGGGGCTCGCGGCGATGCTCGGCCCGGGCAACGAGGTGCTGCTGCACGACCTGAGCCGGCTGCCCGACTCGATCGTCGCGATCGCGGGCGACCTGACCGGCCGCAGCGTCGGCGGCCCGATGACCGACCTGCTGCTCGGCCTGGTCCGCCGCGGCACCACCCAGGACCTGACGAACTACCGCACCCACGGCCCGGACGGCCGCGCGATCCGCTCGTCGACCCTGTTCCTGCGCGACGCCGACGGTGTGGCGGTCGGGTGCCTGTGCGTCAACAGCGTCGACACGGCCGCTTCGGCGGGGGGCAACGGCGAGCCGGAGACTTTCCCACCGGACGTCGACAGCCTGCAGCGGTTCCTGGTGGACCGGTCGATCGGCAAGGCGGGGATTCCGGTGGACCTGATGAAGAAGCGGCACAAGGCCGCGGTGGTGCGGGAACTCGACGAGGCGGGTTATTTTCTGATCAAGGACGCGGTCGACCACCTGGCCGGGCGGCTCGACGTCACCCGCTACACGATCTACAACTACCTCAACGAGATCCGCGGCTGAGGCTGCCCGATCGGACCTTGTCCGGGCCCGCGGCGTGGCGGACGATGTGCCGATGACCGAACCGGACACGCGGCGGGCGTTGCTGCGGCTGGAGACCGGCGACGACGCCGACGCCGAGGAGCTGGACCGGCTCGCCCGGCGGTTGCGGGCCGAGCTGGGCGAGCTGGACGTCGATGTGCTCGCCGTCCCCGCCGGGGAGCTGCCCGAAGGGGCGAAGGCCGCCGACCCGGTGACGATCGGCTCGCTCGTGGTGGCCTTCAGCGCGGCCGGTGGCGTCTTCCCGGGGCTGGTCGAGACGTTGCGCGAGTGGCTCGGCCGCCAGTCGGGCAAGCACCGGATCAAGGTGACGGTCGACGGCGACACCGTCGAGCTCGAACGCGCCACGGCGGCCGAGCGGCAGCAGCTGATCGACGCCTTCGTCCGCCGGCACGGCTGACCGTGCCGGGGCGGCACGCGCTGCTGATCGCGACCGAGACGTACGCCGACCCGGCACTGCGGCGGCTGACCGCTCCCGGCGGCGACGCCCGCGCGCTGGCGGAGGTGCTGAGCGACCCGGCGATCGCCGGGTTCGAGGTGACGACGCTGGTTGACCAGCCGCACCACGTCGTCGGCGAGGCCATCGGCGAGTTCTACCGCGGCCGCCGCCGCGACGAGCTGACGTTGCTGTACTTCACCGGCCACGGCGTGAAGGACGACGACGGCAGCCTCTACCTGGCGATGGCCAACACCCGCCGCGACAGCCTGATGTTCACCGCGCTGGCGGCCGACCAGGTCGAGCGCGCGCTGGCCGGCTGTGCGTCGCGGCAGAAGGTGCTGGTGCTCGACTGCTGTTACAGCGGCGCCTTCCCGGCCGGGAAGCTGGCGAAGGCGGGCACGGACGTGCACACGCTGGAGCGGTTCCAGGGCCGCGGCCGCGCGGTGCTCACCGCGTCCGACGCGACGCAGTACTCGTTCGAGGGTGACGCGGTGGTGGGTACGGCGGCCCGCTCGGTGTTCACCCGGCACCTGGTGGCGGGCCTGCGCGACGGGAGCGCGGACCTCGACCACGACGGCGACGTCACGGTCGACGAGCTGTACAGCTACGTCCACGAGCACGTGGTGGCGGAGATGCCGCGGCAGCGGCCGAAGCACCAGTCCGATGTGGAGGGTCGCATCGTGCTGGCGCGCAACCCGCGGTGGACGTTGCCGGAGTACCTGCGGCACGGCCTGGCGAGCCCGATCGCCTCGGACCGCTTGACGGCGCTGGAGGGGTTGCGGCGGCTCAACCGGGTGGGGAACGAGGTGGTCCGGGAGCGCACGGAAGTGGAGATCCGGCGGCTCGTCGATGACGACAGCCGGAGGGTCTCGGCGGCGGCCCAGGCATGGGTGGCTGCGGCTGCTGCGGCGGCATCGGTGGCTGAAATGTCAGTGAGTGATGTGCCGGTCGCTGAAATGTCAGTGGCTGAGCTGCCGGCGGTCGGGGTTGGGGAGGTGGAGAGCGGGCAGCCGGTGGTGGAAGTGTCGCCGGAGGAAGGTGGGCCGCAGGGGGAGGCTGCGCCGGTGGGGGAAAAGGTGCCGGTGGGGAAAGAGGCGCCGGTGGGGGAAGCTGCGCGGGTGCGGGAGAAGGTGCCGGTGGTGGAAGTACCGGCGGAAGTCGCACCGGTGGGGGAGGCTGCGCCGGTGGGGGAGGTTGCGCCGCTGGTGGGAGCTGCGCCGCCGGGGGAAGAGGCGCCGCTGATGGAGACGGCGCCGGCGCCGGTGGAGGAAGTCTCGCCGGTGGAATCTGTGGTGGAAGAGGCGCCGCCGATTGCCCCGGTTGCCGAGCCGCCGACGGCGGTGGTGAAACCGGATGTGGTTGTGCCGGGGACGATGGCGAAGCCGGATCCGGTCGTACCGGCAGTGGCGGCGGGTGGGGTTTCGACACCGGTGGCGAAACGGGGCTCACCCATTCCGCCGGTGCGGAGGGTGGGCTCGGCGGCAAAGGCGGCACCGGTACCAGCCCAGCCGAAACCGGCGGGACCGTCCGTGAAACGAACAGCCCCGCCGGCCCCGGACGTGCCCGGCAGCTCGGCTCGCGACGCCCGGTTCTACCTGGGGACCGCCGCGGTGATCGCCGTTCTGGCGACCGGGGTCCTGCTGACCGTGGGTGGGTTCAGCTGGGTCGTCCTGCTGCTCCTGCTCCTTTTCGCGATCTTCCTCGGACTGGGTCTCGGCGGCCTCAGACGTCAGTCCAAATAGGACTCCACCGCGTCCGCCGCCGCGGGGACTCCGCCGTGGCCGCGGACCTCTGCCTTCAACGACGCCAGCCGCGCGGCCACCGAGGGCGATGACGACACCTCGTCGACCGCCTTCCTCAGCGATGCGGCCGTCACCGAGGAGGCCGGCAGGTGCCGTCCAACACCTAGGGCTTCCAGCTGTGCCGCATTGCCGAACTGGTCCGCGGCCTGGGGGATCGCCACCGTCGGGACGCCGAACCACAGGGACTCCGTCGCGCCGCCCATGCCGGCGTGCGTGATGAACGCCGACGCCGCTTCCAGCACCGCCAGCTGCGGCACCGAAGTGAACACCTCCACCGAATCCGGTAAGGGTCCGAGCGCAGCAGGCGAAACGTGCTTCCCGAGTGACATCACGACGTGCCAGTCCGCGGCGAACGCCTCGACGCACGCGCGGTAGACGTCGAGCTGGTCGTTGTACGCCGTCCCGAACGAGACCAGCAGGACCGGCCTGCCGGACGACGGCGGTGTCCACGAACGGTCGGCCAGGCGCGCCGGGTCCAGGCAGGGCCCGACGAACCGGACGTGCGGGCCGACGCGGTCCGCGTACGGCTGCATCGCCCGGGGGATCAGCGACAGGACCCGCGACGGGTGCCCGAGCCACTCCCAAGCGTCCGCGAAGATGCCGTTCGCCCGCAGCCAAGAGGTGTACGTCGCGGCGTAGTCCACACCGGACGGTGACGCCTTGATCGGGGTCATCACCTCGGTCATGTCCTCGTCGTAGCCCTCCCAGGCGACCAGCGTCGGCGACAGCTGCACGGCGGGGACGCCGTACCGCTGCCCGAGCACCGGCGCGCCCAGCCCGCCGATGTCGTACAGCAGCAGGTCGGGCCGGTCTTGGTCGAAGACCGACGTCAGCCGCGGGTGGATGGCGATCGCCTCGTCGAGGAAGACGCGCATCGCGTCGGCCGGGTCGTCCGGCCAGACGGCGGACTCGCCGAGCGGGAAGAGCGTCGGGTGCTCGACGACATCAGCGCCGGTCGGTGACACCAGCCCGGTCAGCGGCGAGCCGACGACGTAGGACACGCGGTGCCCACGGCGCACCAGCTCGGTGATGACCCCCAGCGACGGGTAGACGTGGCTCGGCGCGCTGCAGCCGACCATGACGATGTGCTTGCGCAGCATGAGTCTCCTTCAAGAGGAAGAAGGGCAGACGGCGCGCAGATGAGGGGACCGGTCGGTACGCGGGCGGTCCTGCGGTCACGCCGTCTCAGACGCGGCGGAGGCGAACGAAGTAGATCATGACCGGCACGGTACGGGATGTCCGTTTCGGCGCGCCACCCGATTTCCTCCTTTCGTAGGGCATTCGGGGACGGGCAACCGTTCGCGGTACCTCCCGCCCAGGCGCGGGTCTAGGGTTCACCCGCTTCCGTCGGAGCCGAAAAGGGAGAAAACAGTGAGACGTGCCCGTTTTTCCAAGGTGGCCGTCGCCGCGGTGGCCGCCGCCGCGCTGGCGTCCGCGCTCGTGGCCGCGCCGGCCGCGACCGCCGCGCCCGCGAGCCCGGCCCAGGCGACGATCGCCTGGGGGCCGTGTACCGATCCGACGCTGGTGGCCGCCGGCGCCGAATGCGGGTACCTGGCGGTCCCGCTCGACTACTCCAAGCCGAACGGCGAGCAGGTCCAGCTCGCCGTCAGCCGGGTCAAGCACAAGGTCGCGGACGCCCAGTACCAGGGCGTCATGCTGACCAACCCGGGTGGCCCCGGCGGGTCCGGCCTGCTGCTGGCCACCCGCGGCCCGAAGGTGCCGAACCACGCGGGCGACGCCTACGACTGGATCGGCTTCGACCCGCGCGGGGTCGGCTCGAGCAAGCCCGCGCTCTCGTGCGACCCGAACTACATGACCTACGACCGGCCGGAGTACGTGCCGGTGACGCCGCAGCTCGAGCGGACCTGGCTCAACCGGGCCAAGGGCTACGCCGACGCGTGCGCCAAGAACAACTCGCGCGCGCTGCTGCAGAACATGAAGACGACCGACACGGTCAAGGACATGGACTCCATCCGGAAGGCGCTCGGCCAGAAGCAGCTGAACTTCTACGGCTACTCCTACGGCACCTACCTCGGCCAGGTCTACGGCACGCTGTTCCCGCAGAACGTGCGGCGGATGGTCCTCGACTCGACCGTCGACCCGCGCGGTGTCTGGTACGGCGACAACCTCAACCAGGACGTCGCCTTCGACGTCAACATCCGGATCTGGTTCGGCTGGCTGGCCCAGCACGACGACGTCTACCACCTGGGCAAGACGCAGTCGGCGGTGCAGCACCTGGTGAACGAGCAGCTGCTGAAGCTGGCGCTGCACCCCGCGGGCGGGGTCATCGGCTCGGACGAGCTGATCGACGTCATCCAGCAGGCCTCCTACTACCAGCTGCGCTGGACGCTGCTCGGCGACGCGCTGTCGAAGTTCGTCAACAACGGTGACGTGGCGACGATGAAGTCGCTGTTCGAGTCGTTCGGCGGCCTCGGCGACGACAACGGCTACGCGGTGTACCTCGCCGTCCAGTGCTCGGACGTCCAGTGGCCGAAGAGCTGGAACCAGTGGCAGGCCGACAACTGGAAGACCTTCACCAAGGCGCCGTACTTCACCTGGCAGAACGCCTGGTACAACGCGCCGTGCCTGTACTGGCCGGCGAAGCCGGGCGCGCCGACGAAGGTCGACGGCCACGGTGTGCAGAGCGTGCTGATGATCGACGAGACGCTGGACGCGGCGACGCCGTTCCCGGGCAGCCTCGAGGTCCGCAGCCGCTTCCCGGGCGCGTCGCTGATCTCGGAGCCGGGCGGCACGAGCCACGCGATCACCCCGCGCGGCAACGCCTGCGTCGACAACAAGATCGCGGACTACCTGGCGACGGGCGCGCTCCCGGCCCGCAAGCCGGGCCGCACGGCCGACGTCGAGTGCGCGCCGCTGCCCCAGCCGACGCCCCCGGCGCCGGCTCCGGCCGCATCCGCGAAGGCGGACACCCAGGGTCTGGTTTCGGGCCGGTTCGCCGGCTGACCTGCGATAACCGCTGAAAGCGGGGTGTCGGGCATCGAGCCCGGCACCCCGCTTTTTTGCGCTCTCCCGCACCGGGGGCTTTGAACTGACGCGGGGTTTGTGTTACAAAGTGCGTACCGACTTTGCGATGCAAAGTCCACGAACGAAGGGAGAGCGCCATGACCGGGGGACCGGCGTTCACACTCCACGGCCTGACCAAGCGGTTCGGTCGGGTCACGGCCGTCGACGGGGTGACGGTCGAGGTCACGCACGGGGAGGTCGTCGCGCTGCTCGGGCCGAACGGCGCGGGCAAGTCGACCACCGTCGACATGCTGCTGGGCCTGACCAAGCCGGACGCGGGGGAGGTCACCGTCGCCGGGGGCACCCCGCGCGAGGCCGTCGACCGGGGACTGCTCGGCGCGATGATGCAGAACGGCGCGCTGCTGCCGGACGCCACGGTCGGCGAAATCGTCGACCTGGTCGTCTCGACGCACACGAAGCCGCTGCCCGCGGCCGAGGTGATCGCCCGCGCCGGGCTCGAGAACCTCGTGAAGCGCCGCTGCGGCAAGCTGTCCGGCGGTGAACGGCAGCGCGTCCGGTTCGCCCTCGCCCTGGCCGGCGACCCGCAGCTGCTCGTGCTCGACGAGCCCACCGCCGCGATGGACGTCGACGGCAGGCGGGCCTTCTGGCAAGCCATCCGCGAGTTCACCGCCACCGGCCGCACCGTGCTCTTCGCGACCCACTACCTCGCCGAGGCCGAGGACTACGCCGACCGCGTGGTGCTGATGCGCCACGGCGCCGTCGTCGCCGACGGGCCGGTCGCCGAGGTCCGGGCCGCGGTGTCCGGGCGGGTGCTCAAGGCCGCCGTGCCCGGCGCGACCGAAGCCGATCTCGCCGCCCTGCCGGGTGTCACGACCGTGCAGCTGCGCGCCGGCCGCGCCGAGCTGGCCTGCGCCGACTCCGACGCCGCGATCCGCGCCCTGCTGGCCGCGCACCCGCAGGCCGCCGACATCGAAATCACCGCGCTGGGCCTCGAAGAGGCCTTCCTGGCGCTGACCGCCGACGAGACCGAAGGGGCAGCCGCGTGAACACCACCTACCTGAGCCTGGAGATCAAGCGGATCGTCCGGAGCCCGCAGTTCACGATCTTCACCATCGGCATGCCGGTGGCCATGTTCCTGCTGTTCGGCTCGATCTTCGGCAAGCTCGTCACGCCGAACGGCCTCGCGTCGAACGTCCAGACGATGATCAACCTCGCCGCGTACGGCGCGAGCGGCGGCGCGCTGTTCACCGGCACCCGCGTGGCGCAGGAACGCACCGACGGCTGGCAGCGGCAGCTGCGGCTGACACCGATGCGCGGGCCCGGCTACCTGGTCGTCAAGGTCATCTCGGCGATGGCCGTGGCGCTGCCGGTGCTCGTCGTGGTGTTCGCCGCCGGGCTGGCGACGGGCGTGCAGATGTCCGCCGGGCAGTGGGCGCTGACGCTGGTGTCGCTGTGGATCGGCGTGCTCCCGTTCGCCGTGCTGGGCCTGGCCATCGGCCTCTTCGGCAAGGGGGACACGGTCGGCGCCGTCACCGGCGCGCTGATGATGCCGCTCGGCATGCTCGGCGGCCTGTGGATCCCGCTCTACTTCCTCCCGGAGTGGATGGGCACCCTCGCGCACTTCTTCCCGACGTACTGGCTCGGGCGGGTCGGTGTCGAGCCGCTCGCGCACGCCGGCGGAATGGGTCTCGCGGCGCTCGTGCTCGTGGGCTGGCTGGTCATCCCGGGGCTGGTCGTGGTGCGCCGGTTCCGGCTGGACACGGCCAGGCTGTGAATGCGTGTTAACTTCCGTGCAGTACTGAGGGGTCTGCGCGGGCGGAGGGTGAGACAGGTGGACGACGAACCGTTGTCGGCGGAGGAGTCGCTGAACCTGATCGCCCAGCAGAACCGGCAGCTGCGCCGGGAACTGGGCGGGGGCCCCGCGCGGATGCTCGCGGCGTGGGCCTTCGCCTGGATCGTCGGCTGGGGGTTCACGTACTTCGCGACGCAGACCGAGGCCGTGCCCGGCTGGGTCGGCGGGGTGGTCGTCACGGTGCTGTTCCTCGCCGCGATGGTCTACACCGGCGTCGTCAGCGCCCGGGCCGGGCGGGGGATCCGCGGCCCGTCCAAGACGGTCGGAGCGATGTACGGCTACAGCTGGGCGCTCTCCTCGATCGGGCTGAGCGTGATCGACATCCGGATCACGAGCTTCGGCTCGCTGTCCTCCGATCAGGTGTCGCTCCTGTGGTCCGGTACCTGGCTGCTGCTGACCGGCGTCCAGTACCTCGCCGGCGGCATGCTCTGGCAGGACAAGCTGATGTACGGGCTCGGCGGCTGGATGATCGTCTCCGCCGGGCTCAGCGTGCTGGTCGGGTTCCCGGCCAACTTCCTCGTGCTCACGGTCTGCGGTGGCGGTGGGTTCCTGCTCGCCGCGATCGTCTACTTCGTCCGCGAGAAGTCCGGCCGCCGATGAGCGATCCGCTGCCCCAGCTCGACCCCGTCATCCACGCCCAGGCGCGGCTGCGGGTCACGGTCGCGCTCGCCGGCCTGCACGCGAGCGACCAGATCACCTTCCCGCGGTTGCAGCAGCTGCTCGACATGACGGCCGGCAACCTCTCGACGCACCTGCGCAAGCTCGAGGACGCCGAGTACGTCGAGATCACCAAGGCCTACGAACACCGCACGCCCGTCACCCTGGTCCGGCTGACCGCCGCCGGGCGGGCCGCGTTCGAGAGCTACACCAAGGCGCTGCACCAGCTGCTGGACGCCACCGGCGGGGACTGACGTGGGCCGCTGGGTGATCCACCTCGACCTGGACGCCTTCTACGCCTCGGCCGAGCAGCTCACCCGGCCGACGCTGGCCGGGCGGCCCGTCCTCGTCGGCGGCGCGGGGCCACGCGGCGTCGTCGCGGGCGCGAGCTACGAGTCCCGCGCGTTCGGCATCCACTCGGCCATGCCGATGGCGCAGGCGCGGCGGCTGCTCCCGGCCAACGGCGTGATCGTGCCGCCGCGGTTCCGCGTCTACGAGCGGCTCAGCCAGGAGGTCTTCGCCGTCGTCACGGCGGCGGCGCCGCTGCTGGAGAAGATCTCCCTGGACGAGGCGTTCGCCGAGCCGCCTTCGCTGGTCGGGGCGTCACTGGCGGAGGTGACGTCGTTCTGCGCTTCACTGCGCGCCCGGATTCGTGAGGAGACCGGGCTGGTGGCGTCGATCGGCGCGGGCAACGGCAAGCAGATCGCGAAGATCGCCTCCGACGAGGCCAAGCCGGACGGCCTGCTGGTCGTGCCGCAGGGCATCGAACGCGAGTTCCTGGCGCCGCTGCCGGTGCGCGCGCTGTGGGGGATCGGCCCGGTCGCCGAGGGGAAGCTGCGGTTCATCGGCGTCCAGACGCTCGGGCAGCTGGCGGCACTGTCCGAAAAGGACGCCGTCGCGACGCTCGGCGGCGTGGTCGGGCGCGACCTGCGCCGGCTGGCCACCGGTTTCGACGACCGTCCGGTGGCCGACCGCGGCGAGACCAAGCAGGTCAGCGCCGAGACGACGTTCGACGTCGACATCAAGGACCTGGCGACCCTGCGCGAACAGGTGCGGCGGATCGCGGAGGGCGCGCACAAACGGCTGGTCAAGGCCGAGCGGGTGGCCCGCACGGTGGTGATCAAGCTGCGGCACACCGACATGCACACGGTCACCCGCTCCGAGACGATCTCCGCGCCGACGGACGACCTGGCCGAGCTGTCCGCGACGGCGGAGCGGCTCCTGCTGGACCCGGCGGAGTTCGGCGGCATCCGCCTGGCGGGCGTCGCCTACAGCGGCCTTTCGGTACCGCACCAGGACGCGCTCTTCACCCTGGCCGCCCCTTCGGCGGTCTCGACGTCGACTGTGGTTCCCGCGGCTGCCCCGCCACCACCGCCCTCAACGTGGCGCCAGGGCGACGACGTCGTCCACAAGGAGCACGGCACGGGCTGGGTCCAGGGCGCCGGCCACGGCCGGGTGACAGTCCGCTTCGAGCACCGCACCTCAGGTCCGGGCGCCGCCCGTACGTTCCCCCAGGACGACCCGGCCCTCCGCCGCGGCGACCCCGGCGACTGCCTGCTGTAGCTGTCCGTGAAGGCCACATTGAGGGACTCAGAGTCCCTCAATGTGGCCTTCACGGACTGGGGACCTACTCGGCTGAGCAGCCTTGGAGTTTGGCGATTTCCTGGCCGGCTAGGAGGAAGGCGCCTACGCCGTAGGCGGCGGTGTCGTTCGGACGGGCCGTGGCGGGGCGGTCGCCGACGCCCTGGACGTAGCCCACCAGGCCGCTCGGCTGCAGGGCCTTCGTCGAAAGGGCCGTCCAAGCCTTGTCGACCACCGGGCGGTAGTGCTTGGCGTCGAGGATGCCCGCGTTGACGCCCCAGCCGATGCCGTAGGCGAAGAACGCCGTGCCGCTGCTCTCCGGGCCGCCGTGGTCGAACGGGTTCAGCAGGTCCGAGTTCCAGAAGCCGTCACGCCGCTGCAGCAGGGACAGCGAGAACGCCATCTTCTTGTACACCCGCAGGTATTCCGCGCGGTGCGGGTCCGTGGCGGGCAGGGCCTGCAGCACCTTCGTCAGCGCCGCCAGGGCCCAGCCGTTGCCGCGGGACCAGAACACACCCGAGCCGGTGAACCGCGCGTCGCGGTACCACAGACCGGTGAACTCGTTGAACAGCTTGTGCTCCGACGACTTGAACAGCTTGTCCATCGCGTCCACATAGGACGGATCCTGATCGATGACGCTCATCCGCGCGAACGACGGCATCGCCATGTTCAGCGCGTCGACGTAGTTCCAGTAGTCCTTGTGCCCAGCGTTCACCGAAGCGACCTCGTCCTTGATCCGGGTGCGGATCGAGTCGAGCGAGATCTCCGGGTGGAAGTACGTGTAGAGGTCCAGGTACGCCTCGCCGGCGGCTTGATCGTCCGGGAAGAACGGCCGGTTCGGGTCCTGCGGCAGCTGGTAGTTCGCCGCCTCCGCCCAGGGGAGCGTCTTGTGGTTGGACTGGCCGGTGGTCCGGACCAAGGCGAGGTTGCCGACGTGGAACGTCGCGTTCTGCCAGTCGATCGCGTCGAGGTTCGTGCCGTTGGCGACCCAGTAGTTGCCGGCGGAGACCATCTGGTCCGCGACGGCGCAGTCCGCGGCGGCCGCGGTGGCGGCCGGCGCCGTCAGCAGCCCGCCGGTCAGCGCCACGGCCGCGAGCACGCCGAAGCCACGAATTCCCGGGAAACGCATGGAAGCGTCCTCCTCAGCAGGTCATGGCGGCGGGTGGGTCGCAGCGAGTGTTCAGGGTTCCCGCTGGACGTGTCAAGGTGCCGGTGAGCGGTACGGCGCAACGGTTTGCAGCAGCCGGCGCGACGCGGCTTCGGCCCCGTCGGCGTTCTTCGCCAGCACCAGCGTGAGCACGCGGGAGTGCGCGACGAGCTCCAGCGGCTCGCCGTGCGCCCGCAGCGCCGCGACGACGGGCACCTGCAGCTGCGCGATGAGCGCGTTGCCGGAAGCGCGGATCAAGGCCGCGTGGAACTCCGAGTCGGCGTCGTGGAAGGCCGCGGTGTCCTGGCGTTCCACCGCGTCCGCCATCAGCTCGTAGGCCGCGGCCATGGCCGAGAGCTCGCCCGGGCGCCGGTGGTGCGCGGCCAGCCGGGCCGCCTGCGGCTCGATGGTCAGCCGCAGCTCCAGCAGCTCGTGCAGGTGCTCGCGGCCGTCGGGCCCGTTGACGCGCCACGCGATGACGTCCGGGTCGATCGCGTCCCACGACTCGGGTGGCAGCGTCCACGTGCCGACGCGCGGCCGTGCGGTCACCATGCCCTTCGACTCCAGCACGCGCAGCGCTTCGCGGACCACCGTCCGGGATGCGGAGAAGCGGCGTCCGAGCTCCTCGGGGACGAGCGGCTGCCCGTCCCCGAGGACGCCTTCGACGATGAGCCTGCCCAGCTCGTCCACTATCCGGGCGTGGAGGTTCACCGCTATTCGGGCAGGCCGACGCGGCGCTCTCCGCTGCGCAGCTGCTGCAGCACGACCGCGATCACCAGCAGGGCGCCGTGGGCGACGTTCTGCCAGAACGGGTTGATGCCCAGCCCGGACATGCCGTTGTCGAGCACACCCAGGATGATCACCGCGAGCACGGTGGAGATGATCGACCCGCGCCCGCCCTTGAGCATCGTGCCGCCCAGCGCGGCGCCGGTGACGGCCTGCAGCTCCAGGCCCTCGGACCCGGACACCGGCTGGCCCGAGCCGGTGCGCGCGGTGATCAGGACACCCGCGACCGCCGCGACCACGCCGGCCAGGGCGTAGACGCCGATGATGTACCGGTTGATGTTGATGCCGGCCAGCCGCGCGGCGGTGTCGTTGCCGCCGATCGCGTAGACGTTGCGGCCGATGTCGGTGTACTTCAGCAGGAAGTGCAGGATCGCCGCGACGATCAGGAACACCCACACCAGCGACGGCAGGCCGGCGATCGCGCCCTTGGCCAGGAAGATGAACAGGTCGTCACCGCCGGTGTAGCCCTGCGACTTGCCGTCCGAGATGACCTGCGCGATGCCCTTGTACGTGGCCAGCATGGCCAGCGTCGCGACCACCGGGTTGACCCGGCCGAAGATGATGATCATGCCGTTGACCAGGCCGCAGAGGATGCCGACGCCGACCGCGGCGAGGATGCCGACCTCCGCGTTGCCGCTGGAGGTGAACACCATCGCCGAGACGACCGAGGCGAGCCCGGCCATCGAGCCGACCGAGATGTCCAGCGCGCCCAGGATGATCACCAGGGTCTGCACCAGCGCGAGCAGCCCCATGATGGTGATCGCGCTGCCGATCAGCAGCAGGTTGTTGGTGCGCAGGAAGTTGTCGTTCAGGATGCTCAGCAGGATGATCAACGCGATCAGCGTGATGATCAGGCTCGAGTTCTGCACGCCGATGCCGGTCAGCACCCGGCGGACCACCGAAGGCTGCTGCGGCGCCGCGGGCTCCGAGGACATGGCTTTCTCCTGCGTCGGGGTACTCATGCGCCGATCTCCTGCTGCTCTTCTACTGCGGGTTCGGTTTCGGGGATGGCGAGGGTCAGCACGGCTTCCTCGGTCGCGTCGGCACTGGCGATCTCGCCGGCCAGCCGCCCGGCGCGCATCACGAGGATGCGGTCGGCCAGCGTCAGCACCTCGGGCAGGTCGGACGAGATGACCAGCAGCGCGATGCCCTCCGCGGCGAGGCCGTCGATGATCCGGTAGATCTCGGCCTTCGCGCCGACGTCGACACCGCGGGTCGGCTCGTCGAGGATGAGCAGCTTCGGCCGCCGCGCGAGCCACCGCGCGAGGACGGCCTTCTGCTGGTTGCCGCCGGAGAGCTTGCGGATCTCCTGCTCCATCGACGGCGTCCGCACGCGCAGCTCGCGGATGTACTCCTCGACGAGCGCACGCTCCTTCGCGCGCTTCACGACGCGGAAGCGGCGAAGGCGGTCGAGGACCGAGATGGAGATGTTGTCGCGGACGGATCGCTGCATCAGCAACGCGTCCGTCTTGCGCTCTTCGGGAGCGAAGCCGATGCCCGCCTTGACGGCGACGCCGGGATTGCCCGCGCGCAGCCGTTTCCCGGCCAGCTCGACGGTCCCGGAGCGGATCGGCAGGTCACCGACGATCGCGCGGGCCAGCTCGGAGCGCCCGGCGCCGACCAGCCCGGCCAGGCAGACGACCTCGCCCGCGCGGACCTGCAGCGAGATGCCGGTGACGTCGTCGGTCGTGACGTCGTCCAGCTTCAGCACGACGTCGCCGGTGTCCTGGGTGACCCGGCGTTCGAGCGCCGAGAGGTCGCGGCCGATCATCATCCGGACCAGGCTGGCCTCGTCGGTCTCCGCGGCCTGCTGGACGCCGACGAGCTTCCCGTCGCGCAGCACCGCGACGCGGTCGGCGAGCCGGAAGATCTCCTTCATCCGGTGCGAGACGTAGACGACCGCGACGCCGTTGTCGCGCAGCCGCCCGATCAGCCGGAACAGCGCGTCCACCTCGTGCTCGGACAGCGACGACGTCGGCTCGTCGAAGGCGATCACCTTCGGCGGGGTGGCCGCGGTGAGCACCCGGAGGATCTCGACGATCTGCCGTTGCGCGGCCGAGAGCGCGACGCCGAGCGTCGCCGGGTTGAGCACGCCTTCGAAGCCGTACTCGGCGAGCGCGTCCTGGGTCGCCTTCAGCAGCGTGCGGCGGTTGAAGACCCGTGCCTTGGCCGGGAGCTCACCGACGAAGACGTTCTCCGCGACGGAGACGTGCGGGATGATTTCGGGTTCCTGGTAGATCACGCGCACCCCGGCGGCCATCGCCGCGCGCGGGGTGTCGAAGGTGATCTCGGTGCCGTCGAGCAGCATGCGGCCGTCGTCGGGGCCCTGGTCGCCGGAGAGCACACGCAGGAGCGTCGACTTGCCGGCGCCGTTCTCGCCCATCAGCGCGAGCACCTCGCCGGAGCGGAACTCCAGGGAGACGTCGTCGAGGGCGGTGACCCCGGAGAAGCGCTTGCCGATGCCCTCGACGGCGAGCGCGGGAGCAGAGCTGGACATGATCGCCCTTCGAGCGGTGGAACCCGCGTCCGGCACTTTCACGTGAAAGTGCCGGACGCGGGAGTTCGGTCAGGTGCAGTTGACGCCGGCCTGCTTGTAGTTGTCCTTGTTGACGATCGTGGTCTTCGCGATCGTCTCCGCGGGCAGCGCCTTGCCGTTCTTCACCTTGTCCACCAGCACCTGGATCGCCGAGCGGCCGACCTCGGCGCCGGAGATGTAGAGCGCGGACTTGTTGCCGGTGTCCTTGCCGGCCGCCCAGTCCTTGCAGGTGAGGTACGCGCCGAGCCCGACGCCGATGATGTTGTTCGCCGCGACGCCGGAGTTGGCCAGCGCGGTCACGACACCGGTCTCGTTCTCGTCGTTGCAGCCCCAGACCACCCAGTGCTTGACACCCGGGTTGGAGCCGATCACCGCGCCGGAGCGGTTCTGCGCGTCGACCGGCGAGTTGTCGGTGCCGACGTCGATCACCGGGATCTCGGCGCCCGCGGCCTTGGCGAACGCCGTCTTCGCGGCGCCGACGCGGTCGGTGCAGACGGTGAGGTCCTGCTTGTAGGCGCTGATGATCTTCGTGTCGGCGGCGGCCCAGCCGGCGGCCTTGAACAGCTTCCCGGCCTCGGTGCCGACCGAGTCGCCCATCTGGCTGCCGTTGAAGCCGACGAACGGGGCCGGCGCGCCGCTGCCGTCCTTGATGATGTCGTCGGAGGCGATGATCGGGATGCCCGCGCCCTTCGCCTTGTCGATCACCTGCGGGCCGATGGCCTGGTCGGGGACGACGATGGCGACGCCGTTGGCGCCCTGCGCGACCGCGGCGTCCAGCTCGGTGATCGCCTTGTTGGCGTCCTGGCCGAGGTTGACGACCTTGAGCTCGACGCCGAGCTCCTTCGCCTTCTCCTGCGCCCCCTGCGCCTGCTCGACGAAGTACTGCTGGTCACCCTGTTTCTGCAGGTAGTAGAGGGTGATCTTGCCGTTGGCCGGCGCCTGCTGCGAGGCGGGTGCTTCGGTCTTGCCGGAGGAGCAGGCGGCCAACATGACACCAGCAATCAAACAACAACCAACAACGCTCCAGGTCCGTGACCTGTGCGGGTATGTGGACATCGAGTGCTCCCATGGGGGCCGTGGATGAGTGTTGCGGGCGCGTGAACGCCGTGTGACTGGTATTACAAGACACTCGTTCGTGGGACGTCAAGGAGGTTCTGCCAGGCAGTTAGCGGAGCGAGATCTACTCTGTGTGATCGACCGACTCCGGGGACTCCGCCATTTATCGTATTATTTAGCGTCCAACCTGGGCGTTGACCGGTTTCTGTCTTGTGCGAGTGCGCTGATCGGTGTTGTCGACTGTTGCGCTGGTTCCTGTGTATCGGCGCCCGCGTAATGCCGGATTCGCCCGACTGGGAGGATGGCCCGACGACGACCACTTGGGGGATCGATGTCGCGTACGAGCCGCAGCGCCGCCGCGCTCGCCGGTGCCGCTCTACTGCTGGCCGCCTGCAGCAACCCGCCGCAGCAGGGCCCGGCGCCGACGCCGTTCCCGGAGTCTTCGGACGCGTCGAGCGCCGCGCCGGCCCCCGACGGCTCGTTCACGGTCGTCGCGACCGGCGACGTCCTGATCCACCCGGCGCTGTCGGACCAGGCCGAGGCCGACGGGCACGGCAAGTTCGACTACCGTCCGTTGCTGGCCGGGATCAAGCCCCTCATCTCCGGCGCCGACCTCGGCATCTGCCACCTCGAGACGCCGCTGGCGCCCGAGGGCGGGCCGTACAGCGGGTACCCGTCGTTCAGCGCGCCGCCGGAGATCGCGGCCGCGATCAAGGACACCGGCTACGACACCTGCTCGACGGCGTCCAACCACACGATCGACCAGGGTGCCGACGGCGTGAAGCGGACGCTGGACGCGCTCGACGCGAACGGCCTCGAGCACACCGGCTCGGCCCGGTCGGCCGGCGAGGCGGCGAAACCGCTGATCCTGGACGTCCACGGCGTCAAGGTCGCGCAGATCTCCTACGCGTTCGGCTTCAACGGGATCAAGGTGCCGTCCGGGAAACCGTGGCTGGCCAACCAGATCGACGTCGACGACGTGCTGGCGGCGGCGCACAAGGCCCGCGAGGCCGGCGCGCAGGTCGTGATCGCGAGCCTGCACTGGGGCGTCGAGTACCAGCACGACGCGACGGCCGAGCAGCGCAGTCAGGCCAAGAAGCTGCTGGGGTCGGCGGACATCGACCTGATCGTCGGGCACCACGCGCACGTGGTGCAGCCGTTCGAGAAGGTGGGGGACAAGTGGGTGGCCTACGGCCTCGGCAACAGCGTCGCCCGCCACTCCGACCCGCGCGGTGACACGGAGGAGGGCGCGGCGGCCCGGTTCCGCTTCGTCCGCGACGGCGACCGCTGGAAGGTCGACAAGGCCGAGTACGTCCCGACCCTGATCAAGCTGGACGCCCCGATCCGCCTTCTCGACTTGTCGACATCCCCGGCGTCAGCGCAGGTCACCAAGGCCCTGTCCGACACGGACAAGAACGTCCTGGCCCTGGGCGCCGACAAGGACGGCCTCACCCGCCCCGGAAAACCGTGATCAGAGGGTCGACACGCGTGATTGAGGAGTCGACACGCGTGATTGGAGGGTCGACACGGGCCATGGGCATCGTGTCGACTCTCCAATCACGTGAGTTGGCGTTCTGATCACGCGAGCTGACCCTTCAATCACACCCTCAGTGGGTGCGTGTGGTGACCAGGCGGGCCAGGGTGGTGAGTTCGGCGGCCGGGCGCGGGGCCGGGTTCACCGCGGACAGGTCGCGCAGCGCCTTGGCCAGCAGGGCTTCCGCTTGGGCTTGGCTCCACTGGCGGCCGCCGGCCTCGTCGACGAGGAAGGCCGCGCGGGCCAGTGAAGTCTCGTCGAGCGGGTCTTTTCCGGCGTAGAGCTGGAACAGCTCGGCGCCGGCGGGCGTGCCGGAGCACAGGGCCGTCACCACCGGCAGGGACTTCTTGCGGTTCTGCAGGTCCGAGAACACCGGCTTGCCGGTGACGGCCGGGTCGCCCCAGATGCCGAGCAGGTCGTCGATGTGCTGAAACGCCAGGCCGATCGACCGGCCGAACGCGCCGAACCGCTCCGCGACGTCCGGCTCGCTGCCCGCCGACAACGCCCCCAGCGCGCACGCCGCGCCCAGCAGCGCCGCCGTCTTGCCCTCCGCCATCCGGACGCACTCGCCGGGGGTGACGTCGTCGCGCTGCTCGAAGTCGAGGTCCGCGGCCTGGCCGTCGAGCAGGTCGAGCACCCCGGCCGACAGCAGCCGGGTGCTCGGCGGCCCGCTCGGCGCGAGGAGCTCGAACGCCAGTGACAGCAGCGCGTCCCCGGCGAGCACGGCGGCGCCGGTGCCGAACACCGTCCACGCCGTCGGGCGGTGCCGCCGGGTCGTGTCGCCGTCCATGACGTCGTCGTGCAGCAGCGAGAAGTTGTGCACCAGCTCGACCGCGACGGCGGCGGCGACCGCGTCCGCGGGGTCACCGCCCGCCGCCTCCGCGCACAGCAGCACGAGCGCCGGCCGCAGCGTCTTGCCGCCGTCGGCCTCGATCGGCTCGCCGTTCTCGTCCCACCAGCCGTAGTGGTACCCGGCGATCCGGCGCATCGACTCCGGCAGCCGCTCGGCCGCCGTCCGCGTCGCCGGGTCGACGAGCCCCTTGCTCCAGGCCAGGACGTCCGTGAGAGACCGGGCCGCTGTCCGCGTGTCCAAGGTCGTCATCAGCGCCCGACCTCGACGTCGCCGAGCACGCCGAGCGCGTCCGGCACCAGCACGGCCGCCGAGTGGTACGCGCTGACCAGGTACGACGTCACCGCGCGTTCGTTGATGCCGAGGAACCGCACGTTCAGGCCCGGCTGGTACTCGTCCGGCAGCGACGCCGGGCGCAGCCCGATCACGCCGGCGTCGTCCTCGCCGGTGCGCATCCCGATGATCGACGTCGTCCCGGCTTCGGTGACCGGGATCTTGTCGCTCGGCAGGATCGGCACACCGCGCCACGCGCTCACGCGCCGGCCGTCGAGGACCGTCGTCGCCGGGTAGATCCCGCGGGCGGTGCACTCACGGCCGAACGCCGCGATCGCGCGCGGGTGCGCCAGGAAGAACCGGGTCTTGCGGCGCCGCGTGAGCAGCTCGTCCAGGTCGTCCGGGGTGGGCGGCCCGGTGCGGGTGGTGATCCGCTGCTTGAGGTCCGCGCTGTGCAGCAGCCCGAACTCGGTGCTGTTGATCAGCTCGTGCTCCTGCCGCTCCCGCAACGCCTCCACGGTGAGCCGCAGCTGCTGCTCCAGCTGGTTCATCGGCTGGTTGTAGAGGTCGGTGACGCGGTTGCTGACGCGCAGGATCGTCTGCGCCACGGCGAGGTCGTACTCCCGCGGCGACGGGTCGTAGTCGACGTAGGTGCCGGAGAGGATCGGCTCGCCGTCGTGGCCCGCGGACAGGTCGATGCTCGCCTCACCCCGGGCGTTCTGGGGTTTCTTCTCCTGCCGTGACGACTCGGCGACGTGCGCTCGCAGCGACTCGGAGCGGCCGTTGAGCCGGGCGTACGCGGCCGCCGGGAGGATCAGCGCGATGACGCGGGTCTTGGCGCGGGCGGTGAACTTCCACGTCGTGTCGTCGCGGGCGAGCAGGTCGGCGCCGAAGTGGTCGCCGTCGGTGGCGGTGCCCAGCAGCGTCTCGTCGCCGTACTCGCCGCGGCCGTGCTGGGTCACCTTGCCGTGCGCGATGAGCACCAGCGTGTCGAGCGGCTCACCGGCGGTGGTGATCGTCGCGCCCGGCTCGTACTCGCGTTGCTCGAAGGCGTCGGCCAACGCGGACAAAGCCTGCTCGTCGGCGAACCCGCGCAGCAGCTCGAGCTCGGTCAGTTCCGCGGGCACGACCTGGACGCGCGCGCCGGTGTTGAAGAAGCTGAGCTTGCCGTCGCCGATCGTGTAGGTCAGGCGGCGGTTGACGCGGTAGCTGCCGGCCGGGACCTCGACCCACGGCAGCTGCGAGAGCAGCCACCGCGGGGTGATGCCGCGCATCTGCGGGAGCGACTTGGTGGTCGTGCTGAGCGTGCGGGCCGCTTTGGTGCCGAGTGACAGCTGCGGCGGCGCCGGTTCTTCCGTGACGGTCAAGGTTTCACGCGCCGTTCGGGTTCGGGAGCTTCAGGGGGACGGACGCCCGCGAGCTTCGGCACGATCCGGGCGGCGGCCGTGCCCAGGCCCGTCGGGCCGAAGGCCGACGGGGGGAGGCCGGAGCCCGGACGCGGGGGCTCCGCGTCCGGCTTCCGGGGTGGCGTGGCGGGTTCGGGCATCAGCCCTCCCGGCCGATCTCGGCGCTCTCCAGCACGGCGAGCGCGTCCGGCACGAGGACGGCGGCGGAGTAGTAGGCGGACACGAGGTAGGAGATGATCGCCTGCTCCGAGACGCCCATGAAGCGGACGTTCAGGCCCGGCTGGTACTCGTCCGGCAGCCCGGTCTGGTGCAGCCCGACGACGCCCTGGGCCTGCTCGCCGGTGCGCATCAGCAGGATCGAGCTGGTGCGGGTCTCGGTGACGGGGATCTTGTTGCACGGCAGGATCGGGATCCCGCGCCACGCCGGCACCTGGTGCCCGCCCATGTCGACGGCGTCCGGGTAGATCCCGGCCTTGCTGCACTCGCGGCCGAACGCGGCGATCGTCTTCGGGTGGGCCAGGAAGAACCCGGGGTCCTTCCACACCAGCGAAAGCAGGTCGTCGAGGTCGTCCGGGGTCGGCGGGCCGGTGCGGGTCGGGACGCGCTGGGCGAAGTCGGCGTTGTGCAGCAACCCGAAGTCGGTGTTGTTGATCAGCTCGTGTTCCTGGCGCTCCCGCAGGGCTTCCACGGTCAGGCGCAGCTGCTGCTCGATCTGGTTCATCGGCTGGTTGTAGAGGTCCGCGACGCGGGAGTGCACCCGCAGCACGGTCTGCGCGACGCTGAGCTCGTACTCCCGCGGCGCGCTGTCGTAGTCGACGAACGTGCCGGGCAGGGCCGGCTCGCCGTCGTGGCCGGCGGAGAGCGTGATCTCGGCTTCACCGTGGTCGTTGCGGGCCGAGGCGCCACCGGCGACGAAGGCGTCCAGGTGCGCCTGCAGGGTTTCCGAGCGGTCCCGGATCTCCTGGAACGCCTGCCGCGGCAGGCTCAGCACGGTGCACCGGGTGACGGCCTTCGCCGTGAACTCCCAGATCCCGTCGCCGCTGATCAGCGTGCCTTCACCGAAGTAGTCGCCGTCGGCCATCGTGCCGAGCACCGTCTGGTCGCCGTAGGCGCCGGTGCCGACCTTGGTGATCTTGCCGTGGGCGATGAGGAAGACGTGGTCGGCCTGGCTGCCGAACTCGACGAGCGCGTCACCCGGCTCGTACTCGTGCTGGCCGAAGCGGCCCGCCAGCTCGTTGAGGACCTCTTCGTCGTCGTACCCGCGCAGCGGCGCCAGTTCGCCGAGCTCCGGCGGGATCACGCGGACCTCGGCGCCGGTCGTGGTGAACGTGACCCGTCCGTCGCCGACCGAGTAGCTCAGCCGCCGGTTGACGCGGTACGCGCCGCCGGAGACCTCGACCCACGGCAGCAGCTTCAGCAGCCACCGCGACGAGATGCCCTGCATCTGCGGGACGGACTTCGTCGTCGTCGCCAGGGTCCGGGCCGCGGCCCGGCCGAGGCTCAGAGGTGCCTGTTCCGCGGTCGCGGAGTCCACCGGGTCGGTGACAGTCACAGCGAGAACCACCCAATCGTTCGGAGTCGGTGCGCGTCCGCCAGGGGGCGCGCGGAGTTGTGACCTGCGATTTCTCGTTAATGTGCGGGTTGATGGCGCCGCGAAATCAACATAGCAACCGGGCGGTGCCACACAATGACACGATCGGGTCACCGGGATATTCACCGGGCCGCTGTCCGCCCATTCCGGACATCGCCTGCCACGCCTGGTCACGGCGGGTGCCCGCGCGTCACTCGGTCGGGAAAGTTCCCTGCTCGTCAGGGGAATTCGCAGTAGCCCGGCGAGGTTGTGGTACTCGCCGCAGACGCGGTCCACTGGGCCGAACCGGCGATATTCGGAGGCCGGGTGCGGCCACCCGGATGATTCTCACAATGCTAAGTTGTCCGCCCGGAAATGGGTGACTAACTTGAGCGGGTCCCGGTCGCGGAATTCACCGGGTGGCTCGTCCCGCGTTCGGCGGGTGAAAGGACTCGGATGAACATCTTCCTGGCCGGCAGTCTGTGGGTGGTCGGCGCGGCGCTCGTCGGTGCCGTGATCGGGTACCTGGTCCGGCGCTTCGGCTGGGACGAAGGGCGGGCCGACAACAACGACGCGGCCGGCCAGGTGTTCACCATCGTCGGCGGGCTGCACGCGGTGCTCATGGCCTTCGTGCTCATCTCGCTCTACGACTCGGTCGGCGGCGCGGCCCAGGACGCGCAGACCGAGGCCGACAGCGTCGTGGCGGCGACCTGGGCGGCCGACGCGCTCCCGGCCGACACCGCGGACCGCGTCCGCCAGCTCGCCGTCGCCTACTCGCAGACGGTCGAGAAGGAGGAGTGGCCGCGCCTGGCCGACGGCGGCGAGATCCCGGCCACCGGCTGGTCGCAGCTGGACCAGATGCGCAAGGCCGTCGCGGCCGCCGAGGTCGACGGCGACTGGCAGATCGACCGCAAGACCGAGGCGAGCAACCAGCTCTGGTCGGTGTACCAGTCCCGCACCCAGCGGCTGAACAACGCCGGTGGCGGCGGGGTCGGCGCGGTCGTCTGGTTCGCGCTCATCCTCGGCAGCATCATCACGGCGATCCTGCTGCCCAACCTCTTCGGCGGCACCCGGCTCGCCGCGCACATCATCATCGTGTCCACCCTGGCCGGCACGATCACGTTGCTGCTGTTCGCGATCTACCAGCTGCAGAACCCGTTCAGCGGCGGCGCGAGCATCCCGCCGGACGCGTTCACCGCGGCGCTGAAAAGGCTGGCTTGACCGGCGGGAGGGCCCGCTGGGCGGCGATGCTCGGCGTCGCCGCGGTGGTTTCGGCTTTGCTCGCGGCGACGGGGTGGCTCGCGCCCGCGTCGCCGAAGCGCCCAGTGGCCCAGGAGCGGAACGGCTGCACGATCCTGCAGGCCGAGAACCAGCGCAGCGGCGCGCCGACGACCCTGCGGCTGCTGTCCCTGCCCGACGGCCTGACGAAACGGCTGACCGAGGTCGGGTACTGGATCAACGCGATGGGGTACTCGGCCGCGCAGGACGCCGTGTACGGCGTCGCCGACGGCACCCGCGCCGGCCGCTACCACGACGGTGCGCACGCGGTGCGCATCAGCCGTGACGGCGCGGTCACCGACCTCGGCGTGGTCGGCAAGGCGGGCCCGCGGCGTCCGGTGTGGAGCCAGGTCACCGGCGCCACCGCCGGGGCGATCGCCGGGAACCACTGGTACGTCCGGCAGAACAGCGATCTGTACACAGTGGACATCGACCCGGAGAGCGACGACTACGTGCGCGTCGTGCACCGGACGTCGCTGCGGCCGGTGGCGCTGGCGAACGGCGTCGACGACTTCGCCTACGACCCGGCGGACGGGCTGTTCTACGGCGTCTCGACGTCGTCGCGCGGTGACAACTCGGTGGTCACGCTCGACCCGGCGACGGGGAAGGTCGCGGTGGTCCCGGGGTTGAGCTTCCCGGACGGCGGGGCGTACGGCTCGGTGGTCCTCGGCCCCGGCGTGATCTACGCGACGGCCAACCGCGCCGGGCGCCGGAGCGTGACCTACCGCCTGCCGCGCGACGGCTCGGGACCGGCCGTCGAGCTCTCGAGCGGACCCGCGCTGGCCAGCGGCGACGCGGCCGGGTGCTACTCCGAAGCGACCCCGCCTCCGCCACCCCCGCCACCCCCTCCGCCGCCTCCGCCGACGACCTCGACCACGCCACCCCCGCCGACCACCACCCCGACGACTCCGACGCCGACTCCTACTCCGGAACCGACGCCAACCCCGACTCCGACGCCTCCGGCACCCGAGCCGCCGCCCCCGTCGCAGCCGCCGCCGGTGGAGGAGCCGGTCGCCGTGGCTCCGGCACCGATCCCGCCCCCGACGCCCCGGGACGAGCCCACGCCGGCCGCGCCGCCGCCGACCACGCCGCACGCGCGGCCGACGGAGAAGCCGAAACCGGTGGCGCAGGACACCGGGCTGAGGACGGAGGAGAAACGCCGCTGGGGCCTCACGACGCTGATCCTGGTGCTCGGCGCCGGAGCAGTGGCCGCGGCCCGACGACACCGCTAGGGAACCTGCCGTGTCGACCCCCGAATCACGAGTGTCGACGCTGCGATCACGTGTCGACTTCCCAGTCACGCGTGTCGATTCCCCAGTCACGGGTGTCGACCTCCCAGTCACGGGTGTCGACTCCCCAGTCACGCGTGTCGACCTCCTAGTCACGCGTGTCGACCCGGGGATCACGCGTGGCGACCTCCGGATCACGGGGGTCGGCCCTGTACTCACGTGTCGACCTCGCAGCCCGCGTGTCGACCCGGGGATCACGGGTGTCGACGCTGCGATCACGTGTCGACCTCGCAGTCACGCGAGTCGACCCGGGGATCACGCGAGCCGACTCCGCACTCACGCGTGCCGGTCCTTCAACCACGTGAAGGCCGGGCAGGCACGGCCGGCACGAACCGGCCGTGGTCGTGAGTGGCGATGAGGGTCAGAACACTCGTCACCACTCACGACCGGCCGCCGCGGCAGGCCACCCAGCCGCACCGTTAACGCCACGGCCTCCTCGAAGACGGGCATTGTCCACTTCGGCCACGAAGACTCCTCCTCCGGCGCAGTCACGCGCCGGAGGAGGAGAAACCGATGAAGCGGGTACGAATCGCCCTGGTGGCCACGGTCCTGGCGCTGCCACTGGCCGCCGCCGGGCCGGCGGCGGCGGCGTCGGCGTCGGCGCACGAGCACGGGCCGCGGGCGAAGGACGACCACTACCGCGTCCGCGCGGGGCACGCCCTGCAGGACACCGTGCTGGGCAACGACCACGACGCCACCGCCGTGGTGCGGCACACCGCGGCCGCGCACGGCACCGTCACGATCGGCGCCGACGGCACGTTCCACTACACCCCGGCGCCCGGCTTCCACGGCCGTGATTCCTTCACCTACACCGTTTCCGACGCCGTGAAGCTCTACCCGACGAACCTCAAGCCGCTCGCCACGATCGGCGGCGTCCCGATCAAGGGTGGCGCCTACGGCTCCGCGCTGACCCCGGTCCCCGGCGAGCGGGACGAGTTCTACGGCCTCACCGACCGCGGCCCGAACGTCGACGCGCCCGACGGCGGCAAGATCGAGCCGCTGCCCGCGTTCACCCCGGCCATCGGGAAGTTCCGGCTCCGTGACGGGAAAGCCGTGCTGGAGCGGACGATCCCGTTGCGCGCCAAGGACGGCACGCCCTACAACGGCCAGGTCAGTCCGCAGGCCGACACCGGCGAGAAGATCGTCGACCTGAACGGGAACGTCCTGCCGAAGTCGGCGAACGGGTACGACTCCGAAGGCCTCGTGGCGCAGAAGGACGGCACGTTCTGGGTGTCCGACGAGTACGGCCCGTTCATCACGCACTTCGGCCGCGACGGCCGGGCGATCGAGCGGCTCTCGCCGTACGACGGTTCGCTGCCCGCCGAGCTGAAGTACCGCGTGCCGAACAAGGGCATGGAGGGTCTCGCGCTGACCCCGGACGGCCGGACGCTCGTCGGCGTCATGCAGTCCGCGCTGCAGCAGCCGGACCTGACGAAGAAGCCGGGCAACGTCACGACGCTGCGGATCGTCACCGTCGACCTGCGGACCCGCGCCACGCACGAGTACCTGTACCTGCTGGACGACCCGGACACGACGGGCACCGCGGTCAGCGAGATCACCGCGCTGTCGGCCACCCGCTTCCTGGTCGACGAGCGGGACGGCGCGCTGGAGCCGGGCGCGTTCAAGAAGCTCTTCGAGATCGACCTGTCCGGCGCCACCGACGTCGGCCCGCGGGCCGCGGGTTACGACGCCGTCAAGGGCGGGGTGCTCGTCGGCGGCAAGAGCATCGACGCCTACGTCGGCAAGGACACCACGGCCGAGGCGACCAAGGACCTCGCCGCGGCGGGGATCACGCCGGTGAGCAAGAAGCTGCACCTGGACCTCGGCGCGCTGGTCACCACGCTGGACCCGAGCGGCGGCTTCTTCGGGCACGACAAGGTCGAGGGGGTCGCCACCACCGACGGCGGCCGGACCCTGGTGATCAGCAACGACAACGACTTCGGCATCGACGGCGTCACCAACGCGGGGCCGCCGTACGCGCTGCACGTCAAGACGCTGCCGGCCGGCCGCCAGGACGACGGCGAGTACCTCGCGGTCGACACGACCCGGCTCCCGGCGGTGACCAGCACCGCGACGGTCACCATCGACGTGCGGTAGTGCTCAGTACTTGAACTGGTCGACGTTGTCGGCGGTGATGAGCAGCGGATCGCCCAGCAGGACGGTCTTCGACGTGACGTCGTACTTCACCGCCGGCAACTCCAGGCTCACCTTGTTGACCGGGCTCAGCGGCTTGCCGTCGGCGACCTGCTTCGCCGTCCAGGCGGTCAGCCAGCCGAGCGACTCGACGTTCCACAGCACCGACTGGGAGCACGAGCCGTCGAGCAGGTACGGCTTGATCGACTGCGGCGTGCCGACGCCGACGGTGAAGACCTGGCCGATCTTCGCCGCGTCCTTAACGGCCTTCGCGACGCCGGGAGCCGACGTCGTGCATTCGCCGACCAGGCCGGTCAGGTCGGGGTGGCGGGCCATCAGCTCCCTGGCCATCGTCGTCGCGGTGGCCTCGTCCTCCCCGGCGTAGACGGTCTCGACGAGCTGGGCCTTGGGGTAGTGCGCGGCCGCGTACTCCTTCTGGACCGAGATCCAGGTGTTGAGGTTCGCCGCGGCCGGGCCGCACGACACGATCGCGTACTTGCCGGTGCCGCCGGTCTTCGCCATCAGCGCGTCGGTGACCGCGGCGCCGATGCCCTCGGCGGTGGCCTGGTTGACGAACACCTCACGCTGCGTGCCGGGCGCGTCGGTGTCGGCGGTGAGCACGTGGATGCCCTTCGCCCGGGCTTCGGCGATCACCGGCGCCAGCGCGGCGGGGTCGTTCGGGGCGACGACGATGACGTCGACCTTCTGGGTGATCAGGGAGCGCAGGATCGTCACCTGCGCGGCCGGGTCGACGGTCTTCGGGGCGCTTGTCGTCCACTGCACGCCCAGCTGCTTCGCCGCCTCCGCGCCGCCGCTGGTCATCGCCTGGAAGTAGGGGATGCCGTCGATCTTGGGCACGAACGCGATCCGCGTCGGCGCGGCCGCGGGGGAGTCGCCCAGCTGTTCCGAGCAGCCGCCGAGCGCGAGCGCCGCACCCAGCAGCAACGTCGCGACCAGCCGGAACGTCTTCGTCGGCCCTCGCATCCCCACCCATTCCTCACGGCTCTCGAACGGTCTGCGCACGGTGGAGACCCACGGCGAACGTAGGGCTCCGCGTAACTGTGGTCAACGGGATGTGCGCAAAGGGTTACGGAAGTGAGTTCTACATTGTGGGTTTCCGGCGGGAAGACACCGGGTGGTTGCGGCCCGCCCGGGTGTGACCGGTATGACTGGCCGTACGTACCCCCCAGGGGTATGGTCGCTGGCATGAGCGAACAGCACGGGGCTTCGTGGGCGACCGCGGTTCAAGCGACGTTGCACTGCCTGACCGGCTGTGCCATCGGTGAGGTGCTCGGCATGGTCCTGGGCACGGCGTTCGGCCTGCACAACGCGGCGACGGTGGTCCTGTCGATCGTGCTGGCCTTCGTCTTCGGCTACGGCCTGACGATGCGCGGCGTGCTCAGGTCGGGCCTGGACCTGGCGGCGGCGTTCAAGGTGGCGCTGGCCGCGGACACGGTGTCGATCGCCGTCATGGAGGTCATCGACAACACGGTGGTCGTGGCGATCCCGGGGGCGATGGACGCGGGGCTGGCCAGCGCGCTCTTCTGGCTGTCGCTGGTGCTCTCGCTGGCGATCGCGTTCGTGGTCACGGTGCCGGTGAACAAGTGGATGATCGGCCGCGGGCTCGGGCACGCGAAGGTGCACGCCCACCACCAGCACTGACGCACTCGGGGAGGTGGCGGCCTCCCCGGTCGTGCGGCTACAGGCTGGACAGGTCGACCGCGCGGTCGACCTTGGCCCGGTCGAGCACCCGCAGGACGCCTTCCAGCAGGTAGTAGTCGGCGTACGGGAGCGAGATCTCGACGCCGTCCTCGGCCGGGCGGTTGCGGGTGCAGCGCGCGACACTCGCTTCGGCCCGCGTCGACTTCGTCGTCAGGCACGTCCGGGACGTCGCGGCCAGGATCCGCAGCGCGCTGTCGCGGTACTGCGTGCGGTGCGTCTGCTCGGCCAGGTCGAGCAGGCCGCACGCCATGATCACGCCGGCGGAGGCGTCCTTGACGTCGTTCGGCGCCTGCGGGGCGAGGTAGTCCCACACCGGCACGTTGTCCGGCGTGAGCTTGGACAGCGCGTAGTCCGCGAGCCGCCGGGCCGTCGTCAGGAACTCCTTGTCACCCGTGCGCCGGTAGATCGTGGTGAACCCGTAGACACCCCACGCCTGCCCGCGCGACCAGCACGAGGTCGGGCTGTAGCCCTGCACGGTGTTCGGCCCGATCGGCGCGCCGGTGACGGGGTCGAAGTCGAACACGTGCGGCGTCGAGCCGTCCGGGCGCACGAAGTTGTTCTGCGCCGTCTTCGCGTGCGCGATGGCGATGTCGAGGTACTGCCGGTCCCCGGTCTGCTTGCTCGCGAAGGCCAGCAGGTCGAGGTTCATCATCGTGTCCATGATGACGCGGCCGGCGTCCTTGGGATCGGTCAGCGCGCCCCAGGCACGGATGAACTTCCCGGCCGGGTTGTAGCGCTTGATCAGCGACGCCGCGGCCTGAACCGCACCCGCCTTCCACTTCTCGTCGCCGGTGAGCCGCCACGCGGTGACCCACGACGGGTAGAAGAGGAAACCGAGGTCGTGTGTTCCGGTGTCGAACTGGCGCGGCGCGAGTTTGTCCGCGGACGCCAGCGCGAGCGTCTTGAATTGTTCGTCACCGCTGTGCAGGTACGCGAGCCACAACTGACCGGGCCAGAATCCGCCGACCCAGTCGCCATTCTGCGAATAAGCCCATTTCTCGAACTTCGTCCCGGTCGGAAACGCGGTGACCCCGGGGGCCACCGCGCGGAGTTTGGCCACCGCGTAATCGGCCGCTTGGCGGAGCGTCCGGGTGACGGATGCCTGGTCGGAGACATCAAGGGCGGCCGCGTTCGCGGCCGTGGAGGTGCTGGCGCTCACCGCCACCGCGGCACCGGCCGCGGTGGTCAGCAGGGTTCTCCGGGTAACGCTCACAGGTGCCCGCCATTCCGTGTGGGGAAATGCTCCAGGTGCCGGAAGTTTTACACAACGGACACGTGGTTGTACACCCGGCGGATAGTCGTTCACGGTTGTGAATTGATGTCCCGGAGAGCGGAATACATTAGGCCGTTCACGACGGTGGCAGGTGCCAGGGGAACCCGTCCGGATCTGCGAGCGCCCGTGCGGTGAGGGCCTCGTCGTCGTGGCCGTGGACGTCGTCCAGGAACGGGAAGTCGTGCGGGGTCACGGTGAACTTGGCGGCCGGCCGCACCGGCGCCGGGCTGGCGGCCTGCACCGACCGGACCTCGCCGTTCGGAGGCTCCAGCGCGAAGGTGCCGGACGGCAGCAGGTACACCGTGCCGGTCCGCCACGGCCGCCGCGCCAGCGCGGGCGCGCTGATCGAGAAGTGGTACCGCGCGCCGCTGTCCGTGTGCACACACCCGTTGCACATCGAGAGGCGCACGTGCTCGCGGTCGAGGATCGCGTAGAAGATCGGCCAGAGCCCGTCGGCCGCCGCGTACACCGCGTGCTGGGCCCCGAATTCGGTCAGGTCCCGCGGGCTGCGGGGCGTGAACTCGGTGATGCCCGGATTGCCCGAACCGTGCAGCACGTGGTCGCCGCGATCGGCGACGTGGCAGAGGAACTGCCAGATCGGTGCGTCGAGGCGGTACTCGGCGGGGCGGTCCGGACCGTGCGCGAGGGCGCGCTCCAGGACGTCGTCGAACTGGTCGCGCAAGGCCGCCGGCGTCGGCACGCTCGGCCGCGGCAGCCAGTAGTCGAGGTCCACCGTTTCGACCTTAACGGCTGGGGAAAACGGCGAAGGCCCGGCGGGGGAGGCCGGGCCTTCGCGTTATCGCGGGGATGAGGGCAGTCAACCACGCGATGATCAGGGCTCTCTCGAGCCGCGGTGTGCGCTCAGCAGAGCGGGGCGACCGGGCTGTCGGAGCCGGTCTGCAGGTAGGTGTCCGACACGTAGTGGCCGGGGCCGATGCGGTCCCAGATGTTGCTGGTGCCGAACTTGCCGGTGACGGTGTCGCCCGTGACGTAGCACTCGATGGTCACCTTGGCGTAGTTCGCCGCGAGGCCCTTGATCGCCGCCGACGTGCTCGCGCTCGCCCGGACGTTCATCGGGTCGCCCGCCGTGCTGACCACGCCGGTCGGGCCGGAGCCGGTCCACAGGTAGGTGACGTTCACGTAGCCGTTGTCGGACATGCCGAGGCCGTCCCAGAAGACGCCGTCGGCGAGGTCGATGCCGGCCGGGTTCTGCACGGTGCGGCCGGAGTCGTCCTTCTTGCCGTTGTAGCCGTCGAGGTAGGCGGCCTGCGCTTCGGGCTTGCCCTGCGGCAGGTCCTTGAACTCCGAGCGGACCGACGCCGGGTTCCAGTAGTCGTCACGTTCGTTCCACGGACCGATCTCCCACACCGGCGCGTACTCGCACTTGCTGCCGTCGGTGCGGCACACCCGCGCGGTGTAGTTGCCGGTTCCCTTGGGGGACACGGACTTCCCCGACGGGAACGAGACGAAGTGGTCGTGGCTCACGATCTTGTGGCCGTTGGCGGTCGTGCCGCCGACCAGGCCCTCGCGGGTGCCGTAGACCTTGTAGGTCGACGCCGTCGTCGCGGCCAGCGCGTTGACCTGCGGGGCGGAGTCCGCGCTGAGCGCGACGTTCCGGACCGCCGGGCGCACGCCGTCCGTGGTGCTGTGCAGGCTGATCCGCACCTGGACCGAGCCGACGGTCGCCCCCAGCGTCGTGCCCGCGGGTGTCCACTCCGTCCAGTCGTTCACGCCGGTCCGGCCGCGGACGTCGACCTCGACGCTCGTGCCCTTCGGGGTGTCGGCGGTCAGCGCCGCGCTGACGCGGTTGGCCGGGGCGCCCAGCGCGTGCTCCGCGAGGAGCAGGCTGCCTTCACTGCCCGCGAACACCCGCGCGGTTCTGTGCCACGCCGCGTCGGCCAGCGTGAGCGTCCCGCCCGCGCCGGTGACGTTGACGTCGTCGCTGTCCACAGTGGACAAGTCGGCGGTCCAGCTTCCCGTCGCCGCGGCCGTCGCGGCCTGGGCGGGGGCTCCGGCCAGCGCCGTGACCGCACCCGCGGCCAGAACCACCGCGGTCACGCGGCCGGTCTTCCTGATCCGGATCATCGCCGGACTCCCTTCGCACTCGTTCACTCGAACGTGGCGAAGACTGCCGGGGCGCCATACATGATCCGTACAAAACCGCTCAAGCCCGAGCCGCGAACGCCATGAGGGGCACCCTCAGGGACAAACAAGCCCTGAAGGTGCCCCTCATGGCGTTCGCCGGGAGCTCAGGCGGAGACGGTGTGCGGCGGCTCCGAAGACGGCGCGGCCGGCGCGGCGGTGTCCGTGGGACGCGCGGACAGTTCGCGCCAGATCGCCAGCGCGCGTTCCGAATACGTCCGCGACCGCTCCGGCTGCGCCAGCGCCCGGTGCAGCTCGCCGAGCAGCTGGGACACCTCCGCCTCCGAGCGGCGGTCGCCGTTGCGGCGGTGCACCGACAGCGAGTTCACCAGCAGCAGCTGCGCGTGCGCGAAATCGCCGCTGTGCAGGCACAGCTCGCCGAGGTTCTGGTTCGCGTAGCCGACGCAGTGGTCGTCGCCCAGCTCGGTGAAGATCGCGATGGCCTGGTCGACGTGCTCGCGGGCCGCCGCCAGGTCGCCCTGGTGCTGGTGGAGCAGGCCAAGCCGCTTGAACGCGTGGGCCTCGCGGTGCCGGTCGCCGATCGCGGCCGCCAGCTCGAGTGCGTCGGTGAACCAGCGCTTCGCCGCCGCGTAGCAGCCGCGCGACATCCAGACCGCGCCCGCGCTGATCCGGGCCACGGCCTCGCCGTGCGGGTCGTCCGCCTCGGCGAACAGCTTCAGCGCCTCGTGACAGTGGTCGAGCGCGCGGTCGTCCGCACCCTCGATGCGCAGGATCGTGGCGAGCCCGGTCAGCGCGATGCCGACCCCCTGGGCGTCGCCGACCCGCTCGAACAGCGCCCTCGACTCCTCGAACGCGACCCGGGACTCGGCGTATTCGTCCTGGTAGAGCAGGTACTGGCCGAGGTTGCGCTGGACGATCGCCTCGGCGCGCAGCGAGCCGGTGCGCCGGGCCGACGCGAGGGCGATGGTGTGCGTGCTGTGCCAGTCGTCCTGGTGGCCGCGCAGGTCGAAGTACGGCGTCAGCGCGGACGCCAGCTGCCAGGCCAGGTCGTCGAACCCGTGCTCGGCGGCCAGCGAGACCGCCGCGACGCTGGTGTGCCGTTCGGCCGCGAACCACGCCGCGGTCTCGTCCGGCAGGACGTCGGCGGGCAGCTGCGGCCGGGGCAGCTCGTCGTCGCAGTACATGCCGAAGAAGTGGAGCGGCATCCGCCGCGCCGCTTCGAGGGCGAGCGCGAGGTAGCCCTCCAGCACCCGCCGGAGCCCGGCGCGCGTCTTCGCGGCGTCACTCTGCTCCGCGAGCTCCACGGCGTACACGCGCAGCAGGTCGTGCAGCCGGTAGCGCGGCTGCCCGGCGGAGTCGGACCCGACCAGCTCGACGAGGTGGCCGTCGACCAGGACGTCGAGCACGTCGTCGGCTTCCCGGCGGCCCAGCACCGCGGCGACCGCCCACGCCGGGAACTGCACCGGCCCCAGCAGCCCGAGCCCGCGGAACGCCGTCGCCGCCGACATCGGCAGCAGGTCGTAGGACAGGGTCACGCTCGCGCGGACGGCGAGGTCGCCGACGCGCAGCTCGTCGAGGCGCCGGCGCTCGTCGCGCAGCCGGTCGGCCAGCAGCCGCAGCGTCCAGCCCGGCCGGTGGGTGAGCTTCGCGCCGGCCACCCGGATGGCCAGCGGCAGGTGCCCGCACTGGCGCAGGATCGCCGCGGCGCTCTCCGGCTCGGCGGCCACGCGCTCGGCGCCGACGATGCCCTCCAGCAGCCGCGCGCCCTCGGCCTCGGGCAGCAGGTCGACGTCCACCGGCTTCGCCCCGGCGAGCCCGGGCAGCCGGAGGCGGCTGGTCACCAGCACCGCGCACGCTCCGGCGCCGGGCAGCAGCGGGCGCACCTGGGCGGCGCTGCCGGCGTCGTCGAGCACGACGCACATCCGGCGCCCGGCCAGCCGGGAACGCAGCAGCGCGGCGCGTTCGGCCAGCTCGCGCGGCAGGCCGGCGTCCGGGATGCCCAGTGCGTGCAGCAGTTCGGCGAGCACGCCCATCGGCGCCCGCGGCGACGACGACGTGCCGGCCAGGTCGACGTGCAGCTGCCCGCCGGGGAAGTCGTCGCGCACGGCGTGGGCGACGCGGACCGCGACCGCCGACTTGCCGACGCCGGGGGCGCCGGACAGCACGATCACCGCGGGATTGCCCGAGTCCGCCCGCTCCCGCATCAGCGCGACGACCTCGCGGATGACGTCGTCGCGGCCGGTGAAGTCCGGCAGGTCGAGGGGCAGCTGGCAGACCGGGGCGACGTCCGCGGGGCGCGTGGCCGGCCCGCTCTCGGACACCACCAGCGTCGCGCGCAGCTCCCGCAGCCGGGCGCCGGGTTCGGCGCCGAGCTCCTCGCGCAGCACCCGCTCGGCCGATTCGTACGCCTCGACGGCGTCGGCGGTCCGGCCCGCGGCGCGCAGCGCGACGATCAGCTGCGCCCACAGCTCTTCCCGCAGCGGGTGTTCGGTGACCAGGCCGCGCAGCTCGGCGACGGCCTCGCCGCAGCGGCCGAGGTCGATCCGCGCGCGCAACCGCTGTTCCTGCACGGAAAGCCGCAGCTCGGCGAGCCGGGCGACGGTCGCGCCCCAGCTATGGTCGTGGGGGAGTCCTTCGAGGACTTCGCCGCGCCACAGGGCATCGGCGCGGTCGAGCACCTTGAGCGCGCTCTCGGCGTCCCCGCGGTCGAGCGCTTCCTGCGCCTCGCCCGCCGACGCGGTGAACGCGAGGTGGTCCAGTTCGGCGGGCGACGCGGTCAGCAGGTAGCCGGAGGCCCGGCTGCTGATCCGCTCGCCGAGGTCGGGGTCGATCTCGGCGAACCGTCTTCGCAGCGAATGGACGTACGTCCGGATGTTCGCCGCGGCCGAGCGCGGCGCCGAATCCGGCCACAGGACCTCCACCAGCACGTCGGTCGACACGACGACGTTCGGCTGCAGCGCCAGGGCGGCCAGCAGCAGCCGGGGCTTCGGCCCGCCGAGCGGGATCACCCGCCCGGCGGCGGTGACCTCCAGCGGACCGAGGACGCGGATGGTAAGCGAGGTGGCCTCAACCTGCCCGATGAGTTCCCCCATGCCCGGATGTTATTTCTCCACCACCTCGGCCGATAGATCCATTCGGAGTGTCTGTACGCAGGTCCAGGCCTTTGTACGAGACGTGTACGGCCCGAAGTCACGCTGCCGCCATGAAGCGTTTGAACCTCCGGCGTAGCGCCGGGATCGGGGTCGTCCTCGCGGCGGTCGCCACGCTCGCGGTCGGCGGTGCGGTGGAGGCGTCCGCCGCGGCGACCGGCACCGTCAAGACCGCGGGTGACCCGCTGAACGTCCGCCGGGCGCCCACCGCGAGCGCCACGGCCGTCAAGACCGTCGCGAACGGCGCGTCGGTGACCATCGACTGCCAGACCGTCGGCGCGTCCGTGACCGGGACCTACGGCACGAGCACGTTGTGGGACTACGTGCCCGCGCTCGGCGGCTACATCTCGGACACCTACGTCTACACCGGCTCCGACACGCGGATCGCGCCCGACTGCGGCACCGGCACGGGCAGCGGCCAGTGCGCCGACGCCTGCGCCGGCGAGGGCGTGTACCGCTCGTCCGACTCGCACTTCCTGGTCTACGACACCGACGCCGACGGTTACTCCGCGGTCGTCACGTACTGGCTCAAGGGCGGCGCCGGCCCGTTCTACGTCTGGAACTCCGGCGGTGAGGGCACGACGGTCGACAAGGCCGTGACCGTCGCGAAGGGCGGCTGGGTCTTCTACAAGGTCTGCGTCGCGAACTACACCACCGGCAAGCCGGACCTGAAGTCCTGCAGCGACGGCATCACCGACTTCGCGGCCTGAGCGCGTCTTCCCCTCCCGAAAGGACTTCCGACATGAGTCAGGTCAACCGGCGCCGGGTGCTCCTCGGCGGGCTCGCCGCAGTCACCGCCACCGCGGCTTCGGCGGCGCTGCCGTCGTGGGCGAACGCCCGCACCACCGCGGCCGCGCCCGCCGTCCACGATCCGTTCCAGCTCGGGGTCGCCTCCGGCGATCCGCTGCCCGACAGCGTGGTGCTGTGGACGAGACTCGCGCCCGCGCCGCTCAACGCCGACGGCTTCGGCGGTATGCCCGACGCGACGTACGCGGTCGACTGGGAGATCGCGAACGACGCCGCGTTCAGCTCGATCGTGCAGAGCGGCTCGGTAAACGCGGTCCGCGCGTCCGCGCACAGCGTCCACATCGAACCCGTCGGCCTGCAGCCCGCCCGCGAGTACTTCTACCGCTTCAAGACCTCCGGTTACATCTCGCCGGTCGGCCGGACGCGCACCGCGCCCGCCGCCGGCGCCGCCGTCAACCAGCTCAAGTACTGCTTCACCTCCTGCCAGCACTGGGAGGAGGGCTACTACCACGCGTACAAGGGCGTCGTGGCCGACGACCCGGACCTGGTGCTGTTCCTCGGCGACTACATCTACGAGAAGAAGTCGGGCCGCGCCGCGGCGGAGCGCAACCCGCGCAGCCTGGCCGTCCCCGAGGACACGACCACGCTCGCGCTGTACCGCGCCCGCCACGGCCAGCACAAGACCGACGCCGACCTGCAGGCCGCGCACGCGATCGCGCCGTGGATGGTGGTGTTCGACGACCACGAGGTGATGAACAACTGGAACGGCACCACCTCGCCCGCGTCCACGGCCCGCAAGTCCGCCGGCTTCCAGGCCTTCTACGAGCACACCCCGATCCGGTCCACGGCGAAGCCGAACGGCGCGTCGATCCAGCTGTACCGCCAGTTCGTCTGGGGCAACCTCGCCCGCTTCCACATGCTCGACACCCGGCAGTTCCGCAACGCCCAGGTCGCGGACCCGTCCGGCTCGACCGGGCCGGCGTGCACCGACATGCGCAGCACCTCCCGCAGCATCCTCGGCACCGCGCAGGAGGCGTGGCTGCTCAAGCAGTTCGAGTCGCACCCGACGACGTGGGACTTCCTCGGCCAGCAGGTCTTCTTCGCCACGCGCGACGGCGACGGCAACAAGGCCACCTGCGAGAGCCCCGACTCCTGGCAGGGTTACGAGGCTTCACGCGACCGGATCGCCAAGGGCTGGGTCGACCGGAAGGTGGCCAACCCGGTCGTGCTGACCGGCGACGTCCACCGGCACTGGGCCGCCGACCTGCGCCTGGACTACTTCGACCACAGCGACCCGATCATCGGCTCGGAGCTGGTGACGACGTCGGTGACGAGCAACAGCGACACCGCGACCCCGCCCACCGCGGCGTGGCTGGCGAACAACCCGCACGTCAAGTACTGCAAGGGCGAGCGCGGCTACGTCCGCGTCACGACCACGCCCTCGCAGACGCGGGCGGACTTCATGACGACGTCCGACACCAGCGTCTACGACCCCGCGAAGGTCGTCATCAAGAACGACGCCAGCTACGTAGTGCAAGCGGGGACGCCTGGCCTGCGGAAGGTCTGAGGTCCGGCGCTACGCTGAGTGACGTGACCGATGAACTGGGCCTGCGGGAGCGCAAGAAGCTCCGCACGCGGGCGGCGATCTCGACGGCGGCGATCACGCTCTTCCTGGAGCGCGGGTTCGACGCCGTCGGGGTCGCCGAGGTGGCGCGGGTGGCCGAGGTGTCCAAGCGGACCCTCTTCGCCTACTTCCCGACCAAGGAGGACCTGGTGCTGCACCGGTTCGCCGACCACGAGACGGACGCGGCCGACGTCGTCCGCGCGCGCCGTCCCGGGCAGGGTGCGCTGGCGGCGCTGCGGGAGGCGTTCCTCCGGGGCCTCGAAGAGCGCGAACCGGTGACCGGCCTGTGCGACGCCCCCGAGGTCGTCGCGGTGTTCCGGCTGGTCACCGGCACCCCGGCGCTGGTGGCGCGGCTGGCGGAGTTCAGCTCGGCGGGGGAGGCCGCGCTGGCCGCCGCGCTGGCCGAGGCGGGCGTGCCGGCCCCGGACGCCGAGCTGGCGGCGGCGCAGATCGCGGCCGTCCGCCGGCTGCTGGCGACGGCGAACATGGACGCGGTCGCGGCCGGGATCCCGGCCGGAGAGCGCCATCCGGACGCGGTCGCCGCCGCCGATCGGGCGTTCGTCCTGCTGTCGTCCGGCGTAGGGTTCGCCTAGTGCCCGATTCACGCTGTGGACCATGAAAAATGCACGTTTGCCCGGGACGTCGTAAAGGTAGACTGCGAAAATCCTGACAGGACACCGGAGTCGGCAGGCTCTTCGGTGTCCGTCCCGGTCCGCCGCCGCGGAAACCGGAGCACCTGCCACACCGAACCTCGGGGGACCCGCACCCGGCTGGGGGTGGTGCGGGTCCCCCGGGCATGCCTTGTCCAGCAAGAGGGAAAACGCTTTCCGGTGCCGGGCGGCCCGCCCACCCGCCCCCGACGCGGCTGGGCGGGCCGCCCGTCAGTCTTGTCGGCCTTGTCGGCCCTGTGTGTCCTTTGTGGACATCAGGTCCACGGTCAGCGCCGCGGTCCAGCCGAACGACCGGGCGCCGTGGCCGGTGCCGGTGAACGGGTCCGCGTACTCGGCGAAGCCGGTGCCCGTGGCGGTTGCGACGAGGTCGTCGCGCAGCCACGCGGCCAGCGCGTGCTCACCGTGGTGCAGCAGGCCTTGCCGGACCAGCCAGCCGACGTTGAACCACGACGGCCCGCGCCAGTAGCGGCCCGGGTCGAAGTCCGCCGCGGTCAGGTCGTAGCTCGGCACGCCGTGGACCTGGCCGAGCCGGAAGCGCGGCCCGGTGGCGGTGGCCAGCAGGGCGGGCGCGACGGCCAGGTCCGGCAGCACGAGCGGCAGCAGCCCGGCGCAGGTGTACTCGCGGGTGCGCTCGCCGGTGCGGACGTCGCGGGCGAAGAAGAAGCCGGACGCGCTGTCCCACAACGTTTCCTGCAGCGCCTTGGCGACCCGGGCCGCGCTGTCGCGGTGCGTGGCGGCGGCCGCGGGCAGGCCGAGCACGTCGGCGATCTCGGCCAGCGCCAGCTCGGCGTCGGCCAGCAGCGCGTTGAGGCCCGGGTCTTCGACGGTGAAGCCGCCGTCGACGTCGGCCCAGCGCTCGTCGAGGTAACCGCAGTCGCGGTAGGCCGAGGCCAGCCGGACGTACCGGCCGTAGTCCTCGTCGCTCGGGCGGTCGGCGGCGTGGCCGTGCTGCAGGTCGCGGCGGACGAACCCGGCCGGGTCGGCGGGCGTGACGCGCGAAAGCGGGCCGTCCCACGCCGGGCTGTTGTCCATCCCCGATTCCCACGGGTGCACGATCGAGGCGAGCCCGCGCCCGCCCGCGTCGCGGTAGGTCCGCAGGTATCCGTGCCAGGCCTTGAGCTTCGGGTAGAGCGTGGCGAGGAAGGTCTCGGCGCCGGACCCCGCCGGGTCGGCGCGGTGCACGGCCAGCACAGCACGCGCGTGCACCGGCGGCTGGACCAGCCCGGACGTCCGCCCGGCGCGCCAGAACGCGGGGCCGGGGAAGTACGCCTCGGGCGGGGTGTCCGGGTTGAAGAGGATGTGCGGGACGCGGCCGTCGCGCCACTGCGCGGAGAACAGCGTCACCAGCTCACGCCGGGCGCGCTCGGGCGCCAGGTGGCGCAGGCCGAAGGCGATGAAGGCCGAGTCCCAGCTCCACTGGTGCGGGTAGAGCCCGCGGGACGGCACGGTCGACGCGCCGATCCAGTTGTCGGCCAGGACGGCCTCGGCGGACCCCCATGTTACGTCCATGTGTCCAATCTATCTCCTACTTATGTCTTGTCAATGGACAAAAGTACGTCCTGGGATGATGCGGGCCACAGCGAAGGGGGCCCGGGATGACGACGCCGACCAGCGCCGGAGAGCTGTTGCGGCTGGTCCGGACCGGCCAGGCGACCACGCGGAAAGCCCTGCTCACGCGCAGCGGGCTGTCCCGCTCGACGCTGACCGCGCGGCTGGACCTGCTCCAGTCGGCGGGCCTGCTGGCCGAGGGTGGGCAGGAGGACTCCACCGGTGGCCGCCCGGCGCGGAACCTGAGGTTCGACGACCGGCACGCCGTCGTCCTCGCCGCCAGCGTCGACACGATGCACGCCGAGGTCGCGCTCACCGACCTGTCCGGACGGCGGCTCGCGCACCGCGAGGGCCCGCTGCGGGTCGCCGACGGCCCGGAACCCGTGCTCGGCCGGATCGCGAAGTGGTTCGAGGAGATGCTGGCCGAGGCCGACGTCCCGGTCTGCGGCGTGGGGATCTCCGTGCCGGGGCCGGTCGAGCCGGGCCAGGCGCGGGTCACGCAGCCGCCGATCATGCCCGGCTGGGACTGCTACCCGATCGACGAGTACCTCGGTGAGCGCTTCGGCGCCCCGGTGCTGGTCGACAACGACGCCAACCTGATGGCCCTGGGCGAGCACCGCGCGAGGCACCCGGAGTCGCGCGCGCTGGTCGTGGTCAAGGTGTCCACCGGGATCGGCGCCGGCCTGGTCATCGGCGGCGAGGTGTACCGCGGCGTCGACGGCGGGGCCGGCGACATCGGGCACATCCGGCTGCCGGGCTTCCCCGAGGCCCGCTGCATGTGCGGCTCCGTGGGCTGCCTGGCGGCGGTCGCCAGCGGCGGCGCGCTGGCCGCACGCCTGACCGAACAGGGCCTGCCGACGACGTCGGGCTCGGGCGTCCGCGACCGCATCCTGGCGGGCGAGCCGGCGGCGGTCCGGCTGGCCGAGTTCGCCGGCCGCCAGGTGGGGGAGGTGCTCGCGACGCTGGTGTCGGTGGTCAACCCGGGAGTCCTGGTGATCGCGGGAGACCTGGCCGAGCCGCATTTCGTCGCGGGGGTCCGCGAGGTGCTGTACCGGCGAGCGTTGCCGCGGGCGACGCAGAGCCTGAAGGTGGAGATCGGCGGCACGGGGCTCGCGGTGGCCGGCGCGGTGGCGATGGTGGTGGAGTCGGTGTTTTCCCCGGTGGAAGTGGATCGTCGGCTGGCGGCGCAGGTCTGACGCCTGGTCGGCCGCGCGTTTGGTGGCCGGGTCCGCGAGGTGCTGTACCGCCGGGCGTTGCCGCGCGCGACGCAGAGCCTGAAGGTGGAGATCGGCGGCACGGGGCTCGCGGTGGCCGGTGCGGTGGCGATGGTGGTGGAGTCGGTGTTTTCCCCGGTGGAAGTGGATCGTCGGCTGGCGGCGCAGGTCTGACGCCTGGTCGCCCGCGCGTTTGGTGGCCGGGGTCCGCGAGGTGCTGTACCGCCGCGCGCGACCCAACCCGGCGACAGGCGTCCTGGTGATCGCGGCGACCTGGCCGAGCCGCATTACGTGGCCGTGGTCCGCGAGGTGCTGTACCGTCGCGCCCTGCCGCGCGCGACCCAACCCGGCGACGGCCTAAGTGCCGTCACGGCCGGACTGTCCGGAGTGGACGGAGCGACCGACTTTCGTAGGTGGCGAACGCCCCACCGGCGTGGTCCGTAATACGGCCACGAACCGGACTTACCGCGCATCCGGGATCAATCCTCGCGTATTTCGCAAGACAAATCGGATTTCCGTACCACGGCCCTGACCCCGTGAATTCGCGACCAGATAACGGTTCCGCAAGTACTTCCCCGGAAGCGGAACCCCGATCTAGTCTCGTCCGGTGTTCCAGGTCCTTTACTGGGGGCCGATTCAAAAGAGGGAGATTTCTGTGCGAAGAAGCTCCACCCTGCTCCTTTCGCTCGCGGTGGTGGGTGGTCTCACCGCAGCCATGCCCGCGGCGGCGTCGGCGCAGGGGCGTCAGGACATTCCGCAGTCGCACCCGTTGTGGGCGAACGCGCAGGCGAAGGTCGCCGACACGGCGCCCGCGGCGAAGCTGAGCTTCCGCGTCTACCTGAACCAGCGCGACAACGCCGGTGCCGAGGCGCTGGCCCAGGCCGTGTCCGACCCGGACAGCAAGACCTACCGCCAGTTCCTGAGCACCGACCAGGTGCGGGACCGCTTCGCCGCCAGCGATGCGACTGTCAACGCCGTCAAGGCGTGGCTGACCGGCAGCGGCTTCAGCATCGGTGACATCCCGTCGAACCGCGCCTACGTCGAGGCCACCGGCACCGCCGACCAGACGCAGAACGCGTTCGGCGTCAAGCTGGGCAAGTACAAGGTCAAGGGCCAGACCCTCCGCGCCGCCGACAAGAACCTCTCGGTGCCCGCGAACCTGGCGAGCGACGTGCTCGGCGTCGTCGGCGTGGACCAGGCGACCAACCTGTTCAAGCCGGACCACGCCACCGGCTCCGGGACGCCGTCCGACGTCGCGCCCGGCCCCGGCTTCCGCAACGCGAAGCCGTGCAGCGCCTACTACGGCGAGAAGGTCGACACCACCGACCCCGCCTACAACGGCAAGCACCTGCCGTACGCCCCGTGCGGCTACACCCCGGCGCAGCTGCGGTCGGCCTACGGCGTCGACAAGGTCGGCGCGGACGGCAAGGGCACCACGATCGCCATCGTCGACGCGTTCGCCTCGCCGACCATCTACGCCGACGCGAGCACCTACGCGAAGAAGAACGACCCGCAGCACCCGCTGAAGCAGAGCCAGTTCTCGCAGCACGTCTTCCCGGCGAACCCGGTTCTCGAGCCGCCGGACCAGTGTGACGCGGCGGGCTGGTACGGCGAGGAGACCCTCGACGTCGAGGCCGCCCACGGTCTCGCGCCGGGCGCGAACATCCTCTACGTCGGTGGCGAGTCCTGCGAGGACAACGCCCTCGACGAGGCGCTGAACTACGTGATCGCCGGCCACAAGGCCGACATCGTGTCGAACTCCTACGGCGACACCGGCGAGGACATCCCGGCCGACGAGGTCAAGGTCTTCAACCAGATCTCGCTGCAGGCGGTGCTCGAGGGCATCGGCGTCTACTTCTCCTCGGGCGACAACGGTGACGAGGTCGCGCGCCTCGGCACGCCGTCGCCGGACTTCTCCGCCTCCGCTCCGTGGATCACCGCGGTCGGTGGCACGTCCATCGCGATCGGCAAGGACGGCAAGCGGATCTTCGAGACCGGCTGGGAGACCAGCAAGTCCTCGCTGACCAACGGCGTCTACGGCCCGGCGGCCTACACCAGCGGTTCCGGTGGCGGCACGAGCCGGCTGTTCGCGCAGCCCTTCTACCAGAAGGGTGTCGTGCCGGACGCGCTGGCGAAGAAGAACCAGACCGGGAACGCCAAGGGCCGCGTCGTGCCGGACATCTCGGCGATCGGTGACCCGAACACCGGCTTCCTGGTCGGCCAGACGCAGACCTTCCCGGACGGCGCCTACTACGACCAGTACCGGATCGGCGGCACGAGCCTCGCGTCGCCGGTGTTCGCCGGCATCATGGCGGTGGCCGACAGCTTCGACCACTTCCACCACGGCTTCATCAACCCCGTGATCTACAAGCTGACCTCCCGCACCCCGGCGATCAGCGACGTGAAGCACGTGGACGCCGCAGTGGAGCGTGTCGACTACGCGAACTCGGTCGACGCTTCGGACGGCCTGCTCACCTCGGTGCGCACGCTCGACTACCAGGGTCTGACCATCCACACGACCCCGGGCTACGACGACGTGACGGGTCTCGGCACGCCCAACGGGCTGCTGTTCCTGCTGCTCGTCTAGTCAACTCTCGGTGAAAGGCCCCCTCGCCAGCCTGGCGAGGGGGCCTTTTCATATCGCGGCCCCGAGGTTGCGCAGCATGCCGAGGTCGTCGCGCACGGCCCAGCGTTCGGCGATCTTCCCGTTTTCCAGGCGGTACATCACGGTGAATCCGCGCGCGTAGTCGCCTTCGGGGCATTCGACGCCGAGCAGGCTCCCGCCCGGCCAGTACCCGCCGCGGACGCCGAACCAGACGACGTGATCGCCCTCCGCGACGACCGTCTTCTCGGGCCAGTGCTGCACCGCGAAGTGGCTTTTCCCCTGACTGCTCAGGAATTCCCGGGTGCCCGCGAGCCCGGCGGGCCGGTCCGCCGCGAGGGCGTGGTTGACCAGGTCCGGCGTGCACAGCTCGTCCAGCAGGTCCAGCTCCTGCGTGACGATCAGCGCTTCGAAGCGTTCGACGACCTTCTTGTTCTCCTCGACGCCCATGGCGGTCCTCCGAGATTTGGTGAGAGTGCTACTGTCACCAATATGACCGAGCCTGTCAAGCGGCGGTACGACAACTCGCGACGCCGGGAGCAGGTCCGCGCGACCCGCGCGGCGGTCGTCGAAGCCGCCCACGGGGTTTTCGTGGCCCGCGGTTACCCGGCGGCCACGGTGGACGCCGTCGCGTCGGCGGCCGGCGTGCCGGTGGCCACCGTGTACCGGCAGTTCGGCTCGAAGCGCGGCATCCTCAAGGCGGTGCTCGACGTCGCCTTCGGCGGGGACGACGAGCCGGTCGAGTTCCAGCACCGGCCCGAGGTCCAGGCCGCCTTGACCGACCCCGATCCGGGCGCGCTGCTGGACGCCTTCGCGCGCATCCACACCGGCGTGATGGCGCGCTCGGCGGCGATTCAGCGTGTCCTCGTGGAAGCGGCGTCGATCGACTCGGAGGCGGCGGAGCTGCTGGCCACCGCCCGCGCCCAGCGGCACACGGGACAGTCCCGGATCGCCCGGCGGCTCGCGGACCGCGGCGCACTCGGGATCCCCGAAGAGGAGGCGGCCGACGTCGTGTACCTGCTGATGTCGCCGGACACCCACCGGGTGCTCACGGTCGAGCGCGGCTGGACGGCCGAGCGGTTCGAGGGGTGGCTGGCGCGGGCGTTGCGGGCGCAGCTGCTCAGCCGGCCAGGGGGATGACGGCGCACACCGTCGTGCCCCCGCTGCCGCTGTCGACGCTCAGCTCGCCGCCCAGGGCCTGGACGCGGTCGCGCAGCCCGGCCAGGCCCGAGCCCTGGTCCGCGGACGCGCCTCCGACGCCGTGGTCGGTCACCTCGACCCGCAGCCGGCCGCCGTCCACCGCGATGCGGACGTCCACGTGGTCGGTCCGGGCGTGTTTCAACGTGTTCGTCAGGGCTTCCGACGTCACGTAGTAGGCCGTCGCCTCCACCGCGGCGTCGAGGCGGGGGACCGGGTCCGCCGAGAGCGTCACCCGCATCGGGATCCGGTCGGTCAGCGACCGGACGGCCGCGCCGAGTCCGGCCTCGGTCAGGATCGCCGGCCGGATGCCGCGGGCCAGTTCGCGCAGCTCGGTGATCGCGGTCTGCAGCTCGTCGACCGTGCTCTTCAGCAGCGTGCGGACGTCCGGCGGCAGCTCCGCGCGGCGGTCGGCCAGCCGCAGCAGCAGCACGACGCTGACCAGCCGCTGCTGGGCGCCGTCGTGGAGGTCACGCTCCAGGCGGCGGCGCTCGTCGTCGCCGGCCGCGACGAGCCGGGCCCGCGACGCGCGTACCTCCGCGAGGCGCTGCTCGAGCTCGGCGGTGAGCCGCTGGTTGTCCAGCACCAGCCCGGCGGCCGCGTTGAGCGCGTCGATCGACCGGCTGTCCTTCCACACCTCGTCGTCCTGCACCAGCGCGGCCAGCCCGGTGCCGTCGCGCTCCAGCAGCAGCCGGATCATCTCGGCGTTGCCGACGCGGGCGCGCAGCACGCCGGCCAGGAACGCCAGCGGCCACAGGCAGAACGAGACCCGGTAGATCTGCAGCAGCGGCTCCGAAAGCGGCTGCCCGTCGCCGAGTGCCGTGCCCGCCGCCGACGTCAGCGCGCCGAGCAGGGCGATCGTGATCACCGGGGACAGCAGCCGCCGCTGCGGCAGCCGGCCGGTCAGCCACCGGTACAGCAGCACGACGACCACGCCGGCGCTGATCACCGCGGCCGCCAGGCCGAGGACACGGTCGGCGACGCCGCGGCCGTTGTGGTCGGCGGAGATCGCCAGCAGGTCGCGCGGGTCGTCGCTGAACAGCAGCCCGAGCACGCCCAGCGCGAGCACGACCAGGTACGAGGAGGCCACGAGCAGCCGCTCCCACCGCGACCGCAGCCTGCCGTGCGGGAACGCGAGCACCAGGTGCGCGATCACCGGGCTGGACGCGGCCCGCAGCGGCACGGCGATCGTGTACAGCACCGGGTTCCCGGTGAACTGCAGGTCTTCCAGGAACAACGCGACCCCGACGAGCGCGATGAGCACACCGATCGGATTGGCCGGCCGCCGCACGTGCGCGACCGCGCCCGCCAGCAGGAACAGGAACCCGGTGGTGGTGCTGAGGGCGGTGTCGAGCGCGGCGTGGCTGCCCTCGGCGACCTTGAGCGCCAGCGCGGTAACGCCGAGCCCGAACCCGGCGGTGAGCAGACCGGTCATCACGACGGTCCGGGGGTGCTGCACCACGCGAACCCCTCCCCGGCCGGCTAATCGCTGATTCGCCCGTTCGGGCCGTCGCGTTACACCGAGCGGATGCGCCTTTCGGGTGATCACGACGCCGCCCTCGCGGTGGGGTGGCGGCGCGCTCGTGGCCGGCAGCCGGACGGCCGGTGTGGTGGCGCGCAATCGGACATCGCCCCGCGCTGCTCTTCGCGAGGTGGGTCACCGCGGTGTGGCCGCGCTCGTGGCCGACAGCCGGTCGGCCGCGCCTTGCGGCGGCGTGCGTTGTGGCGCAATCGGACATCGCCCCGCGCTGCACCTCGCGGCAATGGCCCGCCGCGGTGTGGCCGCGCTCGTGGCCGACAGCCGGTCGGCCGCGCCTTGCGGCGGCGTGCATTGCGGCGCGCAATCGGACATCGCCCTGCGCTGCCCCTCGCGGCCGTGCTCGCCGTGATGTGGCGTGCACTCGTGATCGGTGTTCCTGCGCTGGCGCCTGTTGGTCGCTCGCGTCCTGAGGTGGCGTGTGCAGTGACGCAATCGGACATCGCCCTGCGCTGCCCCTCGCGGCCGTGCTCGCCGTGGGGCGGCGGCGTGCACTCGTGATCGGTGATCGTGCGCCGGCGCCTGCTGGTCGGTCGCGTCCTGAGGTGGTGGCGCGCAATCGGACATCGCCCCGCGCTGCTCCCCGCAGCCGTGCCCGCCGCGGTGTGGCGGCGCGCACTCACGGCCGTCACCAGGGCGTCCGCGCCCTAGGGTTGCCTCGATCAGCCGAGTGGAGGCAGGACATGAGCGGACGCGGTCTCGACGCCGAGGTCTTCGGCGGGCGGATGCCCGCCGGGGGTTCGGACCTGGCGATCGAAACCCACGGCATCACCCCGGTCCCGGAGGGCAACCGGTTCGGGCGGCCGTGGCGGCAGTTCAGCGTGTGGTTCGCGCCGAACCTGACGATGACCGCGGTCTTCACCGGCACCCTCGCCGCGTCGCTCGGCCTCGGCTTCTGGACGGGCCTGGTCGCGATGCTCGCCGGCACCGTGCTCGGCTCGCTGCCGGTGGCGTACCTGTCGACCTGGGGCCCGCGCACCGGCACCGGCCAGCTGCCCCTCGCGCGCCTGCCGTTCGGCGGTGGCGTGGTGCTGCCCGGCCTGGTGCAGTGGCTCGGCTCGATCGCCTGGGACGCGCTGGTCGGGCTGTTCGGCGGCGAGGCGCTGGCCGAGCTGACCGGGCTGCCGTTCTGGGCCGCGGTGCTGATCGTGCTGGTGCTGCAGTGCGCCCTCGGCGTGTTCGGCTACGCGCTCATCCACCGCGTGCAGGCCGTGATGAGCGTGCTGCTGGTGCTCGCGTTCGCCGCGCTCGCCGTGAAGGTCCTTTCCGGGCACCCCATCGCGACGGCCGACACCGCGACCGGCGGCGACCACACCGGCGCCGTCGTGCTGTTCTCGACGATCGCGTTGTCGCTGGCGATCTCCTGGGCGCCGTACGCCTCGGACTTCAGCCGCTACCTGCCGGCGGAGACGTCGTCGCGCGGGGTCTTCTGGTTCACGCTCCTCGGGCTGACGGCGTCGTACGCGATCGGCGAAGGTCTCGGGCTCGCACTCGGGACGTCGCTCGGCGACCAGACGGCGACGGGTGTCGCGGCGCTGCTCGGCGGCGGGTTCCTCGGGTCGCTGGCGCTCGCGGTGATCGCGCTCGCGGCGGTGTCGTCCAACGCGATGAACGACTACAGCGGTTCGCTCGCGCTGCAGACCGTCGGCGTCCGGCTGCGGCGCCCGGTGTCGGCGGTGCTCGTCACGGTGCTCGCGTTCGCGCTGATCCTCTGGATGCACAGCGGCGAGCTGGCGGCGAAGTTCCAGAACGTGCTGCTGTTCGTCAGCTACTGGATCCCGCCGTTCCTCGGCGTCGTGCTGCCGGACTGGCTGCGGCGGACCCGCGGTGGCGAGCGCGTCGACGTCCGGGCCGCGACGACTGCGCGTCCCTGGGCCGCCGTCGTGGCGTTCGTCGCAGGCTTCGCGGCGGCGGTGCCGTTCATGAACACCTCGCTCTACACCGGCCCGGTCGCGGCGGTGCTGCACGGCGCCGATCTCGCGTACTACGTCGGGCTCGTCGTTTCGCTGGCAGCGTATTTGCTGCTGCGCGGCCGTCACACCGTTGACCTCAAGTAATGTAGAGGTTCAACGATGGTGTGGTACCCCTGCAAGGAGGAACCATGCCAGTCGCACTGATCACCGGCGCCTCGGCGGGGCTGGGGAAGGCCCTCGCCGCGGCACTGGTGAGTCGCAAGTGGACGGTCATCGGCGACGGCCGGGACGCTTCCGCGTTGACCGCCGCCGCCCGGGAAGCCGGGTTCACACCCGTCCCGGGCGACGTCGCCGACCCGGCCCACCGCGCCGACCTCGCCGCCGCGGCCGGGCCCTCGCTCGACCTGCTCGTCAACAACGCCAGCACCCTCGGCGTCAGCCCGCTGCCGCCACTGCGCCGCTATCCGTTGGCGCAGCTGGAAGACGTCTACCGCGTGAACGTCTTCGCGCCGCTCGCGCTCACCCAGCTGCTGCTGCCCGCCCTGACGAAGACCGGCGGCACGATCGTCGGCGTCAGCTCGGACGCGGCCGTCGAAGCCTACGAAGGCTGGGGCGGTTACGGCTCCGCGAAGGCCGCGCTCGACCAGCTCACCGCCGTGCTCGGCGCGGAACACCCGGACCTGGCCGTGTACGCGGTCGACCCCGGCGACATGCGAACCGCGATGCACCAGCTCGCCTTCCCGGGTGAGGACATCTCCGACCGGCCGCTGCCCGGGACGTCCGTCCCGGCGTTCCTGCGGCTGCTCGACGAACGCCCGGCCAGCGGCCGTTACCGCGCCGCCGACCTGCTGGTGCCCGCATGAGCGTCCGGTTCGACCTGCCCGACGAGCTCTCGGCGTCGGCGCCCCCGGAGGCCCGCGGCCTGGCCCGCGACGAGGTCCGCCTGCTGGTCGCGGACCCGGCCGGGGTGCACCACACCGTCTTCAATGAGCTGGGTGAGCACCTGCGGGCCGGCGACCTGCTGGTCGTCAACACGTCCGGGACGCTGCCCGCGGCGATCGACGCCCGCCGAGGCCGGCAGCAGGTCGTCGTCCACTTCTCGACCGAGCTGGACGACGGCGCGTGGGTGGTCGAGCTGCGCGCGCCCGGCGGCCCGCTGCTCGACGGCCGGCCGGGGGAGCGGCTGGCGCTGCCCGGTGGCGCGTCGCTGACGTTGCTGGCCGGGTACGTGCCGGGGCAGGCGCGGCTGTGGCGGGCTTCGGTGTCCGTCCCGGTGCCCGGGTTGCTGGCCGCGAGCGGACGCCCGATCCGCTACGGCTACGTCCCGCGCGCCTGGCCGCTGGCCGACTACCAGACGGTGTTCGCCCGCGAGCCGGGCAGCGCGGAGATGCCGTCGGCGGCCCGGCCGTTCACCGACGCGCTGGTCACGCGCCTGGTGACCGACGGGGTGCTGTTCGCGCCGCTGCTGCTGCACACCGGGGTGTCGTCGCTGGAGACGGGCGAGCCGCCGCAGGCCGAGCGCTTCCACGTGCCCGCGTCGACCGCGGCGCTGGTCGCGTGGGTCCGGGCCCGCGGCGGCCGGGTGGTCGCGGTGGGCACGACGGCGGCCCGCGCCCTGGAGTCGGCCGCCGACGGACCCACCGAAGGTTGGACGGACCTGGTCCTGAGCCCGGACCGCCCGGCCCGGGTCGTCGACGGCATCGTCACCGGCCTGCACGCGCCGGACGCGTCCCACCTGCTGCTCCTGGAGGCCGTGGCCGGCCCGGAGCTGGTCCAGCGCGCCTACGACGCGGCGGTGGAGCGCCGCTACCTGTGGCACGAGTTCGGCGACGTCTCCCTGCTCCTGCGCCGCTGAAAAGCCGTGAAGGCCACCTTGAGGGACTCTGAGTCCCTCAAGGTGGCCTTCACGGCATTGAACTACTGGCGCGCCGGTTCGCGGGCGTCGTCCTGGCGGCGGGCCCGGTAGAGGCCGGCCACGGCGACGACCGTGATCCCCAGCCCGACGCCGCTGACGATCGAGGCCACCAGGCTCGCCGTGCCGGTCGCCAGGCCGAAGAGCCCGGCCAGGTAGACCGGGATGCACAGGCTCACCGGCAGCCACGTCCGCAGCGCGAACGCGCGGTCCGACGCCAGCCACAGCACCAGCGTCACGGCCGCCGCGGTGACGACCGGGATCGCCCAGACGACCAGGCTCGTCACGGCGTCCATGCCGAGTGACCGGAGCCACTCGAACGACGCCTGGCCCAGCCCGACGAAGAGCACGACCAGCGCCACGCGGATGGTGGCCCCCTGGCCGGTGCGGTGTGCGGTGCTCGTCATGTCATCCCTCCGAATCCGTGGTCACCTCTACCACGTTCGGATGACGCGACCGGTTGCCCGCATTTCGCAATCGGACGATGAGCAGCAGAAACGCCATCGCCGCCGGGACCGAAACGAAGATCAACACGAACAGGTGACCCCGGGACGCCGAGCCGGTGACCAGGCCGGTCAGGCCGAGCACGCTCGTCGGAAGGCACACCCACAGCGGCAGGAACCGCAGCCAGGCGGGCCGCCCCCGTCCGGTGAGCAGCCAGAACAGGCCACCGGCCAGCAGGACGCCGATCGGGACCGTGGCCACCACCCACACCGCGGCCCACTCGCCCAGACCGGCCGTGGTCAGCCAGTCGGCCCCGATCGGCGAGAGCGTCATTAGTGCCCACGCCAAGAGCACCGAGACGATGACGGCCCGGACCTCGTTCGCTGTCTTCATCGGCTCCCCCTCGAAGTCGTCGAGAGCACACGCGCGAGCACCCCCGTCGGTTGCACCTAGGCCCCCGAATCACCGATGTCAAGAAATCTCACCGGATTTCCCGGGATGCGGATGGCTATGCGCCCGGGTGGGTGACCGTGCGAACCTCGCCCCCGACATCGACCCCGCGAAAGGCGACGCTGACGTGCGCACCCACCACAGAACCCGCTTCCTGGCCTCGGCGCTCGTCGCCCTGACCGTCGTGGGCGTGCTCGCCGGCTGTTCCCGTGCCGCGGAGACCGCTGCCCCCGCCGCCAACGCGGGCGCCGCCACCGAGGTCCGCCTCGGGTTCTTCCCGAACGTCACGCACGCCCCGGCGCTGATCGGCGTCAAGAAGGACTTCTTCAAGCAGGAGCTGGGCTCGACCAAGCTCACCACCCAGACGTTCAACGCGGGCCCCGAAGAGGTCAACGCGCTGCTGGGCAACTCGCTCGACATCGCCTACATCGGCTCCGGCCCGGCGATCAACGCCTTCACCAAGTCCAAGGGCACCATCCAGCTGATCTCCGGCGCCGTCTCCGGTGGCGCGCAGCTGGTCGTCAAGCCGGACATCGCGAGCGTCGACGCGCTCAAGGGCAAGAACATCGCCACCCCGCAGCTGGCCAACACCCAGGACGTCGCGCTCAAGAAGTTCGTCGCGGGCAAGAACCTGACCGGCCAGGTCAAGATCACCAACCTGGACAACTCGAAGACGCTCGACGCGTTCAAGAAGGGCGAGGTCGACGGCGGCTGGCTGCCCGAGCCGTGGTCGTCACGGCTGGTCCTCGACGCCGGTGCGAAGGTCCTGGTCGACGAGAAGGACCTGTGGCCCGGCGGCCGGTTCCCGACCACCGTCATCATCGTGCGCAGCCAGTTCCTGCAGGAGCACCCGGACACCGTCCGCGCGATCCTGAAGGGGCAGCTGGCCGCGATCGACTGGGCGAAGGCCAACCCGGCGGACGCGAAGACCGTGGTCAACGGAGCGCTGAAGGAGCTGGCCGGCAGCAGCTTGAGCCAGGCCGTCATCGACCGCGCGTTCTCGAACATCGAGCTCACCAACGACCCGATCCCCGCCGAGTTCCCGCAGCTCGCGCAGGACTCGGTGACGGCGGGCGTGGTGAAATCGGCGGTCGCCCTGAAGGGCTTCGCGGACTTCGGCCCGCTGAACGACGTCCTCAAGGCCCAGAACCAGCCCGCCGTGAACGCCCCCGAACTCGTGAAGTGATCCGGAGAGGCAGCCAACGATGACCACCACCCTCCCGACCGGCCGGAGCAACTACACCGGCGCGACCGCGGTGCGTCTCGACGGCGTCCGCAAGGTGTTCGGCCCGGCCGGCCGGGCGGTGGTCGCGCTGGACGGGGTCGACCTGACGGTCGCGCCCGGCGAGTTCGTCTGCCTGCTCGGCGCGTCCGGCTGCGGCAAGACGACCCTGCTGAACCTGGTCGCGGGCCTGGACGCGCCGTCGGCGGGGGAGATCACGCTCAACACGTCCCGGCCGGCGGTGATGTTCCAGGAGGCCGCGCTGATGCCGTGGCTGACCGCCGCGCGCAACGTCGAGCTGCCGCTGCGGCTGGCCGGGTTCGGCCGGGCCGAGCGCCGGGAAAAGGCCGCCGAGCTGCTGGAACTCGTCCGGCTGACCGGCGCGGGCGCCAAGCGGCCGCACGAGCTGTCCGGCGGCATGCGCCAGCGCGTCGCCCTGGCCCGCGCGCTGGCCGCGACCCTGCGGGTCGGCGGTGATCCGGAGCAGGCGCTGCTGCTGATGGACGAGCCGTTCGCCGCGCTCGACGCCATCACCCGCGACGTCCTGCAGGGTGAGCTGCTGCGCGTCTACCGCAGTACCGGCACGTCGGTGCTGTTCGTGACCCACGACGTGCGCGAGGCGGTCCGGCTCGGGCAGCGCGTGGTGCTCCTGTCGTCGCGGCCCGGGCGGGTCGTGCGCGAATGGACGGACGTGCCGCTGGCCGACGCCGAGGAACTGACCGAAGAGATCACCGGGCACCTGCGAGAGGTGATCAGCACCCATGCCGCAGCTTGACCGGCCGGCCGACGTCGAAGGTCTGGACGCGGTCGGCGCCGGACTGGACTCGCTCGACGCCCCGGTCGGCGACCGCCGTCCGAGCTTCTGGAAGCGGTTCGCCTGGGGGTTCCTGCCGCCGGTGCTCGCGCTGGTCCTGCTGATCGTCGTCTGGCAGCTGCTGTGGGCCGCGGCGTTCTGGCCGGAGGCCCAGCTGCCCGCGCCGCTCGCGGTGTGGGACGAGTTCTGGAGCCGCGTCGTCACCGGCGAGGTGTTCGGGTTCGTCTGGACGTCGGTGCACCGCGCGGCCCTCGGGTTCCTCGCGGGGGTCGTCCTCGGCACGCCGCTGGGCCTGCTCGTCGCGAAGGTCCGCGTGGTACGGGCCGCGATCGGGCCGCTGCTGACCGGGCTGCAGAGCCTCCCGTCGGTGGCGTGGGTGCCGGCCGCGATCCTGTGGTTCGGCATCAACGACGGCGCGATCTACTTCGTCGTGCTGCTCGGCTCGGTGCCGTCGATCGCGAACGGCCTGGTCTCGGGCATCGACCAGATCCCGCCGATCCTGCCGCGCGTCGGCCAGGTGATGGGCGCGGGACGGCTGTCGTCGGCCCGGCACATCCTGCTGCCCGCCGCGCTGCCCGGCTTCCTCGCCGGGCTCAAGCAGGGCTGGGCGTTCTCGTGGCGTTCGCTGATGGCGGCCGAGCTGATCGCGCTGTCCCCGCAGCTCGGCGTCGGCCTCGGCGCGTACCTGAACCAGGGGTCCTCGCTCAACAGCATCGAGACGGTGATCGCGGCGATCTTCCTGATCCTGCTGGTCGGCGTCGGGATCGAGCTGATCGTGTTCCGCCCGCTGGAGCGCTCGGTGCTGCGGGCCCGCGGGCTGACGTCGTCGCTCTAGAAAGTTTTTCGCCCGGCATGTCGAAGCGCCGCTGACGGCGTCGACGTCCCCTTCGCAAGCAGGTCTTGAGCGAAGGAGATGGCGATGGGTGTCGTGGCTGTGCTGGTGGCCTCCGTGGCGGGGTTCGTGGTGAGTTCCGCCTGGTACATGACGTTCGGCAAGGTCTGGGCCGGCCTGAGCACGGCGGCGCTCGAGCGGCCGGCGCCGTGGAAGATGGCCGCGGAGTTCGTCCGGACGCTGCTGCTGGTGACCGTGTTCGCCGGGTTGCTGACCGCGGTGGGCGTCGACGGCGTCACGGGCGCGCTCGGCCTGGCGCTGGTGCTCTGGGCGGGGTTCCCGGTGCTGATCCTGGCCGGATCGGTGCTGCACGAGAACGTGCCGGTGCGGCTGGCCGCCTTGCACGCGGGCGACTGGCTGGTCAAGATCCTGGTCGTGGCCGTGATCGCAGGAGTGTGGCGATGACCGGGGTGCTGCTCGACGGGATCGCGTTCGGCGAGTCCCCGCGCTGGCACGACGGCCGGCTGTGGTTCGCCGACTGGCTGGCCCACGAGATCGTCGCGGTCACGCCGGCGGGGGAGCGTGAGGTCGTGTTCCGCGCGGACTTCCCGACGATGCCGATGTGCTTCGACTTCTCCGGCGGCGACCCCCTGATCATCTCGTCGTCGGAAGGCCTGCTGCTGCGGTTGTCCGAGGACGGCTCCCTGTCCATCCACGCCGAGCTGGGCGGCACGGGCTTCAACGAGATCGTGGTGGCTTCGGACGGCGGCTGCTACGTCAACGGCGGCGGCTCCGACCTGATGGCGCGGGAGGCCTTCCGGCCGGGGGTGATCAAGTACGTCTCCCCGTCCGGCGAGACTCGCGAGGTCGCGGACGGCATCGCGTTCGGCAACGGCATGGCCCTGACCCCGGACGGCGCGACGCTGGTGGTGGCCGAGTCGTACGCGAACCGCCTGACGGCGTTCACCGTGTCCCCGGACGGCTCGCTGACCGACCGCCGCGTGTGGGCGGACCTGGGCGACGGCGTCCCGGACGGCATTGCCCTGGACCCCTCCGGCGCGATCTGGGTGGCGGACGTCCCGGGCAAGTCGTGCACGCGGGTCCGTGAAGGCGGCGAAGTCCTGGACCGGGTGACGCTGGACAGCGGGTGCTTCGCGTGCGCGCTGAGCGAGGACACGCTGTACCTGGTGACCCAGGAATGGCACGGCCTGGACGGCGTCGGGACGGGCCCGCGAACGGGCCGGATCCTGACGGTGCCTATTCCTCGGTAGCCACTTCGAGCGGGAGCTGCTGCAGGGCCTCGAGCACGTCGGGCCGGGCCTCGTCTTCCTCGTAGGCCTCGACGATCTTGACGAACCCCATGAGCAGCCCGCGCATGACGGCCTCCTGCCGGTGCGCCAGCTGGTCGACGGCCTGGTTCACGATCTGCTGAACCTCGGCGATGTGCTCCTCGGGGAGGGTGAAGTCCGCCGTCATGGTGAAGTCGAGCGCCCCTTCGAGCAGCTCGGGATACCCGCTGGCGCCGGGCTCGCCGGTCCCGTCCCGCAGGTTCTGCCGAAGACGGTAGACCGACGCCAGCAGCCCGATGCCGGTCTGCACCAGTTCCGTGTCCTCCATGCGGGGAGCATGACACGCGCTGCCGCCCCACGCCGGACCGGCGAGGGCTACCGGCAGAACACGACCCCGGGCACGCGGCCCGGGGTCGTGTTGTCAGCTGGGAGTACCGCGATCAGCGGCCTCGGCGCCCGCCTGCGCGGGTGCCCGAGCCGCCGGAACGGCCGGCTGCCGAGAACGCGGAGATCGCTTCCTGGCACCGACGCTGATCATGTTGTGGGGAACCGCCCGAAACGAACACGACCCCGGGCACGCGGCCCGGGGTCGTGTTGTCAGCTGGGAGTACCGCGATCAGCGGCCCCGTCGCCCACCCGCACGGGTGCCCGACGAGAACGCCGCCGCGCCGCCGCTGGAACGGCCGGCTCCCGCGGCGGGAGCTCCGCCACGACCGCGGCCGCCGCCGGACTTGCCCGCCGCCGCTGCGGCCGGAGCGCCCGAACGGCGTGCGCCGCCCGAGCCACCGGAACCGCCCGAACCAGCGGGAGCGCCGGAGCGGCGGCCGCCGCCGGAGGTGCGTCGATCAGAGCGAGGCTGCTGGTCGTCGCGGCGTGACTGGGCTGCTGCCGCGCGGGAACGCTCGCCGCCGCGGTTGTCCTTCGGGGTGGCCGGGGCGCCGCGGCGGCCGCGGCCGCCACCGGGTGCCGCGCCCGAGGCCGTGACCTTCTTCGGGCGGTTGTCCACCGGCGGCCGCTGCGGGGACGCCGTGAACGACCGCTCGCCCGGGGCCAGCTCCGCCAGCAGCGGGTGACCCGGGCCGAGCTGGGTGGTGGTCGGCTTGATGCCGGCCTTGCGGGTCAGGTCGCGGACGTCGCGGACCTGCGCGTCGGTCATCAGCGTCACCACCGTGCCGGACGCGCCGGCGCGCGCCGTGCGGCCGGAGCGGTGCAGGTACGCCTTGTGCTCGACGGGCGGGTCGGCGTGGATGACCAGCCGGACGTCGTCGACGTGGATGCCGCGGGCCGCGATGTCGGTCGCGACCAGCGTCTTGGCCGCGCCCGAGGAGAACGCCTCGAGGTTGCGGGTGCGCGCGTTCTGGCCGAGGTTGCCGTGCAGCTCGACGGCCGGGACACCGGACGCCACCAGCTTGCGGGTCAGGGCCTTCGCGCGGCTCTTCGTCCGGGTGAACACCAGCGTGCGGCCCGGCGCCGCGGTGAGGTCGACCAGCACCGGCAGCCGGTGGGTCTCCTCGAGGTGCAGCACGTGGTGCTCCATCGTCGAGACCGGCGACTGCGCCGAGTCGACGCTGTGCGTGATCGGATCGCTCATGAAGCGCTTGACCAGCACGTCGACGCCGTTGTCGAGGGTCGCGGAGAACAGCATCCGCTGCCCGCGCGACGGCGTCGCGTCCATGATCCGCCGCACCTCGGGCAGGAAGCCCAGGTCGGCCATGTGGTCGGCCTCGTCGAGCACGGTGATCTCGATGGCGTCGAGCTTCACGTGCCCGGAGCGCATGTGGTCGGCGAGCCGGCCGGGGCAGGCGACGACGATGTCGACGCCGTCACGCAGCCGGGTGATCTGCGGGTTGGCCGAGACGCCGCCGAAGATGGTGGTCGTCTTCAGGCCGAGCGGCTTGGCCAGCGGCAGGATGGACGCTTCGATCTGCGTCGCGAGCTCACGGGTCGGCGCCAGGATCAGCGCGCGCGGACGGCCGGGCTTGCGCCGCGTCGGGCCCGCCGAGAGGCGCGCCAGCATGGGCAGCACGAAGCCGTAGGTCTTGCCGGAGCCGGTCCGGCCGCGGCCGAGCACGTCACGCCCGGCGAGGGTGTGCGGCAGGGTCGCCGCCTGGATCGGGAAGGGCTCGGTGACGCCCTGTGCGGCCAGCGCGTCCACGATGGTGGTGGGCAGGCCGAGTTCAGCGAAACTGGTCATAAGTGCATGCGGGCGCAGGGGCGCCCTGGTCTCCGTTACCTGAGAAGGGTTGTCCTGCCCGGCGCAGACCGGTCAACGGCCGCGGCGCGTGGTAGTCGACAACAGCAGCGGGCCGAGGCAGAACTGAGCGGCCCGCAAGATCAGTGTACCCAACCGGAGTGACGTACCCCTAGTGAGATTGCCCGCACTCGTGCGCACTTGCTAAGTTACCGGTCGGTAATCAAGGAGGCTCACCCATGCTGCTGAACCCGCACGAGTACGACCCGGCCCACTTCGACGCCGAGACGCGCCGGCTGCTCCGGGCCACCATCGACTGGTTCGAGCAGCGAGGCAAGGCGAAACTGGCCGAGGACTACCACGCGCGGACCTTCTACGCGGACTTCATCGAGTTCGCCGGCAAGGAGGGCCTCTTTTCGACCTTCCTGACCCCGGCCGCGAACGCCGACGGCAACCCGGACAAGCGCTGGGACACCAGCCGCGTCGCCGCGCTGTCGGAAATCCTCGGGTTCTACGGCCTGAACTACTGGTACCCCTGGCAGGTCACGATCCTCGGCCTCGGCCCGGTGTGGCAGAGCGGCAACGACGTCGCCCGCAAGCGCGCCGCGGACGCCCTGGACGCCGGTGGCGTCGGCGCGTTCGGACTGTCCGAAAAGGATCACGGCGCCGACATCTACTCCTCCGACCTGGTGCTCACCAAGGACGGCGACGGCTACCGCGCCACCGGCTCGAAGTACTACATCGGCAACGGCAACGTCGCCCGCACGGTCGCCGTCTTCGGCCGGATCGACGGTGCCGAGGGCCCGGACCAGTACGTCTTCTTCTACGCCGATTCCGAGCACCCGAACTACCACGTGGTGAAGAACGTCGTGCCGTCGCAGATGTACGTCGCCGAGTTCCGGCTCGAGGACTACCCGGTGCACGCCGAGGACATCCTGCACGTCGGCGCCGAAGCCTTCAGCGCCGCGCTGAACACCGTCAACATCGGCAAGTTCAACCTCTGCTTCGGCGGCATCGGCATGGCGACGCACTCGCTGTACGAGGCCATCACCCACGCGCACAACCGCGTCCTGTACGGCAACCCCGTCACCGACTTCCCGCACGTGCGCCGCGAGTTCGTCGAGGCCTACGCGCGGCTGACCGCGATGAAGCTGTTCTCCGACCGCGCCGTGGACTACTTCCGCAGCGCGAACGCCGAGGACCGCCGCTACCTGCTCTACAACCCGATCACCAAGATGAAGGTGACCACCGAGGCGCAGAAGGTGATCGGCCTGGTCGCCGACGTCGTCGCGGCCAAGGGCTTCGAGGCCGACACCTACCTCGCGATGGCGAAGAACGACATCGACGGCCTGCCGAAGCTCGAGGGCACGGTCGCGGTGAACCTCGCGCTGATCGCGAAGTTCATGCCCGCGTACCTGTTCGCGCCGCAGGAGTACGCCCCGGTGCCGACCCGCACCGACGCGGCGGACGACGAGTTCCTCTTCCGCCAGGGCCCGGCGCGCGGCCTGTCGAAGGTCCGGTTCCACGACTGGAAGGCCGCGTACGCGCAGGCGTCGCACATCCCGAACGTCGCGCTGTTCACCGAGCAGGCCGGCGGGCTGCTGGAGCTGCTGACCAAGGCCGCGCCGGACGAGGCCCAGCAGGCCGACCTCGACTTCGGGCTCGCGCTCACCGAGCTGTTCACGCTCGTCGTCTACGGCCAGCTGATCCTGGAGCAGGCCGGTATCACCGGGCTCGACAGCCACGTCGTCGACCAGATCTTCGCGGTCCTGGTGCAGGACTTCAGCGTCGCGGCCGTCGACCTCAACGGGAAGTCGAGCTCGACCGAGGCCCAGCAGGCCATCGCGCTGGCGGCGCTGCGCAAGCCGGTCGTCGACGCCGAGCGCTTCGACGGCGTTTGGGCGCGTGTGCGCGACCTCTCCGGGGCCTACGCTATGCACCCATGATGGCCAGGGAGTACCGGCTGGGAACGCTGCGGAAGACCGTCAACGCGCTGGTGAAGCCGCTGCTCGCGCGCGGCGTGCCGGCCGCGGGCAAGGGCGGCGTCCTGCTGACGACGAAGGGCCGCAAGAGCGGTCTCGAGCGCACGACCCCGGTGAACGTCGTCGAGGTCGGCGGCGAGCGGTGGCTCGTCGCGCCCTACGGCGCCGTCGCCTGGGTGCACAACCTGCGGGCCGACGCCGTCGCCCGGCTCAGCCGTGGCCGCAAGACCGAGACGTGGGAGGTCGAGGAGGCCGACGCCGCGACCGCGGCGCCGGTGCTCCAGGCCTACGTGCGCCAGATCCCGGTCACCGCGCCCTACTTCGACGCCAAGGGCAGCGGCCCGGCCGAAGCGTTCGAGGCGGAAGCCGATCGACACCCGGTGTTCCGGTTGGCAAGATCACGAGCGTGACGCACGAGCTGGCGGCGGAGCTGATCTGGGACGCGTGGCGGACCGGCACACGGCTGGACGGCCTGCCGGAGGCCGCCCGCCCGCGTGACGCGGCGCAGGGGATGGCCGCCCAGGCGGCGCTGGCCGAGCTGGCCGGCCCGGTGAGCGGCTGGAAGATCGCCGCGACCACGGCGTACGCCCAGCAGTACCTCGGCGTGCCCGGCCCGTTGCCGGGCGCGCTGTTCGAGCGGTTCCACCAGCTCGAGGGCACCCCGGTGCCCGCCGACACGATGACGATGGGCGTCGCCGAGCCGGAGTTCGCCTTCCGCATGAAGGCCGACCCCGGCCCGGGGCCGTCGCTGGGCGGGGTGCTCGACGCGGTGGACACGATGTTCCTCGCGCTCGAAATGCCGGACAGCCGCTACACCGACCACCAGCACGCGGGCGGCCCGCAGCTGCTGGCCGACGTCGCGTGCGCGGGCCGGTTCGTCGAAGGGCGGGCGGTCCCGGGCTGGCGCGACCTCGACCTGCCGGGCCACGCGGTGGTCCTGCACGCCGACGGCGCGGAGTTCGCCCGCGGCCACGGCGGCCTGGTCCTCGGCGACCCGCGGCTGGCCCTGCACTGGCTCGCGACGGAGCTGGCCCGCACCGGCCACCGCCTCCGCCCGGGCGACGTGGTGACCACGGGCACGGCGACCACCCCCTGCCCGATCCACGCGGGCGGCCACGTCGTCGCCGACTTCGGCGCGCTGGGCAGCGTCGAAGCGCACTTCGTGTGACGCCGGGGGAGGGTAATTCGCGGGTTCCGGCGCTATCGTCGGCGCGTGGGCGAGCGCGGCAGGCCACGGCACCCCGACCGGCTGACCCCCGCCGAGTGGCGGGTGGTCGATGCGGTGCGCCACGGCCTGACGAACCGTGAGATCGCGCGCCGCCGCGGCACCAGCCCGGACGCGGTCAAGTTCCACGTCGGCAACGCCGTGCGCAAGCTCGGCCTGACCGGGCGCGCGGACCTGCGCGCCTGGCGGGGAGCGCCGGCGGACAGCGCGCTCGCTGGCCGGAGCACCGAGGAGGCAGCCGTGCTGGGACCGATCGGGCAGGTTTCGCGGACCGTTTCCGACCTCGGCCGCGCGAAGGTCTTCTACGGCGACGTGCTCGGGCTGCCGCACCTCTACACGTACGGGGACCTGGCGTTCTACGACTGCGACGGCGTCCGGCTGTTCTTGACGTCGGGCGAGCCGCAGGGCGGGGAGTCGGTGCTGTACTTCGGCGTCCCGGACATCAACGCCGCCTACGACACCCTTCGCGAGCGCGGCGTCGAGTTCCTGGGCGCGCCGCACCTGATCTTCCGGCACGAGTCCGGCGTCGAAGAGTGGATGGCGTTCTTCACCGACCCGGACGGTCACACCACCGCGATCATGGCGCGGGCCGATTCTCGCTAGGGTGATCGGGTGCTGACGATCCGTGCCGGGTTCCTCGTGCTCGCCGTGGTCGTCGGGGCGCTCGACGCGGGGTTCTGGCTGTTCACCCGCGCCCAGCACCAGACGAGCGCGCGGATCGGGTTCCTCGTCGCGTTCGTCCTGCTGCTGGCCCTGCTCGCGGCGAGCGCGGGCCTGGTGCGCTGGGAGGTCGCGGCGCCGCTCGGCGCGGCTTCGACGTCGGGCCTGTTCTTCGTCGGTGCGGCATCGATCTTCAGTGTGGGCATCGGATTCCTGCTGACGGCGGTCGTCGAAGCGGCGCTCGTGCGCGGGATGGTGCTCGACGCGGCGCCGATGGGCTGGCGCGGCGGCACCGGGCTGATCAGCCTGTCGGCGGCCGTGGTCCCGGCGGGGCTGTTCGTGGTGGGTCTGGTCGCGCTGAAGTGAGCCGGAACGCCGACGGGCTCTCCCCGAACTCGGCGCGGAACACCCGGCTGAAGTGCGCGGCGTCGACGAAGCACCAGCGCGCCGCGATCGCCGCGACACTTCTGTTGGCCAGCAACGGATCCCGCAGGTCCCGGCGGACGGCGTCCAGGCGCAGCCGGCGGATGTGGTCGGTGACGGTGTGCGGCTCGTCTTCGAACAGCCGGTTCAGCGTCCGCGGTGACATCCCGTGCGCGGCGGCGACGGTCGCCCGGGACAGCCTCGGGTCGTCGAGGTGGTGCTGGACGTAAGCGAGCACACGGGTGCGCAGCGCGTCCGGGATCTCGTCGACGCTGACGTGCTCGGTGAGCGTGCCGGCCAGCAGGCTGAGCCCGGCGTCGCCGAGGCGGCTCGCCGCGGCTTCGTAGAGGTGGCTGCCCTGGGCGACCGACGCCGAGACGAAGTCGGCGAACACCGCGCCGGGTCCGCTGGTGGCGGTGAAGGCGTGTTCCATCGCGCGGGTGGTGGGCAGGTGCAGGACGTCGCGCGGGAAGGCCATCACCGCGGAGATCCACTCACCCTCGAGCCGCAGCGCGTACGGGCGGCCGGTGTCGTAGAGCGCGAGCTGCCCGGGTTCGACGACGATCTCGCGGTCGCCCTGCACGACCGTCGCGCGGCCGCGGACCTGGACGCACACCTTGAGCAGGTCCGACGGGTTCTGCCGGATCGTCCCGCGCGAGCGGCGGACGACCTGCGGGGTGCCCGCGACGGTGTACACGTGGACGTCGCCGAGCGGGGTCGTGACGACGTCACCCGAAGGCTCGGAACTGTCGAGGCGCTCGGGGAACAGCTCGCTGAACGCGCCGCCGAGCCGCTCCCGCCAGGCCTCGCCGCGGTGGTACACGGGGAAGGTCATGGTGCCGCCCGGGGTCGTCGCTGACCTGATCAGGCTAACACCGTGACCCGCAGAATCAACGCGCTCGCCGTTCGCGTGACCAGGCTGGAAGCTCTGTCGGAACGCGGGAGGAACACATGCTGGACGACGTCGACTGGCGCGGGAAGATCTTTTCGGGCGGCTGGGTGCCGGCCCACGGCGGGACGCTCCCGGTGACCGAACCGGCCACCGGCGACGTGCTCGCCGAGGTCGGGCTGGCCGACGCCCAGGACATCGACAACGCCGTGACGCGGGCTCTTGGGGCCCAGCCCGCCTGGGCGGCGACGCCGGGTCCGGAGCGGGCAGCGCTGCTCCGCAAGGCCGCGCGGGTCCTGGAGGACAACCGCGCCGAGTTCGAGCACTGGCTCGTGCGCGAAGGCGGCGCGATCCCGCCGAAGGCGGCGTTCGAGGTCGACCTGGTGCTGGCCGAGCTGTGGGAAGCGGCGGCGTTGCCGACGCAGCCGTGGGGCCACCTGCTGCCGACCAGCGAGGCCGGGCGCGAGAGCATCGCGCGGCGCATCCCGCTGGGCGTGGTCGGCGTGATCAGCCCGTGGAACTTCCCGCAGATCCTGTCGGTGCGCGCGGTCGCGCCGGCGCTGGCGCTCGGCAACGCCGTGGTGCTCAAGCCGGACGTCAACACGGCGGTCGCCGGCGGCACGCTGATCGCGCGTCTCTTCGAAGCGGCGGGCCTGCCCGACGGCCTGCTGCACGTCCTGGCGGGTGACGCCGAGCCGGGCGCGGCGCTGACGGAGCACCCGGGCGTCGCGGCGATCTCGTTCACCGGCTCGACGGCGGTGGGCCGGCGCGTGGGCGAAGCGGCGGGCCGGACGTTGAAGCGGGTCAGCCTGGAGCTGGGCGGCAACAACGCCCTGGTGATCCTGGACGACGCGGACCTGGACGTCGCCAGCTCGGCCGGCGCGTGGGGCGCGTTCCTGCACCAGGGCCAGGTCTGCATGACGGCCGGGCGGCACATCGTCATGGAGTCGGTGGCGGACGAGTATCTCGATCGTCTGGCGGCCCGCGCGGCGAAGCTCCCGGTGGGCGACCCGTTCACCGGCCAGGTCGCGCTGGGCCCGCTGATCAACGAAAAGCAGCTGTCCAATGTGGACCGGATCGTCACGGAAACGGTGGCCGCAGGCGCTTCCGTTCGTGCCGGCGGCTCTTTCGAGAAGCTGTTCTACGAGCCGACGGTCCTGGCCGGCGTGACGACGTCGATGCCGGCGTTCCGCGAGGAGATCTTCGGCCCGGTGGCCCCGGTGATCGTGGTCCGCGACGAGGACGAAGCGGTAGCGGTCGCGAACGACACGGAGTACGGCCTGGTGGCCGCGATCCAGACGGGCTCGGTGGACCGCGGCCGGGCGGTGGCGGACCGCCTGCGCACGGGCATCGTCCACGTCAACGACCAGACGCTGAACAACGACGCTTACGCGCCCTTCGGCGGCACGGGCGCTTCCGGCAACGGAAGCCGCTTCGGCTCGGGGCACAGCTGGGACGAGTTCACGCAGTGGCAGTGGGTGACCCTGCGGGAACAGGCCCACGGCTTCCCCTTCTGACAGGCTATCGACGTCCATAGCGGTGGAAGTGGTACGGGAGCCACATCTCGAGGAAGGAGGAAAACGGTACGAGAGCGGGGCAGGCACGCATGCTGAACCCCGAAATTCGCACCATACCCGAGCTCGGGCTGCCGAACCGGTCGAACATCGCGATCGTCAGGTCGAAGACGTGGCGCCGCTTCGCCGCGACGACGCCCGCGTGCACAGCGCCGGAGTCGAGAGCTTCCGCGGGAATGCCCCTGTGGATCAGCTCCCCGGCGATGGCCGGAACCACGTTGTTACAGAGGACCGTGATGAGCTTGGGGTTCGGATACAAGTGTGTGTCGGCGCCGGTCCTGCTGACGAACGCCTCCGTGAACGGCAGCAGGACTCGTGGTGTTCCCCACTCGCTCAGCAACTTGGCGAGCGGTTTCGCCGAAGCGCCGGTGAAGTGCAGGTGGGTGGCCAGCAACGCCGACCGCAGGCGTGGCATCGCCACCAGATCTCCGGCCACCTCGTACTCTTTCGTGGTGAAGGGGTACTTGCCGAGCATGTACAGCGCGGAAAACTCCCGGGCTTCGGCTGTCGTGAGGAGCACCGGCGAGCTGTCGGTGCGGGCGCCGGATGGCGGCTGTTCCACCTGGTGCCGCCCGGGAGTTCGGAGCTCAGTCCTTTCGTAGAAGTCGCGTAGCAGATCGGATGCCCGGAGAATGGAGTCGGTTCGCCCCCGGCTCCATTCTCCGACCAAACCCTCCCAATCCTGTGCCAGTAGGCTCATGGCCCTGCGGCAGGCCTGCGAAGGGCCGATCGAACTCGAGAACCTGTCGACGGTGCGTAGCAAGTAGTCCGCCGGTGAATGCGGGGTTGTGGCGCCTCGCGCTCGCGCGAGCGCTGCTTCTTCGCTCCGCGCGGAATCGACCGCGAAGTACTCGTCCAACGTTCGATGACCGGCCGCACCGAAGAACACGGCGGTCGTCCTAGTCCGTTCGGCTGCTTCCCAGTACACCGTCCGCAGCTGCGACTCGGTCAGTTCTCCGAATTCGTGTTGCGCACCGGCGGGCGCGGACCACGCCGCTTCTTCGGTGACGAGGGCACGGACGAACCGGTCGTTCGCGCGGAGGCGATCCCGAGGGGGACTGCGAAACCGCAGCTCCGAGGAGATCTTCGCCGTCTGGGCTTCTTCGTTCACCCACTGCAGATACTCGTCGAGCCCGTTATGGTTCAAGGTCATGCGTGCTCGACCGCAGGGCTGCCCGCGACAAGAACCAGATACTGCCGGCGGAGTCGCGCGGCGAGCCGCCACCCGGCATCGCCGAGGGTGAACCAGCCCGCTGCCAGCGCGGCAGCGAGCAGTGCGAACGCGGTGGCGGTGAGCACGCTGTCCGGGTCCGTGTCGTCCAGCCAGCTCGCCGTGATCCCGAGGTCCCCGACGAACGGGGACAACGACCTGTTGACCACCTCGTCCGTTGAGCCCGGGAACTCATCGCCGCTGCCGGACAGTGGCGCTTCGGACATGGGCGCCTTGGACAGCAAGCGGCCGAGGTCGAGTAGGCAGGAGCGGAGATCCGCTACGGCGGTGCCGATTGCCGGCCCGTCAGGCGCACTGCCGGCACGCGGCGAGTACAGATTTGCCGTCTTGACGACCTTCGAGACGTTCTCGGGTGACATCTCCCGGATCCAGATCCGCGCCCGCCTTCTCCGGGTCTCCCGCAGATCGGAGAAGAACGGCATGTTGAGCGGACCTTGCAGGTCGTGCAGCAGGCGCTGAACGAGCCAGTCGTGCGTGGCGCCGGTCCGACCCGGATGCTGGGCCATCCTCGACGACCGCAGCCCATTGAGCGTCACGCCCCGGTGCTGCCGTGCGTACCAGTCGTCGCGTGCCGCGCCTTTCAGCGAGTGCCGGCGGGCGTCCACGACGAGGTCCGGCTGTTCCGCCAGCCGGTCCATCGCGGCGGCGATGTGGTCCTTTTCTGCGGCCACGGCCGCCATGAATGCTTCTCGTGAGCCGCCGGTCAGGAGAAACCTGTGGAGGGGCGAGAAAGGAGACTCCGTCGAGTGCAGGAGTTCGCCGCCGTCCTCGACCCGGTGGAAGGTGGCCATCAACGAGCTTCTGGGGGACCCGTCCGCCGTCCGGTAGCGGTGGTGGACCACCCGGCTCGCCGAGAAGATCGTGCTGCACGGCCCGTCGAGACCCGCCAGATGCACCACCGTGGGCTCGGCCTCGGCGAGGATCGCGGCTTGTGCTTCGAGTACTTCGTCGACGCGGGCCCCGGTCGGGAAGATGCAGGCGTCTTCGTCACTCCAGACGGATCCGTCCGGTTCCACGAAGCAGTTCCTGAACAGCTTGTTCGTGCCCGGCAGATAGGTCAGCCCCTGGCCGGACGGGCCCTTCACCGTACCGAGAGTCCAGGTGGCGACCACCTTGTACTCGTCGATGAACGGACTATTGTCCAGGTGCAGCGTGTTGTCGCGAGCGACGACATCAAGGGGCTGAGTGTCTTTCGAGCGCAGATCGATGATCTTGACCGGTCCGCCTAGCGCGTACGCGACCACCACGACGTAAAGCGGATGCGCGATGGTTTCCCAGAGGCCGGGACTCCTCATCAGCGGTGTCGACGAGGTGATGTTCAGGTAGCTGTGCAGCGGGCCCCGGCTCCCCTTTGCCTGCATTTCGCCGTCGTACACCCGCCGGAATCGATCGAAGTCCGTCGGCGGGGTGAGGCCGGTCAAGCTGACGGCACCCTCCGCGGCGATGGTCCGGCTCAGCGCGGTCAAGGACTCGCCCGGGAAGAGGCCAGCCAGTTCGGTGCGGAAGTCCTCGTCTGCGCCTGGGCGTGCCAGCTGCCGGTACGACCGCGGCGCGGCCAGCTGGTCGGACGGCACGAGTGGGGTATGACGCAGGGACATCCGCCGTCACCGTCTCATCTTGGGTCGTCCATGTCGATGAAGTGGTCGAGTTCGACCAGCGCGCGGTGGACCTCCGCGACGGAGCTTTCGTCTCCGGCCTGCTGGTAGGCATCTTCGAGCTGCTGCAGGATCACGCGAACCGAGCGCGAGTTGCCCAGCGCTTCCTCTGCACGCCACGCGCGCTCGAGCCAGGTGCAGCCGGTCTCGAGGTTCCCGGATCGCACGCCGATTGTGCCGAGCACGCGCAGGGCGAGCGCACGACCGTAGGCGTTGGCTTCCTCTTCGCAGATCGCCAGGCTCCGCACGCCGAGGGTTTCCGCCCAGGTGAAGTGGTCCAGCTCGACGAGGGCACGAGCCGCGTCGTACAGCCCACGCGCTTCGCGAACAGTGTTTCCGCGGCGCCGGGATTCCTTCGCTGCGCGGAATCCCCATCCGAGGGCTTCGAGGGGTTCGTCCGAGCGAAGGCACAGTTCGGCCATGGCGTGCTGGGTCGACGCCGCCTGGCTCGTGTCACCCAGGGACGTTTCCCGGTTCAGCGCCGCGAGAAGTTCTTCCTTCGCCCGGCCGAGCTGACCGACGTCGGCCAGCGCCCGGCCCAGGCCGCGCCGACACTGGGCCTCCATCGATGGGTCGCCTTCGATCGCGGCCCGGAGCGCGCGTTCTTGGACGGCGAGCGTCTTCGAGACGTCCTGCCGCCAATAGAGGTAGGTGTTGACACACCAAGCGAACCGGGTCGCGAAGGCGTGGTCGCGGGCGTCGAAAGCCTCATCCATCAGGCGAACCATGGACGGGGTGATCGCGCTGAACCAGGCGAGCGCTTCCGGGACCGTGAACCTGATTTCGTTCGCGATGGTCTCCGGTACCTCACCCACGTCGATCGGGTGCCGGTTGGGGTCGATCGTCCGGTCGGCGGCGAAGCAGAGCGCGAGGTAGGTGGTGCGAACCTGCTGGGCGATCCCGGCCAGCAGGTCGTCGTCGAGCACCTGCGCGCGGGTTTCGGTCAGGTACGCCCGGATGATGTCGTGCATACGGTAGTGCCCCGGGCGGACCTCGTCGATCAGGGAAACGAGGCTGAGAGCCCGAAGGTACCGGTCGCAGGTGTACTCGTCGTGGCCGAGGACGAGCCGGAGTACGAGGCTGGACAGCTCGGTTGTCGGCAGCATCGAGGCGACGTAGAGCACGTATTTCGTCTCGGCGTCGAGGTCCTCGACCGACCATGAGACGACCTTCCCGATTTCTATCCCGAGTTCGGCGTCGTCGATGAACCGGAGGGGGGTGTCGCCCGCCTGGATGCCCCGGAGCACGTCCCCGAGGTCCCAGGTGGTGTGCAGCGCGAGCTTGGCCGCGACGATGGCCAGCGCCAGGGGGTGCCCCTCCAGCAGCTCGACGATCCTGGCCGCGGTTCGCGAATCCTTTCCGACGCGGACGAACCCCACTCGTTCTGCGAGGAGTTCGACTCCTTCTTCGACGCTGAGCAGGGGTAGTTTCAGGACGTGGGCCTGGTGATGGACGATCATTTCGGGGATGGCTCTGCGGCTCGTGACGATCAGGCTGGCTCCCATGCCGGGGATCAGTTCTTGGATGTCATCGTAGGACGACACGTTGTCGACGATCACGATGGTTCTCTTCCCGGCTGTCGCGCCGCGAAATGCGTTTCCCCAGCCGGTCTCGTCCGAGAGGTCGGAACCACCGCTTCCGGCCGCCGCTAGGAAGGCGCGCAAGGCGTCCCGGGGTTCCACGTGCGGCGCGTTCGAATAAGCCCGCATGTCGACGAAGAACCGACCGTCGGGATAGTCGTCGAGCCGGGCGTTCGCCCAGGCCAAGGCCAGGGTGGTCTTGCCGGATCCGGCCAGGCCCCAAAGCATGCAGCACCGGGAGCTGTCGGCGGCCATGGCGTCGTCCATCGCCTGGAGTAGGTGGGATCGGCCGATCAGCCTGCCGATTCCACCCGGGAGCATGTGGGGCGGGTCCGGGCGGTTCGCCGCCGAATGGACGTAGATGGGCCCGGACGACCCTACCTGGAGGAGTTGGTTCGCGGCCAGGCGTTTCGCGATATTGCGCGACGTGCTTTCGCCTTCGGAAGTCAAATGGTGATCCCTCCCGCACACGGAGCGAGCGCGGCCGGGTAGACGTCCTCCGCCACGGATCACCGTCCCTTCCCGAAGAAAGCAGACCAAACCGGAGAGGGCGTGTCAACCTGCCGTTCTTCAAGATTTGCACCGGCACCGGTCCCTGGCGGGGCTTGACACCCAATGCCACGAAATGCCACGTCGAGGACTTCGAGTGCCTCGACGTGGCATTTACGGCCTTCGCGTGAGTCCTACTTGCCGAACCCGGCCCGGCGAAGCGCGTCCGCCATCGAGCCACTGCCGCCCGACGACGAGCCGGAGTTGCCACCCCGGCCGCCACCGCCACCGGAGCCTCCACGCTGGCCGCCGCCACCGGAACCGCCCCGGCGCTGGCCGCCACCGCCGCCGCCCTGCTGACCCCGGTCACGACCGCCACCGCCGCCGCCGCGGTTGCCGGACTGAGCGCCCGGCTCGTCGTCCAGGCGCAGCGTCAGCGAGATCCGCTTTCGCGGCACGTCGACCTCGAGCACCTTCACCTTCACGATGTCCCCGGGCTTGACGACCTCGCGCGGGTCCTTCACGAAGTTCTTCGACAGCGCCGAAACGTGGGCCAAGCCGTCCTGGTGCACACCCACGTCGATGAACGCGCCGAACGCCGCCACGTTCGTGACGACACCCTCCAGGCGCATCCCCGGCTTCAGGTCGCCGATCTTGTCGACACCCTCGGCGAACGTCGCCGTCTTGAACGCGGGTCGCGGGTCGCGGCCCGGCTTGTCCAGCTCGGCCAGGATGTCCGTCACCGTCGGGAGGCCGAACGTCTCGTCCACGAAGTCGGCCGGACGAAGTGACGACAAAGTCCGCGTGTTGCCGATCAGCGCGCGCAGGTCCGTGCCCGTCGTGGTCAGGATCCGGCGGACCACCGGGTACGCCTCCGGGTGGACCGACGACGAGTCGAGCGGGTCGTCGCCGTCCGGGATGCGGAGGAAGCCCGCGCACTGCTCGAACGCCTTGGGGCCGAGCCGCGCGACTTCCTTCAGCGCCGTCCGCGAACGGAACGGGCCGTTCGTGTCGCGGTGGGAGACGATGTTCTCCGCCAGCCCGGTCGTGATGCCCGAAACCCGGGTCAGCAGCGGCGCGGACGCCGTGTTGACGTCGACGCCGACCGCGTTCACGCAGTCCTCGACCACCGCGTCGAGCGAGCGGGACAGCGAGACCTCGGACAGGTCGTGCTGGTACTGGCCGACGCCGATCGACTTCGGGTCGATCTTCACCAGCTCGGCCAGCGGGTCCTGCAGCCGCCGGGCGATCGAGACCGCGCCGCGCAGCGAGACGTCCATGTTCGGCAGCTCCGCCGAGGCGAACGCCGACGCCGAGTACACCGACGCGCCCGCCTCGGACACGATCGCCTTGGTCAGCTTCAGCTCCGGGTGCTTCTTGATCAGCTCCTGGGTGAGCTTGTCCGTCTCGCGCGACGCCGTGCCGTTGCCGATCGAGACCAGGTCGACGTGGTGGCGGGCGCACAGCGCCGCCAGCTCGGCGATCGACTGGTCCCACTTGTTGGCCGGCTGGTGCGGGTAGATGACGTGGGTGTCGACGACCTTGCCGGTCGCGTCCACGACGGCCACCTTGACGCCGGTGCGGAAGCCCGGGTCGAGGCCCATCGTGGCGCGGGTGCCGGCCGGGGCGGCGAGCAGCAGGTCGCGCAGGTTGGACGCGAACACGCGCACGGCGTCGTCCTCGGCCGCCTGGCGCAGCCGCATCCGCAGGTCGATGCCCAGGTGCAGGAGGATCTTGGTGCGCCACGCCCAGCGCACGGTGTCGTTGAGCCACTTGTCGCCCGGGCGGCCCTCGTTGGTGACGCCGAACTTCGCGGCGATGCGCGTCTCGAACTGGGTCGGCCCGACCTGCGGCTCGTCGGTGGGCTCGTCCGGCGACATCGTGAGGTCGAGGACCTCCTCCTTCTCGCCGCGCAGCATCGCGAGGATCCGGTGCGAGGGGAGCTTGGTGTAGGGCTCGGAGAAGTCGAAGTAGTCGGAGAACTTCGCCCCTTCCTCCTCCTTGCCGGAGCGGACCTTGGCCACCAGGTGGCCCTGGCCCCACATCTTCTCGCGCAGGTCACCGATCAGGTCGGCGTCCTCGGCGAAGCGCTCGACGAGGATCGAGCGGGCGCCGTCGAGGGCGGCCTGCGCGTCCGGGACGCCCTTGTCGGCGTCGACGAACACCGCGGCCGCGGCCTGCGGGTCCGTGGTCGGGTCGTTCAGCAGGCCGTCGGCCAGCGGCTCGAGGCCCGCCTCACGCGCGATCATCGCCTTCGTGCGGCGCTTCGGCTTGAACGGGAGGTAGATGTCCTCCAGCCGCGACTTCGTGTCCGCGGCGAGGATGGAGGCTTCGAGGGCCTCGTCCAGCTTGCCCTGGCTGCGGATGGACTCGAGCACCGCGAGCCGCCGCTCGTCGAGTTCCCGCAGGTAGCGCAGCCGCTCTTCGAGCGTGCGCAGCTGCGCGTCGTCGAGCATGCCGGTGACTTCCTTGCGGTACCGCGCGATGAACGGGACGGTCGAACCGCCGTCGAGCAGCTCGACGGTGGCCTTGACCTGTCCTTCGCGCACGCCCAGTTCTTCGGCGATCCTCTGCTCGACCGACACGCTCACTGCAACACGCTCCTGCTTCGCCTTCGGTGGATCCGATCCTCACATTCTGCCGTTCCGACCACCCCGACTTTCGGATGGGGCTCCTTGACAACGAGATTGGTCTAGTCCATTTTGTGGTGACCTGCCTCACGACCAGTGGAGGTCGCCCCGTGGTCCCCAAAGCCCGTCTAGCCCTTTTGTCGTTACTTTCCGCGGTCGCGCTGTGTCTCGGCGTGACGTTCGTGCTCGCCGGCAGCGCTTCGGCGGCCAACATCCTCGCCAACCCCGGCTTCGAGTCCGGCACCTCGGGGTGGACGTGCACCGCCGTCCCGACCGCGGTGAGCACCCCGGTCCACAGCGGCAGCCGGGCCCTGAGCGCGACGCCGACGTCGTCGGACAACGCCCAGTGCTCGCAGACGCTCACCGTCTCGGCCAACACCGCCTACAAGCTGTCCGCCTGGGTGCAGGGCAGCTACGTCTACCTGGGCGTTTCCGGATCCGCGACCACCAGCACGTGGACGCCCGGCACCAGCGGCTACTCGCAGCTCTCGCTGAACTTCACGACCGGCGCCAGCACGTCGCTGACGGTCTACCTGCACGGCTGGTACGGCCAGCCGACCTACTTCGCCGACGACGTGAACCTCGACGGCCCGGGCACCCCGCCGCCGACGACGCCCACGACGCCGACCACCCCGACGACCCCCACCACCCCGCCGACCACCACGACTCCGCCGACGACGACCACGCCGCCGCCGACCCAGGGTGACCTGCCCAAGCACGTCCTCACCGGCTACTGGCAGAACTTCTACAACGGCGCGAAGGCCCTCAAGCTGGCCGACGTCCCGACGAAGTACAACATCATCGCGGTGTCCTTCGCGGACGCCACCGGCACGCCGGGCGCGGTGAGCTTCACGCTCGACTCCGGCCTGTCGTCGCAGCTCGGCGGCTACACCGACGCGCAGTTCAAGGCCGACATCCGGACCGTGCAGGCGCGCGGCCAGAAGGTCATCATCTCCGTCGGCGGCCAGAACGGCACGATCAGCGTCGGCGACTCGAACTCGGCGAACAACTTCGCCAACTCGATCAAGTCGCAGATCACGAACTACGGCTTCGACGGGGTCGACATCGACCTGGAGAACGGCGTCAACGCCACCTACATGGGCCAGGCGCTGCGCAGCATCTACAACGGCGGCGGCAAGGTCATCACGATGGCGCCGCAGACGATCGACATGCAGTCCACCGGCGGTGGCTACTTCCAGCTCGCGCTGAACATCAAGGACATCCTGACGATCGTGAACATGCAGTACTACAACTCGGGCACCATGCTCGGCTGCAACGGCAGCGTCTACGCGCAGGGCACGGTCGACTTCCTGACCGCGCTGGCCTGCATCCAGCTGCAGGGCGGGCTGCGGGCCGACCAGGTCGGGCTCGGGCTGCCGGCGTCGTCCCAGGCGGCCGGCGGTGGTTACCAGGCCCCGGCCAACACGGTCTCGGCGCTGAACTGCCTGGCCAAGGGCACGTCGTGCGGCTCGTTCAAGCCGTCGGCGACGTACCCGACGATCCGCGGCGCGATGACGTGGTCGATCAACTGGGACGCGACCGCCGGGTACGCGTTCTCGAACACGGTGTCGGCCGGGCTCGCCGGCCTGCCGTGATGCGAACGCCATGAAGGGGCCCTTCCGGACCTGGTCCGGAAGGGCCCCTTCATGACACCCCCAGCCGCACGCGCAGACCCCCCGGCCGCGCGCCCGTGGCCCCTACACTGCAGGACAGCGTGTGCAGGTTCGTTGCGGAAACGTGGAATCCGCAGGTCGGGGCAGATCCGGGAGGGAGCGCGGTGGTGCGGTTCGGCGTACTCGGCACCCTCGAAGCCGAATCCGGCGGGGCCGCTCTCGACATCGGCCACGCGCGCCAGCGGTACGTGCTGGCGGCGCTGCTGGCCGACCCGAACCGGCCGGTGCCGCCGGACCAGCTCGTCACCCGCGTCTGGGGCGGGAACCCGCCGCACCGCGCGACGGCGACCCTGCGGAGCTACCTTTCACGGCTGCGGGCCGCCGGGTGCGCGATCGACCGCACCGCGCACGGCTACGTGCTGCGGGCCGATCCGGCGTCGGTCGACCTGCACCGGTTCCGGGCGAAGGTGGCCCGGGCGCGGACGGCGGCCGACGACGTCACGGCGGCGGAGCTGTTCGACGAAGCACTGGCGCTGTGGCGCGGGGAGCCGTTCGCCGGTCTGGACTCGCCGTGGCTGGCCGGCGTCCGCGAGGGGCTGGAAGCCGAGCGGCACGCGGCGCGGCTGGACCGCCACGACGTCTCGCTGCGGCTGGGCCGGCACGCGGACCTGCTGGCGACGCTGCCGCAGCTGGCCGCGGCGCACCCGTTCGACGAGCGGCTCGCCGGGCAGCTGATCCTCGCCTACTACCGCAGCGGGCGGCAGGCCGACGCGCTCGCGCACTTCGAAGGCGTCCGACGCCGGCTGGTCGAGTACCTGGGCGCCGACCCCGGGCCGCGTCTGCGTGAGCTGCACCGGCGGATCCTCGCGGGTGACCCGGGGCTGGAGCCGCCGCTCGCCGCACGGCCGGAGGTTCGGACGGGGTCGCTCATGGAGCTGGCCGCCATCCGCGCCGTCGCGACGTTGCTGATCGTGGCGCGCGAAGGGGACTTCGAGGCCGCGGCCTGGCGGGTGCGCAGCACGGCGGACGCGCTGGAGAAGGAGATCGGCGAGCTGGCGGCCGAGATCGGCGGGCCGCTGGTGGTACTCGACGACGGCGACGTCCGGCTGACGGAGCTGGGGGAGCGGCTGCGGACGGGTGCCCGCGCGGGCGTGGCGGAGCTGGCGGCGATCTTCGCCGAGACCCGCGTGTCCGGGCGCCGGATCGCCGGCAGGCTGCGCGTCGGTTACGTCGCGAGCCTCGGCGGCGACCTGGTGAACCGGCTGACGGCGGAGTTCGAGCGCCGGCACCCGGCGTGCCGCGTCAGCCTGACCCCGATCCGCATCGGCGCCCGCTGGAACGAGCACGACCTGCTCGAGGAGGGTGACCTCGACCTGGTGCTGCACTGGGCCCCGGGCGGCGACACGCGGTCGTTCGACCTGCCGAACCTGCGCACGGGCCCGCCGCTGCTGTCCCTGCCCCGGGGCCTGCTGATGCCCGAGGACCACCCGCTGGCGTCCCGCACGACGGTGACCCTCGAGGACATCGCGGACTACCGCCTGCTGGACCCGAGCAAGTCCCTGAACCCGGTGGCCCGCGACGGATGGGCCCCGCCGCGGACGCCGTCGGGCCGCCCCATCCCCCGCACGGACGACGACGTCCCCCAGCTCATCGGCCGCACCCGCATCGGCCCCGAGGACATGCTTTCCCTGGTGGCGCGTGGAATCGGCCTGCACATCACGGTGCTGTCCCTGCTGGAGCGCTACCCGTTCCCGGGCCTGACGGTGGTCCCGGTGACGGACATCCCGCCGATGATCGCGGTCCCGGTGTGGCGAGCGTCGGAGGAGAACGAAGCGATCCGCGAGTACGTCACGGTGACGACGGAGCTGACGGCCGAAACTGTCGGTGACCCCGGATAAACTGGCGACATCGGGGGAGCCGCACGCCCGCCCGCGCTGGTGAACCGGCCTGTCAGGTCACTTGGGCACCAGTGGCAGCCGCAGCGCGCCCGGTGCGTCCGCGGGCACCACGGGACTGCGAGGCGCCACCGCCGCCACCCGCTGGTACTCCGCACCCAGCGAAGGCCGCGGATCCGCGTCACCGTGGTTCGGCCAGAAGGCCATCGCCCGCTCCGCCTGGGCCGTGATCGTCAGCGACGGGTTCACGCCCAGGTTCGCCGAGATCGCCGAGCCGTCCACCACGTGCAACCCCGGATACCCGTACAGCCGCTGGTACGGATCGACCACCCCGGTGGAAGGCGAGTCGCCGATCGCGCAGCCGCCGATGAAGTGGCCCGTGATCGGGATGTTCGCCAGGTCCGTCCACGCGCCCTGCGGGAGGCCGCCGATCTTCTCCGCGACCCGGCGCGTCACCTCGTGGCCCGCCGGGATCCATGAAGGGCTTGGGTCCCCGGCGCCCTGCTTGGTCGTCATGCGCCGGCCGAACAGGCCGCGTTTGGTGTACGTCGTCACGGAGTTGTCGAGCGTCTGCATCACCAGCAGCCCGATCATCCGCTCCGACCAGCGCCGCGGGTTGTGCAGCTTGACGACGTTCCGCCGTTGCCGCCACAGCTCGCGCGCCCCCAGTACCCACCGCCGCTTACCGGTCTGAGCGTCCACCAGGACCGTCGTCATCAGGCCCATGAAGTTGCTGCCGCGCCCGTACCGCACCGGCTCCACGTGCGTCACGGCGTCCGGGTGGATCGACGACGTGATCGCGATACCACGCGTGTAGTCCGTGTCGTCCCGCAGCGACCGCGCGGCCAGGACCGCCTCGGAGTTTGTCCGCGCCAGCAGTCCGAGACGCGGCGACAGCTCAGGCAACGTCCCGTTGTCGCGCAGGCGATGCAGCAGCCGTTGCGTGCCCAGGGAGGCCGCGGAGAACACCACCTGTGACGCGGTGAACGTCCGGCGAGCCCGGCGTCCGGTGCGCACGGTGTCGACCGCGTACCCGCCCTCGATCGGCCGGACGGAAACGGCCGTGGTCAGGGGATGCACCACGGCACCCGCCTTCTCGGCCAGGTAGAGGTAGTTCTTGACGGTCGTGTTCTTCGCGCCGACGCGGCAGCCGGTCATGCACTCGCCGCACAGCGTGCACTTCTGCCGCAAAGGGCCGGCGCCGCCGAAGAACGGGTCCACTCCGGACTGTCCGAAGTAGACTCCGACGGGCGTTCGCTGATAGGTGTGCCCGATGCCCATGTCCTCGGCCACCGACTGCAGCACCCGGTCCGCGGCCGTCGTCGCCGGGTTCTCGACCACGCCGAGCATCCGCTTCGCCTGGTCGTAGTACGGCGCCAGCTCGTCCTTCCAGTCCGTGATGTGCGCCCACTGCGGGTCGGCGTAGAACTTGTCCGGCGGCTCGTACAGCGTGTTCGCGTACACCAGCGAACCACCGCCGACACCCGAGCCGCTCATCACAAAGGTGTTCTTCAGCAGCGTCAGCCGCTGGATGCCGAAACAGCCGAGTTTCGGGGCCCACAGGTACTTCCGCAGCCGCCACGACGTCTTGGCGAACTCGTCGTCGGCGAACCGTCGGCCGGTCTCCAGCACGCCGACGCGGTAGCCCTTCTCGGTCAGCCGCAGGGCGGTGACGCTGCCGCCGAACCCGGAACCGATCACGAGCACGTCGTAGTCCATCACGCCACCACCCGGAAGTCCGCGGGGTCGAGCCGCCGGGTCCGGCGGTCGTATTCGGTGACCAGGCCCGGCCAGTTGGTCGTGACCCGGCCGTCGGCCTGGCGGTACCAGCTCGTGCACGCGCTCCACACGCTGTGGCCCAGCCGCGCCTGCACCTCGTCGTCGTAACGCGCTTCGACCTCGGGATGAACGTCCAGATAGGACACTCCAGGACGCGCCAGTTGCTCCACGGCCTGGCGGATGTACCGGGCCTGCCGCTCGATCATGTAGATGATGGAGCCGGCGCCGAGGTTCGTGTTCGGCCCGTAGACGCAGAACATGTTGGGGAACCCGGGCACGGTGATCCCCAGGTAGGCCCGCGCGCCCCCCGCCCAGGCGTCCTTCAGTGGCCGGCCGTCCAGCCCGCGCACGTCGATCTGCCCGAGGAAGTCGGTCGCGGCGAACCCGGTGCCGTAGACGATGACGTCCGCCTCGTGCTCGACGCCGTCCTCGGTCCGGACGCCGGCCTCGGTGATCTCACTGATCCGCGCCGTCTCGACGCCGACGTTCGGCTGCGCGAGCGCGGGCAGGTATTCGTTGGTGAAGAGGATCCGCTTGCAGCCCAACGGGTAGTCCGGGGTCAGCTTGCCGCGCAGCGCCGGGTCCTTGATGTGCCGGCGGCGCAGCTGCGCGGTCCGGAGCTCGAACATCTTCGCCAGCACGGGGTGGCGCGTCATCGCGTACGTCGCGTACTCGGCGAGCAGGAAGATCCGCAGCCGGCCGAGCAGCTGCGTCGGCGGCAGGTGCTCGAACAGCCAGTGCTGCCAGCCGTGGTAGGTCGGATCCGACTTCGCCAGGACGTACGGCGGCGTCCGCTGGAAGACCGTCACGTGCTTCGCCCGCTTGCGCAGCTCGGGGACGAACTGGACGGCGCTGGCCCCGGTCCCGATCACGGCGACGCGCTTCCCGCGCAGGTCGACGTCGTGGTCCCAGCGCGCCGAGTGGAAGGCGGCTCCCGCGAACCGGTCCCGCCCGGGGATGGCAGGCAGGACCGGCCGCGACAGCTGCCCGACGGCCGGGACGAACACGTCGGCCTCGAACGTCTCGCCGGTCTTGGTCTCGACGCGCCAGACGCCGCCCTCGAACGCGGCCCCGGTGACCTCGGTGCCGTACCGGATGTGCGGCTCGAGGCCGTACTTCGTGATGACACCGCGCAGGTAGGCCAGGATGTCCGGCTGGTACGAGAACCGCTTGGGCCAGCGCGGGTTCGGTTCGAAGGAGAACGAGTAGAGCGGCGACGGGATGTCGCAGGCGGCACCCGGGTAGGTGTTGTCCCGCCAGACCCCACCGGGCTCGGCCGCGCTCTCCAGGATGGTGAAGTCGGTGAACCCGGCGCGCTTGAGCTCGATGGCGGTGCCGATGCCGCCGAACCCGGTGCCCACGATCAGCACCGACGGCCCCTTCGCCGAACCAGTCATGCTGAAGAAAGCTACCCATCCGGGGCCTGTGACAACAGGACACGAACGGTCACGCGATCGAGATTTCCGGCCACGCGAGGTCGCGTCCGGACGCATCACGCCAGTACGCGCACCTCGTGCGTCTCCGCGCCCGGCTCCGCCCAGCTCAGCAGCCGCGCCGCCGCGCTTTCCAAGGCCTCCAGATCCCGCTTCGGCAGCTTCTCGAACGGCGTCAGTTCCACCACCGCCGCCTTGCGGTCCTTCCGCAGTTCCCACAGGCCGCGGACGTACCCACCCGCTAGAAGCGTTCCCTTGACCAGTCCGTTCTGCGTGATGACGCGCTTGCGGTGCTCGTCGCTGATCACCCGGGTGCGGTCGGCGTACGACAGGATCGTCTGGTCGAACGGCCCCAGCAGCCGCGGCGGCGCCGGGACGTCCTCGTCCGGCACCGTCAGTTCCGGCAGGTCGATCAGTTCGCGGCCGTCCGGGTCGCGGTAGTGGCGCAGGTCCATCTCCGCCGCGACCTCGCCCAGCCGGGTGATGCCCGCCCACGCCTGGACGTCCGCCACCGACGCCGGGCCGAACGCGCGCAGGTACCGCGCGATCAGCGAAGCGGGTGACGGCGCGGGCAGAGGAGCGCCCACCCACTCGTCGAGGCAGGCGTACGTCGTCTGCCCGGCCTTGCCCCAGATCGCCCGCGGCGGGACCTGCACCAGCGGCAGCCGTCCCCGGGCGAGGTGGGTGAGGGACGCCGTCGCGACGTCCGGCCACCGCCGCGCCAGCTCGGCGCCCAGCGCGGTGCTCGACAGCGGTGACTCGGCGAGCAACTCCCGCGCGGCCGCGGCGACGACGTCGTGGTCCAGCCCGGTCAGGGCCGCCGCGTGCAGGGTGTTCTGCTTGAGGTCGCGGTCGTAGAGCCCCTGCACCACCGGCCGCCACGCCAGCGCGTCCGCCGCGGTCACCAGGTGGACCGTGCCGCGCATCAGCGCGATCCGGACCACCCGCCGGCTCTCCAGCAGCTCGGCCAGCTCCTGTGGCTTGAAGCCGTGCAGCCGCGCCCACAGCGCGTAGTACGGCGGGAACGGCGCCTGCGCCTGCAGCCCGGCGAGGTGCTCCACCGCCTCGTAGGCGGACATCTTCGCGCGGCGCAGCAGCAGCTGGCGCTCCAGTGTCGCGCGGTTCAGCGCCCGTCGGCTCAACGTCGTCACAGCGTCACCCTAACGATCACCCCGGACAGTTCCGGTCCTCGATTCGACGCGCCGGAGGCCGTGATCCATACTTCCGGCCATGGCCGAGCTCGCAGCACCCGCCGTCGGGGACTGGGACTTCCCGCGCGGCACCGCGAGCATCGAGCTGATGACCCGGTTCGCCGCCGACCGCGGCCTGGCCGCCGGGCGCCTGCTCTCGGCGACGTCGCTGTCCCCGGACCTGCTCGCCGACCCCGCCGCGCAGGTCGACGCGCGCCAGGAGCTCGCCGTCGTCCGCGCTCTGGCCGCTTTGGACGGTTCGGACGCGGCGGCACTCGAGCTCGGGCGCCGGTACCGCGTCACCACCTTCGGCATCTTCGGGTTCGCCTGCATCAGTAGTCCCACCCTGCGCGACGCGATGCTGTTCGCGCTGCGCTACTTCGACCTGAGCTTCGCGTTCTGCATCCCGCACGTCGTCACCGAGGGCGACCGGATCATCCTGGAGCTGGACGACCGCCGGGTGCCCGCCGACGTCGCCCGGTTCCTGGTGCTGCGCGACCTGTCCGCGATCTTCGCCGTGATGCGCGACCTGCTGCCCGAGATCGCGCTGGACGACCTGAGCTTCCGCCACGAAGCGTCCACAGTGGACGCCTACGTGACGGCGTTCGGGATCGAGCCCCGGTTCGGCGCCGACGCCTGCCGCGCCACCCTCGACCTGGCGTTCCTCTCGCTCCCGCTCCCGCAGGCCAACGAGCAGACCGTCGCGCTCTGCGCCGCGCAGTGCGAGGTCCTCGTCGCCCGCAAGCGGCAGCGGTCCGGGATTTCCCAGCAGGTGCGCGAACGCCTGGTGCGCCTCGGTGGCGTCGACGCCGGGATGGACGAGATCGCCCGCCAGCTCACGCTCAGCACCCGCACCCTGCGCCGGCGCCTGGCCGAGGCCGGGACGAACTACCGCGCGCTGGTCGACGAGGTCCGCCAGGCGCTCGCCGAAGAGCTGCTCGACACCGGCGTGCTGTCCGTCGAGGACGTCGCGTACCGGCTCGGGTACGCCGAGGCTTCGAGCTTCATCTACGCGTTCAAGCGCTGGACCGGGATGACGCCCGCGGCGTTCGCCCGCCGCTTCCGCGCCGCTCGTCAAGCACCGCCGGGTAGGTGAGCTTCAGCAGGTTGAGGATCGAATCGGTGAGGAACACACGCAACGCCGTCCGGTCCAATGTGCCGCGGATGAGCCATTCCCGCGACGCCGCCCGCAGCATCCCGCCGAACGACCGGATCATCGCGCGCAGCTCTTCGCGGCCTTCGGTCACGTCCGTCATCAACGCGGCTTCGAGCACCCGGTCGGCGGCGATCTCGTCGGCCTCCAGCATGATCCGCTCGATCTCCGGGTCGCGGCCCGCCGACTCCGGCCCGATGGCGGTCAGCCAGGCGTCGCGGTTGCGGTCCACGACGTCGATCCAGCGTTCGACGCCGATCGCCAGCCGCTGCTCCATGGTGGTGTCCGGCAGCGCCTCGGTGACCGGCGCCGGCACGATCATCATCTGCCGCACCACTTCCAGGTACAGCTCGCGCTTCCCGCCGAAGTAGTGGTTGATCAGCGGGCGCGCCACCCCGGCCGCGGCGGCGATGTCCGAAGTGGACACCGACGCGTAGCTGCCGGCACCGAAGAGCCGGCGGGCGGCGGCGAGGATCTCGGCGCGCCGCTCGGCCGGTTCGAGCCGACGTCTCCGTGGCCGCGTTCCGCTGGTCATCCGCTCAGCCTCGCCGGGGAGCGGCACGCTGTCAACACGTAGTTGACTTCTCGTCAAGAGAGTGACTCCGGTTGCGGGCAACCGAAGTTTCGCGTCAACGACTGTCGTTACGCAACCGGAACAACCCGCCGGTAACTTCCCGGCGCCGGGACGCGACGAGACGGCAGGGGGTCCGTGTGACCGGGGGTAGGAACAGATGACCGAAGACGGCGCGCCGATCCGGCCGGCCGGACGCTGGGTGAGCGTCCGCCTGCAGCATCGTCACGTCAGCTTCGACGACGCCTTCGAGCCCGACGAGCCGCTGCCCGACGGCGACTGCGCGGACGAGGCTTCCGTGTCCTACTCCGGCATCGTGATCGCCAGCTACGACGAGGGCGCGAAGATCGCCGAGCGCTGGATCCCGCTCGGCGTCGACCCGTCCGAAGCCGACGACGAAGAACTCATCGAGCAGTTGCGGGAAGCCCTTCTCTGGCAAGCGGGGCGCCCGCCCCAGGAAGCGGCCGGCGAGTGACCTAGGACTCCGTGCGCAGGCCTTCGAACGCCACCTTGCACACCGCGTCCGCCACTTCGGTCGCCGACGAGCCGCGCCGCGGTCGGTACCACTCGATCAGCGAGTTGACCATGCCGAAGATGAGCCGCGCGGTCACCGCCGGGTCGACGTCCGGGCGGATGTCGCCCTCGGTTTCCGCCTGCTTCACGAGGTCCGTCACCAGAAGGTCGAATTCGCGCCGTCGGGCCAGCGCGGCGCGCTCCACCTTCGTGTTGCCGCGCACCCGCAGCAGCAGCGTGACGAACGGCAGCCGGTCGGCCAGCACCAGCACGCTGCCGCGCACCAGGTGCTCCAGCCGGTCGACGGCCCGTCCGTCCAGTTCGGTGGCCTCCGCGGCGACGGCGAACAGCCCGTCCAGGGCCCGGTCCACCGACAGCCGCAGCAGTTCTTCCTTGCTGGGCACGTGGTGGTAAATGGCCGACTTCGTGATGCCGAGCTTGCGGGAGAGGTCCTCCATGCTCGTGCCGTCGTACCCGCGTTCGTTGAACAGCTTCACCGCCACCTGCAGCAGTGATTCGAGGTCGTAACCGGGACGCCCGCGCCGGGGTGCCGTCACGGTGTTTCCCGCTGGTCGACGATCCGCCGCATCTTGCCCATCGACCGCTCGAGCGTGTCCGGGTCGACGACGTCCACCGACACCGTCACGCCGACTCCGTCCTTGACGCCCGCGACCAGCGAAGCAGCGGCCTGCTCGCGCGCGGAAGCCGAAGCGTCGTGCCGGGCTTCGACCAGCACGGTCAGGTGGTCGAGGCGCCCGCGGGTGGACCGGACGAGCTGGAAGTGCGGGCTCAGCGCCTCGGTGCGCAGCACGATCTCCTCGATCTGCGTCGGGAAGACGTTGACCCCGCGCAGGATGATCAGGTCGTCGGTGCGCCCGGTGACCTTGTCCATCCGCCGGAACGCCGGCCGCGCGGTGCCCGGGTTCAACGCCGTCAGGTCGCGGGTGCGGTAGCGGATGATCGGCAGCGCCTGCTTGGTCAGCGACGTGAAAATCAGCTCACCGGTTTCACCGCTGCCCAGCACGTTCTCCTCGAAGGGGTCGATCACCTCGGGGAAGAAGTGGTCCTCCCAGATGTGCAGGCCGTCCTTCGTCTCGACGCACTCCTGCGCGACACCCGGGCCCATCACCTCGGACAGCCCGTAGATGTCCACGGCGTCGATCGCGAACCGCTCTTCGATCTCCGCGCGCATCTGCTCGGTCCACGGCTCGGCGCCGAAGATCCCGACCTGCAGGGAACTCGCGCGCGGGTCGACACCCTGGCGCTCGAACTCGTCGAGCAGCGTCAGCATGTACGACGGCGTCACCATGATGATCTCGGGCCGGAAGTCGGTGATCAGCTGCACCTGCCGCGCCGTCATCCCGCCGGACGCCGGAATCACCGTGCAGCCCAGCTTTTCCGCGCCGTAGTGCGCGCCGAGCCCGCCGGTGAACAGGCCGTAACCGTACGCGTTGTGCAGTTTGTGGCCCGGACGGCCGCCCGCCGCGTGGATCGAGCGGGCCATCACCGTCGCCCAGGTGTCGATGTCCTGCTCGGTGTAGCCGACGACGGTCGCCTTGCCGGTCGTGCCGCTGGAGGCGTGGATGCGGCGCACCTGGTCCTGCGGCACGGCGAACATCCCGAACGGGTAGTTCTCGCGCAGGTCCTGCTTGGTGGTGAACGGGAACTTCGCGAGGTCGGAGAGTTCCTTGCAGTCGTCCGGGTGGACGCCAGCCTCGTCGAACTTCTTCGTGTACGCGGGCACGTTCGTGTAGGCGTGCCTGAGTGTCCACTGCAGACGTTCGAGCTGCAGCGCGGCCAGCTCGTCGGCGGAGAGGTTCGCCTCGATCATGCTTCGTCCCGTTTCCCGGAGATGACGCGGCTGCGGCCGCGGAATTCGGCGACGATCTCCGGCCCGGCGGGGGTCTCCCGGTGCACCGTGACGTCGTAGATGCCGTTGCGGCCGTAGCAGGTGCGCTCGGTGGCCGTCGCGACGAGGTGGTCGCCGAGCCGGCCGGCGGCGACGAAGTTGATTTCGGCGCCCGCGGCGACGGTGACCGGGCCGTGGGTGTTGCAGGCGCAGGCGAAGGCGGTGTCGGCGAGCAGGAAGACGTAACCGCCGTGGGCGATGTCGTGGCCGTTGACCATCGACGCGGTGATCGTCATCGTCGCCACCGCGCGCCCGTCGCCCGCCTCGACGAGGTCGATGCCCAGCGCGCGGGACGCCTCGTCGGCAGCGAACATGGTGTGCGCGGCGTTGGTCAATGCACCCTCCGAATTGACTGACCGAATGGACGGTCACCTGGTGGTGCGGCTCAGTAAAGGCAGAGGTCCGGGCCGGTGTCAAGCGCCGGGCCTTCCGATCTCGGCGGCCAGCGGCTACGATGGGAATTACTGAACGTCCGGTAGGTAATTCGGTGGAGAGGTCGGACTCGATGGGTTTGCTGCGCAGCTACGTCTCGGGCGAGTGGCACACGGCGGCGGAAGACGGTGTCCCGCTGCACGACGCCACGACCGGCGAAGAGGTCGCCCGGGTCTCGTCGGCGGGCGTCGACTTCGCGGGTGCCCTGGAGTACGGCCGCCGCGTCGGTGGCCCGGCGCTGCGCGAGCTGACGTTCCACCAGCGTGCCGCGCTGCTCAAGGCGCTGGCGTCGCACCTGCGCGAGCACCGCGAGGAGCTGTACGCACTCTCCGCGAAGACCGGCTCCACGCTGGGTGACTCCAAGTTCGACATCGACGGCGGCATCGGCGTCCTGTTCAGCTACGCCTCCAAGGGCAAGCGCGAGCTGCCGAACGACACCGTCTACGTCGAGGGCAACGTCGAGCCGCTGAGCAAGGGCGGCACCTTCGTCGCCCAGCACATCGCCACTCCGCTGCGGGGTGTCGCGGTCCAGATCAACGCGTTCAACTTCCCCGTCTGGGGCCCGCTGGAGAAGTTCGCCCCGGCGTTCCTCGCGGGCGTCCCGAGCCTGGTCAAGCCCGCGAGCCAGACGGCCTACCTGACCGCGCGGCTGGTCGAGCTGATCGTCGAGTCGGGCATCCTGCCGGAGGGCTCGCTGCAGTTCGTCGCCGGCAGCGTCGGCGACCTGCTCGACCACGTGACCGCGCAGGACCTGGTGTCGTTCACCGGCTCGGCGTCGACCGCGCAGAAGCTGCGCGCGCACCCGGCGATCATCCGCAACGCCGTCCGCTTCAACGCCGAGGCCGACTCGCTGAACTGCTCGATCCTCGGCCCGGACGCGCGTCCCGGCACCACCGAGTTCGACCTCTACGTCAAGCAGCTGACCTCGGAGATGACGGTCAAGGCGGGCCAGAAGTGCACCGCGATCCGCCGCGCGTTCGTGCCCGCCGACCTGCTCGATGACGTCGCGGCGGCCGCGTCCGCGCGGCTCGCGAAGGTGACCGTCGGCAACCCGACGGCCGAGGGTGTCCGGATGGGCGCGCTGGCCAGCCTGGAGCAGCGCGAAGAGGTCCGGCGCTCGCTCAAGGCCCTGCTCGACGCGGGCAGCGTCGTGTTCGGCGACCCGGAGAAGGTCGACGTCGTCGACGCGGACGCCGAGCGTGGCGCGTTCCTCTCGCCGGTGCTGCTGAAGGCCGACCCGGAGCGCTCCGAGCCGCACGAGGTCGAGGCGTTCGGCCCGGTCTCGACGCTGCTGCCGTACACCTCGACCGAGCAGGTCATCGAGCTGGCGGCGCGCGGTGGCGGCAGCCTGGCCGGCTCGATCGTCAGTGCCGACAAGGAGTTCGTGCGTGACGTCGTTCTCGGCGCGGCGCCGTACCACGGCCGGCTGCTGGTCCTGGACGCCGACGACGCCAAGGAGTCCACCGGGCACGGTTCGCCGATGCCGCAGCTGGTCCACGGCGGCCCCGGCCGCGCGGGCGGCGGCGAGGAGATGGGCGGCATCCGCGGCGTGCTGCACCACATGCAGCGCACGGCCGTGCAGGGTTCGCCCGCCGTGTTGAGCGCCGTCACCGGCCGCTGGGTCACCGGCGCGCCGCGCACCGAAGGTGACGTCCACCCGTTCCGCAAGTCCCTGGCCGAGCTGAAGATCGGCGACTCGGTGGTCGCCGGGCCGCGCACGGTCCTGCAGTCCGACGTCGACCACTTCGCCGAGTTCACCGGCGACACGTTCTACGCGCACACCGACCCCGAGGCCGCGGCCGCGAACCCGCTGTTCGGCGGGATCGTCGCGCACGGCTACCTGGTCGTTTCGTTCGCGGCCGGTCTGTTCGTCTCACCCGAGCCCGGCCCGGTCCTGGCCAACTACGGCCTGGAGAACCTGCGGTTCCTGACGCCGGTCAAGGTGGACGACGCGCTGACCGTGACCCTGACCGCCAAGCAGATCACGCCGCGTATCGACCAGGAGTACGGCGAGGTCCGCTGGGACGCCGACGTGACCAACCAGGACGGCGACTCCGTCGCGAAGTACGACGTCCTGACCCTCGTGTCGAAGGAGCAGCCGTGACCGCTGTTGAATCGCTTGAAGAGCAGTTCGAGGCCGTCATCGAGCGCGACCAGCGCATCGAGCCGCGCGACTGGGTGCCCGAGGGCTACCGCAAGACGATGGTCCGGCAGATCGCGCAGCACGCGCACTCGGAGATCATCGGCATGCAGCCCGAAGGCCGCTGGATCACGCGCGCGCCTTCGTTGCGCCGCAAGGCGATCCTGCTGGCCAAGGTGCAGGACGAGGCCGGCCACGGGCTCTACCTGTACTCGGCCGCGGCGACGCTCGGCGCCGACCGCGCGGACCTGACCGACAAGCTGATCACCGGCAAGCAGAAGTACTCGTCGATCTTCAACTACCCGACGCTGACCTTCGCCGACGTCGGCGTGATCGGCTGGCTGGTCGACGGCGCGGCGATCTGCAACCAGGTGCCGCTGTGCCGCAGCTCTTACGGGCCGTACGCGCGGGCGATGATCCGCATCTGCAAGGAAGAATCGTTCCACCAGCGGCAGGGGTACGAGCTGCTGATGACGATGATGAAGGGCACCCAGCAGCAGCGGGACATGGTCCAGGAGGCCGTGAACCGCTGGTGGTGGCCGTCGCTGATGATGTTCGGCCCGCCGGACGCCGACTCGCCGAACACCGCGCAGTCGATGGCGTGGAAGGTCAAGCGCCACACCAACGACGAGCTGCGGCAACGTTTCGTCGACATGTCGGTGCCGCAGGCTTCCGCACTCGGCGTCACGTTCCCGGACCCCGGCTTGAAGTGGAATTCCGAGCGGGAGCACTACGACTTCGGCGCCGTGGACTGGGACGAGTTCAAGAACGTGCTGAAGGGCAACGGCCCGTGCAACACCTCGCGGGTCGCCCACCGGCGTCGCGCCCACGACGACGGCGCGTGGGTCCGGGAAGCCGCCGTGGCGCACGCCGAAAAGAAGGGTTCGCGATGAAGCACGACTGGCCGTTGTACGAGGTGTTCGTCCGGGGCAAGCGCGGGCTGAACCACGTGCACGTCGGCTCGCTGCACGCGGCCGACGACGAGATGGCGCTGCACCACGCGCGTGACCTGTACACGCGGCGCAACGAAGGCGTGTCGATCTGGGTCGTGCGCGCCTCCGACATCACGGCGTCCTCGCCGGACGAGAAGGACCCGTTCTTCGCGCCGAGCGGCGACAAGGTCTACCGGCACCCGACGTTCTACGACATCCCCGAGGAGGTGCCGCACATATGAGTTTCGACAACGTCTACGAGTCGCTGACCGAAGAGAACGACGCCCGCTGGGCGTTCGGCACCGGCTTCGAGGACCCGCTGTCCGGAGTGGACACTTCGGTGCCGTCCGGTGTGGACGGTGCGCAGCTCGCGGCGTACTGCCTGATGCTGGGTGACGACGCGCTGATCTTCTCGCACCGGCTGCAGGAGTGGTGCACGAACGCGCCCGAGCTGGAGGACGAGGTCGCGATCGCGAACATTGGCCTCGACCTGCTCGGCCAGGCGCGGCTGCTGCTGGCGCGCGCCGGCAAGGCCGACGGCTCTTCGCGTTCGGAGGACTCGTTCGCGTTCGACCGCGTCGAAAACGAGTTCCGCAACGTCCGGCTCGCGGAGCTGGGCGGCGGCCACTTCGGCCACCTGATCGCGCGGCTGTTCGTGTTCTCGACGTGGCGCCTGGCGCTGCTGCAGCGGCTGGTGTCGTCGGTGGACCCGGTGCTGGCGGCGATCGCGGACAAGGGCGTCAAGGAAGTCACCTATCACCGCGACTACGCGGGGCAGTGGCTGGTCCGGCTCGGCGACGGCACCCCGCTGTCGCGCGAGCGGATGCAGGAAGGCCTCGACGCGGTCTGGCCGTACGTCGGCGAGCTGTTCCGCACCCACCCGCTCGAGCTGGTGGACGCGGCTTCGCTGCGCCCGGAGTTCGATCTTGTCCTGGACCAGGTGCTTTCCGCGGCGACACTGACTCGGCCTTCTTCCGGTGACATCGCCGGTGTCTCGGGCCGGACGGGCCGCGACGGCGTCCACACCGAACAGCTGGGGTTCCTGCTGGCGGAGCTGCAGAGCGTGGCCCGGGCGATGCCGGACGCGAAATGGTGACCGCCTCTTTGGTCGCTGCCACGGTCACCGACCCCGAGCTGCCGATGCTCACGCTGGCCGACCTGGGCGTGCTGCGCTCGGTGTCCGAAGAGGACGGCCGCGTGGTCGTCGCGATCACGCCGACGTACACCGGCTGCCCGGCGATGGACACCATGCGCGACGACCTGGAGCACGCGCTGGTCGGCGCGGGTTACGCGGACGTCGAGATCCGGACGCAGCTTTCGCCGTCGTGGTCGTCGGACTGGATCACGTCGGAAGGCCGTCGCAAGCTGGCCGAAGCGGGGATCGCGCCGCCGGGCGCGGCACCGCGACGGTCGGGCCCGATCCCGCTGACGTTGTCGGCGCCGGTGTCGGCGGTGCCGTGCCCGCTGTGCGGGTCCGCGGACACGGAGGAGCAGTCCCGCTTCGGCGCGACGGCGTGCAAGGCGCTGCGGCGCTGCCGGTCGTGCCAGGAGCCCTTCGAGCACGTCAAGGAGATCTAGGTGGCGTTTCACCCCTTGAAGGTCGCGGGCATCGCGCGCCTGTGCGACGACGCGGTCGCCGTGACGTTCGACGTGCCCTCCTCGCTGGCCTCGGACTTCGACTTCAAACCCGGCCAGTCGCTGACGCTGCGGCGTTCCGTGGACGGCCGCGACGAGCGCCGTTCGTACTCGATCTGCGCGGCGGCGGGCACGGCGCCGCGAGTGGGCGTCCGCCTGGTCCCGGGCGGGCTGTTCTCGTCGTGGCTGCTGAACGACGTCCGCGCGGGCGACACGATCGAGGTCGCCCCGCCGACGGGTTCGTTCACCCCGGATCTGTCCGAGGGCGGCCACCACGTCCTGATCGCGGCGGGCTCGGGCATCACGCCGGTGCTGTCGATCGTGTCGTCGCTGCTGGCCACGCCGGACGCGACGGTGACGGTGCTGTACGGAAACCGCCGCACGGACACGGTGATGTTCGCGGACGAGCTGGCGGACCTGAAGGACCGCGCGCCGTCGCGCTTGGAGCTGATCCACGTGCTGTCCCGCGAGCCGCGCGAGGCGGAGCTGTTCACCGGCCGCCTGGACGTCCCGAAGCTGCGGCAGCTGTTCGGCTCGCTGGTTCCGGTGTCCGAAGTGGACCACTGGTGGCTGTGCGGCCCGTTCGAGATGGTGACGGGCGCGCAGGAGCTGCTGACCTCGCTCGACGTGCCGCGGTCACGGATCCACCAGGAACTGTTCTACGTCGACACCCCACCGGCGCCGGTGACCCACGACGACCCGGCGGTGGCCGGCGAATCGTCCGAGGTCCGCATCGTCCTGGACGGCCGCTCGTCGACGGTGACGCTGCCCCGTTCGACGTCCGTCCTGGACGGCGCGCAGAAGTTCCGCCCGGACCTCCCGTTCGCCTGCAAGGGCGGCGTCTGCGGCACGTGCCGGGCCCGGGTCACGGAGGGCAAGGTGGACCTGCGCCGCAACTTCGCCCTGGAGGACGCCGAAGTGGCGGCGGGTTTCGTGCTGACGTGCCAGTCCTACCCGGTCTCGGAGACGGTCACGGTGGACTACGACGCCTGAGACCTCCCTGGCTGTCCACAGGCGTCCTCACTTGTGGACAACTCGGCCTTCCAGGCCCGTTTCCCCGGTTCCAGACGGTGGGCGCCAGTAGACTGGACCTGGGGACGCCCCCCTGGGAGTGGCGGGGGAGTTTCGGCGGGGTTCTCGGCGGTGGGCCCAAAAGCATGCGGCGCCTGTCGACGTGGGAGGGGCGCTCGGCCTCGGTGGCGCTGCCGACAGTCGCGTCGGCCAGGACATCGGCTCTGTGGAGAGCGGCCGAAGTGCGCCCAAGCTGTGTGCGGCAGGGCGGTATGGGCGAAACCAGGACCGTCGTCCCGAAGGCCGGCGTCAGAGCATGCGGCGCCGTCGGCGTCGGCGAGCAGGGCCGGGGTCGGCCGGCTCGATCGCGGGGGCCGGCTCCGTGAGGCCCAGCATCTCCGCCGCCAGCTGCTGGGAGCTCGCGAAGGCGCCCGTCGGGACCTCGCGCGCCCGGCGCAGCGCCGACGGGCGGAGGCGGTTGTAGCCGCGGACCGTCACCGGGCGGCGCTGGCGCAGCTCGTACGCCGGCTCTCCTGCCAGCTCCGTCGCCAGCTCGCGGTCGATCAGGATCGTGCCCGGGCGGGCCACCGACGTCAGGCGGGCCGCCAGGTTGACCACCGAGCCGTAGACGTCGCCGAAGCGGTTCAGGACGCGGCCGGACGCCATGCCCGCGCGGACGGCCGGGATGCTCTCGTCCGCGGACGTGCGCTCGGTCAGGGCCAGCGCGATCTCCGCCGCGGCCACCGCCGTGTCGGCGACGAACAGGACCTCGTCGCCGATCATCTTGACCACCCGGCCGTGGTGCTCGGCGATCGTCTCCGTCGCGAGCAGCTCGAACGCGTCGAGCACCCGGCTCAGCTCGTCCTCGTCGATCTGGCGCGTCAGGCGCGTGTAGCCGACCATGTCCACGAAACCGACCACCTGGGTGCGCGTCTCGAGGTTCTCGTCCGGCGCCGCGAACGCCCGGCCGGCGTACGCCGCCAGGTGCCGGCGCCAGACGAAGTTCTGCACCTGCTCGAGCTCCGGCAGCAGCCGGTCGACGAGCCGGGCCACCTGGCGCTCGCTGCGGCCCAGCTCCGGCTGCTCCTTGATCAGCTCGAACAGCATGTCGACCTGCCACTCGGCCAGCCGCGACAGGTGCTGGCCGAGCGCGCGCGTCACCGCCACCTCGATGCTCGGGTCGATCAGCCCCGACTGCACCAGCTGGTCCGCCGTCCGCATCGCTTCGACGTCGGCGTCGGTGAAGACCACCTCGTCGTCGGCGACCGTCGCGAACCCCAGCGCACGCCAGAGCCGGCGCGACCGGTCGTCGGGCACGCCGGCCTTCTCGGCCACTTCGAGCCGGGTGTACTTCCGCCTGCCGCCGAGCAGGATGCGCTCGAGCCGCTGCTGAAGTTCTTCACTCGGATCGGTCACGCTCAGGTCGTGTGGACGATCAGCACGTCCACACCGGACTTGCGCGCCACCTCCGACGGCACCGAGCCGAGGATCCGGCCCGCGATCGTGTTCAGCCCGCGGTTGCCGACCACCAGCAGGTCCGCCTCGCGCTCGTGCACGACCTTGCGCAGCGAGTCGACCGGGTCGCCCTTCACCGCGATGGTGTCGATCTTCTCGGCACCCGCGCGCACCGCCCGGTCCCGCGCGGACTGCAGCGTGTCCTCGGCCGGCGCCGAGCCGACGACCTGGTAGGCCTCGTCACCCAGGACGTCCTGGGCCTTGTCGACGTCGGTCTTGCTGGCCGGGTAGAACGCGCACGCGATGACGAGCGTCGCGCCCGCGTCGCCGGCCACCGCCGCCGCGCGGTCCACCGCCGCGAACGACGACTCCGAGCCGTCCGTGCCCACCACCACGGTCCGATATGCCGCACCCATGCGCAAAACCTCCAGGTGATCCCGCGTGAGCAGGGACGACAGCCGGTCGGAGTCGACCGCGCAGGTTCGTCCGCGCTCGTGTCGGGTGGAAGGTTACTCGCCAGTCGCTTTCTGCGCTCCGCTTGGCCGCGGACTGGGCTTCGGGGCGGGCTTGGGCGTGGGCTTCGCGGCGGGCTTCGGCTTGGGAACGTCCGAGGCCCGGATCCGGATGGTCTCCTCGACGTCGCCCACCGGCTTCGTTTTCCCGGTGTCGGATTCGGCCGCCTGGCGGTCCGGTTTCAGGTCCGCGGCCTTCAGATCGGTCGTGACCTCCGCCGGCACCTTCACGTCGTCGCCCAGGACGGTGTGCGCCTCGGCGAGCACCGCCCGCGCCGCGCGGACCTGCTCGGCCAGCCCGCCACGCACCTTGCGCAGCGAGTCGACACGTTCGTTCGCCTGGGTGATCCGCCGGTTCGACTCCTCGGTCGCCGTCGTGACGCGGCGGCGCGCCTCGTCGGCGGCCTCCGCGAGCCGGGCGTTCGCCTCGTTGAGCGAGTCCTGACGGCGCTTGTTCGCGTCCGCGACCGACTCCCGCTGACGGCGTTCGATCTCGGCCTTCGTGGAGGTCTCCTCCTCGAGGATCTTCGCGCGGATGTCGGCGGCGTCCTGGGTGGCCTCCTGGACGCGGCGCGCGGCCTCGGCCTTGCTCGCGGCCTCCTGCTCGGCCAGCACGCGCATCGCCTCGGTGCGGCGCGAAGCCATCGCGATCTCGAAGTCCTCTTCGACCTTCGTCCGCCGGTCCGACGACTCGGTGTCGAGCTTCGTGCGCGCGGCCTCGGCCTTGTCGGTGATCTCCGTGGCCTCGGCGCGGGCGTCCTCGAGCACCTTGCGGTGCTCCGCCTCCATCTCCTTGCGGCGCAGGTCGAGCTCGGTGAGCAGCTGCTCGTAGCGGGCGCGCATGGCGCTCGCGTCCGTCTCGGCCTTGGCCCGGATGTGGCCGGCCTCGGCCTCGGCACGGGCCCGCGTGTCCGCGGACTCGTCCTGGGCAAGGCGCAGCATCCGCTGCAGCCGCTCCGAGAGGCCTTCGACGCTGGTGGGCGGCTGGGCCAGCCGGTCGACCTGCCCGCGCAGGTCCGCGATCTCGCCGCGCGCGATCTCCAGCTGCCGGGCCAGGTCGCCGGCCTGCGCGATGGCGGCGTCCCGATCCGCGGTGAGCATCTTCAGGTCGGCGTCCAGCCGTTCGAGGTGCTCGTCGACCTGTGCTCGGCTGTACCCGCGCTTCGCCACGTCGAAGCCGGCTCCCAGCGGCACAAGCTCCCGTTCATCGCCAAGGCTCATGCGCCTACCGTAGTCGCAGCCGGGTCACGGAAGGGTGAGCACCCGGGGCCTGCGCCGAAAGTGCCGCCCGATGCGGCGAAAGGATCTTGCCGGATCGGGCCGGATCCGGGTGGATCCCGACGCCGCGATCCGGCTCCCTTCCGTTCAGGCGCCGCGAAAGGCGTTGATCCCGTCGAGGTGCTTCGCGCGCTTCTCCTCGTCGCGGACGCCGAGGCCTTCCTGCGGTGCGAGCGCGAGCACGCCGACCTTGCCCTGGTGCGCGTTGCGGTGGACGTCCAGCGCGGCCTGCCCGGTCTCCTCGAGCGAGTACGTCTTCGACAGCGTCGGGTGGATCAGGCCCTTGGCGATCAGCCGGTTCGCCTCCCAGGACTCGCGGTAGTTCGCGAAGTGGGAGCCGATGATCCGCTTCAGGTTCATCCACAGGTAGCGGTTGTCGTACTGGTGCATGTATCCCGAGGTCGACGCGCAGGTGACGATCGTGCCGCCCTTGCGCGCGGCGTAGACGGACGCGCCGAACGTCTCCCGGCCCGGGTGCTCGAACACGATGTCCGGGTCCTCGCCGCCGGTCAGCTCGCGGATCTTCGCGCCGAGGCGCTGCCACTCCTTTGGGTCCTGCTCGGTGTCGCTCTTCCAGAACTTGTACGCCTCGGCGCTGCGGTCGATGATCAGCTCGGCGCCGAGCTTCCGGCAGATCGCGGCCTTCTCCGGGCTGGACACGACGCACACCGGGATGGCGCCGCCGTTCAGCGCGTACTGCGTCGCGTAGGAGCCGAGGCCGCCCGAGGCGCCCCAGATCAGGACGACGTCACCCTGCTTCATGTCCGCGCCGTTGCGCGAGACGAGCTGGCGGTAGGCGGTGGAGTTGACCAGCCCGGGGGAGGCGGCCTCCTCCCAGGTGAGGTGGTCCGGCTTCGGCATCAGCTGGTTCGCCTTGACCAGCGCGACTTCGGCTAGCCCGCCGAAGTTCGTCTCGAAGCCCCAGATCCGCTGCTCGGTGTCGAGCATCGTGTCGTTGTGCCCGTCCGGGCTCTCCAGCTCGACGTTCAGGCAGTGCGCGACGACCTCGTCGCCCGGCTTCCAGTTGTGCACCCCGACGCCGGTGCGCAGCACGACGCCGGACAGGTCCGAGCCGACCACGTGGTAGGGCAGGTCGTGCCGCTTCGCCAGGGGCGAGAGCTTGCCGTACTTCTTGAGGAACTTGAACGTGGGGATCGGCTCGAAGATCGACGTCCACACGGTGTTGTAGTTGATCGCGCTCGCCATCACGGCGACCAGCGCCTCGCCGGGGCCCAGCTCCGGGACGGGCACCTCGTCCACGTGCAGCGACTTGCGCGGGTCCTTGTCCCGGCTTTCGAGGCCTTCGAACATGTCGACCTCGTCCTCGTGGACGGTCACCCCCCGGTAGCTCTCGGGCACGGGCAGCGAGCCGACCGCGGCGGACTCGCCGTTCAGGATGGCCTGCTGGATCTCGCCGAGCTGCGTCATCGGTTCCTCCGGAAATGGGGGTCAACGGCGTTGGCGGCAGAAATTACTCGCCGGTAACTCTGGCCTGCAACTGTACGAGACGAGCAGCACGATTACACCCTCAACTGTGACGGACCAATCTTGACCGGCTGGCCAGTCAAAGCGGATGATCGAGGTAGGGAACACATCCCGACCAGCAGGATCACCTACGGAGGTGAGCACGAATGAGTGAAGTCTCTACGCGCGCATGGACCCGGCCCCACGACTGGGCCGAGGTCGTCATCGGGGTCGTCGCCGCTCTTTCACCCCTTTGGCTGAGCACGGACAGCACCGTGATGTGGACGATGGTCGTCCTGGGAGCGCTGATCGCCCTCGACGGCCTGGTTTCCCTCGGGGTGCCCGGGGCCGTCTACGGCGAAGGCATCCAGATCGCACTCGGCGTGCTGCTCTTCATCGCGCCGTGGGTGATGGGATACACCGAGTTCAACGGCGCGTCCTGGACGTCCTGGATCGCCGGGGTGCTGACGGTCGTCGCCGGCGCGGCAGCGATGCCGGTCGCGAGCGCCGCGCACCGCACGGCAGGCCAGCACTGAGCGACCAGGAGGCACCGGAATGACCGAGGATTCGGCGAAGGAGCGCATTCTCTGCGCAGCCGAGGCACTCTTCGCCGAATCCGGCTTCGACGCCACCCCGACCTCCCGCATCGCGGAGCGGGCCGGGGTGCCGAAGGGGCTGGTGCACTACTACTTCCGGCACAAGGCGGACCTGCTGACGGCGCTGGTCGAGCGTCTCCCGGACGAACGCATCGAGCCGGCGGTGGTCGTCGTCCCCGGCGACCTGGCCGGCAGCCTGCGGCGGCTCGTCCGCGAACTGGACCACCGCTTCAGCCGGTCACTCGGGCTCTCGCACCTGCTGTGGCGCGAGGCCGACACCCACCACGTCGTCCGCGACGCCCTCCACGAGCGCTTCCAGGTACTGGTGCGCCAGGTCCGCTCGGTGATCCTGGCGGCCACCGGCGGCCGGTTGCCGGTCGTCGACGTGGACCGCGCGTCAGGCCTCCTCGCCCGCGCGGTCAGCCACCGGCACGCGACGGCGAGGCACGCGGAGAACGACCTCCCCGCCGAGTTCGACGGCGAGCTCACCTTCATCGCGGAATCGCTGGCCGCCAAGGTCGCGCCCGCTTAGGGCCGGTGCCGCCGATGGCGACGGCCGGCCCCGAGTTCGGTGGCGTGGGGCGGACGGGCGTGCGCCGACGAACCTTCGCGCCCGGCGTAGCCGCTGCGGTGGCCACCGGCCGCGGTGGCGGCTGACCGGCGGTGCGGGTCACGCTTCCCCGCCCCGCCCCGCCCCGCCCCGCCCCGCCCCGCTTGTGTCACGCGCGCGCAGAGCTTTTCGCGCCGAACCTGTTGTGCCGGAACGGGTGCGCTCAGTGCGCGGAGCCGTCCTTGGCCGGTTCCACCAGTTCGACGAGCACGCCGCCCGCGTCCTTGGGGTGGACGAAGTTCACCCGGCTGTTGGACGTGCCGCGCTTCGCGTCCTGGTACAGCAGGCGCAGGCCCTGGCTGCGCAGGGCGGCCGCCGCCGCGTCCACATCGGACACGCGGTACGCCAGCTGCTGCAGCCCCGGACCGCTCTTCGCCAGGAACTTGCCGATCGCCGAGTCGTCGCGCAGCGGGGCCAGCAGCTGGATCTGCGTCTCCGTGCCCGCCGTGCCGGGCGCGCGCAGCATCGCCTCGCGCACTCCCTGCTCTTCGTTCACCTCCTCGTGCGCCACTTCGAGGCCGAAGTGCGCGCGGTGGAACTCGATGGCCGCGTCGAGGTCCGGGACCGCGATGCCGACGTGGTCGATGGCCGTCACGAACGGCCGCAGGGCGTCATTCATGGAGGCAGGATAGGGGGCCGCGGCCTCGCGGCGAGGCGGAATCGTCGCGTGCCCCGCCTCACACTGGCTCCATCAAGAAGGCACTGCCCCGGGTATGGTCGAACGAACTGCCCATGCGCCGAAGCTTGGAGGACGCCGTGTCCGGTTCCGTGATCCTGGGTGCCGCCCGTACACCGATCGGGCGCCTGCTGGGGTCCCTCAAGGACTTCACGGGCGCACAGCTGGGCGGGGTCGCCATCAAGGCCGCCCTCGAACGCGCCGGGGTCGCCCCGGACGCGGTGCAGTACACGATCATGGGCCAGGTGCTGACCGCCGGCGCCGGCCAGATCCCGGCCCGCCAGGCCGCGGTCGCGGCGGGCATCCCGATGAGCGTGCCCGCGCTGACGATCAACAAGGTCTGCCTCTCCGGCCTCGACGCCATCGCGCTGGCCGACCAGCTGATCCGCGCCGGCGAGTTCGACATCGTGGTCGCCGGCGGCCAGGAGTCGATGACCCAGGCGCCGCACCTGCTGCCCAAGTCCCGCTCCGGCTTCAAGTACGGCGACACGACCCTCGTCGACCACATGGCCTACGACGGCCTCTTCTGCGCCTTCGACCAGGTCGCCATGGGCGCCTCGACGGAGAAGTACAACTCCCGCTACGGCGTCACCCGTGAACAGCAGGACGCGTTCTCGGCGCGCTCCCACCAGCGGGCGGCGGACGCCATCAAGAACGGTTACTTCGCCGACGAGATCGCGGCGGTCTCCATCCCGCAGCGCAAGGGCGACCCGGTCGTCTTCGACACCGACGAGGGTGTCCGCGCCGACACCACGGCCGAGGGCCTCGCGAGGCTGCGCCCCGCCTTCGCCTCCGACGGCACCATCACCGCCGGCTCGGCGTCGCAGATCTCCGACGGCGCCGCCGCCGTGGTCGTCGCCAGCAAGGCCAAGGCCGAGGAGCTGGGCCTGACGGCGATCGCCGAGATCGGCGCGCACGGGGTCGTCGCCGGGCCGGACGCGAGCCTGCACGAGCAGCCGTCGAACGCCATCCTCGCCGCGCTGGCGAAGGAGAAGCTCGCCGCCGACGCGCTCGACCTGATCGAGATCAACGAGGCGTTCGCCGCCGTCGGCCTGGTGTCGACCGACAAGCTCGGCGTCGACCCGGAGAAGGTCAACGTCAACGGCGGTGCCATCGCACTCGGCCACCCCATCGGGGCGTCCGGGGCGCGGCTGGCCGTGCACCTGATCCACGAGCTGCGCCGCCGCGGCGGCGGGCTCGGTGCCGCCGCGCTGTGCGGTGGCGGCGGCCAGGGCGACGCCCTGCTGCTGCGGGTGCCGACCGCGTAGGTGACCGCACCACTCGACCTCGACGACCTGGTCGGCCGCGCGCGGGACGGGCAGCCCCGTGCCGTCGCGCGGCTGCTCTCGCTCGTCGAGGACGCCCACCCCCGCGTCGCGGAGATCGCGCGGGCGCTGACCCCGTACACCGGGCGGGCCCGGATCGTCGGGCTCACCGGACCACCCGGCGTCGGCAAGTCGACTTCGACCTCGGCCCTGCTCACCGCGTTGCGCGCGGAGGGCAAGCGGGTCGGGGTGCTCGCGATCGACCCGTCTTCGCCGTTTTCGGGCGGGGCGCTGCTCGGTGACCGGATCCGGATGACCGAGCACGCCACCGACCCCGGCGTGTTCATCCGGTCGATGGCCACGCGCGGCCACCTCGGCGGGCTCTCGTGGGCCACGCCGCAGGCGGTGCGCGTGCTCGACGCGGCAGGCTTCGACGTGGTGCTGATCGAGACCGTCGGGGTCGGGCAGTCCGAAGTGGACGTCGTGAAGCTGGCCGACACCACCGTGGTCCTGCTCGCGCCGGGCATGGGCGACGGGATCCAGGCCGCGAAGGCCGGGGTGCTGGAGATCGCCGACGTCTTCGTCGTCAACAAGGCCGACCGCGACGGCGCGGACGCCACCGTGCACGACCTCAAGCAGATGATCTCGCTGGCGCGCCGGGAGATCCGGGGACCGAGCTGGCGCCAGCCGATCGTCCGGACGGTCGCGGCCAAGGGGGAAGGTGTCGACGACGTGGTCCGCGCGCTCGCCGACCACCACGCCTGGCTGGTCGCGCACGACGAGCTGGGCCGCCGCCGGGTGGCGCGGGCTCGCGACGAGGTCGAGGCCATCGCGCTGCGGCGGCTGCGCGCCGAGCTGGCCGACCTGCGCGGTGGCGGCCGGTTGGCGGGGGTGGCCGAGCGGGTCGTGGCCCGGGAACTGGATCCCTTCGCCGCGGTCGACGAGCTGATCGCGGACCTGCGCGGCTGACACTCGGCGTCTCTCCCCGCGGATCCGCCGCTCGCGGGCCAAGTCGCCGACGAGTCGGCGGAGCACCGTTAATACTCCTTGCCGCGGAACACTTCTGTGTGTCGTCATGATTCTCCCTTCGCCGTGCGGCGCTTTGCCGCGTGATCGACATCGTGCTCAGGGGGTCCGACAATTTCCGGGGGTCGTTGCCGCGGTTCACCCGACCGGATGACATGGACGACTTTCGCCGGTTATTCCTGTCGGTGCCGCGCCCTAGACTGCGGGACGCTCCGGAACCGGGCGATCACTGGGAGGGCGTGCAGGATGAAGAAAGCACTGGTCACCGCGCTGGCGGTCGGCGCGTTGTTCGCGGCCGGGAGCGGCGTCGCCGCCGCGGACGACACCCCGCCACCGCCGAAGACCACACACGGCCCCTGCGAGTACACCGAGACGCCGGACGAGCCGGCTTCACGGCCGGTGCCGCTGCCGCCCGACCCGCGGCACACCCCGAACCACGGCAAGGTGGACGTCGCGGTCCCGACCAGCCAGGGCGCGCTCCCGCTGCGGCTGGACCGCGCGGAGGCGCCCTGCACCGTGCAGAGCTTCCTGCACCTCGCGCAACACCGGTTCTACGACCACACGGTGTGCCACCGGCTGACCTCGTACCCGACGCTGAAGGTTCTGCAGTGCGGCGACCCGAGCGCGACCGGGGAGGGCGGGCCGGGCTACAAGTACAAGGACGAGCTGCCGGTGGACCTGCCGCCGGCGCCGACCGACCCGACCGGCGCCCGTCGCGTCTACGCGCGAGGGTTGCTGGCCATGGCCAACGCGGGCCCGGCGACGAACGGCTCGCAGTTCTTCGTCGTGTACGGCGATTCCGCGCTGCGACCGGACTACACGGTGTTCGGCACGGTCGGCGCCGCCGGGTTGAAGACGCTCGACAAGGTCGCCGCCGGCGGCATCCAGCCGACCGCCGAGGACCCGGCGCCGGTGGACGGGACGCCGGTCCTGAAGACGGAACTGCTCCGGGTGCGGCCCGACTGCTGGTTCTGACGGGTACCGCGGGCCACCTCGGACGGGGTGGCCCGCGGGCTCGGGACGGGATTGGCCTGGGTGGGCTGGAAGTCGTGCGGTTGGGGTCGGGACTGATGTGGTCGGGGCCGGATGTCGTGTGATGGGGCGCGCGATTGGTGTGATGGGCTGGGAGTCGCGTGATGGGGCGTGGGACTGATGTGGTCGGGGCCGGACGTCGTGTGATGGGCGCCGGATTGGCGTGATGGGGGCCGGAAGCCGCGTGATGGGGCGCGCGACCTGCTTGATGAGGCCCGGAAGTTGTGATGGTGCGCGGGACTGGCTTGGTGAGGCGCGGAAGTTGTGATTGGGCGCGGGATTGGCTGATGGGGGCCGAAACTTGCGTGATGGGGTGCGGGACTGGGTGTGGTCGGGGCCAGGGCGCGTGGTAGGCCGGATTGGCGTGCTGGAGGCCGAGAGTCGCGTGGTTGGGCGCGGGATTGGCTTGCTGGAGGCCGGAAGTCGCGTGATCGGGGCCGGAAGTCGTGTGAGTAGGGGCGGAACTCGCGCGTGGCGGCGGGATTGGCGTGCTCGAAGAGGTATCACGCGTGATTGAACCGGCATCACGTGTGATTGGAGAGGCATCACGTGTGATTGGAGGGTCGACTCGCGTGCTTGGAAGGACGACACGCGTATCTGGGTGGACGACACGTGTGCCTGGAGGGTCGACTCGCGTGCTTGGAAGGACGACACGCGTATCTGGAAGGACGACACGCGTACCTGGGTGGACGACTCGCGTGCTTGGAGGGTCGGGTTGCGTACCTGGGGGGTCGACTCGCGTGCTTGGAGGGTCGGGTTGCGTACCTGGGGGGTCGGCTTGCGTGCCTGGAGGGTCGGGTTGCGTGCCTCGGGAGTCGGGTGGGTGTGGGTGCCTGGGGAGTTGGGGGCGGGGTTAGGTGTTGATTTCCCAGAGGGCCTCTATCAGGGTTTGGACTGCGCTCGCGAAGGCGTGCTTGGGCGGGGCGGCGTAGCCGACTATCAGGCCTCCTGGGCGGTTGGTGTCCATCCAGTAGGTGCCTAGTCCTTCGATGCCGATCGCGCGGCGGCGGCAGGCCGCCAGGGCCTCGGTTTCGGTGGGGCCGTCGGACGGGAGCATCAGCAGGAGGTGCAGGCCCGCCGCTATGCCGTGGGGGCGTACGGAGTCCGGTAGGGCCGTCAGGAGGCGGGCGCGGCGGGAGCGGTACTCCGCGCGGCTGCGGCGGACGTGCTGGTCGTAGCCGCCCGAGTCGATCAACTCCGCTAAAGCCAGCTGGTTCAGGATTGCCGGGCGGGAACCGCTGTCCGCCATGGCTGCGCGGACCGGTTCGACCAAGGCACGAGGCAGGACCAGCCAGGCCAGGCGGAGTGCGGGGGCGAGGGTTTTGCTGGCTGTACCTGCGTAGACGACTCGTTCTGGGGCCAGGGCCTGCAGCGCACCGACCTGCTGGTGGTCGAAGCGGAACTCGCCGTCGTAGTCGTCCTCCACGATCAGGGCGCCCGAGCGGGCCAGCTGTGTGCGGCGGTGCGGGGCCAGCGTGACACCGGTGGGGTACTGGTGCGCCGCGGTGACGACCACTGCCGGACTGTCCAAAGCGGACACGTTGATGCCGTGTTCGTCGACGTCGACGCCGATGACGCGGGAGCCCTGTGCCGCGGCGATGTCGCGGTACATGTGCAGGGACGGGTTTTCGAAGGCCATCTCGTTGACGCCGAGGCCGGACAGCGCCCGCGCCAGGACGGCGATCGCGTGGGAATAGCCGTGGCACACCACGATCCGGGCCGGGTCCGCGACCACTCCGCGGCTGCGCGCCAGGTACGCGGCCAGCGTGTCGCGCAGTTCCGGGGCGCCCAGCTCGGACTCGTAGCCGAACGCCGCCGCGGGGGTGCGCAGCAGCGCGCGGCGGGTCGCGGTGATCCAGGCTTGGCGGGGGAACGCCGTCAGGTCCGGGCGGCCCGGCCGCAGGTCCCAGCGCGGGGCCGGGTCGCGGGGCGCCTGCCGCGGCGCGGACTGGGGGAGCGCGCCCGCCGTCGCGACCCGGGTCGGCGCGCCCTGGGCCGTGCGCAGGTAGCCCTCGGCGGCCAGGTCGGCGTAGACGCGGGTGACCGTGCCGCGGGCGACACCCAGGTCCTGGGCCAGTGCCCGGGTCGACGGCACCGCCGCTCCCGGCTGCCAGCGGCCTTCGCGGATGGCCGCCCGGATCGCCGCGGCCAGGCCGGTGCGCCCGGTCTCCGGCTGCCAGTCGAGGTGGACGTCGAGGCCCGAACTGGTCCACGAATCTGCCATACGACTGGACCATACCCGTGGGCCAGTTCGAGCTAGCGTGGACACCATGACGAAGCGAATCGGACTCGGGCACGCGCCCGAGATCTACAAGGCGATGGCGAACGTGCAGGCCGAGGTGGACAAGGCCGGCGCGAACGCGGGGGTCGACCACAAGCTGATGGAGCTGGTGAAGATGCGCGCGTCGCAGCTCAACGGCTGCGCGTTCTGCCTCGACATGCACAGCCGCGACGCCCTCGAGTCGGGTGAGTCGCCGCGGCGGCTGTTCGTGCTCGACGGCTGGCGCGAGACGACCCTGTTCACCGAGCAGGAGCAGGCCGCCCTCGCCCTCACCGAGGCGATGACCAGGCTGGCCGCGACCCAGAGCGTCCCCGACGACGTCTACGACGAGGCCGTGCGGGTGTTCACCGAGGACCAGTACCGCGCCGTCGCGTGGCAGGTCATCGCGATCAACAGCTGGAACCGGGTGGCCGTCACCAGCCACTCGCCGCTGCCGAAGCGCGACGCGTGAGCGCCGCCGCCTTCAAGGCCCTGCACGTCCCGGGCCAGCCCGTGGTCCTGCCGAACGCCTGGGACGCCGACACCGCGAAGGTCGTCGAGGCGGCCGGGTTCCCGGCGATCGCGACCAGCTCGGTCGCCGTCGCGGCCGCGCTCGGCTTCCCCGACGGTGAGAAGGCGCCGGCCGACGAGATGTTCGCCGCCGCCGCGCGGATCGTGAAGGCCGTCAGCGTGCCCGTCACGGTGGACGCCGAGTCCGGCTACGGCCTGAACGGCGCCGAGCTGGCCGCCCGGCTCCTGGACGCCGGCGCCGTCGGCCTCAACTTCGAGGACACCGACAGCGCCACCGGGCAGGTCCGGCCGGTCGCCGTGCAGGCGGAGCGCATCGCCGCCCTGCGCGAGGCAGCCGGTGACGGCCTGGTGATCAACGCCCGCGTCGACTCCTTCCGCGGCCCGGGCGACCCCCGCGACGCGCTGGCCGGGAACGTCGCCAGGGCGAAGGCGTACTTCGAGGCGGGCGCCGACTGCGTCTACCCGATCTTCCTGCGGACGCCGGACGTGCTCGCGGAGTTCGTGCAGGCGGTCGGCGGTGCGGTCAACGCGCCCGCGTGGCCGGGCAGCCCGGGCATCGCCGGGCTCGCGGAGCTGGGCGTGGCGCGGATTTCGCTGGGTGGCGGCCTGTGGGGCCACACCCGGAAGTTCCTGGCCGACACGCTGGCCGAGGTCGCCAAGGGCCACCTGCCGTACTGACCGGGGAATGGCCGAAGGCCGCCGCGAGGGGATCGGGAACACCCTCGCGACGGCCTTCGGTGTCGGGTGGAGCTAGTGCGAGACGGCCTTCTCGGCACCCGCGCCGGTGAGGGAGCGGACCTCCATCTCGGCGTACTTCTTCTCGTTGTGCTCCTTCGACAGCACCGTGCCCAGCCACCCGAGGAAGAACGCGATCGGGATCGAGACCAGGCCCGGGTTGTCGAGCGGGAACCAGTGGAAGTCGACACCCTGGATCATCGACGCGCTCTTGCCCGTCTTGGCGTCCACCGGCTTCCCCGAAACCGCGGGGGAGAACACGATCAGGATGATCGTGATGGCCAGGCCGCCGTAGATCGACCACAGCGCGCCCTGGGTGTTGAACCGCTTCCAGAACAGCGAGTAGAGGATCGTCGGCAGGTTCGCCGACGCCGCCACCGCGAACGCCAGCGCGACCAGGAACGCCACGTTCTGGCCGTTGGCCAGGATGCCGCCGAGGATCGCGACCGCGCCGATCACCACCGCGGTGATCCGGGCGACCTTGACCTCCGAACCCGGTGTCGCCTTGCCCTTCTTGAGGACGTTGGCGTAGACGTCGTGGGCGAAGGACGCCGACGCCGTGATCGTCAGGCCCGCCACCACGGCGAGGATCGTGGCGAACGCGACCGCCGCGATCAGGCCGAGCAGAACCGGGCCGCCCAGTTCGAGCGCGAGCAGCGGGGCCGCCGAGTTCGCGGCACCCGGCGCGGCCTTGATCTTGTCCGGGCCGACCAGCGCGCCCGCGCCGTAGCCCAGCACCAGCGTGAACAGGTAGAACACGCCGATCAGCACGATCGCCCAGACCACCGAACGACGCGCGTCGCGCGCGGTCGGCACGGTGTAGAAGCGCATCAGCACGTGCGGCAGGCCCGCGGTGCCCAGCACCAGCGCGATGCCGAGGGAGAAGAAGTCCAGTTTGGACGTTCCCGTGGCGCCGTACTGCTTGCCCGGGCCGAGCAGCGCCTCACCGGTCTTGCCGCCCTTGTCGACGGCGGCCTGCAGCAGCGAGGAGAAGTTGAAGCCGTACTTGCCGAGCACCCACAGCGTCATCACCAGCGCGCCGATGATCAGCAGCGCGGCCTTGATGATCTGGACCCAGGTGGTGCCCTTCATCCCGCCGATGAGCACGTAGGCGATCATGATCACGCCGACGATGACGATCACCAGCGACTGGCCGGTCTTGCCTTCGATGCCCAGCAGCAGCGCGACCAGGCCGCCCGCGCCGGCCATCTGGGCCAACAGGTAGAAGAACGACACCACGAGCGTGGACGTCGCGGCCGCGGCCCGCACCGGGCGCTGCTTCATCCGGAACGCCAGCACGTCGCCCATCGTGAACTTGCCGGTGTTGCGCAGCAGTTCCGCCACCAGCAGCAACGCGACCAGCCAGGCCACCAGGAAGCCGATGGAGTAGAGGAAGCCGTCGTAGCCGTAGATGGCGATCGCGCCCGCGATGCCGAGGAACGACGCCGCGGACAGGTAGTCACCCGAGATCGCGATGCCGTTCTGCGGGCCGGTGAACGCGCGGCCGGCGGCGTAGTAGTCCGACGCCGTCTTGCTGTTGCGGCTGGCCCGGAACACGATCACCAGCGTGATGATCACGAACACGCCGAAGATGCTGATGTTCAGGAGCGGGTTGCTGCCTTCGACTCCCGCGGCGAGCGTCTTCATTCCCGCTCCTCCTTTTCGATGTCCTCGCGGATCTTCTCCGCGATCGGGTCGAGACGGCGGTTCGCGTAGCGGACGTAGAGCCCGGTGATCACGAACGTCGAGACGAACTGCAGGAGACCGAAGATCAGGCCGACGTTGACGTTGCCGAACACCTTCGTGCTCATGAAGCCGTGCGCGTAGTCGGCGAGCAGGACGTACAGCAGGTACCAGACCAGGAACAGGGCCGCCATCGGGAAGACGAACCGGCGCAGGCGGCTGCGCAGCTCGCGGAACTCGGTGCTGTTGTGCGCGCGTTCCCAGACGGCGTCAGCCGTTTCCGGGGGTCCGCCCGGTTCCGTCGTGCTCATGGTGCTCCTCGCGGCGTTGCGGAATGTGGTCCGGGTCACCGTAGGGAGGCGTGAGGCTCGCGTGAAGAATCAGCGGTTCAACAGCCTCGCGAGACGACGAACGGTTGACGAACGGTCGCGCGGCCTGGCCGAACGGGGTTCGTCCAGGTGCAGACGGAGCATCGCGGACGTCGCCCAGAGCGGGGGCCGTCCGCGCAGGGAGACCAACGCCATTACGCCGAACGCCAGCGGTACCGACCAGGGTGCCGGTTGCTGCACCAAGATCGCCACCCAGCCGTGCAACTGCGGGCCGGCGAGGGCGAACAGGATCGAGCCGGACGACGCGACGAGCCCGGTCAGCACGCCCGCGATCCCGCCGGCCGCGGTCAGCCGCGGCCACCAGATGCCGAGCACCAGCAGCGGGCAGAACGTCGACGCGGCGACGGTGAAGCCCCACGTGACGAGCACCCCGGCGTCCAGCTCGGCCGAACGCAGCGCCAGCAGCACCATCACCGCGGCGACGCCGAACACCGCGAACCGCAGCCGGCGCAGGCCGCCAGGCACGAGGTCGTGGGCCAGCGCCCCGGACATCACCAGCAGCAGTCCGAGCGACGTTGCCAGGAAGGCGGCGAACGCGCCCGCGGTCAGCAATGCCGTGAACAGGCCTCCGGCCCAGCCACTGTCCACTTGGTACGGCAGGGCGACGACGACGGTGTCGGTCGCGCCCGACAAGTACAGCCCGGGGACCAGGACCCGGCCGAGGACGCCGTAAACGCCGGGGAAGAGGTAGAAGATCCCCAGCAGGGCCACGGTGATCGCGGCGGTGCGGCGCGCGGCGCGGCCGTCCGGGCTGGTGTGGAACCGCATGAGCACGTGCGGCAGGCCCATCGTGCCGAGCATGGTCGCGATGAGCACGGACCACGTGCCCAGCAGCGGATACCCCTGGTCGCCGAGGTCGAGCAGCGGGCGCCGCCAGTCCGGGCCGCCGAGCGGGGCGCCGCCGCGGACCGCCGGGACCGCCGTGCCCTCGCCGAACACGACGACGTCCTGGCTGTGCGCGGTGAATTCCCCCGGTTGCAACGTTTCCGCGAGGTTGTTGCGCCGGACCGCGGTCGGCTCGCGGATGACCATGGTGACGTCGACCTCGAACTTCACCGACGTCTCGCGGGTGAAGTGGGTGAACTCGACGGGGTTCAGCGCGTCGGCCCGGTTGACCGCGCCCGCCTGCAGCACCAGCCAGATCGCCGGGATCAGGAACAGCAGCAGCTTCAGCACGAACTGGAACGCCTGCACGTACGTCGCCGCGCGCATCCCGCCCAGCGCCAGGGTGACGCTGACCGCGGCGCCGGCCAGCACCACGCCGACCCAGTACTGCGTGCCGCCGACCGCGGTGAGCACCAGGCCGGCGGTGCGGAACTGCGGGACGACGTAGATCGTGCCGATCACCAGCACCACCACCGCGGCGAGGCGGCGCAGGGCGGGGGAGTTGAGCCGGGCCTCGGCGAAGTCGGGCACGGTCAGCGCGCCCGAGCGTCGCATCGGCGCCGCGACCAGCACGAGCATCGCGATGTAGCCGGCGGTGAAGCCGACCGGGTACCAGAGCGCGCCGATGCCGTCCTTGACGACGAGCCCGGCGACGCCGAGGAACGACGCCGCCGACAGGTACTCGCCGGACACCGCGGCGGAGTTGACCAGCGGCGAGATCCGCCGGGACGCCACCAGGAAGTCCGACGTCGTGCGCATCGCGGCGACCCCGCGGACGCCGATCAGCAGCGTCACGAGCACGACCGGCGCGACGGCGAGCGCGACCCCCACTAGTCGTCGTCCTCGAGACGCTCGGCCCGGCGCAGCTGCCAGCGCGCCAGCAGGGCCATCGACGGGTACGGCAGGACCGCGATCATCAGCCAGGACAGCGGGATCCCCAGCAACCGCACCGAATCCAGGCCGGGGAAGATCGCGAACACGCCCGGCAGGCCCAGCAGCAGCGCGAACATCAGGACCAGCGCGGGAAGGCCGCTACGGCGTTGCGCCCGGTACAACGCCGTGGCGCGCTGGGTTTCCGCCGGTGGCAAGCGCGGGACCCGCCAGCGGCCGCGCGACCGGCGTCGTGCGTGGGCCAGGCGGGTCTGCGGGCTGGTGACGGCCACCCGCCGGATCCGGCTCATCGCGCGCCCGGCCCGAGCTGGCCGCGCTGGGCGGCTTCGAGCAGCCTGTCGCGCAGGTCGCGGGCGTGGCGCCGGCTGACCGGGACGTCGCCCGCCTCGGTGTGCGCGAGCAGGCCGCCCGCGCTGTCGCTGCGCAGCTCCAGCACCGCGCCGACGGCGAGGAGGAACCCGCGGTGCACGCGGCTGAACCCGGTGCCCTCCCAGTACTCCTCGAGCCGCGAGATCGGCATCCGCACCAGGTGCACGCCGCCGCGCGTGTGCAGCCGGACGTAGTCGCCGTGCGCCTCGACGAAGAGGACGTCGTCGCGGCGGACGTAGCGGGTGCGCCCGCCGGACTCGACCGGGAGCGCGGCCATCGCGTCCGGGGTCGGGCGGCCCGCCGGCGTCGCCATCCGGCCGACCTTCGCGAGCGCCGCGGCCAGCCGTTCGGCACGGACCGGCTTGAGCAGGTAGTCGACCGCGCCGATGCCGTACGCGGTGACGGCGTGGCCGTCGTGCGCCGTGACGAACACGATCACCGGCGGCTCGCTCAGCTTCGCCAGCAGGGACGCCAGTTCGAGCCCGTCGAGGCCGGGCATCGAGATGTCGAGGAACACGGCGTCGAACCGGTCGGCTTGAAGCAGCCTCAACGCCTTCAGCGCGTCACCCGCGCCGACGACTTCGCCGACTTCGGGGGCTTCGCGCAGCATCGTGCACAGCTCGTCCAACGCCGGCGGCAGGTCGTCGACGGCGAGCACCCGCAGGCCCGTCACGGCAGCACCCCCGGCTGGAACCGCGGCACCCGCACGATCACCCGGGTGCCGGCGCCGACTTCGGTCTCGACGGTCAGGCCGTACCAGGCGCCGTAGACGTCCCGCAGCCGTCTGTCCACATTGGCCAGTCCGAGCCCGGCCGGGTCGTCGTCGCCGAGCCGCCCGGCGAGCAGGTCCGCCGCCCGCTTCGGATCCATGCCGACCCCGTCGTCCTCGACGAAGATCACGCAGTCGTTCCCTTCCGCCTGGCCGTGCACCTGGACCAGCCCGGCCTCCGGGCGCGGCTCGATGCCGTGCCGGATCGCGTTCTCCACCAACGGTTCCAGCACGAGGTAGGGCACGGCGACGGCGAGGATCTCCGGCGCCACCCGCACCTGGACGCGCAGCCGTTCGCCGAGCACCGCCCGCTGCAGCGCCAGGTACGTCTCGATCGCGCGGAACTCCTCGGCGACGACGGTGTACTCGCCGTGCCGGGACAGGCTGTAGCGCGTGTAGTCGGCGAAGTCGAGCATCAGGTCGCGAGCGCGGTCGGGGTCCGAGCGCACCAGCGACGCGATGACGGTGAGCGCGTTGTAGACGAAGTGCGGCGACATCTCCGCCCGCAGCGCGCGCAGCTCGGCCTGGGCGGCCTGCTCCGCCGACGCCTCGAGCCGGCCGCGCTCCAGCGCCCGCACGACCAGGTCCGCGGCCTGGCCCGCCACCGAGTCCCGGACGTCGCCGACGACCAGCAGCGCTCCGGCGAGCTCGTCGTGGACGTGCAGCGGCAGCACCAGGACGTCGTCGGCGGAGCCCGGTTCTTCGCTGTGCAGCACGCTGTCGAGCACCGTCGCGACGACCTCGTCCGGCCCGGGACGGCCCGACCACAGCAGCACCCCGGACAGGTCGGTGAGGCCGAGGCCGGGGAAGCCGAACAGCCGCCGCAGGCCGTGGGAGGCGCGGCGGGCGCGGGTGCCGGACAGGCCGTCGCGCAGGTCGTCGGTGATCCGGCGGGCCGCGGCGAGCACCGGCTGCGGGTCGGCGCGCGACGCCGCCCCCAGGCGCAGCACGGTCATCGGGCCTCCCCTCGGCGACGGTGTCCAGGGCAGTAGATCCTACGGTGCCGCCTCCGGGCTAGAGGCTCTCGTCCTGGTCGGCGAGCACCTTGGCGTGCCGCCGGAAGCGGCGCCACGTGCTGTATTCGCCGCTCGCGGGGGCCGGCACCTCGGCCAGGCGGCTCGGGAAGGGCCGGTCCGGCAGCGAGATCCAGCCCGTCGTGCGGGTCTCCTTCACCGCCACCCGCACCGGCCGGAACGTCGTCGGGTCAAGGTCGTCGCTGTGCCGGACGACCTCGTCGTAGAACCAGGCCGACGTGATCAGCGCGAGCACTCCCCGCGACGTCCTGAGCGCCTTCTTCAGCGGAGGTGCCTCCAGCAGCCGGAACGAGTGGTTGATCGCCGGCGCGGTGACGCCGTTGTCGTCGTAGGCGACCTCGCCCGCGTGCAGCGCCATCCGGAGCCGGATCCGCGCCTCGGCGTGGTGGGTCCGGTTGTGGCGGTGCAGCGCCACCGCGAGCGCGTTCGGCAGGAACTCGACGAACGGTCCCTTGGGGATCTCCGGCGGGGCCAGGACGAAGACGCCGTCGCCGCAGTCGTCGGTCCGGCAGCCCGCCCACGGGACACCGGCGTCGTCGAAGGCCCGGCGCAGCGCCCGGTAGAGACCCTCGCGCAGCGCCAGACGGTGGGGCGTGGTCCGGCGCGGGTCGCCGTACCCCTCGACGTCCACCGCGAAGATCGTCCGGTGCACAGCCGGCCGTTCGTACCTCATCGCACCCCTCCCGGCGACTCATGCATGTGCCGATGCATGTGCAGCCACTGTGACGCAAGGCGACCGTCCGGGGGAATGGGTGATGCGGTGAGCGGTTCCCCTGCCACGGTGACCGGCAAGGAGGAGAAAGCCCAGCTCAGAGGCCCCGTGAGAGGTGCGCACACCTCTCACGGGGCCTCTGACGGACCGGACGGTCAGCAGCTCTGCTTGTAGAAGTACTGGGAGTTGGCGTCCATGTCGTCCTTGGTGATCGAGTGCAGCTGGGCGGTGAGGTTCCGCGTCACCGGCTTGCCCTCGAGCGCCGCGACGGCCTGGTCGACACCCTGGGTGCCGATCGCCGCCGGGTCCTGCGCGATGAGGGCCTGGTACTGGCCGTTCTTGAGGCCCTCGACCTCGGACGGGCTGGCGTCGAAGCCGATCAGGTTGACCGCGCCGACCTTGCCCGCGTTGCGCAGGCCGGTCGCCGCGCCCTCGCCCGCGTTGAGGTTGGTCGCGAAGACGCCGATGAGGTCCGGGTTCGACGCCAGCGCCGCGGTCACCTTCGACGCCGCCTGGTCGGGCTCGTTCTGGGTGAACTGGCTGCCGATCGACTTCAGGTTCGGCGTGTTCTTCAGCTCGTCTTCGAAGCCCTTGACGCGGGCGGCCGTCGTCGACGTGCCGGCGATCGTGTCGAGCACCAGCACCGAACCGCTCTTGCCGGCGGCCAGCTTGGCCATGGTCTGGGCGGCGAGCTTGCCGCCCGCGGCGTTGTCGGAGGAGACGGACGACTCCGCGACGCTCGTGTCCTTGAGCGAGGTGTCGACCTCGACGATCTTCGTGCCGCGGGCCTTGACCTGCTGGATCGGCGCGAGCATCGCCGTGTCGTCGGTCGGGGCGATGAGCAGCGCGGCCGGCGGGTTCGTGCCGAGCGCGTTGACGAGCTGGGTCTGCAGCGGCGCGTCGAACTTCTGGGGCGCCTGCGTGGTCAGCTCGTAACCGAGCTTCTTGGCTTCGGCCTGCGCGCCGCACTGCAGCGAGATGTAGAACGGCTCGGCCTGCACGCCCGGGATCAGCGCGAGCTTCTTGGCGTTGGCCGAGTTGGCCTGGCTGCTGCCGCCGCCGGTGTCGCCCACCGTGCCGGAACCGCACGCGGTGAGCAGGGCCGCCGCCGAGGCGAGCGCCCCGGCCGCGACGAGCGTCTTGGTCAAGTTCATCGGAAGCACCTCTTTGTACTCGGGGGAACTCGGGAGTCAGCGGGAGTTGCGTTGACGACGGCGTCGCTGGTCGAACCAGACGGCCGCGATCAGCACCGCGCCGACCGCGATCATCTGCCAGAAGTCCGGGACGCCGGTGATGTTGAAGCCCTTCTTCAGCACCGCCGGGATGAACACGCCGATCACGGTGCCGAGCACCGAGCCGACGCCGCCGAAGAGGCTCGTCCCGCCCATCACCGTGGCCGCGATGGCGTTGAGGTTGTCGCTGGTGTGCCCGGTGATGGTCGTCGAGTTGTAGTAGGCCAGCGACAGGAATCCGGCGAGCCCGGCCAGGACACCGGTCAGCGTGTACACCTTCATCAGGTGCGCGGTGACGCCGATGCCCGCCCGGCGCGCGCCTTCGGCGTTGGAACCGATGGCGAAGGTGTAGCGGCCGAACTTCGTGGTGTGCAGCAGCCACGCGCCGATCAGGGTGATCACCACGGCGATCAGCACCAGGTTCGGGACGACGCCGAACGACGTGCCGTACCCGAGCTGCTTGTTCAGCACGACCGGGACCGTGCGGACGTCGCTGCCGTTGTTGAGCAGCAGTGACGCGCCGAGCGCCGCGCCCATCGTGCCGAGCGTGACGATCAGCGGCGGGATGCCCGCCACCGCGATGAGGAAGCCGTTGACCAGCCCCCACACCGTCCCGGCCAGGATCGCGACGACCAGCCCGACGATGATCACGCCCCAGCCCGCGCCGGCGGCGTCACCACCGGACATCGCCTCCATCGTCTTGCCGCTGACCATGCCGGCGAAGATGAGCACCGAGCCCACCGACAGGTCGATGCCGGACGTGATGATCACGAACGTCATGCCGACCGAGAGCACCAGCAGCACGGCCGTCTCGATGAGCAGCAGCTGGAAGTTGTACACCGTCGGGAACGCGTCCGGCGCGAGCACGCTGAACACGATGATCAGCGCCACCAGCACCAGCGCGATCCAGAACGTGTTGGCGGCGACGAGGCGTTTCCCCAAGGGGCGCTTGGTGAATCCTTCCTCCACAGAGGACTGGATCTCGGGCGCGCTCACGCGGCCTCCTCCTGCACGAGGGCACCGGTCATCGCCGCGACCAGGTCTTCCAGCTTCGTGTCGGGACCGGTGAACCGGGCCACGCGCTTGCCGAGCCGGAGCACCTCGACGCGGTCGGCGACCGACAGCACCTCGGGCATGTTGTGGCTGATCAGCACGACGGCGATGCCCTTGTCGCGCACCTTCTTGATGACGTCGAGCACGCGCTCGCGCTGCACGACGCCCAGTGCGGCCGTCGGCTCGTCCATGAACACGACCTTCGACGCCCAGACGACCGAGCGCGCCACCGCGACGCTTTGGCGCTGCCCGCCGGACAGCGAGCCGATCGGGACGTCGGTGCTCTGCAACGTCACACCGAGGCGCTGGAACTCCTCGATCGCCTGGCGGCGCATCTCGGCCTTGTCCAGCATGCCCAGCTTGCCGAGGAAACCCTTGCGGTGGATTTCCCGGCCCAGGAACAGGTTCGCGGCCGGATCCAGCTCGGGGGCGACGGCCAGGTCCTGGTAGACGGTCTCGATGCCCAGGCGCCGGGCCGTGGTCGGCGAGTCGAAGTGCGCCTCCGCGCCGTCCAAGAGGATCTTGCCCGACGTCGGCTGCTCCGCGCCGGAGAGGCACTTGACCAGGGTGGACTTGCCGGCGCCGTTGTCGCCGATCAGCGCCGTCACCTCACCCGCACGGGCCTGGAACGACGCGCCGCGCAGCGCCTCGACCGACCCGTAGTGCTTCGTCAGGTCGATCGCGTCCAGCAGGATTTCGCTCATCCGGTCCGCCCTTCGAGGGCCGGCGGGCGGCAGCGGATCACCGTCGCGGTGCCGGACAGTTCGGTCTGGCCCGCGTCGAACGGGACGACGAACGTGTCGCCCTTGGCCAGCGCGTGCTCACCGCCGTGCTCGGTGCGCAGGGTGCCCTCGCCGTCGAGGACGACCAGCACCGCGAACGACGGGTCGAGTGACAACGTTGTCATGTTGTTCGTCCGAAGCTGCTCCGCTTGGAAGAACCGCTCCGAGCCGGTGGCCAGCAGATCGACGGTGTCGGCGGTGTCGCCGGCGGTCCGCTTGATGATGGTCTCGAGGCGCTCGGCGTCCCAGCCGGACGTGTCCAGCGCCTCGATCGCGGTGTCGAAGCCGAGCCCGAGGTGGCCCTTCTCCGGCGACGCGAGGAAGTCACGCCACTCGATGGTCAGCGAGAAGTCCGTCGGCTGCTGGAGCTCGACGACGAACACGCCCTCGCCGATCGCGTGCGGCAGGCCGGACGGGATGTAGACGGTGTCGCCCGCGGTCACCGGGACGCTGTTCAGCGCGCCCAGCATCGACGGCACGTCCTGCTCCCGCGTCCACTCGGACACCGTCTGCTTGGAGAGCGTCTCCTTGAAGCCGGGGTAGACGCGCGGGTCGTCGCCGTAGGTGCCGACCACGATCCACGCCTCGGTCTTGCCGAAGTGCGAGTCGAAGTGCTGCTTCGCGAACGCGTCGTCCGGGTGGAAGTGGACGGGCAGCCGCTGGCCCGCGTCGAGGAGCTTGACCAGCAGGCCGGTCGACGTCCCGAGCGCTTCGACGTGCTTCGCGCCGAGCCACGCCGGGGCGTCGGCCTCGACGGCGTCGCGTAGCCAGGCGCCGTTCGGGAGCCGGGTCAGGCCGTTGGTCTCCTGGCCGAACATGGTGCTGACCGAGGCGACCCAGTCCTCCGGGCCGAACTTCTTGTCGGATGAGGCGCCGCGCAGCGCCGCGATGGCGTCGCCCCCGCGGTAGAACTGCGGCGGCTGGTTGGCCGGAAGCCGGATCGGTTCGAGGGTCACGGGGCGACCTCACCGGAACCACGGGCGACGAGATGCACGGGCAGGACTACCTTTCTCGGCGGGGACTGATCTCCTTGGACACGGGCGAAGAGCAGCTCGGCCGCGGCGTGGCCCAGCGCGCTCACGTCGTGCGCGATCACGGTGACGGGCGGGTCCAGCAGGTCCGCCAGCTCGAAGTCGTCGAAGCCGACCATCGCCGGGCGGTACTCGGCGTGGGCCAGCGCGCGCAGCAGGTGCACGGCGACCCGGTTGTTGCCCGCGATCACGGCGGTGGCGGCGTCGGGCCCGTGCAGCAGGCGCTTGACGGCGTCACCGATGAACTCCTGCGTCGGGGTGTGCATGGAGACCAGCGACTCGTCGTAGGAGATCCCGTTGCGCACGCAGCCTTCGCGGAACCCGCGCAGGCGCTCGGCCGCGGTGAAGATGTCCGGGCTGTCGCCGAGGAATGCGATCCGCCGGTGGCCGTGCTTGGCCAGGTGGGTGACGGCTTCGATGGTGCCGCCGAGGTTGTCCACGAGCACGGTGTCGGCGACGATGTCGCCCGCCGGCCGGTCGATGAACACCACGGGCGTGCCCGCGCGCATCTCCGGCACCAGGTAGCCGTGCTGCAGGCCGGCCGGGACGACGAGGATGCCGTCCACCCGCCGCGCGCAGAACTCCAGCACGAGCTCGCGCTCGCGGTCGGAGTTCTCCTCGGACGAGCCGGTGAGCACCTGCCGGCCGAACGACGTCGCGATGCGTTCCACCGCGCGGTTCAGCTCGGAGTAGAAGGGGTTGCCGACGTCCTCGACGATCAGCCCGATGGTCCCGGTGGTCGACCCGCGGCGCAGGTTGCGCGCGCCGAGGTTGCGCCGGAACCCCAGCTGCTCGATGGCCGCCATGACCCGCTCGGCGGTGTCCGGGTGCACCGCCGGTTCGTCGTTGACCACGCGCGAGACGGTCTTGATCGACACGCCCGCCAGCCTGGCCACATCGCTCATCGTGGCCCGGCGGCTTGCGGTGCGCGTGCTGCCGTCCCGGTCCCGGCCGGGTGGAGACAACGTTGTCATAGTGCACGGGATTGAACGCCACGGTCCGGGTGCTTGTCAACGCCCCGGGTGCGGATTGTGCCGATTCGGCTACTGAAGTTGTAGGTCAGACGGCTGATCAGCTTGTCCGGAAGTGGACAGGTGTTGACAGCTCTCTTGACTGTCTCGTGAGCCGCTGCCCAAGGTGGCCCGGTTCGACCGAGCGCGCGACAAGGTTGTCATTCACCGTCCTGGTCGCGCCGATGAGGTGAGAGGCGATGGCGATGGCGCGAGCGCGCTGGAGAGCCGGTTTAACGTTCCTGAGCTTGGCGGTTGTCGCTGCGGTGGCACCCGCGATGCCCGCCGCCGCGGCTCAGGCGACCGATTTCGCGAAGTGGGTCAACCCGTTCGTCGGCACCCGGCCCGGCGGCGAGGACCACGGCACCGGGGGCGGTGCCGGCAACACGTTCCCGGGTGCGGTGGCGCCGTTCGGCATGGTGCAGTGGAGCCCCGACACGGTGAAGTCCCAGCCCGGCGGGTACTTCTACGACGACAACGCGCTGAACGGCTTCAGCCTGACGCACCTTTCGGGAGCGGGCTGTTCGACCTATCAGGACATTCCGTTCATTCCGTACGTCGGTGAGGTGTCGACGTCCCCGGCGACCGACCCTGGGCACTACACGTCGAAGTTCTCGCACGCCAACGAACACGCGACCGCGGGCGCCTACGACGTCACCCTCGACAGCGGCGCGAAGGTCGAGCTGAGCGCGACCCAGCGCACCGGCTCCGCGCGCCTGACCTACCCGGCCGGCGCGTCCTCGACGCTGCTGGTCAACACCTCCGGCTCGGTCAACGGCACCGACGACGCGTCGATCACCATCGGCAAGGACACCATCAGCGGCTGGGCCACCAGCGGCCGCTTCTGCGGCGCGCAGAACAGCTACCGCGTCTACTTCTCGGCCAAGTTCGACACGCCGTTCGAGTCGATCGGCACCTGGAAGAACGGCGCCGTGACACCCGGCAAGTCCGCCGAAACCGGTGGTGCCAAGGCGAAGGTCGCGCAGCCCAACGGCGTCAACGCCTCGATCGCGCGCCCGGCCAAGGCCAAGCAGCAGGACACCACGGTGTCCGGCCCGGGCAGCGGCGGGTACGTCACCTTCGCCAACCTCAACGGCGCGCAGGTGAACGTCCAGGTCGGACTGTCCTTTGTGTCCGTCGACGGCGCGAAGGCCAACCTCAAGGCCGAGAACACCAAGAAGTCGTTCGACACCGTGGCCGCGGCCGCGCGGAAGGCGTGGAACGACCAGCTCGGCAAGATCGCCGTCACCGGCGGCTCCGACGCCGACATGACGACGTTCTACACCTCGCTGTACCACTCGCTGATCCAGCCGAACGTCTTCTCCGACGTGGACGGCCAGTACCCGGGCTTCGACGGGCGGATCCACAAGGCCGACAAGGGCCACGCGATGTACACGAACTTCTCCGGCTGGGACATCTACCGCTCGGAGGTCCCGCTCCTGGCGACGATCGACCCGAAGGAGACCTCGGACATCGTCCGGTCGATGATGGCCTACGCCGAGCAGGGCGGGTCGTGGGACCGCTGGACGGTGGCCAACGACTACACCGGCGTGATGAACGGCGACCCGTACCACATCATCGTGTCCAGCGCGTACGCGTTCGGCGCGCGTGACTTCGACGCCCAGAAGGCGTTGCTGCTCATGATCAAGGGCGCCACCCAGCCGACGCAGGGCTACACCGAGCGGCCGGGCCTGGAGGACTACCAGAAGCTCGGTTACGTGCCGGGTGCCGGCGCGGACACGCTCGAGTACACCAGCGCCGACTTCTCCATCGCCGAGTTCGCGAAGCGGCTCGGGGACAGCGCGACGTACACGACGTTCATGAAGCGCGCGCAGAACTGGCAGAACCTCTACAACCCGGGTACCGGTCACCTGCAGCCGCGCAACGCGGACGGCTCGTTCGCCGGCACCTACGACCCCGCCAGCTCACAGGGCTGGGTCGAGGGCAACGGCGCGCAGTACGAGTGGATGGTGCCCTACGACCTCGGCGGCGTCGTGACGGCGTTCGGCGGGAACACCGCGACCCAGTCCCGGCTGGACACCTTCTTCACCCAGCTGAACGCGGGCACGCAGGAGCCGTACGCCTTCATGGGCAACGAGCCGAACTCCAACGCGCCGTACGTCTACTCGTACGCGGGTGCCCCGGCCAAGACCCAGTCGATCGTGCACCGCTCGATGGACGAGCTGTACAACCCGAACCCCGAAGGCCTGATCGGCAACGACGACCTCGGCCAGATGTCGGCCTGGTACGTCTGGTCCGCGCTCGGTATCTACCCGGAGATCCCGGGCCGCGCCGAGACGCTGCTCGTCACCCCGCGCTTCGAGCACACCGTGCTCACCACCGGCGGTGGCAAGAAGATCACGATCAACGCGCCGGGCACCGGTGACTACGTGGGCAGCCTGAAGGTCAACGGTGGCGCGGCTTCGAAGGCGTGGCTGCCGGAGTCGCTCATCTCCAGCGGCGGCACGCTCGACTACACCCGCTCCGCCACGGCCACCTCGTGGGGCAGCGCCGCGGCCGACGCACCGCCGTCGTTCCGCGAGCAGGAGAAGCCGAGCCTGTCCTTTGTGGACCCGGCCCGCGCGGTGACCCCCGCGGGGTCGACGTCGCAGGCCTCGGTCGGTGTCCAGGACCTCTCCGGGACCGCCCGGACCTGGACCTACAGCGCGGGCAGCGTCGACGGGATCACCTTGACCCCGGCGTCGGGCAGCATCGCCGTGCCGGCGGGCGGCAAGGCGCACGCCGACCTGACGGTGACCGTCCCGGCCGGCCTGGCCGACGGCGCCCGCCGCATCCCGGTGACGTTCTCGTCGCCGGGGGTGGCTTCGACGCAGGCGGTGCTCACGGTGCTGGTCGCGCAGCCGAACAGCTGGCTGGCCACCGTGAACAACGCGGGCATCTCGCCGGACTCCGACTCGTCGGCGGCCAACTTCGACGGCGGCGGCTGGAGCTACTCGGCCGACGCGCTGGCCGCGGCCGGCGCCACCCCGGGTGGCACGGTGACCAGTGACGGCATCAAGTTCACCTGGCCGTCGTTCCCGGCCGGCGACCCCGACAACGCGGTCGCCAACGGCCAGACGGTCAACGTCACCGGCACGGGCACCCGGCTCGCGCTGCTCGGCGCCGGCTCGAACGGCAACGCGCAGGGCACGCTGACCATCAATTACACCGATGGCAGCAAGTCGACGGCGACGATCGGGACGTCCGACTGGACGCTCGGTGGCGGCGGCGCCCAGCCGTCGTTCGGCAACCGGATCGTGCTGTCCACGCCGTACCGCAACGCCGCGGGCAGTGACCCGCAGCCGATCCGCACGATGATCTTCGGCACGGCGCCGATCACGCTCGACGCGGGCAAGACGGTGGCCAGCGTGACACTGCCGTCGAACGTCAGTGGCGGCGTGCTGCACGTCTTCGCCATCGGCATCGGCTGATAGTTCAAAGCCGTGAATGGCCCATTGAGGGACTCTAAGTCTCTCAATGGGCCATTCACGGCTTTTCGTCGTTTCAGGGAGGAAGCTCGATGAGGAGCAAGGTCCTGGCGGGCGCGTTGACGCTCGCCGTCGTGGCGACGGGGGTGAGTCCTGTCGTCGCTTCGGCCTCCGGTGGGGATGCCCTCGACGCCGTGAACACTTTCATCGGCACGCAGGACGAGGGCAACACGTTCCCCGGCGCGTCGGCGCCGTTCGGGATGACGCAGGTCAGCCCCATCACCTCGCACTACGCCGGTTACCGCTACACCGACACCGCGATCCGCGGCTTCGGCCACTTCTTCCTGTCCGGCGCGGGCTGCTGGGAGCAGGGCGGGCTCGTCTCGACGCTGCCGACGACCGGCGAGATCGGGCCCGGCAAGGCGTTCGACACGACCAACCCGGCGACCTTCGACCAGACGAAGTACGCGGCGCCGTTCACCCACGACGGCGAGGTCGGCAAGCCCGGCTACTACAAGGTCCACCTGACCGGCTACGGCGGCGTCGACGTCGAGACGACGGCGGCGACCCGGGCCGGTGCCGAGCGGTACACGTTCGCGAAACCCGGTGACAACAACGTCTTCGTCAACGTCGGGCAGGCCAACGACAAGGAACCGGTGACGGGCAGCAGCATCCGCGTCGTCGACGACCGGACCGTCGAAGGAACCGTGGAGTCGCAGGCGTTCTGCGGCGGCAAGGCCTACACGACGTACTTCACGACGAAGTTCGACAAGCCGTTCAAGGCGTCCGGCACGTGGTCGCCGACCGGCGGCACGCCGGGTTCGCGCGAATCGAGCGGCGGCGCGGGTCTGCGCGGCGCGTGGCTGACGTTCGGCGGCGCGGGCCAGGTCACCGCGACCACGGCGATCTCCCAGGTGGACGCGCAGGGCGCGCGGGTCAACCTGGCCGCCGAGCACATCCGGTCGTTCGACGCGGCGAAGGCCGACGCCCAGCGCACCTGGCGGCGTGAACTGTCCAGTGTGGACATCAAGGGCGGCACGACCGACGACCGGACCGTGTTCTACACCTCGCTGTACCACGCGCTGCTGCAGCCGCTGACGGCGAACGACGCCGACGGCCGCTACTACGGTTTCGACAAGAAGGTCCACCGTGCGGTCGGGTGGACGTACTACGACTTCTTCTCGCTGTGGGACACCTACCGCACGCAGAACCAGCTCCTGGCGCTGCTGAAGCCGGACCGCGCGAAGGACATCGCGAAGAGCATCCTGGCCATCCACGACCAGGGCGGCTGGCTGCCGCGGTGGGCGTACGCGAGCCAGGAGACGAACACGATGACCGGTGACCCGGTCACGCCGTTCCTGGTGGACCTCTGGCGGTTCGGTGCGTTGTCGGGCAACGAAATGCGCGCCTACCAGGCGTTGCTGCAGAACTCGACGCAGATCCCGCCCGCGTCGTCGCCGTTCCAGGGCCGCTCGGGCAACGCGAGCTACCAGCAGGACGGGTTCGTCCAGTACGACCCGGACTTCCCGAAGAAGGGCCAGGACACCGACCCGAACCACGGCGCGTCGGCCACCCTGGAGTACGCGCTCGGTGACTGCTCGCTGTCGATCATGGCGGCGTCGCTCGGCAAGAAGGCCGACGCGGCGGCGCTGGCCGAGAAGGGCCGGACCTACCAGACGCTCTGGGACGAGTCGCAGAGCGACCGCGGCTTCACCGGCTTCTTCCGGCCGAAGGTCGCGGGCGGCGCCTGGTTCACCCCCGCCACCGGGCCGTACACGCCGGAGGGCGAGGACGGCTTCCACGAGGGCACGGCGTGGCAGTACCAGTGGCTGGTCCAGCAGGACGTGCCCGGCCTGGTGCAGCGGATGGGCGGCCCGGCGGCCACCGGACAGCGCCTGGACGACTTCTTCGCCTACGACCACCTGGTGCAGGACCCGGCCAAGGCGGTCCGCGAGGACTGGGTGGTCGGGCCCTACAGCTACTACAACGCCTTCCGCTACAACCCGAACAACGAGCCCGACCTGCATTCGCCGTGGATGTACGCGCTCACCGGGCAGCCGGCGAAGACGTCCGGGGTCGTGCGGGCGGCGCACACGCTGTTCACCAACGCGCCCAACGGCGTCACCGGGAACGACGACCTCGGCACGATGTCGGCCTGGTACGTCTTCAGCGCGCTCGGGCTCTACCCGGCCGTCCCAGGGACTGGGAATTTCGTGCTGAACGCGCCCCGGTTCTCCCGCTCCGTGCTGCACCTGGAGAACGGCCGCGACGTCACGATCAAGGCGCCCGGCGCGGACGGCTCGAAGCTCCAGTACGTCTCGGGGCTCGAGGTCGGCTCGAAGCCGAGTGACCAGGTGTACGTCGGCTTCGAACAGCTGAAGCGTGGCACCACGCTCGACTTCGGCATCACGGAGGACGCCGCGAAGACGACGTGGGCGACGTCACCGTCGTCGGCACCGCCTGCACCCTGCGGGAAGTAGACAGAACGGCCCTCACGACCGTGGTCCAGACCACAGTGGACCACGGTCGTGAGCAGGGTCACGGGCCCCGGTGTTCCGGTGAGGGCCGTCACGCCTCACACTGGTCTCAGCACGTCCGACAGCGCCGTTGACGTCCACAGGCAGTCCGCCTTGGACGGTGCGTCGGACGTTTGTCATGTCACGACCACAGTGTTGTGAAACGACCGCAGTGGTGAGACCCCACAGGAGGAAGAAGTGTCCAGCAAGGCCGCTCTAGTGTTCCGCGTGGCCGCAGTCGCCGAAGCCCTTTCCTGGGCGGCGCTGCTTGTCGGGATGTTCCTCAAGTACGTCGTGCACTCCTCCGGTGAGGGCGGCGTGCCCGTCATCGGCATGGTGCACGGCGTGATCTTCGCCCTCTACGTGGTCGTCTCCCTGTCCGTGGCGAAGCCGCTCGGCTGGCGCCCGAAGACGCTGATCCTCGCGCTGCTCGCGAGCATCCCGCCGCTGTTCACGTGGCTGTTCGAGAAGTGGGCGCTGCGCAACGGCAAGCTCGACGGCCCGCAGCGGCTGACCCACGGTGGTGTCGGCCTGTTCCAGGTCCAGGAACCCGTAGCTGCCTGATCCCGGCATGTGAGAAAGGCCCGCACTTCGGTGCGGGCCTTTCTGTTGTCGGGCGCAGTTGTTATTCGGTGAAGTCGCCAGTCGCTCGGCGCACCTTCGTCAGCAGGTCGGTCAGCTGCTCGGTCTGCCGGTCGGTCAGCCCGCTCAGCCCGAAGTCGATCTCGGTGACCGCCACGGTCGCGGTCTCACGGCGCTTGCGGCCCTCGTCGGTGATCTCGACGAGCGTGGTGCGTCGGTCGGTCGGGTGCGGGACCCGCTTCACGAGCCCGTCGCGCTCCAGCCGGTCGACTATGTTGGTGACACTGGTGGGGTGCAGCTGGAGCCGCTCGCCCATCACCCGCATCGGCAGGCTGGCGCTGCGGGCGAAGGTGAGCAGCACCAGTGCTTCGTACCGGGCGAAGGTCAGGCCGTGCGGCTTGAGCGCGCCGTCCACCGCGGACTGGATGATCTGCTGGACCCGCATCACGCCGGTGACCGCGGCCATGGTGCCGGAAGGCCCGATCCGGGCCTCCCAGAGCTGTGCCGCGCGGGCGATCGGGTCGAACGGCAGCGGACGGTTCATGACACGCGAAGTTACCAGCGGGTACCGGCGAGTGTCGCACGACCGGCGGAAAGAGCAACGAAGAAGGGACTTCCGAGCATGATCGTCGCGTTCAGTGTCAGCCCGTCCGGCGGGGAGCCCGACGGCGGAGTCAGCGAGGCCGTCGCCCGCGCGGTGAAGGTGGTCCGCGAGTCCGGGCTGCCCAACTCGACCAACGCCATGTTCACCAACGTCGAGGGCGAGTGGGACGAGGTGATGGACGTCGTCAAGCGCGCGGTCGAAGCGGCGGGGGAGGGCTCGGCGCGTGTCGGGCTCGTCCTCAAGGCCGACATCCGGCCAGGCTTCGCCGACCAGCTCGAGGCCAAGGTGGACCGGATCGAAGCCCACCTGCGCGAGTCCTGAGGCGACCGGCTAGGGGAGCGGCGGGGTGAAGGCCACGGTCCAGCGGCCTTCCTCGGTCGTCACCGTCAGCGGGTAGCTGAACGGCCGGCCGTCGGCGAGGACACCGTCGACCGTCGCGCGGGTCGGGTCCCGGTCGTCCGGGGCCAGGCGGACCGTGACGGCGTGGACACCGTTGCCGGCCAGCACCGCGACGTAGTCCTTGGCGAAGTCGTCCGCGCCGGAACCGGGGTAGTCGAGCAGGCCGGCCAGGGCGTCGGCGTCGTGCCCGGCGAGCGCGGTGGCGAGCCGGTCGCGCAGCTCGGCGGGGGAGGACGCGCCCGGATCCGGCTCGTGCACGATCAGCAGCGTCACCGCGCCGATCCAGGCGACGGCGGCGGCGACGGACAGTCCCACTTTGATGTCACGCCGGATGTGCACCCGCCGAGCGTGCCGCAGGTGGGCGTTCCTGCCAAGCGGACGGGCCGGGCCACCCGGTGAAACGCTCCGGCGCGCGTGCCAGGATGGAAGCGTGACACAACCACGCGGATCTGCAGCGAAGTCAGCGGCCCTGTCCGCCGCCCTGTCCGGCGCGGTCGACCTGTCCGCGCTCAAGGCCCGCGCCGAAACGGCGCGCCCGCAGCCGGCCACGCCCGCCGGCCCGGCCGGCCCCGGCGGCGAGGGCCCGCCGCCGCGCGCCCCGTCCTCGTCCGAGGCCGTGATCGATGTCACCGAGGCCACGTTCCAGACCGAGGTCGTGGAGCGGTCGCTGCACCAGCTGGTGATCGTCGACCTGTGGGCCGAGTGGTGCGGCCCGTGCAAGCAGCTGTCCCCGGTGCTGGAGCGGATGGCGGGCGAGTCCGGCGGCGCCTGGGTCGTCGCGAAGGTCGACGTCGACGCCAACCCGAGGATCGCCCAGCTGTTCGGCGCGCAGTCGATCCCGACGATCGTCGCCATCGGCGGCGGCCAGCCGGTGGACGCCTTCTCCGGCGCGCTGCCCGAGCCCGAGATCCGCAAGTGGATCAACGCCCTGCTCGAGGCCCTGCGCGACAAGCTCCCGGCGATCCGCGAGGCGGAGGCGGGGGGCGCCGGCCCGGTGGAGGAGCCCGAGGACCCGCGTTTCACGGAGGCGGAAGAGGCCTTCGAGCGGGGCGACTTCGCCGCCGCGCAGGCTGCTTACGAGCGCATCCTGGACGTCGAGCCGGCCAACGAGCTGGCGAAGAACGCGCTGGCCCAGGTCAAGTTCACGGCGCGCGCGGAGGCTGCGGACCCTTCGGCGCGTACGAAGGCCGACGCCGATCCTTCGGATCTGGACGCGCAGCTTGCGGCGGCCGACCTGGACATCGCGGAGAACGAGGTGGAGGCGGGCTTCAAGCGCCTGATCGATGTGGTCCGCCGGACTGCTGGTGATGACCGCAACAAGGCGCGGGAGCACCTGGTGGCGCTGTTCGATCTTTTTGACCCGGCTGATGATCGGGTCATGAAGGCGCGGCGGGATCTGGCTTCCGCCCTGTTCTGAGCCGCCGCTCTGAGCTGCCGTTCTGAGCCGGTGCCGTGAGGGGCACCTTCAGGGACTTAAGAGCCATGAGGGTGCCCCTCACGGCATTCGAGCACTACGCGAAAGGCCCCCACCGCCGGTGGGGGCCTTTTGTGCGATGGCGGGGGCGCGAGTGGACCGTTCGTGCCGCTGGCGTGACGAACGGTCCGTTGGCACCGCGCCAAGGAGGCTGGTCGGGCCGGGGTGCGGGAGGGCGCGAGTGGACCGTTCGCGCCGCGGGGAGCACGAGTGGCCCGTTGGTGCGGGCGCGCGAGGGCACGAGTGGACCGTTGGTGCCGAGGAGAGCGCGAACGGCCCGTTGGTGCCGCGGGGAGCGCGAGTGGACCGTTCGTGCAGGGGCGGGCGAGGGCACGAACGGACCGTTCGTGCGGGGCGCGAGTGGGCCGTTCGCGCCGCGAAGAGCACGAGCGGACCGTTCGCGCCGAAGCGACCAACCGAGCCCCCCCAGACACGAAAAGGCCCCCACCGCACAAGTGGGGGCCTTTCCCAAAGGCGAACCTCAGCCGTACTGCTTCGAGCAGACCGACGACCCCTCGAGATACCCGCGACGCAGCGACTCGACCCGGTCGAAACCGCTGTCCGGGCGCTTGCCGTTGACGTCCGCGGACACCAGGCTCTCCGGCTGCAGCAGGTCCGCGATCGCCTCATCCAGGTCACCCGCCGACAGCCGCAGGTCACCAGGCCGGTTCGTGAACGCCGCCCACGCTCCCACCAGGCATGACGTCCGCAACCCGGCGTTCGGGTTGTCGATCGACGCCCCCACGCCCTTCTGGATGCCCAGCGCGTACCGCGAAGCCACCTCCGAGAACGCCGCGAAGTCGCCCATGCCGCCGGGGTCCTCGCCCTTCATCTCGGCGTCGCGGTCGATCGGCTGGGCCAGCTCGGCCAGCTTGGCGAGGTCGATGCTCACCGTGTTGTCGCCCGGGCAGTACGAAGCCGGGGCCGTCGTGTTGCAGCTGCCGCCGTCGTTGATCTCCGGGGCCGCCACGCCCGCGCCCTTGAAGGCCTCGTCCAGGCTCTTCTTCAGCAGCTCGATGGCCTGGTCGTTGAACTTCGCGTCGCCCTTGCCGGTGTCGCCCTTGTCGAACGGGCGCTCGGTGAGCCGGGACTTGATGTTGTCGGCGTTCATCGCCGCGCACTCCTTCGGGCCCTTCTCGAACCCGGCCTGGAACGCGAACGTGCGGTCGAACGCCGTGCCGTGCGCGCCGCGGTCGGCGGCGCTGGTGCCCGCCTGGTCGCGGATCAGGAACATCGACGCCATCACCTGGTTCAAGCCCTCGGACGTCGACACCTGGTAGTACTTGCTCTTGTCCTCGGCGACCCAGCGGAAGTAGCCGCCGGCGAAGCAGTCGGCCTGCTGCTCCTTCACGACGGTCGGGGTGCTCTTGGTGATCCCGGCCTTGTCGCCGAGCCGGTACTGGACGGCGTGACCGAACTCGTGCGCGAGCACGACGACGACCGACATCGGGCCGAACCGCTTGCGCAGCATCGGCAGCAGCACCCCGCGGTCCCACGCCACCGAGTCGTCGGTCGGGCAGTAGAACGCGTTCACGAGCTTCTTCACGCTGCCGCAGCCGGTCTCCTCGGTGTCGGTCTGCGCGTCGTAGGACAGCAGCGACTTCACCGGCTCGAACTGCACGCCGAAGTCCGACTGCAGCATCTGGCCCCAGTACGTCTGGACGTCGTCGATCGCGGCGGTGGCGAGCTTGTCGTCCTCCCCGCCGTCGGCGTTGCGGACGTCGAGGCTCGGGGTCGGCGCGTCCGGCTTGAGGCCGCTCTCGAAGTGCGTCACCGGCAGCCCGGCGACCGAGCCGGCACCGGTGTCCGCGACCGGCCCGGAGCCACCGCTCTTGCTGCTGCACCCGCTCACGGCGACCGCCGCGACGGCGAGCAGGGCGACCAGCCCGCGTCCCCCTCGGATCATCTTCACGTGCTCCACTCCCGACCTGCGCGTACCCGACGGCCAGGACCATACCCAGGGCTTACGGGGCGTGTGCGCGTAATCCCCGAAGTACTCCCCGAGCAGCGCCGGCGGCGGCCCGATATCGTCGCTGTCCATGCGTGCAGTCCGCCGGTTCACCGTCCGCGCCAGCCTGCCGGAGTCGCTGTCGGGACTCGGTGCGCTCGCCACCAACCTGCGCTGGACGTGGCACCCGCCGACGCGCGACCTCTTCGCGTCGATGGACGCCGAGCTGTTCAACGCCGTCCGCGACCCGCTGCGGATGCTCACCGCACTGCCGCCGGCCCGCCTCGACGAGCTCGCGGTCGACGGCGACTTCCTCGAACGCGCCCGCGTCGCGGCCGTCGACCTGGAGAACTACCTGTCCGAGCCGCGCTGGTACCAGCAGCGTGACGACGCGGACCTGCCGCCCGCGGTCGCCTACTTCTCGATGGAGTTCGGCGTCACCGAAGCCCTGCCGAACTATTCCGGCGGCCTCGGCGTGCTGGCCGGCGACCACCTCAAGGCCGCGTCCGACCTGGGCGTGCCGATGGTCGGCGTCGGGCTGCTCTACCGCAACGGCTACTTCCGGCAGTCGCTGTCGCTCGACGGCTGGCAGGTCGAGCACTACCCGGTGATCGACCCGAACGCCTTCCCGCTGGAGCTGCTGACCGTGGGCGGGCGGCCGGTGCTGATCGGCGTCGCGATGCCGGGCGGGCGCGAGCTGTGCGCGCAGATCTGGCAGGCCCGCGTCGGCCGGGTGCCGCTGCTGCTGCTCGACACCGACACCGAGGCCAACGACGAAGACCTGCGCGGTGTCACCGACCGGCTCTACGGCGGCGACGCCGACCACCGGCTGCGGCAGGAGATCCTCGCCGGGATCGGCGGTTTCCGCGCCGTCCGCAAGTACTGCGAGATCACCGGCCACCCGCAGCCGATGGTGTTCCACACCAACGAGGGCCACGCCGGGTTCCTCGGGCTGGAGCGGGCCCGCGAGATCGTGCAGGCCGACGGCCTCGCGTTCGACGAGGCCATGCCCGCGGTCCGCGCCGGGACGCTGTTCACCACGCACACCCCGGTCAGCGCGGGCATCGACCGGTTCCCGGTGGACCTGGTGCAGCGCTACTTCAGCGACGGGCGCCTGGTGCCCGACATCGACCCGCGGCGGGTGCTCGCGCTCGGCGCCGAGGACAACCCGGGCCTGTTCAACATGGCGCACATGGGCCTGCGGCTGGCGCAGCGCGCGAACGGCGTCTCCCAGCTGCACGGCCGCGTCACGCGCAAGATGTTCTCCCGGTTGTGGCCCGGCTTCGACCACGACGAGGTGCCGATCTCGTCGGTGACCAACGGCGTCCACGGCCCGACGTGGGTGGCGCGCGAGTTGAGCACGCTGCTCGGCCGCGAGTGGGGGCTCGACACCGGCGAAGGGCCGCTGCGCGACGGCGTCTCGGACGCCCAGCTGTGGGCGCTGCGGCGGGAGCTGCGCGAAAAGCTGGTGTTCGAGGTGCGGCGCCGGGTGCGCGCGGCGTGGCTGCAGCGCGGCGCGTCCCCGCTGGAGCTGGGCTGGGTGGACTCCGTGTTCGACCCGGACGTGCTGACCGTCGGGTTCGCCCGCCGCGTCCCGACGTACAAGCGGCTCACGCTGATGCTGCGCGACTCGGACCGGCTGCGCACGCTGCTGCTCGACGAACGACGGCCGATCCAGGTCGTCGTCGCCGGGAAGTCGCACCCGGCCGACGAAAACGGCAAGCAGCTGATCCAGCAGATCGTCCGGTTCGTCGACGGCGCGGACGTGCGGCACCGGATCGTCTTCCTGCCGGACTACGACATGTCGATGGCCCGGTACCTCTACCGCGGCTGCGACGTCTGGCTGAACAACCCGGTGCGGCCGCTGGAGGCGTGCGGGACGTCGGGGATGAAGTCGGCGCTCAACGGCGGGCTCAACCTGTCCATCCGCGACGGCTGGTGGGACGAGTGCTACGACGGCAGCAACGGCTGGGCCATCCCGACCGCGGACGGCGTCGCCGACCCGCTGCGCCGCGACGACCTCGAGGCCGCGGCCCTCTACGACCTGCTCGGCCAGCAGATCGCGCCGCTGTTCTACGACGGTGACGCGGGCGGCGTCCCGTCCGGCTGGCTGTCGATGGTGTGGCACACGCTGGAGACGCTCGGCCCGCGGGTCCAGGCGTCGCGGATGGTCCGCGAGTACGTCGACCACGGCTACCTGCCCGCGTCCCGGACGGTCGCGGCGGCCACCGGTGACGGCTACCGCGGCGCCCTGTCGCTGGCGGACTACCGCACGAAGCTCGAGGTGTCGTGGCCACGGCTGCGGATCTTCGACTCGGAGCTGCAGATCGAGGCGGCCGAGCCGCTGGTGGTGGGCACCGAGGTGACGATCCGCGCGCGCATCGACCTGGCCGGTCTCGATCCGTCCGAAGTGGACATCCAGGCGGTGGTCGGCCGGGTGGGCGACGACGACGAGCTGCGCGACCCGGTCACGGTCCCGATGACCGGCGACGGCATCGGCGCGTTCGCGGCCCGGCTGAAGCTGCCGCAACCGGGCGCGATCGGGTACACGGTGCGTGTCCTGCCGAAGCACGGCCTGCTGGCGACCCCGGCGGAGCTGGCCCGGGTCGTCCTGGCCTGAGCCGTCTGACCTGGAGTTACTCCAGGTCGGGCGAGCCGAAAACCACACCGCGCCGTGGCGCCGCCCGCGTTAGGTTGGGGGCATGCGCTTCGGACTCTTCGTCCCGCAGGGCTGGCGGCTGGACCTGGCCGGCATCGACCCCGCGGACCACTGGAAGACCATGCTCGGCCTCGCGAAGCACGCGGAGGCCGGGCCCTTCGAATCGATCTGGGTCTACGACCACTTCCACACCGTGCCGGTGCCGACCGAGGAGGCCACGCACGAGGCGTGGTCGCTGATCTCGGCCTTCGCCGCCGCGACCGACACCATCCGGCTCGGGCAGATGTGCACCTGCATGGGCTACCGCAACCCCGCCTACCTGGCGAAGGTCGCCGCGACCGCCGACACCATCGCCGGCGGCCGCGTCGAGATGGGCATCGGCGCCGGCTGGTACGAGCACGAGTGGCGGGCCTACGGCTACGGCTTCCCGGGCGCCGGCGAGCGGCTCGGGCAGCTCGACGAGGGCGTCCGGATCATGCGGGACCTCTGGACCACCGGGACGTCCACACTGGACGGCAAGCACTACCAGACCGACGGCGCGATCCTGCGCCCGCTGCCGCCGCAGGAAGGCGGGATCCCGCTGTGGATCGCCGGCGGCGGTGAGAAGAAGACCCTGCGGATCGCGGCGAAGTACGCGAAGTACACCAACTTCGCCGGCGACCCGGAGACGTTCACCCGCAAGTCGGACATCCTCGCGCAGCACTGCAAGGACGTCGGCACCGACTACGACGCGATCGTGCGCTCGGTCAACCACAACGTCGTGATCGGGGAGACCGAGAAGGACGTCCAGGACAAGCTGGCCTGGCTGAAGTCCCACCTCGACAAGTACGCCCCGGCGGAGGCCGCCGAACGCTGGCACGGCAACTTCGTGAACAGCCCGACCACCGGCACGCCGGAGCAGGTCACCGAGAAGCTCGCCGAGATGGGCGCGCTGGGGATGTCGTACGCGATCTTCAACTTCCCCGAAGCCGCCTACGACCGCGCCGGCATCGACCTGTTCACCTCGCAGGTCGCGCCCGCGCTCGCCTGACCGGCGAACCTAGGGAATCGCCGGGCTTCCGCCGGTCTGCACGGGCAGGCCGGCGGACGCCCAGGCTCGGAAACCGCCGTCGAGGTCGGTCGCGCGCGGCAGGCCCAGCCGTTGCAGGTCGGCCGCCGCCAGGCTCGACGAGTAACCCTCGTTGCACAGCACGATCACCGTCGAGTCCGGTGTCACCGCGGGCAGCCGCCACTCGCTGTCCGGCGCCAGCCGCCACTCCAGGTGGATCCGCTCGACGATCACCGCGCCGGGGATCTCCCCCTCGGCCTGCCGGTTCGCGTGCGGCCGGATGTCGACGAGCAGCGCGCCCGCCTCCTGCAGCTCGCGGGCCCGGGCCGGGGCGACCCGGTCCAGGCCGGACCGGGCCTTCTCCAGGAACGAGTCGATGGCGGTCATCGCTGGACGATAGCGGGCAGCGGCGGGATTTCGGCCGGGACGTCGGCGAGCGTCGCGTACTCCCGGGTCGGCACCAGCGGCGGCGAGTACGCGTGGACCGTCGCGGCCGGAGCGTCACCGATCCCGGTGACCTGGTGCGCGCGCCCGGCGCCGAAGCCGAGGCCCTCGCCCGCGGCGTGCGTGCGGCGCCGGACCGGGCCGCCGGGGTAGCGGTACTCCTCGCCGACCTCGCCCTGCAGCACGGTGAACGAACCGGACGCGCCGCCGTGGTCGTGCGGCTTCGTCTGCTGGCCGGGCAGCCACGACAGCAGCCACAGCTCGACGCCGTCGGTCAGGGCCAGCCGGGCCCACCAGCGCTGGTCCTCGTCGAACCGCAGGATGCCCCGCAGGCCCGCGGTCAGCTCGGTGGTCACGGTGGCGGTCAGCTCCGCCAGCTCACGCGGTGTCCAGAGCAGCCGCGACGGGTGCAGCAGCTCGGGCAGCAGCGGGTCGGTCAGCTGCGGGTGGATCTCGACGGCGGGACGGACGATCGAAGTGGTCAACGCGGGTGCTCCTCGGACGCGAAGTGATCGGGACGCGGGGACAGCACGGCACCGGCCGCACGCGTCCGGAATGAGGACGCGACGAGTCAGCGGGGCCGTGCCGGGGTACACCCGGCCGAAGCGACGAGAAGCAGGTCGATCGCGCGGCGGCGCCAGAACGAGCCCCGGGTGACCGGGGGCACGGGCGCGTCTGCCGACATGCTTCGATCCTGCCACAACGGCGCCGGGACCTACACTTCCGGACTGCGCCGTTCCACGTCGTGGACGTCTCCGACCTGCCGGTTCGCCGTCTCACCCGGGCGGGTGCGCACGCGCGCGCGACGGCAGACAGAATGGGGTTCGTGAGCGAGCCGATCCAGCCCAGCGAACTTGACGACCTCGTGGTCCGGATGGCCGGTGTCGGCGTCCGCCGCGGGACCAACGACCTCCTCGCCGGCCTCGACTGGAACGTCGAACTGGACGAACGCTGGGTGGTGCTCGGCCCGAACGGCGCGGGCAAGACCACCCTGCTGCGCCTGGCCGCGGCCGAACTGCACCCGAGTACCGGCGAACTCGACCTGCTCGGCGAGCGCATCGGCAAGGTCAACATCTTCGAGCTGCGCCCCCGCATCGGCTTCACCTCCGCCGCGATCGCCCAGCGCGTCCCGGGCGACGAGCTGGTGAAGGACGTCGTGGTGAGCGCCGGCTACGCGGTCGTCGGCCGGTGGCGCGAGGAGTACGACAAGCTCGACACCGAGCGCGCGACCGAGCTGCTGGGCGCGATGGGCATCGGGCACCTCGCCGACCGCACGTTCGGCACGCTGTCCGAGGGCGAGCGCAAGCGGGCCCTGATCGCCCGCTCCCTGATGACCGACCCGGAGATGCTGCTGCTCGACGAGCCCGCGGCCGGGCTGGACCTCGGCGGCCGCGAGGACCTCGTCGCGCGGCTGTCCGCGCTGGCCCTCGACCCGGACGCCCCGGCCATGGTGCTCGTCACCCACCACGTGGAGGAGATCCCGCCGGGGTTCACCCACGCGCTGCTTCTCCGCGACGGTCACGCGGTCGTGTCCGGCCTCGTCGACGACGTCGTGACCAGCGAGAACCTCTCCAAGACGTTCGACCAGGACCTGGTTCTCGAACGCTCCGGGGATCGCTTCTTCGCCCGCCGTCGCTAGGCTGTCCTTACCCGCCGGTAGCGTGCTGGCAGATCGTCAACGAGGAGGATGGGCGTGGGAGAGTTCGTATCGCTGGAGGTCAAGGACGGCGTCGGCACGATCCGGCTCGACCGGCCGCCGGTCAACGCCCTGAACGCCCAGGTCACCGCCGAGCTGGCGGAGCTGGCCAAAGAGGTCTCCGAACGTGACGACGTCCGCGCGGTGATCCTCTACGGCGGCGAGAAGACCTTCGCCGGCGGCGCGGACATCAAGGAGATGGCCACCCGCACCTACCCGGAGATCGCCAAGTTCGGCGCCACCCTCACCGGCACTCTCGCCGCGATCGCGAACATCCCGAAGCCGGTCGTCGCCGCGATCACCGGGTACGCCCTCGGCGGCGGCCTCGAGCTCGCGCTGACCGCGGACCGCCGCGTCGCCGGCGACAACGTCAAGGTCGGCCAGCCGGAGATCCAGCTCGGTGTCATCCCCGGCGCGGGCGGCACCCAGCGCCTGGCCCGGCTGATCGGGCCGAGCAAGACCAAGGACATCGTCTTCACCGGCCGGTTCGTGAAGGCCGAAGAGGCGCTGGCGCTGGGGATCGTCGACGAGGTCGTCGCCCCCGACGACGTCTACGCCGTCGCCCACCAGTGGGCGTCCCGGTTCGCGAACGGGCCGGCTGTCGCGCTGCGCGCGGCCAAGGCGGCCATCGACGGCGGCCTCGACACCGACCTCGCGAACGGGCTCAAGCTCGAATCGCACCTGTTCGCCGCGCTCTGGGCGACCGAAGACCAGCAGAACGGCATGAAGTCGTTCATCGAGAACGGCCCCGGCAAGGCCACTTTCGAAGGGAAATGACGCCTTGACCGACGTGAACGACCCGGCACCGCACCCGCACGCCACCGCGGAGGAGGTCCAGGCCGCCTGGGCCGACCCCAAGCTCGCGAACGTGCTGTACCACGACTGGGAAGCCGGCACCTACGACGAGAAGTGGTCCATCTCCTACGACGAGCGCTGCATCTCGTACGCGACGGACGTGTTCAACGCCGTCGCGGGTGATGACGGCCAGCCGTACCAGCACGCGATGGAGCTGGGCAGCGGCACCGGTTTCTTCCTGCTGAACCTGATGCAGGGCGGCGTCGCCAAGAAGGGCTCGGTCACCGACCTCTCGCCCGGCATGGTGCAGGTCGCGCTGCGCAATGCCGAGAGCCTCGGCCTCGACGTCGACGGCCGGGTCGCCGACGCCGAGCGGATCCCTTACGAGGACAACACGTTCGACCTGGTGGTCGGGCACGCGGTGCTGCACCACATCCCGGACGTCCAGGCGGCGTTCCGCGAGGTGCTGCGCGTGCTCAAGCCGGGCGGCCGGTTCGTGTTCGCCGGTGAGCCGACCAAGATCGGCGACTTCTACGCCCGCAAGCTCGGCCAGTTCACCTGGTTCCTGACGACCCGGGTGACGAAGCTGCCCGCGCTGAGCGGCTGGCGGCGTCCGCAGGAGGAGCTCGACGAGTCCTCGCGCGCCGCCGCCCTCGAAGCCGTCGTGGACATCCACACCTTCGACCCGTCGGAGCTGGAGTCGATGGCTCGCGGCGCCGGCGCCCAGGACGTCCGCGCGGTCACCGAGGAGTTCGCCGCGGCGCTGGCCGGCTGGCCGATCCGGACGTTCGAAGCCGCGGTGCCGCAGGAGAAGCTGACCGTCCGGTGGCGGCTGTTCGCCTACAAGCTGTGGCTGCGGCTGTCCGCTGTGGACAAGAACCTGCTGGCGAAGGTGCTGCCGCGCGAGCTGTTCTACAACGTGATGATCACCGGGACCAAGCGGCCGTCCTGAGTGGCCTATTCGTTCACCCTCGGCGACGTCGCCTACCTGCGCTCCGGCGCGGGTGAGGCGGCGCTCGCCGAGGTCGCGGCGCGGCCGCTGACCGACCACATCGCCGACGTGGCTGCAGTGCGCCGTCTTATCGGCGAGGAGCACGCGGCCGCGGTGCTGGAAACCGTGCTGCTGCGCCGGAAAGCCGCCGGGAAACTGTCCGGTGTGGACTGGCTGTTCACCTCGGACGCGCTTCAGCAGGCGAGCGCTTCGTTGGTTGCGCGGCACCGGGCTGGGCGTTTGGCCGGCCTCGACGTCCACGACGTCACCTGCTCGGTCGGGGCCGACCTGGTCGAGATCGCCCGGGTGGCGAAGCGCGCGCTCGGGTCCGATGTGGACCCGGTGCGGCTGGCGATGGCCCGGCACAACGGCGCTTCCGCGGGTGTCTCGTTCGGGCTCGCGCAAGCCGACGCGCTGCGGCCGGTGAGCCGCGACGGTGTCGTCGTCGCGGATCCGGCTCGCCGTGATTCGGCCGGACGCCGGGCCTGGAAGCCCGCCGACTTCACCCCGCCCCTCGACGGCCTGGTCGAGGCGTACCCGGGACGCCCGCTGTCCGTGAAGTGCGCGCCCGGCCTCGACTTCGCGATCGCGCCGTGGGCGGACGAGGTCGAGCTGGTGTCCCTCGACGGCCAGGTGCGCGAGTCCTGCCTGTGGCGCGGCCTGGGCACGGGCGTCACCCGGCGGGCGAGCGTGCTGCGCTCGGACGGGACACAGTGGACGGTCACCGACGCCGAACCCGACGAGCTGCCCACGCGGGCGCCGGGAGAGTGGATCGTCGACCCGGACGGCGCCGTCGTGCGGGCCGGGCTCGTCCGTCACTACGCGGCGCGGCACGGGTTGTGGCAGCTGGACGAGCGCATCGCCTACCTGACCGGGGACACGCCACCACCGGGTGTGCGCGCGTTCCGTGTGCTGGAGCAGGGTCCGTACAGCGAAAAGGCGTTGAAGGCCGTCCTCAAGCGACACGACGTCGGACGGCTGGAGATCCTGATCCGCGGCCTGGACGTCGATCCGGACGCGTTGCGTCGCAGGCTGAAACCACGCGGTTCGGCGGAAGCTTCGGTGGTGTTGACGCGGATCGGCCGCGCGCCGGTGGCTTTTGTGTGCCGCGCCGAGCGGGTCTAGGTGAACAGGAACCAACGTAGGGTGGAACTCCGGGTGAACGTGACGTAGGTTCCCTCCGTCGTCACGTCTTCACTGGAGGGTCGCCCGTGTCCGGAAAATGGTCAGGTCTCGTCAAGCTCGCCGCCGCCGCGGCGATCGGTGCCACCGTCGCTTCGGGGGCCACCGCGCTGGCCGGCTCGGACGACGCCACCGCCGCCCGCGCCAAGGAACCGGCCAACATCGGCCAGGTCAAGAACGACGTCAAGGCCTACTACGGCGACTACCTCGACGCCGCCGGCAAGCACCACTACTCCGACACGAGCCGGTTCGTGAAGGACACCAAGAACGTCGTCGCCGACGCGAAGCGGTACCTGCAGCAGCAGCTGGGCCGGGTGAAGAACCCGGCGATCGTGCTGGACGTCGACGACACCTCCGAGGTCACCTACGGCTGGGAGGCCGACAACGACTTCGGCTTCGACCCGGTCAAGCAGCAGCAGGCCATCGACAACGGCACGTTCGAGGTGAACAAGCCGGTGCTGGAGCTGACCAACTGGGCTGCCCAGCACGGCGTGAAGGTGTACTTCCTGACCGGCCGCAACGAGCTGCAGGGCCCGCAGTCGCTCAAGAACCTCGCGAACGAGGGCTACCCGGCGCCGGCCGGCGCGTTCTTCAAGCCGAAGGTGACCGCGCCCGACTACCTGCCGTGCGGCCTGACCTGCAACACCGTCCAGTACAAGTCCGGCACGCGGGCGCACATCGAGGCGACCGGTGCGAAGATCGTGCTGAACGTCGGTGACCAGTTCAGCGACCTCGAAGGCGGCCACGCGCTGCGGCCGATCAAGCTGCCGAACCCGATGTACTACCTGCCCTGACCCGGAATAACGGCCGGGTCCCGGGTGCTGCTCCCAGTACGCGACTTTTCGAGGAGCTGACATGCCGGAGAAGAAGGTGCTGGTCCCGGGCCCGGACCACCCGATCACCGTCGAGCCGACCAAGGCCCGCGTGGTGGTCAAGGCGGGCGGGCGCGTGGTGGCGGACAGCCGCAACGCGCTGACGCTGCAGGAGTCGAACTACCCGGCGGCGCAGTACATCCCGCGGGCGGACGTCGACTTCAGCGTGCTGGAGCGGACCGACCACGAGACGTACTGCCCGTACAAGGGCGACAGCAGCTACTACAGCTTGAACGTCGGTGACGTGAAGGCGGAAAACGCGATCTGGACGTACGAGAAGCCGTACGACGCGGTCGCGCCGATCAAGGACCACGTCGCGTTCTACCCGAACGTCGTGGACTCGATCGAGCTGATCGAGGACTGAGCTGGACCTCGACCTGCTGCGCACGTTCCTCGCGGTTCACCGCGCGGGCTCGCTGACCGGTGCGGCACCGTCGCTGGGCTTGTCCCAGCCGACGGTGACCGCGCAGGTCAGGGCCCTGGAGGAGCAACTCGGGCAGCAGCTGTTCGTGCGGCGCGCGCGGGGCGTGACGCCGACTTCGGTGGCCGACGAACTCGCGGCCCGCATCGCCCCGCACGTCGACGCGCTTTCTTCGCTGACCGTCGGCGAGGCCGACCCCTTCGCCGCGCCGGTCCACCTGGCCGGACCGGCCGAGCTGACGACGGCTCGGGTCCTGCCCGCTTTGGCGGGGCTGGTGTCCGGCGGCCTGAAACTGCGGGTGAGCTTCGGACTGGCCGACGACCTCCTGGCCGGGCTGGTGCAGCGCCGCTACGACCTGGTGATTTCGACGATCCGGCCCCGTGGCCGCTTCACGGCGACTCCGCTGACCGACGAGGAGTTCGTCCTGGTCGGCCCACGCGGCTTCACCGGCGACCCGCGGACGGCGCCCCTCGTGGCGTACGCCGAGGACCTGCCGATCATCCGCCGCTACTGGCGGTCGGTGCTGGGTGTGCGCCCGCCGCCCGGGCCCGCGGTGGTCGTCCCGGACCTGCGCGGTGTGCTGGCGTGCGTGCTCGCCGGGTTCGGCGTCAGCGTGCTACCGCGGTACCTGTGCGCTGCGGAACTGGCGTCGGGTGCGCTGGTCGCCCTGCTGGACCCGGCCGAGCCGCCGATCAACACGCTCTTCGTGGTGACTCGGGTGGAACCCTGCCGGGCCGGGCCCGCGGCAGTGCGGGACGCAGTGCTCGCGGACGCCGCCCGGTGGTGACTCAGCCGGTGTAACCCGCGAAGATCTTCGCGAACTCGTACTTCGCCTGCGGCACGTTGGTGCACTTGTACAGCGCGCCGGTGCACGCGTTGGCGTCGCGGCCGGCTTCCCAGAACGACAGCATGCCCAGGTGGACCGTCTTGGCGAACGCCACCAGCGCCTTCGCGTCCTTCTGGTAGAAGATCTCGTTCTGCGAGTCGTTGACGCCGATCATCGGGGTGACGCCGACCTTCTTCCACGCCGCCGCGTCGCTCAGGCCGTACAGCGACTTCAGCTGCGCCTGCGTGGCCTTGGCCGCGGAAATCGCCTTCGCGCCCTGGTCGCCCGCGCCCTGGTAGTAGTCCATCGCCATGATGTTGACCAGGTCGAGGTTCACCCCGGCGTCCTTGGCGGCCTTGACGACGTTGAGCCCGTTCGCGTCGAGGCCGGTCGGCAGCGCCGGCAGGGTCAGCGAGATCTTCAGCCCCGGGTTGTTGTTCTGCAGCGTCTTCAGCGCCTGCGAGCGGCGCGTGATCGACGTCGGGTCGGCGACGGCCGCGCCCTCGATGTCGAAGTCGGCGTACTTCAGGCCGTACGCCTTGACGACCGCGTCGTACTCGGCCGCGACCTGGGCGGACGTGCTGCACGCCTGGGCCAGCTCGATGCCGGACGCGCCGCCGAAGGAGATCTTGACGTCGCCGCCGGCGTTGCGGATCTTGGTGATCTCGTCCTTCTGCCACGCCGTGCGCGGGTCGTAGGCGCCGAACCAGCTGGCCTTGCAGCCGTAGGAGTTGACGAAGGCGAGCGTGAAGCTCTTGACGCCGCTCGCGGCGGACATCGCCGACAGGCTGGGTGACGGCCACGCCCCCATGTCGACGTAGGGGCCGACCGGGATGGGCGAGCCGGCCGCGGCGCCGGCGGGTGCCGCGAACCCGGTGGCCAGCACGGCCAAACCGCCCAGGGCGGCCAGGATCGGACGGAGACGGGGGAGACGCATGGGGGACCTCCACGACGACGAACGCGGCGGCGGGAATTCCTGTCCTGATTGGTATAGACCATTAATGTGGTCCGGACCATAGGCCGTTCGGGGGCATGACCGCCGGTGACGGGCGGAACCGGCGCCGGAGACCGGTTCCGCCCGTGCTCACGCCGGCGACGTCACGCGCTTGCGGCCCCGGCCGCGCTCCAGCCACCACTGGGCGATCAGGAAGGGGATCACCCAGCCCGTCCACGTCGTGACCCCGGCGATCGCCTGGCCCATCGCCAGCTCGCTGCCGCCGAACGTCGTGTCCAGCTGCGGCGCGAACACGATCGCCCACAGCACGCCCCAGATCCGGTTGCTGATGATGGACATGCACAGCACGAAGCTGCGGATCATCCAGCGCCGGTGGTCGCCGAAGCGCCGGGCCCGCGCCATCCGGTAGCCCTGCACGGTGCAGCCGAACCAGAGCGTCGCGAGCAGGACGTTCGACACCGCCCCGACCGGCCCGAACGCCGCGGCGACCGCGATCGCGAACCCCGCGACGGACGCCGGGATGGCGCCCGCGAAGACGTACACGCGGCCGACGCGGCGGTGCAGCACCGGGTGCTTCTGCCGCAGCCACGGCCAGATCTGCAGCGAGCAGGTCACCATCGCGATGGTCGCGAAGCCGATGTGCGTGACCAGCACCGGGTAGTACCAGCCGATCCCCTCCGGCGGCGGGATCCGCGACTCCGCCGGGTCCAGCCCGAGGTAGGGCGGGAGCGAGTACACCAGGAACACGGTGACCAGCAGCCCCAGCGGGAACACCCACGGGCGCCGCCACCACGGTGTGGCGCGCCGGGCCTCCCCGATCGACGCCGGCTTCTCGGTCGTGGTCATGCCGTCCCCCTGTCTCTTACGGTGTATCCGCACCGTATTGACCAGCGGGAAGCCACGACAATCCTTGCTGTCGACAATGGGGGAGTACCCTGAAACCGTTCTAGGTGTGCGGGGGAAGTGTTCTAGTACGGATCGGGGTGTTCGTGGCCGAACAGGCGCCGTACCTGCGGATCGCGGCGGACCTGCGCCGCCGGATCACCGCCGGTGAGCTGCGGCCCGGCGAGCGGGTGCCGTCCACCCGGTCCCTGGTCCGCGAGTGGGGCGTGGCCATGGCGACCGCGGCCAAGGCGCTGACCGTGCTGGGCGAGCAGGGCTGGGTGCGCGCGGTGCCGGGCAGCGGCACGGTGGTGAGCGACCGGACCCCGCGGAAACCCCCGCTGGGCCGCGCGCGGCTCGTCCGCGCGGCCATCGCGCTGGCGGACGCCGAGGGCCGCGGGGCGCTGTCGATGCGCCGGCTCGCGGCCGAGCTCGGGGTCGGCCCGATGGCGCTGTACCGGCACGTCCCGGACAAGGAAGAGCTGGTGCGGCTGATGGCCGACACCGCGCTCGGCGCCGAGGAGCTGTCCGAACCGGGGCCGGCCGAGTGGCGCCCGCGGCTGGAGCTGGCCGCGAGGACGCAGTGGCGCGCGTACCGGCGGCACCCGTGGCTGGCGCCGGTGATGCTGCACTCGCTGGTGCGGCCGCCGATCGTCGCGAGCGGGCTGCGGCTGGTCGACTGGATGCTGCGGGCGCTGGCCGGCACCGGGCTGCACCGCCGCACGAAGCTGCAGGTGATCATGACGCTCAACGGCTGGGTCGGCGGCCTCGCCGTGAGCCACGCGCTCGAGGTCGAGGCCGAGCTGGACACCGGCATCACCGGCTCCCAGCGGCTCGAGGCCGACATGGCCGCGCTGGTCGGGCACCTGGAGTCGGGCCGGTTCCCGGCGCTCACCGAGACGATCACCGGGCTGAGCGACATCGACCTCGACGAGGCGTTCGAGTTCGGCCTGCGAGTGCAGCTCGACGGGATCGCCGTGCTGCTCAAGCAGTCCTAGACTCGGCGCGATGCGCATCACCACGGAACGGCTCACGCTGCGCCCCTGGTCCGAGGACTTCTTCGACGACCTGTTCGCACTGGCCCAGGTGCCCGAGACGGTCCGGTACGTCGGCACCGGCGAACCGTGGACCCGCGAGTACACCCTCGCCAAGCACCGCGCGGCGCTCGAGCACTGGGCCGAGCACGGCTTCGGCTGGTTCGCCGTGTCGGCGGCACCCGGCTCGTTCGACGGCGTGGTCGCGCTGGTGTGCCGCGACGACGTCGAGTCGGGCATCGGGCATCCGGCGGTGGAGATGGGCTGGTGGATCGCGCGGCCGTGCTGGGGCCGCGGTTACGCGACGGAGGCGACGAAAGCGGTGCGTGACCACGTCTTCGCGTCCGGTTTCGCGGACCGGCTGCTGGCGGTCTACGAGCCGGCGAACGAGGCGTCGGGCCGGGTCGTGGAGAAGCTCGGGTTCACGACGCACAGCACGTTCACCCTCGAGGGACGGCGGGAGCGGCGGGCGGTGCTGGACCGCCCGCGCTGACCCGTCCTACGCCGTCGCGGGAACCGGAACGTCGCCGACCCAGCGGTGGATCGCCTCCGCGAGTCCGGTGTCGTCCGAGCCGGTCGCCAGCCAGGCGACGTGCCCGTCCGGTCGTAGCAGCAGCGCCCGGACGTCCGAAGTGGACCGTGCGGCGACGACGTCGATTCCCGGTGACCACGCGGCGAAGCGTTCGTCTTCGGTCAGATCGAGGAGCACCGGACGTCCCGGGTGCAGCAGGGCGGCGAGGTGCGTTTCGGGGCCCCGCAACGGGATGTCCGGCGCGAGGCGGCCGAGCCACGGGTGATCCCCGGGCTCGTAGCGGGCGTCGAGCCCGGTGATGATCTCGGCCAGCGCGCGGTTGCCGCCCGGGTGCGCGGCGACACGGCGCATCAGGTCGGCCAGCGGTTCCGGCCCCGCCTCTTCGAGCGCGACCTGCGCGCGGGTGTTGGCCAGGATGCGTTCCCCCGCCGGGTGCCGCTCGGTGTGATAGCTGTCGAGCAGGCAGTCCGGCGCGGTCCCTCGCACCGTCGCGGCGAGCTTCCAGCCGAGGTTGAACGCGTCGTCGAGCGCGACGTTGACACCGATCGCGCCGGCCGGCGGGTGGATGTGCGCGGCGTCGCCGGCCAGCAGGACGCGGCCCTCGCGGTAGCGCTCGGCCAGCCGCGCCGCGTCGCCGAACCGCGTCAGCCAGCGCGGGGCGCGCAGCTCGACGTGCCGGCCGAGCACGCTGTCCACTTGGGACTGGAGCCGGTCGAGCGTGACCGGGGTGTCCTTGTCCGCGGGCGGGTCGTCCTCCCGCACGACGATCCGGACGTACCCCGGCCGCGGGATGACGAACAGCGTCCGGCCGTCCGGCCCGGCCGAAACTCCGTACGGCAGCTCGCATTCGACGTCGCCGAGCAGCGCGAACCAGCGGGCGTCGACGCCGGGGAAGCCGATCCCGGCCTGCTTGCGCACGGTGCTGCGCCCGCCGTCGCACCCCACGAGGTACCGCGCGCGGATTGTCCATCCATTGTGGATGACGACGGTGACGCCGTCCTCGTCCTGCGTGAAGCTCTTCAGTTCGTGACCGGGCAGCAGGTCCGCGCCGAGTTCGCGGGCCCGCGCCTCCAGGACCTCCTCGACGCGGGTCTGCGGAATGCCGAGCGAGAACGGGTGGTCGGTGGCGGCGCCGTCGAGCAGCAGCGGCCCCGGCATCCCGGTGGCCGGGGCGTGCGGCACCCGGTGGCCCTCGGCGACCAAGCCCTCGGCCAGCCCGCGCCGGGCCAGCAGGTCGAGCGAGCGCGAGTTCAGGTTGAAACCACGGCAATAGGGCGGCTTTTCCGGGTTCCGTTCGACGATGGTGGTGCGCACGCCGGCGAGCGCGAGCTCCGCGGCGAGCAGCAGGCCGGCGGGTCCGGCGCCGGCGACGAGGACGTCGGTTTCGAGTTCGGGCACGGTCTTCCCCTCAGGAGTGTTCGGGCCAGGGCAGGGAGCCACTGCGGATTTCGGCGGCGGTGTGGCGCGCCCAATGGAGTTCGGCCTGCCACGCGTGCTTGACGTACTCGACCTCGATCATGAACAACCGCGGCGCCCCCTGTCCGACCGTGTCCGCCAGCGCCGTCTCCGCGCCTTCGACCCGTTCGGCGAGGTGGCGGGCGCGTTCCTCCAGGGCGTCGGCGGCCCGCTCCGGGCCGAGCGCGCCGAGGTAGGCCACGGCCGCGACGAACTTCGGGTACTCGTCGACCGGGACGCGCACCAGCTCGTCGAGCCACGCGACGAACTCCTGCCGGCCGAGCTCGGTGTGGGCGTAGACGGTCCGTTCCGGCCGGTTGCCCTCGCGAACCGTCTCGACGGGCTCGATCCAGCGGTGCTTGGCCAGCGACTCCACGGTGTCGTAGAGCGAACCGGGGTTGATCTTGAAGCTGGTGTCCTTGTTGCGTTCGCGCAGCGTGGACGCCATTTCGTACGGATGCATCGGTCGTTCCAGCAGCAGGCCCAGCAGGGCGAGCGCCAGGGTGTTGCGGATCTTGCGGGCTGCCATGGTCTTCAGTCGCTCCCTATTAGTCGGTTCCGACTATACGGGTACGGTCAAGTCAGGACACCGACGTCAAGGAGAACGCATGGCGACCACGACGATCGACACCGAGGCGAAGCTGACGACCCTGATCAACGTCTTCACGGTCGAGCCCGCCCGGCAGCGCGAGCTGGTGGACCTGCTGGCCGAGGCGACCGAAGCGACGATGCGGCACCAGCCGGGCTTCGTCTCGGCGAACATCCACGCCGCCGCCGACGGCACCCGCGTCGTCAACTACGCGCAGTGGGAGAGCGCCGACGCGTTCCGCGCGATGCTCGCCGACCCCGCGTGCCAGGAGCACATGAAGACGGCGCTGGACATCGCGCGGGCCGACCCGCAGCTGTACACCGTCGAGTCGGTGCACCACGCCTGACGTCAGCGCACGTCGAGCGCCGTCACCCCGGAGACGTACCGGCCGCCCTTGACGTCGCCCAGCGGGACGAGCCGCGGCAGCGCGAGCGCGACGCCGTCCTCCACAGTGGACAGCAGCAGCGGACGGCCGCCGGTGGACTCCTCGGCGAGCGTGACCGCGGCGCCGTACCCGTCGTCGCCGACCGCGACCACCGTGGTGTCCGGCCGCGGCAGGACCCCGGCGACCAGCAGGACCAGCCGGAGCGACGGTCCGGTTTCGGTGTGCGTCTGCTGGCCGGTGCCCGAGGAGAAGGTCGCGGTCACGGTGCGGGAGGGCAGCAGCGTCAGCAGCGACGGCGGCAGCGTGACGGACCGGTGCGCGGTCGTGATCCGCACCGCCCGCTCGGCCAACCCGGCGTTGGACACGGCGACCCGCACCGACCGGACGTCGTCCACACGGCGGCTGCGGTCCCGGTCGCCGGGGACGACCAGGTCGACGTCGCGGCCGGTGGTGAGAACGGCCGGGTGGTTGCCGAAGGCCGGGTCGAGCTCCGCGAGGGCGAAGGTGACCGAGCGGTGCGCGGCGCCGGTGACCGTCACGGTCACGCGCAGCGCGGTGTTCTTGCCCGGCGGCAGGACGGGCGCCGCGGCGGTGACCACCTTGGTCAGGTCGACGCCGGTGACCTGCGGATACGTCGTCTCGCCGAGCGCCTTCAGCTGGGCCGTGGTGTAGGACGCCGGAGTCGTCACCGCGCCGTCGACGGTGAGCGTCCGGGTCGACGCCTCGGCGGCGGCGGTCGTCGTCCCGGCGAGCAGCACGGTCGTCAGGGCGAGTACGCGGAACAGCATCCGACCTCCCAGATCCCGCAGATGCGGAGCGAACGCCGCAGTTTAGCCGCTTTCGAGCCATTCCTTGGCGAGCCGTTTCGGCGCCCGGCACAACCACGCTTCGGTCAGCACCTCGTCGAGCGTCGCCACGTCGATGCGGTCGAGCTCGACGAGGATCGCCGGGAAGCCGTTGAAGTGCGGAGTCGTGAAGAACACGGCCGGGTCGTCGGCGATCAGCACGTCCTTCACGCCGACGTCCGGCACGTACGCGCAGAGGACCGGCCCGGCGGGCGCGCGCTCGCCGAGCGCTTCGAGATCGCCCTTGCGCAGCGGGCGTTCCCAGGCGAAACCCTTCTTCCCGACCGACCAGGCCAGGTACCCGCGGCCGTTCTCCTCGGTCACGTCGGGGAGCCCGCGCGCGATCCGGCCGACGTCTTCCCAGCTCGCCACGGACGTCAGGATAATCCGTAGGGTGGCCGCATGACGGGGGAGCTGAGGCGCGCCCGGCTGGGGGTCTCGGTCGTGTTCGCGGTCTGCGGCGCGGCGTTCGCGACCTGGCTGGCCCGGGTGCCGGCGGTGCAGGCGCAGCTGGGGTTGAGCACCGGGCAGCTGGCGACGGGGTTGTTCGGGCTGGCCGCCGGCTCGGTGCTGGCGCTGCTCGGTGCCGGGGCGCTGCTCGCCCGGATCGGCAGCCGCGCGGCCGTCGTGCTCGGTGCGGTCGTGCTGTGCGGCGGCCTGCCGCTGGTCGCGTTCGCCTGGTCGGCGCCGGTGTTCGTCGCCGCGCTGGTCGTGCTCGGCGTCGGCAACAGCCTGCTCGACGTCGCGATGAACGCGCACGCGGCGCGGGTCGAGGAAGGGTACGGCCGGCCGATCTTCGCCGGGTTCCACGCCTTCTGGAACATCGGCGGACTCGCTGGCTCCGGCGTGGACGCGCTGATGGAGGCCACCCACGTCCCGGTGTCGGTGCACTTCCCGATCGCCGGCGTGGTGCTGCTGGCTCTCGCGCTCTGGGCCGCGCGCACGCGGTTCCTCACCGGCGCGGACCGCGGGCAGGGTGAGGCGGCGTTCGCGTGGCCGAGCCGCGCGCTGGTGCCGCTCGGCGTGATCGCGTTCTGCGGGTTCGTCGCCGAAGGCGCGGTCAACAGCTGGAGCGCGGTGTACCTCGCCGACGTCACGGGCGCGGCACCCGCGTTGGCGTCGCTGGGCTATTTCGCGTTCTCGACGACCATGATCGCGATCCGGCTGGTCGCCGACCGGATCGTCGCGCGGACGGGCGCGGTGCGGTTCGCCCGCGTGGCGACGGTGGTCGCGGTGCTCGGGTTCGCCGTGGTCCTGCTCGCGCCGTGGCCGGTCGCGGTGGTGCTGGGCTTCGCGGTGGTCGGGCTCGGCGTGGCCGGGATCGTGCCGATCGCGTGGAGCGTGGCGAGCCGCAAGCAGGCGGACAAGCCGGGCCAGGCCGTGGCCGCGGTGGCCGCCTGCGGTTACCTCGGGTTCCTTGTCGAGCCGGTGCTGGTCGGGGCGCTGGCGACGCGGGTCGGGCTGCACTGGGCGTTGTCGTCGGCCGTCGTGGTGACGCTCGGGATCTTCTTGCTCGCCCCCTCGCTGAGGGAGGCCAGCCGCCGCAGCCCTTCGGCCGACGAAGTGCCCGGCGCCGCGGTGTAGACGAGCAGCCGGTGTTCGTGGCCCGGGACCGCGAGGATCTCGCAGTCCAGCTCCAGCGCCCCGGCCACCGGGTGGACGGTCCGCTTGGTCAGCGTCCGCTGCACCGCGACCTCCCGTTCGGCCCACAGCCGGGCGAACTCCGGGCTCGTCTCCCGCAGTTCGTCCACCAGGGACCGGACCGCCGGATCGGCCGGGTACCGCCCGCCGGCGCGCAGGTCCGCGACGCACAGCCGGGCCAGGTCCAGCCGGTTGCCGGTGATCGTGTCGCCGGTGTCGAACAGCCGCCGCAGCCGGTTGCGGCGGCGCGGCGGCCACGCGGCCGGGTCACCGATCAGCGCGACCAGCATCCGGTTCCAGGCGACCATGTCGAAACCGGCGTCGATCACCATCGCCGGCACGTCGCCGAGGCGATCGAGCAGCCGCAGGACGTTGGCGGGCACCTCGCGCGGCGGGGGCACCGGCGCCGGGCGGGCCAGCCGCCGGAGGTAGGCGTGCTCGTCGCCGGTCAGCCGCAGCGCCCGCCCGAGCGCGGTCAGGACCTGCTCCGACGGCCGTGGCCCGCGCCCCTGCTCGAGCCGCACGTAGTAGTCGACGGAGATCCCGGCCAGCAGCGCGACCTCCGCGCGCCGCAACCCCGGCGTCTGCCGCCGCGGGCCGGGCACCAGCCCGACGTCGGCCGGCCGCAGCCGGTCCCGGCGGCTGCGCAGGAAACTGCTCAGTTCCACACTGTCCACGGTTCCATCATCACCCCGGCCCGGGGTGGTACCGGTTGGCCTACCCCGGCCGGCCGGATCGGGACGAGCCTGGGACGCATGACGATTCTGGTGACCGGAGCCCGCGGGAACGTCGCCCGCGCGCTGGTGGAACAGCTGCTCGACGCGGGGCAGGACGTACGGGCGGCCGGGCGGGACCCGGGCCGCGCCCGGCTGCCCGGCGGTGTCGAGGTGGTCGCGGCCGACCTGTCCCGGCCCGAAAGCTGGGAGGCGGCGCTGAAGGGCGTCACGAAGGTGTTCCTCTACGCCGGGACGGCCGGGCTCGGCGGGTTCCTCGCCCACGCGGGCGGCCTGGCGCAGGTGGTCCTGCTGTCCGCGGCGGGCGCCGATCCGGCGTCGGCGGACGCCATCACCCGCGCCCACGGCGAAGCCGAACAGGCCGTGCGCGACGCGGGGATCCCGGGGACCTTCCTGCGCCCGGTCGGGTTCGCGGCCAACCGGCTGCTGTGGGCCGAGGCGATCCGGTCGGCCGGCGTGGTGCGCGACCCGTTCCCGGACTCGCATTCCGCGTTGATCCACGAAGCGGACATCGCCGCTGTCGCCGCGTGCGCGCTGACGTCGTCCGGGCACCTCGGCGCGGAGTACACGCTGACCGGGCCCGAATCGCTGACCGTGCGGCGCCACGTCGAGCTGATCGGGCTCGCCATCGGCCGTCCGGTGCGTGTCGAACGCCAGGACCTCGACGACTACCGCCGCGAGCTGACGACGGCGTTCGAGGTCCGGGGCCTGGGCACGGTCGGCTCGGCGGATGTCATCGAATCGCGGATCCGGCGGCTGGCGGCGCTGGTGGACCGGCCGCAGCCGACCACGGAAACGGTCCTGGAGGTGACCGGCCGGCCGGCTCGCGGCTTCGACGCCTGGGCCGCGGACCACGCCGCCGATTTCGCCTGAGCGTTCAGGCTTCGTGCTCGCGCAGCAGCCTGAGGACGGCTTTCCTGCTGCCCTCGATCGTCAGGTGACCACTGGCGATGGCGGCGTCGAGATCGGCCGGGTTCTCGAGGAGGGCGTTCAACGTGACCGGATCGGTCCGGACGACGGCGTCCGGCTCCGCGGGTTCGCCCGGCTCGACCGTCAGCCGGCCGGGTTCGGTGCGGACCGTCCACACGCGACTGTCCAGTTCGACGCGGTAGCAAGCGGAACCGCGCGGGCGGGCGGAACCGCGGAGGAACAGCAGCACCGACGTCGCGCCGAGCGTCGCGGGCTCGGGGAGCGGGACGTGCGCGGCCCACGCGCCCAGCGCGAGCACGATCGGCTCCAGCTCGCGGCCCCACGCGGTCAGCTCGTAGACCGTCGAACCCGCGGGCGGCGGCAGTGTCCGGCGGCTCACGACGCCCCGGCCCTCGAGCTCCCGGAGCCGGTCGGTGACCAGGTTCGAACTGGCGCCCGGCAGCGCGCGGCGGACGTCGGAGAACCGTTGCGGCCCCAGCAGAAGCTCGCGCACGACGAGCAGGGCCCACCGCTCTCCGACGACGTCGAGCGCGCGGGCGGTGGCGCACGCGTCCCCGTAGGTGCGGCTGGTCGGCATAGAGCTAATTTACAACGCCGAGGTTGTTTTTAACAACTAGGTTGGCCTACGGTGAGGCTCCGGACGTCGAACGGAAGGACCCGGCCATGGCCGCCCCTGTCGTGCACTTCGAGATCATCGGCACCGACCCGGCGCGCCTGCGCGGGTACTACGGCGAGCTGTTCGGCTGGGAGTACGACACGTCCGGCCCGGTGTCGGACCAGGTGTCCGAGCCGGGCGACTACGGCTTCGTCGAGACGGGCGGCATCCCCGGCGGAGTGGGCGGCGGCACGTCTTTCGCCCGGCAAACCGTGTTCTACGTGGGCGTCCCCGACGTCGCGGCGGCGCTGGAGCAGGCCGAACGCCTCGGCGGCAAGCGCCGCATGGGCCCGGACCGCGCGCCCGGCCGCGACCTGGTCGTCGCCCACTTCACCGACCCGGAGGGCAACCTGATCGGCCTCGCCGGTCCGGCCTGACCGAGGGGCTCAGCGCTCCTCGGCCGTGCCCTGGACGTCGGCGCGGCACGCCTCCAGGAACCGTTCGCCCGCTTCGCTGATCCCGGTCAGCACCCGGTCGAGACTTTCCTTGCGCACCGGCGTTTCCTCGTCGTCCGGTTCGGCGTCCAGTTCGGCGAGCACGGCGTTCACGCCGTTGCGGGCCGCCTTCCACAGCTCCTTGCCGCGGCGGCGGGGTTCGTCGGTGCCGAAGAGCTCCACCTGGTTGTACGCCTTGCGAAGCTCGCCACGGCGTTCGCGCCACCGGGCCTCGACCGTCTCCCGGTTCTTCCGCAGCTCGGGGAACTCCGACCGGATCAGCTGGAACGCTTCCTCGCTCGCCGTCGAGAGGCCCGCGTACGCCTTGACGCGCTCGTCTCGCAGCCAGTTGGCTTGGTCCGCCGCGCGCTTCCGAGCTTCGGTCCGCTCGGTCGCCTTCAGCTTGCGACCCTCCACGAACGTGGTGGTCAGCAGGGTCAGCACCACCCCGCCGAGTGTCGCGCCCACGGTGATCAGCTGCGTGGTCGTCCCCGAGTCCATGCCGGGATCATCCCAGGGCGTCGTACACCGCCTGGACGTACGTGCCGCTGCGGTCGGAGCCGATGATGCCCGGGCCCATCCGGTTCATCATGTACGAGATCGTCAGGCGCCGGTCGAGGTCCGTGATGATCATCGAACCGCCCCAGCCGCCCCAGAAGCAGATGCGGCCGTCCGGGATCCACGGCACCGTCTCGTGCAGCGGCAACCCGTAACCGATGCCCCAGCGCAGCGGGATGCCGAGCCCGAGGTCGACGCCGTTGGCCTGCTCCTCGAAGATCAGGCCGATCGTGTCCGGGCCGAGCAGGCGGACGCCGTCCACCGTGCCGCCCAGCGCGAGTGCCGAGAGGATCCGCGCGACCGAGCGCGCGTTGCCGTGCCCGTTCACCGCGCCGAGTTCCGCGCGGCGCCACGCGGGTGTGTTGGCGACGCTCGCGTCGATGGCCGGGCCGGTCAGCGTCTTGACGATCACGCTGTCCGCGCCCAGCGCTTCGAGGTCGAACTGCGCCGGCGGCGGCGGGACGACGTCGGCGATCCGGCCCCAGTCCGCTTCGGCGGCACCGATCCCGAAGTCCGCGCCCAGCGGCCCGGCGATCTCCTCGGCGACGAACGCCTTCAGCGGCTTCCCGCTCACCCGGCGGACGACCTCGCCGACCAGGTGCCCGAAGTTCGACGCGTGGTAGCCCGAAGCCGTGCCCGGCGTCCACCACGGTGCCTGCGCGGCCAGCCGGGCCGTCGACGTCTCCAGGTCGTAGAGGTCCTCGACGACCGCGGGCTGGTCGAGGCCGGAGACGCCGGACGTGTGCGAGAGCAGGTGCCGGACCTCCACGCCCTCCTTGCCGTTGGCGGCGAACTCCGGCCAGTACCGCGCGACCGGCGCGTGGACGTCGAGGTCACCGCGGTCGACGAGCATCAGGGCGGCCAGGCTGGTCACGGTCTTCGTCGTCGACCAGACGTTGGTGATGGTGTGCTCGTCCCACGCGACGGTGCGGGCCTGGTCGCGGAAGCCGCCCCAGAGATCGGCGACGACCTCGCCGTCGAGGTCGATGACGAGGGACGCGCCCAGCTCGTCGCCGGAGGCCACGTTCTTCTCGAGCGCGGCGCGGACGTCGTCGAAGCGGCTGTCGTGCTTTCCGTGGATTTCGGTCATGCGCCACGCTAATCCCTGACGTCGATGTCAGGGGCAAGCGTGCGAACCGGTTCTACGCGGCGGGCCTGTCGAGCCGGCCGCGACCGCATCGGCGACCTGACGTCGACCCGGGACCGTCTGGAGACGATCATCACGATGTCCCTGGCCGCGGGAAAGCCCTGCGCTATTCCGGGCTGACGTCACGCGCCCGGTCGATGGCCGCCATGTTCTCCTCGGCCCAGTTCCGCAACGCGGCGAGCGGCACTTCGAGCGACCGGCCCAGGTCGGTCAGCCGGTAGTGCACCTTCGGCGGCACCGTCGGCTCCACCCGGCGCGCGACCAAGCCGTCGTCGGTGAGGCTTCGCAGCGTCACCGACAGCATCTTCTGGGAGACCCCCGGCATCCGCCGTTGCAGCTCGGCGAACCGCACCTCGGCCGGGCCGGCCTCGGCCAGCACCTTCACCGCCATCGACGTCCACTTCGTGCCGATCCGGTCCAGCAGCCGCCGCGTCGGGCACTTCGGGTCGAACAGGTCGCCTCGGCCGGAGGGGGTCACCTGGAGCTCACCACCTGTCGTGAAAGTGCCGTCTTGGCTCTTCGGAAGCTGTTACCTACCGTTTGCGGGTAACCAATGGTAACCACCCAGGAGGCAGCGTGCGCGAGTATCGGGTCGAGGCGAACGGCATCAAGATCGCCGTGGCCGACGTCGGCGAAGGGCCCGCGGTCCTCCTGCTGCACGGCTTCCCGCACACCTGGCGGCTCTGGTCCGCGGTCATCCCGCACCTGGCCCGCGACCATCGCGTCCTCGCGCCGGACCTGCGTGGTCTCGGCGCGACCACGCGCGCCACCGGCGGCTACGACGCCGGGAACCTGGCCGCGGACGCCGAAGCGCTCCTCGACGCGCTGGACGTGCCGACGGCGTCCGTCGTCGGCATCGACGCGGGCACCCCGCCCGCGTTCCTGCTGGCGATGCGACGTCCCGAGCGCGTCCGGCGGCTCGTGCTGATGGAGTCGTTGCTGGGCCGCCTGCCCGGTGCCGAAGACTTCCTCGCCGGCGGGCCGCCGTGGTGGTTCGGCTTCCACGCCGTGCCGGGGCTCGCCGAGACGGTGCTGGCCGGGCACGAGGCCGAGTACCTCGGCTGGTTCCTCGACGCGGGCACCCAGGGCCGCGGGGTGCCACCGGAGATCCGCGAGCACTTCGTCGCCGCCTACAGCGGCCGCGAGTCCCTGCGGTGCGCGTTCGACCACTACCGGGCCATGCCCGCCAGCGCCGCGCAGATCGCGGACGCCGTCGCGGCCGGCCGGCTCACGGTGCCGACCCTGGCGATCGGCGCCCACCCGGTCGGCGACACCCTGGCGCGCCAGCTCCGGCCGATCGCCGACGACCTCACGACACGCCTCGTCGAGGACTGCGGTCACATCGTCCCGCTGGACCGTCCGGACGCCCTGGCGCCGCTGCTGACGTCGTTCCTTGACCTCGACCATGCTGGAGCTTCGAGACTGGCCCCATGACGATCTGGATCTGCGGAACCTGCGGGGTCGAGCACCCCGACACCGAACAGCCCCCAGCTGGCACGTGCGAAATCTGCGCGGACGAACGGCAATGGGTACCCGCCACCGGTCAGGTGTGGACGACGCTGGAGAAACTCGCGGCCGACGGGCACGAAGTGGTGCACCAGGAACCGGAACCCGGCCTGCACCGGTTCAACCGCGAACCGCGCTTCGGCATCGGCCAGTGGACGCACCTCGTGCCGACGTCCGAAGGCAACCTGCTGTGGGACCCGCCGAACCACCTCGACCCGAGGCTGGCCGCGAAGATCGAGGAATTGGGTGGCGCGGCCGTGATCGTGGCCAGCCACCCGCACATGTACGGCTCGCAGGTCAGCTGGAGCCACCGGCTCGGGCGCGTCCCCGTGCTGGTGCACGCCGCCGACCGGCGGTGGGTGCGGCGCGAGGACCCGGTGCTGCGGGAGTGGTCCGGCACCGAGCGGATCCTGCCCGGGGTGACGCTCGTCGAGGCGGGCGGCCATTTCCCCGGCGCCGCGGTGGCCCACGTCGAAAACGACACCGGCAACCTGCTGCTGACCGGGGACACGATCGTGCCCGTGGCCGATTCGCGGTGGGTGACGTTCATGCGCAGCTACCCGAACATGATCCCGCTTTCCGCGGGCCTGGTGCGGCGGATCAACGACCGGCTCGAACCGTACGACTTCGACCGCGTGTACGGGCTGCTGGGCGGTGTGGTCCCCGAAGACGCCAAGGGCGCGGTACGCCGCTCCGCGGAGCGCTACATCGCCTGGGTGAGCGGGGTGAACGACCACCTCGCCTGAATGACTATTTCTCCGCCCCCTTCAATTTATAGCCGACCCCGGGGCTTGCGGCAAGGCCGGGGTGATGCCGCAGAATTGCCCGCCGTAAGCCGGAAACAGGGGAAATGGGGATTCTGCGGTGCGTGTTTTGCTGACGACGTGGGGATCACGCGGGGACGTCGAACCGCTGGTGGGGCTCGCGGTGGCGGTGCGGGAGCTGGGTGCGGAGGCGGTGGTGGCCGCGCCACCGGACGAGGATTTCGTGAAACTGCTGGACCGGGCCGGCGTGCCGCTGGTGCCGCTCGGCCCGACGGTGCATTCGGTGGTCGCCGGCCCGAAGCCGCCGACGGGGGAAGACGCGTTCAAGCTCGCTCCGGCACTGGTCGCCGCGCGGTTCGAAACGCTCGGTGCGGCAGCCGAGGAATGTGACGTCTTGGTGGCGACCGGCCTGCTGCCGGCCGGTGCCAGGGACGTGGCCGAAAAGCGGGGCATCCCGTACGTCTATGCGTGTTTCCACATCTTCGGGCTGCCGTCGCGGCGGTTCGCCCCGGGGATGCGGCCGGGCACGCCGCCCGCGGGGGAGGAGACCAGCATCGAGGAACGGTGGGAGCAGGACGCCAAGGCCGTGAACGGGTTGTACGGCCCGGCGCTCAACACCCACCGGGCGGCGATCGGCCTGCCGCCGGTGGACAACGTCCGCGACCACGTCTTCACCGAGCGGCCGTGGCTGGCGGCGGACCCGGCGCTGTGCCCGTCCGAGGGCATGACGAACTTCGACCTCGTGCAGACCGGGGCGTGGATCCTGCCCGACGACCGGCCGCTGCCGGACGGCCTGGAGGCGTTCCTGGACGCCGGCGAACCGCCGGTGTACGTGGGCTTCGGCAGCATGGCCGCGTACGCCCCGGCTGGCATCGCCCGCGAAGCCACCGAGGCGGCCCGCGCGCAGGGCCGCCGGGTCGTGCTCGGCCGCGGCTGGGCCGGGCTGGAGGCGATCGACGACGCCGACGACTGCTTCGTCGTCGGCGAGGTCAACCAGCAGGCGCTGTTCCGCCGGGTGGCCGCGGTGGTCCACCACGGCGGCGCGGGCACCACGACGACGGCCGCCCGAGCCGGCGTGCCCCAGGTCGTGGTGCCCCGGATCGCGGACCAGCCGTACTGGGCCTCCCGGGTGGCCGAGCTGGGCATCGGCGTCGCACACCAGGACCCGGCACCGACCGCCGAGTCCCTGTCGGCCGCGTTCGCCACGGCCCTGGCCCCCGAGACCCGCACGAGGGCCCAGGCCGTGGCCGGCACGATCCGCGACGACGGGGCGACGATGGCCGCGAAGCTGCTTCTGGACTTCGCGGGCTCCTGACCAGATGAGCCGTACCGCGCGCCGGTGGTAGCGCCTGGATCGCGGACCAGCCGTACTGGGCCTCCCGAGTGGCCGAGCAGGGCATCGGCGTGGCGCCTGAGGCGCCCACGCTGACCGCCGATTTCCCGACGGCCGCGTTCGCCACGGCCCAGGCGGTGGCCGGCACGATCCGCGACGACGGGGCGACGATGGCCGCGAAGCTGCTTCTCGACGTCGCGGGTTCCTGACCAGATGAGCCGTACCGCGCGCCGCACCCAGCGGCGCGCGGTACCCGCTCAGACGGGCTCGCCGAACCACCGGGCGAGGTGGTCGTCCAGGCCTCGCTGATCGTCGCCGATCCAGGCGACGTGACCGTCCGGGCGCAGCAGGACACCCGGAACGTCCAGCGCCGCGGTGGGATCCGCGAGGTGGTCGACCCGGTCCGACCAACCGCCGACCGTCAGACGTTCGGTGCGGTCCAGCAGCAGACCACGGCCGCGGTGCAGCAGGTCGTAGAGACGGCCCTGCTTCACGTCGATGTCGCGCAGACGTCGCCCGAGCAGATCGGGGCCTTCGCCGAGTTCGTAACGGATGTCGATCGAAGTGATCTTTTCGATCAAATAGCGGTTCACCTCGTCGAAGTCCATCAGTTCGGTGAGCAGCCTGCGCACGGCCTGCGCGCCCGGTTCGGCGGACATCAGCTCCATCTGGGCCCGAGTGTTGTCCAAGACGTCCGCGGCGACCGGATGACGTTCGGCCTCGTAGGTGTCCAGCAGCGTTTCCGGGGCCCAGCCGCGGACCTGCGCGGCCAGCTTCCAGCCGAGGTTGAAGGCGTCCTGGACGCCCAGGTTGAGGCCCTGCCCGCCGGTCGGCGGATGGATGTGCGCCGCGTCGCCGGCCAGCAGCACCCGCCCGACCCGGTACCGCTCGGCCAGCCGGGTGGCGTCCCCGAAACGCGACAACCAGCGCGGCGAATGCACGCCGAAGTCCGTCCCGGCGATGGCGCGCAGCTGCTGCTTGAAGTCGTCGAGGGTGGGCGGTTCCGCACGGTCGCTGACACCAGCCGCGGGGACCACGACGCTGTAGATCCCTTCACCGAAGGGCCTGAGCCAGAACGGCTTATGGGTCTCGCTGATTTCGGCCACCTTGGCGGCGATTTCCTCCGGCGGCGCCTCCGCTTTCAGTTCGCCCATCAGCGTGTCGGTCCGCGAGGGCTCGCCGGGGAATCCGACGCCGAGCAGTTTGCGCACGGTGCTGCGCGCCCCGTCACAGCCGACGAGATAGCGCGAACGCAGCTGCTCGCCGGTGTCCAGCTCGACGGTCACACCGTCATCGTCCTGCTCGAACCCGGTCACCGCGCACCCGCGCCGGACCTGTGCGCCGAGTTCGATCGCGTGTTCTTCGAGGAGCCGGACGATGACCGGCTGCGGGATGCCCAGCAGGTAGGCGTGCGCGGAATCCAGGCCCGGTGGTACGGGCTTGCCGATGGCCGCGAAGAAACCGGCGGCCGGACGCTTTCTTCCGTGCTCGAGCAGGCCGTCCAGCAGCCCGCGCATGGCCATCAGCTCGAGGCTGCGGATGTGCAGGCCGACGATGCGGACGAACGAAACGGGCTCGGTTTCCTTCTCCAGAACGAGTACCCGTACGTCGTGCAGCCGCAGTTCGGCGGCCAGCATCGCGCCGGCCGGCCCGCACCCGGCGATGATCACGTCGAACACGAGGGGCGAAGAGTCCATGGTGGTGCCTTTCGGGAGTGCCTGGTGGCGGCGCTCCCGGCGACACCTGCGTCAGTCGCCCGGCCGTGACGGCAGAGGGAGCACCCACATCGCTGCTGCGTTCATGGGTCTCACCTCCTCGGGCGGTGTCACGGACGAGTGCAAGCTACCGCCCGAACCACACGCCGTCCAACGCTTTACCGGCCGCGGTGGATCAGGCGGTCGGGCGGCCCGCTCCGGCGTAGTCGTCGCCGTCCTTGCGGTAGGTGTGGACCTGCACGGCCTGCCCGGTCTGCGGCGCGTCGATCATCTGCTGGTTGCCGATGTACAGCCCGACGTGGTGGATCTTCGTCGTCGGCTCGCCGTAGAAGATCAGGTCGCCCAGCTGCGGCTCGGTCACGTGCGAGACGCTGCGGTACTGCGTGTCGGCCGTCCGCATCAGCTTGACGCCCGCGCTCGCGTACGCCGCCGTCGTCAGGCCCGAGCAGTCGAAGCCCGGGTCGTTGCCGCCGGTGCCGTTGCCGCCCCAGATGTAGGGGAGGCCGATCTTGTCGATGGCGAAGTTGACCGCGCTCAGCACCGCCGCGTTCGGCGCGGCCGAGCCCTGGCCGACCGTGCCGTAGACGTTGACCGTCGCCAGCGTCCGGTGCAGGAACAACGGCGCCGACTGCAGCGCGCTCACCGAGTCCCACCAGGTCTGGCCCTGGGAGAGGTCGTGGCCGTCGGCGCACAGCGCGCGGCCGGTGGTCAGCGCGGCGTCGTCGATGTTCTGCACGTCCGGGCTGCTGCCGTTCGCGCTCGCCTTGTACTTGCCCCAGATCGACGGCGACAGCTGCATCGGCCCGGCGGCGTTCGCCGTCGAGACGACCTTGTTGTAGAAGTCGCGCACCTCGACCGTGCCGAGCGCCTGGTCCATCGCGCCGGTCTCGGCGATGTGCCTGCCTTGCGCGCGGCCGTGGTCGGAGGTGACCTTCCCGACCGCCGCCAGCGTCACCCACGACAGGTGGCAGCCCGGGACCTCCTTGGTGAGCGTCACCGTGGCCTTGGCGTAACCGGTCATCGCGCGCAGCGGGATGTCGAGCCACTGGCTGGTCTTGGACGCCCACTCGTCGAACTCGCTCGCCTGCGGCACCTTCGGCTGGGTCGGCGGCGGCGTGGTCGTCTTCGGGACAACCGTCGTGGACGGCGTCGGCGCGGCCGTCGCGGCGGCGTTTTCGGTCGTCTCCTGCTTGGGCGCGAACTGGATGGCGACCACGAGCGCGACCGCGATCACGACCACCGCGGCCACCACGATCCCGGCCTTCCGGCGGTGGGGCGGCCTCGCTTCGATGTCCTTCGGGTCCTCTGTGTCCTCCGGGACGACCACGGGCTCGTCGCTCACCGCGCGGCCCCGGTCAGCCGGTCGAGCACGAAGCCGCGGAGGCCGTCGAGGTCGGTGTCCATCGCGACGTCGATCAGCCGGCCGGGGGAGAACTGCGGATCCTCTTCGCCGAGCCGCCGCCGGTCGACCAGGGTCTGGCCGCGCGCCGGGCCCAGCCCGCAGTCGACGTCGACGCGGTAGGTCTCGGTGTGCAGGATCCCGGGCGAGATCGCCTCGGCGACGGCGACGGCGTCGTGCATGACCATCCGGTCCTCACCGAAGACCCGCGTGTAGTGCCGGCGGTAGGTGGAGGTGAGCCCTTCGAGCGTCGCGCCGACCGTCCCGGACGCGGCGAGCTTCGCCAGCCACTCGGCGTCGACGGCGCAGCGGTGCGTGAGGTCCAGCGGCACCAGCACCACCGGGACGTCCTCCTCGACCAGCACCCGCCGCGCCGCTTCGGGGTCGCTCCAGATGTTGAACTCGGCCGCCGTCGTGCTGTTGCCGAAAGTGACACCACCGCCCATGATCACCAGCCGCGCGATCTTCTCCCGCGCGCCCGGGTGGGCGGCCAGCAGCGCGGCGATGTTCGTCAGCGGGCCGATCGGCGCGATCGTCACGGGCTCGTCGGCCGCCTCGAGCAGCGCGAGCATCAGGCTGACGGCGTCGCGTTCGTCGAGCGGCCGGGTCGCCTCGGGCAGCGTGGCGCCGTGGCCGGACAGGCCGTCGCCGCCGTGGACCTCTTTCGCGTCACGTGGCTTCGAATACACCAGCGGGCGGGCCGCGCCGGCCGCGACCGGCACGTCGGTGCGGCCGAACAGCTCCAGCAGCCGCCGGGCGTTCGCCGTGGTCTTGTCCAGGGGCACGTTGCCGAACACGGTCGTCACGCCCAGCAGGTCGACGTCCGGCGAGACCGCGGCGAGCGCGATCGCCAGCGCGTCGTCGACGCCCGGGTCGGTGTCGATGATCAGCTTCGTGCCCATCCAGCTCCCCTTGCCTGTGAACCCGTCCCGTACACAGGTTACGGTCACCGGCATGACGTCGATGTGGGGTGCGCCCGCTCTTTCGCGGGTGCGGGCCTGGCGGCAGGCACGCCGCGACCCGCGGCAGGCGAAGTTCCTGACCGCCGACTCGCTGCGCTGGGTACTGCGCAACCACGCGTACACGCCCTGGTACCTGGTCCGGTACTACCGGCTGCTCAAGTTCCGCCTCGCCAACCCGCACATCATCCTGCGCGGGATGCTGTTCCTCGGGAAGGACGTCGAGATCCACTGCCGCCCCGGCTACGGGCGACTGGAGATCGGCCGCTGGGTGCACATCGGCGACGGCAACGCCATCCGCTGCCACGAGGGTTCGCTGCGGATCGGCGACAAGTCCGTGTTCGGCCGCCAGAACGTCATCAACTGCTACCTCGACATCGAGCTCGGCGCGGCCACGCTGGTCGCCGACTGGGTGTACATCTGTGACTTCGACCACGTCATTTCGGACATCCACGTCCCGATCAAGGACCAGGGCATCGTGAAGACGCCGGTCCGCATCGGCCCGGACACGTGGCTCGGCACCAAGGTCAGCGTGCTGAAGGGCACCCGCATCGGCCGTGGTTGTGTGCTCGGCGCCCACGCGGTCGTCCGTGGTGACATCCCGGACTACTCGATCGCCGTCGGCATGCCGGCCCGCGTGGTGCGTAACCGCGAAGACGACTACGCCGCCGACACCGCGCGCCGCGAGGCCGTCGCGGACATGGCCCGCAAGGCGAACAAGGCCCTGCAGAAAACTCTCGGCGAGCAGTAGATCCACTCAGGTCGGTCGTCGCCGATCCGGCGATACTGGCCGGGTGGGGGAAGTCCGTACGCTCTGGGCCTCGGTCGTCTTGGCGCTGTGCGCCGTGGGGCTGCTGCTCGTCGTCCCGTTCCTGGTGTTGCAGGGTTCCTGGCGAGCTTTCCGGTGTTCGGCACGAGCTCGTACGAGGGCGACGGCTACCTGACCTGGGCAGCCTGGCTCGGCACGGGACTGCCGCTGATCGGCGTCGTCGTGGCGGCTCTCGGGCGGCGCCGCGGGTGGACGTGGTTCTTCGCGATCTGCCTGGTCGTGGCCGGTGCGAGGTGGGTGGACGACGTCCGCCACGCCCCGCCGCCGTCACCCTCGCCGGAGCCGAGCCACTGCGTCGAACGCAGCGGCGGCGGCAACGAATGCCCGGGCGGCTGACTACTCCTCGAACGTCATCTCGGGCGGCGGCCGGCGGAAGCCGCGGGTGATCGCCGCCAGCACGACGATCCCGATCGCCAGCCAGACCAGGCCGAAGATCAGCGCGATGCCGTCCAGGTTGATCAGCAGCCAAAGATCGACCACGGCGCCGATAGCCGGGAAGACCACCCAGGTCAGCGCACGTTTCCCGGACCGGTCACGCAACCACGTCGCGATCACGCTGACGTTGACGAACGTGAACGCGGTGAACGCGCCGAAGTTGATGAACGACGTCGACGTGCTGACGTCCAAGGCCAGCGCGACCAGCCCGACGAGCCCGGTCAGGACGATGCCGAACACCGGCGTCGCGAACTTCGGCTGCAGCTTGCCGAAGACCCGCGGCAGGACGCCGTCGCGGCCCATCGCGAACATCAGCCGCGACGCGCTCGCCTGCGCGGCGATTCCCGACGCGAACTGAGCCACGACCAGACCGGCGAGGAAGAACGACGCGAAGAGGTTGCCGCCGATCGTGGTCGCGATTTCGAACGCGGCCGACGACTCGTCGGTGAACGAACTGCCCGGGTGCGCGAGCTGGGTGAAGTACGCCAGCACGATGAAGATGCCACCGCCGATCAACGCGGTGAGCAGGATGGCCCGGGGAATCGTCTTGCGCGGCTCGATCGTCTCTTCGGTCAACGTCGTCACGGCGTCGAACCCGAGGAAGGAGTACGTCGCGAGCGCGGCACCGCCGGAGATCGTGCCGAGCGTGGCGCCGGGGTGGAAGAACGGCTGCGTGCTGGCCAGCGGATCCCCGACGTGCAGTACCTGCTTGATCGAAAGAACGACGAAGAAGCCGATCACCAGGATCTGGAACGCCATCAGCACGAAGTTCGCCTTTTCGGCGATCTTGATGCCGAGGACGTTGAGGATCGTCGTCAGCAGGATAAAAGTGATCAACCAGAGCCAATTGGGCACGCCCGGGAACTCGGCCGAGAGGTAGGCGCCGCCGATCAGCCAGATCACCATCGGCAGGAAGAAGTAGTCGAGCAGCACCGCCCAGCCGACGAGGAACCCGGCGCGCGCGTCGACCGCTTTCCGGACGTAGGTGTACGCCGAGCCGGCGACGGGGTGGGTGGCGGCCATCTTCCCGTAGCTGGCCGCGGTGAACAGCATCGCGACCAGGGCGAGCAGGTACGCCGAGGGCACGGTGCCCTCGGTCGTCGTCGCGACGATGCCGAAGGTGCCGAGCACGATCAGCGGCGCCATGTAGGCGAGCCCGAACAGGACGACGCCGGGCAGGCCGAGCCGGCGCTGCAGGGCGGCCGGGGCCGCGGCCGTGGAGGTCATCGGTCGTCTCCTTCGCGTGGACGCCAGCGGTCCGGGTCGATCCGGCCCTGGTAGAGCGGCAGGGGCAGCGGCGCGTCGGCCGGGGTGAACTGCTCCCACATCCGGTTGGTGCCCGCGGTGCCCTCACGGCGAACACGCGCCACCTCGTCGAGGTCGATCGTGTGCGCGAGGACGCCCTCGCCAGGCCCAGACAGCGCGCCGAGGACGTCCCCCTCCGGCCCGACGAGCAGGCTGTCGCCCATGCCGAACGGCCCCGCCGTGTTCACGCTGGCGACGAACACCTGGTTGACGATCGCGTTCGCCCGGGCCAGCACCAGTTCCTGGGCACGGTCGGGGGTAGTGGTCTGGACGGGGTTGAGCACGACCTCGGCCCCCATCCAGGCAAGGTGCCGTGTCACCTCGGGGAACCACGCGTCGTAGCAGATCGAGAAGCCCACTCGCCCCGCGTCGGCCAGATCGGCGACGACGAACTCCTTGCCGGGGTCGTACGGCTCGTGCGGCCGCCACGGGAAGACCTTGCGGTACCAGCCCGCCAGCTCGCCTTGAGGAGAAAAGACCAGGGCCGTGTTGAACAGCTCGCCGTGGTCACCTTCTTCGCAAACGGTGCCCGGCGCGAGCCAGATCCCGAGGTCACCGGCCAGTTCGCCGAGCTGCTTGGTCCGCGGCCCGTGCAGCGGTTCGGCGGCGGCCCGCAGCTGCTCGGTGCGTTTGCCCCCCTCACCGTCGACGCCGCAGAGGTGCAGCTCAGGGAACGCGACGAGGCGCGTGTCCGGAAACCGGCGAAGCACGGTCTCGACCTCGCCCGCGTACTCGGCCAGGGCGCCTCCGGCTGGCCTCGGCGGCGCTTGCACCAGAGCGATGGGCAGTGGTCGCGACATGGACGGAAAATAGTCCATCTTGAACACTTAAACAAGAGTGATCAGGATGAGCAATTTGTGCGGTACGGTCGGTTCATGGCCACGGCAGACCTGGACGCTCCCGCCCTGACCGGCATCCGGCGGCTGTCGGCGCTGGACACGGTCCGCGCCCGGATCGCCCTCGCCGTCGACCTGCGCCTGCTGAAGCCGGGGGAGCGCCTGCCGCCGAACGGCGACATCGCCCGAGCCCTCGGCGTCGCCGAGATCACGGTCCGCCGCGCCCTGGAGACGTTGGCCGAAGACGGCCTGATCGAGCGACGCCGCGGCCGCGGCGGCGGCACCCTGGTCGCCGAGCACCCCCCGGGGAAGCGGGTCAACGAGGTCGTCGCCTACTTCGAGTCGGCCGCCGAGGTCCGCGAGCTGATCGACCACCGCCTGGTGCTGGAGACGGGCTTGGTCCAGCTGGTAGCCAGACGCCGCCTGGACGTCGAGCGCCTCCGGGAGCTGGTCGCCCGGATGGACACGGCGACAGGCTGGGCGGAGTTCCACGAGCTGGACGCGGAGTTCCACCGGACGGTCGCCGCACCCGGCCCGCCGGCCGCGGTCCGCCAATACGAGGCGGTGCTGGTGGAGCTGTACCGGTTCTACTTGCCGTACCCGATGCAGAAGCTGCGCGAGTCCAACGGCGAGCACGCGAAGCTGGTGAAGGCCCTGGCCTCAGGAAACCGCGAGGCGGCGACCCGCATAACCCGCGACCACGTCGGAGGACTGCACCAGACGATGTTCGTCGGCCTGTCCTGACCTGCGTTTTCACCCGTGGTCGAGTGCCGACCACGGGTTCGGGCCGGAAGCGAGCAGGATCGACCCCAGCAGGGCTGTCACCTTCTTCGACACGGGCAAACGAGGGTCAGCGGTTGCGCAGCTGCTCCCGGACCTCCATCAGCGCGAACCCGAGCAGGTTCAGCCCACGCCAGTAGTCCGGCTTGTCCGCGTTCTTCTCCTCGCGCGCGAGGCCGCTGCCCCAGACCAGGTCCTTCTTCGACGCCTCGACGAGCACGGCGTCACCGGTGCCGAGGAGGAAGCGGCGCAGGTCGCGGTGCGCGCCGAACTTGGCGAGGTTGCCGTCCACGACGATGTCGTAGCGGTGCCGCTCCCACGTCTCGTTGTCGTACCCGGAGACCTCGCGGCCGAGCACCTTCGCCGTCTTCGGGTCGGGTGCCTGCCGGATCAGCTCGGCCTTCTCGTGGTCGCCGAACAGCTCGGCCTTGCCCGCCATCATGTAGTGCTCGGCGGACGGGTAGCGGACACCGTCGACCTCGAACGGGTCCACCCACCACTGGCTCAGGCAGCTGGCCGTCGCCCGCCCCGTCTTGGACGGCGCGTGGCCGTAGAACAGCAGGTACTCGGGCTCCGCACCCTCGTGGACCTTTTCGCACAACGCTTCGACACTGCGGACTCCGTCGACCTTCACAACCATCCGCCTAGTGGACCACAGCGCTCACAGCAGGAAGTGGAAGAGGGGGCTCCCGGGCTCGATCCGCTCCACCTGCAGCGGGCTCGCGTCCATCCGGGCGAGCAGTCCGGGCAGGTCGGCCGAGCGCGGGATTTCGATGCCGACCAGCGCCGGGCCCATCTCGCGGTTGGTGCGCTTGACGTACTCGAAGCGCGTGATGTCGTCTTCAGGACCGAGTACCTGCTCCAGGAACCGCCGCAGCGCGCCCGGCTCCTGCGGGAACCCGACCAGGAAGTAGTGCTTCAGTCCTTCGTGCATCAATGAGCGTTCGAGGATCTCGCTGTAGCGGCTGACGTCGTTGTTGCCGCCGGAGACCACGACCACCACGGTCTGGCCGGGCTCGACGTCGACGACCGAGCCGAGAGCGGCCGCGGCGAGCGCGCCCGCGGGCTCGGCGATGATGCCGTCCGACTGGTACATCGCCAGCATCTCGGTGCAGATCGCGCCCTCGACGACCGACGTCAGCTCGGCGCCGCTCTCGCGGATCAGCGGGTAGGTGACGCTGCCGGCGATGCGCACCGCGGCGCCGTCGACGAACGAGTCGAGCTCGGGCAGCCGCACCGGGTGCCCGGCGGAAAGGGCCGCCGCCATGCAGGCCGCGCCCGCCGGCTCGACGCCGACGATCCGGACCTCGGGGTGCCGCTCCCGCAGGAAGCTGCCGACGCCCGCGAGCAGCCCGCCGCCGCCGACTGGCACGACCACGACGTCGGGCACGAAGCCGAGCTGCTCGATCACCTCCAGCGCGACCGTGCCCTGGCCGGCGACGGTCCGGACGTCGTCGAACGCGGGCACCAGCGTCGCGCCGGTGCGCTGGGCGTCCTCGTTGGCGGCCGCGAAGGCGTCTTCGTACGTCTCGCCGACGACGATGACCTCGATGTGCGCGCCGCCGAGCGTCGCGATGCGCTCGCGCTTCTGCCGCGGCGTGGTCCCCGGGACGTACACGCGCCCGTTCGCGCCGAGCCGGCGGCACGCGTACGCGACGCCCTGCGCGTGGTTGCCGGCGCTCGCGCAGACGACGCCGAGCGCGCGCGTCGGGGCGTCGAGCTGGACGATGAAGTTGTAGGCGCCGCGGATCTTGTACGACCGGACGGTCTGCAGGTCCTCGCGCTTCACCCAGACCTGGGCGTCCACCCGGGAAGACAGCCGCGCGCTCGGCTCCAGCGGCGTGCGGGTCACCACCCCGGCCAGCCGCTCGGCGGCCTTTTCGATGGTCGCTGCGGTCACCGTGTCGATGTCGTGCACCTGGGTGAATCTACGACTCCGGCGCCGTACCCGATCCGGCTACCCCTTGGGCACCGCCGGGTACGGCACGAACGTGCTGGTGTTCTCGTCGACCGTGAGCTGCTTGCCGATCGTCGGGAACGCGCGCTGCGAGCAGGCGGGGCGTTCGCAGACTTTGCAGCCCATCCCGATCGGGGTAGCCGCCGCGGGCTCGTCCAGGTCCAGGCCCGTCGAATAAACGAGCCGTCCCGCGTGCCGCAGTTCGCAGCCCAGGCCGACCGTGAACGTCTTTCCCGGGCTGCCGTAACCGCCGATGTTGCGCGACACCGTCCGTGCGATCCAGAAGTAGCTCTTGCCGTCGGGCAGTGTCGCGATCTGCGTCAGGATCTTCCCCGGCTGGGTGAACGCCTCGTAGATGTTCCACAGTGGACAGGCGCCGCCGACGCGGGAGAAGTGGAACCCCGCCGCGGACTGCCGCTTCGACATGTTCCCGGCCCGGTCCACACGCACGAAGGAGAACGGCACCGCGCGGTGCTTCGGACGCTGCAACGTAGACAGCCGGTGGCAGACGGTCTCGAAGCCGACGCCGTAGTGGTCGCACAGCCGCTCGATGTCGTACCGGAAGCTTTCGGCCGTGGCCAGGAACGGTCCATAGGGGAGGATCAGCGCCCCGGCGAAGTAGTTCGCCAGGCCGACGCGGGCCAAGGACCTCGCCGCGGTGCCGGAAAACGCCCACGAGTCCGCCAGTTCGGTGATCAGGTCGTCGTACTCGAGCAGGGCGATCTGTGAGGCCATCCGGAACGCCTGCTGCCCGACGCGCAGGCTCGGCGCGAGCCGCAACGTCCGGCTCAGCGGCTCGTAGCGGTGCTGCTGACCTGCTGCTTCGTCGATGCCGGCGCTGGTCACCTCGACGCCGTAGCGCTGGGAAAGGCAGTCCTTCAACGCCCCGAGTACCTGGCCGCGCCGCAGCGGGATGTCGGCCGCCATCTTCTCGGCGCGTTCGTCCAGCTCGGCGACGTAGTTCTCGCGCTCGTAGAAGAAGTCGCGAACCTCCTCGTGCGGCAACGCCGAGGCCGCGCTGCCGTGCAGGCCCAGGCCGTTTTCGGTGGTCAGCGCGGCGGTGTTCTCGACGGCGTGGCGGTAGCTGCGGTGCAGCTTGACCAGGGCCTGGGCGATCGCCGGCAGGTTCGTCGCCAGCTCGTTGAGCTCGCTCGTGGTCACGTCGACGCCGAGGGACTCGTCGAGCAGCGCCTCCTTGACGTCGGCCACCAGCCGGGACGTGTCGTTGTTGGCGAAGAACTCGGTGTCCACGCCGAACGCCTGCGTGATCCGCATCAGGACGGGCACGGTCAACGGGCGCGAGTTGTGCTCGATCTGGTTGAGGTAGCTCGGTGAGATCTCCAGCACACGGGCGAGGTCGGCCTGGCTCATCGCCCGGCTTTCGCGGAGGTGCCGCAGCCGCGCTCCGGCGAAAGTCTTCTCCATCCGAGGCCGCCTTTCCGGAAGGTTTCCGGTCCTGAACGGTTACGTGAACGGTCAAGAACGCGGATTTTCGTGGCCGTTGCGAACCGGCGATTCGCAACCTTTGCAAGGAGCGTACGTATCCTTCGCACAAATTGGCAAATTGGACGACTGGATCGGATTTCCCCTGGCGTGCAGTGTTCAGGCCAAGCAAGGCGAGCAATCGCAAACTTCGCAACACCGGGAGAGTCCGATGACCGAACAGGCCAAGCAGGCGGCCGCGGAGCTGACCGCGAAGTGGGCGAACGACCCCCGCTGGGCGGGCGTGCAGCGCTCCTACTCGGCCGAGGACGTCGTCAAGCTGCGCGGCAGCGTCGTCGAAGAGCACACCCTGGCCCGCCGCGGCGCGGAGAAGCTGTGGGACCTCCTGCACACCGAGGACTACATCCACGCGCTGGGCGCGCTCACCGGCAACCAGGCCGTCCAGCAGGTCCGCGCCGGCCTGCAGGCGATCTACCTGTCCGGCTGGCAGGTCGCGGCCGACGCCAACCTGGCCGGCCAGACCTACCCCGACCAGAGCCTCTACCCGGCCAACTCCGTGCCGGCCGTGGTCCGCCGGATCAACAACGCGCTGGGCCGCGCCGACCAGATCAACTGGGCCGAGGGCAACACGGACATCGACTGGTACGCCCCGATCGTCGCCGACGCGGAGGCCGGCTTCGGTGGCCCGCTCAACGCGTTCGAGCTGATGAAGGGCATGATCGCGGCCGGCGCCGCGGGTGTGCACTGGGAAGACCAGCTCGCGTCCGAGAAGAAGTGCGGCCATCTCGGCGGCAAGGTGCTGATCCCGACCAAGCAGCACGAGCGCACGCTGAACGCCGCGCGCCTCGCCGCCGACGTCCTCGACGTGCCGACCCTCGTGGTCGCCCGCACCGACGCGCAGGCCGCGACGCTGCTGACCAGCGACGTCGACGAGCGTGATCAGCAGTTCCTCACCGGCGGCCGCACCGCCGAGGGCTTCTACGAGGTCACCAACGGCATCGACCCGTGCATCGAGCGCGGCCTGGCCTACGCCCAGTACGCCGACCTGCTCTGGATGGAGACCTCGAAGCCCGACCTCGAGGTGGCGCGCAAGTACGCCGAGGCGATCAAGGCGAAGTTCCCGGACCAGATGCTGGCCTACAACTGCTCGCCGTCGTTCAACTGGAAGAAGCACCTGGACGACGCCACGATCGCGAAGTTCCAGCGCGAGCTCGGCCACATGGGCTACAAGTTCCAGTTCATCACGCTGGCCGGCTTCCACGCCCTGAACTACTCGATGTTCGACCTGGCGCACGGTTACGCCCGCGAGGGCATGACCGCCTACGTCGACCTGCAGGAGCGCGAGTTCGCGTCGGAGGCCCGTGGTTACACCGCCACGAAGCACCAGCGCGAGGTCGGCACCGGTTTCTTCGACCAGGTCGCGACCGCCCTGAACCCGACCAGCTCCACCACGGCGCTGAAGGGTTCCACGGAGGAAGCCCAGTTCTGACGCACTTCGCGGGCCGGCGGCGACCCCCTGCGCCGCCGGCCCGCGACCCCCACTTCCCTTCCCTGCACAGCTCTGCTCGCGGAGGCACCCCATGGTTGATCGACTGAACTACCGCATCGAGGTCACCGGGCCGGTCGAGGGCCGGTTCGCCGAAATCCTCACCCCGGCGGCACTCGACTTCCTGGCCAAGCTCGACAACACGTTCGCCGGCCGCCGGCGCGAGCTGCTCGACGCCCGCCGCGTGCGCCGCGAGGAGCTGCAGTCGGGGGAGAAGCCGCTCGGTTTCCTGCCCGAGACCCGCCGGATCCGCGACGACGAGTCGTGGAACGTCGCGCCGACCGCGCCGGGGCTGGAGGACCGCCGCGTCGAGATCACCGGCCCGACCGACCGCAAGATGACGGTCAACGCGCTGAACTCCGGCGCGAAGGTGTGGCTGGCGGACTTCGAGGACGCGACGTCGCCGACGTGGAACAACGTGATCGACGGCCAGCTGAACCTGTTCGACGCGATCCGCCGCAACATCGACTTCACCACCGAGGCCGGCAAGCAGTACACGATCGGGGACGACCCGGCGACGATCGTCGCGCGTCCCCGCGGCTGGCACCTGGTGGAGAAGCACATCCGCATCGACGGCCGTCCGGTGTCGGCGAGCCTGGTCGATTTCGGGCTGTTCTTCTTCCACAACGCCCGCCAGCTGCTCGCCCGCGGCGTCGGCCCGTACTTCTACCTGCCGAAGCTCGAGAACCACCTCGAAGCGCGGCTGTGGAACGACGTCTTCCTGCTGGCCCAGCGCGAGCTCGGCATCCCGCGTGGCACGATCCGCGCCACCGTGCTGATCGAGACGATCACCGCCGCGTTCGAGATGGACGAGATCCTCTACGAACTGCGCGAGCACGCCGCGGGCCTCAACGCCGGGCGCTGGGACTACATCTTCAGCATGATCAAGAACTTCGCCGCGCACGGCGCCGACTTCGTGCTGCCGGACCGCGCGCAGGTCACGATGACCGTGCCGTTCATGCGCGCCTACACCGAGCTGCTGGTGCGGACCTGCCACAAGCGCGGCGCGCACGCCATCGGCGGCATGGCCGCGTTCATCCCGAGCAAGGACCCGGAGATCAACGCGAACGCGCTCGATAAGGTCCGCGCCGACAAGGAACGCGAGGCCGGCGACGGTTTCGACGGCTCCTGGGTCGCGCACCCCGGCTTGGTCCCGGTCTGCCGTGAGGTGTTCGACGGCGTGCTCGGCGGCTGGCCGAACCAGCTCGGCAAGCTCCGCGAGGACGTCGACGTCACGGCCGAAGACCTGCTGGACGTCGCCAGCGCCGGCGGCGAGGTCACCGAAGCGGGTGTCCGCGCGAACATCAACGTCGCGCTGCGCTACGTCGACGCGTGGCTGCGCGGCACCGGCGCGGCGGCGATCCACAACCTGATGGAGGACGCGGCCACCGCGGAGATCGCGCGCTGCCAGATCTGGCAGTGGATCCGCAACGGCACGAAGCTCGAGGACGGCACCGCGCTCACCCGCGAGCTCACGGTCGAGTTCCTCGACGACGAGCTGGCGTCGGTCCGCGCCGAACTCGGCGACGGCAACCGCCTCGGCGACGCGTACGAGATCTTCACCGAGACCGCGCTCGGCGAGAAGCTGCCGAGCTTCCTCACCACGGGTGCCTACGCGCGGTACCTCACAGACGCCCGGTAGCAGGGCTCCGACCGTCCCTACCTGACGAGGGGCGGTCGGCACCACACCCTTGTTGGGATGGTGTGGTCCGGAACCGGTCCGACGGCGGTGGCTCCCCGCCGTCGGACCGGTTTCGTTTATTTCGGCGTACCTTCCCGGCATGAGCCTGAGCTTCCCGGGCGAGTCGCCCGAGTACCGCGTCGCGCGCGACAGCCTGCTGGAACGAGAAGTCGCGTTGCGGCGCGAACTCGAGGCGATCGCCGAGCAACGCCGCGACCTGCCGCCTGGCGGTCCGGTGCCCGAGGACTATGTCCTCCAGAGCGACAACGGCGAAGTGCGACTGTCCGATTTGTTCTCTCCGGGCAACGACACTCTGGTCGTCTACCACTACATGTTCCCGCGCGACCCCACCGACGACCGGCCCGGTCCGGCATCGGGAGAAAGCGCGCGGCTGACCCTCGCGCAAGGCCCGTGCCCGTCCTGCACGGCGTTGCTCGACCAGCTCGACGGCGCGATGGAGCATTTTTCGCCACACGCCGACTTCGCCGTCGTCGCGCGAGCGCCCATCGACCACCTGCTGACGTTCGCCGCCGAACGAGGCTGGCGCCGGCTGCGGCTGTTCTCGTGCGCGGGCACCACGTTCAGCCGGGACTACCACGGCGAAGAGACCGACGGCAGCCCGCGGCCGATGCTCAACGTCTTCCACCGCGGCGACGACGGGATCCGCCACTTCTGGGGCTCCGAACTGCTGTACGAGCCGGCCGAACCGGGCCAGGACCCGCGCCACGTCGGGACGATCGAGCCGGTGTGGAACCTGTTCGACCTCACCCCGCACGGCCGTGGTCCGGATTGGGACGAGCAGCTCAGCTACTGCCACGAGTGAGCGGTGCGACCGGCCCGGTCGCACCGCTCACGACGTCACTTCACCGCGTACGCCCGGAGCACGGTCTGCCGCACCGTGTTCCCGCCGTCGTCGGACGCCGTGGCCCGAAGCGAGACGAAACCCTTCGCCGGGTTCCGCACGCAGACCGTCCAGTGGTCACCCGTGCGCGTGACCGCGGCGGGCTGCCACGTGCGGCCGTCGTCGGCGGACGTCTCGACGGTCAGCTTCGTCCCCGTGCCGCCGCCCTGTCGCTCGACGTAGGCCGGGAACGTGAACAGCCGGCCGCCCGGCGTCGTGTTCCGCAGGTCGACAGCGGGGTCGAACCGCGCGGTCAGCAGCGGCAGGGCTTGGCCGTCCGATGCCGACGAGGAGCGGAACGTCCACTCCGCCGAGACGTCCGTCGACAGCGGCCACCAGTCCGCGTGCCGGTGGGCTTCGGCGGTGAGCCGGTACGCGCCGTCGGCGTCCGGCACCGGGATCATCGCCAGCGTCGGTTCGCCCGAAGGCTCCACCGGCACCGCGGCGCCGTCCCGCCACAGACTCACCGAACCGGTGTCCCCGACGAAGGACTCCGGCTTGCGCGGCCGTCCGGCACTGTCGCCGAAAAACGGCAACCACATGTCGAAGACGCCGTCCTTCCGCCACGCCCACGGCCGCGGCGCCTCCCCTGACTGGGTGACGGTCAGGCCGCGCAACGTGGGCCCGGCCACCGCTTTGTTCCAGGCCAGCTGGTACTTCCGGCCCGCCGCCAGGTCGAGTTCCTGGGACAGCTCACCGCGGAGACCGGCCGTCCACACCGATTCCCACTTGCCGGGGGAGTAGTACTCGGACCGCTCCTGCTGCGCGGCGACGGGCTCGGTGTAGCCGTACCCGACCATGCGGCCGAAGAACTCCCGGCCGGCGACGTACCGGACCTCCCCGGGCGCGTTGTCGTAGTAGGACGCGCGCACCTCGGCGAGGTCACGCGTCTTGGGCCGCAGCACCCGCGGCGTCGTGACCTGCCGCTCGACGCCGTCGCCGAGTTCGTAGCGGAAATTCGGCGACGGACGGCTGACCACCGTCGCCGTCGCCCCGCCGGTCTTCGCGAGCGCCGTGAACCGCCGGCCGGTGACGCTCTGCGCGCTCCAGATCGTCGGCAGGGTCAGCGCCGGCAGGCCGCCGCCGAGCACGCTCGCCGCGGTCGTCCCGTCGGACAGCTCGACCATGCCGAGCTTCGCACCGGCGTGCTCGACGTTCGCGAGCCGCTGGTATACCTCGCCGATCGTCACGGTCAGCGGCAGGTGGAGGACGACGAGCTTGCCGTGGGCGTCGATCTTCGCCAGGTCCTCGGGGGTGCCTTCGCCGCCGAACACCACCGGCAGCGTGCTGCGCCCGGCCGGCGCGGCGGACTCCAGCCACACACCCCGGACGTCGAACGGCGTTCCGTCGTCGGCCGACAGCTCCAGCTCCGGCTCGGTGGCGCGCCGCTCCTGGCTGAAGGCGAACGTGCCGGACGACGTGCCCGGCACGGTCGCGGCGAACGCCTGGTCGAAGCGCGGGTCGAGGTCGAACCCGTCGGAGAAGACGCACGAGCAGCTCGTGATCCGGCTCAGCTGCTCGACGGACTGGGTGCCGCCGCGCGCCGCCGGGTTGTCCGGCTCGAGCGACACCGGTTTACCCTCGCGTGCGTCGAAGGTCTGCGTGACGTCGTGGTCGAGGACGAGTTCGGGGTAGCTGATGAAGCTGTGGCTCGGCTCCTGCCCGGGCCGTGGCGTCTCGATGACGGTGTTGACGGCGTAGCGGCCACGCGGCAGCCGGTAGGTGCCCGGGTCAGCCTGGGTGAGTGTGCCGGTGTCGAGGTCGATGAGCGAGATCGGCGGGTAGCCGGTCGGCACCCACGGCTTGCCGTCCCGGTCGGCGAGCCCGATGGTCAGGTTGTACATCTCGTCCTCCTGGCGCACCGACAACGCCGTGCGCGTGGTGACGTCGCCGGCTCGCGCGGTGAGGATCCCGGAGTAGGTGCCGGGGTGGCCGTCCCGCGCCGTCGCGGTCAGCTCGACCGGGGCGCTGCCGCCCGCGGGCACCGTGACCGTGGCCGGGAAAGTGACCAGGCCGTCGGGCACGCCGGCGAGCGAGAGCGCCAGCGTGACCGGCGTGGTGTCGGAGTTGTACCAGGTGACGGTGCTCTTCCCGGTCGTCCCGTGGTTCGGCCACGGCAGGTAGACCGACGCGCCGCCGGTGGCGGTGACCGGCGTGGTCGTCGCGCGGGCGACGTCGACCCGGCCGCTGCCGACCGCCGTGGGCGCGGCGCCGACGTCCTTCGCGGTGCTGGTCAGCGCCGCCTTGAGCCGGTCGCTGGCCCAGTCCGGGTGCTGCTGGGCCAGGATCGCGGCCGACCCGGCGACGTGCGGCGTCGCCATCGAGGTGCCGTCCAGCGTCTGGTAGTAGTCGCCGACGGGCTCGCCCAGCGGCGGGACGCCGGCCGGTCGCGCCGCGGTGATCGACTCGCCGGGCGCGGCGACGTCCGGCTTGACCGCGCCGTCGCCGATCCGCGGACCACGGCTGGAGAACGGGCTGAGAACGTCCTGCTTGGAAACGCTGGCGACGGCGAGCGCCGCGTCGGCGGCGGCCGGGCTCGAGACGGACTCGTCCTGACCGAAGTTGCCCGCGGCGACGACGAAGAGCGTCCCGTACTGGCGCGTCAGCGTGTTCACCGCTTCGGACACCGGGTCGGTGCCGTCGGACGGGCCGCCGCCGAGGCTCATGTTGACGACGCGGGCGTGCGCGTCGGCCGTGGCCCACTGCATGCCGGCCAGCACCTCGTCGAACGTGCCGTTGCCGTCGTCGTCGAGCACCTTCCCGACGGCGAGCGCCGCGTCCGGTGCGACGCCCTTGTACCGCCCGCCGGAGGCCGCGCCGGAGCCGGAGATCGTCGACGCGACGTGCGTGCCGTGCCCGGAACCGTCCGCGACGCTGCCCTTGCCGGTGAAGTCGCGGCTCTGCGCGATCCGGCCGGCCAGGTCGGGGTGCGTGCCGTCGACGCCGGTGTCGAGGATCGCGACCGGCACGTCGCGGCCGGTCAGGCCCGCCTGCCACGCGATGGGCGCGCCGATCTGCGGCACGCTCTGGTCGAGCGTGGCGTGCACCTTGGCGTTCAGCCACACCTTCGCCGCGCCCGCGGACAGCGTCGCGGGAGCGGTGGTGAGCTGGTTCCAGAACGTCGTGGCGTCCGACTTCGGCTCGTCGAGCGCGGTGTAGCCGAGCGTGGTCCGTTTGGCGGCCACGCCGGTGCGGGCGGCGACGGCCGGGCCGGCCTGGCGCACCAGCAGCGGCACGTGCGGGGTGTGCGCGTCGTCGTAGCCCTGACGCAGCAGGCCGGTGACGTTGAAGAGCTGCTCGTCGAGCCGCCCGGCCCGGACAAGCTCGGCAGCGTCGCCCGGGACGACGTACTGGTCGCCGCGGCGGGTGTACTGCCGGATCGGCACCGGACGGCCGCGCCGCGCGGGCAGCACCCGCACGTCCGGGCCACTGACCAGCACCTGGTCGCCGGTGAGCAACGTGATCTTGACCGGTGTCGCGGCCGCGACACCGTCCGGTGCGGCCTCGGCGGCGGGTGCGCCGAGCACGCCCGCGGCCAGCGTCACCGCGAGCACCGCGGTGATCGGTTTTCTCATCGGATCAATCCTCGCTGTCGATGGACTTTCCGCCTTCTGGAACCGGGCCGGCACGAGCGGAAGTTGCCCGCTGACGGAATTAGCGGCCATCCGGGGCAACCCCACCGGCGGCCGACCCGGTTGGACAGAGTGGAAGGCGACGAGGAGGACGAGTGAAACGTTCGGACGAAACGGGGTACCGCGACTACGTCACGGCCCGGATGGAGGTCCTGCGGCGCACCGCGTACCTGCTCTGCCGGGACTGGCACCTCGCGGACGACCTGGTGTCGATCACGATCGGGAAGCTGTACCGGCACTGGCCGCGGGCCCGGCAGATGGAGTTCCTCGACGCCTACGTGCGCCGCATCCTCGTGCGGACGTGGCTGGACGAGAAGGGCCGGGCGTGGCGGCGGGAAGAGCCGTCCGAGACCGTGCCCGAGCCCGCGGTGCTGCCGAGCGACGACGTCGTGGCCCGGCTCGGCCTGCTCGAACTGCTCGACGCGCTGCCGCCGCGGCGCCGGGCGGCCGTGGTGCTGCGCTACTACTGCGATCTCTCCATCGAGGAGACGGCCGAGATCCTCGACTGCTCCGCCGGGACGGTCAAGAGCCAGACCGCGCGCGGGCTCGACACCCTGCGCGTGCTGATCGCCGCGAGCCGGAACTGAGGGAGGGCACATGAGCAAGGAACTGTTCGACGAGGCGATCGGCACCATCCCGCCGTCCACCGTGGACGTCGACGCGGTGCTGGACCGGGAACGCCGCCGCGCGTGGGTCCGCCGGGTGGCGAACCCGTGGACCGCGGCCGCCGCGGGCGTGGCGGCGGTGGCCGTCGGCGCGGCGCTGCTGTTCGTGCCCGGCGGCTCCGGTGGGACGGCAGTGGCGCCCGGTGCGAACGGCACGCCCTCGGCGCCGCCGACCCCCGAATCGTGTGGGATGGACCCGCGGCCGACCGGGCCGCCGCTGGCCCAGAACCCGGCCGTGGTCGCCGCCCGGCTCTCGCCGGTGCTGAAGGCGGCCGTCCAGCAGCGGGTCGCCGCGGGGACACAGCTGACCGCGCACGCCGACGGCGAATACCCGAAGGGGACCCAGCACGGGCCGCTGACCTTCTACCACGTGTTCTCCACTCCGGTGCTGGAAGACGGCGGCGTGTGCAGCGGCGGTGAGGACTACTTCATGGCCGCGGCGACGACGTCCGATGGGCCGCGCAGGGGCAACGTCTGGGCCATGGTGACCCGGCTCGGTGGCGTCAACGGCCCCCCGACCGAGTGTTCCAACCCGCCGAACGACATGACGGGGTCGTGTTCCAAGACGACCGGGCCGCACGGCGAGATCGTCGTCGAATCGACGATGACGAGCCCCGGCGGTCCCACGGTCGACCGCTCGACAGTCACCAAGCCCGACGGGACCGGGGTCATCGTGGAGGCACAGAACGTCGCCGGAAGCGCGAAGCAGGTCGGCGAGCCCGAGATGCCGGCGCCGCCGCTGAGCCTCGCTCAGCTGACGGAGGTGGCGCTCGACCCGGCGCTGACGCTCTACCCCTGAGCGGCCAGGAGGACCTTCGCGGCCGCACGGGCCGTGCTCGCCTCGCCCGGGTCACCGGTGATCGCGGCGAGCACGGTCGCGCCCTCCACCAGCGAGAACAGCTGGTCGGCGACGCCGTGGTCAGGAACCAGACCACGCAGGTAGGCCCGCAGCTCGTCCTTGTGCTTGCGGATCGCGGCGGCGATCCCGGGCGCCGGTTCGCCGAACTCGCCGAACGAGTTGACGAACGCGCAGCCGCGGAAGCCGGGCTCGCGGAACCAGTCGTGCAGCCAGTCGAACACGGCCAGCGGGTCGTCGCCCCGGGCGTGGACGAATTCGCGCAACGACCGCCGCCAGCGTTCGTCGCGGCGCAGGAGGTAGGCCTCGACCAAGTCGTTCTTGGCCGGGAAGCACTGGTAGAGCCGTTTGAGCGAGACGCCGGACCGCGCGCGGACGGCGTCCATCCCGACGGCCTGCACGCCGTGGGCGTAGAAGAGCTCCTCGGCGGCTTCCAGTAGCCGGTCGGTCGCCTCCGTGGGATTCATGTCACCTGCCTCTGGTGCGGAGAATGAGCGTTCTCTACTCTAGCGGCAGGCTGAGAGAACGGCCGTTCTCTCGGTTCCGGTCTCGGAAGGAGCCGTCCATGACCCCGCGCCCGCCGTTCCCGCCGTTCGACGAGGACACCGCCCGCCAGAAGGTCCAGGCCGCCGAGGACGCGTGGAACACCCGCGACCCGGAGCGGGTCTCGCTGGCGTACACGGAGGATTCGGTGTGGCGCAATCGCGACCAGCACGTCGTCGGCCGCGCGCGGATCGTCGAATTCCTGACCGCGAAGTGGGAGCGCGAACTGGACTACGCCCTGCGCAAGGAGCTGTGGGGGTTTCGCGGCAACCGCATCGGCGTCCGCTTCCAGTACGAGTCCCGCAACGCCGACGGCCAGTGGTTCCGCAGCTACGGCAACGAGCTGTGGGAGTTCAGCGACGAGGGCCTGATGCGCCGCCGCGAGGCGAGCATCAACGACGTCCCGATCGCCGAGGCCGACCGCCGCATCTTCGGCCCGCGCCCCGAGTCCGAGCACGGCGTCCTGCTGCCGGTCTTCTAGCCGCTTCCGCCCGCAGCGGAACCACACCCGCCCGCCAGTTTCCGTCGGCATCCTCGGGGTCATGACGGCACCGGCGTTCGGCGGCGAAGTGAGCGAGTACTACCAGCGGTTCCGCCGCGGCTACCCGCCCGAGGTCGCGGACGCCCTGGTCAGCGCGTGTGGTCTCACACGCGACGACGTCGTGCTCGACCTCGGCTGCGGCAGCGGCCAGCTCACCCGGGTCCTGGCGCCGCGAGCCGGTGCCGTGCTGGGCATGGACCCGGAACCGGACATGCTGGCCGAGGCCCGCCGGGCGACGGCCGAGCCCAACGTCACCTGGCTCCTGGGCGCGGACACCGATGTCCCCGCGCTGACCACAGCCCTCGGCCCCGGCCGGCTGGGCGCGGTGACCGTGGCGCAGGCGTTGCACTGGATGGACCACGAGCGGCTGTTCGCGGCGGTGCGCCCGCTCCTACGCCCCGGCGGCGGTGTCGCGGTGGTGACCAACGGCGAGCCGCTGTGGCTGCAGGACACCGCGTGGTCGGCCGCGCTACGACAGGTCCTGTCCGACCACCTCGGCGTACCGCTGCACCGGACGTGCGGCACCGACACGGCGAGCCAGGAGCGCTACCGAGACGCTCTCTCGGCTGCCGGATACGCCGTGGACCTGCGGGTTGTCGAATACTCGGCCACACTCACCGTCGAGGAGATCGTCGGTGGCGTGTTTTCGGCCATGAGCCCGGACCAGCTCCCGGCCCCCGACGCGAGGCCCGAGTTCACCGAGCGCGTCCGGCGCGCGGTCGAGCCCTGCGGCCCGCTGCGTGAACACGTCCAGGTCCGGATTTTGACCGGGGTCCGCTGACGGGCGAATCGGTCACGGTAGGCGATTACGTAGCCGCCCGTGGTGTTCTCCCTATTGTTTCGCCGGGAGGGGGCGCGGATGCTCGCTGCGTGGTGCCCGTCGCGCCACTGCTCCCCGAGGAGTCCCGATGACCAGCAAGTTGAGCGCTGTGCTTGTTTCGCTTGTCGCCCTTTTCGCCTGCGCATCCGTCGCTGCCGCGGCCACGGCCACCCCGTCTGCGCACCCGGACCGCGTCCAGGTCCGCCACTTCTGAGCCGCCCGGTACCTACAGTTCCGGGACGCCGGCCGCGACCGGTTCGAACGCGTTGCCGGTGGCGATCTTCGGCCGGGGCAGTTCCACCGGTTCACCCGGCTTCGCGCGCCGGTAGACCGCGGCGGTCGCCTCGGCGATCCGGCCCCAGTCGAAGTCGGCGGCCAGCCGGGCCTGCGCCGCCTGAGCCCGCCGCGCCGCGGCGTCCGCGTCGTTCAGTACCGCTGTCACCGCGTCGGCCAGGGCACTGACGTCACCTGGGCCGAACGCCAGCCCGGTCTCGCCGTGGACCACGACCTCACCCAGCCCGCCGGCGGTCGACGCCACCAGTGGCGCCTTCGCGGCCGCGGCCTCCAGGGCGACGATCCCGAACGGCTCGTACCGGCTGGGCAGGACCACGGCGTCGGCCGCGGCCAGCGCCGCACGCAGGTCCCGGTCGGACAGGTGTCCGACGAAGTCGACCGCACGCCGCACCCGCAGCTTCCGCGACTGCTCGACGAGCTCGTCGAAGTGCCGTCCTTTTCCGGCCACGACCACTCGCGTGCCGGGGTGGCGCCGCCGGATGCGGGGGAGCGCGGCCAGCAGGTCCTGGACACCCTTCTCCCACTCGAGTCGTCCGAAATAGAGCAACAGCGGCGCCCCGGCCGGGCTGTAGACCTCGCGGGCGTGGGCGATTTCGTCGGCCGGCACCTGCCAGCCGCGTTCCTCGATGCCGTTGTGGATCACCGTGACGTCGTCGGCCTCGAGCTCGAAGAGGTGCGCGACCTCGCGGCGCATGGCCTGCGAGCACGTGATCAGGGCGTCGGCCCGGTTGGCCAGCCACCACTCGACCGAGTGAACTTGCTGGTTCAGCGGGTGCGACAGCCAGCCGGAGTGCCGTCCGGCTTCCGTGGCGTGGATCGTGCCGACGAGCGGCACCCGCGCGGCCTCGGCGATCGCGATGGCCGGATGCGCGACCAGCCAGTCGTGCGCGTGGACGACGTCCGGCTGCCAGCTCCGCAGCAGGTCCTGCGCGGCGCGGACCATGGCGTGCCCCATGGCCAGCGTCCAGGCGACGAGGTCCCGTTCGAAGGTCACGTGCATCGGGTCTTCGGCGACCCGGATGATCCGCACGCCCTCGACGACGCGGTCGGTGCGCGGGTGCGTCCCGGCGTCGGTGCCGGCGGCGTGCCGGCACAGGACGACGACCTCGTGACCCTGCCGGACCAGGTGGCAGGCGAGCGCGTGCACGTGCCTGGCCAGGCCACCGATGGCCACTGGCGGGTACTCCCAGGACAGCATCAGCACACGCATGCGGAGAGGTTACTCGCGAGTCGGAAGTGCCCGGCGGCACCCGGGGAAGCCGACTCACGAGGGATGTCGCTAATGTGACGACGATCACTGGCCGGGTCCGGGATCTCTGCCACCATCGGCCAGGATGACTCCTTCTGAAGACACCGGCTGGCGGCGGCTCGACCCCGTCCTGCCCACCCCGTGGTCCGCCGACGTCGGCCCGGACAACGCGCTGCCCGAGTACCCGCGGCCTCAACTGACCCGGCCTCGCTGGCTGAACCTCAACGGCGTCTGGGAGTACGCGGGCTGGCCGGCGGCCGCGGACGAGCCCCGGCCGTCCGGCTACGCCGAGCGGATCCTGGTGCCGTTCCCGCCGGAGTCGGCGTTGTCCGGAATCGGACGACGCGACGAGGTTCTCTGGTACCGCCGCCTCGTCGAGATCCCGGACGACTGGCGCGGCGACCGCATCCTGCTGCACTTCGGCGCGGTCGACCAGAAGGCCCAGGTCTGGGTCAACAACCAGCTCGTCGTGACGCACGAAGGCGGCTACACGGCGTTCAGCGCGGACATCACCGACGTCCTGCGGTCATCGGACCCGCAGGAGCTGACCGTCCGAGTCGAGGACCGCACGGACATCGAGCCTTTCCCGGTCGGAAAACAGCGCAACACTCCTGGCGGAATTTGCTACACGGCGTCGTCGGGCATCTGGCAGACGGTCTGGCTCGAGCCGGTGCCCGCGGCTCGCGTCGAACGGCTGGACCTGACCCCGGACCTCACCGGCGTGACGGTCTTCCCGCAGGTCACAGGCGGCGACGAGGTCGTGGTCGTCCTTTCGACCACCGAGGGCGAGGTGGCGCGCGGCTCAGGCGGAGCTGGCACGTCGGTGCGTGTGGACGTTCCCGAACCACACCTCTGGACCCCCGACGACCCGCACCTCTACACCCTGGAAGTCCGGCTGCTCGACCATCACGGCGCGGTCCTGGATGAGGTCGGCAGCTACACGGGCCTCCGGACCATCGGCCTGATCCCCGACGCCGACGGCCGCCCGCGGATCGCACTCAACGGCCGGATCACCTTCCTCCACGGCCCGCTCGACCAGGGCTACTGGCCCGACGGCATCTCGACCGCGCCGACCGACGACGCCCTGCGGTTCGACCTCGAAAAGACGAAGGAGCTGGGCTTCAACTTCGTCCGCAAACACGTCAAGGTCGAGCCGGCCCGCTGGTACTTCTGGGCCGACACGCTGGGCCTGGTCGTCTGGCAGGACATGCCGTCCCTGACGGTGTCGTTCGACGGCCCGCCCGGCATCGCGCCGGACCCGGTTCCGCAGGCGCGCGAGCGGTTCGAAGCAGAATTGATCAAAATGATCACGCAGCTACGTGCGGTCCCGTCGATCGTCGGCTGGGTGCCGTTCAACGAGGGCTGGGGCGAGTACGACACGGCCCGTGTCGCGGAATTGGTCAAGTCGCTCGACCCGACCCGGCTGGTGATCGCCAACAGCGGCGTCAACTGCTGCTTCTCCCGCCCCGACGCGGGTGCGGGTGACGTCTACGACGACCACACGTACGTCGGCCCCGGAGAACCGGCGGTCCGCGACGGCCGCGCGATCGTCGACGGTGAGTACGGCGGCCTCGGCCTGGTCCTGGACGACCACCGCTGGCCCGGGCCGCCGAACGCGTACGAGATGACCTCGACGTCGGAACGGCTCACCGAGCGCTACGCGGAGGTGAGCGCCCGCTTGGAGAGAGTGATCGCGGAGCGCGGCCTGTCCGGCGCCGTCTACACCCAGACGACGGATGTCGAAAACGAGGTCAACGGTCTGCTGACGTACGACCGCGAGGTCATGAAGGTCGACCCGGCGATCGTGGCGAAGTGCGCCCGCGCGGTGATCGACGCGGGCTCCGGCTGACTTCGGCAACGTCCCGACGCAGGGTTGCTGCCAGGCTGTCGTCGGACTTCGGCAACGACCAGAGACTCCGCGACCGGTTTGGCAACCTCTGGCCGTGGCTAGGTTTCGGCAACCGCGGCGAGCAGGGCAGCGCGACCGTGGTCGAGTGCCGACAACAACGCGCCTCGCAGCGCTGCCGAGTCCGTCACCGCGCCCGCCTCCACCCGGACCGGGCCCGGCGTCGCCGCGGTGACCGTCTGCCGGATCTCGGCCACCAGTTCCGGACGGCTCCCGGCCGGGCCACCCAGCAGGACCACGTCCGGGTCGACGATGGTGCAGATCGCGGCCACGGCCCGGCCGAGCGTCGCGCCCAGCTGCCGTAGTCGCGAAGCGGCGGCGGCGTCGCCCTCGGCCGCGCGTGAGAGCGTGGTCAGAATCGCGTCCACGTCCAGCGACGGCGCGTCCGACCTGCCGAAACCCTGGCCTGCCAGTGCCTCGGCGAGCGTCGCGCCCGAGCTGTCCAGGTAACCGATCTCGCCTGCCAGACCGTGTGCCCCGCGGACGAGCTGGTCGCCGACGTAGAGACTCACACCGAGCCCAGCGCCGACATAGACGTAGACGAAGCTCTTCGCGTCCCGCGCCGCGCCTTCCCTGCGTTCGGCGAGCGCCGAGAAGTTGACGTCGTTGTCGAGCAGGACGTCCCGGCCGACTTCGCCGGCCCGGATCGTGCCCTCGGGGAACGGCGACCCGGGGAGCGCGACGACCTCGTGCGTCACCGGGTCGACCGGGTTGGCGACCGAGACCGCCGTCGCGCGGATCGGCCCCGGCCCGCCGCTGCTGGCGGCGGCGACGGCGGCACGGACCGCCGTGGTCATCGGGTGACCATCCGGCGCGTGGTGGTCGGCGGCCAGGACCGTGCCGGTCAGGTCGGTCGTCACCGTGCGGATGCCCTGCTGGTTGACCTCCACGGCGACGACCCGGCCGGCGTCCGCGGCCAGTTCGTAGAACGTCGCGATCCGGCCGCGGCGGCCGGTCTGGTCGGTGCCGGTGGCCTGCAGCGCGCCCGCCGTCTCGAGCCGCCGGACGGACTCGGAGATCGTCGGCTTCGAGATCCCGGTGGTCGCGGCCAGCTCGGCGCGCGTGGTCCGGTTGTGGACGAAGACGTGGTCGAGCACCGCGCGGTCGGTCATGGCCCGCAGCATCGCCAGGCGCGGGAGCGGCCGGTCGGGGTCGGACATCGCACCTCTTGTGGCTGGGGACGGACGGGGTTACCGTAGCGAGGACATTCTAGTAAGGAGTCCTAACCAAAAGATCGCGGAGGACACCGATGACCACCACAGAACTGCCGGCGAACATGGCCGAAGCCGTCACGCGGACCAAGAGCGAACTGCGCGCCCGGGTTGGCGACGTCGCCGGCGCGTTCGCCGAAGTCCGGGAGTGGATGCGGCGGGAGGTCGACGCCGTTGCCGCCGACCAGGACGCTTTCCCCGTGGTCCGATTCCACGACATCGCCGACGGGACCGTGCCCCAGCGGACCGTGGACGCCGTCCGGCGGCGAGGCTGTGCCGTCGTCAAGGGCACCTTCGCGCGCGAAACAGCCGAAGGCTGGGACGCCGGGCTCGCTGCCTACCTGGCCGACAACGACTTCGCGGGGACCTACCAAGGCCCGGCCGACGACGTCTTCGCCGGGCTCGCCTCCGGTCAGCCGCAGATCTACCCGGTCTACTGGTCGAAGCCGCAGATCCAGGCGCGCCAGCACGAGAACATGGTCGCCGTCCGGCGATTCCTCAACTCCTTCTGGCGGCACGAGTCCGAGGGTCGCGTCTGGTTCGACCCCGATCGCGACACGGCCTACCCCGACCGCATCCGGCGTCGCGCTCCCGGGTCGGCATCGCTCGGGCTGTCCGCGCACACCGACTCCGGCTCGGTCGAACGCTGGCTGCTGCCCGCGTACCAGCAGGTGTTCCGGCACGTCTTCGCCGGAAACTGGCAGAACTACGACCCGTGGGACGGCGCCCGCCGCACCGACGTGGACGAATTCCCGTCCACCGTCATGTGCTCGGCCTTCCGCACGTTCCAGGGCTGGACGGCGTTGTCGGAAATGCGACCGGGCGACGGCGTCCTGCAGGTGGTGCCGATCCCGTCCGCGATCGCGTACGTCCTGCTTCGCGCGCTCCAGGACGACATCCCCGACGACGACCTCTGCGGCGCCGCCAACGGTCAGGCCCTGCCGGTCAGCGACAAGTACCACGACGACCTGCTGCCGGCACTGACCTCGATTCCCGCCGTCGAACCGGGCGACACGGTCTGGTGGCACGGCGACGTCATCCACGCCGTCGCCGACGGCACCAATCCGGACCGCTGGGGAAACGTCATGTACATCCCGGCGAGCCCGCACTGCGCGAAGAACGCCGCGTACGCCGAAAAATGCGGTCGGGCATTCCTAGCTGGCAAGAGCCCGGGCGATTTCGCGCCGGAAGACTACGAGGTGAACTGGACCGGACGCGCCACCGTCGACGACCTCAACGACGTCGGACGCGCTCAACTCGGCCTGTGAACGTGCCGGGGCGGGAGGCCACCGCCCCGGCACGGCGGAGCCGGGATCTACAGGTGCAACCAGAGTCCCAGGTGGAGACCCAGGATGTTGATGTGCCCGTGGTGATGGTGGTGGCCGACGCACAGCAGGCAGTGGCGAGCCTGGCCGGCCACGTCGGACTGCGGCGCGGCCGAGGCCGTACCCACCGCCGGTCCGGCCAGCAGCAGCCCGAGTGCCACGGGGAACGCGGCCAGCGCGGCCCGGCGTCTGGAGGTGCTCATCGGTGATCCCTTCTCGCACGCTACGACGCCGGAGTGGCGTCGTGAAAAGTATTCGGTGCGGAGCGGGGAAAACGGCAGGCTGATCACCCGCGGTTCGACCGTCCGGATCACGAAAACCGTTTTCAGGCGTGTTTCCGTGATACCCGAACGGCCGCTGGAACCCGTCGATCCGGTGAAATCCGGGGACACCGGGGGAGCGCGCCCCGAACCGCTGTCACGCGGGAAGGGCCGCCTCAATGGCCTTGACGACCGTCTCGTCCTCGGGCTCGGTGCGCGGCCGGAACCGCGCGAGGACCTCGCCGTCGGCGCTGACGAGGAACTTCTCGAAGTTCCACTGGACGTCGCCGGACGCGCCCTCGGCGTCCTCCGTCTTGGTCAGCTCCGAGTACAGCGGGTGCCGCTCGTCGCCGTTGACGTCGATCTTCTCGAACAGCGGGAAGGTGACGCCGTAAGTCGTGGAGCAGAACGTCTGGATCTCCTCCGCGCTGCCCGGTTCCTGCCCGGCGAACTGGTTGCACGGAAAACCGACCACGGAGAAGCCCCGGGCGCCGAATTGCTCCTGCAGCCGCTCCAGGCCGGAGTACTGCGGGGTCAGGCCGCATTTCGACGCGACGTTGACCACCAGCAGCGCCTTGCCGGCCAGCGCACCCAGCGAGCTGTCCTGCCCGTCGAGCGTCTTGACCGGAATTTCGTGGATCCCCATCCGATGGGTCCTCTCTCTAGTATTTGAGCGCCCGGGCGTCGAGGTGCCCGAACGGTCCGTCTTCGACGCGGTAGGCCGCGGCCAGTTCTTCACCCCGCGCGCGGTCGCCGCGGCGCAGCGCCCCGGCCAGCGCGTCGAAGCGTTCGGTGTGCACCGCGGCCCGGCGCCGCGCGTAGTCGGCGGCGGAGTCCTTGGTGACCATGAACGCCCAGTCGCTTTCCAGCGCCAGCATCGCCTCGGCGACGGCCTGGTCGGCGACGGCGTCACGAGCCGTGGTCGGCAGATCGGCGACGAGGTCCAGCAGCCGTTTCTGCAGCGCCGTGTTGGCCTCGACCATGTCCTGGACCTGCTCGCCGTCCCAGACGCGCCAGTCCTTGCCCGACCCCCACGACGACGCGGGCAGGTCGATCGGCGGGCCGACGTGCCCGGCTTCGAGCGCGCCCTTCAGCGTCGTCACGCGGACCCCGGCCTCGGGCAGTGCGCGCAGCACACCCTCCAGCCAGGCCGGTCCTTCGTGCCACCAGTGCCCGAACAGCTCCGTGTCGTACGCGGCGACCACGAGCGACTCGCGACCGTGTTGCCGTTTCAACGACCGCAGCCGCGTGACCACGGTGTCGACGAAGTCCTTGACGTGCAGGCCCAGCACGTCCGCGGCGAGTGCCGGGTCGTACGGCGCCTTGTCCTGCGGCTCGATGGTCTTGCCCGTGACGCGCGACGCCTTGAGGCCGACCTCGTGCGCCCAGGTGTGGAAGTCGCGGTACGCGGCGTGGCCGGGGTAGCCGGCTTTCGGCGACCAGACGCGGTAGGTGACTTCGAGATCGCGGCCGAAGGCGAGGACGTCGCTGTCGCCGACCGGCCGGGCGGCCCAGGTCTCCCCGCGCAGCGACGGGCCGTCGACCATGAACCGCTGCACGCCCGCGGCCGCGTAGTCGTTTTCCAGACCAGGCGCGTAGCCGCACTCCGGCGCCCAAATTCCTTCGGGTCGGGAACCGAGCCGCAACGCCGTGTCGGTGAGCCCGGCGTTCAGCGCGAACTCCCGCACCCGCGGGTCCAGCAGCGGTTGGAACGGGTGGGCCAGCGGCCCGCCCAGCACCTCGATGGTCGAGTTGTCGACCAGGGACCGCAGGATGGGGGAGAAGCCGTGCCGCCAGCGCGTCCCGAGCTCCGCGGCCGCGCGGACCGCAGTTCGGTGCTCGGCCGCGGCCAGCTCACGCAGGATCGGGTCGTCGCGCCACAGCGTCGACGCGTGCTGGGCGCGAAGCTGCCAATGGCCGAGCCAGTCGTGGCAGGCGTGGATGCTGTACGGGTCGTCGAGCTGCGCGGCGAGCACCGGCGTCATGCCGAGTGTCAGCACGTCCCGGCGGCCTTCGGCGGCGAACCGTTCGAGCAGGTCGACCATCGGCAGGTACGAATGCGCCCACGCCTGGTACAGCCATTCCTCGCCGACCGGCCAGGTCCCGTGGTGCGGCAGCCACGGCAGGTGGCTGTGCAGGACGAGACAGAACGTGCCCTCGTAGTCGTCGGTCATCGGCGCACCGCCACGGCGACCAGGTCCAGGCTCGCGTCGAGGTCGTCGCCGTGGATGTCGAAGCCGGTCGCCTCGATCGCGGCGACGTCGGCGAGCAGCGCCTCCGGCCAGACGGCCTGCCCGGGCAGCTCGCCCATGACGACGTCCAGCTGCGCGTCGATGATCGAGCCGCCGTGCCGCTCGTCGAGCGCGCGGACGGCCTTGCCGTGGTGCAGGCCGTGCAGCGTCTCGACCTCGAAACCGGCGTCGGACAGGAGCCCGGCCAGCTCGGACGGTGCCAGCTCGCGGGTGTGGTACGGATTCAGCGGCGTGTCGCTGTCCGGGGTGAAGGTGAGCCGGTTCGGGGTCGTGACCAGCAGTTTTCCTCCTGGCGACAACACCCGCCGGCACTCGGCGAGGAACCCCGCCTGGTCCCAGAGGTGCTCGATGACCTGGAAATTGGCCACGACGTCCACCGAGGCGTCCCGCAGCGGCAGGTACGCCAGGTTCGCCCGCGCGACGGCGACCTCCGGGTAGCGGCGGGCGACGTGCTCGGTCGTCGGCACGTCGTAGTCCAGCGCGAGCACCCGGCGGGCCTTAGTCGCGACGAGCCCCGCGCCGTAACCCTCGCCGCAGCCGGCTTCGAGCACCGTTGCGTCCGCGCAATGGGGGAGCAGCGCGACGTACGCGGCCTCGTGGCGCCTGAACCAATAATTCTCGACGGCGATGCCGGGCACGGTCCGTTCGCCGGTCAGGTGCAGCGCCTCGGCCCGGGTGGCTGGGGTGGTCACGTCCGCGACCCTAGCGGTGTCACGTCCGGCACGGCTGTCTCGTTCCGTCGTCATGCAACGGACCATCACCCGCGTACTCCTCGTGTTCTTCGGCGTCGTCGAGGCCGTGACCGGAATCTGGCCACTCGTCACCCCGGCCGGCTTCTACCAGGACTTTCCCGGCTTCCGCGCCGGCTGGGTCTCGATGGACGGGCCCTTCAACGAGCACCTCCTGCGCGACTTCGGCGGCCTCAACCTGGCCCTCGCGGCCCTGCTGATCGGCGCCGCCGTGATCGGCACCACAGCCGTGGCGCGGCTGGCCGGCGTGGCGGCGCTGCTGTTCGGCCTGCCGCACTTCCTCTACCACCTCGGCCACGTGTCGCATTTCGATCAAATTGATCAGGTTCTCATCATCGCGACGACCGGTCTCGGCGCCGTGGTGCCGATCGTGCTGCTGCTGATCCCCGCACGCCGGGTCAGTCCACCGGCGACACCGTGATGCCGAGCGCGCCCGGGCCGAGGTGCGCGCCGATGACCGTGCTCGCTTCGACGACCATGCTCTCGGCCATCCCGGACACGCGACGCTCGATCTGCCGGCCGATCTCGAGTTCGTGATCGCTGGCGCCGAACCGCGTCACGGCGATGTCGACGCGGAAGCCGCCCGACTTCCGCACCGCGAGGTCGACCATCTTGGCCAGCGCCCGCCGCGTGCCGGGGACGCGGGAGAGTGGCGCGACCTCGCCGTCCTTGACCGTGAGCAGCGGCTTGATGGAGAACGCGGTGCCGACCATCGCCTGCGCGGCGCCGATCCGCCCGCCTCGCCGGAGGTACTCCAGCGTGTCGACGTAGATGAACTCGGTGCTCGTGAAGCACCGGCGTTCGGCGGCTTCGATGACCCGGGCGGCGTCCCCGCCGACGGCGGCCGCCCGGGCCGCGGCGATGGCCGCGAAGCCGAGGCTCATCCCGGTGGTGCGGCTGTCGAGGACGTGCACGGGGATGCGGACCTGCTGGGCGGCCTCCCGGGCCGCGCGGACGGTGTCGGACATCCGGCCGGAGAGGTGGATGCTGACGATGGCGGTGGCGCCCGAGGCGGCGGCCTCTTGGTAGGTCCAGAAGAACGCCCCCGGGTCCGGGGGCGACGTGGTGATCACCTGGCCGGCTCTCATGGTGTCGATGACCTTGCCGCGGTCGAAGCGGTTTTCGTCGTCGAAGTGGCTTCCCATGTTGAGCTGGATCTGCACGACGCCGATGGCCCAGCGGGCGGCGACGAGGTCGGGAAGGCACGAGCTGGAGTCGGTGATGACGGCGATGCGCGCTGGCATGGTGCCGGAGGTTAACCCCTAACGGCCTACTGCGAGTAGGCCGCGGTTGGTCCGATCGGACGAACGGCGGTTCAGGTGGGGTAACCGGTCGACTACCGGGACGATAGTCCCACTAGATTGCGCATCCAGGTGAATGGCGTCACCTCGGCGGGTCCTGGCGGCGGAATGGCCCTAATCTACCGGCCAGTAGAGCACTGACCCGTGGTGCGTCCGCGGGCCACAACCGGGAGGTCGAAGAAGACCCATGACCAACATCGTTGTCCTGGTCAAGCAGGTACCGGACACCTACTCGGAGCGCAAGCTCAGCGGGGCCGACCACACCCTTGACCGTGAATCCGCCGACGCCGTGCTCGATGAGATCAACGAGAAGGCCGTCGAAGAAGCTCTGAAGATCAAGGAAGCCGGCGAGGGCGAGGTCACCGTGATCTCGGTGGGCCCCGACCGCGCGACCGACGCGATCCGCAAGGCGCTGTCCATGGGTGCCGACAAGGCCATCCACGTCTCCGACGAGGCACTGCACGGCTCCGACGCCATCGCCACCGCGAAGGTCATCGCCGCCGCGATCGGCAAGGTCGAGGGCTACGACCTGATCATCGCCGGCAACGAGTCCTCCGACGGCCGCGGCGGTGCTGTCCCGGCGATCCTCGCCGAGCTGCTCGGCCTGCCGCAGGTCACCTACGCGCGTGAGGTCACCGTCGACGGCACGACCATCAAGGCCGTCCGCGAGACCGAGGACGGCCTCACGCACCTCGAGGCGAACCTGCCCGCGGTGGTCAGCGTCGGCGAGAAGATCAACGAGCCGCGCTACCCGTCCTTCAAGGGCATCATGGCCGCCAAGAAGAAGCCGGTCGAGACCTTCACCATCGCCGACCTGGGTGTCGACGCGGGCGAGGTCGGCCTGGCCAACGCCTGGTCCACGGTCACCGAAGCCACGCCGAAGCCGCCGCGTACCGCCGGCGAGAAGGTCGAGGACGAGGGCGACGGCGGCACCAAGGTCGCCGAGTACCTGGTCGGCCAGAAGCTCATCTGACAAGGGTTCGAGGAGGAAGTAGAACAATGGCTGAAGTACTCGTCCTCGTCGACCACGTCGACGGTGAGGTCAAGAAGGTCACGCTGGAGCTGCTGACCGCGGCCCGCGCGCTCGGTGAGCCGTCGGCCGTCGTCGTCGGCCCGACCGGCACCGCGGCCAAGGCCAAGGAGTCGCTGGCCGCGCACGGCGCCGCCAAGGTGTATGTCGCCGAAGGCGACGACGCCGCGAACTACCTGGTCACGCCGAAGGTGGACGTCCTCGCCGCGCTGGCGCAGCAGGCGTCCCCGGCCGCCGTGCTCGTCACCGCCAGCGGTGAGGGCAAGGAGGTGGCCGCGCGCCTGGCCGTCCGGCTCGGCTCCGGCCTGATCTACGACGCCGTCGGCGTCAACGGCGACGGCGTGATCGACCAGTCGATCTTCGGTGGCGCGTTCTCGGTGAAGTCCAAGGCGTCGAAGGGTGTCCCGGTCGTCTCGATCCGCCCGGGTGCCGTGGAGGCCGAGCCCGCCGAGGGCGCGGCGGCCGAGGAGACCGTCGAGATTCCCGCAACCGACGCGGCGAAGGCCACCAAGATCACCGGCATCGAGCCGGTGACCGGCGGTGACCGTCCGGAGCTGACCGAGGCCTCGATCGTGGTCTCCGGTGGCCGTGGTGTCGGTTCGGCGGAGAAGTTCGACGTCGTCGAGAAGCTGGCCGACTCGCTCGGTGCGGCCGTCGGCGCGTCGCGTGCCGCCGTCGACTCCGGCTACTACCCGGCGCAGTTCCAGGTGGGCCAGACGGGCAAGACCGTGTCGCCGCAGCTGTACATCGCGCTCGGCATCTCCGGCGCGATCCAGCACCGCGCCGGCATGCAGACGTCGAAGACGATCATCGCCGTCAACAAGGACGCCGAGGCGCCGATCTTCGAGATCGCCGACTTCGGCATCGTCGGCGACCTGTTCAACGTCGCGCCGCAGCTGACCGAAGCGGTCGAGAAGCGCAAGGGCTGATTCTCGGTCCTGAAGGGCCTTCCGGGACGTCCCGGAAGGCCCTTTGCGCGTCTCCAGGACCTGAGAAGAGCCTGAGAACCCGCAATTAACTGAACGTGCACTAATCGGTCATCGGATGGCACTCTCCGCGGTTTCCTACGCCCGGGTACACCTTGACCATGACGACGTCACAGCTCCTCGTCAGCACTGATCAGGCGGGTTCCGAGCTTCCCGCGGACGCCCCCCGCTACTCCCTTCTCGTCGCCCACGCGAACGACGAAGTGGTCGCGGCGCAGCGGCTGCGGCACCAGGTTTTCGCGGAGGAGATGGGCGCGAAGCTCCATTCCCCGCGCCCCGGTCTCGACGTCGACGAGTTCGACGAGTTCTGCGACCACCTCGTCGTCCGCGACGACAACACGGGCGACATCGTCGGCTGCTACCGGATGCTGCCGCCGGACCGCGCCGTCCAGGCCGGGAAGCTCTACGCCGACAGCGAGTTCGACCTGAGCGCGCTCGACACCCTGCGGCCGTCCCTGGTCGAAACCGGCCGTTCGTGCGTGCACCCCGACCACCGCAGCGGCGCCGTCGTCAGCCTGGTCTGGGCCGGGATCGCCCGGTACATGCTGCTGTCGGGCCACCGCTACCTCGCCGGCTGCGCGTCGGTTCCGCTGGTGGACGGCGGCTCGTTCGCCGCGGGCGTCTGGGACGTCCTGCGCACCAAGCACTACTCGGACGAGGCGACCCGCGTCTCGCCGCTGATCCCGTGGGACACGTCCGCGATCGAGCGCCCGGCGCGGGCCACGCTGCCGCCGCTGATCAAGGGTTACATCCGGCTCGGCGCCAAGGTCCACGGCCCGCCGGCGCTCGACGTGGACTTCGGCGTCGCAGACTTCTTCGTGGTGCTCGACCTGCACAACGTCGACGAGCGCTACCTGAAGTTCTTCCTCGGGGTCCAGGCATGAGCCACTCCTGGATGCCGACGTCGCCCTGTGGCGACGACTGCCTCACCGGCGGCGACCCGTTCGTCGGCCTCCCGCGACGGGTGCTGCGGTTCGTCTCGGCGATCGTGGTCGTCTTTTCGGCGATGCTGGCTTCGCCGCTGCTCCTCGTCGCCCGCGGCCGGGGCCGCGAGCGGCTGGTCCGGCTGATCTTCCACGGCGTGCTGCGCGCCTTCGGCGTCCGGCTGGACATCCGCGGCGGCGACGACTTCCGCACCGCGGCCGCCGGCCGTGGCGCGCTGGTGGTCAACAACCACATCTCCTGGCTGGACATCGTCGCGATCAACGCCCTCCGGCCGATGCGCGCGCTGGCCAAGAAGGAGATCGCGGGCTGGCCGGTGCTGGGTGGCCTGGTCCGCCGCGGCGGCAGCATCTTCCTCGACCGCGAGCGGCTGAAGACGCTGCCCGCCACGATGGCCGAGCTGGCCGACGCACTGCGCTCGGGCTCGCTGGTGAGCGTCACCCCCGAAGGCACCACGTGGTGTGGCCTGGCGTCCGGCCGGTTCACGACCGCTACGTTCCAGGCGGCCATCGACGGCGGTGTCCCGGTACGCCCGATCGCGCTGCGCTACCGCCTCGCCGACGGCCGCGAGACCAGCCGCCCCGCGTTCATCGGGCCGGAGTCGCTGATCGCGTCCCTGCGCCGGGTCGCCGCGCTGCGCGGCCTGGTGCTCGAGGTCCACATCTGCCCGGAGATCGCGCCGGGCCGCGCGGAGACCCGCCACGAACTGGCCGCGCTGGCGGAGGCGGCCGTCCATTCCGCGCTGGGAACGGTCAAGATCCCGGGCCAGCAGCGTCGGCGCACTCCGCGTCCGCAGGCCGCGCCTTCAGCTCCAGCCGCGTCGTCCGATGTGGTGGTTCCCCGGGCCGCAGCCACTCACGCCGCACCCTCCCTGGCTTCGCCTCCCGCGAAGTGATCCGGGGTCTGCCGCCGCGATCCGGCGGCAGGCCCTGGTCGGCTTGCGGACGGGCCTGTTGCCGATATCCGGCGACAGGCCCGTCTCGCGTTCAGCTGACAGCCAGCGTCAGCTTCCCGCCGGGGTGCCCGCCTTCGCTTTCCGTCTGGGCCGCGGCTGCCTCGTCAAGCGGGTAGCTCTTGCCGTGTGCGATGGTGACGCCACGATCGGTCACCCAGCCGGCGACACGTTCCAGGACCTCACGCGACTGCTCACCGCCGCTGGAGAACGTCAGCCCCAGCTCGAACGCCGCGACGTCGGCGATCGTGATGATCCGCTCCTTGGAGCCCAGCAACTCGACCGAATCCGGCAGGACGCCGTGCCCGGACGTGTCGAAGACGGCGTCGACCGAGCCCGACGCGGCTTCGCGGACCCGCTCCACCCAGCCGTCGCCGTAGAGGATCGGGATGACGCCGAGGGACTTCAGGTCGTCGAGGCTCCGGCTACCGCCGGTGCCCAGGACGGTCAGCCCCTTCGCCATGGCGACCTGCGCCGCGAACCGGCCCACGGTGCCGCTGGCACCGTGGATCAGCAGCGTCTCGCCTTCGCGGACCTCGAGCAGGTCCAGGACGCGAAGGGACGTCTCACCGGCGACCGGCAGTGCTACGGCGTCGGCCCACGAAAGGCTCGCGGGCTTCGGCGCAAGCGTTTTCCCCAGGGCATATTCGGCGTAGGACCCGGTCTCGGACCAGCCGAAGACCTCGTCGCCCACGGCGAGGTCGGCGCCGTCACCGACGGCGTCGACAACCCCGGCGACCTCGAACCCGGGGGTGTGGGGGAAGTCGACGGGGAAGTTCTGGGCCATCCCACCGCCGCGGATCTTCCAGTCGAGCGGGTTGATCCCGGCGGCCCGCACAGCCACCCGTACCTGCCCGGGACCGGGCTCCGGCGTCGGAACTTCCGACAGATTCAGGACGTCCGGCCCGCCGTACTCGGCGAAGGTGATAGCTCGCATGGTGTCGTCTGCGCTCCTCGATTCGGGACCTTCGGTGTTCGAATGTCCTCTCCGCAGAGTCAACTCGCCCGGCGGGCACACCGAACCACTCGGACGAGCAGTGTTCACTAGCCGGACGAGCAGGCAGCCGACGTGTGAGCGCGCCTACGTTGGAGCCATGGACGCTTCCTGGTCGGATCCGCGACACGTGCTCGACGTCGTCGAACGGCTGTTGTCGGCGCCGCGCCCCCAGCTGCTCACCCAGTTCTCCATCGAGCTGGGAAGGCTGGTCCCGCACCGGGCCGCGGCGATGCAGACAGGGGACTGCCCGCGCAGCCCGCTCAAGGTCGTCGGCGACCCGGCGATCGCCCAGGCGGTGACGAGCGTCGAGCTGCAGCGGCTGGTCGATCGAGCCGAACCGGGCGCGGCCCTGGTGGTCGACGGCGTCCTGGGCGGTGTCGAACGCCGTCTCGTCCTGTTCGCGTCGTCGCCGCCGGTCGGCCAGGGCGCGGTACTGGTCGTGGTGCCCTCGTCCTCCGAACCGCCGGCCGCCGAGCTGGAGCTGGCCGCCCGGCTGTGGCACATCCTCAGCACGGACGCGGGCCAGCGCGCCACCGACCCGGGCCCTGAGGTCCTGGCCAGCAACCTCGCCGCGGCCGGCGCCCGAGCTCAGGCGATCACCGACCTCGGCCAGACCCACGCGACGACCCTGACGACCCTCCTGGCGGTGCTCCGGTCCGGCCGCCTGCCCGACGCTGCCGCCCGCCGGACCGCGGTCGACCTGGCGGCCGACGCGCTGCTCGAGCTCAAGGGCGTCGTCGACCGCGACCAGGCCTTGTCCGTGGAGCCGGCGGACACGGCGTTCGCCATGCTCAAGGACCAGCTCGCGGACCTGGTCCGGCACACGGACGTCGACATCGACCTGGTCGGCCCGGTCGGCGACGGCTCACTCGCCCAGGACATCGCCCACACCGCCCGGACGTTGACCCGTGGCCTGGTGCTCACGGCCCTGGACCGTCCGGCGACCACGCGCCTGCGGGCGTCCTGGCGCCTGGACGGCTCGGTCGTCCGCATCACGGTCCGCGACGACAACCCCGAGGTCGCCACCGCGGTCCCCGCCGGCGGCCTGACGGAACGCCTCACGACGCTGGGCGGCCACTGGGAGGTCGACGCGGTCCCGGGCTGGGGCACGACGGTCACCGCGGTGCTGCCCCTCGGTGTGGCCGAACCGCCGGAGCTACGCCCGCTCGACCGGCTCAACCCGCGCGAGCTCGAGGTCTTGTCGGGAATCTCCCAGGGCCTGCGTAACCGGCAGATCGCCGAGCAGCTGCAGCTCAGCGAGCACACGGTGAAGTTCCACGTCCGCAACATCCTCGACAAGCTGGACGTCACCTCCCGCGGCGAGGCCGCTGCCCTCGCACGCGACCTGCGCCTGGAGCCGCCGACGCGGTACTCCGCCTGAAATCGGCTTGACCTCCAGGGGGCTGGAGGTTGCAGGCTGCTGATCATGACCTCGACCGTCGACCCCGCACCCGTTCGCCGCAGCGTGCTCTGGAGCGCCGACCACCGGCTGACCACCATCGCGCTGCTCCTCGTGGTCACCCTGGTCGCTTTCGAGAACATGGGCGTCGCGACGGCAATGCCGACCCTGGTCGCCGACCTGCACGGACAGTCGCTGTACTCGTGGCCGTTCACGAGCTTCCTGATCTCGAGTGTGGTCGCCACGGTCCTGTCGGGCCGGATCGGCGATCGCCGAGGCCCAGCACCGGCCCTGCTCGCAGGCCCGGCGCTGTTCGCAGCCGGCCTGCTCGTCGCGGGTACGGCGACCGGCATGCCGACGCTGCTGCTCGGCCGCGCCCTCCAGGGCTTCGGCGCAGGGCTGCTCCTGGTCTCGGTCTCGCTCCTGATCGCGCTGACGTTCACCGACCGCGAGCGTCCGGTGATTTACGCCGCGAACGCCGCCGCCTGGGTTTTGCCTGCGGTCATCGGCCCGTCCGTGGCCGGGTTCCTGACGGTCAGCGTCGGCTGGCGCTGGGTGTTCCTCGGGCTCGTCCCGCTCGTGGTCATCGGCGCGACCATGCTGACGGTGGTCGTCCGCCGTCTGCCCGCGCACGTCCCCGCCACGGGCGGCCCTCGCGCGGGCGTGGTCCAGGCGATCATCGCTGCCCTCGGCGTCGCAGCCCTGACCTGGGCCGCTCAGCACCAGTCACTCCTCGCGCTCGGCTACGGCACGGCCGGGCTGATCGCCCTCGGCTATGCCCTCCGCAACCTGCTGCCGGCGGGGACGCTCACCTCCCGCCGAGGCCTCCCGACGGTGGTCGCCTCCCGGGCGTTGATCGCCGGTGCGTACGCCGGGATGGAGGCATACCTGCCTCTGACGATGAGCGCGGTCCACGGCTACAACCCGGCCCTCGCCGGCCTGCCCCTGACGATCACGGCGCTGGGCTGGTCCGCGGCATCGGCAGCCCAGGGCCGGTACCTCAACTGGTCGAGAGAGGCATCCCTGCGCACCGGCTTCTGGCTCGTCGCCGCCGGCCTGGTCTGCTTCGGTCTGGTCTCGCAGCCCTGGTTCCCAGGCTGGACGGCCTTCGTGGCCTGCGCGGTCGGCGGCGCGGGCATGGGAATCGCGATGCCCGCGATCTCGGTCCTCCTGCTCCGTTACTCGCCCGAGGGCGAACGCGGATTCAACACCTCGGCGATGCAGCTCGCGGACTGGGTCGGCTCCGCGCTGCTTATCGGCCTGGGCGGCGTCCTGCTCGGCTTGGTGGGGTCGGTCGTCAACCCATCGCCGGCGATGGCGCTGCTCACGGTCGCCTTGGTGGGGCTCGCTCTGGTGGGCGTCCGGCTGACCGGGCGCTGGCCGTCGAAGGTGTGACAGCCCACTTCAGGGTCCAGGGTGGGCATCGTCACGCGCTGGAGCGGACTACCCTGAAGGAGCGATGACCTATCTCGACCACGCGGCGACCACTCCGATGTTGCCCGAAGCCATAGCGGCGATGACCGAGGCGCTGTCCACCGTGGGCAACGCCTCAGCGCTGCATTCCTCGGGCCGCCGCGCTCGCCGGATGGTCGAGGAAGCCCGCGAGACGATCGCCGACGCCTTGGGAGCGCGTCCCTCCGAGGTGATCTTCACCGGCGGCGGCACCGAGAGCGACAACCTCGCCCTCAAGGGCATCTATTGGGCCCGCCACGACGAGCAGGAGCAGCGCCGCCGCATCCTGTGCGGTGCCGCCGAGCACCACGCCGTGCTCGACACCGTGGAGTGGCTCGAAGCTCACTGCGGCGCCGAGATCACCCTGCTAAACGTGGACGGACAGGGGCGTGTGTCGCCCGACGTGCTCCGTACCGCTATCGCCACGGAGCCCGAAAGCGTGGCCTTGGCGACTGTGATGTGGGCCAACAACGAGGTCGGCACGATCAACCCGATCCCGGAGTTGGCCGCGATCTGCGCCGAGTTCGACATCCCGCTGCACACCGACGCTGTCCAGGCGGTCGGCGCGGTGCCGGTCGACTTCACCGCCAGCGGTGCTGCCGCGCTCACATTGACCGGCCACAAGCTCGGTGGCCCCTTCGGCGTGGGCGCCCTCCTCCTCGGCCGCGATGTGACCTGCGTGCCCCTGTTGCACGGTGGCGGCCAGGAACGCAGCGTTCGCTCCGGCACCTTGGATGTCCCCGCGATCGTCGGTTTCGCAGCCGCGGTCCGATCCAGCAGCGCTACTCGGGCCGAATACGCGAAGCGTGTCGAGGAACTGCGCGACGGGCTGATCGAGGCGATCCATCGCGAGGTACCCGACGCCGTCCTGAATGGGGGAGAGGGCGAGAGGCTTCCCAGCCACGTCCATTTCACTTTTCCCGGATGCGCCGGCGACAGCCTGCTGATGCTGCTCGATGCCAAGGGCATCGAGTGCTCGACGGGATCCGCTTGCACGGCCGGCGTAGCGCAGCCGAGCCACGTGTTACTCGCCATGGGCGCAGATCCAGCAGCCGCCCGTGGCTCGCTCAGGTTCTCTCTGGGCCACACGTCCACCGCCGCCGACATCGAGGCAGTTGCAGCCGAGATCGGCGGTGTCGTCACACGCGCACGGCAGGCCGGACTCGCCGGAATGCGCAAGCAGACCCAGAAGCAAGAGGTGTAAGGCAATGCGGGTTTTGGCCGCGATGAGCGGAGGAGTGGATTCGGCGGTCGCCGCGGCGCGCGCGGTCGACGCCGGGCACGACGTCGTCGGCGTGCACTTGGCGTTGTCCGCTAAGCCCGGCACTCTGCGAACCGGTTCGCGCGGGTGTTGCACGATCGAAGATTCGCACGACGCCAGGCGTGCTGCGGACATCCTCGGGATCCCCTTCTATATCTGGGATTTCGCGGAGCGGTTCACCGAAGAAGTCGTGGAGACTTTCGTCGGCGAATATGCCGCCGGCCGCACCCCGAATCCCTGCGTCACCTGCAACGAGAAGATCAAGTTCGAAGCTCTCCTCGAAAAGGCGATGGCCCTCGGCTTCGACGCGGTCGCGACTGGTCACTATGCACGCCTGTCCGTGGTGGACGGCGTGCCTGAGCTGCGTCGCAGCGCGGACAGTGGCAAAGACCAGTCCTACGTTCTCGCTTCTCTTACTCCGGAGCAGCTCAGCCACGCGATGTTCCCCCTCGGCGACTCGTGGAAGACCGACGTGCGGGCCGAGGCGGAGCAGCGGGGCCTCTCCGTCGCGAACAAGCCCGACAGCCACGACATCTGCTTCATCCCGGACGGCGACACCAAGAAGTTCCTGGAGAACCGGCTGGGGCAGCGACCCGGCGAGCTCGTCGACGCGGAAACCGGCGCAGTGCTTGGCCAGCACACTGGCGTGCACGGGTTCACCGTCGGTCAGCGTAAGGGGCTTGGTATCGACGCCCCGGCGCCCGACGGCCGTCCTCGCTACGTCCTGTCCCTGGAGCCGGTGTCCGGTTCAGTCAAGGTAGGTTCCGTCGCCGGCCTCGGTATCAATGTGATCGAGGCGGACCGGGCGATCTGGCCCAGCGGTCGTCCGCTGACGGAGCCGACTGAGTGCGTGGTCCAGGTGCGGGCTCACGGTGGAATCGCCGATGCCGTCGCCGACGTGGACTCGGACACCATGACCCTGCAGCTTCGCGAACCTCTGCGTGGGGTCGCTCCTGGTCAGGTTGCCGTGCTTTACCGGCCGGATGCCGAGGGTGGCGACATCGTCCTGGGTAGCGCGAAGATCTCGGGTACGCGCTGAGCTCTGGTCACGTCCTCGGCTTCTTGTGGGATCGACTCGCTCGTCGACGGGTCGGATGCATCGACGGTGGCGTTGTCGAGCGAACGCGGCCGGTCGGTGTCGCGACTTTCACCGTGCCGTCGTGGGCGACCTCGTAGTTCCAACCGGGCTGATCCTTCAGCTTGCGATGACGGGAGCAGAAGGTGACCGGCTGGTACGCGACTACCTCGGCCTCACCTGGTGCTTGAGTCGGTTCGATCCCGCAGCTCTGGGCAGGGCGTGTGCAACCGGGCTGCCGGCACTCTTGGTCCCGGACGCGGATGAACTCGTCGTGGGCCGGATCGAGCGGGTAGCGCGTCGGTGACAGCTCGATCACCTGACCGGTACGCGGGTCGGTGAGAACCCGTCTCAGCGTCGTGCTGGGCCCGCTGATGATGCGACGGGCGACCGATGCCGCGATCGGGCCACGGCCAGCCAACGTTGCCGGTAGGTCGTTCAGGCTCAGGTAGGTGGCCAGATCGACGTGCAAGAACACTTCGGTCCGCGCGGTCGGCCCACCCGTGCCGCTGAGCAACAGGTCCAAGGCGACGTCGGCTCGGAGCTGGTCCAGCGTTCGCGTCTCTCCGGGCGTCTTCAGGGCTCGGGCAGCCTCGTCGATGCGGGCGTAGACGGCGGTCGCCTTCTCGGTCGGAGCGTTGTTGATCGACAAGTGAGTCACGGCGGCGTCTTGGTGGTGCAGACTGAACCGCCGTTCCATGAGTTTCTGCTCAGTGCGGCTCGCGGCGCCCTGCGGGTCGGCTTTCGCGGCGGCGTAGGCCGCTGCCCGGCGGACTTGGGTGGCGTTCCGCCCAGGAACCCGGTCTTCGAGCGCTTCATCGACGACGCGCACGAAGTCGCCGGAAAGCCAAGCCGTGGCGTCCGTGACCTTCATGGCGCGATAGAGGTCCAGCCTGCCGTCGTCCATCAGGTTGAGCATGCGGGGAAGCCGGGCGATCAGCGCGTTGGCTGCGGAAACAATGGCGCTGGCCCGGTGTTCCGTTATGGACAATGCCAACGCCACCTCGGAAGCTGTGCTGGGCGCCCGTCTCCGACGCACGCTGAGGTCGGCGATGGCTCTTAGCTGCAGTGCTTGAAGCTTGGAGATCTCGGCGTCGGTGTTGCGAATCAGGTCGACAACTTGGTCGTCCTTCATGTGTTGCAACGTATCCGGGTCTGCGCGAACGGACCTCAGAACCAACGGAAGGTTGTCGTCGGCGTTCTGGGAATCGGCCGCAGAGTTGAGCTTGCGAAGTGGCTGCGAAGGTGACATGAGTGCGACCGTACGGCAATTTTCAAGGAAATTACCGCGGAGGGCACGAACGGTCCTTTCGCGCCCTCCGTGGCTTGACATGCCTGGGCCAGTTCGGGAATGGTCGGCGTGTGTGGATCGGTTCCGCCCCGCATTGGGGAGTGCAATGACCGACCAATGTCCTATTCGGACAATCAAGCTGAGGGGTCGTTCAGAGCTTCAGCTTGAACCCGGTGTGGGTCGGTTCGAAACCAAGGCGCTCGTAGAATCGGTGTGCCTGTGTCCTGGAGGTGTCCGACGTGAGCTGAACAAGAGCGCACCCGCGTCGCCGCGATTCGTCGATCGCCCACTGGATGAGGTCGGCGCCGAGGCCGGATCCCCGATGATCCGCGCGGATCCGCACCGCCTCGATCTGGCCGCGAAGGGCACCGCGCCTCGCCAAGCCTGGAATCATGGTGAGTTGCAGCGTTCCGACGGCTTGGTCATCAGACACGACGACGACCAGGAGCTGGTTCGGATCCGCGTCGATGTCGTCGAATGCTTGCAAGTACGGGACAAGGTCGGCGGGATCGTCGCGGGCCGCGCCGAGCTGGTCGTCCGCCAGCATGTGCACTATCGCCTCGACGTCGTCGCGCCGTGCTTTGCGGATGGTGTGGTCGGTCACGGCGCCAGTATCACAGTGCGCGGGTGAACCCTTGATAGCTGTGTTCGAACCCGAAGCGCGCGTAGAAGTCTCGCAGGTCGGCGCGGGCGAGGCCCGAGTCCAGGTGGAGGCGGGTACAGCCGCGTCGGCGGGCTTCGTCGATGCCCCAGCTCAAAAGCGCGCTCGTCACTCCTCGGCGGGCGGCGCGGATACCTTCCAGGTGGCCACGGGTCGAGCCGTCCCAGGCCAGCCCGCGCGTCACCGTCAGTTGCGCGGTGCCGACGACGCCGGTGTCGTCCTCCGCTACGACCAGCGTGACGTGCGGGGTGCTCGTGAGTTCGCGAAGTGCGGCTGCCAGCGGTCCACCTGGTGCGTCGAACAGGCGCGCGAGTGCCTCGATGTCCGTCGCCCTCGCGCGTCTGATGACATCCATTGCGCCCAGTATGCAGGAAGTCCTCAGGGCACCGTGTAGTGCCGGACTCCGTCGACCGTCTGCGCGTTCAGTTTGCCTTGCGAAACCAACAGGTCGAGGTGAGCCGCGGTTTCCAGGACGGCGAGCGTCTGGTTGAACGAGTCCATTTCGGACAGCTTGCGGTTGCGGCGGGTCCATCCGGTCCGGTCGGCGGCCTCGAACGCGGTGCTCGCGCCGGCAGCGATCTGCCCGCCCATGGTCTCGAGGCGTTCACGGTGGTGTTCCAGTAGTTCGTCGACCCGTGTGTGCACGCTCTCGGACACCGGACCGTGGGCGGGAAGCATGCGACGGTCAGGCATGGAGCGCACCAGGCGCAGCGAATCCATGAAGTCGTTCAGGGGCAACTCGGCCGGCACCGGCTGGAACCCGATGGACGGGGTGATGTGTGGCAGCACGTGGTCGCCGGAGAACAACAGATCGGCCGTGTCGTCGACGAAGACGACATGTCCGCTCGTGTGCCCCGGGGTGGCGACGATGTCGAACTCGCGTCCAGGCATGATCGATCGGCGGCCTGGTGTCAGCCACTCGTCGGGTGCTTCCCACAGATCGGCTTCCCTGTGGCGCCGATCCGTGCCGAACTCGCGGCCCAGGGCATCGACGACGCCGGCGGCGCCGGCCTGGAACAGGAGGTCGATCTGGGCTTCCATCGGCAGCCGGTCGGGGTTGCCCGAAACCTTCAGTGACGGTTCTTCGTCTTGACCGAGGGCGATCTTCGAACCGAACTCACGGCGGAGCACGACCGCCTGCGAGTAGTGGTCGCGGTGGACGTGCGTCACGAGGAACTCGCTGACGTCGGCGAGCTCGGCACCGATCCCGCCGAGGGCGTCCGCCAGCTGTTGACGGGCCACGTCCAGCGCCCAGCCGGAATCGACCAGGACCAGCTTCTTGCCGTCCGTGACCGCGTAGACGTTCACCGCACGAAGGCCGTCGTTGGGCAGCGGCAACGGGATTCGGTAGACGCCCGCCGACACCTCGTAGATCCCGGGTTCGGTCCAGATCCGGTCGCTGCTTTCCGGCAACGGTTCCACGGTGACCTCCGTCCCGGCGAGACCCCGGCGTCCCGGCCTTTTCTTCACCCTGAGCCGTGCCGGGCCCGCTGTCCACCGGGAGGAGATGAGACGCCGGTCACTAGGTCAGTCGGTGTCCTGCTTCAGGGCGGTGTCGATCGTGAGGGCCGCGGCGACCACCATGCTGGCGAGCGGATCCGGCAGGGGGTGGGGGATCTCGACGACGTAGTTGTCGGCCGTGGTGAAGGCGGCCTTGATGAACCCGCCCCAGGTCTTGGTCACCCGGGCGACCTCGGTGTCGGCGTGGTCCCGGATGGAGAAGTTCCAGGCCCGCCAGTTCTCGGCGAAGATTCCGCCGACCGGACGGCCGTCGACGACGAAGCCGAAGCGGATCTTCCCGAACACGTTCTCCTGGACGATCTCGCCGATCGGGGTCTCGTCGGCTCGGGTGACGAGGAACCGGGACTTGAACACCTTGGCCGGCCGGGTCACCTTCAGCACCGTGCTGTGGTTGGCGTCGCGGACCTCGAACTTGTGTGTCAGGAACTGGTCGTAGTTGGTCAGGAGCCGGATCGCCTTCTTCAGCGTGCTCTGGCCGACCTCGACTACCCCGCCGATGCGGGTGCCGTTCTGGTCGAAGACGCCGAACTCGTTGGCCATCTCGATCAGCTTGGCACGCTGGTTCACCACCAGGACCGGCTCGGTGAACAGCGTCCCGCCGCCGGTCCGCGCACCACCGCGGCCGCGGGTGGCGCGGCCGACCTGGCTCTGGATGCGCGACGGGTCGTGGGCTCGCTCGATGTCCAGCTCGATCGGCTCGGAGTCGCTCGGCGGAGCCTGGTTGGCCGGACGTGTGTTGGCGGTCCAGGCCTGGCCGTCCCACCAGCGATGCAGCCGCGGGTCCCGCGAGTCGGGGTACCAGCCCGGTTGCGGTGGCGAACTCGTCATGACCGGGCAGCCTATCCGCGTGGGCGCGCTCGCGGGCCGGGGAAAGAGAAATGCGTCGAATGTCCGCCTCTACGAGATCCGGTGCGGTGGCCCGGTCGGCGTCGGTGGGTGGTGGTCGACCACAATCCGGGTTGTGAGCGAACGACTTTGGCCCAGCGGGGCCGCGACGGCGATCGGCTCGATGCCCGGCACGGACCCGGCGGAGGCGGCGGCGATCGTGTTCGGCGAGCTGCCGGACTTCCCGCACGTGCCGGAGTTGCCCGCCCGTGGCGTCGGCGCGGACATGCTCGGGCGGACGGCGGCGCTGCTGGTGGACCTGGCCGTCGAGGTCGTACCCAGCGGCTACCGCGTCGCGGCACGGCCGGGGCACGACCACCGCCGAGCAGTCGACCTGCTTCGCTGGGATCTGGACGCGGTGCAGGAAGCCCGCGAGAAGGCCGGGGTCACGCCGCCGGTCTTCAAGGTCCAGCTCGCCGGGCCGTGGACGCTCGGCGCGGGGATCGAGCTGCCCCGCGGCCACCGGGTCCTCACCGACCGCGGCGCGCTGCGTGACTTCACGGCATCCCTGCTCGACGGACTCGCCGAGCACGTCGGGGAGGTCCGGTCCAGGACCGGCGCACCCGTGGTCGTCCAGTTCGACGAGCCGTCGCTGCCCACGGTTCTGGCCGGAGGGCTGTCGACGCCGTCCGGGTACGGGAACGTCGCGGCAGTGCCGGGGCCCGAGGCCCGTGACCTGCTCGCCACCGTCATCGAAGGCGCGCGCACGATCACCGGTCAGCCGGTGATCGTGCACTGCTGCGCCGCGGAACCGCCGCTCGGTCTGCTGCGTGAGGCCGGCGCAGACGCGCTGGCGTTCGACCTCAGGGCACTCGATGGCGCGTCCGCCGCGTTCCTCGACGAGATCGGCGAGGTGTGGGACAGCGGCGCGACGCTGTTCATGGGCGCGATTCCGACAACGGCCCCGTCGGCTCCGTTGAGCTTGAAGGACGTCGGCGAAGCGCCGTTCCGGCTGGCGAGCCGGCTCGGCTTCAACCACAGCGTTCTGGCCGAACGCGCCGTGCCGACCCCCGCCTGCGGTCTCGCCGGTGCGACGCCGGACTGGATGCGCCGGGCTCTCGCGCTGTCCCGCGACCTCGGCAAGGCCTTCGTGGAGCCACCGGAAGGGTGGTGACGGAATCCGGCGACTCGCCGACGTCGGCGTGGCACGCCAAGTAGCGTGGCGGGGAAGCCGACCGAACGAGGATCACCGATAGCCATGCGCCTGTTCCGCCGCAAGAGCACCGCCACCGACCCGCCCGACCCGCGCACCGCGTGGCCGGAGCAGCATGTGCCGGAAGACCCGGCCGTCGCCGCGGAGACGTTCTGGCAAGGCTGGTACGACCTGCTCCCGATGGTCAGCGCGGCGCTCGGCGAGGGCGAGCCGCACCGGGTCGAACACGAGCTCTGCCAGCTGGTCGAGGCTCTGCACCCCCGGCTGCACTTCTCGCTCGAACGTGGTCGCCGGTCGATCTACGCCCTGGTCGTGACCGGCCAGGAGGACCCGGAACTGCGGCCGTTCACCGACGCGTGGCGCGCCGCCGCGCCGCCGGACGACGCCATCTGGGAGTACCACGACTCGGTTCCGCCGGTGCCCGATCCGACCGAGGTGACCGTCAATCTCGGCGAGCACCGGATCTCGCTGGCCGACGTCCGGGTCGTCGCCCAGGTGGAGGACGACGTCGTCGACGTCGCCGTCTTCCACCCCGGCTTCCGGGACCTCGATGAAGCCGCCCGCCAGACCATGACGTTCTTGCCCCTCGACGCCACATTGGGTGAACGACTGGCCGCCGAACGACTACGGCGTGTCGAGACCGCGGAGACCGAGCCGGCGGGTGCGATCACCCTTTTGGAGTTCCGCGAACTGGTTCGCGGGCTCGGCGGCGGGACATCCGAAAATGTCGGTGCCGCCGACTAGGGTTACCACCCGTGAGCAGCACAGACCTTCCCCAGGACCAGATCGCGGCGGTGGACGCCCCGGAGGCCGCCGAGGACGTCACCGACGTCCCGGCCGACGTGCGCGAGCGCCACAGCGCGCTCGCCGAGGAACTGCGCAACCACCAGTTCCGCTACTACGTCCTGGACTCGCCGATCGTCTCCGACGGGCAGTTCGACGAACTGCTCGGCGAACTGCAGGCGATCGAAGACGCGCACCCCGCGCTGGTCACGCCCGAATCGCCGACCCAGCGGGTCGGGGGCACGTTCTCGACCGAGTTCATCGCGCACGACCACCTCGAGCGCATGCTCAGCCTGGACAACGTCTTCGACCAGGACGAGTTCCTGGCGTGGGTGGAGCGTGTCAAGAAGGAGGTCGGCCGGACCGAGTTCCTCGCCGAGCTGAAGATCGACGGCCTGGCGATCAACCTGTTGTACGAAAACGGCCACCTCACCCGGGCGCTCACGCGGGGTGACGGCCGCACAGGCGAGGACGTGACGCTGAACATGCGCACGCTGGAGCAGGTGCCGGAGACGCTCACAGCCACCGAGCAGTTCCCGGTGCCCGCCCTGGTCGAGGTGCGCGGCGAGGTCTTCTTCCGCGTCGAGGACTTCCTCGAGCTGAACGCGAAGATGGTCGAAGCAGGCAAGCCGCCATACGCGAACCCGCGCAACACCGCGGCCGGGTCGTTGCGGCAGAAGGACCCCAAGATCACGAAGGAACGCCGGCTGCGGCTGATCTGCCACGGGCTCGGCAAGCGCGCGGGTTTCGAGCCGCAGCGTCAGTCCGAGGCGTACGACGCGCTGGCCGCGTGGGGCCTGCCGGTCTCGCCGCACAGCAAGGTCCTGACGACAGCCGACGAGCTGACCGAGCACATCGCGTACTGGGGCGAGCACCGCCACGACGCCGAGCACGAGATCGACGGCGTCGTCATCAAGGTCGACCAAGTGGCGCTGCAGCGGCGGCTGGGCACGACGTCGCGCGCGCCACGGTGGGCGATCGCGTACAAGTACCCGCCCGAAGAGGCGATCACCACGCTGCTGGACATCCAGGTCGGCGTCGGCCGCACCGGGCGTGTGACGCCGTTCGCGGTCACCGAGCCGGTCACGGTCGCGGGGTCGACCGTCGCCAGGGCCACCCTCCACAACGGGGAGGAGGTCAAGCGCAAGGGCGTGCTGATCGGCGACCGGATCGTCATCCGCAAGGCGGGCGACGTCATCCCCGAGGTCCTCGGGCCGGTGGTGGACGCGCGCAAGGGCGACGAGCGGGAGTTCGTCATGCCCACCCACTGCCCGGAATGCGGCACGGAGCTCGCCTACCAGAAGGAAGGCGACAAGGACATCCGCTGCCCGAACACCCGGTTCTGTCCGGCGCAGCTGCGGGAGCGGCTCTTCCACCTGGCCGGCCGCGGCGCTTTCGACATCGAGGTCCTCGGTTACGAGGCGGCTGTCGCGCTTCTGGACGCGAGGGTGGTCGCCGACGAGGGTGACGTCTTCGACCTGGACGAGGACAGCCTGGCCGAGGTCGAGCTGTTCCGCACGAAGGCCGGGGAGTTGTCCGCCAACGCGCGAAAGCTGCTCGCCAACCTCGACGTGGCGAAGGAGCGGCCGCTGTGGAAGGTGCTGGTCGCGCTGTCCATCCGGCACGTCGGGCCGACGGCGGCGCAGGCGCTGGCCCGCGAGTTCGGCTCGGTCGAGCGGATCGAGCAGGCCACCGAAGAGGAGCTCGCGGACGTCGACGGCGTCGGCCCGACCATCGCGCGCGCCACCCTGGAGTGGTTCGAAGTCGACTGGCACCGCGAGATCGTCGAAAAGTGGCGACGCTCCGGCGTGCGGATGGAGGAGGAGCGCGACGAGTCGACCCCGCGCAACCTCGAAGGCTTGTCGATCGTGGTGACGGGCTCGCTCGACGGGTTCTCCCGCGACGAGGCCAAGGAGTTCATCATGGCCCGCGGAGGCAAGGCGGCCGGGTCGGTGTCGAAGAAGACGGCGTTCGTCGTCGTCGGGGACGCGCCTGGTTCGAAATACGACAAGGCGGTCCAGCTGAAGGTGCCGGTGCTCGACGAGTCCGGTTTCCGCGTCCTGTTGGAGCGCGGGCCCGAGGCGGCGCAGGAGGTGGCGCTGCCCGCCGGCGACGAGACCGCCGAAGACGAGTCTGGGGAGACGGATGAGTGATGTCGAGATCCGGCCGCCGCGGCCGGAGGAGTACGGCGCGGCGGGCGAGGTCACGGTTCAGGCCTATGACGTCGACGGTCACCTGGCCGGAGACGTCGGGTACGACGCGGAGCTGCGGGACGTCGCGCGCCGGGTCGAGCTGGCCGAGGTGCTCGTCGCCGTCGGCGGGGCGGGGGAGGTGCTCGGCTGTGTGACCATCGTGCAGCCGGGCTCGGCGTACGCCGAGATCTCACGCGCGGGTGAGCTGGAGTTCCGGATGCTCGCGGTGGCGCCGTCCGCGCGTGGCCGCGGTGTCGGGGAGGCGCTGACGAAAGCCGTGCTCGATCGCGCGCGGGCGTCGGGACTCCGGAAGGTGGTGCTGAGCAGCCTCGACGGCATGCACGCCGCGCACCGGCTCTACGAGCGCCTCGGGTTCACGCGCCTGCCCGAGCGTGACTGGCGGCCGTTCCCGCACATCACGCTGATCGCGTACCAAATCGACGTCTGAGCGTGTAGTCGTCGAAAACTGACCGCGGGCTCGGGGTCCTGGTGAATGCGTCGTCGTTTTCGGGCTACGGCGCTCAGCCGTCCAGGACGACCGCGACGATCCCCGCCAGGTGAGCGAGCCGGGCGACCTCGGCGGCGCGGAAGTTCGGCCCGCCGGGGCGGGCCACCAGCAGTGCCTTGCCCGGCTTGCCGAGGGGGGTGGCGGCCAGCTCGGTGCCGAGCTCCTTCCACGTCTCCGGGATCCAGGCCTCCTCGCTGTCGAGCACCGTCGCGCGCTCGAGCGGCAGCCAGGGCAGGTCGGTGATCGGCGTCTCGGGAGCCGCGCTCGACGACGCCAGCCGGACCGCGCCGGTCTCGGCGTGTTCGACGACCATCGCCCAGCCGGCGCGCACGATGCGGGGCACGCCCTCGGCGAGGATGTCGAGACCGGTCTTCGGCCGCGCGGCGATCTCTTCGACGAGTTCGAGCTCACGATGGGTGTCGAGCACACCCGCGTACGGGCGGACCGCGTCCACCTCGACACCTTCGACGCTCTCCGCCGCCGTGATCAGCGCGTCGGGGAGACGGCCCGAGGGGAGCTCGACGACCAGGTCGTCCACGGCCAGGCCGGTACCGCGTTCGACGACGTCCACGCTGAGAATGTCGGCGCCTACCGTGCCGAGGGCCGTGGCGACCGCGCCGAGGGTCCCCGGGCTGTCCGGAAGGAGGACCCGGATCAGGAACGACACCACGCGCCCCTCTCACCTCTGGCGTCCCAGCCTTGCCGTGGGACGCTCGATGCCGGTCGCCGATTGTGACAGACCCACCCGGCCCGCGGGACCCACTGTCCGCCGGGCGGGACGTCGGTGTCGCCGGACGGCACTCGGTTTGCGCCGGGCGTAACCCAGTCGAGTCCGCCCACGCCGCCACCATAGACTTGCAGCTTCCGAGACAACCCGCACAGCACAACCCGGGAGTCACCCGCGTGCCCAACATTTCCCGAGACGAGGTCGCGCACCTCGCGAAGCTGGCCAGGCTGGCCGTGACCGACGACGAGATCGACGTCTTCGCCGGCCAGCTCGACCAGATCCTGGACTCGGTGGCCAAGGTGAGCGAGGTCGCCGCCGAGGACGTGCCGCCGACGTCGCACGCCGTGCCGCTGACGAACGTCTTCCGGCAGGACGTCGTCCGTCCCGGGCTCACGCAGCAGCAGGCCCTGGCCGGCGCGCCGGCCGCCGAAGAGGGCCGGTTCCGGGTGCCGCGGATTCTGGGGGAAGAGCAGTGACCGAGCTGATCAAGCTGACCGCCGCGGAGCTGGCGGAGAAGATCCACACGCGCGAGGTGTCCGCGGTCGAGGTCACCCAGGCCCACCTGGACCGGATCGCTGAGGTGGACGACCACGTCCACGCGTTCCTGCACGTCGACACCGAGGGCGCGCTGGCCGCGGCCAAGGCCGTCGACGAGGGCATCGCCGCAGGTCAGGCACCCGCGTCGCCGCTGGCCGGCGTGCCGCTCGCGCTGAAGGACGTCCTCACCACCGAGGGCATCCCGACGACCTGCGGGTCGAAGACGCTCGAGGGCTGGATCCCGCCGTACGACGCGACCGTGACGCGCAAGCTGCGCGAAGCCGGTGTCGTGATTCTCGGCAAGACCAACATGGACGAGTTCGCCATGGGGTCGTCGACCGAGAACTCGGCGTACGGCCCGACGCACAACCCGTGGGACCACGCCCGCATCCCGGGCGGCTCCGGCGGTGGCTCGTCGGCGTCGATCGCGGCCTTTGAGGCTGCCCTCGCCATCGGCACCGACACCGGTGGCTCGATCCGGCAGCCCGGCTCGGTCACCGGCACCGTCGGCGTCAAGCCGACCTACGGCGGCGTGTCGCGCTACGGGCTCGTCGCTTTTTCGTCGTCGCTCGACCAGGCCGGGCCCTGCGCCCGCACGGTGCTGGACGCCGCGCTGCTGCACGAGGTCATCGCCGGGCACGACCCGATGGACTCGACGTCCATCGACGCGCCGGTTCCGCCGGTCGTCGCCGCGGCCCGGCAGGGTGCCAACGGCGACCTGTCCGGCGTCCGCGTCGGCGTCGTGAAGGAGTTCGGCGGCGACGGCTACCAGCCGGGCGTCCTGCGGTCCTTCGAAGCCGCGGTCGAGCAGCTGCGCGCGCTCGGTGCCGAGGTCGTCGAGGTGTCCTGCCCGCACTTCACCTACGCGCTGCCGGCGTACTACCTGATCGCGCCGAGCGAGTGCTCCTCGAACCTCGCCCGGTTCGACGCCATGCGCTACGGCCTGCGCGTCGCCGACGACGGCACGCACAGCGCCGAAGAGGTCATGTCGCTGACTCGCGAGAAGGGCTTCGGCGCCGAGGTCAAGCGCCGGATCATGCTCGGCACGTACGCGTTGTCGTCGGGCTACTACGACGCGTACTACGGCTCGGCGCAGAAGGTGCGCACGCTGATCACGCGTGACTTCGCTTCGGCGTTTGAGAAGGTCGATGTCCTCGTTTCGCCCACGACGCCGACCACGGCGTTCAAGATCGGCGAGCGCGTCGACGACCCGATGGCGATGTACCTCGCCGACCTGTGCACCATCCCGTCGAACCTGGCCGGCAACGCCGCGATGAGCGTGCCGAGCGGGCTGTCCGACGAGGACGGCCTGCCGGTCGGCCTGCAGATCATGGCCCCGGCGCTCGCCGACGACCGGCTCTACCGGGTCGGCGCCGCCTACGAGGCCGCCCGCGACGCCGCCGCTAGTGGCTCGCTGGTCCACAAGATCCCGGAGCTGGGAGGAACGAAGTGACTGCCGTGGCCGAGTTGATGGACTACGCCGACGTCATCGAACGCTTCGACCCGGTGCTCGGGCTCGAAGTGCACGTCGAGCTGAACACGAACACGAAGATGTTCTGCGGTTGCGCCAACGAGTTCGGCGGCGAGCCGAACACGAAGGTCTGCCCGACCTGCCTCGGCATGCCGGGTGCGCTGCCGGTGGTCAACGGCAAGGCCGTCGAGGGTGCGATCCGGATCGGCCTCGCGCTGAACTGCGAGATCGCCGAGTGGTGCCGGTTCGCCCGGAAGAACTACTTCTACCCGGACATGCCGAAGAACTTCCAGACGTCGCAGTACGACGAACCGATCGCGTTCAACGGCTACCTCGACGTCACGCTCGACGACGGCGAGATCGTGCGCGTCGAGATCGAGCGCGCGCACATGGAGGAGGACACCGGCAAGTCGCTGCACGTCGGTGGCGCCACCGGCCGGATCCACGGTGCCGAGCACTCGCTGCTCGACTACAACCGGGCCGGCGTGCCGCTGATCGAGATCGTCACCAAGACGATCGAGGGCACCGGCGAGCGGGCTCCCGAGGTCGCGCGTGCGTACGTGTCCGCGCTGCGGGACCTGCTGAGCGCGCTCGACGTGTCCGACGTCCGGATGGACCAGGGCTCGCTGCGCTGCGACGCGAACATCTCGCTGATGGCGAAGGACGCGACCGAGTTCGGCACCCGCACCGAGACGAAGAACGTCAACTCGCTGCGCAGCGTCGAGCGCGCGGTGCGCTACGAGATGACGCGGCAGGCGGCGATCCTCGCCGACGGCGGCACGATCAAGCAGGAGACCCGGCACTTCCAGGAGGCCGACGGCTCGACATCGGCCGGCCGCACCAAGGAGACCGCCGAGGACTACCGGTACTTCCCGGAGCCCGATCTGGTCCCGATCGCGCCGTCGCGCGAGTGGGTCGAGGAGCTGCGCGGGACGCTGCCGGAGATGCCGTCCGAGCGTCGCAAGCGGATCCAGCAGGAGTGGTCGCTTTCCGACGAAGCCCTGCGTGACCTGCTGAACGTCGGCGCGGTGGACCTCGTAGCGGCCACGGTCGAGGCCGGCGCGACGCCGGACGAGGCCCGCGGCTGGTGGGTCAACACGCTCGCCCAGGAGGCCAACACCCGCGAGGTCGAACTGGCCGATCTGGCCATCAGCCCGGCGCAGGTGGCCGAGGTCATCGGGCTGGTGACGTCCGGCGAGCTGACGAACAAGCTCGCCAAGGAGGTCGTCCAGGGCGTGCTCGCCGGCGAAGGTTCGCCGCGAGAGGTCGTCGAGAAGCGCGGGCTGAAGGTCGTCTCGGACGACTCGGCGCTGCTCGCGGCGATCGACGAGGCCCTGGCCGGGCAGCCGGACGTCGCGGAGAAGATCCGCGGCGGCAAGGTGGCCGCGGCGGGCGCGATCGTCGGCGCGGTCATGAAGGCGACCAAGGGGCAGGCCGACGCCAAGCGGGTCCGCGAGTTGATCATCGAGCGCGTCGGTTCCTGACCGCTTTCATGACACAGCCGTTTTCCGTCAAAAGCGTCACCTGGCGCGAGTGGCTCGGCCTGGCGGCCGGGCTGCTCGCGCTGGGTTCGACGTTCCTGCCGTGGACCACGCTCAGCACCAACAAGCCGGACATCGAGGACATCCTCTCGACGCTGCCGCACAACGAGGTCGTCCGCGACGCGTGGGACTCGAGCTTCTTCGCCTGGTGCCCGCCACTGCCGTTGCTGCTGGCCGGGTTGGTCGTTGTCGTTTTCGGGCGAGTCCGGAGGGTGCGGATCAGCGGCCTGCCGCACCTGTGGCTGGTCGTCGCCGCGGCGTCGGTGCTGCTGATGGTGATCGGGTGGCTCACGCTGGACTGGGAGTTCGACGCTGACCAGCGCGGCATCTTCGACGCCGCCGGCATCGCCATCGGCCCAGGCTTCGGCCGGTTCCTCGGGATGTTCGCCGCGGTCGCGTCCGGCGTGGTTGCCTTTCTGGACATGCGGGCGATGCGCGCCGAAAGCCGGCAGCCGCGGAAACGTAGTCTGCGCGACAAGAGCCGCTGAACGGCCGAGGTGCCTTCTCGCGGGTAACCGCCGCTGACGCTCGATGAGACGGACCGTGGCGGCTGGCTCGATGACCCGCCAGGGCCCGAGAGGTCGGCTCGTGGGATACCGCGAGTGTGGCTGTACGCACGAGCCGGGAGTCCAGCCAGCACGACAAGAGCCGGCGGCTCGGCCTTTCCATGCCCGTGGACGTCCTTATGGCCCGCGAAACGCCTTGCGCGGCGAGAGCCGGTGATCTCCGGACACAGCTTCTGCGGCAAGTGCCTGGGCCGCCGCGGCCGGTGGATCACGCTCGGGTCAGGTCTCGTCCGTTCCGGTTGTGCGCCAGGCGCTGACAACGTTGACAGTGTAGGGGGCTGTTGCATGAGAAAGCGCTTTCTGCGACGGTCGAAGGGCCCGCGCTGCGGGGAGCGTGGAGTTGTCTGCCGGACGTCGTCGCCGAGGGAGGAGGTCCGGGGTGCCCAACGGAAAGCGCTTACGCGTCGCCGTCGTCGGTGCTGGTGGGATTGCGAAAAGTCACTGGGCTGCTTACGAAGCTCACCGTGACGACGTCGATGTGGTGGCCGTCGCGGATGTTGACGAAACGCGCGCCGCCGCGTTCTGTGCCGAGGCCGTGGGCGCTGCGCCTTATCAGGACCTCGACACCCTGCTTGCCGAGCAGGAGCCCGACCTCGTCTCCGTCTGTACTCCGCCCGGGCTGCACGTCGAGCAGGTCAGAAAGGTGCTCGAGAGCGGGGCCTGGGCGTGGTGTGAGAAACCGCCTTGCCGGTCGCTTGCGGAGTACGACGAGATCGTCGCTGCCGAACGGGAAGGTGGGCCATACGCCGCTTTCGTGTTCCAGCACCGGTTCGGGTCCGCCGCTGGGCACTTCCGGACGTTGCTCGCGGACGGGGAGCTTGGCCGGCCGCTCGTCGCGCACTGCCAGACGACCTGGTACCGCGACGCCGCTTACTACGCCGTGCCGTGGCGGGGGAAGTGGGCGACCGAGGGCGGCGGTCCGGCGATGGGCCACGGGATCCACCAGATGGATCTGCTGCTCCACCTGCTCGGCGACTGGGCCGAGGTGCGGGCGATGACCGCGAGGCTGGCGCACGACGTCGAGACCGAGGACGTCTCCACCGCGCTCGTCCGGTTCGAGTCGGGCGCGCTGGCGACCGTGGTCAACAGCGTGCTGTCCCCGGACGAGGTGAGCCGGATCCGGATCGACTGCGAAAACGCGACGGTCGAGCTCACCCACCTCTACGGCTACCGCGGCAAGGACTGGCGCTACACCCCGGCGCCGCACGTGGTCGCCGATCGGACGACGCGCTGGTCCAGCCCGCCTGACGACGTCGCCAGTTCGCACACCGCCGCATTGGCGCCGGTCCTGGCCGCCTACCGGGCCGGGCGGCGGCCGCCATGTAGCGGAGCGGACGGCCGGCAGGTGCTGGAGCTCGTCGCGGCGCTCTACAAGTCGGCTTTCACCGGAACCGGGGTGCGCCGGGGCGAGATCGTGCCAGGTGATCCCTTCTACCGGTCGATGGCCGGCATCGGTCAACAAGTCGAGAGGGAAGGAGCGCGGGTGTGAGTGCGGCGATCATCGTCACCCATCGGCACGGCGACCACGTCGCCGTCGAAGCCGGCGGGGTCCAGCTGATGTCCTATGTGTACAAGCCCGACCCCGTGGCCTACGAGTCCCGCAAGCCCTACACCCACCCGCTGCGCACCCTGGGCGGGCGGCGCGTCAGCGGGTATCGCCCCGCCGACCACCGCTGGCACAAGGGCCTGCAGATGACGTCGAGTCACCTGTCCGGGCAGAACTTCTGGGGCGGCCACACCTACGTGCCCGGCGATTGGTACCAGGACCTGCCGGAACGCGTCGGCTCGATGCGGCACGACGGGTTCGCCGGCTTCACCGTAGACGGCGATCGGCTGACCTTCACCGAGCAGCTCACCTGGGTCGCCAACAGCGGCGAGGAGTGGGCTCGGGAGCGACGCGACATCGTTGTCCACTCGGTCGAGCCGGACGAGGGAGCCTGGGCGATCGACTGGGCGATCGAGCTGACCAACATCCGCGACACCCCGCTCGAGTTCGGCAGCCCGACCACCGCCGGCCGCGAGATGGCCGGGTACACCGGGCTGCACTGGCGCGGGCCGCGCGACTTCAGCGGCGGCCGCATCCTCGGTCCGGGCGAGCTGGGCGGCGAGGAGATGATGGGCCGGCAGGCGCCCTGGCTGGCGTTTGTCGGTGAACACGACGACGTCGACGCGCATTCGACGCTCGTGTTCGCGCACGCGCCCGAGAACGACGCCGCCATCCACGAATCGCACTGGTTCGTCCGTTCCCGGGACACGCCGACCGTGGCGATCTCGTGGGCCTTCTTCGAGGAATTCGCCCTGCCGCCGGGGGAGAGCTTCGCCTACCGATACCGGGTCGTCGTCGCCGACGGCGCCTGGGATCGCGACCGCGTCACCGGCTATCTCGACACCCACGGGTTCTGAAAGGCAGTCATGGACGAATTCCCCCTTCCGGGTGGTATCGGCGTCTCCCACCTGCGGGCCTACGACTGGGCGGCCGAAGACGGCGTCTGCGGTGGCAGTCCGCACCTGCACCTCGCGTGCACCGAGGCGTACGTCGTCACAGGTGGGCGTGGCGCGGTGCAGACGCTGAGCGTCGGCGGCTACGACGAGACGGCGCTGGAGCCCGGGGTGATCGCGTGGTTCGCGCCGGGCACCGTGCACCGGATGGTGCAGGGCGGGGACCTGCGCGTCACCGTGCTCATGCAGAACAGCGGCCTGCCCGAGGCCGGCGACGCCGTGTTCACCTTTCCGCCCACGGTGCTCGCCGACCCCGCCGCCTACGCCGAGGCCGCGATGTTGCCGAAAACCGACGACGCGGCTCGGCGACGCCGTGACCTGGCGATCCGTGGCTACTTGCCGCTGCGGGAGGCGCTGCTGGACGGCGACTCGGAGCCGTTGCGGGCGTTCCATCGAGCGGCCGTGGCGCTCGTCGCGCCGAAGATCGGGGAGTGGGTGCCGAGGTGGCAGGCCGGGGCGCTGAAGGCGGCCGAACTGACCGGCGCGCACCTCAAGGCGCTCGCCGACGGCGACGGGAGCCACCTCGAACAGTCGGGGGTCCGGGTCGCGACGCCGTCCAATCCCGACGGCTACGGCATGTGCGGCCGGCGCGCCGAATACGACATACCCGGTGTGACCGCGCCGTACGGCGGGGACCCAGCCATCGACGTGGAAGGCCGTAGTTGATGAACCAGACCATCGGAGTGCTGCTCAACGGGGTCACCGGCCGGATGGGGTACCGGCAGCACCTGCTGCGATCGGTACTGGCGATCCGCGAACAGGGCGGGGTGGCGCTGCCGGACGGCACCCGGGTGCAGCTCGAGCCGATCCTCGCCGGGCGCACCGCCGCCAAGGTCAAGGAGCTCGCCGACCGGCACGGCCTGACGGCGTGGACCACCGACGTCGGCTCGGCACTCGACGACGTGCAGATCTACTTCGACGCGCAGCTGACGTCGGCGCGTGAGCCGTCGGTGCGCGCGGCGATCGCCGCGGGCAAGCACGTCTACGCCGAGAAGCCGTTGGCCGAGACGTTGCCGGCGGCGCTGGAACTGGCTGGGCTGGCGCGGGACGCCGGGATCTGTCACGGCGTCGTGCACGACAAACTGTTCCTGCCCGGGCTGCGGAAGTTGCGGCGACTGGTGGATGGCGGCTTTTTCGGGCGGATTCTTTCCGTTCGCGGCGATTTCGGCTACTGGGTGTTCGAAGGCGACTGGCAAGATGCACAGAGGCCCAGTTGGAACTATCGCGCCGAAGACGGCGGCGGGATCGTGCTCGACATGTTCTGCCACTGGAACTACGTGCTGGAGAACCTCTTCGGCCGGGTTGCGGCCGTGACCGCGAAAGCGACCACGCACATCCCGCGCCGGTGGGACGAGCAGGGCGAGGAGTACGCGGCGACCGCGGACGACGCCGCGTACGGCATCTTCGAGCTCGAATCGGGGGCGATCGCGCAGATCAACTCGTCGTGGTCGACGCGGGTGTTTCGGGACGAGCTGGTCGAGTTCCAGGTCGACGGCACCGAGGGAAGCGCGGTTGCCGGGCTGCGGCGGTGCCGGGTGCAGCACCGTTCGGCGACGCCCAAGCCGGTGTGGAATCCGGATCTGCCCGCGACCGAGACGTTCCGCGAGCAGTGGGCCGAGGTGCCGGACAACGTGGAGTTCGACAACGGGTTCAAGGTGCAGTGGGAGGAGTTCGTGCGTGACGTGGTCGCCGGAAGGCAACATCGCTACGACTTCTTCTCGGCCGCGCGTGGGTTGCAGCTCGCCGAGGCCGGGTTGACGTCGTCGGCGGAGGGACGACGGGTCGAGCTGAAGCCGCTGGCCTGACCGGTCGGTGGGGACTGTGCGCCCGTCTCCGGTGAAGCCGGGACCGGCCGTGGCCCGGCGCGGTTGGCGACGTTGTCGTCGAGACGACGACGGGCGTGAACGGGTTGGCGACCACAGGCTGGAACCGGCCGATCGCAAGGTCGGAGGCGTTGTCGGGGAAGTGACGACAACCGCGACTCGCGTCGCCCAGATCAGTCCTTGCCGTTGCCGCCGCCGGAGGTGGACGGCGTGATCAGGACCACCCGGTCGTCGCTCGAGACCGGGGAGCCGCCGTCCTTGTTGACCGTTCCCGCCACGGCCATCTGCGGGTTGATCATGCTGATCCCCGCGAGGCGGCCGTACGTGACCGGCGGTTTGCCCGTCTTGCCGTCGAGGCTGATCGTCGGCTTGCCGCTGACCGCGCCGTCGGCCGTCACCGGAAGGTTCTGGAGGTTGCCGGCCAGGGACGTGCCCACCGAGACCGAGCCGTTGGCGTCGACGAAATCCGCACAACCCGCCACGCCCGGCTTGTCCGTCCACGTCCACGCCGGGGCCGTGAGCGGCCGGCCGGCCTGGACCCGGTACAGGGCGTCCTTGTCGGCGAGCCGGTCGGTGACCCAGACACGGCCGCCGTCGGCCGAGGCGCAGAGGCCGCCGGGGGCGTGGAGGCCCGCGGCCACCGCCAAAGCTCCGCTGGGGTTGCCCGCCGCGGCCTTGCCGGACGTGTCGATCCGCAGGACCTTGCCCGCCAGCGACGCCGGGTCGGCCGCCGCGTTCGGGTTGCCCGCGTCGCCCGTCGCGACCAGGAGAGCACCGCGGTTGTCCGTCGCCAGCGTGCCGCGGTTGCCGGTCGCGCCCTTCGGGATGCCCGTGAGCACCGGCTTCGGCGCCTGGCCCTTCGCGAAGCGGACGACGCGGTTGTCCGCCGCCGTCGTCACGTAAGCGAACACGAGCTGGTCCTCGACGTACGACGGCGAAAGGGCGAGGCCCGTCAGACCGCCGTCGCCGTCCGCCTGGACGTCGAGCTTCGCGAACTCCGTGGCGTCCTTGCCGGCGGTGGCCAGCATGACGCGGCCGCTCTTGCGCTCGCCCGCGAGGGCGCTCGGCGTGGAACCGTCACCCGGCAGGCCGGCCACGGCGGCCACCGTGTCCAGGCAGGTCGCGATCACCGTCTCGTCGAAATCCTTGCAACCCTGCGGCGGCGGGATCGTCGCGGACGGCTGGCCAGGGCGGCTCTGCCTGCCGTCGCCGCCGGAGTCCGCGCCCGGGCCCTGGACCTCGGGGGGTGATTCGGGGCTGGCCACGGGGGCGGGGCTGAACGTCTGGCCCGCCGCGGTGTCGTCGAACCGCGCACAACTGGCGGGCAGCAGGGCGCCACAAGCCAGGATCGCCAGCAGAGCCGACCGGTACGGGGTTCGCATGATCCCCAAGCCTAGGTGCCGGTGCGTGAACCATGGGTGAGTACTCCTCGATTACCGTGGCGATCATGACGCTGACCGTGCTGGTGCCCGACGACGAAGGGCTGTCTGTGCTGGCCGAGGTGCCGCGCGTGCTCCCGGTTCGCTATCAGTGGGGCGAGCCGGTGCCGCCGGAGGCCGGGAAGGCCGAGGTGCTCATCCCCGGCAAGCACCGCGCCGGCGACGAGCTGTGGCGCACGCTGCCGAACCTGAAGCTGATCCAGCTGCTGTCCGCCGGTGCCGAGGACTGGATCGGCAACGTGCCCGACGGCGTCCTGCTCTCCACCTGCCGGGGCGCGCACGGCGGCAGCACCGCCGAATGGGTCGTCGCCGCGCTGTTGTCGATTTATCGCAAGTTCGACGTCTTCGCCGACGCCCGCCGCGAAGGGCGCTGGGCGCGGCAGACGGCCGACACGCTGCAGGGCAAACGCGTGCTCGTCATCGGGGCCGGCGACCTCGGGCAGCACCTGCGGCGCCGGCTGGAGCCGTTCGACGCGCGCTGCACCATGGTCGGGCTGACCGCCCGGGAGGGCGTGCACGGCGTCCAGGAGCTGCCCGGGCTGCTCGGGCTCCACGACGCCGTCGTGCTGATGGTGCCGCTGACCTCGCGCACCCGCGGGATGGTGGACGCCGCGTTCCTGGCCGAGATGCGGGACGGCGCGGTGCTGGTCAACGTCGCGCGGGGCAGCGTCGTGGTCACCGACGCCCTGGTCGCCGAACTGACCACGGGCCGGTTGCGGGCCGCGCTCGACGTCACGGACCCGGAGCCGCCGCCCGCCGGGCACCCGCTGTGGACCGTGCCGGGGCTGCTGCTGACTCCGCACATCGGCGGGACCGTGCGCGGTGTGCGGGGGCGGTCCTACGCCGTCGCCGCGGCCGAGATCGCGCGGTATGCCGGTGGTGAGCTGCCGGACAACCTGGTGCACGGGGAGTACTGAGCGCGGCGCGCTGCCTCGCCAGGCCAGCGCGGATCCCCTACCCTTCGCGCGTGACCAGTGCAGACGACTTCTCGCAGCAGCCCACCAGCCTCCTGTCGGACGTCGAGGACAACGGGCCGGCCAACGATGGTCCCCGCCAGGGCGGGCTGGGGCTCGGCCTGCTGATCCTGCGGCTGGCGCTCGGCGTGACCATGGGCGCGCACGGTCTGCAGCACCTGTTCGGCCTGTTCGGCGGGCCGGGCATCGGCGGGTTCGCGCGGATGCTCGAGACGTTCGGCTACCACAAGCAGACGACCCTGCTGTCATGGATCACCGGCATCACCGAACTCGGCGGTGGGGTGCTCGTGGTCGTCGGGCTGTTCACGCCGCTGGCGGCGGCCGGCCTGCTGGGAGTGGCCGCGAACGCCGTATACGCGAAGTTTCACGGTGGATTCTTCGAGGGACAGGGCCAGGGCTTCGAACTCGAGCTGGTGCTGGGTCTCAGTGCGTTGAGCCTGCTGTTCACCGGGTCCGGGCCGATTTCGCTGGAGCGGAACACGCCGTGGCGTCGACGGCCGCTGCCACTGGGGCTGGTGAGCCTGCTGCTGGCCGCCGCGGCTTCGGTCGTGGTCATCGTGCTGACCCGATAGGGGCTGTGGACAAGTCCTGGTCGCGATCGCGGGCTGTGGACAACTCGGCTGCTGGGCGCGGATTCGTCGGTGGCGGCCGGTAGCGTGGAAAACGGGGGTCCCCCCAGCGCTGGGCTGGGAATTCGGCGGGGAGGGCGCCCGGGGCGTGAGGGGTGGCCGCCCGCGGAACGCGCGAACCCGGCGGGTGAGTAGTCGGTCAGCCGGTGGTCGTGGCCGGTGATGCCGAAGGAGGTCGCGGCGGCGGGACCGGCGATGCCGAAGGTCGCGGCGCCGGGGTCGGCGGCCGCGAAGTCGACTTGATCGAGGAACAAGCCCGGATACTGCGAAGGCCGGTCCCGTTGACCAGGGACGGCCGGCGGCGGGCAGCTCGGCCGCGCGGCTCCGGCGTGGTCCGGAAAGCGCGAAGACCCGCCTCCGTTGGCAAAGGACCGGCGGCTCCGACGTGGTCCAGAAAGGGCGAAGGCCACCCCCCGTTGACCAGGGGCAGCTGGCTGCGCGGCTCCGGCGGGGTCCAGAAAGCGCGAAGGCCGCCCCAGCGGAACCGGGACGGCCTTCGCGCAGCTGAGGGCTTACTTGTTCGGGTCGCGGACCGCGCCCGTGTCGGCCGAGGTGGCCATGCGGGCGTAGGCGCGCAGGGCCGCCGTGATCGGGCGTTCGCGCTCCTTCGGCTGCCAGGGGCGCTCGGAGGTCTCCATCTTCGAGCGGCGCTCCGCCAGGATTTCCGGGTCCACCAGCAGTTCCAAGCGGCGCTCGTGGACGTCCAGGACGATCCTGTCGCCGTTTTCGACCAAGGCGATCAGGCCGCCTGCCGCGGCCTCCGGGGAGATGTGGCCGACCGAGATGCCGGATGAGCCGCCCGAGAAGCGGCCGTCCGTGATCAGGGCGCACTTCTTGCCCAGGCCCGAGCCCTTGAGGAACGCCGTCGGGTGCAGCATTTCCTGCATGCCCGGGCCGCCCGCGGGGCCTTCGTAGCGGATGACCAGGACCTCGCCCGGCTGGATCTCCTTCTTGAGGATCGCCGACACAGCTTCCTCCTGGCTCTCCAGCACCCGCGCCGGGCCTTCGAAGTGCCACAGCTCTTCGTCGATGCCCGCGGACTTGATCACCGCGCCGTTCTCGGCGAGGTTGCCGCGCAGGATGGCCAGGCCGCCGTCCTTCGTGTACGCGTGCTCGACGTCGCGGATGCAGCCGCCCGCCGCGTCCGTGTCCAGGGACGACCAGCGGTTCTCCGTCGAGAACGCCTGCGTCGTGCGGACTCCGCCGGGCGCGGCGTGGAACAGCTCCACGGCAACGTCGGAAGGCGACGAAGCCCGGATGTCCCACGAACCCAGCCAGGATTCGAGGTCGGGGGAGTGCACCGAACGGACGTCGGTGTTGAGCAGGCCGCCGCGGTACAGCTCGCCCAGGATCGCCGGGATTCCGCCGGCCCGGTGGACGTCTTCCATGTGGTAGTCGGAGTTCGGCGCCACCTTGGAGAGGCAGGGGACACGGCGGCCGATCGCGTCGATGTCGTCGATCGTGAAGTCGACCTCGCCCTCCTGGGCGGCGGCGAGGATGTGCAGCACCGTGTTGGTCGAGCCGCCCATCGCCATGTCGAGGGCCATCGCGTTCTCGAACGCCGCCTTCGACGCGATCGAGCGGGGCAGCACCGAGGCGTCGTCGTTTTCGTACCAGGTGCGGCACAGCTCGACGATCGTGCGGCCGGCTTCCTCGAACAGCGCGCGGCGCGCGGCGTGCGTGGCCAGCGTCGAACCGTTGCCCGGCAGCGACAGGCCCAGAGCCTCGGTCAGGCAGTTCATCGAATTCGCGGTGAACATGCCGGAGCACGAACCGCACGTCGGGCAGGCCGAACGTTCGACGATGTCGAGCCCGTCCTCGTCGACCTCGGGGCTCGCCGACGCGGCGATCGCGGTGATCAGGTCGGTCGGGGCCTGCGCGACGCCGCCCACGACGACGGCCTTGCCGGCCTCCATCGGCCCGCCGGAGACGAACACGACCGGGATGTTCAGCCGCATCGCGGCGTTGAGCATGCCCGGGGTGATCTTGTCGCAGTTGGAGATGCAGACGAGCGCGTCGGCCTGGTGCGCGTTGACCATGTACTCGACGGAGTCGGCGATGATCTCGCGCGAGGGCAGCGAGTAGAGCATGCCGGAGTGGCCCATCGCGATGCCGTCGTCGACGGCGATCGTGTGGAACTCGCGCGCGACGCCGCCGGCTTCCTTGACCGCGCCGGCGACGATCTCGCCGAGGTCCTTGAGGTGCACGTGGCCGGGCACGAACTGCGTGTAGGAGTTGGCGATCGCCACGATCGGCTTGCCGAAGTCGCTGTCGGTCATGCCGGTGGCGCGCCAGAGCGAGCGCGCGCCCGCCGCGTTGCGGCCGTGGGTGGTGGTCCGGGAACGGAGAGGCGGCACGGCGAACTCCCAGGTCGGATGGTGGGCCAGGCGGAGGTCGGGGACGCTCCGCAGAAACTGGTCCTACCAATTTAGACCTTCCAGCGAGGCCGCCTCGCCGTGGGGTTACTCGCTGGGTGACGTCTGGGGCTTGGCGGGCTCGACGTCCTGCGCGTCCAGCAGCCCGCTCGGGTCGGCGACCAGGCCCTCGCTCACCAGCGACAACACCGGCAGGTGCCGGGTGCGGACCGTCGGCAGCGGCACCTTCGTGTCGTCCGTCAGCACGGCCTGAACGCGCGCCCGCTTCGTGATCGCCAGGCCCTTCAACGCCGACCACGGCACGTCGCGGTGGCCGAACATCGTGCGTGTCTCCAGGCCCTTGCGGGTCGCGACGGTGCGGGTGCGGATCACGAACACCGCCAGCGCGATCGGGAAGATGTAGAGCCACTGCAGGTACGGGATCTCCCCGAGCGCGATCGGCGTCACGCAGATGGTGAGGAGCGCGATCGCCATGAACGACGTGCGGGGGATGCGGAAGACGGCCTTCCGGCCTTCGTCCTGCTCTTTTTCGGCCACGCCGAAATGGTGCACCGCCCGGCGCGAGCACCGGGAACCGGGTCGGCGCGGACGTGACACGCGCCGCGCCGGTGTCCACCATGCGGACTCACCATCCCGCAGAGTTGACACTTGAGAGACCTTCGGACTAGCGTCACCAGCGTGACACCGCTGACCGGCCTCGTACTTCCCAAGCGCGTCGACGCTTAGGGAAGACTTTCCGCTGCGTCGACGCGCGACCCTCGTGCGACCTTACGGTCGGCGAGGGTTTTTTGTTGCCCGAGGCAAGAGATTCCTGGCCCCACCGCACAAAACCGACCCGAACGAGTGACACCGAGACCCACGAGGCAGACCCGATGACCAGTGCCACAAATCCGACGAAGCCGGGCCCCACGCCCGGCGCGCCCGGAGCACGTCCGAAGCCGGCGCCACCGGCGGGAACCCCGGTGCGCGTCACCGGCGCGCAGTCCCTCGTGCGCTCGCTCGAGGCGGTCGGCGCCGAGGTGGTCTTCGGCATTCCGGGCGGCACCATCCTGCCGGCCTACGACCCACTGCTGGACTCGACGAAGGTCCGCCACATCCTGGTCCGCCACGAGCAGGGCGCCGGCCACGCGGCCACCGGCTACGCGCAGGCCACCGGCAAGGTCGGCGTCTGCATGGCCACCTCCGGTCCCGGCGCGACCAACCTGGTCACCCCGCTGGCCGACGCGAACATGGACTCCGTCCCGGTCGTGGCCATCACCGGCCAGCAGAGCCGGGCGCTGATCGGCACCGACGCGTTCCAGGAAGCCGACATCTGCGGCATCACCATGCCGATCACCAAGCACAACTTCCTCGTCACGGACCCCGCGGACATCCCGCGGACCATCGCCGAGGCGTTCCACCTGGCGTCCACGGGCCGACCCGGCCCGGTCCTGGTGGACATCCCCAAGGACGTGCTGCAGGAGATGACCTCGTTCTCCTGGCCGACCGAGCTGCGGCTGCCGGGCTACCGCCCGACGCTGCGCCCGCACGGCAAGCAGGTCCGCGAAGCCGCGAAGCTCATCGCGAAGTCGCGCCGCCCGGTGCTGTACGTCGGCGGCGGCGTGATCAAGGCCGAAGCGCACGAGCAGCTGAAGGAGCTCGCCGAGCTGACCGGCATCCCGGTCGTCACGACGCTGATGGCGCGCGGCGCGTTCCCCGACTCGCACCCGCAGCACCTCGGCATGCCGGGCATGCACGGCACGGTCGCCGCGGTCGCCGCGATGCAGCGCGCCGACCTGCTGATCGCGCTCGGTGCCCGGTTCGACGACCGCGTCACCGGCCAGTTGTCGTCCTTCGCGCCGGACGCCGCGATCGTGCACGCCGACATCGACCCCGCCGAGATCTCCAAGAACCGCAAGGCGGACGTCCCGATCGTGGGCGACTGCAAGGAGATCATCGGCGAGCTGATCACCGCCGTGCAGTCGGAATTCGACCACGGCGGCAAGCCCGACCTCACCGACTGGTGGACCCAGGCCGAGGACTGGCGCACCAACTACCCGGCCGGCTACGAGTGGCCGGACGACGGGTCGCTGTCGCCGCAGTACGTCATCGAGCGGATCGGCCAGCTCGTCGGCCCGGACGCGGTGTACGCCGCCGGCGTCGGGCAGCACCAGATGTGGGCCGCGCAGTTCGTCAAGTACGAGAACCCGCGCACCTGGATCAACTCCGGCGGCCTCGGCACCATGGGCTACGCGGTGCCCGCGGCGATGGGCGCGCAGTTCGGCGTCCCCGGCACCCCGGTGTGGGCGATCGACGGCGACGGCTGCTTCCAGATGACCAACCAGGAGCTGGCCACCTGCGCCATCGAGGGCGCGCCGATCAAGGTCGCCGTCATCAACAACGGCAACCTGGGCATGGTGCGGCAGTGGCAGAACCTCTTCTACTCGGAGCGGTACTCCAACACCGACCTCGGCACGCACAAGCACCGCATCCCGGACTTCGTGCTGCTGGCCGAGGCGCTGGGCTGCGCCGGCCTGCGCTGCGAGACGAAGGAAGACGTCGACGCGACCATCCGCCGCGCGATGGAGATCAACGACCGCCCCGTCGTGATCGACTTCGTCGTGGGGAAGGATGCCCAGGTGTGGCCGATGGTCGCGGCCGGCACCGGCAACGACGAGATCATGGCGGTCCGGGGCATCCGGCCGCTTTTCGACGACGACGAGGTTTCGGTGGAGACGACCGAGGCCGCCGCCGAAGCCGCTGGGGAAGGTGAGCGCTGAGATGAGCGTCCACACGCTGAGTGTCCTGGTCGAGAACAAGCCGGGTGTGCTCGCGCGCGTCTCGGGCCTGTTCTCCCGACGCGGTTTCAACATCGAGTCCCTCGCCGTCGGGCCCACGGAGAACCCCGAGGTGTCCCGCATGACGATCGTGGTCGCCGTCGAAGAGCTACCGCTCGAGCAGGTGACCAAGCAGCTCAACAAATTGGTCAATGTGATCAAAATAGTCGAGCTGGAGCAGTCGACCGCCGTGCAGCGCGAACTGCTGCTGGTCAAGGTGCGCGCCGACAACACCGTGCGCAGCCAGGTCCTCGAAACCGTCCAGCTCTTCCGGGCCAAGGTGGTGGACGTCTCCCCGGAGGCACTCACCGTCGAAGCCACGGGGACGTCCGACAAGATCGGTGCGCTGCTGCGGATGCTGGAGCCGTATGGCATCCGCGAGCTGGTGCAGTCAGGCATGGTCGCGGTGGGGCGGGGCGCCCGTTCCATCACCGCCACATCACCGCGTTAAAGAAGTAAGTCAGGAAAGGAAGCAGTAACCCCCATGGCAGTGGAAATCTTCTACGACGACGACGCCGACCTCTCGATCATCCAGGGGCGCAAGGTCGCTGTCATCGGCTACGGCAGCCAGGGCCACGCCCACTCGCTGAGCCTGCGCGACTCCGGCGTCGACGTCCGCATCGGCCTGCCCGAGGGGTCCAAGTCGCGGGCGAAGGCCGAGGAGCAGGGCCTGCGTGTGCTCACCCCGGCCGAGGCGTCGGCCGAGGCCGACCTGATCATGATCCTGGCGCCGGACACGAAGCAGCGCTTCATCTACGAGCAGGACATCGCGCCGAACCTCAAGGACGGCGACGCGATCTTCTTCGGCCACGGCTTCAACATCCGCTACGACCTGATCAAGCCGCCGGCGAACGTCGACGTCGCGATGGTCGCCCCGAAGGGCCCGGGCCACCTGGTCCGCCGCCAGTTCGTCGACGGCAAGGGCGTCCCGGCGCTCATCGCGGTCGAGCAGGACGCCACCGGCAACGCGCAGGCGCTCGCCCTGTCCTACGCCGCGGCCATCGGTGGCGCGCGTGCGGGCGTCATCAAGACGACCTTCACCGAGGAGACCGAGACCGACCTCTTCGGCGAGCAGGCCGTGCTCTGCGGTGGCGCGTCCGCGCTGGTGCAGACCGGTTTCGAGGTGCTCACCGAGGCCGGTTACGCCCCGGAGATCGCCTACTTCGAGGTGCTGCACGAGCTGAAGCTGATCGTCGACCTCATGTACGAGGGCGGCATCGCGCGCCAGCGCTACTCGATCTCCGACACCGCCGAGTACGGCGACCTGACCCGCGGCCCGCGTGTCATCTCGCCGGCGGTCAAGGAAGAGATGAAGAAGATCCTCGGCGAGATCCAGGACGGCACGTTCGCCCGCGAATGGGTCGCCGAGGACGAGGCCGGCCGGCCGAACTTCACCAAGCTCGAGGAGCAGGGAAACCAGCACCCGATCGAGGCGACCGGCAAGAAGCTGCGCGACCTGATGTCGTGGGTGGACCGGCCGATCACCGAGACCGCCTGATTTTCACACCGTGAAGGGGACGTCCGGGCCGGGCGTCCCCTTCACTGCGTTCGGTGCCCGGGTGGTTACGCTGGTGGCATGAGTGAGCAGCCGGCCGACGACAAGGCGCACATCCGGCACCACCTGGACTTCACCAAGGCCGAGTGGATCCGCGCCGAGCCCGAAGGCGTCACTCTCGACGAGGTCGTCGAGTACGCGTTCATCCCGCACACCGACGGCGTCACCTACGTCGCGATGCGGAAGTCGACGGAACCGGACGGCACGGTGCTCGTCTTCACCCCTTCGGAGTGGGAGGCGTTCGTGCTGGGCGTCCGCGACGGCGAGTTCGAGCTGCCGGACGCCTAGGAACTCAGGCGCGAGGCCAGCTCCGGGATCTGCCCGGTGTCGCCGGCGATGCCGAGGTGGTCGCCGTAGTCGCGGGATTCGACGATCAGGCCGTCGCGGATCCGCAGGACGAAGATGTTCGCGATCCGCACCGGCCGGCCCGCGTGTTCACCCTGGTAGGCGAACTCGCCGATCAGCACCTCCGGGTCCGTGGTCCGGTAGGTGACCAGGTCCGCCACCGAGAAGCCGGGGTTGAGCTTCTTGCCCGCCTCGAAGTGCTCGCGCAGCTCGTCGCGCGTCCGCACCACGCCCGAGCCCGGCAGGAACGGGTGTGTCACGTGGGTTTCCTCGGCGTAGAGCTCCGGCAGCTCGTCCCACCGCGCGCCCGCGACGCCGAAGACGAGCCGCTCGAACACGCTGTTCGCGCTCTCCGGGGTGACCGGGGAGAGCTCGCGCGGCGGCGCCTGTTCGTAGGCCTTCGGCAGCTGGCCGACGCCGTCGCGGATGGCGGCGAGCCGCAGGTAGTCGTGGTAGTCGCGGGAGTGGATGATCAGGCCGTCGCGGATCCGCAGGACCTGGATGTTGGCCGTGACGTCGGTCTTGCCGGTTTCCGCCGACTCGGCGTCGTAGTCGTATTCGGCGACGATCACCTCGGGGTCCGTGGTCTCGTGGACGACCACGTTCTTGCGCTTGAGCCGGACCATCCCGGCTTGGGGGCCGGTGAACCGCTCGTGGACGGCCGCGCGGCCGGTGATGCGCGTCGGCCGCGGCACGGCCTGGGGATGCTCGACGACGGTGTCCTCGGCGTAGAGCGCGGAAAGCTCGCTGAACCGTCCTTCGGCGATGCCGTCGGACAGCGCGGCGAACACGTCGCGGGGTGTGGTCACAAGGTCCTCCCAGTGGACAAAACGGAGTCTGTAGTCCGTCTTGACGATACGGACTACAGACTCCGGTTGTCTACAGGGAGCGGAGGAGGTCTCGCGCCGCCGGCTCGTCGCAGACCTCCGCCCACTTCTCCGGGGTGCTGTCGAAGAGCGCGTCACGGGCCCCGAGGTCGGCGCCGTTCTCGACCAGGACGCGGATGACGTCGAGCCGGCCGGACTGGGCGGCCAGGTGCAGGGCCGTGACGCCCTCGCCGTGCTGCGGGCCGCCGAACGTGCCGACGTGGTTCACGTCGGCGCCGAGCTCCAGCAGCGTCCGGACGGCGGCGACCCGGCCGCGCGTCGCCGCCCAGGTCAGGGCCGTGCCGCGGTAGACGTCGGCGTCGACCTGGGCGCCGTGCTCGACGAGGGTGCGCAGGGCCTCCGTCCGGTTGCTGCGCGCCGCCCACGAAAGGGCTTCGTTCCTGACCTCGGCGGGGTCGTCGGCCGGGCGCCAGGCCGGGAAACCGCTGTGCGGACGGTAGAAACCCCGGTGCGCGCCGGCGGCCGGATGGCCCGGTTCGAGGAGCTCACCGAGGAGCTCCGCGTCGCCGAGCCCGGCCGCGACGCGCAGGTTGCCCGGCGCCCGGCTGTGCGCGGCCAGCTTGTCCGCGACCTTGCGGTTGCCCCAGAACAGCGCGACGACCAGGGGGGTACCGCCGTCGCCTCGCGCGGACACGTCCGTCGGGGCGCCCGCTTCGAGCAGCATGTCGAGCAGCAGCGGGAGGTTGCTGTAGGTGGCCTGGTGCAGCGGCGTCCAGCCGTGGACGTTGCCGCGCGCGGGGTCGGCGCCGTGGTCGAGGAGGATGCGGCTGAGCCGCTCGTCGCCGGTCGCGCCGGCCATGCCGAGCAGGTCGTTGCCGTTGGTGCCGCGCGCGGTGACGAGGCCGGGAAACTCGCCGAGGAGCCGCTCGAGGGCCTCGGGATCCTTCGCCTCGACCGCGCGGTACGCCCGTGCGAAGGGTTCGCCACTGTCCACAAGTGACTTGACGTGCTCGCGGAGTGCCTTCCAGGAAACGAAACCGTGCTCGCGGGCGACGACCACGCGGGCGCCGTCCCGGGTCAGTGGCTGGCTCCAGCGGTCGAACGGCTCGCGCGCGCCGGGCGTCTCGTCCTCGGCGGACGCGAGCAGGCCGATCGCGCGCCCGGCGTAGTACTCGACGTCCTGGTGGTACGGGTGCTGCAGCGTTTCGCCGTGCTCGGTGACGCGCCGGACGTACGCCTGCAGCTTCGGCCAGCTCGGGAAGCCGTGCTCTCGTGCGATCCGGAACTGCGCTTCGGACAGCTTCACGGCTTCGGCGCGCGCGAGGTCCTTCGCGCGTTTGCGCAGCTGGTCCAGGCTGGGTTTGGCGGGCAAGGTGCCCATGGTGCCTTCCTTCCCTCGTCGCCCGTGGTCCGCCGGCACCGGGCAGGAAAGAAGGTGCGGAGCTGGTGGTGCGGTGCTGCGGGGGTGGGCTCGGCCCTTTCCGCGGACGGGACGCGGCCCTCACCGCGTCCCGCCAGCGTACCCGGCCGGACGACACGCGCACCCCGATGGACGACACGCGTACTCAGGCGGACGACACGCGTACTCGGGCGGACGACACCGCCGATGGCCCGCCGGGCGCCGTGTCGTCCACTCCGGTGCGCGTGTCGTCCAACCCGGTTACGGGAGGAGGTCGGCCAGCCGGCGGTAGGACTTTTCCGTGCGGGCCAGGACCTGGACGCAGACGTGGTCGGCGCCGGCGTCGAGGTGGGCCCGGATCCGGTCGGCCGCGGCCTGCTCGCCGGTCGCGACCAGGGCGTCGACCAGGCGGTCGCTGCCGCCGTCGGCCAGGTCCTCGTCGGTGAAGCCGAGCCGGCGGAGGTTCGACCGGTGGTGCGCGGCGAGCTTCACGTACCCGGCGACGTGCTCGCGGGCCACCTCCCGGGAGCCGTCCAGGACCACGGCCTGCTCGACGGCCAGGTACTTGCCCGGGCCGAGCCGCTCCCGGGCCAGCGCCGTGTGCTCCGGCGGGACGAAGTACGGGTGGGCGCCGTCCGCCCGCTCGGCCGACAGGTCGAGAGCGCGGGGGCCGAGCGCCGCGAGCAGCCTGAGCGGCCGGGGTGACGGCTGCGGCTGCCCGGGCAGCTCGGCCGCGTCCATGCCGTCCAGGTAGTCGCGGATCGCGGCCAGCGGCCGCGGGCCCGGGCGGTGCCCGCCGATGCCCGCGATGAACCGGCCTGGATAGGCCTCGCCCAGCGCCCGGACGGCGCCTTCCGCGGCGAGCGGGGAACGCTGGTCGAACCGGGCGATCCCGGTGGCCACCACGAGGGTCGACGTCGCCGCGAGCAGCAGCGCGGCCTGGGTGAACGCCTCCCGCCCGGCGTACTCGCCGAACCACAGCTGCGTGAAGCCCAGCTCTTCGACCTCGGCGGCCGTCTCGCGCGCGACGCCGATCGGGTCGCCGTCGAAGAACTGCCAGATCCCGACGCTCACCGGACCACCGCCGGCGCCAGCTCGGCCAGGATGTCCACAGTGGAGTCGAACGTGGCCGCGGACGGCGTCAGCAGCACGTGGTCCGCGCCCGCGTCGAGCAGCTCGTCCAGGCGTTTCGCGATGGTTCCCGCGTCACCCCACAGGACGAGGTCGTCGACGAACCGGTCGCTCGGGCCGTTGATGTCGGCGTCGGTGTAACCGAGCCGTTTCCAGCCAGCGAGGTAGGCCTCGATGCGGTGCTCCCGCGAGAGCGCCACCCGCTTCCGGACGCTTTCGCGGGCGTCCTCGCGGGTGCCGAGCAGCACCGTCTGCTGCGGGATCAGCAGCTTGTCCGGCCCGAGGATCTCCCGGGCGTACGGCGTGTGGCTGACGGGCTGGGCGAACGGGTGCGCGCCGTCGGCGTGGTCACGGGACAGCTCCAGCATCTTCGGCCCGACGGCGGCCAGCACCCGCGGAAACGCCACCGGGGAAGGGTTTTCCGCGGCGGCGGCGTCCATTTCGGACAGGTAGGCGCGCATCCGGTCGAGCGGCCGGTACTCCTCGCCGAGCTTCGTGGCCTGGAACCGGTGCCCGACGCCGATGCCGAGCACGAACCGGCCCGGGTGGGCCTGGGCGAGCGTGGCGCCGCCCTTCTCGGCGGTCACCCCGGGCCGGGCCCAGAGGTTGGCGATGCCGGTGCCGAGCACGACGTCCGGCACCGACGCGAGCAGGTCGCCGAAGTGGGCGAACACCTCGCGGCCGCCGGGGCCTTCGCCGCTCCAGACCGAGCGGTAGCCGAGCTCGGCGAGCCGGCGGGTGGCCGCGCGCTCGACGTCGGGCGGCGGGGCCAGCGGGGCACTCGGCAGCCAGGCGCCGATGGCGCCGAGCCGTGCCCGGGTGTCTTCGATCAGGGTCATCCTCGTTCCCTCCAGTAATATGAGGCTGCCTCCGGTTAATATACGGAGGCTACCTCCGATTGGCTACCCGGTAGGCTCGGAAGGGCGATGACTGAAGTCAAGCCGATGCGCGCGGATGCCCGCCGCAACTACGAACGCCTCCTGGAGGAGGCGCAGCGAGCCTTCGCCGAACACGGCGTCGAGGCGTCGCTGGAAGACATCGCCCGCCGGGCCGGCGTCGGCATCGGCACGCTCTACCGGCACTTCCCGACCCGGGACGCCCTGCTCGAGACCCTCCTGCGGGCCCGGTTCGACGGTCAGGCCGAACGGGCGCGTGAGCTGCTCACCGATCCGGCGCCGCTCGAGGCGCTGCAGGCGTGGCTGCTCGGGCTCGGCGACACCACCGGCACCTTCCGCGGCCTGGCCGAGCTGACCGCCGACGCGCTCAACGACGAGACGTCCCGCTTGTACGCTTCGTGCCACGCCATGCGGGACGCGGCGTCCCAGCTGGTGGAACGTGCGAAGGCGGCGGGGGAGCTGCGCGCCGACGTCACCACGCACGAGCTGCTTCTGTTGCTGCACGCGGCATCCTGGGCGGGGCCGCACCTGCCCGGCGACGCGGGCATGCAGCGCCTCCTGGCTCTTGTTTTCGAGGGATTACGGGCGAGTTAACACCATGGGAAGCCAGGACGCGGTCCTGCGCGTTAAACTCCCGCTCGACCGGGGCACAACGACGTGCTGAGACCGTCTGTCACCACAGAGCGTCCTGGAAATGACCAGATAGTGGGAGCCGCATCGTGAGCAAGCCCAGCAAGCCCGTCGTCCTCATCGCGGAGAAGCTCGCCCCCTCCGTGCTGAGTGTGTTCGGTGACGAGGTGGAGGTCCGGCACGTCGACGGCACGGACCGATCCGCGCTGCTGGAGGCGGTGAAGAGCGCCGACGCGCTCCTGGTCCGGTCCGCGACCAAGGTCGACGCCGAGGTCTTCGCCGCCACGACCCAGCTCAAGGTCGTCGCCCGCGCCGGCGTCGGCCTGGACAACGTCGAGGTGCCCGCGGGCACCGAGCGCGGTGTCCTCGTCGTGAACGCCCCGACGTCGAACATCGTCTCCGCCGCCGAGCACGCCGTGGCGCTGCTGCTCTCGGTCGCGCGCCGCATCCCGGCCGCCGACCAGAGCCTGCGCGGCGGCGAGTGGAAGCGCAGCTCGTTCTCCGGCGTCGAGCTGCAGGGCAAGACCGTCGGCGTGGTCGGCCTCGGCAAGATCGGCCAGCTGTTCGCCCAGCGCCTCGCCGCGTTCGACACCAAGCTCATCGCGTACGACCCCTACGTCTCGGCCGCGCGCGCCGCGCAGCTGGGCATCGAGCTCGTCACCCTCGACGAGCTGCTGACCCGCGCCGACGCGATCTCCATCCACCTGCCGAAGACCCCGGAGACCAAGGGCCTCATCGACGCCGAGGCGCTGAAGAAGACCAAGCCGGGTGTCATCATCGTGAACGCCGCCCGCGGCGGGCTGATCGTCGAGCAGGACCTGGCCGACGCGCTGCGCTCGGGTCACGTCGGCGGCGCCGGTGTCGACGTCTTCGTCACCGAGCCGACCACGTCCAGCCCGCTGTTCGAGCTGGAGAACGTCGTCGTCACCCCGCACCTGGGCGCCTCCACAGCCGAGGCGCAGGACCGCGCGGGCACCGACGTCGCCAAGTCGGTGCTGCTGGCCCTGCGCGGCGACTTCGTGCCGGACGCGGTGAACGTCTCCGGCGGCGGCGCGGTCGGCGAGCACGTCCGCCCGTACCTCTCGCTCGTGCAGAAGCTCGGCATGCTGCTCACCGCGCTGAACCCGAAGGCGCCGAGCACGGTCGACGTCGTGGTCAAGGGCGAGATCTCCAGCGAGGACACCGGGGTGCTGCAGCTCGCCGCCCTGCGTGGGGTATTCACCGGCGTGGTCGAGGACCAGGTCACGTTCGTCAACGCGCCGCAGCTCGCCGAGAAGCTCGGCGTCCAGGTGCAGCTGACGACCGAGCCGGAGAGCCCCAAGTTCCGCAGCCTGGTCACCGTCCGCGCGGCGTACGCCGACGGCGCTGCGCTGACCGTGTCCGGTTCGGTCACCGGCCTGGACGAGGTCGAGAAGCTCGTCGAGGTCAACGGCCGCGGCTTCGACCTGCGCGCCGAGGGCACCGTCCTGCTGGTCGAGTACCCGGACCGCCCGGGCGTGATGGGTCGCGTCGGCACGCTGCTCGGCGAGGCCGGCATCAACATCGAGGCCGCGCAGATCAGCCAGACGACCGACGGGTCCGACGCCGTGATGCTGCTGCGCGTCGACCGCCACATCGACGCGCACCTGCTGGAGCCGATCGGCGCCTCGGTGGGCGCGCACACGATCCGCGCCGTCGACCTCGGCTGACGCGCAACGCTCTTTCGAAGGCCCTCTCGTCGGTCCGGCGAGGGGGCCTTCGTGCGTCCGAAGTGGGCAATCACATTCACATAACGGACTCCTTTGCCTACCTAAGTAGGTGTTTTGGGGCATTAGGTTCTCCCCGCGAGGTTGAACCACGCGCCGTCGAGGGCACGGCGCGGTCGCCGTGCTTCACCGTCGGGGGTGCTAGGAGCGGCTGGCAGGTTCGGGTCCAGACCTCGAGTAAGGGGCCGACTCATGAGCAGATCCCGCTTACCCGCCCGCGCCACGACGGCGGCCTTCGCCGTGGTGCTGGCCGCCGCGCTCGGCGCGCCGGTGGCGAGTGCGGCCGACGCACCTCTCGCCGACGGCGTGAGCCCGGCGAAGATCGACGACGCGAAGCTGCAGGGCAAGGTCGCGCCGCGCCTGGCCGCCGCGCAGGGCCGGGTCACGGCGTTCGTCGAGCTGGCCAAGAAGCCCGCCGTCGACGCGTTCACCGACGCGCAGCCGCGGGGCAAGGAACAGGCGAAGCGGGCCGCTCGCGCCGCGAAGGACGACACCGCCGCCGCGGTGACCTCCGTGCTCGGCCAGCTGCGCTCGGCCGGCGCCCAGCCGCAGACCGTCACCCAGACCGCCAACGCCGTCCCCGGCGTGGTCGTCACCGCGGACGCCGCGAAGCTGCGTGAGGTCGCGAAGCGCGCGGACGTCGTTTCGGTGCGCACGGTCGTGCCGAAGACCCGCACCAACGCCAGCGCCGAGCAGCTGACCAACACGCTCGCCGCGTGGCAGCAGACCGGCAAGTTCGGTGACGGTGTCCGCGTCGGCGTCATCGACGACGGCATCGACTACACCCACGCCGACTTCGGCGGCCCCGGCACTCAAGCGGCCTACAAGAGCGTCGACAGCACCAAGCCGACGCCGCTGTTCCCGAGCGCCAAGGTGGTCGGCGGCACCGACCTCGTCGGCGACGACTACGACGCCGCGACGCCCGGCAAGACCACCCCGGCCCCGGACCCGAACCCGCTGGCCTGCGGTGAGCACGGCACGCACGTCGCCGGCACCATCGGCGGCTTCGGCGTCACCGCCGACGGCAAGACCTTCAAGGGCGACTACAAGAAGCTGGACGCCAAGAAGGTCGACGCGATGCAGATCGGCCCGGGCACGGCGCCGAAGTCGCTCCTCTACGCCATCAAGGTGTTCGGCTGCGCGGGCTCGACGAACGTCACCTCGCAGGCCCTCGACTGGGCGCTCGACCCGGACGGCGACGGCGACTTCACCGACCACCTCGACATCGTCAACCTGTCGCTGGGCTCCGACTTCGGGGCGCCGGACGACCCGGACTCGCTGTTCGTGCGCAAGCTCGCCGCGAACAACGTGCTCCCGGTGATCTCCGCGGGCAACGGCGGCGACATCAACGACATCGCCGGCTCGCCCGGCAACACGCCCGAGGCGCTCACCGTCGCCAGCACGCGGGACGCGGGTGTCCTGCGCGACGCCGCGGAGGTCACCGCGCCGGCCGCGGCCAAGGGCCAGAAGACCGGCCAGTACAGCCAGAGCTACACCGGCTACGACACGCTGAACCTGACGGCTCCGGTCGTCACGCTGTCCGCGGCGAACAACGCGGGCTGCGCGGCGTACTCCGCGGCGGACAAGGCGAAGGCGGCCGGCAAGTTCGTCTGGCTCGAATGGGACGACAACGACTCGACCCGCGCGTGCGGGTCGGCCGTCCGGGCCAACAACGCCCAGGCCGCCGGCGCGAAGGGCGTGCTCCTGTCGTCCACTTTGGAGCACTTCAGCGCGGGTATCGCGGGCAACGCGGCGATCCCGATGTTCCAGTTCACCGGCTCCGCGACCGCGCCGCTGCGCGCGTCGCTGACCGCGGGCACGCTGCAGGTGCGCCTGTACGGCACCGGTCGCGCGTCGATCCAGACGTACGACAAGAAGATCGTCGACACCCCGAGCTCGTTCACCTCGCGCGGTACCCGCGGCCCGGCGCTCAAGCCGGACGTGGCCGCCCCCGGTGACACGATCACCTCGGCGTTCCGCGGCAGCGGCAACGGCCGGACCGTGCTGTCCGGCACGTCGATGGCGGCCCCGCACACGACGGGCATCACGGCGCTGGTCCGCCAGTCCCACCCGGACTGGTCGGTCGAGGAGGTCAAGGCGTCGGTGATCGACACCGCCGGCCACGACGTCACCGACGGCGCCGGCCACACCTTCGCGCCGCAGCGCGTCGGCAGCGGCCGGATCGACGCCAAGGCGGCGCTGGACAACCAGGTGCTCGCCTACGTCCAGGACGACCCGGGCGCGGTCAGCGTCAGCTTCGGCACGGTCGAGGCCGGTGGCCCGGTCACGCTGTCGAAGACGATCAAGCTGGTCAACAAGGGTGTCACGCCGGTCGAGTACTCGGTGGCCTACCAGGCGGTCAACGCGCTGCCGGGCGTCGAGTACACAGTGGACACGCCGTCGGTGAAGCTCACGCCGCGCGGCACCGCCAAGGTCAAGGTGACGCTGAAGATCACCGACCCGAAGGCCCTGCGTAAGGTCATGGACCCGACCATGCAGGCCGTCCAGGCCGGGCTCGCCCGCCAGTTCGTCGCGGACGCCTCCGGCCGCGTCGCCTTCACCCCGAAGAGCGGGGCCAAGGTGCCGCTGCGGGTTTCGGTCTACGCGGCGCCGAAGCCGGTGTCGGCGATTTCGACGCCGGCGTCGGTCAAGTTCGCCCCGGACGCCACCCAGGCCGTGCTGAACCTGAGCGGCCGCGGTGTGGACCAGGGGACGGGCGCGCAGCGCTACCGCTCGCTGATCAGCGTGCTCGAGCTGCAGGCGGAGTCCCCGCAGCTGCCCGAGTGCGACGCGGACGTGGTCACCGACTGCACGGTGAACAAGACCGCCAAGGGCGGCGACCTCCGCTACGTCGGCGCGGCGTCCACCGCACCGCTGGCGAAGGCGCAGGGTGAGCCGGAGAACGCGATCCTCGCGTTCGGCCTGTCCACCTGGGGCGACTGGGCGAACATCGGCAGCAACACCTCGCCGTTCGTCGACATCGACACCACCGGGGACGGGCAGCCGGACTTCGAGACCTACGTGACCAAGGCGACGGCGACCGACGTCCTGATCGCGGTCACGGTCGCGCTGACCCCGGGCTTCCCGACCGTCGACATCCAGGCCGTCAACGGGCAGCTCGGCGACGTGGACACGAACGTCTTCGACACGAACGTGATCACGCTGCCGGTTTCGCTGGCCGCGCTGGGCATCGACGCGAACGCCGACACCCACCGGATCTCCTACACGGTGGGCGTCAGCGGCTACTACGTCGCTCCGGGCACGACGAACGGGCTGATCGACTACGTCGGCACGCCGCTGTCGTTCGACGCGCTCGCGCCGGGCTACGCGGTGCAGGGCGGCGGCGACGCCGCGCTGGGCTACGTCGCCAAGCCGGGCACGGCGCTGGTCGTCACCCGGAACGCGGCCTCGGCCGCGGCCGACGGCGCGCTCGGGCTGCTCGCCATCGAACACCACAACGCCGCGGGGAACCGGGCGAACGTGGTCAAGGTGGACGCGGCCCAGGGTGCTCGGCCGGGGAACGAGCGTCAGCCGATCGGGTCGGGCCGCTCGTAGCGGGCCGCAAGATCGATCTGTGCAGGTTCAGGGGCGTCTCCGGCGGGTATCCGCCGGAGGCGCCCCGCTGCTGTTCACCCAATCGGGTGTCTCACCCTGCGGGAGGATGCGGCATAAGGGTGGTGCGGCTACGGCCGTTTGTCTACGGCCGGTAACCTTCCGGCTGCTGGCGTTTTGTTGCGGTGGGCCATCGGTGCGGCCGGTGGCCTGGTCGACGGAGGTGTGTGGATGCGGCTCGCTGTGATCCCAGGAGACGGGATCGGGCCCGAGGTGGTCTCCGAGGCGTTGAAGGTGCTCGGTGAAGTGGCACCGACAGCGGAGATCACGAACTACGACCTCGGCGCCGCCCGATGGCACTCGACGGGCGAGCTGCTCCCGGAGTCGGTGCTCGGCGAACTGCGGCAGCACGACGCGATCCTGCTGGGCGCGGTCGGCGACCCGACGGTGCCGAGCGGCATCCTGGAGCGCGGCCTGCTGCTGCGCCTGCGGTTCGAAATGGACCACCACGTCAACCTGCGCCCGGCGCGGCTGTACCCGGGTGTCCGGGGACCGCTGGCCGACGCCGGTGACGTCGACATGGTCGTCGTGCGCGAAGGCACCGAAGGCCCGTACGCGGGTACCGGCGGCCTGATCCGCAAGGACACCGAGCACGAGATCGCGACGGAGGTCAGCGTCAACACGGCGTTCGGCGTCCGCCGTGTCGTCGCGGACGCGTTCAACCGGGCCGAGGCCCGGCCGCGCAAGCACCTGACGCTCGTGCACAAGACCAACGTGCTCTCGTTCGCCGGGTCGCTGTGGTCGCGGATCGTCGAAGAGGTCTCGCTGGAGCACCCGGAGGTGACGGTCGCCTACTCCCATGTGGACGCGGCGACGATCCACCTGGTGACCGACCCGTCCCGGTTCGACGTCATCGTGACGGACAACCTGTTCGGCGACATCATCACCGACCTCGCGGCGGCGGTCACGGGCGGAATCGGCCTCGCGGCGAGCGGCAATCTGGACATGACGCGCCGCAACCCGAGCATGTTCGAGCCGGTCCACGGTTCGGCGCCGGACATCGCGGGCCAGGGCCTGGCCGACCCGACAGCCGCGGTGCTGTCGGTCTCGCTGCTGCTGGACCACCTGGGCCAGAAGGAAGCGGCGCGGCGCATCGAGGCTTCGGTGGCGTTCGATCTGGCGACCCGGGACCAGGCGTCCCCGGGTGCGACGACGGCGATCGGTGACCGGCTGGCGGCGCTCGTGTCGTCCAACGTGCGCACCGGCTGATAGCTGCGTTCTGCTTGACGGGGAGCCCCGCACCGCTGTTCGGTGCGGGGCTTCTTCGTGCCTGGGGGTGCGAGTGGTGTTCTTGGCTGCGCGAGTGGCCCTCTCGCGCGGGTTTGGTCGCGAGCGGTCCGTTGGTGCTGTTTGTGGTGCGAACGGGCCGTTGGTGCGGGTTGGGGCGCGAGCGGCACCGTTGGTGCTGTCGGCCGCGCGGGTGGCCCTCTCGTGCGGGTTTGGTTGCGTGTGGCCCGTTCGTGCGGTGCTGGGTGTTGCGAGCGGTCCGTTGGTGCTGTTTGTGGTGTGAGCGGGCCGTTGGTGCGGGTTGCGGCGCGAGTGGCCCCTTGGTGCTGTCGGCCGCGCGGGTGGCCCTCTCGTGCGGGTTTAGGTTGTGAGTGGCCCGTTCGTGCGGTGGTGAGTGTTGCGAGTGGTCCGTTGGTGCTGTTTGTGGTGTGAGCGGGGTCGTTGGTGCTGTTCGTGGTGCGAGGGCCGTTGGTGCGGGTTGGGGCGCGAGCGGCACCGTTGGTGCTGTCGGCCGCGCGGGTGGCCCTCTCGTGCGGGTTCGGTTGCGTGTGGCCCGTTGGTGCGGTGCTGGGTGTCGCGAGCGGTCCGTTGGTGCTGTTTGTGGTGTGCGCGGGCCACTGGTGCGGGTTGCGGCGCGAGTGGCCCCTTGGTGCTGTCGGCCGCGCGGGTGGCCCTCTCGTGCGGGTTCGGTTGCGAGTGGCCCGTTCGTACGGTGCGGGGCGTCGCGAACGGTCCGTTCGTGCTGCTTCTGTCGCGAACGGCCCGCCGGTACAGGTCGGGGTGCGAGTGGCCCGCCGGTGCTCTTCGCCGCACGACTGGCCCACTCGCACGGACCTGGCCACGAACGGTCCGTTCGCGACCCTCGTGCCGGTGCGGAACCGCCGGTTGCAAGTTGTCCACAGCACCGCCGTGATGTGGACAACCCCGCCGCAGAACGGTCTTCCGGGCGGTCGTGTCCGTGGGCGCCGATAAACTGGGTGCGGGGCCGGCCCCCAGGGAGTGGCGGGGGATGGTTGCGGGCCGCGTCCCGGATGGTGGGAGCTTGACCCAGGTTGTGGACTTCGGCCGAAACCCTGTGGCATGATGCGACCGTGACCAACTTCGCGATCATTATCGCCGAGCGCGCCGGACGATAGCTCTGCAAGAGCTCCCGGCGCGCAACCTCTCGCACCCCTGCGGGAGGTTTTTTTGTTGCCCAGAAACGACTTGAACCGGCCCGAGGAGAACACCGTGACCCGCAAGGAGCCCGCCGATACCCCCCTCGGCGACGCCTTCCACCTCTACGACACGACCCTGCGCGACGGTGCGCAGCGCGAGGGCATCTCCTACTCCGTCCAGGACAAGCTGGCCGTCGCGCGGCTGCTGGACGAGCTGGGTGTCGGGTTCGTCGAGGGTGGCTGGCCGGGCGCGCTCCCCAAGGACACCGAGTTCTTCGCCCGCGCGGCGAAAGGCGAGCTGAAGCTCAAGCACGCGGCGCTCGTCGCGTTCGGCGCCACCCGCAAGGCCGGCACCACCGCCGACGTCGATCCGCAGGTGCGGGCGCTTCTCGACAGCGAAGCGCCGGTCATCACCCTCGTCGCGAAGTCCGACCTGCGCCACATCGAACGCGCCCTGCGGGTCGACGTCGACGAGGCCTGCGCGATGGTGCGCGACACCGTCCAATTCCTCGTCAAGGAAGGCCGGCGGGTCTTCCTCGACGCCGAGCACTTCTTCGACGGCTACGCGTATTCACCCGAAACCTCACTGAGGATCCTCGAGGCCGCCGGGAACGCGGGCGCCGACGTGCTCGTGCTCTGCGACACCAACGGCGGCCAGCTGCCGCTGGGCCTGGCCGAAACGGTCAGGACCATCAAGGAAAAGACCGGGTTCCGGCTCGGGATCCACTGTCAGGACGACACTTCCTGCGCCGTGGCGAACTCCGTCGCCGCGGTGCAGGCCGGCGTGACGCACGTCCAGTGCACCGCCAACGGTTACGGGGAGCGGGCCGGCAACGCCGACCTCTTCGCCGTGACGGGAAACCTGGTGACCAAGCTCGGCATGGACGTCCTCCCGACCGGAGGCGCCGCCGAACTCACCCGGGTCTCCCATGCCCTTGCCGAAATCGCCAACCTCGCCCCCTACTCCCACCAGGCTTACGTAGGGGCGTCGGCTTTCGCTCACAAGGCGGGACTGCACGCGAGCGCGATCAAGGTGGATCCGTTGTTGTACAACCACATCGATCCGTCTTCCGTCGGCAACGACATGCGGGTACTGGTCACCGAGATGGCCGGCAGGGCCAGCCTCGAGCTCAAGGGACGTGAGCTCGGGGTCGACCTTGCCGGCCGGCCCGAAGCGCTGACGAGCGCCATCACGAAGGTCAAGCGCCTCGAAGCCGAGGGCTGGTCCTTCGAAGCCGCCGACGCCTCCCTCGAACTCCTGCTGCGGGAGGAGGCCGACATCCCGGCCGAGGCGCCGTTCGAGCTCGAGTCCTACCGCGTGGTGCTCGACCACCGCGCCGACGCCGAGGTCGTCTCCGAGGCGACGGTCAAGGTGCACGTCGGCGGCCAGCGCGTCATCGCCACCGCCGAGGGCATCGGCCCGGTCCACGCCCTCGACGCCGCGCTGCGCAAGGCCCTGAGCCCGCACCTGTCCTGGTTGGACAGTGTGGACCTGGCCGACTACAAGGTCCGGATCCTGCAGGGCCACCCCGGCACCGACGCGGTGACCCGCGTGCTGGTCGAGAGCACCGACGGCGAACGCGAATGGACGACGGTCGGGGTGCACGGGAACATCGTCGAGGCCAGCTGGCTGGCCCTCTGCGACGCGCTCGTGCACAAGAGCACGACCGTGGCCTGAGTCACCGGCTGGGCGCACGTAGACTGACCACGTGCGCCTAGCCCGTATTGCTCATCCCGGTGGAGTCGCGTTCGCTTCGGTCGAAGGGGACGGTGACGACGCCCAGGTCCTGGAGATCGCCGAGCACCCGTTCGGCCAGCCCAACTTCACCGGCAAGCGGTGGCCGCTGGCCGACGTCCGGCTGCTCGCGCCGATCCTGCCGTCCAAGGTGATCGCCGTTGGCCGCAACTACGCGAAGCACGCGGCCGAGTTCGGCAACGAGGTGCCCAGCGCCCCGATGCTGTTCCTCAAGCCGTCGACCACGGTCATCGGCCCGAACGCGGCCATCCGCCGCCCGTCCGGCGTCGGCCGCGTCGACTTCGAGGGCGAGCTGGCCATCGTGATCGGCCAGCCGGTGAAGAACGTGCCGGCCGCGCGCGCCGCGAGCGCCATCCTCGGCTACACCGTGGCCAACGACGTCAGCGCCCGCGACCTGCAGAAGTCCGACGGCCAGTGGGGCCGCGCCAAGGGCTTCGACACCTTCTGCCCGCTCGGGCCGTGGATCGAGACGTCGCTCGACGCCTCCGACCTGGCGCTGCGCTCCGAGGTCGACGGCGAGCTCAAGCAGGACGGCCGCACCTCCGACCTGGTGCACAAGATCCCCGAGCTGGTCGAGTTCGTCTCCGGCGTGATGACGCTGCTGCCCGGCGACGTCATCCTCACCGGCACCCCGGAGGGCGTCGGCCCGATCGAGGGCGGCCAGAGCGTCTCGATCACGATCGACGGCATCGGCACCCTGACCAACCCGGTCGAGAGCATTTAACTGCGCCGTTGGTTACTGATCCGACCACAGTCACGGCCGGATGGCTTTCGTGGCAAAGGCCCGTACCGCTGAAGGGCCGGCCTCCTTCTGGTCGGATCAGTAACTGCGAGAAGCCGGCTCCATCGCCCGCCGGGCGAAGGCCGGTGCGTGCTCCGGGCGCAGGCCCAGGCCCAGCAGCCGGGCCGGGACGTACGAAAGCCGCGGGAACCGCGCGAACAGCTTGATCATGGCGGCGGGCGGGCCGTTGCGCCTGCCCGCCATGACCTGCCGGACCACGGTCCCGTGCAGCACCCGCTGCAGCCCCTGCACCAGCAGCGTGGGCAGCAACCGCCGCGCGCGCACCTTCGCCAGGTCGGCCTCGCGGGGGCGGCCGCGCCGCAGCGGCTCGGCCAGCAGCGTCGCCGCCGCGACCGCGTCCTGCACCGCCAGGTTGATGCCGACGCCGCCGACCGGCGACATCGCGTGGGCCGCGTCGCCGATGCAGAGCAGCCCGTCGACGTGCCACTTCTTCAGCAGGTTCAGCCGCACGTCGAGGAACTTGACGTCGTCCATCGTCTTCAGCTCGGGCACCCGGCCGGCGAACCCGGGCAGGATCTCCCGGACGTTCTCCCGGAACGCCTCGATGCCCTGCTTCCGCAGGTCGTCACCCTTCGGGCCGAGGTAGGCGATCTGGAAGAAGTCCGGCCGGGGGAGCGGGATGGCGAAGCGGCGGTCCCGCATCTGCGGCAGCAGCATGCTGTCGACGTCGCCCTCCTCGCGGGAGAGCCGGAACCACCAGACGTCGAACGGGCAGTCGTACTCCCGCGGCACGAGACCGGCCTCGCGGCGAGCCACCGACCACCGGCCGTCCGCGGCGATCACCAGGTCAGCGCGGATTTCCCCGGTCTCCCCGGCCGCCGTGCGGTAGGTGACGCCGACGACGCGGCCCCGCTCGCGGACCAGGCCGGTGCACTCGGTCTCCATCCGCTGGACGAACGTCGGCTCCTTGCGCGCGCTCTCGGCCAGCAGGTCGAGGAAGTCCCACTGCGGCACCATCGCGACGTAGGGGTGCGCCACCTTCAGCCGGCCGAAGTCGGCCAGCTTCATCACCTCGCCGTTCTCCTGCGGGAACCCCGCCGAGCGCATCTCGCTGTGCGGCAGCGCGTCGAACTTCTCGCCGAGCCCCAGCTCGTCGAGCAGCGTGAGCGTCGACGGGTGGACCGTGTCGCCGCGGAAGTCCCGCAGGAAGTCGGCGTGCTTCTCCAGCACCGTCACCTCGACGCCGGCCCGGGCCAGCAGTAGCCCGGTGACCATCCCGGCCGGCCCGCCGCCGATGACGACGCAGCCCGTGCGCTCGGTCATCTCCACCATCTCCCCATCTATTTCATCACCTGTTGAATAAGACGAGGATGCACCCGGCCCGGTCCGTGCGTCAAGCGATGTGGCGACGGATACGCTGATCGGGCTATGAGTGAGACATCGGTGGTTCGCGCGCGCTTCTGTCCTTCGCCGACCGGCACCCCGCACGTCGGGTTGATCCGCACGGCGTTGTTCAACTGGGCCTTCGCCCGGCACAACCAGGGTCAGCTGGTGTTCCGGATCGAGGACACCGACGCCGCGCGTGACTCGCAGGAGTCGTACGAGCAGCTGCTCGACGGGCTGCGCTGGCTCGGCATCGACTGGGACGAGGGTCCCGAGGCCGGTGGCGAGTACGGGCCGTACCGCCAGAGCGAGCGCCGCGCGATCTACGCCGACGTCGCGGCGAAGCTCCTCGAAGCGGGGGAGCTGTACGAGGCGTTCTCGACCAACGAAGAGGTGGAGGCCCGGCGCAAGGCGGCCGGCCTGGACCCGAAGCTCGGCTACGACAACTTCGACCGCGATCTGACCGACGAGCAGCGTGCCGCCTACCGCGCCGAGGGCCGCGCGCCCGTGCTGCGGCTGCGCATGCCGGCCATCGACCTCGCCTGGACCGACCTGGTGCGCGGCGACATCAGCTTCCCGGCCGGCACCATCCCGGACCCGGTGCTGGTGCGGGCCAACGGCGAACCGCTCTACACGCTGACCAACCCGGTCGACGACGCCCTGATGAAGATCACGCACGTGCTCCGCGGCGAGGACCTGCTGCCCTCGACGCCGCGGCAGATCGCGCTGTACGAGGCGCTGCAGCGCGTCGGCGTGGCGGAGTTCACGCCGCAGTTCGGCCATTTGCCGTACGTGATGGGCGAGGGCAACAAGAAACTGTCCAAACGCGACCCTTCGTCGAATCTCTTCAACTACCGCGACCGCGGCTTCATCCGCGAGGGCCTGCTGAACTACCTGGCCCTGCTGGGCTGGTCCATCGCCGACGACCGCGACGTGTTCTCGGTCGAGGAGCTGGTCGAGGCCTTCGACGTCACGAAGGTCAGCGCCAACCCGGCGCGCTTCGACGTCAAGAAGGCCGAAGCCATCAACGGCCAGCACGTGCGGGCCTTGCCCGCGGCCGAGTTCGTGAGCCGTGTCACGCCTTACCTGGTCACCGCGGGGGTTCTGCCGGACTCGCCCAGCGACGAGCAGCTGGCCCGATTGAGCGCGATCGCGCCGCTGGTGCAGGAGCGCGTCACGGTGCTTTCGGACGCGCCTCCCATGGTGCGCTTCCTGTTCGCCGACGAGGAGACGTTCGCGCCGGAAGAGGACGCGGCGGCGAAGAACCTCGGCGAGCCCGCGCAGCCCGTGATCACGGCCGCGCTGTCGGCGCTCGAGGCGCTGCCGTCGTGGGAGACCGCGGCCATCGAGCAGGCGCTGAAAGACGCGCTTGTGGACGGTCTGGGTCTCAAGCCCCGCAAGGCTTTCGCGCCGGTGCGCGTCGCCATCACCGGGCGGACCGTTTCCCCGCCGCTGTACGAATCGATGGAGCTGCTCGGCCGCGACGTCTCATTGGGACGGCTGCGCCGGGCAGTGGTCGGATAACCGAAAGAAGACGGTTCGCCAACTGGGAGTAGAGCGAAAGGGCCGGAACAGGCGAGTCGCAATCACCTCTTTGGCAGCGTCGCGAACGCTGCGGTTGCCCTAGCCTCACTGGGTGGATTTCGCTTTGGCACCCCGGACCCCGTCGCGAACCGCCCCCGCCGAGGCGGCGCCCGAGCCCTGGGCGCCGCCGGCGCTCCGGCTGGTGTGCCTGGACATCGACGACACCCTGATCGACTGCACCGCCGCGATCCGCCGCGTCCTCCACATCCTCACCGGCCGCGGCGATCTCTGGCCGCTGTGGGACCTGATCACCGAAGAGCACGTCGCGCTCGTCGTCGCCGGTGAGATCGACTACCCGACCATGCACGAGCGCCGCACCGGCTGTTTCCTCGCCGAGCTCGGCATCCTCGCCGACACCGAGCAGGTGCTGTCCTTCGAACGGCGCCGCCGGGAACTGCTCGACACCTCATGGCAGCTGTTCGACGACGTTCTCGAGTGCCTGGAGTGGTTGCGCGCCGCCGGTCTCGTGCTCGCCGCGGTGACGAACGCGTCGGGTGTCCACCAGCGTAAGAAAATCGCCGATCTCGGCCTGGCGCCGTTCTTCGACCACGTCGCCATCGCCGGCGAGCTGGGGGTGGCGAAACCCGATCCGGTGATGTTCCACACGGTCTGCCTCGGCCTGGGCTGCGCACCTGCCCAGGCCGTTCACGTCGGGGACAAACTCGACACGGACGCGATCGGCGCCCGCGACGCCGGACTCGGCGCGGTCTGGCTCGACCGCGACGGCATCGCCGAACGCGCCCCGGAAGGCGTCCACACGGTCGCCGGGCTGGCGGAGCTGCCTGAGCTGCTGGTTTCGGAGTACGCGACGATCGGCGTCCCCGCCCAGCGTCGAACTGACACCCCCGCGTTCACCGTCCGGAACGGCGTGCTCTAGTATTTCCTCTCGTGCGGTGCTGAACCGGCCTGGTTGGTCTGGTCGGCGAAGTACCTCACTGGGGTATGGTGTAATTGGCAGCACGACTGGTTCTGGTCCAGTTAGTCTAGGTTCGAGTCCTGGTACCCCAGCTGCGGAGAGTGACCCCCCTGCAGAGCGAGTAATCGCCTCTGGTAAGTTCTCTCCAGCAAGAAAAACAGAAAAGCCCCTGGGAAACCAGGGAAGTTCCTAAGCCCCCGTCGTCTAGCGGCCTAGGACGCCGGCCTCTCACGCCGGTAGCGTGGGTTCGAATCCCATCGGGGGTACTAGCAGTTACCACGCAAGCCTCGTTGACCATTGGTCAACGAGGCTTTTTGCGTCGGTGACGTCGAGGCGGGGTTCGCTGCCAGGTGGAGGAGCGCCTCCGGCTGATCGAAGCCGGCCGGAGAACTTCGCCGCATCGCTGTTTTCGGGATCCTGCCCCGCAAAGCGGCCCGGCCGCCGGCTCGTACCGGCCGATCGTCAGAAGCATTCTCGCGTACAGACACAAGCGACGTCCACGCGAAGATCGTTCGCGTGCTGGGCCTGGCTCGCGACGAGTTGACCTTGGCGGAGTTCGAGAAGCACGGGCGGACACAGCCGCGGGCAGGCCCGGAACCATTCCCCGGGCCCGCCCGCGGCCGGCGGTCAGGTCAGCCAGCCGCGCTGGGCCGCGCGCATGCCTGCTTCGAAGCGGCTCTTCGCCGCCAGGCGGTCCATCAGGTCGGCCATCATGCGGCGGACCGTTCTCAGCGACAAGCCCAAGCGGCGGGCGGCCACCTCGTCGGTCATGCCGTGGGACAGCAACGACAACAGTGCTCGCTCCTGGCCCGTCAGGCCTTCGTCGTCCCGGGTGCGGCCGGCGCCGAACGGCGACGCGCTGTACCAGAGCTGCTCGAAGTACGCCCTCATCAGCGCGACGATGCCCGGCGTGGTGATCTGGATCGCGCCCTGGCGGGTGTTGTCCGCGTCGAGCGGGACCAGGGCGGTTTCCCGGTCGACCAGCAGCAGCCGGGCGGGCAGAGTCGGCTGGGTGCGGACCTCACCGCCGTGCTCCACGAGCCAGTCGACGTACTTCTGCGTGCGCGCGTCGTTGCGCGCGCTGTCCAGATAAACGGTCCGGATGGCCACCCCGCGTGATAGCGCGGCTTGGTTGAGCGGCATTCCGGCATTGATGCTCGCCTCGGACTGGGCGCCGCCGGGCATGAAGGAAAGGCATTCCTTGCTGGCCCGGCTCGCCAATACCTCGATACGGCGCTGGATCTCGTCGATTCCGACCAATTCGTCCGGTCCGAGAGACGGCGCGGTCTCCTGGAGTCCGGCGATCAGGTCCGAGACCGCGGCGTGACTTTCGGCCAGTTCCAGCTGGCTGCGTTGCAGTTGTGCCTGGCGCATTTGCACCAGGGAAAGCAGCCCGAACTCGGGATCGACGGCGCGCAGCGCGTCGGGGTTCTCCCGGGAGGGCCGGACCAGTGCGAGATCGGCCAAACGGTCAAGTGTCGTGCGTACTTGTTCTTCGGACAGACCCAGCGACGCGACCAGATCAGCGACACCCCAATCACGGTGCGCGACCATGGTTCGGTAGACCAATTCGCCGGTTGCGTCCACCCCCAGTGGCTTCAGCATGGAAAGCTGCGACCCCCAGTCTCTGCTCCCTGCTCTGTAACCCCCTCCGGGTTGGAGCGTACACGGTGGTTAACACCCCGACCAGTGACGTACCCGGTGGTCGGAGGCTGTTCGGGGCCGCTCTGGCACCAAGGTGCGAGGTCATTTGGTGCCACCCCGGACCCCTTCCGGGACACCCGCGGCCCGAGCCAAGCTGTTGTCAGCGAAAGCCGAACAACACACTGGGGATGCATCATGAACGTTCAAGAAATCGCACAGCCGGCCGAGACTCCCGACGGTTTCGACTGGGACACCATCAAGAACATCATCAGCGGGCTGGCCTTCGGCTGCCCCTAGTCATGGAGACTGCCCGTGTACATGGCAAGCGTCACACTTGCCGCGTCGGGCGAGGCCACACACCGTGAGTTGGACCCGCACCTGCTGGTGGACCTGCTCTGGGCGCTCGCCGAACCAGGGCTGGGAATCGAACACATGCGTGTCGCCACCAGCCCGGGTCGCATAGAAGTCGTTTTCTTCTCCACCGCACCGGACGCACATTCGGTCGCGGTCACCGGAATTCATCTCTGCGAAACCGCCACGTCATCCGCCCCGCAATTACGGGGCTGGTTCGTCGTGCCGCTCGCCGGGAATGAGGGGCCTGGTCTGCAATGAAGTTCGTCCACCATCGAGCCGAAATGTCCATTTTAGGAGAAATGTACGACGGTGTCGTGCAGGGCAGGGGCCGGGTCGCCCTCATCGGCGGCCCGGTCGCCAGCGGGAAGACCAGCCTGCTCGGCAGGCTGGCCGACCACGCCCTGGACTCCGGCGCCGTCGTCCTGCAGGCCATCGCGTCCGACTCCGAGCGGGACCTCCCGTTCGGGGTGCTCGGGCAGCTGGTGCAGAGCCCGGCGGTCCCGGCCGGGATGGCCGACGAGTTCGCCGCCCTCCTCGAGAACGGCGTAACCACCCTCGCGGGTGATCCGAACGCGGCGCGGCAGCACACGTCACGGGCGGTGGCCACCGCGGTGCTCAAGCTGTCCCGCACGGCGCCGGTGGTGCTGGTCGTCGACGACCTGCACCACGCCGACGAGGACTCGCTGCACTGCCTGCTCTTCCTGATGCTGCGCATCCGGACCGCCCGGATCCTGGTCGCTCTGGGGGAGCGCACCAGCGACCGGTCGGTCGGCCCGGCGTTCCACGCCGAGCTGGTGCGGCTGCCGCACTGCCGCCGCATCCGGCTGACCACCCTGCCCGCGGACGGTGTGGTCGAGCTGGTCACCGGGGAGCTGGGCATCGACGCCGCCCGGTTGCTGGCGCCCGGCTACCACGAGCTCACCGGCGGCAACCTGCTGCTGGTGCACGCCCTGCTGGAGGACCACCGCACCGCGGGCGGCCCGGCCGAGCCGTCGCCGGGCTTCGCCTTCCGCAACGCGGTCCTGAGCTGCCTGCGCAGCAGTGATCCGCTAGCGCTGGACCTGGCCGCGGCGGTCGCCGTGCTGGGCGACGCCGGACGGGCCGCCGACCTGGCCGGGGCCGGCGCGGACGAAGCGGTCCGCGTGCTCGGCGACCTCGAATCCGCCGGCATCCTGAGCGGCGGCCGGTTCCGGCACCCGGCCGGCGCGGCCGCGGTGCTGGAGGCGATCGAACCGGGCCGGCGGGCCCAGCTGCGCCGCCGGGCCGCCCGGCTGCTCTACGAAGAAGGCGCCGACAGCCGCAGCGTCGCGGAAATGCTGGTCGCCTCCGAAGACCTCGACGAGCCGTGGGTCGCCACCGTGCTCCGCACCGCCGCGGAGCAGGCGCTGGCCGAGGACGACGTCGAAAAGGTCGTCCGCTACCTCGAACCGGTGAGCCGGCTGGGCGACGACGCCCAGCGGGTCGCCGTCACGACTTTGCTCGCCGACGCCGAATGGCGGGTCTCGCCGGTCGCGGCCGAACGCCGGATCCGCGCGCTGACCGCCGACCTCGGGGTCGCCGCGAGCGCCCCCGGGCCACTGCGTCACCTGCTGTGGCACGGCGAAGCCGAGGAAGCGGTCGAGGGGTTCGGCAAGCAGATCGAAAACACCGGCATGTCGCTCGACGCCGAGGCGCTGTGCCTGTCGGTCGCGTGCACCCATCCGGCACTGGCGAAGCGGCTGCCGGTCCCGGCCCGGCCCGCCGGCACCCGCCCGGTGCCCAGCGGCACGGTCGTCGACACGCAGTGGCGCTCGGCCCGCATCCTGAGGGCGGTCCTGCGTGGCCGTTTCGGGGACAACGTCGTCGTCGCGGTCGAGCAGATCCTGCAGAGCACCCGGCTGTCGGACGCCACGGTCCAGCCGTTGACCTTCGCACTGCGGGCCCTGATGTACGCGGGCAGCACCGACCGCGCTCTGCCGTGGTGCGAACGACTGCTGGAAGAGGCGGCCAAGCGGCGCGCCCCGGCGTGGCAGGCGGTGTTCAGCGCGCTGCGGGCGGAGATCGCCGTGCGGCAGGGTGGTCTCCCGGCCGCCTTGGAGCACGGCGCGAAGGCCCTCGCGCTGATCTCCGCGCCGAGCTGGGGCGTGGCGATCGGGTCACCGCTGGCGAGCCTGATCCTGGCGCGCACCGAGATGGGTGCGCACGAGGAGGCCGAGGCGCTGCTCGCCCAGCCCGTGCCGGCCGCGATGATGCGGACCGTGCACGCGCTGCCGTACCTCTACGCCCGCGGCCGGCACCACTTGGCCACGGACCAGGTGTACGCGGCGCTGCGGGACTTCATGGCGGCCGGTGAGCTGATGACGGCGTGGGGCATCGACCTGCCTTCGCTGGTCCCGTGGCGGGCCGGCTGCGCCGAGGCGTACCAGCGGATCGGCGACCGGGCGAAGGCCGCCGAACTGGTGGACGCCCAGCTCAACCTGGTCAGCGACAGCAACGCCGCCGCACTCGGGGCGACGCTGCGGGTACTGGCGAACACCCACGAGCTGGCCGACCGGCCGCCGATGCTCAAGAAGGCCGTCGACGAGATCCAGGCCGGCGGCGACCGGCTGGAGCTGGCGAAGGTGCTGGCGGACCTGGGCCGCACGCACCACGAGCTGAACGAGACCAGCCGCGCCCGGATGGTGGTCCGCCGCGCCTGGCACGTCGCCCAGGACTGCCGGGCCGACGCCGTGTGCCGGGAGCTGCAGCCGCACATGTCCGCCGAGGACCTCAAGCCGGCGGCCGAACCCGGCGACACGGACCGGCTCGCGCTGCTGACCTCGGCCGAGTACCGCACCGCCGCACTGGCGCGGCACGGCTACACCAACCGCGAGATCGCGCGGAAGCTGTTCATCACGGTGTCCACTGTGGAGCAGCACCTGACCCGCACCTACCGGAAGCTGAAGGTCGGCAACCGCGCCGACCTGCCCGCGGGGCTCGAGCCGTCCATCGCCGGTACGGCTTGACCGTGGCCCACCGCCACCACCCGAAAGTCCGTGAAGGCCACATCGAGGGACATAGAGTCCCTCGATGTGGCCTTCACGGCTTTGAGCGGTCGGCGGGTGGAGTGTCAGCGGGACGCGGTTTCGGCGTACGTCTCCAGCTTGTCCGCGGCGGTCCGGGTACCCCCGGCTTCACGGACACGGTGGCTCTCCGCGCGCAGCCGCGCGTGCAGCGCGTCGTCGGCCAGCACGGCTTCGACGGCCTCGCGCAGGCTCTCCGGCGTGACCTCGTCGCGGTCCAGGGCCCGGCCGAGGCCCAGCTCGGCGATCCGCCGCGCCACGACGTCCTGCTCGGGCATCTGCGGCACCGCGACCAGCGGCGTGCCGAAGTACAGCGACTCCATCGTGCTGCCCATCCCGGCGTGGCAGACGAACGCCGACGCGTGGCGCAGCACGGAAAGCTGCGGGACCCGGGCGTGCACCTCGACGTTCGGCGGCAGCTCGCCGAGCTCGGACACCGGCACGCGGTCGCCGATCGCCATCACGACGTGCACCGGCCGGCCGGCGAAGGCGGCCACGCAGGCGCGGAAGAAGCCGGGACGCAGGTTGTGGGCCGTGCCGAGCGAGACGTAGACGATCGGCAGCTCGGTCTCCGGCGGCGTCCAGTCACCCTGGAACCCACGCTCGGACAGGCACGGCCCGACGAAGCCGAAGCGCTCGTCGAAGGTGTCGCCGGCGTACTGGAACTCGCGGGTCAGGAAGACCAGCCGCGGCTCGTCCGGCTCGCCGCGCGTGATGTCCTCGGGGGTGACGTCCTCGAAACCGTTGTGGGACAGGAAGTCGGTGAACTCGGCGCGGAACGCGGCGGTGGCCGGGTGCTCGGCGGCCACGCCGGCGATGCGCTCGGCCTCTTCGGCCACGGAGTACTCGGTGTTGGCGGCGAAGGTCGGGAACAGCTCCAGCGTCGGCCGGTCCCAGCGGCGGCCGAGCATCCGGGCGAGCGGGTACATCGTGACGTCGTAGGCGATGACGTCCGGCAGGTCACCGTCGAAGTGCGCCAGCAGCGCCGGCGCCAGCTGCGCGCTCTCGCGCAGCAGGATCAGCGGCAGCCAGGCGACGTCGTCGGCGGTGACCTTCTTGCCGGGGTGGGTCGAGGTGAGCGTGGTGTCGACGACGAGGACGTCGGCGCCGGCGGCCCGCAGGGCGGGCGCGAACTCGGCGGTGGCGGCGTAGGTGACCCGGTGGCCACGGCCGACGAGCTCGGCCACGACCGCGATGGTGGGGTTGACGTGCCCGTGGGCGGGGATGGTGACGAACGCGAAATGGCGGGACATGGTCTGCTTCCTTTTCGGAGGTTTCGTCCGGATCACCGGCGGGCGGGGCGGGGTGGTTCAGGCGGCGACGGCGCCGGTCGCGGCGCTCTTCTTCTTGTCGCCGATCAGGCCGGTGCGCTGGCCGTAGACCTGGCCGAAGATCTGCAGGCCGATGAAGAGCACGGCGTACTGCGCGCCACCGAGGCCCGGGACCAGGTCGACCGGCAGGGTGTAGGCCATGACGCCGCGGACCACGGCGTCGAGCACGAGCGCGATGCCCCAGGCGGCGGTGACGACGCGCATGCCGTGGCGGAAGCTCTCCGAGGTGGCGAAGCGGTGGGTCCAGGTGTCTTCCGGCGTCTTCGCCTTGGCGTCGGCGATCGGCCGCGCGGCCTCGTAGATGAACGGGCGGTTCGTGCGGAGTGTGCCGAGCAGCCAGAGGCCGGCGACGGCGGTCAGCCAGCCGTCCTTGGCCAGCAGGAACCGCTCGCTGCCGGTGAGGAACGACGCGGCGACGCTCAGCACCAGGATGGTCAGGGTGAACAGCGCCAGGCCGCCGACCTTGCGGGTCCGCACGACCTGCCAGATCACGTGGAGCAGGGGCGCGGCGCCGCCGGCGAGCAGGGCGAGCAGCTGGTCGACGCCGGCGGCGCGGAGGCCGTAGTAGAGGGCGATCGGGGCGACCAGGTCGACGACCAGGTTGGTCACGATCGCGCCGGCTGCGCTGGTCTTCGGGGCGGTGGTGGTCATCGGGTTCTCCCAGGTCGTCGGTGGTGTGTTTCCAACGTAGAAGCCAGTGGATCTCGTAAGAACCCCTCTTCTACCCCGACCGGGGTGGAGTTTTCTTTATGCGGGCAGGGGTGGTATCCGTCTCCGCCCGGACACACTCCGTGAGTCAGACTGACCGGGTGGGCACGCCCGGAGGAGGTACCGACATGAGTGACACGGCGGTCGCCGTGGGCGCACCCGTGGCCACCCGGCTGCGGCAGGCGCCGCGGGACCTCGCGCGCGGCGCGGCGCTCGGCCTGCTCAACGTGGGGGAGGCGGCGCTCGCGGTCGCCACCCTGCTTTCGCTGGTGCTGTGGTTCGGGCTCGGCATGTTCCCGCTGTTCCTGCTGGTCACGGTGCTGATCCGGCGGATCGCGAACACCGCGCGCGAGCTGTCCGGACGCTGGTCCGGGGTGCCCGTGGCGGTGCCGTACCGGCCGCGGCCGCGGCTCGAGCGCACCGAGCACGGCTGGTACTGGAGCGGGAAGGACTACCACAAGCGCCGCTGGTTCGCGGCGGTCTCGCTGCGCGTCCGCTGGATCTGGGGTGACCCGGCGACCTGGCGCGACCTGGCCTGGCTGCTGGCCGACCCGGTGGTCGGCGGCGCGCTCGCGCTGTTCCCGGTGCTGCTGGTGCTGGCCGGGCTGACCGCGGTGGTGCTGGCCGTGGGCCAGGCGGCGGGGATCGTCGGCGAGCTCTCGTGGCTGGGTGGCACCGAGGTGCCACTGCAGATCGCCGTCGGGCTGGCGTGCGTCGCGGCCGGGGTGGCCTTCGCCGGCCCGCTGCTGCGGCTGCGCGGCGAATGGACGTCCCTGCTGCTCAAGCCGGGACGCCGTGGGAAGCTCAACGACCGCGTCCAGCAGCTGACCCGCACCCGCGCGGACGCGCTGGCCACGCAGGCCGCCGAGCTGCGCCGCATCGAGCGCGATCTGCACGACGGCGCCCAGGCGCGGCTGGTCGCGATGCGGATGAAGCTGGCCGCGCTGTCCCAGTTCATCGACCGCGACCCGAGCCGGGCCAAGGAGCTGGTGACCGAGCTGCGGGACTCCTCGAGCAAGGCCCTGCAGGAGCTGCGGGACCTGGTGCACGGCATCCACCCGCCGGTGCTCGCCGAGCGCGGGCTCCGCGACGCGCTGCGGGCGTTCGTGCTGGACCTGCCGCTGGACGCGACCATGGACATCGAGCTGCCCGGCCGGTTCGAGCCGGCGGTGGAGGCGGCGGTGTACTTCAGCGTGTGCGAGGCGCTGGCCAACGTCGTCAAGCACGCCGAAACCCGGGACGTCACCGTGCGGCTGCGGTTCGCCGACGGGCTGCTGACCGGCGCGGTGATCGACGAGGGCCGCGGCGGTGCCGATCTTGCCGCCGGGTCCGGGCTGCGCGGGATCACCCAAAGGCTCGAAGCCTTCGACGGTAGTCTGAGCGTCGTCAGCCGGCCCGGCGGACCGACCCGCGTGAGTTTGGAGATCCCGTGCGCGTTGTGCTCGCCGAAGACCTCGCTCTCCTAAGGGACGGCTTGACACTGCTGCTGCAGTCGCACGGTTTCGACATCGTCGCCGCGGTGGAGACCGGGCCCGAGCTGCTGAAGGCGCTGCTGGAGCACCGCCCGGACGTGGCCGTGGTCGACGTCCGGCTGCCGCCGAGCTTCACCGACGAAGGCCTGCAGGCCGCGCTGGCCGCGCGCAAGCAGGTGCCCGGGCTGCCGGTGCTGGTGCTGTCCCAGCACGTGGAACAGTTGTACGCCAACGAACTCCTGCAGGACGGCGCCGGTGGCGTCGGCTACCTGCTGAAGGACCGCGTCGGCGACGCCGAGGAGTTCGTCGAGGCGGTGCGGCGGGTCGCGGCCGGCGGCACGGCGATGGACGCGACGGTGATCGCGAAGCTGCTGGCGCGCCAGGCGCGCAACGAGCCCTTCGAGACGCTCAGCCCGCGCGAGCGCGAGGTGCTGGAGATGATGGCCGAGGGCCGGTCCAACGCCGGCATCGCGCAGAGCCTCAACTTCAGCGACGGCACGGTCGGCAAGCACATCTCGAACATCTTCACGAAGCTGAACCTGCCACCGTCCAACGACGACAACCGTCGGGTGCTCGCGGTGCTGACCTACCTCAACCGCGGCAAGGCCGTCTGACCCAGCCTTCCTCCTCGAGGGTTCGGTGCCAGTTCCATGCCGTGAGGGGCACCTTCAGGGCATTGCGCTGGGGCGGGAGCGCGGTGACGGCGAGCGCTGTCAACGGACCTCGAGGTTTGTCGATGGAGCTTTCTGGACATCCAGCGTCCCGAATCCTCCATCGACACAACTTCAACGCGGCAAGGCCGTCTGACTCAGTTTCCCCTCGGGGTTCAATGCCGTGAAGGGCACCTTCAGGGACTGGACGTCCATGAGGGGCACCTTCAGGGCGTTACGCCGGAGCGCGAGCGCCTTCCGCCCTCGGGGTTCGAGGGTGTTTTCCCTTGTCCCGCAGGGTGACGTGCAGGGTGCCTAGGGGCCCCGCTAGGGGTTTCTGGCCTGGTCAGGGCTCAGTAGCGTTTTGCCTGTTCACGACGAACGTCGGGCGTTCGCACGCCGCGTGACGGGCTCGTCGCGGCAGCTCCCGCCCGTCCGCGATCTGTGGAGGACTCGCCTTGTCCAAGCTTGAGTTCGGCATCGCGATCGTCGGAATGGCCTGCCGCCTGCCCGCCGCGCCGGGACCGGGGGCGTACTGGGACCTGCTGCGCCACGGCCGGCACGCGGTCACCGAGACCCCGCCCGAGCGCTGGACCGGGCCGGACGATGCTCCGGGCACCGGCTTCGGCGCCTTCCTCGACGACGTGGACGGCTTCGACGCCGCCTTCTTCGGGATTTCCCCGCGCGAGGCCGCGGTGATGGACCCGCAGCAGCGGCTGATGCTGGAACTGAGCTGGGAGGCCCTGGAGGACGCCGGCCTGCCGCCGTCCCGGCTCGACGGCGAGAACGCGGGCGTCTTCTTCGGCGCCATCTGGGACGACTACGCCCACCTGCTCACCGAGCACGGCGTCAGCACCCAGCACTCGCTGACCGGCTCGCACCGCGGCGTGATCGCCAACCGCGTCTCCTACACCCTCGGCCTGCGCGGGCCGAGCCTCGTTGTCGACAGTGGACAGTCGTCGTCGCTGGTCGCGGTCCACCTGGCCTGCGAAAGCCTGCGCCGCGGCGAATCCGCGGTGGCGCTCGCGGGCGGGGTCAACCTGAACCTGATCGCCGACAGCGCGGTCGGCGCGTCCCGCTTCGGCGGACTGTCGCCGGACGGCCGCTGCTTCACCTTCGACGCCCGCGCCAACGGGTACGTGCGCGGTGAAGGCGGCGGCCTGGTCGTGCTGCGCCCGCTCGCCGACGCCCTCGCCGACGGCGACCGCGTCTACGGCGTCATCCGCGGCACGGCCGTCAACAACGGCGGCACCGCGGAAACCCTGACCACACCGAGTGAATCCGCGCAGCGCGAGGTGCTGCGGCTGGCGCACGAACGGGCCGGCACCGAGCCGGGTGACGTCGAGTACGTCGAGCTGCACGGCACCGGCACACGCGTCGGCGACCCGATCGAGGCCGCCGCGCTCGGCGCGGTGATCGGCACGGCCCGCGCGGACGGCACACCGCTGCTCGTCGGTTCGGCCAAGACCAACGTCGGCCACCTGGAAGGCGCCGCGGGCATCACCGGGCTGCTGAAGGCGGCGCTGTGCCTGTGGCACGGCGAGATCACGCCGAGCCTCAACTTCGCGACGCCCAACCCGGACATCCCCCTCGACGCGCTGAACCTGCGCGTGACGACCGAGCCGACGTCGTGGACCGGCCCGCACCGGCTGGCCGGGGTCAGCTCGTTCGGCATGGGCGGCACCAACTGTCACGTCGTTCTCGCCGCGGCCCCGGCACCGGTGCGCCGGGCCACCGGCGGGGACCCGCTGCCGCTGGTACTGTCCGCCCGGTCGCCGGAAGCGCTTGCCGCGCAGGCGAAATCGCTGTGGGACGAGCTGGCCGCGCACGATCCGGTCGACGTCGGGTACTCCCTGGTGACGACGCGCGCGTCCCTCGAGCACCGCGCGGTGGTCGTGCCGGACGGCGATCTCGCGGGAGCGCTCGACGTCCTCGCCGCGGGCGGTTCGTCACGGTCGGTCGTCCGAGGGTCCACCCGCGACGCGCGTCCGGTGGCGTTCCTGTTCTCCGGTCAGGGCAGCCAGCGAACCGGTGCGGGACAAGGGCTTTACGCGACCGAGCCGGTCTTCGCCGCCGCGCTGGACGACGTCTGCGCCCGCCTCGACCGCCACCTCGACGTGCCGCTGCGCGACGTCCTGTTCGAGCCCACGGAACTCCTCGACCGGACCCGGTACACGCAATCGGCGTTGTTCGCCCTCGAAGTCGCGTTGTTCCGGCTGATGGAAAGCCGCGGTGTGCGTCCGTCCGTCCTCATCGGACACTCCGTCGGCGAGTTGGCCGCGGCCCACGTCGCCGGGGTGCTGTCCCTCGACGACGCGGCCGAACTGGTGGCCGCACGCGGGCGCTTGATGGACGCGTTGCCGGGCGGGGGAGCGATGCTCGCCGTCGAGGCCACCGAAGCGGACGCGCTTTCCGTCCTGACTCCCGCGGTGTCGATCGCCGCGGTCAACGGGCCGCAGGCGGTCGTGCTGTCCGGAGACGCGGATGCCATCAATGCGCTGGCTAACCACTTCGCCGGGCTGGGACGCAAGACCAAACGTCTCACGGTGAGCCACGCGTTCCACTCGCCGCACATGGACGCGATGCTCGACGATTTCTTTGCGGTCGCCGAGACGATGACCTATCAAGAGCCGCGGATCCCGATCGTCTCCGGCCTCACCGGCCGCATCGCCACCGCCGAACAGCTCGCCGACCCGGGTTACTGGACGCGGCACGTGCGCGAGGCGGTCCGTTTCGCCGACGCCGTAGTCACGGTCGGCGACGCCGTGTTCGTCGAGCTGGGCCCGGACGGCGTGCTGTGCGCGATGGCCCGCGAGAGCGTCTCCGGCACCTTCGCCGCCGCGCTGCGCCGGGACCGCGACGAGACGTTCACCTTCCACCACGCCCTGGCGCAGCTGCACGTCCACGGCGCCGACGTCGACTGGACCGCGGTCTACGGCGACCGCGGCAACCGTGTCGACCTGCCGACCTACCCGTTCCAGCGCGTCCGGCACTGGTTCGACGGCCCCGCACGCACCGCGGCCCCCGCTGCCGAGCGGTCGTGGGCGCAGAGCGTCGCGGACCTGCCCGCCGCCGAACGCGACCGCCGGCTCGGCGACGTCGTCCGCGCGGGTGTCGCGCTGGTGCTCGACTACGCCGGGGCGAACGACGTCGACGCGGACCGGACGTTCAAGGAGCTCGGCATCGACTCGCTCACCGCGGTCGAGCTGCGCGACCACCTCGGCCAGGTGACCGGCCTCCGGCTCGGCAGCGGCGTGCTGTTCGACCACCCGACACCGGCCGCGCTCGCCCGGCACCTCGAAACCGAGCTGTCCGGCGCTCCCGAGGCCGCCGCGGAGACTGTGGCCACGAGCGACGAGCCGATCGCCATCGTGGCGATGAGCTGCCGTTACCCCGGCGGCGTCCGGACCCCCGAAGACCTGTGGCGGCTGGTCACCGAGGGTGTCGACGCGATCGGTGACTTCCCGGCGGACCGCGGCTGGGACCTCGACGCGCTCTACGACCCCGACCCGGAACACGCCGGCACGACCTACGCCCGCGGCGGCGGGTTCCTCGACGGTGTCGCGGACTTCGATCCGGCTTTCTTCGGCATTTCGCCGCGAGAGGCCGTCGCGATGGACCCGCAGCAGCGGGTGCTGCTGGAGCTGACCTGGGAGGCGTTCGAACGCGCCGGCCTCGACCCGGCCGCGCTGCGCGGCACGTCCACCGGGGTTTTTGTCGGCGCGATGGCGACCGACTACGGCCCGCGGCTGCACGAGGCGGCCGGCGGCGCCGACGGTTACCTGCTCACCGGTACCACCGGCAGCGTCGTCTCGGGCCGGCTGGCCTACACGTTCGGCCTCGAAGGACCTGCCGTCACCGTCGACACGGCGTGCTCGTCGTCGCTGGTCGCGCTGCACTGGGCGGCCCAGGCCCTGCGCGCCGGCGAGTGCTCGCTGGCCCTGGCCGCCGGGGCCGCGGTGATGTCGCGGCCCGGCATGTTCATCGAGTTCTCGCGCCAGCGCGGCCTGTCCGCCGACGGCCGCTGCAAGGCGTTCTCCGCTGCCGCGGACGGCACCGGCTGGGCCGAGGGCGCCGGAGTCCTGGTGCTGGAACGGCTTTCCGACGCCCAGCGCCACGGCCACCAGATCCTGGCCGTGCTGCGCGGTTCTGCGGTCAACTCGGACGGCGCGTCCAACGGTCTCACCGCCCCCAACGGCCCTTCGCAGCAACGGGTCATCCGCCGTGCGCTCGCCGCTTCTGGACTGTCCACTTCGGATGTCGACGCCGTCGAGGCGCACGGCACCGGGACGACACTGGGCGACCCGATCGAGGCCGACGCGCTGATCGCGACGTACGGCCGAGACCGCGAGACGCCGCTGTGGCTGGGGTCGTTGAAGTCCAACATCGGGCACACACAGGCGGCCGCGGGCATCGGCGGCGTGATCAAGATGGTCCAGGCCCTACGCCACGGCGTCCTCCCGCGCACCTTGCACGTGGACGAGCCGACCCCGCACGTCGACTGGTCCGCCGGGACCGTCGCCTTGCTCGCCGAGGAACGGCCGTGGCCGGAGACCGGCCGCCCGCGCCGGGTCGCGGTGTCGTCGTTCGGGGTAAGCGGCACCAACGCCCACGCCGTGCTCGAACAGGCACCGCCGACGGACGCTCTCGAGTCGCACGCTGGACCTGCACCGGTCGTCCTGTCCGCCCGAACCGACGGTGAACTCCGGGACCAGACCAAGAACCTGCTGGCCTACCTGACGAACACGACGGTGTCCGATGTGGACATCGCGCACACCCTGACGTCGACGCGGGCGAGGTTCCCCCAGCGCGCCGTGCTGCTCGGCACCAACCTCCGGGAGCAGCTCGCCACACTGGCAGAGGGCGGCAGTTCGCCCGATGTAGTCATGGGTTCGGTGCGCGGCTCCGGACGGACGGCGTTCGTCTTCCCAGGCCAGGGTTCGCAGTGGGCCGGGATGGCCGTCGAGCTGGCCGAATCGTCGCCCGCGTTCGCGGCGCGACTCGGTGAGTGCGCGGACGCGCTGGCGTCCCATGTGGACTGGTCGCTGCTCGACGTCCTCCGGAGTGTCGAAGGTGCGCCGGGGTTCGATCGGGTCGACGTGGTCCAGCCGGTGCTGTGGGCGGTGATGGTTTCACTGGCGGCGCTGTGGCGTGCGCACGGTGTCGAGCCGTCCGCTGTGGTCGGTCACTCCCAGGGTGAGATCGCCGCCGCCGTCGTCGCGGGAGCATTGTCGCTTGAGGACGGTGCGCTGGTCGTCGCGTTGCGCAGCAAGGCGATCCTCGCGCTGGCCGGCCGCGGTGGCATGGTCTCGATCCCGTTGCCGTACGACGAAGCGACCGCGCTGATCGACGACCGGATCTCCGTGGCGGCGGTCAACGGACCGCGCTCCACTGTCGTCTCGGGTGATGCCGACGCGCTCGACGAGCTGATGGATCGTTGTGAGGCCGGGGAAATCCGGGCCAAGCGGATCCCGGTGGACTACGCGTCCCACTCGGCGCACGTCGAGTCCCTGGAAACCGAGCTGCTGGACGTCCTGGCCCCGATCCGGCCGCGCGCCGCGGAGGTGCCGTTCTACTCGACGGTCACCGGCGACCCGCTCGACACGACCGTGATGGGCGCCCGGTACTGGTACGAGAACCTGCGCAACACGGTCCGGTTCGAGGCGGTCGTGCGCCAGCTTGCCGAGCGCGGCCACTCGGTGTTCGTCGAGTGCAGCCCGCACCCCGTCCTCACCATCGGCGTCCAGGACACTGTGGACGAACTCGGCGTGGACGCGGTCGCCGTCGGCACCCTGCGGCGCGACGACGGTGGCCCGGCCCGGTTCCTGAACGCGCTGGCGCAGGCCCACGTCTGCGGCGCGACCCCGGACTGGAGCACGGTGCTGCCCGGCGGCCGGGTCGTCGAAGACCTGCCGACCTACCCGTTCCAGCGCCAGCGCTTCTGGCTCGAAGCCGCCGCCGGCGCGGGTGAGCTGTCCTCGGCCGGGCTGGGCGAGGCCGGGCACCCGCTGCTCGGCGCCGCCGTCCGGCTCGCCGGCACCGGTGGCCTGCTCTACACCGGGCGGCTGGCCCAGCGGACCCACCCGTGGCTGACCGACCATGCGGTGTTCGACACCGTGCTCCTGCCCGGGACCGCGTTCGTCGAACTGGCGTTGCGCGCGGCCGAGGACACCGGCTGTGACGCGCTCGAAGAGCTGACCCTCGAAGGCCCGCTGCTCCTGCCGGAGCGCGGCGCGGTCACCGTGCAGGTCGCGGTCGCGCCGTCCGACGACGACGGCCGCCGCGCGATCACCTTCCACTCCCGCCAGGACGACCACGGCGACTGGACCCGCCACGCGACCGGCGTCCTCGGCACGTCGGCATCGGCCGGTACCGCGCTGACCGCGTGGCCGCCCGAGGCCGAGCCGATCGACGTCGACGCGCTCTACCAGGACCTCGCGGACGCCGGGTTCGGCTACGGCCCGGTGTTCCAGGGCCTGCGCGCGGCCTGGCGGTCCGGCCGGGACGTCTACGCCGAGGTGGTCCTGCCGACCGACGACGCCGCCCGGTTCGGGCTGCACCCGGCCCTGCTCGACGCCGCGCTCCACGCCGCCGGGCACGACGTCCTGATCGGCGCAGATGGCACGAGCAGCATCCCGTTCTCCTGGCGCGGCATCACGCTGCACCGCACCGGCGCGGCCGCGTTGCGCGTCCGGCTGACCGTGGGCGAGGGAGAGCTGGCGCTCGCCGTCGCCGACGAGACCGGTACGCCGGTGGCCACAGTGGACTCCCTGCTGCTGCGGCCGCTGACCCGGACCCTCACCGGTGCCGCACCCGACTCACTGTTCCGGGTGGACTGGACCGAACTCGAACCGTCCGAAGCGGACTCCACCGTCCTTTGGTGTGACGATCTCGACGAGCTGGAAACACCGGAAGGGTTTGTCGTCATCCGGATCGCGCCGGAGTCAGACGAGCTGGTGGAGCGCACCCACACGGCCGCCGCCCGCGCGCTGGACCTGGCCCGGCGGTGGACGTCCGACGAGCGCTTCGCGGCGGCCAAGCTGGTGCTGCTGACCTCGGGTGCCCGGGCGGACGACCCGGCGGGGGCGGCGGTCTGGGGCCTGCTCCGCGCGGCGCAGTCCGAGCACCCCGGCCGGTTCGTGCTCGCCGACGTCACCCCGGCCGAGGAAGGCCTCCTGCCGCGGGCGCTCGCCACGGGGGAGCCGCAGCTCGCCGTGCAGAACGGCACGACGTACGTGCCGCGGCTGCGCCGGGTCAAGCCCGCCGAGGGTGACCTGCCGGTGTTCGACGGCACGGTCCTCGTCACCGGCGGCACCGGCACCCTCGGCGCTCTGCTGGCGGAACACCTGATCACCGCGCACGGCGTCCGCAAGCTGGTCCTGACCAGCCGGAAGGGGCTGGACGCGCCGGGTGCACCGGAGCTGGCGACGCGGTTGCGCGACCTCGGCGCCGACGTCACGATCGCCGCCTGCGACGCCGCCGACCGCGCGGCGCTGGCCGGCCTGCTCGACGCGCTGCCCGACCTCACCGGCGTGGTCCACGCGGCCGGGGTGCTCGACGACGGCGTCCTCGCCTCGCTGACCCCCGAGCGGCTGGCCGCTGTGCTGCGGCCGAAGGTCGACGCCGCCGTCCACCTGGACGAGCTGACCGCGGACCGGCCGCTCACGGCGTTCGTGCTGTTCTCCTCGGTGGCCGCGACGCTCGGCACCGCCGGGCAGGGCAACTACGCCGCCGCCAACGCCTTCTTGGACGCGCTCGCCGCGCGGCGCCGGGCCCGCGGCCTGGCCGGCACCGCGCTGGCCTGGGGTTTCTGGGCCGAGCGCAGTGGCATGACCGGGCACCTCGCCGACGCCGACCTGAGCCGGATGACCCGATCCGGCGTGGGCGCGCTGCCCAGCGTCGAAGGGCTCGCGCTGTTCGACGTCGCGCTGCGCCAGGCCGACGCCACGCTCGTCCCGGCCCGGCTGGACCTGGCCACACTCCGGGCGCGCGCCGGCGGGGACGTCCCGCCGCTGCTGCGGGAGCTGATCCGGACCCGGTCCCGCCGTGCCGACGAGCAGGTGGACACCGCGTCGCTGGCCGGCCGCCTGGCGACGGCCCCCGACGCGGACCGGTCGCAGCTGGCGCTGGACGCCGTGCTGGCCGAGACCGCGACCGTGCTCGGGTTCGCCTCGGCCGCGACGATCGACGGCGACCAGGCGTTCAAGGAGATCGGCTTCGACTCGCTGACCGCGGTCGAGCTGCGCAACCGGCTCACCGCGGCCCTCGGCCTGCGCCTGCCGGTGACGCTGATCTTCGACCACCCGACCCCGCGCGCGCTGGCCGGCTACGTGCTGACCGAGCTGGCGCCGGCCGCACCGGCGGTGTCGGACCTGCCGGTGCTGGCGCAGCTGGACCACCTGCGCGGCGCACTGTCCACGGTGGACTCCGGCGACCCCGACCGCGTGCGGATCACCGCCCGGCTGCGGGCCCTGCTGGCCGAATGGACCGAAGACGAGCACCCGGCGGACGACGTCGAGATCGACACCGCCGACGACGATGCGATGTTCGCGCTGATCGACAGCGAACTCGGGACTGTGTGAGGGATGGGCGACATGCCGACGGGCTGGGGTGAGCTGAATGTCCACTGAGGACAAGCTGCGGGACTATCTCAAGCGGGTGACCACCGATCTCCGGCAGGTCCGGCGGGAGCTGCGCGAGGAGCGGGAGCGTGACGCCGAACCGATCGCCATCGTCGGGATGAGCTGCCGCTATCCCGGCGGCGTCCGCTCGCCCGAAGACCTGTGGGAGCTGGTCGACGAGGGCCGGGACGCCGTGGGCGCCTTCCCTGAGCGGCGCGGCTGGGACCTCGGCGAGCTGTACCACCCGGACCCCGACCACGCGGGCACGTTCTACGCCCGCGAAGGCGGGTTCCTGCACGACGCCGACGAGTTCGACGCCGAGTTCTTCGGCATCTCGCCCCGCGAGGCGCTGGCGATGGACCCGCAGCAGCGCCTGCTGCTCGAGGTCTCGTGGGAGGCCCTGGAACGCGCGGGCATCCCGCCGGAGTCGGTGCGCGGCACCCGCGCCGGGGTGTTCGCCGGCGTGATGTACCACGACTACGGCTCCCGGCTGCCGCACGCGCCCGCCGACGTCGAGGCCTACCTCGGCAACGGCAGCGCGGGCAGCGTCGCGTCCGGTCGCGTCGCCTTCACCCTCGGCCTCGAAGGGCCCGCGGTCAGCGTCGACACGGCGTGCTCGTCTTCGCTGGTCGCGCTGCACCTGGCCGGGCAGGCCCTGCGGTCCGGCGAGTGCACGCTCGCGCTCGCCGGCGGCGTCGCCGTGATGTCGACAACCGCGACGTTCATCGAGTTCTCCCGCCAGCGCGGGCTCTCCGCCGACGGCCGCTGCAAGCCGTTCGCCGCCGCCGCGGACGGCACCGGCTGGGCCGAAGGCGCCGGGATGCTCGTGCTGGAGAAGCTGTCCGACGCACAGCGAAACGGGCACCGCGTGCTCGCCGTGGTCCGCGGCAGCGCGGTGAACTCCGACGGTGCGTCCAACGGCCTGACCGCGCCGAGCGGCCCCGCGCAGCAGCGGGTGATCCGGCAGGCGCTGGCCAACGCGCGGCTCACACCGTCCGAAGTGGACGCCGTCGAGGCGCACGGCACCGGCACGACCCTGGGTGACCCGATCGAGGCCCAGGCCCTGATCGCCACCTACGGCCGTGAGCGTGAGACGCCGCTCTGGCTCGGGTCGCTGAAGTCCAACATCGGGCACAGCCAGGCCGCCGCCGGTGTCGGCGGCGTCATCAAGATGGTCATGGCCATGCGCCACGGCGCGCTGCCGCGGACCCTGCACGTCGACGCGCCGACACCGCACGTCGACTGGTCCACCGGGGCCGTCGAGCTGCTCACCGAAGCCCGTCCGTGGCCCGAGGCCGACCGGCCGCGCCGCGCCGCGGTGTCGTCGTTCGGGGTCAGCGGCACGAACGCGCACGCGGTGCTGGAGCAGGCGCCGGTCGTCGAGACTGTTACTTCTGGTGCTTCCGGTGTCGTGCCGGTCGTGCTGTCGGCCCGGACGGCGGAAGCGCTTACCGAGCAGGCCGCCCGGCTCGCCGAGCGGCTGGCCGACCCGGACGTCGAACTGGGCGATTTCGCCTGGTCGCTGGCGACGACTCGCGCGGCGCTGCCGGAGCGGGTCGCGTTCGCGGCCTCCGGCAGGGAAGAGGCCCTCGACGTCCTGGCCGGTCTGGGACGCGGCGACGTCGTGCCGTCCGTGGTTCGTGGTTCGGCCCGTGGCGGCGTGAAGTCCGTGTTCGTCTTCCCCGGCCAGGGCTCGCAGTGGGCCGGCATGGCCGTCGGGCTGCTCGACGAATCGCCGGTGTTCGCGGCCCGGATGACTTCATGTGAAGCAGCCCTTGCATCCTTTGTGGACTGGTCGCTGACGGACGTCCTGCGGGGCGTTGAAGGTGCACCCGGGTTCGACCGCGTCGACGTCGTGCAGCCGGTGCTGTGGGCGGTGATGGTCTCCCTGGCGACGCTGTGGCGGTCGTACGGCGTCGAGCCGTCCGCCGTGGTCGGCCACTCGCAGGGCGAGATCGCGGCGGCGGTCGTCGCCGGCGCACTGTCCCTCGAGGACGGTGCCCGCGTGGTCGCCCTCCGCAGCAAGGCGATCCTGGCGCTCGCCGGGCGCGGTGGCATGGTCTCGATCCCGCTGCCGCACGACGAAGTCGCCGCGCTGATCAACGACCGGATCTCGATCGCGGCGGTCAACGGGCCGCGCTCGACCGTCGTCTCCGGGGATGCGGACGCGCTCGACGAGCTGATGGACCGCTGCGCGGAACGCGAAATCCGCGCCAAGCGGGTCCCGGTGGACTACGCGTCGCACTCGGCGCACGTCGAGTCCCTGGAGGCCGAGCTCCTCGACGTGCTCGGCCCGATCCGGCCCCGCACGTCCGAGATCCCCTTCTACTCCACGGTCACCGGCGAGCCGATCGACACCACGATCGTCGGCGCCCGCTACTGGTACGACAACCTCCGCAACACGGTCCGGTTCGAGGACGCCACCCGCGCGCTGCTCGCCCGCGGGCACTCGGTGTTCGTCGAATGCAGCCCGCACCCGGTGCTGACCATCGGCCTTCAGGACACTGTGGACGATCTCGGCGTTGCGCTGGGCACGCTCCGGCGGGACGAGGGCGGCCTCCGCCGGTTCCTGACCGCGCTGGCCGACGCCCACGTCCGCGGCATCTCGCCGGACTGGGCGAAGGTGTTCGGCGGCGGCCAGGCCGTCGACCTGCCGACCTACGCCTTCAAACGTGACCGCTACTGGCTCGACGCCCCCGCGCCGACCGCGGGCGGCTCGGACGGCGGGTTCTGGGACGCGGTCGACCGCGCGGATCTCGACCTCGGACTGCCGGAGGACACCCTCCGCGACGTGCTGCCCGCGCTCGCCGCGTGGCGTCGTCGTCACCTTGACTCGTCCACCGTGGACAGCTGGCGGTACCGCGTCACCTGGGAGCCGGTCGACGTCGAACGCACCAAGCTCTCCGGCGTCTGGCTGGTGCTGGGGGAGGACGGCCTCGGTGTCGCCGACGCGCTGGCCGCGCACGGCGCTGACGTCCGCCGTGAGCCGACGGACGAACCGCTGACCGGGATCGTCTCTCTCGTAGGCGACGGCCGAGAAGCGCTCGCCGCGACGACGAAGCTGCTGCAGGCTGATCTTGAAGCTCCCTTGTGGACGCTCACCTCCGGCGCGGTCACCACCGGCCGCGGCGACCGGGTGCGGCACCCCGACCAGGCCCTGACCTGGGGCTTCGGCCGGGTCGCCGCGCTGGAGCAGCCGGACCGCTGGAGTGGTCTGCTCGACCTGCCGGAGACCCTCGACGAGCGGGCCGCGGCCCGCCTGGCCGCGGTGCTGGCCGGGACCGATGAGGACCAGCTCGCCGTGCGCGACTCCGGCGTCTTCGCCCGCCGGCTCGTACGGGCCAAGGCACGCCCGGCCGCCGACGGCTGGCAGCCGCGCGGAACGGTGCTGGTCACCGGCGGTACCGGTGCGCTCGGCGGCCAGGTCGCCGAGTGGCTCGCCGCGAACGGCGCCGAGCACCTCGTGCTCACCAGCCGCAGCGGCGCGTCCGCACCGGGTGCCGAAGAGCTGCGCGCCAAGCTGACCGCACTCGGGGTCGACGTGACGATCGCCGCGTGCGACGTCGCCGACCGCGACGCCCTCGCCGCGCTGCTCGACGGCCTGGACCTGACCGCGGTGGTGCACACCGCCGGCGTCCTCGACGACGGCGTCATCGCGTCCCTGACCGACGACCGTTTCGACGGCGTCCTGCGCCCCAAGCTCGACGCGGCCCTCGCGTTGCACGAGCTGACCGGCGACCTCGACGCGTTTGTCCTGTTTTCCTCTTTCGCGGGCACGGTCGGCAACGCGGGCCAGGCCAACTACGCCGCCGCGAACGCGTTCCTGGAGGCCCTCGCCGAGCAGCGCGCGGCCGACGGGCTCCCGGCCACCGCGATCGGCTGGGGCCACTGGGCGGGCGGCGGCCTGGCCGACGACACCCTGCGCGGCGACCGCCTCCGCCGCGACGGCCTCGTCGCGATGGACCCCGCGCTCGCCGTCACCGGCATCACGCGAGCGATCGAGCAGGGTGACACCGTCTCGGTCGTCGCGGACGTCGACTGGGACCGGTTCGTCCCAACCTTCACCGCGTCCCGGCGCAGTCCCTTGCTCGGCGGCTTCGCACCGTCCACAGCAGAAGCTCCGGCCGGGTTCGCCGGGCAGCTGGCCGCGCTGACCGGCGCCGACCGCGAGCGGTTCCTGCTCGACCTCGTGCGGGCCCACGTCGCGGGCGTGCTCGGGCACGGTTCCCCGAGTGCGATCGAGCCGCGCCGCGCGTTCCGTGAGCTGGGTTTCGACTCGCTGACCTCGGTCGAGCTGCGCAACCGGCTCAGCGCCGCGACCGGGCTGAAGCTGCCCGCGACCGTCGCGTTCGACCACCCGACTCCGGCAGAGCTGGCCGCGATGCTGGGCGGCGAGGCGGGGGAGAGCGACTTCGCGCCGGTCGTCAAGGCCGTGGCCGACGACCCGATCGCCGTCGTCGCGATGACCTGCCGCTACCCCGGCGGGGTCGACAGCCCCGAGGACCTGTGGGAGCTGCTGGCCGCGGGCCGGGACGCGATGGCGCCGTTCCCGGCCAACCGCGGCTGGGACCTCGACGCGCTCTACGACCCGGATCCCGACCACAAGGGCACCTGCTACGCCCGCGAGGGCGGATTCCTTTACGACGCCGACAAGTTCGACGCCGGCTTCTTCGGCATCTCGCCCCGCGAAGCCCTGGCGATGGACCCGCAGCAGCGGCTCCTGCTGGAGACGTCGTGGGAGCTGTTCGAACGCGCCGGAATCGACCCGGACTCCTTGCGGGGCAGTGAAACCGGGGTGTTCGTCGGGACCAACGGCCAGGACTACGCACCCGGCCTGCACGAATCGCCGGAAGGCGTCGAGGGCTACCTGTTGACGGGCAACGCGGCCTCGGTCGTCTGCGGCCGCGTCGCCTACACCTTCGGGCTCGAGGGCCCCGCGGTCACGGTGGACACGGCCTGCTCGGCGTCCCTGGTCGCCCTGCACCTCGCGACGCGGGCGCTGCGCAACGGCGAGTGCTCGCTGGCCCTGGCCGGCGGCGCGACGGTGATGTCCAAGCCGGGCGCGTTCGTCGAGTTCTCCCGCCAGCGCGGCCTTTCCGCCGACGGCCGCTGCAAGGCGTTCGCCGCGGGGGCCGACGGCACCGGCTGGGGTGAGGGTGTCGGCCTGATCCTGCTGGAGCGCCTGTCGGACGCGCGGCGCAACGGCCACCGCGTCCTCGCCCTGCTGCGCGGCAGCGCGGTGAACTCCGACGGCGCGTCGAACGGCCTGACCGCCCCGAACGGCCCGTCGCAGCAGCGCGTCATCCGGCAGGCACTGGCCGACGCCGGCCTGGCACCGTCCGATGTGGACGCCGTCGAGGCGCACGGCACGGGAACCTCACTGGGCGACCCGATCGAGGCGCAGGCCCTGATCGCGACCTACGGACGGAACCGCGCGGACGCGCCGCTGTGGCTCGGCTCGGTGAAGTCGAACCTCGGGCACACGCAGTCCGCGGCCGGGGTGGCCGGCGTCATCAAGATGATCCTGGCGATGCGCCACGGCGTGCTGCCGAAGACGCTGCACATCGACGAGCCGACCCCCGAGGTCGACTGGAGCGCCGGCACGGTCGCGCTGCTCACCGAGACGACCCCGTGGCCCGACACCGGCCGCCCGCGCCGCGCGGGTGTCTCGTCGTTCGGCATCGGCGGCACCAACGCCCACGTCGTCCTGGAAGCGCCCCCGGCTCTCGAAGCTCCCGATGAGTCCCTTGAGGACGGTCCGGTCGTACTCTCCGCACGGTCGGCACCGGCCCTGCGTGCGCTGGCGGCCCGGCTGGCCGCGCACGTCACCGCGTCGCCGGACCTTTCCCCGGCTCAGCTGGGGCACGCGCTGAGCACCACCCGAGCCGCGCACCGGCACCGGGCCGCGCTGGTCACCGCCGACCGGACCGAACTGCTGGCCGGGCTGACCGCACTCGCCGAGGGGGCGGCTTCCGTGCCCACGGGCGAGGCTTCGGAGGGACGGCGGATCGGGTTCCTGTTCACCGGCCAGGGCAGCCAGCGGCCGGGGATGGGCCGGGACCTGTACCGCGAGTTCCCGGTGTTCGCCGACGCGCTCGACAACGTCTGCGCGCACCTCGACGCCCACCTGGACCGGCCGCTCAAGGAGGTCATGTTCGCCGAGGCCGGCGCCCTGCTCGACGGGACCGCCTACACCCAAGCCGCGCTGTTCGCGCTGGAGGTGGCCCAGTTCCGGCTGTCCGAGCACTGGGGCATCACCCCGCATCAGCTGCTCGGCCATTCGATCGGCGAGCTGGCCGCGGCACACGTCGCGGGCGTGCTCTCACTGGCCGACGCCGCGACGCTGGTCGCCGCGCGCGGCCGTCTCATGCAGGCGCTGCCGTCCGGCGGTGCGATGGTCGCGATCCAGGCCACCGAAGACGAGATCACGCCGCACCTGTCGGATGCGGTGGCCGTCGCCGCGCTGAACGGTCCGAACTCGACGGTCGTCTCCGGTGACGAGGCTGCCGTAAAAGCCGTGGCGGAACACTTCGCGGACCGCAAGACCAAGCAGCTGACCGTGAGCCACGCCTTCCACTCGCCGTTGATGGACCCGATGCTGGACGAGTTCCGCGGGATAGCGGAGTCGCTGACATACGGTCAGCCGGTCATCCCGATCGTCTCCAACGTCACCGGCGAACCGATCACCGAGTTCGACGCGGACTACTGGGTCCGGCACGTCCGTGGCGCCGTCCGGTTCCTCGACGGCGTCCGCACGCTGGAAGCGTCCGGCGTGGACACGTTCGTCGAACTCGGACCGGACGGCGTGCTCACCGGGATGGCCCAGGACTGCGTGACCGGACCCGCGGTGTTCGTGGCCGCGCAACGCCGTGACCGCGAAGAACCGTTCGCGCTGCGGACCGCCCTGGCGACGCTGTTCGTCGCAGGAGCCGAGCCCGACTGGGCGGCGGTTTTCGGCGGGAAACGTTCGCTGCTAGACCTGCCCACCTACCCGTTCCAAGGCGAGCGGTTCTGGCTCGAAACCACCGCACCCCGCGCCACCAAGACGTCCACTGTGGACACCTGGCGCTACGGCGTCGCCTGGCGCCCGATCGACGAGCCGCTGCCCGGCGACCTCGGCGCGTGGCTGGTGGTCGTCCCGCCGGGGGAGACGAACGACCCGGCGATCGACGCGCTCGCCAAAGCCGCGTCGGTGACCGTGCTCGAAACCGACGACACCGATCGCGAGACCCTGACCATCCGCCTGGCCTCGCTCGATGACGTCGACGGCGTGCTCGCCCTCGGCGGCCTCGGCCCGCAGGTGACGACGACGCTGCTGCAGTCGCTCGGCGACGCGGGCATCGACGCACCGCTGTGGGTCGCGACCCGCGGCTCCGTCGCCACCCACCCGGCCGACCGGGTGTCCCACCTGGACCAGGCCATGCTGTGGGGCCTCGCCCGCACCGCCGCCCTCGAGCACCCGCGCCGCTGGGGCGGGCTGATCGACCTGCCGGAGCACTTCGACGACCGGACCGCCGCCCTCTTAACCGGGATCCTGACCGGCAGCACCGGCGAGGACCAGGTCGCGGTCAGGGCGAACGGCCTGTTCACCCGCCGCCTGACCCCGGCCCGGCCGGGACGCGGTGAGGTTGACTGGGCTGCCGCCGGTCCGGTGCTGGTCACCGGCGGCACCGGCGCGCTCGGCTCGGCCGTCGCCCGCTACCTGGCCGGGCAGGGCGTCGAACGACTCCTGTTGATCAGCCGTCGCGGTCCCTCCGCCCCGGGCGCGGACGCCCTCGAAACCGAGCTGACCGGCCTCGGCGCCGACGTCACCATCGCCGCGTGCGATGCCGGGGACCGCACGCAGCTGGCCGCGTTCCTCGCCGACCACCCGGTCGGCGCGGTGGTCCACACCGCCGGTGTGCTCGACGACGGTGTGCTCGACGCGCTGACCGCCGACCGGTTCACCGACGTCCTGCGGGCAAAGGCGACCGCCGCCGCGAACCTGCACGAGCTGACCGGCGACTTGAGCGCGTTCGTGCTGTTCAGCGCGTTCGCCGGGACGGTCGGCAACGCCGGCCAGGCGTCCTACGCCGCGGCGAACGCCTACCTCGACGCGCTCGCCGAACAGCGCCGCGCGGACGGCCTGCCCGCCACCTCGATCGCCTGGGGCGCTTGGGCCGGGGAGGGCATGGCCGCCGGCGCCGTCGGCGACCGGCTCGGCCGCGCCGGGTTCACCGCGATGGACCCGCGGGTCGCCGTCACCGCGCTGGGTGTCGCCGAACCGTCCGCGCTCGTCGCCGTCGCCGACATCGACTGGCCGGTCTTCGCGCCCGGGTTCACGGCGTCGCGGCCCAGCCCGCTGCTGGCCGACCTCGCGCCACAGCCGGAAGTGTCCACGGTGGACGAACGTGGGTTCGCCGAGCGGCTGGCCGCCGTGCCGGACGCCGAACGCACCCGGCTGCTGGAGGACCTCGTCCGCGAGACCGCCGGCCTGGTGCTCGGGCACACCGGCGCGATCGAACCCGCCCGGCCCTTCAAGGAGCTGGGCTTCACCTCACTGTCCGCGGTGGAGCTGCGCAACCGGCTCGACGCGGCGACCGGGCTGTCCCTGCCCGCGACGCTCGTGTTCGACCACCCGACCCCGCGGGCACTGGCCGCACACCTGCGGGCCGAGCTGATGCCGGCACAGGGCCCCGGCCCGGTGTCCCTTTTGGACGAACTGGACCGGCTGGAGGCGGCGCTCGCCGCGCTCGGCCCGGACGAGCTGGCTGACCTGGCCCCCGACGACGAGACCCGCACCCGGATCGGCACCCGGCTGAAAGACCTGGGCACCGCCTGGCACCAGGCCGCGGACGTCCCCGCCGCCCTCGGCGACGAGCTGGACGACGCGACCGACGACGAGATCTTCGCGCTGATCGACAAGAAGTTCGGCACCTCGTGACCGAGGCGGCCCGGCGTACCCACGAACTGCGACAGGACTGAACATGGCGAACGAGCAGAAGCTGCGCGAATACCTCAAGCGGGTCACCCGTGACCTGCAAGAGGCGCAGGACCGCTTGCGGCTGGCCGACGAGAAGGCCAGGGAACCGATCGCGATCGTCGGGATGAGCTGCCGGTTCCCCGGCGGTGTCCGCAGCCCCGAGGACCTGTGGGAGCTGCTGGACACCGGCGGCGACGCGATCGGCGGGTTCCCGGCCGACCGCGGCTGGGACCTGCCCGGGCTGTACCACCCGGACCCCGACCACGCGGGCACCTGCTACGTCCGCGAGGGCGGGTTCATCTCCGGCGCGGACCGCTTCGACGCCGGGTTCTTCGGGGTGTCACCGCGGGAAGCCGTGGCGATGGACCCGCAGCAACGGCTGCTGCTCGAGCTTTCGTGGGAGGCGTTCGAGCGCGCCGGGGTGGATCCGGACAGCGTGCGCGGCAGCCGGGCCGGGGTCTTCGTGGGCACCAACGGCCAGGACTACGCGGGCATCGTCGACAGCGTCGCCGACGAGATCGAGGGCTACCTGGCCACCGGCAACTCGGCCGCGGTGGTCTCCGGCCGGCTCGCTTACAGCTTCGGGCTCGAGGGTCCGGCGATGACGATCGACACCGCGTGCTCGGCGTCGCTGGTGGCGCTGCACCTCGCGGTCCAGGCGCTGCGCACCGGCGAGTGCTCGCTGGCGCTGGCCGGTGGCGTCACGGTGATGTCGACGCCGCGGGCGTTCGTCGAGTTCTCCCGCCAGCGCGGGCTTTCCCCGGACGGCCGGTGCAAGGCGTTCGCCGAGGGCGCCGACGGCACCGGCTGGGGCGAGGGTGTCGGCATGCTGCTCGTCGAGCGGCTCTCGGACGCCCAGCGGCTCGGCCACCCCGTGCTCGCGGTGATCCGCGGCAGCGCGATCAACCAGGACGGCGCGTCCAACGGCCTGACCGCGCCGAACGGCCCGTCGCAGCAGCGCGTGATCCGCCAGGCGCTGGGCAACGCGAAGCTGCGTCCGTCCGATGTGGACACCGTCGAGGCGCACGGCACCGGCACGGTGCTCGGTGACCCGATCGAGGCGCAGGCCCTGCTGGCCACCTACGGCCAGGACCGGCCGGGCGACCCGCTGTGGCTCGGCTCGGTGAAGTCGAACATCGGGCACACCCAGGCCGCCGCCGGCGTGGCCGGCATCATCAAGATGGTCAAGGCCCTCGAACACGGCGTGCTCCCGCAGACCCTGCACGTCGACCAGCCGTCGTCCCACGTGGACTGGAACTCGGGCGCGGTGTCGCTGCTCACCGAGCGGACGCCGTGGCCGGAGACCGGACGCGCCCGCCGCGGTGCGGTCTCCGCGTTCGGCGTCAGCGGCACGAACGCGCACATCATCCTGGAGCAGGCGCCGGAGGCCGAGCCGGTGTCCGCCGAGCCGGGTCTCGTCGGCGGTGCCGTGCCACTGGTGCTGTCCGGCCGTACCCCCGCCGCGCTGGCCGAGCAGGCCGCGCAGCTGCGCACCTACCTGGCCCGCTACCCGGACGCCGACCTGACGTCGGTGGGCCGGGCGCTCGCCGTCTCGCGGGCCGCCCTGGAACACCGGTCCGCGTTCCTGGCGGCCGACCACCAGGAAGCGCTTACCGCCCTCGACGCGGCCGCTCGCGGCGAGCTGGGCACCGGGACCGCGCGCGGTGACGTCAAGTCCGTCTTCGTCTTCCCCGGTCAGGGCTCGCAGTGGGTCGGCATGGCCGTCGAGCTGATCGACGCGTCGCCGGTGTTCGCCGCGCGGATCGAGGAATGCGCGGCGGCGCTGTCGTCCCATGTGGACTGGTCGCTGCTCGACGTCCTCCGGGGCGTGGAGGGTGCGCCGGGGTTCGACCGGGTGGACGTCGTCCAGCCGGTGCTCTGGGCGGTCATGGTTTCGCTGGCCGCGCTGTGGCGTGCGCACGGTGTCGAGCCGTCCGCCGTCGTCGGGCACTCGCAGGGTGAGATCGCGGCCGCGGTCGTCTCCGGCGGACTGTCGCTTGAGGACGGCGCGCTGGTTGTCGCGTTGCGCAGCAAGGCGATCCTCGCACTGGCCGGCCGGGGCGGCATGGTGTCGGTGCCGCTCGGGCACGACGCCGTCGTCGAGCTGGTCGCGGCCTGGGACGGGCGCCTGTCGGTGGCCGCGGTCAACGGCCCGCGCTCCACCGTCGTCTCCGGCGACGCGGACGCGGTGGACGAACTCGTCGCGCACTGCACTGAACGCGACGTCCGAGCCAAGAAGATTCCGGTCGACTACGCGTCGCACTCCGCACACGTCGAATCCCTGGAAACCGAACTCCTCGACCTGCTCGCGCCGATCCAGCCTCGTCAGGCCGACGTGCCGTTCTACTCGACGGTGACCGGCGAGCCGATCGACACCACCGGACTGGACGCCCGGTACTGGTACGAGAACCTCCGCAACACCGTCCGGTTCGAGCCGGTCACCCGGGAACTCATCGCCCGCGGGCACTCGGTGTTCGTCGAGTGCAGCCCGCACCCGGTGCTGACCGTCGGTGTACAGGACACCGTCGACGACCTCGGCGCGGACGCGACGGCCGTCGGCACGCTGCGCCGCAACGAAGGCGGCGCGGACCAGTTCCTCGGCGCGCTGACGCAGGCCCACGTGCACGGCGCGACGCCCGACTGGGCGCACACGTTCGGCGTGCTGCCCGCGCCGGAGCACGACCTGCCGACCTACCCGTTCCAGCGTGAGCGGTTCTGGCTGGAGGAGGACCCGGACGCCGTTGCGCCGGTCACCGTCTCCGAACCCGAAGCCCGGTTCTGGTCCGCGGTGGACTCCGGCGACGTCGACGCGCTCGCGCGGACCCTCGCCGTGGACGACGGCGCCGTCGGGGCACTTCTGCCCGCCTTGTCGTCCTGGCGGCGCCAGGAGCAGGAGCGCTCCGAACTGGACTCGTGGCGCTATCGTGTCACCTGGAAGCCGTTGCCGGAGCGCAGAACCACCCCGAACGGGATCTGGATCATCGTCGTCCCGGAGACCGGCGAAATCCCCGCGCTCGAAGGCACCACGGTCGTGCCGGTGGTCGTCGACGCCGCCACGATCGACCGAGCCACGCTGGCCGAGCTGCTGCGCGACGCCTGCCCGGACGCAGTGCCGTCCGGTGTCGTCTCGTTCCTCGCGGCCGACGACCGGCCGCACCCCGAGTACCCCGCCGTGCCCGCGTTCGTGGCCGGCACGCTGACCCTCGTCCAGGCCCTCGGCGACGCCGGGATCGACGCTCCACTGTGGATCACCACGCACGGCGCGGTCTCGGTCGACCCGGCGGACGCCCTGACGCACCCGCACCAGGCTCTGCTGTGGGGCCTCGGCCGGGTGGTCGCCCAGGAACACCCCCAGCGCTGGGGCGGCCTCGCCGACCTGGCCGGGGCCACCGACCTGCGCGGCCTCGCCGGGGTGCTCGCCGCGAGCGACGGTGAGGACCAGATCGCGCTGCGCGCGGCCGGGGCGTTCGCGCGCCGGCTCGTCCGCGACCCGAGCCACGCCCGGCCGCCGGCCACGCGGCAGTGGCGTCCCGAAGGAACGGTGCTGGTCACCGGCGGGACCGGGGCGCTCGGCGGGCACGTCGCCCGCTGGCTCGCCGGGGCCGGGGCCGAGCACATCCTGCTGACCAGCCGCCGGGGCCTCGACGCCCCAGGCGCGCCGGAACTGGAAGCCGAACTCGTCGCGCTCGGTGCCCGGGTCACCACCGCGGCCTGCGACGTCGCCGACCGCGACGCGCTGGCCGCCTTGATCGGATCCGTGCCTGACCTCACCGCGGTGGTCCACACCGCAGCCGTGCTCGACGACAACATCCTGGACGAGCTGACCGTCGAGCAGTACGAGCGCACCCTGCGCGTCAAGGTCACCGCCGCGGTCAACCTCGACGAGCTGACCCGCGACCTCGACCTGTCCGCGTTCGTCCTGTTCTCCTCGTTCGCCGGCACGTTCGGCCTGGCCGGGCAGGGCAACTACGCGCCGGGTAACGCTTTCCTCGACGCGCTCGCCGAGCGGCGGCGTGCGCTCGGCCTGCCCGCGACGTCACTGGCCTGGGGCCACTGGTCCGGCGGCGGTATGGCCGAAGGTGTCGTCGAAGAGGTCCTGCGCCGCCGCGGTAGCGCGGACATGGCGCCGGACGTCGCGATCGGCGCCGTCCAGCAGGCGCTCGACCACGACGACACGTTCCTGGCCATCGCGAACATCGACTGGGACAAGTTCGTGCCCGCGTTCAGCGCCGGCCGCGCCCGGCCGCTGATCAGCGAGATCCCGGAAGCGGCCGCGATCCTGGCCGCCAAGCCGGCCCTCGCGGCCGAAGCTCCGACCGGGCTGGCCGCGCGCATCGCCGGACTGTCCGAAAAGGACCAGCACACGGCCGTGCTCGAGGTCGTGCTCGGCCAGGCGGCCGGCGTGCTCGGGCACGCGTCCGCCGACACGATCGACGCCGGGCTCGCCTTCCGCGACCTCGGGTTCGACTCGCTGACCGCGGTCGACTTCCGCAACCGGATGACCGCGGCCACCGGGCTGAAGCTGCCCGCGACCCTGGTGTTCGACTACCCGACGGCCGACGTCCTGGCCCGTCACATCCGCGGCGAACTGGCCGGTGCCGCCCCCGCGCCGACCACTGCGGTGGCCGTGGCCACCACGACCGACGAGCCGATCGCCATCGTGGCGATGAGCTGCCGGTTTCCCGGCGGCGTCCGCAACCCGGACGACCTGTGGAACCTGGTCTCCGGCGGCGGTGACGCCATCGGGCCGTTCCCGGCCGACCGCGGCTGGGACCTGGCCGCCCTGTACAACGCCGACCCCGACGCGGCCGGCACCAGCTACGTCCGCGAGGGCGGTTTCCTCGACGGCGCCGCCGACTTCGACCCCGCGTTCTTCGGGATCAGCCCGCGCGAGGCGATGGCGATGGACCCGCAGCAGCGGCTGCTGCTGGAGACGTCCTGGGAGGCGGTCGAGCGCGCCGGAATCGACCCCGCGACGCTGCGGGGCAGCCGGTCGGGTGTGTTCGTCGGCCTGACCTACCACGACTACGGCACCCGGCTGCACGCGTCCGACGAGGACGTCGAGGGCTACTTCGGCACCGGCAACACCGCGAGTGTCGCGTCGGGCCGGATCTCCTACACCCTGGGCCTCGAAGGCCCCGCGGTCACTGTGGACACTGCTTGTTCGTCCTCTTTGGTCGCCCTGCACCTCGCCGCTCAGGCGCTGCGCAACGGCGAGTGCGAGATGGCGCTCACCGGCGGTGTCGTCGTGATGTCGACGCCGGAGATGCTGGTCGAGTTCAGCCGCCAGCGCGGCCTGGCCGCCGACGGCCGGTGCAAGGCGTTCGGCGCGGCCGCCGACGGCTTCGGTTCCGGCGAGGGTGTCGGCATGCTCGTGCTGGAGCGCCTGTCGGACGCCCGCCGCCACGGCCACCCGGTGCTCGCCGTGGTCCGCGGCAGCGCGGTCAACCAGGACGGCGCGTCCAACGGCCTCACCGCCCCCAATGGCCCCTCGCAGCAGCGGGTCATCCGCCAGGCACTGACCGGCGCCGGGCTCGCACCGTCCGATGTGGACGCCGTCGAGGCGCACGGCACCGGCACGTCGCTGGGTGATCCGATCGAGGCGCAAGCCCTGATCGCCACCTACGGCGCCGAGCGTGCGGGCGACCCGCTGTGGCTCGGCTCGATCAAGTCCAACATCGGCCACACGCAGGCCGCCGCGGGGGTCGCCGGCGTGATCAAGATGGTCCTGGCGATGCGCCACGGCCTGCTCCCACAGACCCTGCACGCGGACGAGCCGTCGCCGCACATCGACTGGAGCGAAGGCACGGTCGCGCTGCTCACCGAGGCCACGCCGTGGCCGGAGACCGGACGGCCCCGCCGTGCGGGTGTCTCGTCGTTCGGCATCAGCGGGACGAACGCGCACGTCATCCTCGAGCAGGCCGACGAGCCGGAGGTGGGCGAGGACATCGCGGCGCCGTCGATCGTGCCGCTCACCCTCTCGGCCAAGACCGAGGACGCGCTGTACGCGCTGGCCGGGCGGCTGCACACGCACCTGGCCGAACACCCGGACGTCGTGCCGGCGGACGTCGCCGTGTCGCTGACCACGCGAGCGCGGTTCGAGCACCGCGGGGTTGTCGCCGGTGCGGACCGGGATGAGCTGCTCGACGGCCTGGCCGCGCTGGCCGCCGGAGCCGGGATTTCCGGCACGGCCACGGCCGGAGCGTCGGCGTTCCTGTTCAGCGGGCAGGGCAGCCAGCGCGCCGGGATGGGGCGTGAGCTGTACGACGCGTTCGGTGTGTTCGCCGACGCCATGGACGAGGTCTGCGCCGGGTTCGAGGCGCACCTGGACCGGCCGCTGCGGATGGTCATGTTCGCCGACGCCGGGTCGCCCGATTCAGCCCTGCTGGACCAGACGAGCTACACCCAGGCCGCGCTGTTCGCGCTGGAAGTAGCGCTTTACCGGCTCTTCGAGCACTGGGGCGTGACACCCGACTACCTGGTCGGCCACTCGATCGGCGAGCTGGCGGCCGCACACGTCTCGAACGTCCTGTCGCTGGCCGACGCCGTCAAGCTGGTCGCGGCACGCGGACGTCTCATGCAGGCGCTGCCGTCCGGTGGTGCGATGGTGGCGATCCAGGCCACCGAGGCCGAGGTCACGCCACACCTGTCGGACCGGGCGGCCATCGCTGCCCTCAACGGTCCGATGTCGACGGTCATCTCGGGTGACGAGTCCGAGGTGCTCGCCGTGGCGGCGCACTTCGCCGACCGCAAGACCAAGCGCCTCACCGTGAGCCACGCGTTCCACTCGCCGCTGATGGACCCGATGCTGGCCGAGTTCCGCGAGATCGCCGAAACACTGTCTTACCGTCCGCCGGTTATCCCGATCGTCTCGAACGTCACCGGCGAACTGGTCACCGAGTTCGACGCCGACTACTGGGTCCGGCACGTCCGCGACGCGGTCCGTTTCCTCGACGGGATGCGCACCCTCGAAGCCGCCGGTGTCACGACCTACGTCGAGCTGGGCCCGGACGGCGTGCTGTCCGCGATGGCCCAGGACTGCGTGTCCGGCGGTACCTTCGCCGCGGCCACCCGCCGGGGACGCCCCGAGCCGCAGGCCGCCGTCACGGCGCTGGCCCAGGCGTACGTCCGCGGTGTGGCGGTCAGCTGGGACGCCGTCCTCGGCGGCGCCGGCACCCGCGTCGAACTGCCCACCTACCCGTTCCAGCACCGGCGCTTCTGGCCGCGTGAGCGTGCCGTCGAGGCGGTCGTCGATCCGATCGAGGCCGGGTTCTGGGCCGCGATCGAGTCCGGTGACCTCAACACCGTCTCGGACACCCTCGACCTGCCCGCCGACGCGCTGACCGACCTCGTCCCGTCGCTGGCGGGCTGGCGCCGTCGCCGCCTCGCCGCGTCCACAGTGGACAACTGGCGCTACGGCACGGACTGGGCCCCGCTGAACCTCGACGGCCGTCTCACCGGCGACTGGCTGCTGCTGACCCCCGAGACCGGGCACGACCTGGTCGACGACGTCGATTCCGCGCTGACCGCGAACGGCTCGACCGTGCGCCGGATCGTGGTGACCGACCGTGACGCGCTGGCGACGCAGATCCGCGTCGCGCTCGCCGAAGCCCCGGCCGCCGGGGTGCTTTCCCTGCTGGCCCTGGGTGACGCCGGTCTGCCGGACACGGTCGTCGCCCTGCGGGCGCTCGCCGAGGCGGGCTCCGACCTGCGGCTCTGGACCGTCACGTCCGGGGCCGTCACCTGCGGCGAAGCCCTGCGTGACGCCGACCAGGCGCAGGTCTGGGGCCTCGGCCGGGTCGCCGCGCTGGAGCAGCCGCAGCGCTGGGCCGGCCTGCTCGACCTGCCCGAACGGCTCGACGCGCGGACCGGCACCCGGCTGGCCGCGGTGCTGGCCGGCGGGCACGACGAAGACCAGGTCGCGGTCCGGGACCACGGCGTCTTCGGGCACCGGATCGTCCGCTCGACCGATGCTCCGGCCGCCGACTGGCAGCCCACGGGCACCGCGCTGATCACCGGCGGCACCGGCGCGCTCGGCGCCCGCGTGGCCCGCCACCTGGCCGGACGCGGCGTTGAGCACCTGGTGCTGACCAGCCGTCGCGGCCTCGACGCACCCGGTGCCGCCGACCTGCGAGACGAACTGACCGCGCTCGGCGTCTCCGTCACCATCACCGCCTGCGACGCGGCCGACCGTGACGCCCTCGCCGTGGTCGTCGCCGCCATCCCGGCCGAGCACCCGCTGACCACGGTGGTCCACACCGCCGGCGTGCTCGACGACGGTGTGGTCGACTCGCTCGACGCCGACCGGTTCGCCACGGTCGCGCGGGCCAAGGTCACCGCCGCCGGGCACCTCGACGCGCTCACCCGCGACCTGCCCGTCACCGCGTTCGTGCTGTTCTCCTCGACCGCCGGGGTGTTCGGCGCGGCCGGCCAGGGCAACTACGCCGCGGCCAACGCCGGGCTCGACGCCCTCGCCGAACGCCGTCGCGCCGACGGCCTGCCCGCGACGTCCATCGCCTGGGGTGCCTGGGCGGGCAGCGGCATGGCCACCGACGACGGCGTCAGCGAACGCCTGCGCCGCGGCGGTGTCCCGCAGATGGACCCGGAGCTGGCCCTGTCCGCTTTGGACCGTGCGGTCGCCTCGGACGCGGCGACGGTCTGCGTCGTCGATGTCGACTGGGCGAAGTTCGCCCCCGGCTTCACCGCCGCGCGGCCGAGCCCGCTCATCGGTGACCTCCCGGAGGTCCGTGCGCTCAAGTCCACAGTGGACGACGCGCGACCCGAATCGCTCGCCGAGCGGATCGCCGGGCTGCCCGAAACCGAACGGCGGCTGCTGGTCGTCGACTTCGTCCGCGGCGGTGTCGCGGCGGTGCTCGGCCACGCCGGGATCGCCGACGTCCCCGAGAACAAGGCGTTCACCGAGCTGGGTTTCGACTCGCTCACCGCGGTCGAGCTGCGCAACCGCCTCACCGCGGCCACCGGCCTGACCCTGCCCTCGACCCTCGTTTACGACCACCCGACACCGACCGCGCTGGCCGAGCACCTGTGTGCGGAGCTGTCCGGCGAGACCGCCGGGGAGGTCGTGCGGGCGCACGCGGCCGAGGACGACGACCCGATCGCCATCGTCGCGATGAGCTGCCGCTACCCCGGCGGCATCCACTCGCCCGAGGACCTCTGGCGGATGATCGTCGACGGCCGCGACGCCGTCTCCGAACTGCCCGGCGACCGCGGCTGGGACTTCGACGCGCTGTTCGGCGGCGGCCTGGGCGCCTCCGCCGCGCGGCACGGCGCGTTCCTCTACGAAGTCGCCGACTTCGACGCCGGGTTCTTCGGCATCTCGCCGCGCGAGGCGCTGGGCATGGACCCGCAGCAGCGGCTGCTGCTGGAGACGTCGTGGGAGGCCTTCGAGCGCGCCGGCATCGACCCGAAGTCGGTGCGTGGCCAGGAAATCGGCGTGTTCGCCGGGACCAACAGCCAGGACTACGCCACGCTCCTGCAGAGCTCCGGCGAGGACGTCGAGGGTTACCTGGCCACCGGCAACGCGGGCAGTGTGGTGTCCGGCCGGCTGTCCTACACCTTCGGCTTCACCGGCCCGGCGGTCACCGTCGACACCGCGTGCTCGTCTTCGCTGGTCGCGCTGCACCTCGCCGCGCAGTCGCTGCGTTCGGGTGAGTGCTCGCTGGCACTCGCCGGCGGTGTCGCCGTGATGGCGACGCCCACCACGTTCGTCGAGTTCTCGCGCCAGCGCGGCCTCGCCGAGGACGGCCGGGTCAAGGCGTTCGCCGCCGCGGCCGACGGCACGGGCTGGGGTGAAGGCGCCGGCATGCTGCTGCTGGAACGGCTTTCCGACGCCCAGCGCAACGGCCACCAGGTGCTGGCCGTCGTGCGCGGCAGCGCGATCAACCAGGACGGCGCGTCCAACGGCATCACCGCCCCCAGCGGCCCGGCCCAGCAGCGTGTCATCCGCCAGGCGCTGGCCAACGCGGGTCTGTCCACTTCGGACGTCGACGCCGTCGAGGCGCACGGCACCGGCACGACCCTCGGCGACCCGATCGAAGCCCAGGCGCTGATCGCCACGTACGGCACCGACCGGGAGACGCCGCTCTGGCTCGGCTCGGTCAAGTCGAACATCGGGCACACCCAGGCCGCCGCGGGTGTCGGCGGGATCATCAAGATGGTCCTCGCGATGCGTCACGGCGTCCTGCCGCAGACCCTGCACGTCGACGAGCCGACCCCGCACGTCGACTGGTCGGCCGGCACCGTCCGGCTGCTGACCGAAGCCACGGCCTGGCCGGAGACCGGACGCCCGCGCCGTGCCGGTGTCTCGTCGTTCGGGTTCAGCGGCACCAACGCGCACACGATCATCGAACAGGCGCCGCCCTCGGAAGACATCGTCGCGCCGGAAGCGCTGCCCGCGCTCGTGCCGGTGGTGGTGTCCGGTGCGGACGAAGACGGTCTTCGCGCCCAAGCGCGTCGTTTGGCCGCGCACTTCGACGAATTCGAGCCGGCCGAAGCCGCTGCCGCGCTCGCCGTCACCCGCTCCGCGCTGGAGCACCGTGCCGGATTCCTGGCGACGAGCCGGGAGGACCTGCTGGCCGGGCTCGCCGCCGTCGCCCGGGGCGAGGGTGTGCACGGCACCGCGACCGGCGGGGGCCTCGCGTTCCTGTTCACCGGTCAGGGCAGCCAGCGGCTCGGCATGGGCCGGGAGCTGTACGAGACCTATCCGGTGTTCGCGGCCGCGTTCGACGAGATCCGCGCCGCGTTCGACTTCGACCTCGACGGCGGTGACCTCGACCAGACGCAGTACGCCCAGGCGAACCTGTTCGCGCTGGAAGTCGCCCTGTTCCGGCTCTTCGAGTCCTGGGGGGTGCGGCCGGACTTCCTGGCCGGTCACTCGATCGGCGAGCTGGCCGCCGCGCACGTCGCGGGGGTGTTCTCGCTGACGGACGCGGTGAAGCTGGTCTCGGCCCGTGGCCGTCTCATGCAGGCGCTGCCGACTGGTGGCGCGATGGTCGCGCTGCAGGCGACCGAGGACGAGGTCACGCCACGCCTGTCGGAATTGGTGAGCATCGCCGCGCTCAACGGCCCGGCGTCCACTGTGATTTCCGGCGACGAAGCCGCCGTGCTGGCGGTTGCCGAGCAGTTCAGTGACCGCAAGACCAAGCGGCTCACGGTGAGCCACGCGTTCCACTCGCCGCGCATGGACGCCATGCTCGACGACTTCCGCGCGGTGGCCGAGACCCTGACCTTCCACGCGCCGAGCATCCCCGTTGTGTCCACTGTGTCCGGTGAACTGGCGACCGGCCTGACCGACCCGGGTTACTGGGTGGACCAGGTCCGCGGCACGGTCCGGTTCCTCGACGCGATGCACACGCTCGCCACCCGCGGCGTGACCACGTTCCTCGAACTCGGCCCCGAGGGTGTGCTCACGGCGGCGGGCCAGGACTGCGTGACCGGCGACTTCACCGCCGCGCTGCGCGGCGGCCGCGCCGAGACCGTGTCGGTCCTGACCGCGCTGACCGAGGCTCACGTCCACGGCGCCGACGTCGACTGGACATCGGTCTTCGCAGGCGTCCCGACGCGGCGCGTCGAACTGCCGACGTACGCCTTCCAGCGACGGCGTTACTGGCCGGAGCAGCCGGACGCCGTCGTCACGGCGGGGTCGGCGAGCCCGGCCGAAGCCGAGTTCTGGACCGCGGTCGAGAACGCCGACTTCGCCGCCGTCACCGGCACCCTGGCCCTGGACGGCGACCAGCCGCTCAGCGCCGTGCTGCCTGCCCTCTCCGCCTGGCACCGGCAACAGCGCGTCGAGTCCGTTGTGGACGGCTGGCGCTACCGCGTCACCTGGCAGCCGGTGACCGACCTCGCGGCCCCCGTGCTGCGCGGCACCTGGCTGGTCGTCGGCGACGCCGAACACCCGCTGTGCGGCGCGCTCACCCGCGCCGGGGCCGACGTCGTCGTCACCGGCGGCGAGATTCCCGCGGACACCGCGTTCGACGGCGTCGTCTCGCTGCTCGGCACCGACGACCGGCCGCACCCCGAGCACTCGGGCGTCACGCTCGGCGCCGCCGCGAACCTCACGCTGGTGCGTGCGCTGGGCGAAGCCGGGATCGATGCTCCCTTGTGGATGGTTACGCGCGGCGCGGTCTCGACCGGCCGCGCCGACATCCTCGGCTCGGCGTCCCAGGCGCTGGTCTGGGGCATCGGCCAGGTCGCCGGCCTGGAGCTGCCGCACCGCTGGGGCGGCCTGCTCGACCTGCCCGCGGAGCTGGACGACCGGGCCCTCGCCCGGGTCGCCGGCGCCCTGGCCGGCACCGAAGACCAGGTCGCGGTCCGCGGCTCCGGCGTCTACGTGCGCCGGCTCGTGCCCGCGCCGCTGCCGGCCGGGAGCACGTTGTGGACCCCGCGCGGCACCGTGCTGATCACCGGAGGTACCGGTGCACTGGGTGCGGAAGTCGCCCGCTGGGCGGCCGCGGGTGGTGCGGAACGGCTGGTGCTCACCAGCCGTGCCGGACTCGCCGCACCGGGCGCCGAAGCGCTGCGCAACGAACTCGCCGAGTCCGGTGTGGACGTCGTGATTGCCGCGCTGGACGTCACCGATCGGGACGCGCTGGCCACGCTCGTCGCCGAGTACCCGGCCGACGCCGTCGTGCACGCGGCGGGTGTCGAATGGGCGACGCCACTGGACACTGTGGACGTCACCGGGTTCGCCGAGGTGCTGTCCGCCAAGGTGACCGGCGCCGCCAACCTGGACGCCGTGCTCGGTGAGTCCGAGTTGGACGCTTTTGTGCTCTTCTCGTCGATCTCGGGCATCTGGGGCTCGGGCGGGCAGGCCGCCTACGCGGCGGCGAACGCCTACCTCGACGCCCTCGCCCAGGCCCGGCGAGCACGCGGGCTGGCCGCCACCGCCGTGGCGTGGGGCCCGTGGGGCGGCGGTGGCATGGCCGCCCGCGGTGACGCGATCGACCAGCTGCGACGCCGCGGCCTCGAGCCGCTGGCACCGGCCTCGGCGATCGCCGCGCTCGGCCGCGCGGTCGGTGCGGACGAGTCCGCCGTCGTGGTCGCCGACGTCGACTGGGCCAAGTTCGCCCCGGCGTTCACCGCGGCCCGGCCGCGGCCGCTGCTCGACGGCGTTCCCGAGGTGCGACGTGTCCTCGCCGAATCCACTGTGGACACCGTGTCCGCCGACGTCTCCGAGCTGGCCGGCCGCCTGGCCGGGCTGGGGGAGGCCGAGCAGGACCGCCTGCTCGTCGACCTGGTCCGGACCGAGGCCGCCGCGGTCCTCGGCCACACCGGCACCGACGCGGTGGTGCCCGGCCGCGCCTTCAAGGAGCTCGGGTTCGACTCGCTGACCGCCGTCGAGCTGCGCAACCGGCTCACCGCGGCGACCGGCATCCGGCTGCCCGCGACGCTGGTCTTCGACTACCCGAACGCGACCGTCCTGGCCGGACACCTGCGCACCGAACTCACCGGTGGCCAGGAGACCGTGGGTACTGACATCGTGTCCGTGGTGGCCGACGATCCGATCGCGATCGTGGCCATGAGCTGCCGTTATCCCGGTGGCGTCCGGTCGCCGGAGGAGCTGTGGCGCCTCGTCGCCGACGGCGTCGACGCGGTCGGCGACTTCCCGGCCGACCGCGGCTGGGACCTGGGCGCGCTGTTCGACCCGGACCCGGACAACACCGGCACCAGCTACGCCCGCACCGGCGGGTTCCTCGACGGTGTCGACGGCTTCGACGCGGCATTCTTCGGGATCAGCCCGCGTGAAGCCCTCGCCATGGACCCGCAGCAGCGGCTGCTGCTCGAGACGACCTGGGAAGCCTTCGAGCGAGCGGGGATCGACCCGCACGCGGTGCGCGGCAGCCGGACCGGCGTGTTCGCCGGGACGAACCTGCAGGACTACGGCACGCTGCTGACCGGGCAGCCCGGCCTCGAAGGGCACCTGGCCACCGGCAACGCGGCCGCGGTCGTCTCCGGCCGGCTGTCCTACACCTTCGGGCTCGAAGGCCCGGCGGTCACAGTGGACACCGCGTGCTCGTCTTCGCTGGTCGCGCTGCACCTCGCGGCGCAGGCCCTGCGGGCGGGGGAGTGCTCGCTGGCCCTCGCGGGCGGCGTTGTCGTCATGTCGACACCGAACGCGTTCATCGAGTTCAGCCGCCAGCGCGGGCTGGCCGAGGACGGCCGGTGCAAGCCGTTCGCCGAGGCCGCCGACGGCACGGGCTGGGGTGAAGGCGTCGGCATGCTCCTGCTGGAGCGGCTGTCCGATGCGCGGCGCAACGGGCACCCGGTCCTGGCGATCGTGCGCGGCAGCGCGATCAACCAGGACGGCGCGTCCAACGGCCTGACCGCACCCAACGGGCCTGCGCAGCAGCGCGTGATCCGGCAGGCGCTGACCAGCGCCGGTCTGTCCACATCGGACGTCGACGCGGTCGAGGGGCACGGCACCGGCACGACGCTGGGTGACCCGATCGAAGCTCAGGCGCTGCTGGCCACCTACGGCGCCGACCGCACCGGTGAGCCTTTGTTGCTGGGCTCGCTCAAGTCCAACATCGGCCACACCCAGGCCGCCGCGGGGGTCGGCGGGATCATCAAGATGGTCCAGGCGATGCAGCACGGGCTGCTGCCGAAGACGCTGCACGTCGATGAGCCGTCGTCCAAGGTGGACTGGGCCGCGGGCGCGGTCGAGCTGCTGACCGACTCGCGCGCATGGCCGACGGTGGACCGCCCGCGACGTTCCGCGGTGTCGTCGTTCGGCATGAGCGGCACCAACGCCCACGTCGTCCTCGAGCAGGCGCCCGAGGTCGTCGAGGCGGAGCGCGTGCCCGCCGGCGAGCCGGCACCGTGGGTGCTCTCCGCCCGCGACGCCGACGCCCTGCGTGACCAGGCGATCCGTCTCCAGACCCGGCTCGACGGCGCGGACTGGGAGGTCGACGACGTCGCCTTCTCGCTCGCCACCTCCCGCGCCCGGCAGGAGCACCGCGCGGTGCTGACCGGGGACCGGGCCGAGCTGCTCGCCGCCCTCGGCGCACTGGGCCGCGGTGAACCCGCCGCGCAGCTGGTGACCGACGTCGTCGCCGACGGCGCGACCGCGCTGCTGTTCACCGGTCAGGGCAGCCAGCGAGCGGGGATGGGCCGTGAGCTGTACACGGCGTTCCCGGTGTTCGCCGACGCTCTGGACGCGGTGTGCGCGGAGTTCGACACGCACCTGGACCGTCCACTCCGGACAGTCGTGTTCGAGGACTCGGTTCTGCTCGACCAGACCGCCTACACCCAGGCCGCGCTGTTCGCGGTCGAGGTGGCGCTGTTCCGGCTGGTGGAGAGCCTGGGCGTCCGGCCGGACTTCCTGGTCGGCCACTCGATCGGCGAGCTGGCCGCCGCCCACGTCTCGGGCGTGCTGACGCTGTCCGACGCCGTCACGCTGGTCGCCGCGCGCGGCCGGTTGATGCAGGCGCTGCCCACCGGCGGCGCGATGGTGGCGATCCAGGCCACCGAGGCCGAGATCACGCCACACCTCTCGGACCGGGTGGCCATCGCCGCCCTGAACGGCCCGACCTCGACGGTGATCTCGGGTCACGAAGCCGACGTTCTGGCGGTCGCCGCGCAGTTCACCGAGCGCAAGACCAAGCGCCTGACCGTGAGCCACGCGTTCCACTCGCCGCTGATGGACCCGATGCTGGACGAGTTCCGCAGCGTTGCAGAGTCGCTGTCCTACGGCCGGACGGTCATCCCGATCGTCTCGAACGTCACCGGCGAGCTGGTGACCGAGTTCGACGCCGAGTACTGGGTGCGGCACGTGCGCGAAGCCGTCCGGTTCGTCGACGGCATGCGGACCCTCTCCGCCGAGGGCGTGACCAGGTTCGTCGAGCTGGGCCCGGACGGTGTGCTGTCCGCGCTCGGCCAGGACTGCCTGGACGAGCCCGCCGTCTTCGCCGCCGTCCTGCGCGGCGACCGGCCGGAACGCCGGACCCTGCTCACCGCCCTCGCCACCGTTTACACCCACGGCGCGGACGTCGACTGGGCCGCGCTGACCACCGGCGCGCGCCGGATCACCCTGCCCACGTACGCCTTCCAGCGGACCCGCTTCTGGCCGACGCCGACCGTGGCGGGCCGGGGCGCCGCCGCCGGGCTGGGCCTGGACGCGGCCGGGCACCCGATGCTCGGCGCGGCCGTCTCGCTGGCCGGTGGTGACGGCGTGCTGTTCACCAGCAGGCTGTCGACGCTGACCCACCCGTGGCTGGCCGACCACGCCGTGCACGGCACCGTGCTCGTGCCCGGCACCGGCCTGGTCGAACTGGCCGTCCGCGCCGGGGACCAGGTCGGCTGTGACCACCTCGAAGAGCTCACCCTGCAGGCGCCGCTGGTGCTGCCCGCCGACTGCGGCGTGCAGCTGCAGGTCACCGTGGGTGAGCCGGCCGCGGACGGCCGCCGCGAGGTGACCGTCCACTCGCGACCGGAAGGCACCACGTTCGGCCACCCGTGGACGACACACGCCACCGGTCTGCTCGGCACCACCGTCACGGCACCGCCCGCCGAGCTGGCCGAATGGCCACCGGCCGGCGCCACGGCGCTGGAGACGTCACGGCTCTACGACGACCTCGCCGGAGCCGGGTTCGGTTACGGCCCGGCGTTCCGCGGCCTGCGGTCCGCTTGGCAGCTCGGTGACGACGTCTACGCCGAAGTCTCGCTTGAGTCCGAAGTGGACGAGTCGTTCGGGTTGCACCCGGGTCTGTTCGACTCGGTGCTGCACGCGATCGGCCTGAGCGGCCGGCTCACCGGTGAGGGCACGGGCATTCCGTTCGCCTGGACCGGCGTCACCCTGCACGCTTCGGGCGCGTCCGCGCTGCGGGCCAAGCTGTCCCCGTCCGGCAGCGGCGTCTCGCTCGAGCTGTTCGACGCCGCCGGTCAGCCGGTCGCGACGGTCGATTCTCTCGTGCTGCGCCCGGTCTCGGCCGATGCGCTCGACACCGCCCGGACCGAGTCGATGTTCCGCCTGGAGTGGACTTCGGTCCAGCCGTCCGGGACGGCCGAGATCGTTCACCTCGACCGGCTCGGCGACACCCGGCCCGAGTTCGTGCTGACCACAGTGGACGCCGAGGACTCGGCGGCCGGGGCTCACGAAGCCGCGCACCGGACCCTGGCGCTGGTCCAGGAGTGGATCGACGGGGCCGACGAGGCGAAGCTCGTGCTGGTCACCCGCGGCGCGGTCGCCGTCCGGCCCGAGGACGACGTCCCCGGCCTGGCCGCTTCCACCGTGTGGGGCCTGGTCCGGTCGGCGCAGTCCGAGAACCCGGACCGCCTGGTCCTGCTGGACACCGACGACACCTCAGCCGAAGCCGTAGCGGCTGCCCTGGCGACCGGCGAACCACAGCTGGCCCTGCGCGCGGGGGAGACGTACGTCCCGCGCCTGGCCCGGGCCGCGCTCCCGGTGACCGAAGAGTCCACTCTGGACGCCAACGGTACGGTGCTGGTCACCGGCGGTACCGGTGCGCTCGGCTCCTTGTTCACCCGCCACCTGGTCACCCGCCACGGCGCGCGGCACCTGCTGCTGCTCAGCCGTCGCGGTGGCGCCGCCGAAGGGGCGGACGCCCTGGCCGCGGAACTCGCCGAACTGGGCGCCGAAGTCCGGTTCGCGGCCTGTGACGCCGCCGACCGCGACGCCCTCGCCGCGGTCCTCGCGGCGATCCCGGCCGAGCACCCGCTGACCGCCGTCGTGCACACCGCCGGTGTGCTGGACGACGGCGTCGTCGGCACGCTCACCCCCGAGCGGATCGACACCGTGCTGCGGCCGAAGGTCGACGCGGCGCTCAACCTGCACGAACTCACCACCGACCTGACCGCGTTCGTGCTGTTCTCCTCGGCCTCCGGCGTGTTCGGCGCCGCCGGCCAGGCGAACTACGCGGCCGCCAACGTGTTCCTCGACTCCCTGGCCGCGCGCCGGCGTGCGGCCGGACAGCCGGCGACGTCGCTGGGCTGGGGCCTGTGGGCCGACGGCGGCAGCATGGCCGGCGGCCTCGGCGAGGCGGACCGGCGGCGGATGGACCGTGCCGGCGTCGCCGCGCTGACCGCGGACGAAGGTGTCGCGCTGTTCGACGCCGCGCTCGCGTCCGGCGAGGCCGCGCTGGTCCCGATGCGGATGGACGCCGCGGCCCTGCGCGACCCGGGCACCACGGTGCCCGCCGTGCTGCGCGGTCTCGTCCGGACCACCACCCGCCGGGTGGTGACGGCCGAGACCGTCGCGAGTGGCTCGGCGCTGGCCGACCGGCTGTCCACGATGGACGAAACGGAACGCGAGCGCACCCTGCTCGGCGTGGTCCGCCAGACCGTCGCGGCCGCCCTTGGTTATGACTCGGCTGACGCCGTGGACGCCGGGAAGGCGTTCAAGGAGCTTGGCTTCGACTCGCTGACCTCGGTCGACCTGCGCAACCGCCTCAACACGGCCACCGGCCTGCGGCTGCCCGCGACCCTGGTGTTCGACTACCCGAACGCGACAACGCTCGCCGCGTACCTGCGCACCGAGCTGCTCGGCGCGGCCGAGCCGGTCACGGTGGCGCCGGTCCGCGCGGTGGACGTCGACGAGCCGATCGCCATCGTGGCGATGAGCTGCCGCTACCCCGGCGGCATCCGCGGACCGGAGGACCTGTGGCGGCTGGTGTCGACCGGCGCCGACGCGATCTCGCCGTTCCCGGTCAACCGCGGCTGGGACCTGGAGAAACTGTTCCACCCCGAGCCCGGCCACAGCGGCACGAGCTACGCCCGCGAGGGCGGCTTCCTGCACGAGGCGGACGAGTTCGACGCCGAGTTCTTCGGCATCTCCCCGCGTGAGGCGCTCGCGATGGACCCGCAGCAGCGGCTGCTGCTCGAGACGTCATGGGAGGTCTTCGAACGTGCCGGCATCGCGCCGGAAGCGTTGCGGGGCAGCCGGACCGGCGTGTTCGCCGGCCTGATGTACCACGACTACGCCGCGCGCCTGCCGGAGATCCCGGAGGAGGTCGAGGGTTACCTCGGCACCGGCAACGCGGGCAGTGTCCTTTCCGGACGGCTGGCCTACACCTTCGGGCTCGAAGGCCCGGCCGTCACGGTGGACACCGCGTGCTCGTCTTCGCTGGTGGCCCTGCACCTCGCGGCACAGGCCCTGCGCAACGGCGAGTGCGAAATGGCGCTGGCCGGCGGTGTCACGGTGATGTCGACGCCGACGACCTTCGTCGACTTCTCCCGCCAGCGCGGCCTCGCCGCCGACGGCCGCTGCAAGTCGTTCGCCGAGGCGGCGGACGGCACCGGCTGGTCCGAGGGTGCCGGTCTCCTGCTGCTGGAACGACTTTCCGACGCCCGCCGCAACGGCCACCAGGTCCTCGCGGTGGTCCGTGGCAGCGCGATCAACCAGGACGGCGCGTCGAACGGCCTGACCGCCCCGAACGGCCCGTCGCAGCAACGCGTGATCCGCCAGGCCCTTGCCTCGGCCGGACTGTCCACTTCGGACGTCGACGCCGTCGAGGCGCACGGCACGGGCACCACCCTGGGCGACCCGATCGAGGCCCAGGCCCTGCTGGCCACCTACGGCGCCGAGCGTACCGGTGACCCGCTGTACCTCGGCTCGATCAAGTCCAACATCGGCCACAGCCAGGCCGCCGCGGGAGTCGCCGGGATCATCAAGATGGTCATGGCCATGCGGCACGGTGAGCTGCCGGCCACCCTGCACGTGGACGAGCCCTCGCGGCACGTCGACTGGGAAGCGGGTGCGGTCGAGCTGCTCACCGAGCGGACCCCGTGGCCGGAGACCGGACGACCGCGGCGTGCCGCGGTGTCGTCCTTCGGCATCAGCGGCACCAACGCGCACACGATCATCGAGCAGGCCCCGGACTTCGCCGAGCCGATCACGGGGGAGAAGCCCGCGATCGCGACGCCGTTCGTGCTGTCGGCACGCGACGCGGACTCCCTGCGCGAGCAGGCGTCGCGTCTGCACGCCGTCGCCACCGAGCAGGACGCGCTCGACGTCGCCCACTCGCTGGTGACCACGCGCAGCCGGATGCCGCTGCGTGCGGTGGTGCCCGGTGCGGACCGCGACGAGCTGCTGCGCGGCCTGGCCGCGCTGGCCGCCGGGGAATCCGGCGGTGTCGTGACGGGTGCGGTGTCGCCGGGCTCGCTGGCGTTCCTGTTCACCGGCCAGGGCAGCCAGCGCCTCGGCATGGGCCGTGAGCTGTACGAGACCTACCCGGTCTTCGCGACGGCGTTCGACGAGATCCGTGCGGAGTTCGACTTCGACGTGGCCTTTGACACCGACGAGCTGCACCAGACCCAGCACACCCAGGCGGCGCTGTTCGCCCTGGAAGTAGCACTGTTCCGCCTCTTCGCGCACTTCGGCGTCCGGCCGGACTTCGTGGCCGGGCACTCGATCGGTGAGCTGGCCGCGGCGCACGTCGCCGGCGTGTTCTCGCTGGGCGACGCGGTCAAGCTGGTGTCGGCGCGGGGTCGCCTCATGCAGGCACTGCCGACCGGCGGCGCGATGGTCGCGATCCAGGCGACCGAGGACGAGATCACGCCACACCTGTCGGACTCGGTGAGCATCGCGGCGCTCAACGGCCCGATGTCCACTGTGGTCTCCGGCGACGAGGACGCCGTGCTGGCGGTCGCGGCGCAGTTCGCGGACCGCAAGACCAAGCGCCTTACCGTGAGCCACGCGTTCCACTCGCCGCTGATGGACCCGATGCTCGAGGAGTTCCGCGCGGTCGCGGAGACTTTGACGTTCGCCGAACCGCGCATCCCGATCGTGTCCACTGTGGATGGCGACCCGACGTCGCCGGACTACTGGGTGGACCAGGTCCGCGGCGCCGTCCGGTTCCTCGACGCGGTACGCACGCTGGAAAGCCGCGGTGTCACGACGTTCGTCGAACTGGGCCCGGACGGTGTGCTGTCCGCGCTCGGCCAGGAAATCGCCCCGGCCGCGACGTTCGTCCCAGCCCTGCGCAAGGGCCGGACCGAGCCGGAGACGCTGCTCACGGCGCTGGCCGAGGTCGACGTCCGCGGTGCCGACGTCGACTGGACTCGCCTGTGGGCCGGGTCGGGGGCGCGCACGATCGACCTCCCGACCTACGCCTTCCGTCGTCGCCGCTACTGGCTGCACAGCGCGGCGTCCGCCGCGGACGCCTCCGGCCTCGGGCTCGGCAAGGCCGACCACCCGCTGCTGGGCGCGTCGGTCGAGCTGGCCGAAGGCGACGGCCTGCTCTTCACCGGGCGGCTGTCCGCGCAGACGCACCCGTGGCTGGCCGAGCACGCGGTGCACGGCGTCACCGTGCTGCCGGGGACGGCCTTCGTCGAGCTCGCGATCCGCGCGGGTGACGAGGTCGGCTGCGACCGCCTCGAAGAGCTGACGCTCGAAGCGCCGCTGGTCATCCCGGCGCAGGGCGGCGTCGCCGTCCAGATCACCGTCGGCGCGGCCGACGCTTCCGGGCGCCGGACCCTGTCCGTCCACTCGCGACCGGACGGCGAACCGTGGGTCCGCCACGCCGGTGGTGTGCTTGCCGCGACCGGTGCCCCGATCCCGGCGACCCCGGCCGAGTGGCCGCCTGCTGGCGCCGAGGCCGTCGACGTCACCGAGCTCTACGACGGCCTGCTGTCGGCCGGCCTGGCCTACGGCCCGCTGTTCCAGGGCCTGACCGCGGCCTGGCGCCGTGGCACCGAGGTGTTCGCCGAGGTCAGCCTGCCCGAGGACGCCGAACTCTCCGGGTTCGGCCTGCACCCGGCGCTGCTCGACGCGGCCCTGCACGGCATCGGCCTCGGCGCGCTCCCGGCCGAGGGCGGCGCGCGCCTGCCGTTCGTCTGGTCCGGCGTCTCGCTGCACGCGTCCGGCGCCCGCGCCCTGCGTGTCCACCTGGCCGCGACCGGTGCCGAGGCGGTGTCGGTGCACGTCGCCGACCCGGCCGGGGCGCCGGTGTTCTCGGCCGACTCCCTGGTGCTGCGACCGGTTTCCGCTGGTCAGCTCGCCGGCGGGGTCGCACGAAGCTCGCTGTTCCAGCTCGACTGGACAACTGTCCCGACGCCGGAGACGGCTGTCCCGGACGGCTGGCCGGAGGTTGACGGCTTGGTCGTCGCGCCGGTCGCCGACGCCGCGTCCGCGCTCGACGTGGTCCAGACGTGGCTGCCGACCGAGTCGACGGTCGTCGTCGTGACCCGCGACGCCGATCCGGCCGCCGCGGCGGCCCACGGCCTGGTCCGCTCGGCGCAGGCCGAGCACCCGGGCCGGTTCGTCCTGGTCGACCTGGACGCGACGGCCGGTCCCGCGGAGCTGCACGCCGCGGTGGCCACCGGCGAACCGCAGATCGCGGTCCGCGACGGTGTGCTCACCGCACCCCGGCTCGCGCGGGCCGCGCTGTCCGAAACGGACGTCCACTTCGGAGACGGCACCGTTCTCGTCACCGGCGGCACCGGGGCGCTCGGCGCGCTGTTCGCCGAGCACCTGGTCACCCGGCACGACGTCCGCGACTTGCTGCTCACCAGCCGCCGCGGCGCGGAGGCGCCCGGCGCGCCCGAACTCGTCGAACGGCTGGAGAACCTCGGCGCGTCGGTGACGCTCGCGGCCTGCGACGTCGCCGATCGTGACGCTCTCGCGGCCCTGCTGTCCGGCCACCGGGTGACCGCGGTCGTGCACAGCGCCGGTGTCCTCGACGACGGCCTCGTCGAGTCCCTGACGCCCGAACGCCTCGCGGCCGTGCTGGCCGTCAAGGCGGACGCGGCGCAGAACCTGCACGACCTGACCACCGACCTCGACGCGTTCGTCCTGTTCTCCTCGGTCGCCGGCACCTTTGGCGGCGCGGGGCAGGCGAACTACGCCGCGGCCAACGCCTACCTCGACACGCTCGCCGAGCAGCGGCGTGCGGCCGGACTGCCGGCGACGTCGCTGGCCTGGGGCCTGTGGGACGGCGGCATGGCGGGCAGCCTCAGTGAGGCCGACGTCGCCCGGCTGGTCCGGGCCGGCACCGCCCCACTGTCCACAGAGGACGGACTGGCGCTGTTCGACGCGGCGCTGGCGACGGACCGCGCGGTCCTGCTGCCGGTGCACCTCGACCCGGCGGCCATCCGCGCCGCCACCGGCGAGGTCCCGCCGCTGCTGCGGGGCCTGGTCCGCGCACCGGCACGGCGGGTCGCGGCGACGACCGGCGCGGCCGGGGCGTTCGCCGACACCCTGTCCGGGCTGGCCGCCGACGAGCAGCTCGAGAGGCTGGTCACGCTGGTCCGCGGCGAGGTCGCGGGCGTGCTCGGCTACGACTCGGGTGACGAGGTCGACCCGGCCAAGGCGTTCCGCGACGCCGGGTTCGACTCGCTGACCGCGATCGAACTGCGCAACCGCCTGCACGCGGCCACCGGCCTGCGGCTGCCCGCGACGCTGGTGTTCGACTACCCGACCCCGGACGCGCTCGCCGGGCACGTCCACACCGAACTGTTCGGCGGCGAAGAAACCGTCGAGGTCGTCGCGGCCACCGGGTCCGACGACCCGATCGCCATCGTCGCGATGAGCTGCCGGTACCCCGGCGGCGTCACGACACCCGAGCAGCTGTGGAACCTCGTCGCGGCCGGCGGGGACGCCATCACGACGTTCCCGGACAACCGCGGCTGGGACCTCGACGCGCTGTACCACCCGGACGCCGACCACCCCGGCACCAGCTACTCGCGCGAAGGCGGGTTCCTGCACGACGCGGGCGGCTTCGACCCGGTGTTCTTCGGGATCTCGCCGCGCGAGGCGGTCACGATGGACCCGCAGCACCGGTTGCTGCTGGAGACGTCGTGGGAGGCCTTCGAACGGGCCGGCATCGCGCCGGAAGCGTTGCGCGGCAGCAAAACCGGCGTCTTCGCCGGCGTGATGTACCACGACTACTCCGCGCTGCTCGACGGCGCGGACGAGGACTACGAAGGCCACCTCGGCACCGGCAACGCGGGCAGCATCGCCTCCGGCCGGGTCGCCTACACCTTCGGGCTGGAAGGCCCGGCGGTCACGGTGGACACCGCCTGTTCGTCCTCTTTGGTCGCGCTGCACTGGGCGCTTCAGGCGCTGCGCAACGGCGAATGCACCATGGCGCTCGCCGGTGGTGTCACGGTCATGGCGACGCCGAACGCGTTCATCGAGTTCTCGCGCCAGCGCGGCCTCGCCGCCGACGGCCGCTGCAAGGCGTTCTCCGCCGACGCCGACGGCACCGGCTGGTCCGAAGGCGCGGGCATGATCCTGCTGGAGCGTCTCTCCGACGCGCAGCGCAACGGCCACCCCGTGCTGGCGGTCGTCCGCGGCAGCGCCATCAACCAGGACGGCGCATCGAACGGCCTGACCGCGCCGAACGGTCCCTCGCAGCAGCGGGTGATCCGGCAGGCGCTGGCCAACTCCGGTCTCGCACCGTCCGATGTGGACGCCGTCGAGGCGCACGGCACCGGGACGTCGCTGGGCGACCCGATCGAGGCCCAGGCGCTGCTCGCGACCTACGGTGCCGAGCGCACCGGCGACCCGCTGTGGCTCGGCTCGCTCAAGTCGAACATCGGGCACAGCCAGGCCGCCGCGGGTGTCGGTGGCGTGATCAAAATGGTCATGGCGCTGCGCAGCGGCGAACTGCCCAAGACGCTGCACGCCGACGAGCCGTCGCCGCACGTCGACTGGGCGTCGGGCGCGGTCGAGCTGCTGACCGAGGCGCGGGCCTGGCCGGTGACCGGACGGGCGCGCCGCGCGGCGGTGTCGTCGTTCGGGTTCAGCGGCACCAACGCCCACGCGATCATCGAGCAGGCCCCGGAACCCGCACCGAAACCGCAGGTCCCGGCGCCGGCGGTGGTCCCGCTGGTGCTGTCGGCGAAGTCGCCGGCGGCGCTGGCCGAGCAGGCCGCGCGACTGCGTGAGCACCTGTCGGCTGGGTTCGAACCGGCGGACGTCGCGGCTTCGCTGCACGTCCGCACGCGGTTCGAGCACCGGGCCGTCATCACCGGCACCGGCCCCGACGAGCTGCTGACCGGCCTGGCCACGGCCGAGGCCGTCGAAGCCGGGACGGGCGGGACGGCGTTCCTGTTCACCGGCCAGGGCAGCCAGCGGCTCGGCATGGGCCGCGAGCTGTACGCGACGTACCCCGCGTTCGCGACGGCCTTCGACGCGATCGCCGCCGAACTCGATCTCGACGGGGACATCGACCGGACGCAGTACACCCAGGCGACCCTGTTCGCCCTGGAAGTCGCGCTGTTCCGGCTCTACGAGTCGTGGGGCCTGCGGCCGGCCGTGCTGGTCGGCCACTCGATCGGCGAACTGGCGGCCGCGCACGTCGCGGGCGTGCTGTCCCTGTCCGACGCCGTGACGCTGGTGTCGGCGCGCGGCCGGCTCATGCAGGCGCTGCCGGAAGGCGGCGCGATGCTGGCGATCCAGGCCACCGAGGACGAGATCACGCCACACCTCTCGGACGCGGTGAGCATCGCCGCGCTGAACGGCCCGGACTCGACCGTGATCTCCGGTACCGAGAAGGCCGTGCGGGCGGTCGCGCGGAAGTTCAAGGGGCGTAAGACCAAGCGGCTCAAGGTCAGCCACGCGTTCCACTCGCCGCTGATGGACCCGATGCTCGACGAGTTCCGCGGTATCGCCGAGTCGCTGTCGTACGGTCGGCCGGTCATCCCGGTCGTCTCGAACGTGACCGGCGAGCTGGTCACAGCGTTCGACGCGGACTACTGGGTGCGGCACGTCCGGGAGGCCGTCCGCTTCCTCGACGGCATCCGCACGGCCGCGGCCCAGGGCGTCACGACGTTCGTCGAGCTGGGCCCGGACGGCGTGCTGTCCGCGCTCGGCCAGGAGATCGTCCCCGGCGCGTCCTTCGTCCCGGCCCTGCGCAAGGGCCGGCCGGAGGCGCTGACCGCGGTCACCGCTCTCGGGACCGCGCACGCCCACGGCGCCGACGTCGACTGGGCCGCCGTCCTCGGCGGCGCCGGGCAGCACGTCGACCTGCCGACCTACGCCTTCCAGCGCGAGCTGTACTGGCCGAAGCCGGGCACCCGCACCGGGGACCTGACCGCGGCCGGCCTCGGCGCGGCGGACCACCCGCTGCTGGGTGCGGCGGTCGCCCGGGCCGACGACGGTGGGTTCCTGCTCACCGGGCGGCTCTCGCTCAAGACCCACCCGTGGCTGGCCGAGCACACCGTGCGCGACGTCGTCGTGCTGCCCGGGACGGCCTTCGCCGACCTGGCGCTGCACGCCGGCGAACCGGCCGGCTGCGACCGTGTCGAGGAACTGGTCCTCGAAGCGCCGCTGGTCGTTCCGGCTGACGGCGTGGTCGTCCAGGTCTCGCTCGGTGCGGAAGACGAGTCGGGCCACCGCTCGCTCGTCGTGCACTCCCGCGTCGGCGACGCACCCTGGGTGCGGCACGCCACCGGGGAACTGGCTCCCGGCGCGGTGGCCGCGACGCCGTTCGCGGCCGAGTGGCCGCCGTCCGGTGCCGAACCGGTCGACGTCTCCGCGCTGTACGAAGGCCTGCTGGCGGGCGGGCTCGGTTACGGCCCGGTCTTCCAGGGCCTGACCACGGCCTGGCGACGGGACGGCGAGGTGTTCGCCGAGGTCACGCTGCCGGAAGACACCGACGTCACCGGGTTCGGCCTGCACCCGGCGCTGTTCGACGCGGCCCTGCACGGGGTCGGGCTCGGCGCGTTCGTCGAGGACACCGGCACGGCGCGGCTGCCGTTCAGCTGGGCCGGCATCACGCTGCACGCCACCGGCGCCCGCACGCTGCGGGTCCGGCTGGCGGCCGCGGGCGCCGACGCGGTGTCCGTGCACGCCGCCGACACCGCCGGCGAGCCGGTGCTGTCGGTCGAATCCCTTTCCCTGCGCCCGGTTTCGGGTGTTCCGGTCGACGACGTCGTCCGCCAGTCGCTGTACACAGTGGACTGGACGGCCGTCGCCGTACCCGGCGGCACCGACCCGGACACCCCGGTGCTGCTGGTGCCGCGCGGGGAAACGCCGGACGAGGTCCGCGCGGCCGTGCACCTCGTGCTCGACGCGCTCCAGCGGCAGGCCGACCTGGACGGCCGGCTGGCCGTCGTCACCCGCGGCGCGGCCGCGGTGCTGGCCGGCGACGCCCCGGACCTCGCCGGTGCCGCCGTCTGGGGCCTGGTCCGCGCGGCCCAGGCCGAGCAGCCCGGCCGGTTCACGCTGGTCGACCTCGACGCGGCGGCCGACCTGGCCGAGCTTCCGGGCGTACTGACCTCCGGCGAACCGCAACTCGCCGTTCGCGGCGGAGCAGTGCTCGCGCCGCGGCTGGCCCGGGCCGCGGTCGCGGACCACGAGCCCGCGGCGTTCGACGGAACGGTGCTGGTCACCGGCGCGACGGGCGCGCTCGGCGCGGTCTTCGCCCGCCGGCTCGCCGAACACGGCGCGCGGCACCTGCTGCTGGTCAGCCGGTCCGCCACCGCGGACTCCCTCTCCGACCTGACCGCCGAGCTGACCGAATTCGGCGCGGACGTGACCGTCGCGGCCTGCGACGTCGCGGACCGGGACGCCCTGGCCGCACTGCTGGCCGAGCACCCCGTGACCGGCGTCGTGCACGCGGCCGGGGTCCTCGACGACGGCGTGCTGGCGTCGCTCACCCCCGAGCGCGTCGACGCCGTGCTGCGACCCAAGGTCGACGCCGCGTGGAACCTCCACGAGCTGGCCGGCGACGCCTCCCTGTTCGTGCTGTTCTCCTCGGCTTCCGGGGTGTTCGGCGGCGCGGGCCAGGGGAGCTACTCGGCCGCGAACGCCTACCTGGACGCGCTGGCGCACCGCCGGCACGCGGCCGGGCAGGCCGCGACCTCACTCGCGTGGGGCCTGTGGGCCGGCGACGACAGCATGGCGGCCGACCTGGCCGAGGCCGACCTGCGGCGGATGTCCGCCGCCGGCATCGGCGCACTGTCCACCGAGGACGGCCTGACGCTGTTCGACGCCGCGCTGTCCACAGGGGACGCCGCATTGGTGCCGGTCCGGCTGGACCTGGCCGCGATCCGGGCCCGGGGTGCCGTGCCGTCGCTGCTGCGGGGGCTGGTACCCACGCCGAAGCGGCGGGCGGCGGTCTCGACCGTCACCGCGTCGCTGGAGCAGCGCCTCGGTGCCCTCGACGCTGCCGAGCGGGAACGGGCGCTGTCCGACCTGGTCCGGACCGAAGTCGCGCAGGTGCTCGCGTTCGCTTCGGCGGACGCGGTCGGCGCCGCTCGGACGTTCACCGAGCTCGGCTTCGACTCGCTGACCGCGATCGAACTGCGCAACAAGCTGCACACGGCGACCGGCCTGCGGCTGCCCGCCACGCTGATCTTCGACTACCCGACCCCGGACGCGCTGGCCGCGTACCTCGCGGACGAACTGTTCGGAGTGGATGGTCCGGCCGAGGTCAACACCGTGTTGTCGGTGGACGAACCGATCGCCATCGTCGCGATGAGCTGCCGGTTCCCCGGCGGCGTCACGACCCCGGAAGAGCTGTGGGACCTGGTCGCCGGGGGAGTGGACGGCATGACGCCGTTCCCCGTCGATCGCGGCTGGGACGTCGAAGGGCTGTACCACCCGGACCCCGACCACGTCGGCACGAGCTACGCCCGCGAGGGCGGGTTCCTGCGCGACGCGGCGAACTTCGACCCCGAGTTCTTCGGCATCTCGCCGCGGGAAGCGGTCACGATGGACCCGCAGCACCGATTGCTGCTGGAGACGTCTTGGGAGGCCATCGAACGCGCCGGCATCGCGCCGGAAGCGTTGCGGGGCAGCCGGACCGGCGTGTTCGCCGGGATCATGTACCACGACTACGCCAACCTGCTCGAGGCCGCGCCGGAGGACTACGTCGGCCACCTCGGCACCGGCAACGCGGGCAGCGTCGCCTCCGGCCGCGTGTCCTACACCTTCGGGCTTGAGGGCCCGGCGGTGACCATCGACACCGCGTGCTCGTCGTCCCTGGTCGCCCTGCACTGGGCGGTCCAGGCCCTGCGGCACGGCGAGTGCACGATGGCCCTGGCCGGTGGTGCCACGGTGATGGCGACGCCGGGCGCGTTCCTGGAGTTCTCGCGCCAGCGCGGGCTTTCGGCCGACGGCCGCTGCAAGGCGTTCTCCGCCGACGCCGACGGCACGGGCTGGTCCGAGGGCGCGGGCATGATCCTGCTGGAGCGTCTCTCCGACGCGCAGCGCAACGGACACCCGGTGCTGGCGGTGGTCCGCGGCAGTGCGATCAACCAGGACGGTGCGTCCAACGGTCTCACCGCGCCGAACGGCCCGTCGCAGCAACGCGTGATCCGCCAGGCCCTCGCCGACGCCGGTCTGTCCACTTCGGACGTCGACGCAGTGGAGGCGCACGGCACGGGCACGTCGCTGGGCGACCCGATCGAGGCGCAGGCGCTGCTCTCGACCTACGGTGCCGAGCGTGCGGGTGACCCGCTGTGGCTGGGCTCGCTCAAGTCCAACATCGGGCACAGCCAGGCGGCCGCCGGTGTCGGCGGTGTGATCAAGATGGTGCAGGCGCTGCGCAACGGCGTCCTGCCGAAGACGCTGCACGTCACCGAGCCGTCACCGCACGTCGACTGGGCGTCCGGCGCGGTCGAGCTGCTGACCGAGACGCGGGAGTGGCCGGACACCGGCCGGACCCGCCGTGCGGGCGTGTCGTCGTTCGGGTTCAGCGGCACCAACGCCCACGTGATCATCGAGCAGGCGCCGGTGACCGCACCGGTCGAGGTGCCGGCTCCGGTCGTCACCCCGCTGGTCTTCTCGGCGCGGACGCCGGAAGCCCTGCGGGAGCAGGCCGAACGGCTGCGCACGGCGCTGACCACAGTGGACGCCGTCGAGGTGGGTTCGGCGCTCGTCACCCGGCGCTCGCTGTTCGAGCACCGCGCTGTCGTCCTCGACCCGGCCGGTCTGGCGGGGCTCTCCGGTGCCATCACCGGTGAGGCCACCGACGGCGGCACGGCGTTCCTCTTCACCGGGCAGGGCAGCCAGCGGGCCGGCATGGGCCGTGAGCTGTACCAGGCGTTCCCGGTGTTCGCGGCGGCGTTCGACGCGGTGCGGGCCGAGTTCGACTTCGACCTCGACGGCGGTGACGTCGACGAGACGCAGTACGCCCAGGCAAACCTGTTCGCGCTGGAAGTGGCGTTGTTCCGGCTCTTCGAGAGCTTCGGCGTCACACCCGGCTCGCTGGCCGGGCACTCGATCGGCGAGCTGGCCGCCGCCCACGCGGCCGGGGTGTTCTCCCTGACCGACGCGGTGCGGCTGGTCTCCGCCCGGGGTCGCCTCATGCAGGCGCTCCCCGCCGGCGGCGTGATGGTCGCGATCCAGGCGACCGAAGCCGAGATCACGCCACACCTGTCCGACCGTGTAAGCATCGCGGCCCTCAACGGCGACGAGTCCACTGTGGTCTCCGGCGACGAGGACGCGGTGCTGGCCATCGCCGAGCAGTTCAAGGGCCGCAAGACCAAGCGGCTCACCGTGAGCCACGCGTTCCACTCGCCCCACATGGACGCGATGCTGGACGGCTTCCGCGCCGTCGTCGAGACGGTGACCTACCACGAGCCGCGGATCCCGCTGGTCACCACCGGCGGCACGGCCGAACCGTCCACCCCGGACTACTGGGTCGGCCAGGTCCGCAACGCCGTCCGGTTCACCGACGCGATCCGGACGCTGGAAGCCCGTGGTGTCACGACGTTCGTCGAGCTGGGCCCGGACGGCGTGCTGTCCGCGCTCGGCCGCGAACTCCTGCCGGACGCGATCTTCGCGCCCGCGCTGCGCAAGGGCCGTCCCGAGCCGGGCACCCTGGTCACAGCGCTCGCCGAGGCGCACGTCCACGGCACGGCCGTCGACTGGACGGCCCTGTACCCGGTGGCCGCGCGGGTCGACCTGCCGACCTACCCGTTCCAGCGGGTGCGGTACTGGCCGCGGCCGGGCAACGCCACGGGCGACGCCACCGGTCTCGGCCTGGGTGCGGCGGAACACCCGCTGCTCGGCGCGGCGGTCAGCCGCGCCGACGGTGACGGGTTCCTGCTCACCGGCCGGCTGTCCACGCAGACCCACCCGTGGCTGGCCGAGCACGCGGTGGGCGGCGCGATCCTCGTGCCGGGCACGGCGTTCGTCGAGCTCGCGGTGCGCGCGGCCGACCTCGCCGGGTGCCGTCAGGTCGAGGAGCTGACCATCGAGGCCCCGCTGGTGCTCCCGGAGCGCGGCGCGGTGCAGGTCCAGCTGTGGGCCGGCGCGGCGGACGCGGCCGGGCGCCGCGAGCTGACGCTGTACTCGCGGGCCGAGGACGCGGCCGACCTGCCGTGGACCCGCAACGCCGGCGGCCTGCTCGCCGCCGACGCCCCGGCGGTCCCCGAGACGCTCACCGAGTGGCCGCCCGCCGCGCAGCCGGTCGACGTCGGCACGCGGTACGACGACCTGGCCGCCGCCGGCTTCGGTTACGGCCCGGCGTTCCAGGGCCTGACCGCGGCCTGGCAGCGTGACGGCGAGGTGTTCGCCGAGGTCAGCCTGCCCGAGGACGTCGAGGTCACCGGCTTCGGCGTGCACCCGGCGCTGCTCGACGCGGCGCTGCACGCGGTCGGCCTGGGCGACCTGCTCGACGACGACCGGGCCCGCCTGCCGTTCTCGTGGGCGGGTGTCGGCCTGCATGCCGAAGGGGCCCGCACGCTGCGGGTCCGGCTGGCGAAGGCAGGTCCGGACGCGGTGTCGCTGACCGCCACCGACGAGTCCGGCGCGGTTGTGGTGTCGGCCGAGTCGCTGGTGCTGCGCCCGATGGCGATGGAAGACGTCGCGAAGCGGCCCGAGTCGCTGTTCCGCATCAACCTGGTGGAAGTCCCCGGTGGACAGTCCACAACGGACTGGGAGGTGGACGACCAGACCGGCACGGGAGACACTCCGGACGACGTCCGCGCGGCCACCCACCGCGTCCTGGGCGTCCTGCAGGACTGGCTGACCAAGCCGGAAGACGCACGGCTCGCGATCGTCACGCGGGGCGACAGCCTCGCCGCGGCCGCCGTCCACGGCCTGGTCCGCTCGGCCCGTACCGAGCACCCGGACCGGTTCGCGCTGGTCAGCCTGGACGTCGAAGCCGGACCCGAGGACCTGCGGGCCGCGCTGACGTCCGGCGAGCCCGAGGTGACGGTCCGCGACGGCAAGCTGTACGCGCCGCGGCTGGCCCGGGCGACGGTGTCCGCACCGGCGTTCACCACCGACGGCACGGTCCTGCTCACCGGCGGCACCGGCGCGCTCGGCGCCGCGGTGGCGGAGTACCTGGTCACCGAATGCGGTGTCCGGCGGCTGGTGCTGACCAGCCGCCGTGGCCCGGCCACCCCGGGCGCCGCGGAACTGCGGAACGCCCTGGTCACCGCCGGTGCCGAGGTCGACATCGTGGCCTGCGATGCGGCCGACCGCGACGCACTGGCCGCGCTGCTGGCCGGGATCACCGACCTCAAGGCCGTGGTGCACGCGGCCGGTGTCCTCGACGACGGCGTGCTGTCGTCGCTGACGCCCGAGCGGCTCGACGCGGTGCTGCGGCCGAAGGTCGACGCCGCGTGGAACCTCCACGAGCTGACCTCGGACCTCGACGCGTTCGTGCTGTTCTCCTCCGCGGCCGGCGTGTTCGGCGGCGCGGGGCAGGGCAACTACGCCGCCGCAAACGCTTTCCTCGACGCACTGGCCACCCGGCGCCGAGCGGCCGGGCTGCCCGCGACGTCGCTGGCCTGGGGCCTGTGGGCGACCGGCACGAGCATGGCCGGGCACCTCGGCGACACGGACCTGGACCGGCTGGCCGGTGCGGGTGTCGCCGCGCTGTCTACTGAGGACGGTCTTGCGTTGTTCGGTGCCGGTCTGTCCGGAGAGGACGCCGTGCTGGTGCCGATCCGGCTGGACCTCGCCGCCGTGCGGGCGTCCGGCCAGGTGCCGCCGCTGCTGCGCGGCCTGGTGACCGCCCCGCTCCGGCGGACCGCGGTCGCCGTCACCGGCTCGCGGCTGAGCCAGGACGGGATCCTCGACCTGGTCCGCGACGAGGTCGCCGCGGTGCTCGGGTTCGCCTCGGCCGCCGCCGTCGGCGCGACCCGGGCGTTCACCGAGCTCGGTTTCGACTCGCTGACCGCGATCGAGCTGCGCAACCGGCTCAACGCGGCCACGGGGCTGCGGCTGCCCGCGACGCTGATCTTCGACCACCCGACGCCGTCGGCCCTGGCGGAAGAGATCGTCGGACGCCTGTTCGGCGTCGAAGAGGAGGCCGTCGCCGAGGTGGTGGCGCGGGACGACGAACCGATCGCCATCGTGGCGATGAGCTGCCGCTTCCCGGGCGGCATCACCAGCCCCGAGCAGCTGTGGGCGCTGGTCGAGTCCGGGCAGGACGCGATCGGGCCGATGCCCGCGGACCGCGGCTGGGACCTCGACGCGCTGTACGACCCCGACTCTGCGCGCCCGGGGACGAGCTACACCCGCCACGGCGGATTCCTGCGTGACGTCACCGAGTTCGACCCCGAGTTCTTCGGGATCAGCCCGCGTGAGGCGCTCGCCATGGACCCGCAGCAGCGGATGCTGCTGGAGACGTCGTGGGAGGTCTTCGAGCGGGCCGGGATCGACCCGGATGCCGTGCGCGGCAGCCGGACCGGCGTGTTCGCCGGCCTGATGTACCACGACTACGTCAGCCTCCTCGAGCGTTCGAAGGACGACGTGGCCGGGCACCTCGGCACCGGCAACTCGGGCAGCGTCGTCACCGGGCGGCTGTCCTACCACTTCGGACTCGAGGGCCCGGCGGTCACGGTGGACACCGCGTGCTCGTCTTCGCTGGTGGCGCTGCACCTCGCGGCGCAGGCCCTGCGCAACGGCGAGTGCACGATGGCCCTGGCCGGCGGCGTCACGGTGATGTCGACGCCCGCCGCGTTCATCGAGTTCAGCAAGCAGCGGGGGCTTTCGCCGGACGGCCGATGCAAGGCGTTCTCCGCGGACGCCGACGGCACCGGCTGGGCCGAAGGCGCCGGCATGATCCTGCTGGAACGGCTGTCCGACGCTCAGCGCAACGGGCACCCGGTGCTCGCCGTCGTGCGCGGCACCGCGATCAACCAGGACGGCGCGTCCAACGGCCTGACCGCGCCGAACGGCCCGTCGCAGCAACGCGTGATCCGCCAGGCCCTCGCCGACGCCGGTCTGTCCACTTCGGACGTCGACGCGGTCGAGGCGCACGGAACCGGGACGTCGCTGGGCGACCCGATCGAGGCACAGGCGCTGCTGGCCACTTACGGTGCCGACCGCACCGGTGACCCGCTGTGGCTCGGCTCGCTGAAGTCGAACCTCGGCCACAGCCAGGCCGCGGCCGGCGTCGGCGGCATCATCAAGATGGTCATGGCGATGCGGCACAGCACCCTGCCGAAGACGCTGCACGTCTCCGAGCCGTCGGGGCACATCGACTGGACCGCGGGCGCGGTGGAACTGCTCACCGAGGCCCGGCCCTGGCCGTCGGTGGACCGGCCGCGCCGCGCGGCGGTGTCGTCGTTCGGGTTCAGTGGCACCAACGCGCACACGATCATCGAGCAGGCACCGGCCTCTTTCGAGGTTCCCGCAGGCAAGGACGTCCTGGTCCCGCTGGTGCTTTCGGCGAAGACCGCCGACGGCGTCCGCGCCCAGGCGGGTCGTCTGCTGGAGCTGTTCGAAGTCGACCCGCCGCGCATGACCGATGTGGCACTTTCGCTGATTCAGTGCCGCCACCGGATGGAGCACCGGAGCGTTCTGCTCGCCCGGGACGCCGACGAGGCCCGCACGGGTCTCGCCGCGCTGGCCGCGGGCGAGCCCGCCAACGCCGTGCACGGCCTGGCGGGCACCGGGAAGGTCGCGTTCGTCTTCCCGGGCCAGGGTTCGCAGTGGCCGCGGATGGCCGTCGAGCTGCTGGAGACCTCCCCGGTCTTCGCCGCGCGGATGGCCGAATGCGCCGAGGCGCTGGCGCCGTTCGTCGACTGGTCGCTGCTGGACGTCCTGCGTGCGGCGGAACCGCTGGAGCGCGTCGACGTCGTCCAGCCCGCGCTGTGGGCGATGATGGTCTCGCTGGCCGCGGTCTGGCGCCACCACGGCGTCGAGCCGGCCGCGGTGGTCGGCCACTCGCAGGGTGAGATCGCCGCAGCGGTCGTCGCGGGTGCACTGTCCCTTGAGGACGGTGCGCTGGTGGTCGCGTTGCGCAGCAAGGCGATTCTCGCGCTGGCCGGACGCGGTGGCATGGTCTCCGTGCCGCTCCCGCCGGAGGAGGTCGCCGCTTCGCTTGAGCCGTGGGGCGACCGGATCTCGATCGCCGTCGTCAACGGGCCGCGGGCGACCGTGGTCTCGGGTGACGCCGACGCCCTGGACGAGTTCCTCGCCCGCTGCGAGGAGCAGGAGATCCGGGCCAAGCGGATCCCGGTGGACTACGCGTCCCACTCGGCGCACGTCGCGTCCCTAGAGACGGAACTCCTGGACGTGCTAGCCCCGGTGCGCCCGCGCCCGGCGGCGATCCCGTTCTACTCGACGGTGACCGGCTCACTGCTCGATTCCGGCCTCGACGCCGGGTACTGGTACCGGAACCTGCGCCAGACGGTGCGCTTCACCGACGCGATCGAGGCACTGGCCGGGCACGGCCACGACGTGTTCGTCGAGGTCAGCCCGCACCCGGTGGTCGCCACCGGCCTGCAGGACATCCTCGAGGACGCGGGTGTGCCCGCGACGGTCACCGGCACCCTGCGCCGAGACCAGGGCGGCTTCGCCCGGGTGCTCACCTCGCTCGCCCAGGCCCACACGGGCGGCGCGCAGGTGGCGTGGGACACCGTGTTCAGCGGTGGTCGGCGGATCGACCTGCCGACCTACGCCTTCCAGCGCAGCCGCTTCTGGCCGGAACTGGCCGAGACGGTCGTTTCGGGTGACGGGTTCGCCGACAGCTCCTTCTGGGACGCCGTCGACAGCGACGACCCGGCCGCCGTCGCGGCCGCGTTGGAGATCGACGGCACCGACGAGGAGACGTTGCGGGCCGCGCTGCCTGTGTTGTCGACCTGGCGCCGCAACCGCCGCGACAAGTCCACTGTGGACAAGTGGCGGTACCGGATCGCCTGGACTTCGCTGGACATCTCGGCCGCGGAGTTGGACGGCGACTGGCTGGTGCCGGTCCCGGCAGGTGCGCACGCCGAGATCGAGGCGGTCACCGCGCTGCTGACCGCGCATGGTGCCCGGCCGCACGTGGTCCCGGTGGAACCGGGCACCTCGGCCGAGGAACTGGCTGCGTTGCTGGCTGCCCATGGTGCACGCACGGTCGCCGACGGCGGTCTGGCGGACGAGTCGGCCACGCCGGCCGCTGACAACGGCCCGTCGGGCGATGCGGTCACCTCGGCCGCTGACGGTGCCGAGCTGGGCACAGATGCCGAGGCGCTGCAGGTCCGCGGTGTCCTGTCCCTCCTGGCGCTCGACGAGCGCCCCGACCCCGAGCACCCCGTCGTCCCGGCCGGGCTCGCGCTGACCGCCGCACTCATCCGGGCACTGGACGGTGTCGCGGCTCCGCTGTGGCTCGCCACTCGCGGTGCCGTCTCCGCAGGCCGGTCCGACCGGCTGACCTCGGCCGTCCAGGCGCAGGTCTGGGGCCTCGGCCGGGTCGCCGGGCTGGAGCACCCCGAACGCTGGGGTGGCCTGCTCGACCTGCCGGAAGACCTCGACCCGCGGGCCTCGGCCCGGGTGGCCGCGGTGCTTGCCGGCACCACGGACGAGGACCAGGTGGCGGTGCGCCCGTCCGGCGTCTTCGCCCGCCGCCTGGTGCGCGCTCCGCTCGCCGAGCGGCCGGCGATCACCGGCTGGACTCCGCGTGGCACGGTGCTCGTCACCGGTGGCACCGGCGCGGTCGGCGCGCAGATCGCGCGCTGGCTGGCCCGGCACGGCGCCGAGCACCTGGTGCTCACCAGTCGCCGCGGTCTCGACTCGCCTGGCGCACAAGAGCTGGTCGAGGAGCTGACCGGGCTCGGCGCCCGGGTCACCGTCGACCCGTGCGACGTCGCCGACTTCGAGTCGGTGCGACGCCTCACCGCCGAGCACCGGTTCACCGCGGTGCTGCACGCCGCCGGGGTCGGGGTCTCGCCGCCGCTGGCCGAAACCGGCGCCGCCGACCTCGCGGTCAACGCGGCCGCCAAGGTCGCGGGCGCGGTCAACCTCGACCGGGCGCTCCAGGACACCGAGCTGGACGCGTTTGTGCTCTTCTCCTCCAACGCCGGGGTCTGGGGCGGCGGTGGCCAGGGCGCGTACGCCGCGGCCAACGCCTTCCTCGACGCCTTCGCCGAACAGCGCCGCGCCCGCGGTGCCCAGGCCACCTCGGTGGCCTGGGGCGCGTGGGCCGAGGGCGGCATGGCCGAAGGCGAGGCCGGCGAGCAGATGCGCCGGCGGGGGCTGCGGCCGATGGCGCCGGAGCTGGCGATCTCGGTGCTGCAGCAGGCCCTCGACGCCGACGAGACGTTCCTCGCGGTGGCCGACGTGGACTGGGCGAAGTTCGCGCCCGCGTTCACGGCGCTGCGAGCGCGTCCGCTGATCGCCGACCTGCCCGAAGTGTCCGCTTTGGACACCGCGGCAACCGAACCGGTCCACAGTGGACTGGCTGGACGACTTGCCGAACTGCCTTCGGCAGAACGCAAGCGCGTCCTGCTCGACCTGGTCCGCGGCGAGGCGGCCGCGGTGCTCGGGCACACCGGCACCGACGCCGTCCCGCCCGCCCGGGCGTTCCGTGAGCTGGGCTTCGACTCGGTCACCGCGGTCGAGGTGCGTACTCGCCTGGTCGCGGCCACCGGCCTCAAGCTGCCCGCGACCCTGGTGTTCGACTACCCGACCCCGCTCGACCTGACCACGTTCCTGCTGGGCGAGCTGCTCGGCGCCGAGCCGGAGACGACCACGACCGCGGTCGTCACCACCGGGTCCGACGAGCCGATCGCGATCGTCGCGATGGGCTGCCGGTTCCCCGGCGGCGTCCGCTCGCCCGAGGACCTCTGGCGGCTGGTCGCGGCCGGTGACGACGCGATCGGGCCCTTCCCGGCCGACCGCGGCTGGGACCTGGACTCGCTGTACCACCCGGACCCGGAGCACGCGGGCACGACCTACACCAAGGAAGGCGGTTTCGTCCACGACGCCGGCGAGTTCGACCCCGGCCTGTTCGGGATCAGCCCGCGCGAAGCCCTGGCGATGGACCCGCAGCAGCGGCTGCTGCTGGAGACGTCGTGGGAGGTCTTCGAGCGCGCCGGCATCGACGTGCGGACCCTGCGCGGCACCCGGACGGGTGTGTTCCTCGGCGCGGCGGCCTCCGGGTACGGCGCGGGCGCCGGTGAGCTGCCCGACGGCGTCGAGGGCCACATGCTGACCGGCAACGTCGGCAGTGTCCTTTCCGGACGGCTGGCCTACTCCTACGGGCTCGAGGGCTCGGCGGTCACGCTCGACACCGCGTGCTCGTCGTCCCTGGTCGCGCTGCACTGGGCGGCGCAGGCCCTGCGGTCCGGCGAGTGCTCGATGGCTCTCGCCGGCGGTGTGGCCGTGATGGCCGACCCGGGCGGGTTCGTCGAGTTCGCCCGGCAGCGCGGCCTGGCCGCCGACGGCCGGTGCAAGCCCTTCGCCGAGGCGGCGGACGGCACCGGCTGGTCCGAGGGTGTCGGCCTGCTCCTGCTGGAGCGGCTGTCCGACGCTCGGCGCAACGGGCACCAGGTCCTGGCGGTCGTGCGGGGCTCCGCGGTGAACTCCGACGGTGCGTCCAACGGCCTCAGCGCCCCCAACGGTCCCGCGCAGCAGAAGGTGATCCGCCAGGCGCTGGCCAACGCCGGACTGTCCACATCGGACGTCGATGTGGTGGAAGCGCACGGCACCGGTACCCGGCTCGGCGACCCGATCGAGGCGCAGGCGCTGCTGGCGACCTACGGCCGCGACCGGTCCGAGCCGCTGTGGCTGGGTTCGCTGAAGTCCAACATCGGGCACACGCAGTCCGCGGCGGGTGTCGCGGGTGTGATCAAGATGGTCCAGGCCATGCGGCACGGGGTGCTGCCGGCCAGCCTGCACGTCGACGAGCCGTCGACCCAGGTCGACTGGACGGCCGGTGCGGTCGAGCTGCTCACCGCGGCCCGCCCGTGGCCGGAGACCGGTGCGCCGCGCCGGGCCGGGGTGTCCGCGTTCGGTGTCTCCGGCACCAACGCGCACGCGATCATCGAGGCCGTTCCCGCCGAGGAACCGGCCGCGGTGGTCGAGTCGCCGCTGCCGGTGCCGATCGTCCTTTCCGGACGGACGGCCACCGCGCTGCGGGCCCAAGCGGCTTCGCTGGCCGCCGCGGATACAGCGGACCTGGACGCCTTCGGGTACGCCCTGGCCACGACCCGGTCCGCGCTCGACCACCGCGCGGCCCTGCTGGCCACCGATCACGACGGCCTGCGGACGGCGCTGACCGCGCTGGCCGAGGACGGCACGGCCCCCGGCGTGCTGAGCGGGGTCGCCCGCGACCGCGGGCAGCTGGCCTTCCTCTTCACCGGCCAGGGCAGCCAGCGGACCGGTATGGGGCGCGAGCTGTACAACGCGTTCCCGGTCTTCGCCGACGCGCTGGACGCGGTGTGCGCCGAGTTCGACGCGCACCTCGACCGTCCCTTGCGGACAGTGCTGTTCGAGGACGGCGAGCCACTGGACCGCACCGGCTATACCCAGGCGGCGTTGTTCGCCCTGGAAGTGGCGCTGTTCCGGCTCTTCGAGCACTTCGGGTTCCAGCCGGACTTCCTGGCCGGGCACTCGATCGGCGAGCTGGCCGCGGCGCACGTCGCCGAGGTCCTCTCGCTGGCGGACGCGGTGACGCTGGTCGCCGCCCGCGGCCGGTTGATGCAGGCGCTGCCGGAGGGCGGCGCGATGATCGCCATCCAGGCGACCGAAGCCGAAATCACGCCACACCTGTCGGACGCGGTGAGCATCGCCGCGCTGAACGGCCCGGACTCGACGGTCGTCTCCGGCGAGGAAGACGCCGTGCTGGCGGTCGCGGCGCAGTTCGGTGACCGCAAGACCAAGCGGCTGGTCGTGAGCCACGCGTTCCACTCGCCGCTGATGGACCCGATGCTGGCCGAGTTCCGGGCCGTGGCGGAGACGCTGTCCTACGCGGCGCCGACGGTCCCGGTCATCTCGAACGTCACCGGTGAGCTGATCACCGAGTTCACCGCGGACTACTGGGTGCGGCACGTGCGTGAGGCGGTGCGGTTCGCCGACGGCGTCCGGACGCTCGCCGCGAGTGGCGTCTCGGTGTTCGTGGAGCTGGGCCCGGACGGCGTGCTGTCCGCGATGGCCCAGGCCAGCGCCGACGGCGAGTTCGTCCCCGCCCTGCGGGCCGGCCGGGCCGAGCCCGAGGCACTGCTGACCGCGGTGCTCGGCGCGCACGTCCACGGCGTCGAGCCGGACTGGGCCGCGGTGTTCGGCACCGCCGCCCGGCGCCGGGTCGACCTCCCGACGTACCCGTTCCAGCGGCAGCGCTTCTGGCTGCAGACGGGCGCGGGCGGCGACGTCACGGCCGCCGGTCTCGGCGCCACCCGGCACCCGCTGCTGCGGGCGGCCGTGGCCCGGGCCGACGGGGACGGGTTCCTGCTCACCGGGCGCCTGTCCGCGCAGCTCCTGGGCGGTGCGGCACCGGGTTCGGTGTTCGCCGAGCTGGTCTCGCGGGCCGCGGACGAGGCGGGCTGCGGGCTGGTCGAACGGCTGTCCGTCGACGCGCCGCTCGTGCTCCCCGAGCGTGGGGCGCTCCAGCTGCAGGTGTGGGTCGGCGAGCCGGACGGCTCCGGCCGCCGGGACGTGACCGTCCACTCGCGACCGGAAGACGGTGGCACGTGGGTCCGGCACGCCGAAGGTGTGCTCGGGGTCGTGCTGCCGAAGGTTCCCGAGTGGACGGACGAGGACGTCGTCGAGGTGTCGCTGCCGGAAGGTGTCGAGCCCGGGCGGTTCGGCCTGCACCCGGCGCTGCTCGACGCGGCGTTCGGCGGCCTTTCGCCGGTCGCCCTGGCCGGGTTCGCGCTGCACGCCTCGGGTGCCCGTGACCTGCGGGTCCGCCTGACGGACCTGGGTGACGACACGGTTTCGCTGCACGCGGTCGACGCGGAAGGCACGGCCGTGGTCACCGCCGACGCGGTGACGCTGCGGCCGACGGAGTCCGTCAAGACCGTCGACTCGCTGTTCCGCATCGACTGGGTGCCCGTCCAAGCGGGCCCGATCGGTGAGGTGAAGGAGGTCTACCAGGTGCCGGAAGGCGAGTCGCCGGAGGACGTCCACCGGATCGTCGCCGACGTGCTCGCGAAGCTGCAGACCGGCGAGAACCTGGTCGTCGTGACGCGGGGTGCGGCCGGGCCGGACGCCGGTGCCGATCTCGCGGGTGCCGCGGTCTGGGGCCTGGTCCGTTCGGCGCAGTCCGAGCAGCCCGGCCGGTTCGTGCTGGTCGACACCGATGACACGGAGGCGGTGGCCGCGGCCGTCGCCACCGGGGAACCGCAGGTGGTCGCCCGCGACGGGAAGCTGTTCGCACCGCGGCTGGTGCGGGCGGCCGTCGCGGCCGAAGCGCAGACGCTCGGCGAGGGCACAGTCCTGGTCACCGGCGGCACCGGCGCGCTGGGTGCCGAGCTGGCGAAACACCTGGTCGCGACCCAGGGCGTGCGCAAGCTGGTGCTCACCAGCCGCCGCGGGCCCGACGCGCCGGGCGCGGCCGAACTGGCCGAAGAGCTGGTCGCCGCGGGTGCCGAGGTGGACGTCGTGGCCTGCGACGTCGCCGACCGCGAAGCCGCGGCGGCCCTGCTCGACGGGATCACCGACCTCACCGCCGTGGTGCACACCGCGGGTGTGCTCGACGACGGCGTGCTGGCGTCCCTGACGCCGGAGCGCGTCACCACCGTGCTGCGGCCCAAGGTGGACGCGGCCTGGCACCTGCACGAGCTCACCGCCGGCCGGGAGCTGACGGCGTTCGTCGTCTTCTCCTCGGCTGCCGGGGTGCTCGGCGGGGCCGGGCAGGCGAGCTACGCGGCGGCGAACGTGTTCCTCGACGCGCTGATGCAGCGCCGCCGGAACACCGGGCTGCCCGGGACGTCGCTGGCCTGGGGCATGTGGTCCGGCGCCGGCAGCATGGCGGCCCGGCTCACCGCCGCGGACCTGCGGCGGATGACCGAAGCCGGGATCGGGGTCCTGTCCGTCGCGGACGGCATGGCGTTGTTCGACACGGCGGTGTCCACAAGGGACGCCGTGCTCGTGCCGATCAAGTTGGACCTGCCTGCCCTGCGGGCAAGTCTCACCGGTGAAGTGCCGCCGATGCTGCGCTCCCTGGTGACCGTCCCGCGTCGCCGGGCGGAAGTGTCCACAGTGGAACGTCCCAAGCGACGCGACACCCGGGCAATGCTCGACCTGGTGCGCGCCGAGGTGGCGGCCGTGCTCGGCTACCGCTCGGCCGCCGAGGTCGAACCGGACCTGCCGTTCCGCGAGCTGGGCTTCGACTCGCTGACCGCGGTCGAGCTGGCCAAGCGGGTCAGCGCGGCGACGGGGCAGACGCTGCCCTCGACGCTCGTGTTCGATTACCCGACCCCGGCCGTGCTCGCCGCGCACCTGCGCGGCGACGAGGCGGACGACGTCATCACGCCGACCGCGACCGACGACGACCCGATCGCCATCGTGGCGATGAGCTGCCGCTTCCCGGGTGGCGTCACGACGCCGGAAGACCTGTGGCGGCTGGTGTCGGAGGGCACGGACGCGATCACGCCGTTCCCGGCCGACCGCGGCTGGGACCTGGACGCGCTCTACAACCCGGATCCCGACCACAGCGGCACGTGCTACATCCGCGAAGGCGGCTTCCTGGCCGGTGCGGGCGAGTTCGACCCGGCGTTCTTCGGGATCAGCCCGCGGGAAGCGCTGGCGATGGACCCGCAGCAGCGCCTGCTGCTCGAGATCACCTGGGAGGCGTTCGAGCGGGCCGGGATCGACCCGCAGTCGGTGCGCGGCAGCCGGACCGGCGTGTTCGCCGGCACCAGCGGCCAGGACTACGGCACACTGCTCGCCGGCACCGAGGAGGCCGAGGGTTACCTGGCCACCGGCACCGCGGCGAGCGTCGTCTCCGGCCGGCTGTCCTACACCTTCGGGCTCGAAGGCCCGGCGGTCACGGTCGACACGGCGTGCTCGTCTTCGCTGGTGGCGCTGCACCTCGCGGCGCAGGCGCTGCGGGCCGGTGAGTGTTCGCTGGCGCTGGCGGGCGGCGTGATCGTCACGTCGACGCCGGGGGTGTTCGTCGAGTTCTCGCGGCAGCGCGGGCTCGCGATGAACGGCCGCTGCAAGTCCTTCGCCGAGGCCGCCGACGGCACCGGGTGGGGTGAAGGCGCCGGAATGCTCCTGCTGGAACGGCTTTCCGACGCCCGGCGCAACGGTCACCCGGTGCTCGCGGTGGTCCGCGGCAGCGCGGTCAACCAGGACGGCGCGTCCAACGGCCTGACCGCGCCGAACGGTCCCTCGCAGCAGCGGGTGATCCGCCAAGCCCTGTCCGCCGCCGGTCTGTCCACTTCGGACGTCGACGCGGTCGAGGCACACGGCACCGGCACGAAGCTCGGCGACCCGATCGAGGCGCAGGCCCTGCTGGCGACCTACGGCCAGGACCGGGAGACGCCGTTGCTGCTGGGCTCGCTGAAGTCCAACATCGGGCACACGCAGGCGGCCGCCGGGGTGGCCGGGGTGATGAAGATGGTGCTGGCCATGCAGCACGGGCAGCTCCCGAAGACGCTGCACGTCGACGCGCCGTCGTCCCAGGTGGACTGGACGGCGGGGGCGATCGAGCTGCTGACCGAGCCGCGCGCGTGGCCGGAGACCGGTCGTGCGCGCCGGGCCGGTGTCTCGTCGTTCGGCGTGAGCGGCACCAACGCGCACGTCGTCATCGAGCAGGCTCCGGAATCCGTGGCCCTGCCGGATGTGCAGGGCCCGGCCGTGGTCCCGGTCGTGCTCTCCGGCCATGACGCCGCCGCGCTCGCCGCGCAGGCGTCCCGGCTGCGTGACCACGACGGCGAACCGGCGGAGCTGGCCTACGCGCTGGCCACCACCCGGTCCGTCTTCGAGCACCGCGCCGTGGTGCTCGCGGGTGACCGCGACGAGCTGCTCGCCGGGCTGGACGCGGTCGCGTCCGGCGCCCCGGCGGCGGGTGTCACGAGCGGGGAGGCCCGGCCGGGCGGCCTGGCGTTCGCCTTCTCCGGGCAGGGCAGCCAGCGGGCCGGCATGGGCCGCGAGCTGTACGAGGTGTACCCGGTGTTCGCCGCGGCGCTCGACGAGATCTGTGCCGCGTTCGACTCCCGGCTGGACAGTCCACTGCGGACGGTCATGTTCACCGAGAACGACCTGCTCGACCGCACGGTGTACACCCAGCCCGCGCTGTTCGCCCTGGAGGTGGCGCTCTTCCGGCTGCTGGAGAGCTGGGACGTCCGGCCGGACGTCCTGGTCGGCCACTCGATCGGCGAGCTGGCCGCGGCGCACGTCGCCGGGGTGCTGACCCTGGCCGACGCCGTCGAGCTGGTCGCCGCGCGCGGCCGGCTGATGCAGGAGCTGCCTTCGGGCGGCGCGATGGTCGCGGTCCAGGCGTCCGAAGAGGAGGTTCTGCCGTTGCTGGCGGGCTTCGAGGACGTCGTCGGGATCGCCGCGGTCAACGGCCCGGCCGCGGTGGTCATCGCCGGGGACGAGGAACCGGTGGCCGAGGTCGCGGCGCGGCTCGCCGCGCTGGGGCGCAAGACGAAGCGGCTGACCGTCAGCCACGCGTTCCACTCGCCGCGGATGGAGCCGATGCTGGCCGAGTTCGCCGCGATCGCGCAGCGGCTCGACTACCACGAGCCGACCGTGCCGCTGGTGTCCACCTTGACCGGTGCGCCGGTCACGGCGGACGAGTTCCGCACGGCGGACTACTGGGTGCGGCACGTCCGCGCGGCGGTCCGCTTCGCCGACGGCATCCGCGCGGTGTTCGCCGCCGGGGTGTCCACTGTGGTCGAACTGGGCCCGGACGGGGTGCTGACGGCGATGGCGCAGGACTGCGCCGCGGTCGACGGCGGCACGCCCGTGGTGGTGCCGGCGCTCCGCCGTGGCCGTCCCGAGGCGGAGGCCCTACTCACCGCGGTGGCCGCGGCTCACGTCAACGGCGTCGCCGTGGACTGGGCGGCGCTGTTCACGCCGGGCCGGGTGGTCGCGCTGCCGACCTACCCGTTCCAGCGCGAGCGCTACTGGCCGGAGCCGGTGGCCGCACCCGCGCCGCGGGACGCCGCCGAGGACCGGTTCTGGGCGGCCGTCGAGCGCGAGGACGTCGACGAGCTGGCCGGGACACTCCCGGCGGGTGTCGACCGCGCGTCGCTCGGCACGCTCCTGCCGGTGCTGTCCGGGTGGCGGCGGCAACGCCGTGAACTGTCCACACTGGACGACTGGCGGTACCGGGTGTCCTGGACCGCGGTGGCCGAACCGGAGCCGCCGCTGTTCACCGGCGGTTGGCTGGTCGTCCTGCCGGAAACGGAGGTCGCGTGGTGCGGCCAGGTCGTCGAGGCGCTGCGGACGCACGGCGCCGAGGTGCGCACGGTCCGCGGCACCACTGGTTTGGTCACGGACGGCCTCCCGCTCGCCGGGGTGCTCTCGCTGCTGGCCGTGGACACGCGGCCGCACGCGGAGCACGGCATGGTCGCCACCGGCGTCGCGGGCACCCTGGAGCTGATCCAGGCGCTCGGCGCGGCGGGGATCAACGCTCCCTTGTGGACGGTGACGCGGGACGCGGTGTACGGCGACCACGTCGACATCGCCGGCGCCGAGGTCTGGGGTCTGGGCCGGGTCGCGGCCTTGGAACACCCGGACCGCTGGGGTGGCCTGATCGACCTGCCCGCGGTGCTGGACGACCGCGTCGCCGCACTGCTGGCGGGCGTGCTCGCCGGGGACGGCGCGGAGGACCAGCTGGCGGTGCGGGCCGATGGCGTCTTCGCCCGGCGCCTGGCGCGGGCGCCGTTGCCCACGACGTCGGCCGAGCCGTGGCAGCCACGCGGCACGGTGCTGGTCACCGGCGGCACCGGTGGTCTCGGTGCGCGGATGGCGCGGTGGCTGGCCGAGCACGGCGCCGAGCACCTGGTGCTGGTCAGCCGGCGCGGCCCGGCCGCGCCGGGCGCCGACGAGCTGCGGGCCGAGCTGGTCGCGACCGGCGTCGAGGTCACCGTCGCCGCGTGCGACGTCGGGGACCGGGACGCGCTGGCCGCGCTCGTCGGCGGGCTGGACGCCCCGGTGCGCGCGGTCGTGCACGCCGCGGGGGTCAGCCAGGGCACGCCGATCGCGGCGAGCAGCGTCGCGGAGTTCGCCTCCGTGGTGGACGCGAAGGTGACGGGCGCGCTCGCGCTGGACGAGCTGTTCGGCGAGCTGGACGCGTTCGTGCTGTTCTCGTCGGTCGCGGCGACCTGGGGTGGCAGCGGCCAGTCCGGGTACGCGGCGGCGAACGCGGCCCTCGACGCCCTAGCGCAGCGGCGGCGGGCGGCCGGCCTGGCCGCGACGTCGATCGCGTGGGGCCCGTGGGGTGGCGGCGGCATGGCGGCCGAGGGGGAGCACGAGGAGCAGCTGCGTCGCCGCGGCCTCCCCGCGCTCGATCCGAACCTGGCCGTCGCGGCGCTGACCCAGGCCGTCGACCACGGCGAGGCGGCCGTCACGGTGGCCGACGTCGACTGGGCGAAGTTCGCACCCGGCTTCACCGCGCTGCGGCCGAACGCGTTCATCGCGGACCTGCCGGAGGTGCGGGCGGTCCTCGAGGTGGAGGTCGCCGAGGAGGCCGACACCGGCGCCGAGCTGCGCGGCAAGCTCGCGGAGCTGGACGAGGCCGGCCGGCGGCGGACGCTGCTGGAGCTGGTCCGCACCGACGTCGCGCTGGTGCTCGGGCACCGCGGCACGGCGGCGGTGGGGCCGGACAAGGCGTTCACCGAGCTGGGCTTCGACTCGCTGACCGCGGTCGAGCTCCGCAACCGGCTGACCGCCGGGACCGGGCTGAAGCTGGCCGCGTCGCTGGTGTTCGACTACCCGACCCCGCAGGACCTGGCCGCGCACCTGGGCCGGGAGCTGGGCGGCGAGGACGGCGTCGCGTCGGTGTTCGGCGAGCTGGACCGGCTGGAGGCCGTGCTGTCGGCGGCCGCCACCGACGAGCTGACCCGCGCCAAGGTCAAGGTCCGCGTCCAGGCGCTGCTGGCCAAGTGGGAGAACGAGGAGGCGGTGGACAGCCCGGCGAGCGTCTTCGACGGCGCGTCCGACGAGGAACTGTTCGAGTTCATCAACAAGGACCTGGGCCGCTCCTGACCCTCGTCGCACCCGGCCCCGGGACGCCTCGCGAAAGCGCGGCGTCCCGGGGCTTTTCCGTTTCGCGCCGGGACGAGGCAAGCCGCCGCCCGGAACGGCCGCCGTGCTGCCCGGAGTTTGTGGCTGAGCCGTGTCGGCCGTTCCGGGCCTGTGTCCGCCGCTCTGGGCAGTGTTCGCCCTTCCGGTACGCGGCCTCGCCGGCTACGGCGACACAGCGGCGTCCCGGGGCTTTTCCGCAGGTCGGAGCCGGGTTCGACTAGGGGCCTAGGGGGTCGCTAAGGGTTGTCGCGGGAGTCTGCCGATTCATAGGTTTCCCTGGCACCGGTTCGTCGGCGCAGCGCTGTGACCACAGGAAACAGGGAACGCGCGCACCGAACGAAGCCGGGGGACGCAGACACGGCGACAAGTGAGGTGTGCGGCGATGGCCGATGAGGCGACGCTCCGTGACTATCTGAAGTGGGTCACCGCCGACCTGCACCAGACTCGGCAGAAACTGCGCAGCCTCGAGGACCGGACGCAGGAACCGATCGCCGTCGTCGCGATGAGCTGCCGGTACCCCGGCGGCGTGCGGACCCCCGAGCAGCTCTGGGAGCTGGTGTCGGAGGGGCGCGACGTCATCGGCCCGTTCCCCGAGGACCGCGGCTGGGACACCGACGCCGTCTTCGACCCGGACCCCGACCACAGCGGCACCACCTACGCCAACGAAGGCGGCTTCCTCGCCGAAGCCGGCCGGTTCGACGCCGCGTTCTTCGGCATCTCCCCGCGCGAAGCGCTCGCCATGGACCCGCAGCAGCGGCTGCTGCTCGAGACGTCGTGGGAGGCCTTCGAGCGCGCCGGGATCGTCCCCGCTTCGCTGAAGGGCACCCAGTGCGGGGTCTTCGTCGGCACCACCAGCCACGACTACGCGACGCTGCTCGCCGACGCGCCCGAAGGCGTCGAAGGGCACGTCGCGACCGGCAGCGCGGCGAGCGTCTTCTCCGGCCGGGTCGCCTACAGCTTCGGGCTGGAAGGCCCCGCCGTCACCGTCGACACCGCGTGCTCGTCGAGCCTGGTCTCGCTGCACCTCGCCGCGCAGGCCCTGCGCCGGGACGAGTGCTCGCTCGCGCTGGCCGGCGGCGTCACCGTGATGTCGACGCCGGGCGCGTTCGTCGAGTTCAGCCGCCAGCGCGGCCTCGCGCCGGACGGCCGCTGCAAGGCGTTCGACGCCGCCGCCGACGGCACCGGCTGGGCCGAGGGTGTCGGCATGCTGCTGCTGGCCCGGCTGTCCGACGCGCGTCGCCTCGGGTACCCGGTGCTCGCGGTGGTGCGCGGCACGGCGATCAACTCCGACGGCGCGTCCAACGGCCTCACCGCGCCCAACGGCCCGGCCCAGCAGAAGGTCATCCTGCAGGCGCTGGCCAACGCGCGGCTGTCGGCCGGGCAGGTCGACGCCGTCGAGGCGCACGGCACCGGCACCTCGCTCGGCGACCCCATCGAGGCCCAGGCGCTGCTCGCCACCTACGGCCAGGACCGCCCGGACGGGCGTCCGCTGCTGCTCGGCTCGATGAAGACCAACATCGGCCACTCGCAGGCCGCGGCCGGGGTCGGCGGCATCATCAAGATGGTCCAGGCCATCCGGCACGGCGTCCTGCCCCAGACCCTGCACGTCACCGAGCCCACCCCGCACGTCGACTGGGCGGCCGGCGCCGTCGAGCTGCTCACCGAGGCACGGACCTGGCCGGAGACCGGCGAACCGCGCCGCGCGGCCGTCTCGTCGTTCGGCATGAGCGGCACGAACGCGCACGCCATTATCGAGCAGGCTCCCGAGCCGGAGGAGGCCCCCGAGGCACCTCAGGCGCCCGTCGGCGGCACCGTGCCGCTGCTGCTGTCCGGTCGTACCGAAGCCGCGCTGACCCGGCAGGCTGAGGTCCTGCGTGAGCACCTCACCGCGCACCCCGAACTGTCCCTTGTGGACGCCGCCCGCACGCTCGCCACCACGCGGGCGGCCTTCGAACACCGCGCCGTCGTGGAAGCTTCCGACCGGGACGCGCTGCTGTCCGCTTTGGACGATCTGACGACGGCCACCCGGGCCGCGGTCACCTCCGCCGGCCGGACCGCCTTCGTCTTCCCCGGCGCCGGTGCGCAGTGGGAGGGCATGGCCCGTGAGCTGATGACGGCGTCCCCGGTCTTCGCCGCCCGGATGCGCGAGTGCGCGGCCGCCCTGGCGCCGCACGTCGACTGGTCGCTGCTCGACGTCGTCGCCGGTGCCGAGGACGCACCGTCCGAAGTGGACCGGGTGGACGTGCAGCAGGTGGTGCTGTGGGCCGTGATGGTCTCGCTCGCCGAGGTCTGGCGGGCGCACGGCGTGACCGCCGACGCGTATGTCGGGCACTCCCAGGGCGAGATCGCCGCGGCCGTCGTCGCGGGCGCTCTGTCCCTCGAGGACGGTGCGCTGATCGTCGTGACGCGCAGCCGCCTGGTCCTGAGCCTGGCCGGCCGGGGCGGGATGCTGTCCGTGGCGCTGCCGCAGGCCGACGTCGAGGCCCTGATCGCCGGCGGCCCGCTGTCGATCGGCGCGATCAACGGTCCCACCAGCACGGTTGTCTCCGGTGACGTCGGTGCGCTCGACGAGCTGCTCGCCCGGTGCGAGCGCGACGGCGTCCGTGCCAAGCGGGTCGCCGTCGACTACGCCGCGCACTCGGCCCAGCTGGAGGAGCTGCGCGAGGAGTTCGAACGCGCCGTCGCCCCGGTCCGCCCGCGCGCCACCGACGTGCCGTTCTACTCGACCGTCACCGGCGAGCGGATCGACACCACCAACCTCGACGTTCGGTACTGGTTCCGCAACCTGCGCGAGACCGTGCGGTTCGACGGCACCGTCCGCGTCATGCTCGCCGAAGAGATCAGCGCGTTCCTCGAGGTCGCGCCGCACGCGGTGCTCACCGTGGGGCTGCAGGAGACCTTCGAGGACGAAGGCGTCGAGGCGGTCGCGCTGCGGACCCTGCGCCGCGGCGAAGGCGGCCTCGCGCGGTTCCACCTGTCGCTGGCCGAGGCGCTGGCCGGCGGGGTCGTACCCGACTGGGCCGTGCTGTACGGCACCGGCGAGCGCGCCGACCTGCCGACCTACGCCTTCGAGCCCAGCCGGTTCTGGCCGGACGTGTCCGCGATCCGCACCGGCGACCTCGGCTCGGCCGGGCTCGGCGCGGCCGCGCACCCGCTGCTCGGCGCCACCGTCGCGCTGGCCGACGGCGACGGCTTCCTGTTCACCGGCCGGCTCTCCGCGCACACCCAGCCGTGGCTGGCCGACCACGCCGTCGGCGGCACGATCCTGTTCCCCGGCACGGCTTTTGTCGAGCTGGCGGTGCGCGCGGGGGACCAGGCCGGCTGCGACCGGCTGGCCGAGCTGACCCTCGAAGCGCCGCTGGTGCTGCCCGCGCGCGGCGGCGTCACCCTGCAGGTGACGGTCGGTGCCGGCGACCCGCGGACCATCGAGTTCTACTCCCGGCCCGCCGACGCCGCCTTCGACGAGCCGTGGACGCGGCACGCCACCGGCACCCTCACGACGTCCGGCACCCCGGCGCCCGCCGACACCGTGACCTGGCCGCCGGAAGGCGCGCAGGTGGTCCCGGTCGACGGCCTCTACGACGCCTTCGCCGCCGCGGGTTTCCAGTACGGGCCCGCCTTCCGCGGCCTGCACGCGGCCTGGCGCTCCGGTGACGACTTCTACCTCGACGTCCGCCTGCCCGACGCGGTCAAACCGACCGCCGGGCGGTTCGGCCTGCACCCCGCCCTGCTCGACGCCGCGCTGCACGGCGTCGGCCTGACCGGGTCCGCGCGCGGGCTGCTGCCGTTCTCCTGGAACGGGGTGACGCTGTTCGCGGCCGGCGCCGACGCGATCCGCGTCAAGCTGAGCCCGGCCGGGCAGGACACCGTCTCGCTCGACGTCGCCGACCAGAGCGGCCGCCCGGTCGCCGCGGTCGAGTCGCTGGTCCTGCGTCCGGTCGACGCCGCGGCCATCGGCGACGCCGGCCGGGTCCGGGACGCGCTGTACCGGGTGGACTGGCCGGAACTGCCGCTGTCCGTTGTGGACGGTTCGGCGACCTGGGCGCAGCTCGGCACGCCACTGGGCGGCTCGGTCGCCTCCTGGGCCGACCTCGGCGCTCTCGCCGCGTCGAGTGACGGCGGGGCGCCGGACTTCGTCGTGGTCTCCCCGGGTGGGGGCGACGGGCTCGCGGCCGCCGCACACAAGGCCGCGCAGGACACCCTCGACCTGGTGCAAGCTTGGTTGGCGGAGCCCAAGTTCGACCGCTCTCGCCTGGTCTTCGTGACTCGCGGCGCGCTCGGCCCGGACGGCAGCGGCGACCCCGCCGCGGCGACCGTCTGGGGCCTGCTGCGCGTGGCGCGTTCGGAGCACCCGGGTCGCTTCGCCGTCGCGGACCTCGACGCCGTCACGCCGGACAACTTGCTCGATCTGCTCCCGGCCGCGCTCGCCGCCGACGAGGCCGAGCTGGCCGTACGGGACGGCGTCGCGTACGCCCCGCGCCTGGCACGGCACACCGTGTCCGATGTGGACGACACGGTGTTCGGTCCGGACGGGACGGTCCTGATCACCGGCGGCACCGGCACCCTCGGCGGGCTGGTGGCCCGCCACCTCGTCGCCGAGCGCGATGTCCGGAAGCTGCTGCTCGTCGGACGTCGTGGCCTCGCCGCCGACGGCGCCGCCGAGCTGGCGGAAGAGTTGACCGCGCTGGGTGCCGACGTCGAGATCGCGGCGTGCGACGTCGCCGACCGCGACGCCCTCGAAGCGCTGCTGGCGCGGACCGAAGACCTCACGGCGGTCGTGCACACCGCGGGTGTGCTCGACGACGGGACCGTGGAGTCCCTGACCCCCGAACGCCTGGCCGCCGTGCTGCGCCCGAAGGTTGACGCCGCCGCGGACCTCCACGAACTCACCGCCGGCCTGCCGCTGCGCGCGTTTGTGCTGTTCTCCGGCGCCGCCGGGACCTTCGGCGGCCCGGGGCAGGCCAACTACGCCGCCGCCAACGTCTTCCTCGACGCCCTGGCCGCGCACCGGCGCGCCGCCGGGCTGCCCGCGACGTCGCTGGCCTGGGGCCTGTGGGCGCAGGCGTCCGGCATGACCGGTCACCTCGACGACGGTGACCTCGGGCGGATGAGCCGCGGCGGCATCGAGCCGCTGCCCACCGAAGACGCCCTCACCCTGTTCGACCTGGCCACCGGCGGTGACGACGCCCTGCTCGTGCCGGTCCGGCTGGCCGCCTCGACGGCGAAGCCGGGCTCGGTGCCGGCGCTGCTGCGCGGGCTCGTCCGTGCTCCGGCTCGCCGCGCGGCGGCCGGTGCCGCCGAGGACGAGTCCCTGCTGCGCGAACGGCTGAGCGGGCTCGGCGAGGCCGAGGTCGAGCAGCAGCTGCTCGACCTGGTCCGGACGACCGCGGCCGCCGCGCTGGGCCACGCGTCCGCCGACGAGGTGCGCGACGGCAAGCCGTTCAAGGACCTCGGCTTCGACTCGCTGACCGCGGTCGACCTCCGCAACCGCCTCAACCTCGCGACCGGCCTGCGGCTGCCCGCGACCCTCGTGTTCGACCACCCGACGCCGCTCGCGCTGGCCCGGCACGTGCGCGGGGAGCTGTTCGGCACCGGCGAGATCGTGCCGGTCCGGCGAGCCAAGTCCACTGTGGACGACACGGACGACCGGATCGCCATCGTCGCGATGAGCTGCCGTTACCCCGGCGGCGTCCGGACGCCGGAAGAGCTGTGGCAGCTGGTCTCCTCGGGCACCGACGCCATCGGCGCGCTGCCCGCCGACCGCGGCTGGGACCCCGAGCTGCTCTACGGCCAGGACCCGGACGGTGACGGCACCCGCTTCGCCCGCGAAGGCGGTTTCCTCTACGACGCGGCCGATTTCGACCCGGAGTTCTTCGGCATCAGCCCGCGTGAGGCGATGGCGATGGACCCGCAGCAGCGGCTCTTGCTGACCACGACGTGGGAGGCCTTCGAGCGCGCCGGGATCGACCCGGCGGCCGCGCGCGGCTCCCGGACCGGCGTGTTCGCCGGCGTGATGTACCACGACTACGGCTCCCGGCTCTACGCCTCGGACGGCCTCGACGAGTACAGCGCGCACCTCGGCAACGGCGGCGCGGGCAGCATCACGTCCGGCCGCATCGCCTACACCTTCGGGCTCGAAGGCCCGGCCGTCACCATCGACACGGCCTGCTCGTCGTCGCTGGTCGCGCTGCACCTCGCGGCGCAGGCCCTGCGCACCGGCGAGTGCTCGATGGCGCTGGCCGGCGGCGTGTCCGTGATGAACACCCCGACGATCTTCATGGAGTTCCTGCGCCAGCGCGGGCTCGCCGAGAACGCGCGGTGCAAGTCGTTCGCCGACGGCGCCGACGGCACCGGCTGGGGCGAGGGCGTCGGCATGCTGTTGCTGGAACGGCTTTCCGACGCGCGCCGCAACGGGCACCCGGTCCTCGCGGTGGTGCGCGGCAGCGCGGTCAACCAGGACGGCGCGTCCAACGGCATGACCGCGCCGAACGGCCCGGCCCAGCAGCGGGTGATCCGCCAGGCGGTCGCCGCGGCCGGCCTCGAACTGTCCGATGTGGACGCCGTCGAGGCGCACGGCACGGGCACGTCACTCGGTGACCCGATCGAGGCGCAGGCCCTGCTGGCCACCTACGGCCGCGACCGCGCCGGGGAACCCCTGTGGCTGGGCTCGATCAAGTCCAACTTCGGCCACACCCAGGCCGCGGCCGGTGTCGCCGGGATCATCAAGATGGTCATGGCGATGCGGCACGGCACACTGCCGAAGACGCTGCACGCCGAGCGGCCGTCGACCCGGATCGACTGGGCGGACGGCGCGGTCGAGGTGCTGCGCGACACGCGCGACTGGCCGGAGACCGGCCGTCCGCGCCGCGCCGGGGTGTCGTCGTTCGGCATCAGCGGCACCAACGCGCACGCCGTGCTGGAGCAGGGCGACCCGGCGCCCGAGACGTCGGTCCCGGCCGACGGTCCGGTGGCCTGGGTCCTTTCCGGACGGACCGAAGCCGCGTTGCGCGGCCAGGCTTCCCGGCTGCTGGAGCACGCCGAAGCCGGGCACCCCCACGACATCGGCCGCGCGCTGGCCACCGCGCGCACCGCCTTCGACGTCCGCGCCGCGGTTGTCGGCGAGGACACCGGCGAGCTGGTCCGCGGCCTGACGGCGCTGGCCGGGGGAGCGGCGGCCGCGAACGTCGTCCGCGGCTCGGCGGCCGGCGTCGCGCCCGCGTTCCTCTGCACCGGCCAGGGCAGCCAGCGCCCGGGCATGGGCCGTGACCTCTACGACGTCCACCCCGAGTTCGCCGCCGCGCTCGACGCGGTGTGCGCGGAGTTCGACGCCTACCTGGACCGGCCGCTGCGGATGGTCATGTTCGCCGAGGCGGGCTCGTCCGACGCCGGTCTCCTCGACCGCACCGCGTACGCGCAGCCGGCGCTGTTCGCCCTGGAAGTCGCGCTGTACCGGCTCTTCGAGCACTGGGGTGCACGGCCGAGCCACCTGCTCGGCCACTCCGTCGGCGAGATCGCCGCCGCGCACGTCGCCGAGGTGTTTTCCCTGGCCGACGCGGTCAAGCTCGTCGCGGCGCGCGGCCGGCTGATGGACGCGCTGCCGTCGGGTGGGGCGATGGTCGCGATCCAGGCGACCGAGGCCGAGGTCTCGGTACATCTGTCGGACGGGGTGACCGTCGCCGCGATCAACGGCCCTTCCTCGACGGTCGTCTCGGGTGACGAGTCCGAGGTGCTGGCGGTGGCCGCGCAGTTCGCCGAGCTGGGCCGCAAGACGAAGCGCCTGGCCGTGAGTCACGCGTTCCACTCGCCGCTCATGGAGCCGATGCTCGACGAGTTCCGCGGGATAGCGGAGTCTCTGTCCTACGGTCGGACGGTTGTCCCGATCGTCTCGAACGTCACCGGTGAGCTGATCACCGAGTTCGATGCCGACTACTGGGTGCGGCACGTTCGTGAGGCCGTGCGGTTCGCCGACGGCATGCGGACATTGGAGGCCCGCGGGGTCACGACGTTCGTCGAGCTGGGCCCGGACGCCGTGCTCACCGCGATGGGCCCGGACTGCCTGGAGGGCACCGGCACCTTCGCCGCTGCCCTGCGCGAAGGACGGCCCGCCGCCCGGACGACGCTGACCGCGCTCGCCGCCGCCCACACCGGTGGTGCCCGGGTGGACTGGTCCGCCGTCTTCGGCCCCGCCGCCCGTGTCGACTTGCCGACTTACGCCTTCCAGGAACAGCGCTACTGGCTCGACGTCCCGGCTGTCTCCGCGACCGGCCCGGCCGACGAGGGCGAGGCCCGGTTCTGGGACGCCGTCGAGCGCGAGGACGTCGAAACGCTGGCCGGCACCCTGACCCTGCCCGAGGGCGAGGTCGGTCCGGTCGTCTCCGCGCTGTCGGCGTGGCGCCGGTCCCGCACCGAACTGTCCACTGCGGACTCGTGGCGCTACCGCGTCACCTGGCAGCCGCTGCCCGCGGCCGCGAACCGGGTCGGCGGCACCTGGCTGCTCGTCGCCCCGGACGGTGAGGAGGAGATCCTCGCCGCGGTCGTCGACACCTTGACCGAGGCCGGCGCCGAGACGCGGATCCTGCGCGTCCCGGTCGCGGCCGACCGCCCGATCTTCACCGAACTGCTGGGCGAGGTCTTCGCGGAGGGTCCGGTCTCCGGTGTCCTGTCGCTGCTCGCCACGGCCGAGCCCGGCGCGAACGCCGGGGTTCCGGACGGCGTCGCGGCGACCGCGGCGCTGGCCCAGGCCCTCGGCGACGTGGCCGCCACGGCCCGGTTGTGGCTGGTCACCCGGGGTGCGGTGGCCGTCGGCCGGGCCGACCGCCCGACCGGGGACCGGCGGCACTTCGCCGCCCAGGCCGCCGTGGCCGGGCTCGGCCGCGCGGTCGCGCTCGAACACCCCGATCGCATCGCCGGGAGCGTCGACCTCCCGCAGGACCTCGACGCCCGCGCCCTGCTGCGGCTGCCCGGCGTGCTGGCCGGGCTCGGTGCCGAAGACCAGATCGCGGTCCGCGCCAACGGCCTCTTCGCCCGCCGCCTCACCCGCGCCACCGGCCGTGACGGCGTCTGGACGCCGCGCGGGACCGTGCTGGTCACCGGCGGTACCGGCGCGCTGGGTGCCGAGGTCGCCCGCTGGCTCGCCGCGAACGGCGCGAGCAAGCTGGTGCTCACCAGCCGCCGCGGCCCGGACGCTCCGGGCGCCAGGGAGTTGCGCGCTGAACTGTCCGATGTGGACGTCGAGATCGTCGCCTGCGACATCGCGGACCGCGACGACGCGGCCGCGCTGGTCGCCCGTTTCGAGTTCGACGCCGTCGTCCACGCGGCCGGGGTCGCCCAGGCCCAGGCCTTCGAGGAGATGTCCCCGGCCGACCTGGCCGACGTCGTCACCGCGAAGGTTGCCGGGGCCATCCACCTCGACGAGCTGCTGGGCGAGCTGGACGCCTTCGTGCTGTTCTCCTCCATCGCCGGCACCTGGGGTGGCGCCGGTCAGTCGGCCTACGCCGCCGGAAACGCTTTCCTCGACGCCCTCGCCCAGGCCCGTCACGCCGCCGGACTGACCGCGACGTCCGTCGCGTGGGGCCCGTGGGCCGAGGCCGGGATGGCGACCGGCGACGCCGCCGAGCACCTGCGCCGCCGGGGTGTGACGCCGATGGCGCCGCGGTTCGCGGTCGCCGCGCTGGCCCGCGCGGTCGCCGGGGACGACCCGGTGGTCACGGTCGCCGACGTCGACTGGACGCGCTTCGCGCCCGGGTTCACCGCGGCCCGGCCCAGCCCGCTGCTGGGTGAGCTGCCCGAGGTCCGGGCGGCGCTGGACAGCCGGCCTGCCACTGAGTCCGCCGAGCCCGCCGTGCGATCGGCGCTGCGCAGCCGGCTCGCCGGGGCGTCCGCTTCGGAGCGTTCGGCCGTCCTGCTGGAACTCGTGCGTCACCAGGTCGCCGGGGTGCTCGGCTACGCCGGGACCGACGCCGTCGAGCCCGGCCGGGCCTTCCGCGAACTCGGGTTCGACTCGGTGATGGCCGTCGAGCTGCGTGACCTGGTCGAATCCGCGACCGGCCTGCGGCTGCCCGCGACGCTGGTCTTCGACCACCCGAGCCCGCTGGCGCTCGCCGACCTGCTCGCCGCCGAGCTGTTCGACGAGTCCGCTGTGGACGAGGTCGTCGAGTCCGCTGTGGACGGCACCGAGCCGATCGCGATCGTCGCCATGAGCTGCCGCTTCCCCGGTGGCGTCCGCACTCCCGAGCAGTTCTGGGAGCTGCTGCGCGCCGGCGGTGACGCCGTGTCGGACTTCCCCGCCGACCGCGGCTGGGACACCGAAGCGATCTACGACCCCGACCCGGACAACCAGGGCACGAGCTACTCGCGCTCGGGCGGTTTCCTCGACGGCGCCGAGGAGTTCGACGCGGCGTTCTTCGGGGTCAGCCCGCGTGAGGCCCTCGCCATGGACCCGCAGCAGCGGCTGCTGCTGGAGACGTCATGGGAGGTCTTCGAACGGGCCGGCGTCGACCCGCGCACGGTGCGGGGCAGCCGGACCGGCGTCTTCACCGGCACCAACGGCCAGGACTACGTCAACCTGCTGATGGCCTCGGTCGAGGCGATGGAGGGCCACGTCGCCACCGGCAACGCCGCGAGCGTGGTGTCCGGGCGGCTGGCCTACAACTTCGGGCTCGAGGGCCCGGCGGTCACCGTCGACACCGCGTGCTCGTCTTCGCTGGTCGCGGTGCACCTCGCCGCCCAGGCTCTGCGGTCCGGCGAGTGCTCGCTGGCCCTGGCCGGTGGCGCGACGGTGATGGCGACCCCGGCGGCGTTCATCGAGTTCTCCCGCCAGCGCGGCCTCGCCGTCGATGGCCGCTGCAAGGCGTTCGCCGACGCGGCCGACGGCACCGGCTGGGGCGAGGGCGCCGGCATGGTGCTGCTGGAACGGCTTTCCGACGCCCGCCGCAACGGCCACCCGGTGCTCGCCGTGCTCCGCGGCTCCGCCGTCAACTCCGACGGCGCGTCCAACGGCCTGACCGCGCCGAACGGCCCGTCGCAGCAACGCGTGATCCGCCAGGCGCTCGCGGCCGCCGGTCTGTCCACCTCGGACGTAGACGTCGTCGAGGCGCACGGCACCGGCACCCAGCTGGGCGACCCGATCGAGGCGCAGGCGCTGCTCGCGACCTACGGCCGTGACCGCGAGCGTCCGCTGTGGCTCGGTTCGGTCAAGTCCAACATCGGGCACACCCAGGCCGCGGCCGGGGTGGCCGGGCTGATCAAGATGGTGCTCGCGGTCGAGCACGGCGTGCTGCCGCAGACCCTGCACGTGGACGCGCCGTCGTCCCATGTGGACTGGTCGGCGGGGTCGGTCGCGCTGGTGACCGAGCCGACGCCGTGGCCGGAGACCGGTGCGCCCCGCCGGTTCGGGCTCTCGTCGTTCGGCATGAGCGGCACCAACGCCCACGCGGTCTTCGAGCAGGCCCCGCCGCCGGAAGCGGTGGAGGCGCCGGAGACCGAGCTGTCGACGGCCCCCTTCGTCCTGTCCGCCCGCAACGCCGACGCTCTGCGTGACCAGGCTCAGCGCCTGCGCGCCCAGCTCGACGACCAGCCGGAACTCGGCCTCACCGGCCTCGGCGCCGCGCTGGCGGGCACCCGCGCCGTCCACGAACACCGCGCGGTCGTGCTCGCCGGTGACCGCGCCGCCCTGCTCGACGGGCTCGGCGCGCTGGCCCGCGGCGAGTCGTTCGCCGGCCTGATCGAGGGGACGGCGCCGGCGACCGGCCGGACCGCGTTCCTCTTCACCGGCCAGGGCAGCCAGCGGGCCGGGATGGGCCGCGAGCTGTACGAGGCGCACCCGGTGTTCGCCTCGGCGCTGGACGCCGTGTGCGCGGAGTTCGACACCCACCTCGACCGTCCACTGCAGACGGTCATGTTCGGCGAACCCGAGCTGCTCGACCGGACCGAGTACACGCAGCCCGCGCTGTTCGCGCTGGAGGTGGCGCTGTTCCGGCAGCTGGAGCACTTCGGTGTCCGGCCCGACTTCCTGGCCGGGCACTCGATCGGCGAGCTGGCCGCGGCGCACGTCGCCGGGGTCCTCTCGCTGGCCGACGCGGTGACGCTGGTGGCCGCGCGCGGACGTCTCATGCAGGCGCTGCCGACCGGCGGCGCGATGCTGGCGATCCAGGCCACCGAGGACGAGATCACGCCACACCTGTCGGACGCGGTGAGCGTCGCCGCGCTGAACGGCCCGAACTCGACCGTCGTCTCCGGCGACGAGGCCGCCGTAGAAGCCGTGGCGGAGCACTTCGCCGACCGCAAGACCAAGCGCCTGACCGTGAGCCACGCGTTCCACTCGCCGCTGATGGACCCGATGCTGGCGGAGTTCCGCAGTATCGCGGAGTCGCTGTCTTACGGCCGGCCGGTCATCCCGATCGTGTCGACCGTCACCGGCGAGCCGGTGCCGGAGTTCGACGCCGGCTACTGGGTCCGGCACGCTCGCGACGCCGTCCGGTTCCTCGACGGCGTCCGCACGCTGGAGGCCGCGGGCGTCACCCGCTTCGTCGAACTGGGCCCCGACGGCGTCCTGTCCGCGATGGGCCAGGACTGCGTCACCGGCGACGCCGTGTTCACACCGACCCAGCGTGCTGGCCGCCCGGAGGAGTCTTCGCTGCTCGGCGGGCTGGCGACGGCGTTCGTCCACGGCACCCCGGTCGGCTGGTCCGCCGCGTTCCCCGGCCCGGTGGCGCGGGTCGCCCTGCCGACCTACGCCTTCCAGCGCCGGCGCTACTGGCCGACACTGCGGGCGGCCGTCACCGGCGACCCGTCGGCCCTCGGTGTCGCCGCGGCCGGCCACCCGCTGCTCGGCGCGGCCGTCGCGACCGCCGGCGACGACGGGTTCCTGCTGACCGGACGCCTTTCCGTCCGGACCCACCCGTGGCTCGCCGAGCACCGGGTGCGCGGCACGATCCTGGTGCCCGGCACCGCGTTCGTCGAGCTCGCCGTGCGGGCCGGGGACGAGGCCGGCCACGACCGGATCGAAGACCTGACCCTGCACGCCCCGCTGGTGCTGCCCGAGGACGAGGCGGTCGACGTCCAGGTCCGCGTGGGCGAGACCGACGAGCGGGGTCTCCGCCCGCTGACCGTCCACGCCCGCGTGGCCGGTGGCGGCGAATGGACCCTGCACGCCGAAGGCGCGCTCGGGACGGCCGCGGCCGCACCGTCCGACGGCCTGGCCGTCTGGCCTCCGGTCGGTGCCGAACCCATTGACGTCAGCGGTCTGTACGACGGGATGACCGAAGCCGGGTTCGGTTACGGCCCGAGCTTCCGCGGCCTGTCCGCGGCGTGGCGGACAGCCGCCGAGATCTACGCCGAGGTCGCGCTGCCGTCCGGGACCGCGGAGTTCGGCCTGCACCCCGGGCTGCTCGACTCGGCCCTGCACGCGCTCGCCCTCGGCACCGGCGACCAGCTCGCCCAGCCCGGCGAGCGGCCCGGCAGGCTGCCGTTCGCGTGGACCGGCGTCACGCTGCACGCCGCCGGCGCCGCGAAACTGCGCGTCCGGCTGACCCCGTCGGGTGACGACGCCGTGTCTCTGCTGGTCGCGGACGCGTCCGGAGCGCCGGTCGCCACCGTCGAATCCCTGGTGCTGCGCCCGGTTTCGGCCGTGGCGGACGCCGGTCCCGCGGCACCCGAGTCGCTGTACCGGCTCGCCTGGACGCCGTTCCCGAAGCCGGACGCGGTCGCCGTCGCGGTCCCGCTCAGCGAGGTCGACGACACGGTGCCCGATCTGGTCGTGGCCGACGCGAAGACCATCACTGAAGTCTTGGAGCTGGTCCAGAGCTGGATTTCCGAAGAACGCTACGCCGACGCGAAGCTGGTGCTGCGGACCCGCGGCGCGGTGTACACCGAGGCACCGGATCCGGCCATCGCCGCCGTCTGGGGCCTGGTGCGGTCCGCGCAGGCCGAGCACCCCGGCCGGTTCGTCCTCGTCGACGCGCCCGACGGCGAGTCGCTCGACGCGGCTCTGGCCACCGGCGAACCGCAGGTCGCGGTCCGGGGCGGGGACCTGTTCGTCCCGCGGGTCACGCGGGGTGGCGGGGCGCTGCAGCCGCCGTCCGGTGACCGCGCCTGGCGGCTCGACACCCGGGCCAAGGGCACCCTGGACAACCTCGTCCTGGTGCCCAGCGCGGAGGCCGTCGCGCCGCTGGCCGGCCATGAGGTCCGGGTCGGCGTCCGCGCCGCCGGGCTCAACTTCCGCGACGTGCTGAACGCGCTGGGCATGTACCCCGGTGAGGCCGGGCTGCTCGGCATCGAAGGCGCCGGTGTGGTGCTGGAGGTCGGCGCCGACGTGACCCGGCTGGCCCCGGGCGACCGCGTGATGGGCCTGCTCGCCGGCGGGTTCGGCCCGGTTTCGGTGTCCGACAACCGTTATCTGGTCCCGATTCCCGACGGCTGGAGCTTCGAGCAGGCCGCGTCCGCGCCGATCGTGTTCCTGACCGCGTACTACGCGCTGAGCCAGCTCGGCGCGCTGCAGGCCGGTGAGCGCGTGCTGATCCACTCCGCCGCGGGTGGCGTCGGCATGGCCGCCGTCCAGCTCGCCCGGCACCTCGGCGCCGAGGTCTTCGGCACCGCGAGCCCCGGCAAGTGGGACGTCCTGCGCGGGATGGGCCTGGACGACGCGCACATCGCCAGTTCCCGCACGCTCGAGTTCGAGCAGGCGTTCGGTGGCGGGATGGCCGTCGTGCTCGACGCGCTGGCCGGCGAGTTCGTCGACGCGTCGCTGCGCAGCACCGCGCCCGGCGGGCGGTTCCTCGAGATGGGCAAGACCGACGTCCGGGACCCGGCGCAGGTAGCCGCCGCACACGACGTCCGCTACCAGGCGTTCGACCTGATCGAAGCCGGGCCGGACCGGATCGCCGAGCTGTTCGCCGACGTCCTCGCGCTGTTCGCGAGCGGCGCGCTCGAACCGCTCCCACTGTCCACCTGGGACGTCCGGCACGCGCCGGAGGCGTTCCGCCACCTCAGCCAGGCCAAGCACGTCGGCAAGGTCGTGCTGCGGATCCCGCGGCAGCTCGACCCGGCGGGCACCGCGCTGATCACCGGCGGCACCGGGGCCCTCGGGCGCCTGGTGGCCCGGCACCTCGTAACCACGCACGGCCTCAAGCACCTGCTGCTGCTCAGCCGCAGCGGTGGCGCCGAGGACCTGGTCGAGGACCTGGCCGGGCTGGGCGCGGAAGTCACCGTCAAGGCGTGCGACGTCACCGACGGCGCGGCGCTGGGCGCGGTGCTCGGCACCATCCCCGCCGAGCACCCGCTCACCGCCGTCGTGCACACCGCCGGCGTCCTCGACGACGGCACCGTCGAATCCCTCACCCCCGACCGCCTCGACACCGTGTGGGCGCCGAAAGCCCTTGCGGCCCAACGCCTGCACGAGCTGACCGCGGACGCCGACCTGGCCGCGTTCGTGCTGTTCTCCTCGGTCGCCGGCACGTTCGGCAACGCCGGGCAGGCCAACTACGCCGCGGCCAACGTGTTCCTGGACGCCCTCGCCCAGCGGCGCGTGGCGGCCGGCCTGCCCGCGACGTCGCTGGCCTGGGGCCCCTGGGCGGGCGGCGGCATGCTCGGCAGCCTGACCGAGGCCGACGTGCGCCGGATGACCCGCGGCGGGATCCCGCCGCTGACCGCGACTGAAGGCCTGGCGCTGTTCGACGCGGGCCTGGCCTCGGCCGAACCGGCGCTGCTGCCGGTGCGGCTGGACCTGGCCGCGCTGCGGGCCCGCGCCGCCGGCGGCGGGGTGCCGACCGTCCTCAACGGACTGATCCGGCACCGCGCCCGCCGGAGCGCCGAGAACTCCGCCGCGGGCGGGGCCGCACTGAAGACGCGCCTGGCCGCGATGTCCGAAGTGGAGCGTGAGCAGCTGCTCACCGAGACGGTCTGCGGCGAGGTCGCCGCGGTGCTCGGCCACCTCTCGGCGGCCGAGGTCGACCCGGCCCGGCCGTTCAAGGAGCTCGGGTTCGACTCGCTGACCTCGGTCGAGCTGCGCAACCGGCTCAACGCCGGCACCGGCCTGCGGCTGCCCGCGACGCTGGTGTTCGACCAGCCGACCCCGCTGGAGCTGGCCCGGTACCTGCGCGAAGCGCTGCTGGACGAGCCCGTCGCCGCGGCCCGCCCGGCCGTGCTCGGCGAGCTGGACCGGCTCGAAGCGCTGCTGCTGGCGCCCGGCCACGACCAGGCCGAGCACCCCCGGATCACGCTGCGGCTGCAGAGCCTGCTCGCGAAGTGGAGCGACGCGCACCGGAGCGCGGACACCGCCGACGCCGAGCTCGAGTCGGCCACCGGCGACGACATCTTCGAGCTGCTCGACAAAGAACTGGGCATGTCGTGAACCCCCGCCCGAGCCCCCGTTCCCCCCGCGTCCCCGAGGTGACTTCGAATGCCTGACGAAAGCAAGTACCTCGAGTACTTGAAGCGGCTCACGGCCGACCTGCGCACCGCCCGCCGGCAGCTGCGCGACGTCGAGGAGCGGGACACCGAGCCGATCGCCGTCGTCGCGATGAGCTGCCGTTTCCCGGGCGGCGTGCGCAGCCCGGAGGACCTGTGGGAGCTGGTCACGACCGGCGGTGACGCGATCTCGGACTTCCCCGGCGACCGCGGCTGGCAGCTCGAGCCCGGCCCCGGAGGACGGGTCCCGCAGGGCGGTTTCCTCTACGACGCACCGAAGTTCGACGCCGGGTTCTTCGGCATCAGCCCGCGAGAGGCGCTGGCCGTCGACCCGCAGCAGCGGGTCCTGCTCGAGGTCGCCTGGGAGGTGTTCGAGCGGGCGGGCATCCCGGCGGACGCCGTCCGCGGCTCGGACACCGGCGTTTTCATCGGCGCCGCGTCCTCGCAGTACGGCGCGGGCAGCGGTGCGGAGCTGGCGGGTCTCGCGGGGCACCTGCTCACCGGCAACGCGACCAGCGTCGTCTCCGGGCGCCTGGCCTACACCTTCGGGCTGGAAGGCCCGGCGGTCACAGTGGACACCGCGTGCTCGTCTTCGCTGGTGTCACTGCACTTGGCGGTGCACGCGCTGCGCACCGGCGAGTGCTCGATGGCGCTGGCCGGCGGCGTGACCGTGATGGCGCACCAGGGCACGTTCGTCGCCTTCGACAGCCAGCAAGGGCTTTCTCCGGACGGGCGCTGCAAGGCGTTCGCCGGCGCGGCCGACGGCACAGGCTGGGCCGAGGGCGCCGGAATCATCCTGCTGGAACGGCTTTCCGACGCCCGCCGCAACGGCCACGACGTCCTCGCCGTCGTGCGCGGCACCGCGGTCAACTCCGACGGCGCGTCCAACGGCCTGACCGCCCCGCACGGCCCGTCCCAGCGCCGGGTCATCCGCCAGGCGCTGGCCAACGCGCGGCTGTCCGCCGCGCACGTCGACCTGCTCGAGGCGCACGGCACCGGCACGAAACTGGGCGACCCGATCGAGGCCCAGGCGCTGCTCGCCACGTACGGCCAGGAGCGCGAGCCGGGCCTGCCGCTGTGGCTCGGTTCGCTGAAGTCGAACCTGGGCCACGCCCAGGCCGCGGCGGGTGTCGGCGGTGTGATCAAGCTGGTCGAAGCGCTGCGGCACGCGAAGATGCCGCGCACCCTGCACGTCGACGAGCCGACCCCGCACGTCGACTGGGCCTCGGGCGAGGTCGAGCTGCTCACCGAGGAACGCGACTGGCCGGAGACCGGACGTCCTCGCCGCGCCGCGGTGTCCGGCTTCGGGATCAGCGGCACCAACGCGCACGCCATCCTCGAGGAAGCTCCGCCGGAACCGGTCGCCGAAGACACAGAAGACGTCGTTGTCCTCCCGCCGCGCGCCCTGCCGTCGCCACTGCCGGTGCTGGTGTCCGCCCGCAGCGCGGAGGCCCTGCGCGCGCTCGCCGGGGACTTCGTCACCCACCTGACCGCCCGTCCCGAGCTGCGGCTCGCGGACGTGGCGTTCTCGGCCGCCGCCGGTCGCTCGTCCTTGGAGCACCGCGCCGTCCTGCTCGCCGACGACCGGGACGCGCTGCTCACCGGCCTCACGGCGCTGGCGGCCGACACCCCCGCGCCGGGCCTGGTCCGCGGGGTCACGGCCGTGCGCGGCCGCCTGGCGTTCCTCTTCACCGGTCAGGGCAGCCAGCGGGCCGGCGCCGGGCGCGAGCTGTACACCGCGTTCCCGGAGTTCGCGTCCGCGGTCGACGAGATCTGCGCCGCGTTCGAGTCCTGCTTGGACCGTCCACTCAAGACGATCTTGTTCGACGAGACCGGTCTGCTGGACCGGACCGAGTACACCCAGGCCGCGCTGTTCACCCTCGAGGTGGCGCTGTTCCGCCTGCTGGCGCACTTCGGCGTCACACCGGACTTCCTGGTCGGCCACTCGATCGGCGAGCTGGCCGCCGCGCACGTCGCCGGGGTCTGGTCCCTCGCTGACGCGGTGACCCTGGTCGCCGCGCGTGGCCGCCTGATGCAGGCGCTGCCGTCCGGTGGCGCGATGGTCGCGATCCAGGCGACCGAAGACGAGGTCACCCCGCACCTGACCGGCCGGGTGAGCATCGCGGCGGTCAACGGTCCCGAGGCGATCGTCGTCTCCGGTGACGAAGACGCCGTCCTCGCGGTCGCGGAGCAGTTTGCCGATCGCAAGACCAAGCGCCTGACCGTGAGCCACGCGTTCCACTCGCCCCGCATGGACGGCATGCTGGACGAGTTCCGCGCCGTCGCGGCGAGCCTGACGTACCGCGCGCCGGTCATCCCGATCGTCTCGAACGTCACCGGCGCCCCGGCCACCGCGGCCGAGCTGGCCGACCCGGAGTACTGGGTGCGGCACGTCCGCCAGGCCGTCCGGTTCGCCGACGGCATGCGCACGCTGACCGCGAAGGGCGTCACGACGTTCCTCGAGCTGGGCCCGGACGGCGTGCTGTCCGCGCTCGGGCGCGAGTCCGCCGGCCCGGACGCGGTGTTCGCCGCCGTGCTGCGGGCCGGCCGCCCGGAGCCCGGCTCGGCGCTGGCCGCACTCGCCGCCGTCCACGTGCACGGCGTCGCCGTGAACTGGCCGGTGCTGTTCGAGGGCACCCGGCGCGTCGAGCTGCCGACCTACCCGTTCCAGCGGGAGCACTACTGGATCGAGCCGAGCGGTTCGGCGCCGGCCACCACCGCCGAGGACGCCGGGTTCTGGCAGGCCGTCGAAACCGGCGACCCGGCCGCGCTCGCCGCCACGCTCGACCCGGGCAACACGGATCTGGCGTCGTCGCTGGGGGACGTCCTGCCCGCACTGGCCTCCTGGCGCGACCGCCGCCGCGAAGAATCCACTGTGGATGGCTGGCGGTACCGGATCTCCTGGACGCCCCAGTCGATCGCGGCCGCCGAGCTGTCCGGCACTTGGCTGGTCGTCGGTGCGCCGGAGGCACACGGTGACGCCGTCGTCGAGGCCCTGGCCGCGCACGGCGCGCGGGTCCGCTGGATCGCCGACGCAAGCGAGCTTCCCGATGAGTCGTTCACCGGCGTGCTCTCCCTGCTCGCCCTCGACGAGACCCCCGACTCCGCGCACCCCGGCCTCACCACGGGGCTGACCAGCACAATCGAGCTGATCCAGGCCCTCGGCGCGACCACGCCGCTGTGGCTCGCCACCTCCGGCGCGGTCGCCACCGGCCGCGCCGACCGGCCCGTCTCCCCGGTCCAGGCGCAGGTCTGGGGCCTGGGCCGGGTGCTCGGCCTGGAGGAGCCCGGCCGCTGGGGCGGGCTCGTCGACCTCCCGGCCGAGCTGGACGCCCGCGCCGGCGCCCGGCTGGCCGCGGTGCTCGCCGACGCCGGTGAGGACCAGGTCGCCGTGCGCGCCAGCGGAGTTTTCACCCGCCGCCTGGTCCGGGCCCCGGCGACGCCGGTGCGCTCCTGGGCCCCGCGCGGCACCGTGCTGATCACCGGCGGCACCGGCGCGCTGGGCGCGCAGGTCGCCCGCCGCCTCGCCGTCACCGGCGCGGAACGCCTGGTGCTGACCGGCCGCCGCGGCCTCGATGCCCCGGGCGCGGCCGAGCTGCGTGACGAACTCACCGCGCTCGGCGTGGACGTCGTCGTCGCGGCCTGCGACGTCGCCGACCGTGACGCCCTGGCCGCGCTGCTCGCCGAACACCCGGTGACGTCGGTGTTCCACGCCGCCGGCGCGACCGGATCGGCGCCGCTGCACGAGACTTCCCTCGCCGGGTTCGCGGAGCTGGTACGCGCCAAGGTGCTCGGCGCGACCCACCTCGACGAACTGGTCGGCGAGGTTGACGCCTTCGTCCTGTTCTCCTCCATCGCCGGGGTCTGGGGCAGTGGCGGTCAGGCCGCCTACGCGGCGGCGAACGCTCACCTGGACGCCCTGGCCGAGCAGCGCCGTTCGCGCGGGCTGGCCGCGACCGCGATCGCCTGGGGCCCGTGGGCCGGGGGCGGCATGGTCGAGGGTGACGGTGAGCAGCAGCTGCGCCGCCGCGGCCTGCCGCCGATGGCTGCCGAACCGGCCCTCGCCGCGCTGGCCGGCGCGCTCGACGGTGACGAGACCACAGTGACCGTCGCCGACGTGACCTGGGCGTCCTTCGCGCCCGGGTTCGCCGCGGCCCGCCCGCGTCCGTTGCTCGCCGAGCTGCCCGAGGCGGTCGCCGCGCTGACCGGCGGGCCCGCCCGCACCGAGTCCGGCGCGGGTGCCGAACTTCGCGCCCGGCTCGCCGCGCAACCGTCCGAAAAGGACGCTCTCGAGGTGCTCGCCGGGATCGTCCGCGCCGGGGTTGCCGCCGTGCTCGGGTTCACCTCGGTGGCCGACGTGCGTGACGACCGGCCGCTGGCCGACCTCGGGTTCGACTCGCTCACCGCGGTCGAGCTGCGTGACCTCCTGGCCACCGAGACCGGGCTGAACCTGCCCGCGTCGCTGGTGTTCGACCGGCCGACGCCGGAGCTGCTCGCCGCGCACCTGCACGCGGAGCTGATTGGTGACGCGCCCGTGGCCACCGTGGTTACGACGTCCACTGTGGACGACCCGATCGCGATCGTGGCGATGAGCTGCCGGTACCCCGGCGGTGTCACCTCGCCCGAGGACCTCTGGCGCCTGGTCGAGGGCGGCGTCGACGGCATCGGCCCGTTCCCGGCCGACCGCGGCTGGGACCTCGATGCGCTGTACGACCCCGACCCGGACAACCCGGGCACCAGCTACACCCGCGAGGGCGGGTTCCTGCCCGCGGTCGGCGGGTTCGACGCGGCCTTCTTCGGCATCTCGCCGCGGGAAGCGCTGGCCATGGACCCGCAGCAGCGGGTGCTGCTGGAGACCGCGTGGGAGGCGTTCGAGCGCGCGGGCATCAACCCGCGTTCGGTGCGCGGCAGCCGGTCCGGCGTGTTCGTCGGCTCGAACGGCCAGGACTACGCGGCCCTGCTGATGCGCTCCGGCGACGCCGGTGAGGGCTACCTCGCCACCGGCAACGCCGCCGCCGTCGTGTCCGGCCGGCTGGCCTACACGTTCGGCCTTGAAGGACCCGCGCTGACCGTCGACACGGCGTGCTCCTCGTCGCTGGTCGCGCTGCACCTGGCCGCTCAGGCCCTGCGCAACGGCGAGTGCGAACTGGCTCTCGCGGGCGGTGTCACGGTGATGACGACGCCGACCGCGTTCGCCGAGTTCTCCCGCCAGCGCGGCCTCGCCGCCGACGGCCGCTGCAAGTCCTTCGCCGCCGCGGCCGACGGCACCGGCTGGGGCGAGGGCGCCGGACTCCTGCTGCTGGAACGGCTTTCCGACGCACAGCGCAACGGCCACCCGGTGCTCGCGCTCGTCGCCGGCAGCGCGGTCAACTCCGACGGCACGTCCAACGGTCTCACCGCGCCCAACGGCCCGGCCCAGCAGAACGTGATCCGCCAGGCGCTCGGCGCGGCCGGGCTCACGACGTCCGATGTGGACACCGTGGAGGCGCATGGCACCGGCACCGTGCTCGGCGACCCGATCGAGGCGCAAGCCCTGCTGGCCACCTACGGCCGCGACCGCGACGGCGAACCGCTGTGGCTGGGCTCGCTGAAGTCGAACATCGGGCACACCCAGGCCGCCGCCGGCGTCGGCGGCGTGATCAAGGCCGTCCTCGCGATGCGGCACGGCGTCCTGCCGCGCACGCTGCACGTCGACGAGCCGTCCCCGCACGTGGACTGGGCGTCCGGCGCGGTCGAGCTGCTGACCGAGGCGCGGGCCTGGCCCGAGACCGGACGTCCGCGCCGCGCCGGCGTGTCGTCGTTCGGCGTCGGCGGCACCAACGCCCACACGATCATCGAGCAGGCCCCGGCCACTGAGCCCTCTCCGGAACGAGGTGCGCAGCCGTCGCTGGCCCCGGTCGTGCTGTCCGCCCGCACGCCGGAAGCGCTTCGGGCACAGGCCGCGGCGCTGACCGTTGACGCCGATCTCGGCGACCTCGCGTTTTCCCTGGCCACCTCTCGGGCGGCGCTCGAACACCGCGCTGTCGTCACCGGCGAGACCGCCGAGGACGTCGAGCGCGGCTTGCGCGCGCTGGCCGAGGACCGCTCCGACGCCGCCCTCGTCCGTGGTGAAGCGGGCGGCGGGCTGGCGTTCCTGTTCACCGGTCAGGGCAGCCAGCGGGCCGGGATGGGCCGTGAGCTGTACGAAGCCCACCCGGTGTTCGCGGACGCCTTGGACGCGGTGTGCGCGGAGTTCGACACCCACCTCGACCGTCCATTGCAGAGGATCTTGTTCGACGACTCCGACCTGCTGGACCAGACCGCGTACACCCAGGCCGCGTTGTTCGCGGTCGAGGTCGCGCTGTTCCGGCTGGTCGAGTCCTGGGGCCTGCGGCCGGACTTCCTGGCCGGGCACTCGATCGGCGAGCTGGCCGCGGCGCACGTCGCCGGGGTCCTGTCGCTGGCCGACGCGGTGACGCTGGTCGCCGCTCGGGGGCGCTTGATGCGGGCCCTGCCGTCGGGTGGCGCGATGGTCGCGATCCAGGCGACCGAAGACGAAGTCACTCCGCACCTGACCGAGCGCGTGAGCATCGCCGCGCTCAACGGTCCGAACGCGACGGTCGTCTCCGGCGACGAGGACGCCGTGCTGGCGCTCGTCGCCGAGTTCAAGGACCGCAAGACCAAGCGGCTGACCGTGAGCCACGCGTTCCACTCGCCGCTGATGGACCCGATGCTCGACGAGTTTCGTGCGGTCGCCCGGTCCCTGACGTTCGCCCCGCCGCGGATCCCGATCGTCGCCGGGGACGTCACCGACCCGGAGTACTGGGTGCGGCACGTCCGCGACGCCGTCCGGTTCGCCGACGGCATGAGGACCCTGGCCGACCGCGGCGTCACGACGTTCCTGGAGCTGGGCCCGGACGGCGTGCTGTCCGCGATGGGCCAGGACTGCGTCGCCGAGGGCACGTTCGCGCCGCTGCTGCGGTCCGGCCGCCCGGAGCGCGACACCGTCGCGACCGCGCTGGCCACGGCGTACGCGCACGGCGCGAAGATCGACTGGACCGGTCTGTTCGCGGGCTCCGACGTCCGCCGGATCGACCTGCCCACCTACCCGTTCGAGCACACGACGTTCTGGCCCGAGCCCGCCGCCTTGCAGACCGCGGCCACCGAGGACGCCGGGTTCTGGCAGGCCGTCGAAACCGGGGACGCGGACGCGCTCGCCGCGACCCTCAACCTGCCCGCCGGCTCGCTCGCCGACGTCCTGCCCGCCCTCGCCGGCTACCGTCGCCGCGGCCAGGAGAGGTCCACTGTGGACTCCTGGCGTTACCGCGTCGACTGGCTGCCGGTGCCGTCGGACACGACCCCGGAGCTGTCCGGCCGCTGGCTGCTGGCCGGGCCCGACGCTCTTGGCGTCACCACCGCCCTCACCGCGCACGGCGCCGAGGTCGAGCCGCTGACCGCGGAAGCGCTCGAAGGCCCGGTCACCGGGATCGTCTCCCTGCTCTCGCTCGACGAGCGGGACGGCCTCGCCGCGACGCTGGACCTGGTCCAGACCCTGGCCGCCCACGAGGTCGCCGCCCCGCTGTGGCTGGTCACCTCGGGCGCGGTCGGCACCGGCCGCGCCGATCGGCCGCGCAGCGCCACCCAGGCGATGACCTGGGGTTTCGGCCGCGTCGTCGGCCTGGAGTACCCGCAGCACGGCGGCGGCCTGATCGACCTGGACACCACGCTGGACGAGCGCGCCGCCACCCGGTTCGCCCGGGTGCTGGCCGACGGGACCGAGGACCAGGTCGCGATCCGCGCCACCGGTGTCTTCGGCCGCCGCCTCGCGCACGCCGCCCCCGCCACCACCGACTGGACCCCGCGCGGGACCGTGCTCATCACCGGCGGCACCGGCGCGCTCGGCGCCCACGTCGCCCGCCACCTCGCCGCCGAGGGCGTCGAGCGGCTGGTGCTCACCAGCCGTCGCGGCTTGGACGCGCCGGGCGCGGCCGAGCTGCGTGACGAACTCGCCGAGTCCGGTGTGGACGTGGTCGTCGCGGCCTGCGACGTCGCCGACCGCGACGCCCTCGCCGCGCTGCTGGCCGAGCACCCGGTCAACGCCGTCGTGCACGCGGCCGGCGCGGGCGACCCGGCCCGGCTCGCCGACCTGACGCGGGACGGGCTCGCCGCCGTCGTCGAGGCCAAGGTCGCCGGCGCGGCGAACCTCGACGAACTGCTGTGGGACACCGAACTCGACGCGTTCGTGCTGTTCTCGTCCATCGCGGGCGTGTGGGGGAGTGGCGGCCAGGCCGCCTACGCCGCCGCCAACGCCTACCTCGACGCGCTCGCCGAGCAGCGCCGCGCCCGGGGTGTCACCGCGACCGCGATCGCCTGGGGCCCGTGGGCCGAAGGCGGCATGGTCGGCGCCGACGCCGAGGCCGACCTCCGCCGTCGCGGACTTCCGGCGCTCGCCCCCGAACTCGCCGTCACCGCCTTGACCTGCGGCGACACCGCCGTTGTGGTCGCCGACGTCGACTGGGCCCGGTTCGCGCCGGGCTACCAGCTGGCCCGGCCGCGGCCGCTGATCGCCGACCTGCCCGAGGTCCGCGCCCTGGACACGGCCCCGGCCGCCGGGGACCGGCCGGCGCTGGTCGCCCGGCTGGCGCCGCTGGCCGCCGCCGAACGGCAGCGTGCGCTGCTGGACGTCGTCCGCGCCGAGGCCGCGCTCGCGCTCGGCCACACCGGCCCGGACGCCCCGGCCGCCGTGCCGCCCGCCCGCGCGTTCCGCGACCTCGGCTTCGACTCGCTCACGGCGGTCGACCTGCGCACCCGCCTGGCCACCGCGACCGGCCTCCGGCTGCCCGCGTCGCTGGCCTTCGATCACCCGAACTCCGAGGCGCTGGCCCGGATGCTCGACGGCGAGCTGTTCGGCACCGTCCACAGTGGAACCGAGACGCCGGTCGCGGTAGTGAACGACGACCCGATCGTCGTCGTCGCGATGAGCTGCCGCCTGCCCGGTGGCGTGCGCAGCCCGGAAGACCTCTGGGACCTGGTCGCTTCCGGCGGCGACGCGGTCACCGAGTTCCCCGCCGACCGCGGCTGGGACCTCGGCGCGCTCTACCACCCGGACCCCGCCCACCCGGGCACGTCCTACGCCCGCACCGGCGGGTTCCTGCACGACGCGGGCGACTTCGACCCGGCGTTCTTCGGCATCAGCCCGCGTGAAGCGCTTTCGATGGACCCGCAGCAGCGGCTGCTGCTGGAGACGTCGTGGGAGGCGTTCGAACGGGCCGGCATCCCGGCGGAGGCCCTGCGCGGCAGCCGGACCGGCGTGTTCGTCGGCTCGAACAGCCAGGACTACGCGACCCTGCTGATGGTCGCGCGGCAGGACGCCGAGGGCTACGTCGCCACCGGCAACGCCGCGAGCGTCGTGTCCGGCCGGCTCGCCTACACCTTCGGGCTGGAGGGCCCGGCCGCGACGATCGACACCGCGTGCTCGTCTTCGCTGGTCGCGGTGCACTGGGCCGCGCAGGCGCTGCGGGCCGGCGAGTGCTCGCTCGCCCTGGCCGGCGGTGCCCTGGTGATGGCCACCCCCGGCACGTTCATCGAGTTCTCGCGCCAGCGAGGCCTCGCCGCGGACGGCCGCTGCAAGGCGTTCGCCGACGCGGCCGACGGCACCGGCTGGGGTGAGGGCGCCGGAATGCTCTTGCTGGAACGGCTTTCCGACGCCCGCCGCAACGGCCACCCCGTCCTCGCGGTGCTGCGGGGCTCGGCGATCAACTCCGACGGCGCGTCCAACGGCCTGACCGCGCCCAACGGCCCGGCGCAGCAACGCGTGATCCGCCAGGCTCTCGCCGCGGCCGGTCTGTCCACTTCGGACGTCGACGTCGTCGAGGCGCACGGCACCGGCACCACGTTGGGCGACCCGATCGAAGCGCAGGCCGTGCTCGCCACCTACGGCCGTGACCGCGACGGCGAGCCGCTGCTGCTGGGCTCGCTGAAGTCGAACATCGGGCACACCCAGGCCGCCGCCGGTGTCGCCGGGATGATGAAGATGATCCTGGCGATGCGGCACGGCACGGTGCCGAAGACCCTGCACGTCGACGCGCCGTCGTCCCAGGTGGACTGGACGGCCGGCGCGGTCGAGCTGGTCACCGAGGCCCGCCCGTGGCCCGAGGTGGGCCGTGCGCGCCGCGCCGCCGTGTCGTCGTTCGGCATGAGCGGCACCAACGCGCACGTGGTGCTGGAGGAGGCGCCGCCGGCCGACCAGGCGCCTGTGGTCACCGTGCCGATGGCGCCGTGGACGCTGTCCGCGCACACCGCCGAGGCCCTGCGCGAGCAGGCGGCCCGGCTGCTGACCCACCTGGACACCGACGGCTGGGAGCCCGCCGACGTCGCGTATTCGCTGGCCACGACCCGGTCCCGGCAGCCGCACCGCGCGGCCGTGCTCGGCACCGATCGTGAGACCCTGCTGGCCGGGCTCGCCGCGCTGGCCGCGGGCGAGCCGTCGGCCCTCACCGGCGTCGCCGGGGAAGGCCGGCTGGCGTTCCTGTTCACCGGCCAGGGCAGCCAGCGGGCCGGGATGGGCCGTGAGCTGTACGCGGCGCACCCGGTCTTCGCCGACGCGCTGGACGCGGTCTGCGCGGAGTTCGACACGCACCTGGACCGTCCACTGCGGACTGTCCTCTTCGAAGACTCCGGGCTGCTGGACCAAACGGCCTACACCCAGGCCGCGCTGTTCGCGCTCGAGGTCGCCCTGTTCCGCCTGGTGGAGCACTACGGTCTCCGTCCCGACTTCCTTGCCGGACACTCGGTCGGCGAGCTGGCCGCGGCGCACGTCGCCGGGGTCCTGTCGCTGGCGGACGCGGTGACCCTGGTAGCCGCGCGCGGCCGTCTCATGCAGGCGCTGCCCTCGGGCGGGGCGATGGTCGCGATCCAAGCGACCGAGGACGAGGTCACCCCGCACCTGACCGAGCGCGTGAGCATCGCCGCGCTCAACGGCCCGATGTCCACTGTGGTCTCCGGCGACGAGGACGCGGTGCTGGCCGTCGCGGCGCGGTTCGCCGACCGCAAGACCAAGCGGCTCATGGTGAGCCACGCGTTCCACTCGCCGCTGATGGACCCGATGCTCGACGAGTTCCGCGCGATCGCCGAAACCCTGACCTACGCCGAGCCGAAGATCCCGATCCTCGCCGGTGACGTCACCGATCCCGGGTACTGGGTGCGGCACGTCCGCGAGGCCGTCCGGTTCGCCGACGCCATGCGCGCCCTGGAGGCGGCCGGCGTCACGACGTACGTCGAGCTGGGCCCGGACGGCGTGCTGTCCGCGATGGGCCAGGACTGCGTCGCCGACGCCGTCTTCGCCCCCGTGCTGCGGGGCGGCCGTCCCGAGGAGCAGGCGTTCGCCCACGCCCTCGGCCAGGCGCACGTCCGCGGTCACGCCCCGGACTGGGCCACCGTCCTGGCCGGCGCCCGCCGGATCGACCTGCCCACCTACGCTTTCCAGAACCGCCGCTACTGGCCGGAAGTCGAGCTGCCGAACGGTTTCGAGGCCACTTCGGGTGACGCCGAGTTCTGGAGCGTCGTCGAGGCCGACGACGTCACCGCGCTCGCCGAGACCCTGGCCATCACCGAGCACGACGCCGAGACGCTGCTGCCCGCGCTGGCGAGCTGGCGCCGGTCCGGCCAGGAGACGTCCACTGTGGACTCCTGGCGGTACCGGATCACCTGGCAGCCGCTGACCGACCTGCCCGCGCCGGTGCTGTCCGGCACCTGGCTGCTGCTGGCCCCCGCCGGCCACCCGCTGTCCGGGGTGCTGACCCGCTACGGCGCGGACACCGTCGTCGTCGAGCCCGCGGCCCGCGAGGCGCTGGCCGTCGAGATCGCCGGTGCCGTCTGGGAACGCGAGATCACCGGCGTGCTTTCGCTGGTCACGGCCGACGACCCGGCCACCGCGTCCGCGCAGCTGCTCGACGTGCTGCGGGCGCTGGGTGACGCCGACGTCGCCGCGCCGCTGTGGGTGGCGACCGAAGGCGCCGTCTCCACCGGGCGCGCCGACCGCGTCCGTGCCGCCGGTCAGGCCGCCGCGTGGGGCCTGGGCCGGGTGGCCGGCCTCGAGCTGCCGCAGCGCTGGGGTGGGCTCGTCGACCTGCCGGAGGTGCTCGACGAGCGGGCCGGTGCCCGCCTCGCCGGGGTGCTGGCCGGCGCCGAGGACCAGGTCGCCGTCCGCGGCTCGGGGGTCCACGTCCGCCGTCTCGTCCGCGCCGAGAAGTCCGCAAAGGACGTCTGGACGCCGCGGGGCACCGTGCTCGTCACCGGCGGCACTGGCGCCCTGGGGGCGCAGGTCGCCCGCTGGGCCGCGGAAAACGGCGCCGAGCGGCTCGTCCTGACCAGCCGTTCCGGGCTCGCCGCGCCGGGTGCCGAAGCCCTGCGTGACGAGCTCGGCGTCGACGTCGTGATCGCCGCCTGTGACGTCACCGACCGCGACGCCGTGGCCGCCTTGATCGCCGAGTACCCGGTGGACGCCGTGGTGCACGCGGCCGGGGTCGACCGCCCGACACCACTGGCCGACGGCGACACCGCCGAGTTCGCCGACGTCCTGGCGGCCAAGGTCGCCGGGGCGGCGAACCTCGACGCCGTGCTCGGCGAGACCGCGCTCGACGCGTTCGTCCTGTTCGCCTCGATCTCCGGGACCTGGGGTTCCGGCGGTCAGGGCGCGTACTCCGCCGCCAACGCCTACCTCGACGCGCTGGCGCAGTCCCGCCGCGACCGCGGCCTGACCGCGACCGCCGTCTCGTGGGGCCCGTGGGACGGCGGCGGCATGGCCTCGCGCGGTGACGCCGCCGACCAGCTGCGCCGCCGCGGTCTTGAGCCGATGTCCGCGACGCTCGCCGTCCGCGCGCTGGCCAACGCCGTCGGCGCGGGCGAAACCGCGCTGGTCGTGGCCGACGTCGACTGGGCGCGGTTCGCGCCGTCGTTCGCCGCGGCCCGCTCGCGTCCGCTGCTCGACACTATCCCCGAGGTCGCCGCCGCACTGGCCGGTGACGAAGAGACCGCCGAGACGTCCGAGTTCGCCCGGCAGCTGGCCGGACTGGCCGTCGCCGAGCGCGAGCGGGTGCTGCTGGACCTGGTGCGCACGCACGCGGCCGCGGTGCTCGGCCACTCCGGCGTCAGCGAGGTCGAACCCGGGAAAGCCTTCCGCGAGCTGGGTTTCGACTCGCTCACCGCGGTCGAGCTGCGCAACGCCCTGGGCACCGCGACCGGCCTGCGCCTGCCCGCGACGCTCGTGTTCGACCACCCGACGCCGTCCGTGCTCGCCACGCACCTCGCGACGCAGCTGCTCGGCGGCGAGGTCGTCGCGCGGGCCGCGGTCAGCACCGTGCGCGACGCCGACGACCCGATCGTGATCGTGGCCATGAGCTGCCGGTACCCTGGAGGCGTCCGCTCGCCGGAGGACCTCTGGCGGCTGGTGGCGCAGGGCCGTGACGCCGTGTCCGAGATGCCCGGCGACCGCGGCTGGGACCTCGACGCGCTGTACGACCCGGACCCCGAGAGCGAAGGCACGTCCTACGCCCGCGAAGGCGGCTTCCTGCACGACGTGGCCGAGTTCGACGCCGGTTTCTTCGGTATTTCGCCGAGGGAAGCGCTCGGCATGGACCCGCAGCAGCGGCTGCTGCTGGAGATCACCTGGGAGGCGTTCGAACGCGCCGGGATCGACCCGAAGTCGGTGCGCGGCACCGAGGTCGGCGTCTTCGCCGGCACCAACAGCCAGGACTACGCGGCGCTGCTGATGGCCGCGCCGCAGGGCGCCGAGGGGCACGTCGCGACCGGTAACTCCGCCAGCGTCGTCTCGGGCCGGCTCGCCTACACCTTCGGGCTGGAAGGCCCGGCCGTCACGGTGGACACCGCGTGCTCGTCTTCGCTGGTCGCGCTGCACCTCGCGGCGCAGGCCCTGCGCAACGGCGAGTGCTCGCTGGCTCTGGCCGGCGGCGCGCTGGTGATGGCCACCCCGGGCACGTTCGTCGAGTTCTCGCGCCAGCGCGGCCTCGCCCCGGACGGCCGCTGCAAGGCGTTCGCCGCGGCCGCCGACGGCACGGGCTGGGGCGAGGGTGCCGGGATGCTGCTGCTGGAGCGGCTGTCCGACGCGCGCCGCCACGGTCACCCGGTCCTCGCCCTGGTCCGCGGCACGGCGATCAACCAGGACGGCGCGTCCAACGGCCTCACCGCCCCCAGCGGCCCGGCCCAGCAGCGTGTCATCCGGCAGGCACTGGCCAACGCCGGCCTGGCTGCTTCGGACGTCGACGCCGTCGAGGCGCACGGCACCGGCACGGTGCTCGGCGACCCGATCGAGGCCCAGGCGGTGCTCGCGACCTACGGGCAGGACCGGTCCGAGCCCTTGTTCCTGGGGTCGCTGAAGTCGAACATCGGCCACACCCAGGCGGCCGCGGGTGTCGGCGGGATCATCAAGATGGTCCAGGCGATGCAGCACGGGGTGCTCCCGAAGACCCTGCACGTCGACGAGCCGTCCCCGCACGTGGACTGGACTGCGGGTGCGGTCTCGCTGCTGACCGAGGCACACGACTGGCCGTCGGTCGACCGGCCGCGACGCGCGGCGGTGTCGTCGTTCGGCATGAGCGGCACCAACGCGCACGCCGTGATCGAGCAGGCGCCGGACTTCACGCCGGAGTCGCAGCCGGTCGGCCGGGTGCCGTTGCTGGTGTCGGGTACCGACACCGAGGCCGTCAGGGCGCAGGCCCGCCGGTTGCTCGCACACTGGGACGCCGCTCCGCAGGTCGCGCCGGCCGAGCTGGCCGCCGCGACGGCGACCACCCGGGCCGCGCTGCCGGCCCGCGCCGCGCTCCTGGCCACCGGCCGGGACGAGCTGCGCGCCGCCCTCGGCGCTCTCGGCCGCGGCGAGGCCGGGGTCTCGACGGTGACCGGCACGGCGTCCGGCGGCCGGCTGGCGTTCCTGTTCACCGGCCAGGGCAGCCAGCGCGTCGGGATGGGCCGTGAGCTGTACGCGGCCCACCCGGTCTTCGCCGACGCCCTGGACGCGGTGTGCGCGGAGTTCGACACGCACCTGGACCGTCCACTCCGGACGATCGTCTTCGAGGACTCGGTTCTGCTGGACCAGACCGCCTACACCCAGGCCGCGCTGTTCGCGGTCGAGGTCGCCCTGTTCCGGCTGCTGGAGCAGTGGGGTCTGCGACCGGACTTCCTGGTCGGCCACTCGATCGGCGAGCTGGCCGCGGCCCACGTCGCCGGTGTGCTGTCCCTGACCGACGCGGTGACCCTGGTCGCCGCGCGAGGCCGCCTGATGCAGGCCCTGCCGTCCGGCGGCGCGATGGTCGCGATCCAGGCCACCGAGGCCGAGGTCGCGGGATATCTGTCCGACCGCGTGACCATCGCGGCGTTGAACGGCCCGACCTCGACGGTCATCTCCGGTGACGAGTCCGAGGTGCTGGCGGTGGCGGCGCACTTCGCGGACCGCAAGACCAAGCGGCTCACCGTCAGCCACGCCTTCCACTCGCCGCTGATGGACCCGATGCTGGACGAGTTCCGTGCGGTCGCCCGGTCCCTGACGTTCGCCCCGCCGCGGATCCCGATCGTCGCCGGCGACGTGACCGACCCGGAGTACTGGGTCCGCCACGTGCGCGAGGCCGTCCGCTTCGTCGACGGCATGCGGACCCTGGACGCGGCCGGGGTCACGACCTACCTCGAGCTGGGCCCGGACGGCGTGCTGACCGCGCTCGCCCAGGACTGCGTGACCGGCGGGGTGTTCGCCCCGGTCCTGCGGGGTGACCGTCCCGAGGAGGACGCGCTCATCGTGGCCGTCGCGACCGCACACGTCCACGGCGTATCGCCGGACTGGACGGCCGTGGCCGGTGGCCGTGGTGGCCATGTCGAGCTGCCGACCTACGCGTTCCAGCGCCGTCGTTTCTGGCCCGAGGCCGCGGCCCCGGCCGCACCCGTGGCCGGGACCGAAGCCGAGCGCGAGTTCTGGACCGCGGTGGAGAACGCCGACCTCGGCCGCCTCACCGGCACCCTCGCCCTCACCGGTGACGAGCCGTTCAGCGAGGTCCTTCCCGCGCTGTCGGCGTGGCGTCGGCAGCAGCACACCGAGTCCACAGTGGACGGCTGGCGCTACCGGACGACCTGGCAGCCCTGGACGGACCTCGGCGAGCCTGCGCTGTCCGGCACCTGGCTGGTTTCCGACGGCGACCCGGCCGTGGCCGACGCCGTGACCAGGGCCGGCGCGGACGTCGTCCGGATCACCCTGGACGAGACCCTCGCCGCGCAGCTCGCCGACGTCGGCGAGGTGGCGGGCGTGCTCGCGGTGCTCACCGAGGACGACGACCTCGCGATGCCGGCCAGCCTGAAGGCCGCGCTGACCGCGGTGCAGGCCGGCGTCGACGCCCCGCTGTGGGTGCTGACCAGCGGCGCCGTGTCGACCGGCCGGGCCGACCGGCTGCGCAGCGTCAGCCAGTCAATGGTCTGGGGCCTCGGCCGCGTCGCCGCGCTCGAACTGCCCCAGCGCTGGGGCGGGCTGATCGACCTGCCCGAGGACTTCGACGAGCGCACCGGCGCCCGCCTCACCGCGATCCTCAACGGCGGCAGCGAGGACCAGGTCGCCGTCCGCGGCTCCGGCGTCTACGTGCGCCGCCTCGTCCGGGCCCCGCGACCGGCCACCGCATCCTGGACCCCGCGCGGGACCGTCCTGGTCACCGGCGGCACCGGCGCCCTGGGCGCGGAGGTCGCCCGCTGGGCAGCCGCGAACGGCGCCGAGCGGCTGGTCCTCACCAGCCGCCGCGGCCTCGAAGCGCCGAGTGCCGCACAGCTGCGCGACGAACTCGCCGAGTCCGGTGTGGACGTGGTGATCGCGGCCTGCGACGTCGCCGACCGTGACGCCGTCGCCGCGCTGCTGGCCGAACACCCGGTGGACGCCGTGGTGCACACCGCGGGTGTCGACCTGCCGACCGATCTGACCACTGTGGACACCGAAGCGTTCGCCGATGTGCTGTCGGCGAAGGTGCTCGGGGCGGCCCACCTGGACAGCCTCGTCGGAGACGTCGACGCGTTTGTCCTCTTCTCCTCGATCTCCGGCGTGTGGGGCGCGGGCGGGCAGGCCGCCTACTCCGCCGCCAACGCCTACCTGGACGCGCTCGCCCAGTCGCGCCGCGACCGCGGGGTGCCGGCCACGGCCGTCGCCTGGGGGCCGTGGGCCGGTGGCGGCATGGCCTCACGCGGTGACGCGACGGCGCACCTGCGTCGCCGCGGTGTCACGCCGATGCGTCCGGAGGCGGCGATCGCCGCGCTTTCCCAAGCTGTGAACCAGGAACCGGCCGTGGTCGTGGCCGATGTGGACTGGACGCGGTTCGCGCCGTCGTTCGCCTCGGTCCGTCCGCGTCCGCTGCTCGACGGGGTGCCCGAGGCCCGGGCCGCCCTCGCCGCGGCCGAGGCCGGGCCGGTGACCGGCGACGACAGCTTCCGCACCCGGCTGGCCGGCCTGGGCCGCGCCGAACAGGACCGGACGCTCGTCGCGCTGGTCCGGGCCGAGGCGGCCGCGGTGCTCGGGCACGACGGCGCCGCGGCGATCGAGCCCGGCCGGGCGTTCAAGGACCTCGGCTTCGACTCGCTGACCGCCGTCGAACTCCGCAACCGGCTCACCGCCGCGACCGGCGTCCGGCTGCCCGCGACCCTCGTCTTCGACCACCCGAACACCACCGCGCTGGCCGCGAGCCTGCGGGCGAGCCTGGTCGGCGAGACGGCGACCGCGACCGTCGAGACCGTGTCCACTGTGGACGACGACCCGATCGCCATCGTGGCGATGAGCTGCCGTTACCCCGGTGGCGTGCGGTCGCCGGAAGACCTCTGGCACCTGGTCGCCGACGGGGTCGACGCGGTGAGCGAGTTCCCCGCCGACCGCGGCTGGGACCTGGGCACGCTCTACGACCCGAGCCAGGAAGCGCCCGGCACGAGCTACGCCAAGGAAGGCGGGTTCCTGCGCGGCGCGGCGGACTTCGATCCGGCGTTCTTCGGGATCAGCCCGCGCGAGGCCCTCGCCATGGACCCGCAGCAGCGGCTGCTGCTGGAGACGTCGTGGGAGGCGTTCGAGCGCGCGGGCATCCCGCCGGAGGCCTTCCGCGGCAGCCGGACCGGCGTGTTCGCCGGCACCAACAGCCAGGACTACGCGGCGCTGCTGTTCGGCGCGGCGGAGAACACCGAGGGGTACGTCGCCACCAGCAACGCGGCGAGCGTCGTCTCCGGCCGGCTGTCCTACACGTTCGGCCTGGAAGGCCCGGCGCTGACCGTCGACACGGCCTGCTCGTCGTCGCTGGTCGCGGTGCACCTCGCGGCCCAGGCGCTGCGGCAGGGCGAGTGTGAGCTCGCGCTGGCCGGCGGTGTCCTGGTGATGGCCACCCCGGGCACGTTCATCGAGTTCTCCCGCCAGCGCGCGTTGTCGGCGGACGGCCGCTGCAAGGCCTTCGCCGAGGCCGCCGACGGCACCGGCTGGGGTGAAGGCGTCGGCATGCTGCTGCTGGAGCGGCTGTCCGACGCGCAGCGCAACGGCCACCCCGTTCTGGCGATCGTCCGGGGGAGTGCGATCAACCAGGACGGTGCGTCCAACGGCCTGACCGCGCCCAACGGTCCCGCGCAGCAGCGTGTGATCCGTCAAGCGCTGACGAGCGCCGGTCTGTCCACTTCGGACGTCGACGCGGTCGAAGGTCACGGCACCGGTACCACCTTGGGTGACCCGATCGAGGCTCAGGCGTTGCTGGCCACCTACGGCCAGGACCGTGAGACGCCATTGCTGCTCGGGTCGTTGAAGTCCAACATCGGGCACACCCAGGCGGCCGCCGGTGTCGGCGGGATCATCAAGATGGTCCAGGCGATGCAGCACGGTGTGCTGCCGAAGACACTGCACGTCGACGCGCCCTCGTCCGAAGTGGACTGGAGCGCCGGTGCCGTCGAGCTGCTGACCGAGGCCCGCGAGTGGCCGTCGGTGGACCGCCCGCGCCGCGCCGGGGTGTCGTCGTTCGGCATGAGCGGAACCAATGCCCACGTCATCCTCGAACAGGCCCCCGAAACCCCGGAGGCCACTGCCTCGGAGACGCGGCCGGTGCTCCTGCCCTGGGTGCTGTCCGCTCGCAGTGCCCCGGCGCTGCGAGCCAGGGCTGCCGAACTGGTCGCCGACGTCGATCCGCTGGACCTCGCGCACGCTCTCGCCACCCGGCGCGGCGTGCACGAGCACCGCGCGATGATCGTCGCGCCGGACCAGAAGGCACGGCTCACCGCGCTGACCGCACTCGCCGCCGGTACCTCCGCACCCGGTCTCGTCGAGGGCACGGTCGGCACCGGATCGCTGGCGTTCCTGTTCACCGGGCAGGGCGCGCAGCGCGCCGGGATGGGCCGGGAGCTGTACGCGGCGCACCCCGCGTTCGCGGCCGCGTTCGACGCCGTCTGCGCTCACCTCGACCAGCACCTGGATCGTCCACTGCGGACGGTCGTGTTCGCCGCGCCCGGGACGGACGAAGCCGCGCTGCTCGACAACACCGGTTACACCCAGCCCGCGCTGTTCGCGCTCGAAGTCGCGCTGTACCGGCTGCTCGAGAGCTTCGGCGTGACGCCGGGCTTCGTCGCCGGGCACTCCATCGGCGAGCTGGCCGCGGCGCACGTCGCCGGGGTGTTCGACCTGGCCGACGCGGCCGCGCTGGTGGCGGCTCGTGGCCGGCTGATGCAGGCCCTGCCGACCGGTGGCGCGATGGTCGCGATCCAGGCGGCCGAGGACGAGGTCGTCCCGCTGCTCACCGGCGGCGTCGCGATCGCCGCGGTCAACGGTCCACGAGCGACGGTCGTGTCCGGCGACGAGCAGGCCGTGCTCGACCTGGCCGCCGGGTTCGGGGCCACCGGGCGCAAGACCCGGCGGCTCACCGTCAGCCACGCCTTCCACTCGCCGCGGATGGACCCGATGCTGGCCGAGTTCCGGGCCGTCGCCGAACGTGTCACCTACGCGCCGCCGCGGATCCCGCTCGTGTCCACAGTGACCGGTGAGCCGGCCACCGAACTCGGCGCGGACTACTGGGTCGGCCAGGTCCGCGAGGCCGTGCGCTTCGCGGACGCCGTCCGCACCCTGGAGACGGCCGGCGCGACGACGTTCGCCGAGATCGGCCCGGACGGCGTGCTCAGCGCGATGGCCGCGGAGTCGTTCACCGGCGTGACCGAGGACCCGGTGGTGACGCCGGCTCTGCGCGGCGACCGGCCCGAGGCCGACGCGTTCGCCGCGGCCCTGGCGCGGCTCTACGTCCGCGGGTTCGCCCCGGACTGGGACGTCGTCTTCGCCGGCACCGCGCCGCGCCGGGTCGACCTCCCGACCTACCCGTTCCAGCACGCGCGCTTCTGGCCGACGCCCGCGCCCGCTCCGGAGAAGGCGTCCACCGGGGACGACGAGTTCTGGACGGCCGTGCGGCAGGGTGACCTGTCGACGCTGCCGGGCTTCCCCGCACACGCGCTGGCAGAGGCGCTGCCCGCGTTGTCCGAATGGCACGAAGGCCGGCAGGAACAGTCCAAGGTGGACTCCTGGCGCTACGGCGTCCGCTGGGTTCCCTTCGAGACCACCGCCTCGCCGGTGCTGAAGGGGACGTGGCTGGTCGTCGGCGTGCCCGGTGACGAGCGCACCGCCTCGGTGGCCGACGCGCTGGAGACGCACGGCGCAAAGGTCGTCGGCGTCGACGTCGACCCGAATGCGGCGTTCGCCGACCAGCTGCTGCTCGCGACCGCCGGTCACGACTTCGCCGGGGTGCTCTCGCTGCTCGGCACCGCCGAGGGCGTGCACCCGGACCACCCGGTGCTGCCCACGGCGGTGGCCGGCACGGTCACGCTGGTCCAGGCCCTGGCCGAAATCGGGCTCGACGCTCCCTTGTGGATCGTCACCCGCGACGGCGTCGACCGGCCGGAACCGGCGCAGGTCTGGGGCCTCGGCCGGGTCGTCGCGCTGGAGTACCCGCAGCGCTGGGGCGGCCTGGTCGACCTGCCGGAGCGGTTCGACGACCGCGCCGCGACCCGCCTGGCCGCGGTGCTCGCGGGTGACCGCGACGGGGAGGACCAGGTCGTGATCCGGCCGTCCGGGACGCTGGCCCGCCGGCTGGAACGGCGGCCGCGCACCGGCACCGGCACCTGGACCCCGCGCGGCACGGTGCTCGTCACCGGCGGTACCGGCGCGCTCGGCGCCCGGGTCGCGCTGTGGCTGGCGAAGAGCGGCGCGGAGCACCTGGTCCTGACCAGCCGCCGGGGCGCGGACGCACCCGGTGCGGCCGAACTGACCGCCGGGCTCACCGAGCTGGGAGCCCGGGTGAGCGTGGTCGCCTGCGACGTCGCCGACCGCGACGCCGTGGCGAGCCTGGTCGCCGAGTACCCGCCGGACGCCGTCGTGCACGCCGCCGGACTGGACGTCCCGGTGCCGCTGCCCGAGGTCACGCCCGCGCTGTTCGCGCAGGTCCTGGCCGGGAAGGTGTCCGGCGCGCGGCACCTGGACGAGCTGCTCGGCGACACCCCGCTCGACGCGTTCGTGCTGTTCTCCTCGATCTCCGGGATCTGGGGCAGCGGCGGCCAGCCGGCCTACGCGGCGGCCAACGCGAGCCTCGACGCGCTCGCCGTGTCGCGGCACGCCCGGGGCCTGGCGGCCACCGCGGTCTCGTGGGGCCCGTGGGCCGAGGGCGGCATGGCGCAGGGCGCGCCGGAAGAGCACCTGCGCCGTCGCGGCCTGCCCGCGATCGCGCCGGACGCGGCGATCACCGCGCTCGGGCAGGCCCTCGCGGACGGCGACCCGCAGCTCACCGTGGCCGACGTCGACTGGGCGCGGTTCGCCCCGGCGTTCTCGGTGAGCCGGGCGCGGCCGCTGCTGACCGGCGTGCCGGAGGCGGCGAAAGCCATGGCACCGGCCGAAGAGCCGGTGACGGGCGGTGAAACCGCTTTCAGCCGGCTGCTCGACGGCGCTCCGGCGTCCGAGCGGCAGGACGCGCTCACCGGCGCGATCCGGCGCGAGGCCGCGGCCGTGCTGGGCCACACCGACGGCGTCGAGCAGGTCGGCCCGAACCGGGCGTTCCGCGAGCTCGGTTTCGACTCGCTGACCGCGGTCGAGCTGCGCGACCGGCTCGCCACGGCCTCCGGGCTGCGGCTGCCGGCGACGCTGGTCTTCGACTACCCGACACCGGCCGCGCTGGCCGCGCACCTGCTGGACGGATTGGCTCCGGACGCGAGTTCGTCGCTGCTGGACGAGCTGGAACGGCTGGAGACGGCGCTGGCCACGGCCGACGTCCCGGCCGGTGTGGACGAGCTGCACGGCGCGGTCGCCACCCGGCTGCAGGCGGTGCTGGCGCGCTGGAACGACCGCCGCGCCGCCGAGCCGAAGGTGACCGCCGCGCAGCAGCTGAGCGACGCGAGCGCGGACGAACTCCTCGAATTCATCGACAACGAGCTGGGGATGTCATGACGGGCACGAACCGTCCACTGGGGAATGAGGGGCAGGCCTGACATGGCGACCGAAGAAAAACTGGTGACCTACCTCAAGAAGGTCACCGCGGATCTGCACGAGACCCGGCAGCGCCTGGCCGCGGCCGAGTCGGCCGACACCGAGCCGATCGCCGTCGTCGCGATGAGCTGCCGGTACGCCGGCGGCGCCGACACCCCCGAGGCGTTGTGGCAGCTCGCGGTCGACGAGACCGACGCGATCACGCCGTTCCCCGGCGACCGCGGCTGGGACCTCGACGCGATCTACGACGAGGACCCCGACCACCAGGGCACCAGCTACGTCCGTGAGGGCGGTTTCCTGGACCGCGCCACCGAGTTCGATCCGGCGTTCTTCGGGATCAGCCCGCGTGAGGCGCTGGCGATGGACCCGCAGCAGCGGCTGCTGCTGGAGACGTCGTGGGAGGTGCTCGAGCGCGCCGGGATCGACCCGAAGTCGTTGCGCGGCAGCAAGACCGGCGTGTTCGCGGGCACCAACATGCAGGACTACGCGACCCTGCTGCTGCTCGCCCGCGACGGCATGGAGGGCCACCTCGGCACCGGCAACGCGGCCAGCGTCGTCTCCGGCCGGATCGCCTACACCCTCGGCCTGGAGGGGCCGGCGGTCACCGTGGACACCGCCTGTTCGTCCGGCCTCGTCTCGCTGCACCTGGCCGTGCAGGCCCTGCGCAACGGCGAATGCGGGCTGGCGATGGCGAGCGGTGTCGCGGTGATGTCGACGCCGGGCGCGTTCGTGGAGTTCTCGCGTCAGCGCGGGCTGGCCGTCGACGGCCGCTGCAAGGCGTTCGCCGAGGCCGCCGACGGCACCAACTGGGGTGAAGGTGTCGGTGTCTTGCTGCTGGAACGGCTTTCGGACGCCCAGCGCAACGGCCACCCGGTCCTCGCGGTCGTTCGCGGCTCGGCGGTCAACTCCGACGGCGCGTCCAACGGCCTGACCGCCCCCAACGGCCCCGCGCAGCAGCGGGTGATCCGGCAGGCCGTGACGTCCGCCGGGCTCGCACTGTCCGATGTGGATGTCGTCGAGGCGCACGGCACCGGCACCGCACTGGGCGACCCGATCGAGGCGCAGGCGCTGCTGGCCACCTACGGCCGGAACCGGCCCGCGGGACGGCCGTTGTGGCTCGGCTCGCTCAAGGCGAACATCGGGCACACGCAGTCCGCGTCCGGCATCGCCGGCGTGATCAAGATGGTGCAGGCGATGCAGCACGGCCTGCTGCCGAAGACGCTGCACGTCGACGCGCCGTCGTCCAAAGTGGACTGGACGGCCGGTGAGGTCGAGCTGCTCACCGAGGCGCGGCCGTGGCCGGAGACCGGTGCGCCGCGCCGGGCGGCGGTCTCGTCGTTCGGGATGAGCGGGACGAACGCGCACGTCGTGCTGGAGCAGGCGCCGGTGTCCGAACCGGCCGCTGCCCGGCCGGCGGAAGAGCCGAAGCTGCGTCCGTGGGTGCTCTCCGCCCGCAGTGGCACGGCCTTGCGCGAACTCGCCGCGTCGCTGCGCGGCCAGCTGGACGCCGACGTCCGCCTCGATGACCTCGGTCACTCGCTGGCCGTCACCCGGATCGCGCACGAGCACCGGGCGGTGCTCGTCGAGGCGGACCGCGCCGGGTTCGCCGACGCCTTGGCTGCCCTGGCGGAGGACGTCGAACGTCCCGGCCAGGTCCGCGGCACGGTGTCCGACGGCAAGCTGGCCTTCCTCTTCACCGGCCAGGGCAGCCAGCGGGTCGGCGCGGGTGCCGAGCTGTACCGGACGCAGCCGGTGTACGCGGCCGCGTTCGACGAGGTCCGCGCCGCGCTGGACGTCCACCTCGACCGTCCTCTCGCGACAGTCCTGGACGACGCCGAGCTGCTCGGCCGGACCGCATACACCCAGCCCGCGCTGTTCGCTGTCGAGGTTGCGCTCTACCGCCTCGTCACCCACCTCGGGCTGCAGCCGCGGTTCCTGCTCGGCCACTCGGTCGGTGAGCTGGCCGCCGCGCACGTCGCCGGCGTGCTGTCGCTCGCTGACGCCGCTGAGCTGGTCGTCGCGCGTGGTCGCCTGATGCAGGCGCTGCCCTCCGGCGGCGCGATGGTGGCGATCCAGGCGACCGAGGCCGAGGTCACGCCACACCTGTCGGACGCGGTGAGCATCGCCGCGGTGAACGGCCCGAACGCGACGGTCATCTCGGGTGACGAGGACGCGGTGCTGGCGGTCGCGGAGCAGTTCGCCGACCGCAAGACCAAGCGGCTCACCGTGAGCCACGCGTTCCACTCGCCGCTGATGGACCCGATGCTCGACGAGTTCCGCGGTGTTGCCGAGTCGCTGTCCTACGGTCAGCCGGTTGTCCCGATCGTCTCGAACGTCACCGGTGAGCTGGTGACGTCGTTCGACTCGGACTACTGGGTGCGCCACGTGCGTGAGGCCGTCCGCTTCCTCGACGGCATCCGCACCCTGCGCGCCAACGAGGTCGACACCTTCCTCGAGCTGGGCCCGGACGCCGTGCTGTCGGCGATGGGCGCCGACTGCGTCGACGCTTCCTTCAGCTCGGTGCTGCGTGCGGACCGGCCGGAGGAGCGCACCCTGCTGACCGCGCTCGCCGAGGTCCACGTGCGCGGCCCGGTGCCCGACTGGGCCGCGCTGCTGCCCGAGGGCCGCCGCGTCGAGCTGCCCACCTACCCCTTCCAGCGGTCCGTCTACTGGCCCGAACTCGCCACCTCCGGCCCCGGCGACCTCACCTCCGCCGGGCTGAACGCCGTTGAGCACCCGCTGCTGGGGGCCGCCGTCGGGCTGGCCGATGGTGACGGTTTCCTGTTCACCGGACGGCTTTCGCTGCGTTCGCACCCGTGGCTGGCCGAGCACCGGGTGTCCGGCTCGGCCGTGCTGCCCGGCACCGCGTTCGTCGAGCTGGCCGTCCGCGCCGGGGACCAGGCCGGCTGTGACCACCTCGAAGAGCTGACCCTGCAGGCCCCGCTGGTGCTGCCCGAGACCGGCGGCGTCGCCGTCCAGCTCGCCCTCGGCGCGCCCGACCACGACGGCCGCCGCAGCCTGACCGTCCACTCGCGACTCGACGACGAGCCGTGGACGCTCCACGCCTCCGGCATCCTGGCCACGACAGCAGAGTCCACTCAGGACGAACTTGCCGAGTGGCCTCCGGCGGACGCGGAGCCGGTCGACCTGACCGGTTTCTACGACCGGACCGCCGAGCGCGGCTTCGGCTACGGCCCGGTCTTCCGCGGCCTGAAGACGGCCTGGCGGCGCGGCGACGACGTGTTCGCCGAGGTCGCGCTGCCCGCCGGGACGGACGCCGCGCCGTTCGGGTTGCACCCGGCGCTGCTCGACAGCGCTCTCCACGCGGTCGGCCTGGGCCGCTTCCTCACCGAGACCGGTGGCGGCAGCCTCCCGTTCGCGTGGACCGATGTCCGGCTGCACGCCACCGGTGCGTCCGCGCTGCGGGTCCGGCTGAGCCGGGCCGGGACCGACGCCATCACGCTCACCCTGGCCGACGCCGAAGGGCGCCCGGTCGCCTCGATCGGGTCCCTGGTGCTGCGGCCGGTGTCGGCCGAGCAGATCGCGGCCGCCCGGACCCGCGGGCACGACAGCCTGTTCCGGGTCGACTGGACGGCCGTCCCGGTCACCCCGGCGCGGCACGAGTACGTCGTCATGGGCCCGGACGAGCTGGGTCTTGGCGGCGCCGTCGAGCTGGGCGACGACGTGCCGGAGGTGGTCGTCGCCGGGTTCGCCGGGGACGACGCCGCGGAGCGGGCGCTGGCCGTGCTCCAGGAGTTCCTCACCGACGCGCGGTTCGACGAGTCCGCGCTGGTCGTGGCCACGCGGGGCGCGGTGCCGGTCGGCGAGGCGGGCGTCACCGACCTGGCCGCCGCGCCGGTCTGGGGCCTGGTGCGGTCCGCGCAGTCGGAGAACCCCGGCCGGTTCTTCCTGGTCGACCTGGACGCGGCCGCGGGCATCGGCGACCTGGTCGCGGCGGCCGCCACCGGCGAGCCGCAGACCGCCGTGCGAGATGGCGGCGTGCTCGCCCCGCGCCTGGCGCGGGTCGCCCGCGACGACAACCCGGCGTCCGAACTGGACCCCGAAGGCACGGTCCTGATCACCGGCGGCACCGGCGCGCTGGGCAAGCTGTTCGCCCGGCACCTCGCCGAGCGGCACGGCGTCCGGCACCTGCTGCTGCTCAGCCGCCGCGGCGCCGACGCCGACGGCGCGGCCGAGCTGGCCGCCGAGCTGGGGGACCGGGTCACCTTCGCCGCCTGCGACGTCGCGGACCGCGACGCCCTCGCCGCGGTGCTGGCCGCGATCCCGGCCGCGCACCCGCTGACCGCCGTCGTGCACACCGCCGGCGTGCTCGACGACGGCGTCATCTCCGCGCTCACCCCGGAGCGGCTCGCGACGGTCGCCCGCCCGAAGGCCGCCGCCGCGCTGAACCTGCACGAGCTGACCGCGGACGCCGACCTGCGCGCGTTCGTCCTGTTCTCGTCCGCCTCCGGCATCACCGGCAGCGCCGGGCAGGCCAACTACGCGGCCGCCAACACCTTCCTCGACGCCCTCGCCGCGCACCGCCGCGCCCAGGGCCTCCCCGCGACGTCGCTGGCCTGGGGCCTGTGGGCGGCGGGCGGCAGCATGGCCGCGTCGCTGGACGACGCCGACCGCGCCCGGATGAGCCGCGCCGGCGTGCTGGCGCTTTCCGCCGAGCAGGGCACCGAACTGTTCGACACCGCTCTGTCCACATCGGACGCTGTCCTGATCCCGATGCGGATCGATCCCGCCGCCCTGCGAGCCGAGGCGTCCACCGGCGCGCTCGCGCCGATCATGCGCGGGCTGGCCGGGGTGCCCGTCCGCCGCGTGGTGGACACCACCGCGGCCGCCTCGACGCTGGGCTCGCGGATCGCCGAGCTGTCCACGGCCGACCGGGAAACCGCGTTGCTGGACCTGGTCCGGACGCAGGTCGCGCTGGCCCTCGGGCACGCCGACGCCGGCGAGATCGAGCCGGGACGGGCGTTCAAGGACCTCGGGTTCGACTCGCTCACCGCGGTCGACCTCCGCAACCGGATCGCCGCCGCGACCGGCCTGCGGCTGCCCGCCACCCTCGTGTTCGACCACCCGAACCCGGCCAAGGTCGCCGGGTACCTCGGCACCGAACTGTCCGGCGGCCCGAGCCGCGCCCGCGTCACCGTGACGACGTCCGGCAGCGACGAGCCGATCGCGATCGTCGCGATGAGCTGCCGTTACCCCGGCGGCATCACCAGCCCGGAAGACCTGTGGCGGCTGGTGCTCGACGGCGGTGACGGCATCTCGCCGTTCCCGTCCGACCGCGGCTGGAACCTCGACGCGCTGCACGACGTCGACCCGGATTCCGCCGGCACGTCCTACGTCCGGGAAGGCGGTTTCCTGCACAACGCGGGTGAGTTCGACCCGGCCTTCTTCGGCATCAGCCCGCGCGAGGCCCTGGCCATGGACCCGCAGCAGCGGCTGCTGCTGGAGACGTCGTGGGAGGCGTTCGAGCGCGCCGGGATCCCGGCGGAGTCCGTGCGCGGCACGCGGACCGGCGTGTTCGCCGGCGTGATGTACCACGACTACGCCTCGCGGCTGCACTCGATCCCGCCCGGCGTCGAGGGGTACCTCGGCACCGGCGGGTCGAGCAGCATCGCGTCCGGCCGCGTCGCCTACACCTTCGGACTCGAGGGTCCGGCGGTCACGGTGGACACTGCTTGCTCGTCGTCGCTGGTCGCGCTGCACTGGGCGGCCAAGGCGCTGCGCTCGGGCGAGTGCGAGCTGGCGCTGGCCGGCGGTGTCACCGTGATGTCGACGCCGGGGGCGTTCGTCGAGTTCAGCAAGCAGCGCGGGCTCTCGTTCGACGGCCGGTGCAAGTCGTTCGCCGCCGCGGCGGACGGCACCGGCTGGTCCGAGGGCGCGGGCATGCTGCTGCTGGAGAAGCTGTCCGACGCGCGCCGCAACGGGCACCCGGTGCTCGCCGTGGTCCGCGGTTCGGCGCTGAACTCCGACGGCGCGTCCAACGGCCTCACCGCGCCGAGCGGGCCCGCGCAGCAGACGGTGATCCGGCAGGCGCTGGCCGAAGCGCGGCTCGCACCGTCCGATGTGGACGTCGTCGAGGCGCACGGCACGGGCACCACGCTGGGCGACCCGATCGAAGCCCAGGCGCTGCTGGCGACCTACGGCGCCGAGCGCACCGGCGAGCCGCTGTGGCTCGGGTCGTTCAAGTCGAACGTCGGGCACACGCAGGCCGCGGCCGGTGTCGGCGGGATCATCAAGGTCGTCATGGCGATGCGCCACGGCATCCTGCCGCGCACGCTGCACGTCGACGAGCCGACCCCGCACGTCGACTGGGCGTCCGGCGAGGTGGAGCTGCTCACCGAGCAGCGGGCGTGGCCCGAGACGGGCCGGCCGCGGCGCGCGGCGGTGTCGTCGTTCGGGGTCAGCGGGACCAACGCGCACACGATCATCGAGCAGTACCCGGAGCCAGTCTCGGCCGCCGCTCCGGCGTTGATGCCGGTGGTGCCGTGGGTGCTTTCGGCCAAGACGCCGGAGGCGCTGCGCGGGCAGGCCGCGTCCCTTTTGGACTTCCTGGGCGAGGAAAACGCCGCCGACGTCGGGTTCTCGCTGGCGACCGGGCGGGTCCGCTTCGCACACCGCGCGGTCGTGACCGGCGCGGACGTCGCCGAGCTGCGCACCGGGCTGGAAATGGTCGCGCGCGGTGAGTCCGGCGCGGTCGCCGGCGGTGGGCTGGGGTTCCTGTTCACCGGCCAGGGCAGCCAGCGGGCCGGGATGGGCCAGGAGCTGTACGCGGCCTACCCGGTGTTCGCGGCGGCGTTCGACGAGATCGCCGCCGGACTGGATCTCGACGGCGACGTCGACCAGACCCAGTACACCCAGGCGGCGCTGTTCGCGCTGGAAGTGGCGCTGTTCCGGCTCTACGAGTCGTGGGGCCTGCGGCCGGACGTGCTGGTCGGCCACTCGATCGGCGAGCTGGCTGCGGCGCACGTCGCGGGAGTCCTCTCGCTCGCGGACGCCGTGACGCTGGTGTCCGCGCGGGGACGGCTCATGCAGGCGCTGCCGCCGGGTGGCGCGATGGTGGCTTTGCAGGCGACCGAGGCCGAGGTTTCGGTACATCTGTCCGACCGGGTGACCATCGCCGCGCTGAACGGCCCGGCGTCCACCGTCATCTCGGGTGACGAGGACGCCGTGCTGGCGGTCGTGGAGAGGTTCACCGATCGCAAGACGAAGCGGCTGGTCGTGAGCCACGCGTTCCACTCGCCGCTGATGGACCCGATGCTCGAGGAGTTCCGCGGTGTTGCGGAGTCGCTGTCTTACGGCAAGTCGCTTGTCCCGATCGTCTCGAACGTCACGGGTGAGCTGATCACCGAGTTCGACGCGGACTACTGGGTGCGGCACGTGCGGGAGGCCGTGCGGTTCCTCGACGGCGTCCGCGCGGCGGCGGCCCGGGGTGTCACGACGTTCGTCGAGCTGGGGCCGGACGGCGTGTTGTCGGCGCTGGGCCAGGAGATCGTGCCCGGCGCGACGTTCGTCCCGGCCCTGCGCAAGGGCCGTCCCGAGGCGCACACCGCGGTGGCGGCGCTCGGCGTCGCCCACGCGACCGGCGCCCCCGTCGACTGGGCCGCGCTGTTCGACGGTGCCCGTCGGGTCGACCTGCCCACTTACGCCTTCGAGCGCAGCTGGTTCTGGTTGCACGCCCCGGTCAGCGCTGCCGACGTCGCGGCCGCGGGCCTGGTCGCGACCGGGCACCCGCTGCTCGGCGCGGCCGTCGAACTGGCCGAAGTGGACAGTGTGCTGTTCACCGGACGGCTGTCCGTGGCCGCCCAGCCGTGGCTCGCCGAGCACCAGGTGCACGGCGCGATCGTGCTGCCGGGCACCGCACTCGTCGAGCTGGCCCTGCGGGCCGGCGCCGACCTCGGCTGCGCCCGGATCGAAGAACTGACCCTGCAGCAGCCGATCGTCCTGCCCTCCGACGGCGAGGTCACGGTGCAGCTGACCCTCGGTGCCGCCGTCGGCGACCGCCGGTCGCTGGCCGTCCACTCGCGGATCGGCGGGGAGCCGTGGGCCCGCAACGCGAGCGGCACCCTGGTCCCGGAGAGCGTGACACGAGTGTCCGATGTGGAGTGGCCGCCCGCTGGGGCCGAGCCCGTCGACGTCACCGGGCTTTACGACGCGCTTTACGCCACCGGTCTCGGTTACGGCCCGGCGTTCCAGGGCCTGCGGGCCGCCTGGCGCCGTGGCGGCGAGGTGTTCGCCGAGGTCGCGCTCGACGCCGACGTCGAGTCGTCGCGGTTCGGGGCGCACCCGGCCCTGCTCGACGCGGCGCTGCACGGCATCGGTCTTGGTGTGCTCGACGCCGACGGGGCACGGCTGCCGTTCTCCTGGTCGGGCGTCTCGCTGCACGCCACCGGTGCGTCCGCGCTGCGGGTGCGGCTGGCCGCGGCGGGCACCGGCGCCGTCTCGATCGAGGCGGCCGACCCCGCCGGGCAGCCGGTGCTGAGCGTCGACTCCCTGGTCCTGCGCCCGGTCCAGGCCGCGCAGCTCGCCGGGGACTCGCTGCCGCTGTACAAGGTGGACTGGACGGCCGTCGCCGCCGGTGCCGAGCCCGACCCGGCCGCCTACACCGTGGTGACCGACCTCGCCGAGCTGACCGAGGTGACCCCGGCCGTGGTGGTCGAGGTGTCCGAAGTGGACCGGACGCTGGCACTGGCCCAGGAATGGCTGGCCGACGGGCGGTTCGCGGAGTCCGCGCTGGTCGTGGTCACCCGCGGCGCGGTCGCCGCCGGGCCGGACGACCGGATCACCGATCTCGGCGCGGCCGCGTCGATCGGCCTCATCCGCACCGCGCAGACCGAGAACCCGGGCCGGTTCACCCTGGTCGACGCCGGTGACGCCGACGTCGCGGCGATCCTCGCGGCCGCCGGGAGCGGTGAGCCGCAGACGGCGATCCGCGCAGGCAAGGTGCTCGCGCCGCGCTTGGCCGTGGAGACCACGGGTACGCCGGTGACGTTCCGGCCCGACGGGACCGTCCTCATCACCGGCGGCACCGGCGCGCTCGGCTCGCTGTGCGCCCGGCACCTGGTCACCGCGCACGGCGTGCGGAACCTGCTGCTGGTCAGCCGCCGTGGCATCGACACCGGGCTCGGCGACGAGCTGCGGGAGCTGGGCGCCGAGGTGACGTTCGCGGCCTGCGACGTCGCCGACCGTGACGCTCTCGAAGCGCTGCTGGCCGAGCACCCGGTGACCGCCGTCGTGCACACCGCCGGTGTCCTCGACGACGGCGTCCTCGGCTCGCTGACTCCCGAGCGGCTGGCCGCGGTGCTGCGCCCGAAGGCGGACGCGGCGCTCAACCTGCACGAACTGACCGAAGACCTCGACGCGTTCGTGCTGTTCTCCTCGGCCGCCGGGGTGTTCGGCGGCGCGGGCCAGTCGGCCTACGCCGCGGCCAACAGCTACCTCGACGCCCTCGCCGCGCACCGCCGTGAGCTGGGCGAATCCGCCACCTCGCTGGCCTGGGGCCTGTGGGCCGAGACCGGCGGCATGGGCGGCACTCTCGACGAGGCCGACCTGCGACGGCTGGAGTCGTCCGGGGTCGCCGCACTGTCCACCGAGGACGGTCTCCGCCTGTTCGACGCCGGTCTGGCCGCCGAGCAGGCCCAGGTCGTGCCCGTCCGGCTGGTGCTCGACGTCCTGCGAGCGCAGGCCGCCGCGAGCGGGACGGTGCAGCCGCTGCTGCGCGGCCTCGTGCGGACCCCCGCCCGCCGCGCCGCCGCGGTCGCCGAACCCGGTTCGCTCGCGGCGCGGCTGGCCGCGGCCGAGGACCGGGACGCGCTGGTGCTCGACGTCGTCCGCGCGGAGGTCGCCGGCGTGCTCGGCCACACCACGCCGGATGCGATCGGCGCGCGCACGGCGTTCACGGAGCTCGGCTTCGACTCGCTGACCGCGATCGAGCTGCGCAACCGGCTCAACGCGGCCACCGGGCTGCGGCTGCCCGCGACGCTCGTTTTCGACTACCCGACCCCGGAGGTCCTGGCCGGGTTCCTCGCCGGTGAACTGCTCGGCACGCAGGCCCAGACGGAGACTGTGGCTGCGGCGTCCCATGTGGACGAACCGATCGCGATCGTTGCGATGGCCTGCCGGTACCCCGGCGGCGTCCGGTCGCCGGAGGAGCTGTGGCGCCTGGTCGAGACCGGCGGTGACGCCGTCTCGGAGTTCCCCGCCAACCGCGGCTGGGACCTCGCCTCGCTCTACGCCGAGGACCGCGGCCAGGCCGGCACGAGCTACACCCGCCACGGCGGGTTCCTGCACGACGCCGACCAGTTCGACCCGGGGTTCTTCGGGATCAGCCCGCGCGAGGCGCTGACCATGGACCCGCAGCAGCGGCTGCTGCTCGAGACGTCCTGGGAGGCGTTCGAGCGGGCCGGCATCAACCCGCACGCGGCCCGCGGCAGCCGCACCGGCGTGTTCGCCGGCGTGATGTACAACGACTATTCCGCGCTGCTGCACACCGTTCCGGAGGGCGCCGAGGGTTACCTGGGCACCGGGACGTCCGGCAGTGTCGCGTCCGGCCGGGTCGCCTACACCCTCGGGCTCGAAGGCCCGGCGGTCACCGTGGACACGGCCTGCTCGTCTTCGCTGGTGGCGCTGCACCTGGCGGCGCAGGCGCTGCGGCAGGGTGAGTGCGAGCTGGCGCTGGCCGGCGGGGTCGCGGTGATGTCGACCCCGGCCGCGTTCATCGACTTCAGCCGTCAGCAGGGCCTGGCCGAGGACGGCCGCTGCAAGGCGTTCGCCGCCGCGGCGGACGGCACCGGCTGGTCCGAAGGTGCCGGAATGCTGTTGCTGGAAAGGCTTTCCGACGCCCGGCGCAACGGCCACCCGGTGCTCGCGGTCGTCCGCGGCACCGCGGTCAACTCCGACGGCGCGTCCAACGGCCTGACCGCGCCGAACGGTCCCTCGCAGCAGCGAGTCATCCGCCAGGCGCTCGCCAACGCGCGGCTCGCGCCGTCCGATGTGGACGCCGTCGAGGGCCACGGCACCGGCACGGTCCTCGGCGACCCGATCGAGGCGCAGGCCCTGCTCGCGACCTACGGCGCCGAGCGTGCCGGCGAGCCGCTGTGGCTGGGTTCGCTGAAGTCCAACATCGGGCACAGCCAGTCGGCGGCCGGCGTGGGCGGCGTGATCAAGATGGTCCAGGCCATCCGCCACGGCGTGCTGCCGAAGACGCTGCACGTCGACGAGCCGTCGCCGCACATCGACTGGTCGGCCGGCGCGGTCGAGCTGCTCACCGAGCAGCGGGCGTGGCCGGAGACCGGACGTCCGCGCCGCGCGGCGGTGTCGTCGTTCGGGTTCAGCGGCACCAACGCGCACACGATCATCGAGCAGGTCCCGGCCGCGGCGGAGCCGCCGGTCGAGGACGCCACCGGGCCGCACCCGTGGGTGCTCTCGGCCCGCGAGCCGCAGGCCCTGCGCGACCAGGCGCAGCGGCTGCGGGCCCACCTCGACGCTCACCCGGAGCTCGGCCTGGCCGAGATCGGCCGGGCCCTGACGGACACGCGGGCGTCGTTCGACCACCGCGCCGCCGTCGTCGCCGACGACCGGGACGGCTTCCGCGCCGGGCTGGGGGTGCTGGCCCGCGGCGAGCACGCACCGTCCGTTGTGGAGGGTGAGGTGACGACCGGCGGACTGGCCGTGCTCTTCACCGGGCAGGGCAGCCAGCGGGCCGGGATGGGCCGCGAGCTGTACAACACCTACCCGGTGTTCGCGGCCGCGCTGGACGCCGTGTGCGCGGAGTTCGACGGTCCACTCCGGACGGTCGTCTTCGAGGACGCGGAAGCGCTCGACCGCACCGAGTACACCCAGCCCGCGCTGTTCGCGCTGGAAGTCGCGCTGTACCGGCTGTTCGAGTCGTGGGGTCTGCGGCCGGGTCACCTGCTCGGCCACTCCGTCGGCGAGATCGCGGCTGCCCACGTGGCGGGTGTGTTGCCACTGGCGGACGCGGTGAAGCTGGTGTCGGCGCGCGGTCGCCTGATGCAGGCGCTGCCGTCCGGCGGTGCGATGGTCGCGATCCAGGCCACCGAGGACGAGGTTTCGGGATATCTGTCGGACCGGGTGACCATCGCCGCGCTGAACGGCCCGGCGTCCACGGTCATCTCGGGCGATGAGGACGCCGTGCTGGCCGTGGCCGAGAAGTTCGCGGACCGCAAGACCAAGCGGCTGGTCGTGAGCCACGCCTTCCACTCGCCGCTGATGGACCCGATGCTCGAGGAGTTCCGCGGTATAGCGGAGTCGCTGTCCTACGGTCAGCCGGTTGTCCCGATCGTCTCGAACGTCACCGGCCAGCTGGTGACCGAGTTCGACGCGGAGTACTGGGTCACCCACGTCCGGGCGGCCGTCCGGTTCACCGACGGCGTGCGCGAGCTGGCCGCCCAGGGCGTCACGACGTTCCTCGAGCTGGGACCGGACGCCGTCCTGACGGCGCTGGCCCAGGAGAGCGCTACCGGCACCTTCGTGAGCGCGCTGCGCTCGGGGCGGCCCGAGCCGCTCGGCGCGGTCACCGCGCTGGGCACCCTCCAGGTGCGCGGGCACGTCACCCGGCCGTTCGGCCCGGCGACGACCCGGCCGGTCCCGCTGCCGACGTACGCCTTCCAGCGGCAGAGCTTCTGGCCGTCGGCGGGGGCGCCGAGGCCGGGTGACGCGAGCGCGTTCGGCCTCGCCCCGGGCGGTCACCCGCTGCTCGGCGCGACCGTCGCGCTGGCCGGGGGCGAAGGGCTCGTCGCGACCGGCGTGCTGTCGACGCGGACCCACCCGTGGCTCGCCGACCACGCCGTCCAGGGCGTGATCCTGTTGCCGGGCACCGCCTTCGTCGAGCTCGCGCTGCGGGCCGGTGACCAGGCCGGCTGCCCGCGGATCGAGGAGCTGACCCTGGAGACGCCGCTGGTCCTGCCCGAGCAGGGCGGTGTCGCGGTGCAGGTCGGCGTCGGCGCGCCGGACGCGTCCGGCCGACGCCCGGTGACCGTCCACTCGCGACCGGAGAACACCGAGGACCCCTGGACGCGGCACGCGGCCGGAACACTCACCCCCGAGCCGGGACCGGCCGCCGCGGACCTCAAGGCCTGGCCGCCGGAAGCCGAGAAGGTGCCCCTCGACGGCTGGTACGAGGCCTTGGCGGGCGCCGGATTCGGGTACGGCCCGGCGTTCCAGGGCCTACAGGCCGCCTGGCGGCGCGACGGTGAGGTGTACGCCGAAGTCGAACTCGCCGAGGAGACCACCGGGTTCGGGCTGCACCCGGCCCTGCTCGACTCCGCGCTCCACGCGGTCGGGCTCGGCACGCTGGTCGAGGACACCGGCACCGGCCGCCTGCCGTTCTCCTTCACCGGCGTCGGGCTGCACGCGACCGGGGCGTCCCAGCTGCGTGTGCGGCTGAGCGGCGCCGGCCAGGACGCGGTCCGGCTGGACATCGCGGACGCCACCGGCGCCCCGGTTGCCACGGTCGACGCCCTGGTGCTCCGCCCGGCCGGACGGGTCGCCCCGGCCCGCTCGGGTTCGCTGTTCCAGCTGGGCTGGTCCGGCGTCCCGCTGGCCGCGCAGCAGCCCGGCACCTGGGCGATCGCCGGTGCCGACCCGGCGCTGGCCGACGCCCTGCAAGCCACCGGCGTGGAAGTCCGCGAGTACGAAGACTTCCTCTCCTTCACCGACGACGACGCCGCGGCCCCGGACGTCCTGGTGCTGCCGTGCGAGGCGGGCCCGGCCGACGCCGGTGCCGTGCGGCTGGCCGTCTTCCGTGCGCTGGCCCAGGCCCAGGCCGCTCTGGCCGACGACCGGTTGCTGGACACGAAGATCGTCTTCCGGACCCGGCACGCGGCCGGTCCGGACGTCGAAGACCTCGCGAACGCCGCGGTCTGGGGCCTGCTGCGGTCCGCGCAGTCGGAGTACCCGGACCGCCTGGTGCTGGTGGACGCCGACGACCAGGACGCGTCACTGCGCGCCCTACCCGCCGCGCTCGCCACCGGCGAGCCGCAGCTGATGCTCCGCCGGGGCGTCGCGAGCGCACCACGGCTCGGCCGCGCCGAACCCTCCGTCGAGGGGCTCGCGTCCCTCGACCCGGCCGGAACGGTGCTGGTCACCGGCGCCACCGGCGCGCTGGGCGGGCTGTTCGCCCGGCACCTGGTCACCGCGTACGGCGTGCGGAGCCTGCTGCTGGTCAGCCGCCGCGGTACCGACACCGGGCTCGGCGACGAACTGCGCGAGCTGGGCGCCGAGGTGACGTTCGCGGCCTGCGACGTCGCCGACCGCGATGCCGTGGCGGCGCTGCTGGCCGGACATCCGGTGTCCGCGGTGGTGCACACCGCGGGTGTCCTCGACGACTGCACGTTCGCGGGGCTCGATCCCGACCGCCTTGACGTCGTGCTGCGGCCGAAGGTCGACGCCGCGCTGAACCTGCACGAACTGGCCGGGGACGTCGACGCGTTCGTCCTGTTCTCCTCCGCGGCGGGCACGATGGGCAATGCCGGCCAGGCGAACTACGCGGCGGCAAACGCTTTCCTCGACGCGCTGGCCACCCACCGGCGGGCCCAGGGCCTGCTGGCGACGTCGTTGGCCTGGGGCCTGTGGGCGACCGAGGGCGGCGGCATGGGCGCCGACGCCGACGTCAAGCGCATGTCCCGCGGCGGCGTGGCCGCGCTGACCGAGGACGAAGGCCTGGCGCTGTTCGACGCCGCGCTGGCCTCCGGCGAACCGGCGTTCGTGCCGATGCGGCTCGACACCGGGCTGGTCCAGGCACGGGCGGCGACGCACGGGGTGCCCGCGGTCCTGCGTGGCCTGGTCCGGGCGCCGGCCCGCCGCGCGGCGGCCGAGGCGGACCCGGCGGCCGCGGTGCTCGCCGCACTGTCCGGAGTGGACGGTACGGAACGGATCGCGCTGCTGCTGGATCTGGTGCGGTCACAGGCCGCGGCCGTGCTCGGGCACAGCGGGCCGGAGGCGATCGTCCCCGGCCGCGGGTTCCTCGAGCAGGGCTTTGACTCGCTGACCGCGCTGGAACTGCGCAACCGGCTCGGCACCGCGACCGGCCTGCGCCTGCCCGCGACGCTGCTGTTCGACCACCCGAGCCCGGACGTCCTCGCCGCGCACCTGGCCGGGGAGCTGGGGGCCGCCGACGCGGCGGGCCCGGCGCCGGTGTTCGCCGAGCTCGGCCGTCTGGAGACGGCGCTCGGGGACGCCCTCTCCGGACTGGACGACGGCGACCGGGCCGGGCTCACCGCCCGGCTGCAGGCGCTGCTCGGCCGGTGCGCACCGGCGGCGTCCGGAGTGGACGAATCGGTCTCGCGGCTCGGTTCGGCCAGCGACGACGAGATCTTCGACTTCATCGACAACCAACTCGGCATCTGAACGGGACACAGCCATGGTGAACGAAGAGAAGCTCCGCGATTACCTCAAGCGGGTGACCGCCGACCTGGCCCAGACCCGGCAGCGGCTGCAGGAGGTCGAGGCCGAGCCGATCGCGATCGTCGCGATGAGCTGCCGGTACCCGGGCGGGATCACGAGCCCGGAAGACCTCTGGCGGCTCGTCGAGTCCGGTGTGGACGGTGTGTCGCCGTTCCCGCGCGACCGCGGCTGGGACGTCGAGAAGCTGTACCACCCGGACCCCGACCACCCCGGCACGTCGTACTCGGCCGAGGGCGGGTTCCTGCACGACGCGGCCGAGTTCGACCCGGCGTTCTTCGGGATCAGCCCGCGTGAGGCGCTGGCCATGGACCCGCAGCAGCGCTTATTGCTGGAGACGTCGTGGGAGGCGTTCGAGCGGGCCGGGATCGACCCGGTTTCGTTGCGGGGCAGCCGAACCGGCGTCTTCGCCGGGGTGATGTACCACGACTACGCGTCGCGCCTGCCGGCCGTACCCGAGGGCGTCGAGGGTTACCTCGGGACTGGCAGCTCGGGCAGCGTCGCCTCGGGCCGGGTGTCGTTCACCTTCGGGCTGGAGGGCCCGGCGGTCACCGTCGACACCGCGTGTTCGTCCTCTTTGGTCGCGATGCACTGGGCGTGCCAGGCGCTGCGCCGCGAGGAGTGCACGATGGCGCTCGCCGGCGGCGTGACGGTGATGTCCACCCCGGCCGCGTTCATCGACTTCAGCCGCCAGCGCGGCCTGGCCGCCGACGGCCGCTGCAAGGCGTTCTCCGCCGACGCGGACGGCACCGGCTGGGCCGAGGGCGCCGGAATGCTGCTGCTGGAACGGCTTTCCGACGCCCGCCGCAACGGACACCCGGTGCTCGCGGTGATCCGGGGGAGCGCGGTCAACTCCGACGGCGCCAGCAGTGGGCTGACCGCGCCCAACGGCCCGTCTCAGCAACGCGTGATCCGCCAGGCGCTGGCCGACGCGCGACTGTCCACAACGGACATCGACGCCGTCGAAGCGCACGGCACCGGCACCAAGCTCGGCGACCCGATCGAAGCGCAGGCGTTGCTCGCGACCTACGGCGCCGAGCGCGCCGACGAGCCGCTGTGGCTGGGGTCGTTCAAGTCCAACATCGGGCACGCGCAGGCCGCGGCCGGTGTCGGCGGCGTGATCAAGATGGTTCAGGCCATCCGCCACGGGGTCCTGCCGCAGACGCTGCACGTCGGCGAGCCGTCGCCGCACATCGACTGGTCCGCCGGGGCAGTGGAGCTGCTCACCGAGCAGCGTGCGTGGCCGTCGGTGGACCGGCCGCGGCGGGCGGCGGTGTCGTCGTTCGGGTTCAGCGGCACCAACGCGCACACCATCATCGAGCAGGCGCCCGCGGAGGAGCCCGCCGCACCGTCGCGAGTGGACGTTCCGGCGGTGCCGCGGGTCGTGTCGGCCCGTTCGCCGGAGGCCTTGGACGCACAGGTCGAGGCGATCCGCGAGCTGACGGCGGACCCCGCCGACGTCGCCCACGCGCTGGCGACCGGCCGGGCCGCGCACGAACACCGCGCGGTGCTCGTCGGCGACACCACCGTCACAGGTGTTGCGGGGGAAGGGAAACTGGCCCTGCTGTTCACCGGGCAGGGCAGTCAGCGGATCGGCATGGGGCGTGAGCTGTACGCCGCGTACCCGGAGTTCGCGGCCGCGTTCGACGCCGTCTGCGAGCGGCTCGAACTGGACCGCGACGTCGTCTTCGGCGACGACGCCGAGCGGCTGGACCGGACCCGGTACACCCAGGCCGCGCTGTTCGCGGTCGAGGTGGCGCTGTTCCGGCTGGTCGAGCACTGGGGCCTGCGGCCGGACGTCGTGATCGGGCATTCGATCGGGGAGATCGCCGCCGCGCACGTCGCCGGGGTGCTCTCGCTCGACGACGCCGCCAAGCTCGTCGCGGCGCGCGGGCGGCTGATGCAGGCGCTGCCCGAGGGCGGCGCGATGGTGGCCGTCCAGGCGTCCGAGGCCGAGGTGATCCCGCACCTGACCGACCGGGTGGCGGTCGCCGCCGTGAACGGTCCGACGTCGACGGTCATCTCCGGTGACGAGGACGCGGTGCTCGCCGTCGTCGCGCACTTCGCCGAGCGCAAGACCAAGCGGCTCACCGTCAGCCACGCGTTCCACTCGCCACTGATGGACCCGATGCTCGCGGAGTTCCGCGCGGTCGCGGAGTCGCTGACCTACCACGAACCGCGGATCGCCATGGTGTCCACAGTGGAACTCGGCGCGCGGGTGACCGACCCTGAGTACTGGGTGCGCAACGTCCGCGAGACCGTCCGATTCGCCGAAGCCGTGACCGCCGCGCACGAGGCCGGGGCCCGCACGTTCGTCGAGCTGGGTCCGGACGGTGTCCTGTCCGCGCTCACCTCCCAGTCCGTCGAAGGCGTCCAGGCGCTGCCCGGGTTGCGTGCCGGCCGTCCCGAGCCCGAGACCGCCGTGGCCGCACTCGGCCTGGCCTGGGCGAACGGCGCGCCCGTCGACTGGACGCGGCTTCTGCCCGGCGACCACGCGCGGGTCGACCTGCCCACCTACCGCTTCCAGAAGGAGCACTTCTGGCTGTACCCGGCGCGGACCTTCACCGGCTCGGCCAGCGGCTTCGGCCTCGGCCCGGCCGACCACCCGCTGCTCGGCGCCGCGGTCGGCGTCGCCGGGGCCGACGGTGGCCTGCTGCTCACCGGCCGGCTCGCGCTGGACAGCCACCCGTGGCTGGCCGAGCACGCCGTCGGCGGCGTCGTGCTGCTGCCCGGGACCGCGTTCGTCGAGCTCGCGGTGCGGGCCGGCGACCAGGTCGGCGCGCGGAGCGTCGAGGAGCTGACGCTGCACGCGCCGCTGGTGCTGCCCGAGCGGGACGCCGTCCACGTGCAGGTGTGGGTCGGCACCGCGGACGAGCAGGGCCGCTACCCGCTGACCGTCCACTCGCGACTCGAGAGCGCGCTCGCCGACGAGCCGTGGACCCAGCACGCCGAAGGCACCTTGGCCACGGCCGAGATCCCGGCCGAGCCGCTGGGGGAGTGGCCGCCGACGGGCGACGCGATCGACCTGTCCGGTCACTACGCCGCGCTCACCGAAGCCGGCTTCGGTTACGGGCCGTTGTTCCAGGGCCTGCGCGCGGCCTGGCGCCGCGGTGAGGACGTCTACGCCGAGGTCGTGCTGCCCGACGAGCGCGCGGCCGCCGGGTTCGCGCTGCACCCCGCGCTGCTCGACGCCGCGCTGCACGCCATCGGGCTCGGCACGTTCGTCGAGCCGGGTCGTGCGCACCTGCCGTTCGCCTGGTCCGGCGTCGCGCTGCACGCCACCGGTGCGACCGAGCTGCGCGTCCGACTGTCGTCCACTGTGGACGGCGTCTCGCTGACCGTCGCCGACGGCAGTGGTGCGCCCGTCGCGACCGTGTCGTCCCTGGCCCTGCGCCCGCTGGCGAGTGTCGAACGCGGCACCGACGCGCTGTTCGGCGTCGACTGGGTGCCGGTGCCCGCCGAGACGACCGTCGACGGCCGCTGGGCGCTGCTGGGCCCGGACGCCGGGCTGGACGTCGAGCGCTACAACGACTTCCTCGACCTGGACGAGGACCTGGAGGTCGCACCGGACGTGCTGGTGCTGAACCTCACCGGCGACGTCCACGAGCGCGGGCACCTCGCCCTGGCGCTGCTGCAGACCCTGCTCACCGATGCCCGCTTCGACGAGACGTCCCTGGTCGTGCTCACCCGCGGCGCCGCGGTGCTGCCCGGCGAGGACGTCACCGACCTCGCGGGTGCGGCCGCCGGCGGGCTCGTCCGGTCGGCGCAGGCCGAGCACCCGGGCCGTATCGCGCTCGTCGACACCGACGGCTCGGTCGCGCTGAACATCGCCGTTTCCGCTGGTGAGCCTTATGTCGCCGTGCGCGGTGGCCGGGTTCTCGCGCCGCGGCTGACCCGCGTGAGCGCGTCCGGTGGGACGTTCGCTGGGCTCCGGCCCGACGGCACGGTGCTGGTCACCGGGGCCACCGGCGCGCTCGGCAGCGCGGTCGCGCGGCACCTGGTCACGACCCACGAGGTCGGGCGGCTCTTGCTGACCAGCCGTCGCGGGCCGGACGCGCCCGGCGCGTCCGAGCTGGTGGCGGAGCTGCGGGAACTGGGCGCCGAGGTGACCTTGGCCGCGTGCGACGTCGCCGACCGTGCCGCGCTGGCTGCGTTGCTGGCCGAGCACCCGGTGACCGCGGTCGTGCACGCCGCCGGGGTCCTCGACGACGGGGTGCTGTCGACGCTGACGGCCGACCGTTTCGACGCCGTCCTGCGCCCGAAGGCGGACGCGGCGCTTAACCTGCACGAGCTGACCGAAGACCTCGACGCGTTTGTCCTGTTCTCTTCGGCCGCCGGGGTCTTCGGCAACGCCGGCCAGGGCAACTACGCCGCCGCAAACGCTTTCCTCGACGCCCTCGCGGCCCACCGGCGCGCCCAGGGGCTGGCGGCGACGTCGCTGGCCTGGGGCCTGTGGGACGACGGCATGATCGACGGCGCCGACGTCGGCCGCCTGGGTCGCGGCGGCGTCGCCGCACTGTCCACCGAGGACGGACTGGCGCTGCTCGACGCGGACGCCGGGCGGGCCCTGGTCGTGCCGATCCGCCTGGACCTGGCCGGCATCCGGGCCGGCGGGGACGTCCCGCCGCTGCTGCGCGGGCTGATCCGCACGACCACCCGGCGGACCGCGGCGGCCGGGCAGACCGGCTCGCCGCTGGCGCGCAAGCTCGCCGCCACGCCCGAGGCCGACCGTGAGGCCCTGGTGCTGGCGACGCTGCGCACGCAGATCGCCGCGGTGCTCGGGCACGCGGCCGCCGACGACGTCGACGTCACCCGCACCTTCGGTGACCTCGGGTTCGACTCGCTGACCGCGGTCGAGCTGCGCAACCGGCTGGGCGCGGCCACCGGGCTGCGGCTGCCCGCGACGCTGATCTTCGACTACCCGACCCCGGCCGCGCTGGCCGGGCAACTGCGGACCGACCTGCTCGGCGAGGTCGCCGAGGCCGAGGCGGTCACCGCGAAGACCGGCGTCGACGAGCCGATCGCGATCGTCGCGGCCGCCTGCCGCTACCCCGGCGGGGTGCGCAGCCCGGAGGACCTCTGGGACCTGGTGCGCGACGGCCGGGACGCGATCTCGGCGTTCCCGGACGACCGCGGCTGGGACGTCTCCGGGCTCTTCGGCGGCGACCCGGATCGCGAGGGGAGCAGCCACGCCTCGGAAGGCGGGTTCGTCTACGACGCGGGTGAGTTCGACCCGGCGTTCTTCGGGATCTCGCCGCGTGAGGCGATCGCGATGGACCCGCAGCAGCGGCTGCTGCTGGAGACGTCGTGGGAGGCCTGCGAGCGCGCCGGGATCGACCCGACTTCCCTGCGCGGCAGCAAAACTGGCGTGTTCGCCGGGGTGATGTACCACGACTACCTGTCCCGGCTGCCCGCGGTTCCGCCGGGTGTCGAGGGTTACCTGGGCACCGGCGGGTCCGGCAGTGTCGCCTCCGGCCGGGTGTCCTATGTGCTCGGTCTGGAGGGCCCCGCGGTCACCGTCGACACGGCGTGTTCGTCGTCGCTGGTCGCGGTGCACCTGGCCGCGCAGGCCCTGCGTTCCGGCGAGTGCACGATGGCGCTGGCCGGTGGTGTGACGGTGATGGCGACGCCGGGTGCGTTCGTCGAGTTCAGCCGTCAGCGCGGGCTCGCTTCGGACGGTCGCTGCAAGGCGTTCTCGGCCGACGCGGACGGCACGGGCTGGGCCGAGGGCGCCGGCGTGCTGCTGCTGGAGCGGCTGTCGGACGCGCAGCGCAACGGCCACGAGGTGCTCGCCGTGGTGCGGGGCAGCGCGATCAACCAGGACGGCGCGTCCAACGGCCTGACCGCGCCGAACGGCCCGTCGCAGCAACGCGTGATCCGCCAGGCCCTCGCCGACGCCGGACTGTCCACTTCGGACGTCGACGTCGTCGAGGCGCACGGCACCGGGACGTCGCTGGGCGACCCGATCGAGGCCCAGGCACTGCTGGCCACCTACGGCGCCGAGCGCGCCGGTGAGCCGCTGCTGCTGGGCTCGGTCAAGTCGAACCTGGGGCACACGCAGGCCGCGGCCGGGGTCGCCGGGATCATCAAGGTGGTTGAGGCGATGCGTCACGGTGTGGTGCCGCGGACGCTGCACGTCGGCGAGCCGACCCCGCACGTCGACTGGTCGGCCGGTGCGGTCTCGCTGCTGACCGAGCAGCAGGCCTGGCCGTCGGTCGACCGGCCGCGGCGGGCGGCGGTGTCGTCGTTCGGGTTCAGCGGGACCAACGCGCACACGATCATCGAGCAGGCACCCGTCGAGCCTTCGCGTGTCGTCCCGGGTGTGGACCGTGCGGTGCCGGTGGTTGTCTCCGGCCGTACCGACGCGGCGCTGCGCTCGCAGGCACGACGGTTGCGTGACCACTTGGTGGGCACGGACTTCCGCGTGGCCGACGTTGCGTTTTCGCAGGCCACCACGCGGACGTTGCACGAGCGTCGGGTGGTGCTGACCGCCGACGAGCCTGGAGCCCTGCTGGACGCTTTGGGTGGTGTCGAGACCGGGACGACTGCTGGTGGTCTGGCGTTCCTGTTCACTGGGCAGGGTAGCCAGCGGGCCGGGATGGGCCGTGAGCTGTACGACGCGTTCCCGGTGTTCGCTTCCGCGCTGGATGCGGTGTGTGCCGAGTTCACTTTGGACACTCCCCTCAAGACGGTTCTGTTCGAAGTGAACTCGCTTCTTGACCGTACCGACTACACCCAGGCCGCGTTGTTCGCGCTTGAGGTGGCGCTGTCCCGGCTGTTCGAGAGCTGGGGTGTCAAGCCTGGTCATCTGGCCGGGCACTCGATCGGTGAGATCGTCGCCGCGCACGTCGGCGGGGTGCTGTCGCTGGCGGACGCGGTGACGCTGGTCGCCGCTCGGGGCCGGTTGATGCAGGCGTTGCCTTCGGGCGGCGCGATGGTGGCTTTGCAGGCGACCGAAGCCGAGGTTTCGGTATATCTGTCCGACCGGGTGACCATTGCTGCACTGAACGGACCGGACTCGACGGTCATCTCGGGTGACGAGGCCGAAGTGCTGGCCGTGGCGGCCCACTTCGCGGATCGCAAGACCAAGCGGCTGACCGTGAGCCACGCGTTCCACTCGCCGCTGATGGACCCGATGCTGGACGAGTTCCGCGGTGTTGCGGAGTCGCTGTCTTACGGTAAGTCGGTTGTCCCGATCGTCTCGAACGTCACCGGTGAGGTGATCACCGAGTTCGACGCGGACTACTGGGTGCGGCACGTTCGTGAGGCCGTGCGGTTCGTCGATGGTGTTCGCACGCTGGAGGCGGCCGGGGTCACGACGTTCGTGGAGCTGGGGCCGGACGGCGTGCTGTCCGCGATGGCCCAGGACACCGTGGACGTGACGGCCGTTCCGGCGCTGCGCAAGGGTCGCCCGGAGACCGCCTCGGCGGTCACCGCGCTCGGCGCAGCGATCGCCGCGGGCGCCACCCCGGACTGGACAGCGGTGTTCGCCGGGACCGGGGCGCGTCGAGTTTCTTTGCCGACGTACGCCTTCCAGCGGGAATGGTTCTGGCTGCACCCGCCGGCGATGGTCGGCGACGTGGCTTCCGCGGGCCTCGGTGCTGCCGGGCATCCGCTGCTCGGCGCCAGCGTCGACCTGGCGGGTGACGACGCCGTCGTGTTCACCGGGTTGCTGTCGCGGCGGACCCACCCGTGGCTTGCCGACCACGCTGTGGGGGGCACCGTGCTGCTGCCCGGCACGGCGTTCGTCGAACTGGCCCTGCGGGCCGGTGACCAGGTCGGCTGCGACCGCGTCGAGGAGCTGACGCTCGCCGCGCCGCTGGTCCTGCCTGAGCAAGGCGCGGTGCAGCTGCAGCTTTCCGTCGGCGCACCCGGGGAGTCCGGGGTCCGGGAGCTCACGCTGCACTCGCGCACCGGGGACGGCGAGCCGTGGACCGTGCACGCCACCGGTGCCCTCGCGAGCGGCGCGCCCACTCCGGAGATGCTCACCGAGTGGCCGCCCGCCGACGCCGAATCCGTTGCGGTGGAGGGGATCTACGACGACCTCGCGCTGGCCGGGTTCGACTACGGCCCGGCGTTCCAGGGCCTGCGGGCGATCTGGCGGGACGGCGAGGACGTCTACGCCGAGGTCGTCCTGCCCGACGAGGCCGAGGCGACGGCGTTCGGCCTGCACCCGGCGCTGCTCGACGCCGCGTTGCACGCGATGTCGCGGGGGACCGCGGGCACCGGGGGAGACGGCGGGCCGCGCCTGCCCTTCTCCTGGTCCGGCGTCTCCCTGTACGCCACCGGCGCCACGGCCCTGCGGGTCCGGCTGCGCCCGGCCGGCGCCGACGCGATCGCACTCGACGTCACCGACCACGCCGGTACGCCGGTCGCCCGCGTCGAGTCGCTGGTGGTGCGGCCGCTCGCGCTGCCGTCCGGGGGGAACGTCGAGTCGCTGTTCCGGATCGCCTGGCAGCCGGTTGCTCCGGTCGCTCATGGCGTCCGGCAACTCGCCCTGCTCACCGCCGACCCGGCCGCGGCCGAGGCGATCGGCGCGGTGGCGTACGAGACCTTCGTCGACGTCCTCGACGACGGCGGCCCGGCGCCGGACACGCTGATCGTGCCGGTCACCGGCGGGCTCACCGCCGCGGCCGCGCACGAAACCACCGGGTTCGCATTGGCCCTGGTCCAAGCGGTGCTCGCGGACGAGCGGTTCGCCGCGACCCAGCTGGTGCTGCTCACCCGTGGCGCGGTCGCCGCGGCCGAGGGTGACACCGTGCCGGACCCGGCCGCCGCCGCGGTCTGGGGCCTGATCCGCACCGCGCAGTCCGAAGAGCCCGGCCGGTTCCGGCTGGCCGACCTCGACGACGACGTCGAGTCCTCGAAGGCACTGGCCGGAGCGCTGGCCACCGACGAGCCGCAGCTGGCCGTGCGTGCCGGGGACGTCTTCGCGCCGCGGCTGGCGCGGGTACCGCGGCCGGAGGCTGAGCTGCAGTTCCGGCCAGGCGGCCGGGTGCTGCTCACCGGCGCGACCGGCGCGCTCGGCCGGGTGCTCGCGCGGCACCTGGTCACCGCGCACGACGTCCGGGACCTGCTGCTGCTCAGCCGTCGGGGTGCGGACGCCTCGCTCGCGGCCGAACTCTCCGGATTGGGCGCCGACGTGCGGATGCTCGCCTGCGACGTCGCCGATCGCGACGCGCTGGCCACCGTGCTGGCGGAGCACCCGGTGACCGCCGTGGTGCACGCGGCCGGCGTCCTCGACGACGGCGTGCTGTCGGCGCTCACCCCCGAGCGGGTCGGCGCGGTGCTGCGGCCGAAGGTCGACGCCGCGGTCAACCTGCACGAGCTCACCGGCGACCTCGACGCGTTCGTCCTGTTCTCCTCCGCGGCCGGCGTGTTCGGCAACGCGGGCCAGGGGAACTACGCCGCCGCCAACACCTTCCTGGACGCGCTGGCCGCACACCGGCGCGCCCGTGGGCTGCCGGCGACGTCGCTGGCCTGGGGGCTGTGGGACGACGGCATGGGCGAGGGCGCCGACGTCCGGCGCCTGAACCGGGGCGGGGTCGCCGCACTGTCCACAGAGGAGGGTCTGACGCTGTTCGACACCGCGGTCGCGACCGGCGACCCGGCGCTCGTGCCGGTCCGGCTCGACCTCGCCGCGGCCCGCGCCCAGGGTGAGGTACCCGCGTTGCTGCGGGGCCTCGTCCGGGCGCCCGCGCGGCGCGGCGCGGACGTCTCGGCGGGGGCCGGGGCGGCGCTGACCGCGCGGCTGTCGACCGCGTCGCCGGAGGACCGCGAGCGGATCCTGCTGGACCTGGTCCGCGGGCAGGTCGCCGCGGTGCTGGGGCACGCGGACGCCGGCCTGGTCGAACCGGACCGGGCGTTCAAGGAGCTCGGGTTCGACTCGCTGACGGCGGTGGAGCTGCGCAACCGGCTGGCCGCGGTCACCGGGCTGCGGATGCCCGCGACGCTGGTGTTCGACCACCCGACCCCGCTGGACCTGGCCGCGCGGCTCGCGGCCGACCTGGCCCCGGACGGCACCGCCGCGGTCACCGCGCTACTGGCCGAGCTGGACCGGCTCGGCGCCGCGCTGACGCAGGTCGTGCCGGACGAGTCCGGCCGCGCCCGGATCGCCGGACGGCTTCGGGGCCTGGCGTCGGCTTGGGACGGGGCGGAACCGGAAGAGGAGAAGTCGGTCGCCGAGGACCTGGAAGTGGCTTCGGACGACGAGATCTTCGACTTCATCGGCAAGGAGTTCGGTATCTCATGACCACGCGACTCACCACCGCCAACGGACGGCACACCGCCGGAAACGGCCAACACGCTGCCGGGAGCGGCCGACTCGCCGATGGGATCGGCCGACGCACGGCCCGGGGTGGCCGACCCTTCGACGGCGAACACGCCAACCGGATCGGCCGACACACCACCGCCAACGGCCCACACGCTGACGCGATGGGTCGACCCGCCGACGGGTTCGGCTGTCGCACGGGCCGGGGTGGCCGACTCGCCGGTGGGATCGGCCGACGCACGGCCCGGGATGGCCGACCCTGCGACGGGATCGGCGAACACGCCAACCGGACCGGCCGACTCACCACCGCCAGAGGCCGACACGCTGACGCGATGGGTCGACCCGCCGACGGGTTCGGCCGTCGCACGGGCCGGGGTGGCCGACCCGCCGAGGGGATCGGCGAACACACCACCTGGACCGGCCGATCCGCCGACGGGATCAGCTGCCGCACTGTCCGGGGTGGCCGACCCGCCACCCGGGGCGGCGAACACGCCGCCCAGATCGGCCGATTCGCCATCTGGGGCGGCCAACTCGCCGACCGGGGCGGTCAACACGCCGCCCAGATCGGCCGGCTCGCCATCCGGAACGGCCAGCACGCCGACCAGTTCGGCCAACGTGCCGAGGCAAACGACTGGCACGCCGGGGCTGGGGCCCGGCGACACACAGACTTCGACGGTTCGACGCTGAGGGGCGCGCTGACATGACCGAACAGAACGACGACAAACTCAGGTACTTCCTCAAGCGGGTGACCGCGGACCTGCACGAGACGCGCCGCCGGCTGCGTGAGGCCGAGGCCGGGGCTCAGGAGCCGATCGCGATCGTGGCGATGGGGTGCCGGTATCCCGGTGGGGTGCGGACGCCCGATGACCTGTGGCGCCTGGTCGCCGAGGGCCGGGACGGGGTCAGCGGGTTCCCCGCCGACCGGGGCTGGGACCTCGACGCGCTCTACGACGACGATCCCGACGCCGCGGGCACGAGCTACACCCGTGAGGGCGGGTTCCTGCACGACGCCGCGCAGTTCGATCCCGAGTTCTTCGGGATCTCGCCGCGCGAGGCCGTCGCGATGGACCCGCAGCAGCGGCTGCTGCTGGAGACGTCGTGGGAGGCCTGCGAGCGCGCCGGGATCGACCCGACTTCCCTGCGTGGCAGCAAAACCGGCGTGTTCGCCGGAGTCATGTACCACGACTACGCGACGCGGCTGCTGGCCGTGCCCGAAGGCGTCGAGGGTTACCTGTCCACCGGCACCGCGGGCAGCGTCGTCACCGGCCGCGTCTCCTACGCGCTCGGTCTCGAGGGCCCGGCGGTCACCGTGGACACGGCGTGCTCGTCTTCGCTGGTCGCGGTGCACCTGGCCGCGCAGGCTCTGCGCAACGGGGAATGCACGCTCGCCCTGGCCGGCGGCGTCACGGTGATGGCGTCCCCGGGCGCGTTCGTCGAGTTCAGCCGCCAGCGCGGGCTCGCCTCCGACGGCCGCTGCAAGGCCTTCTCCGCCGACGCCGACGGCACCGGCTGGGGTGAGGGCGCCGGCGTGCTGCTGCTGGAGAAGCTGTCCGACGCCCGCCGCAACGGTCACCCCGTGCTCGCGGTCGTCCGCGGGTCCGCGGTGAACCAGGACGGTGCGTCCAACGGCCTCACCGCGCCCAACGGTCCCTCGCAGCAACGCGTGATCCACCAGGCGCTGGCGAACGCCGGACTGTCCACTTCGGACGTCGACGTCGTCGAGGCGCACGGCACCGGCACCCAGCTGGGCGACCCGATCGAGGCCCAGGCCCTGCTCGCGACCTACGGCCAGGACCGCACCGGCGACCCGCTGCTGCTCGGCTCGATCAAGTCGAACCTCGGCCACACCCAGGCCGCGGCCGGCGTCGCCGGGATCATCAAGATGGTCGAGTCCATGCGCCACGGCGTCCTGCCCAAGACCCTGCACCTGGCCGAGCCGACCCCGCACGTCGACTGGGAGTCCGGCGCCGTCGAGCTGCTCGCCGAGGAGCGCGAGTGGCCGGACGTCGACCGCGCTCGGCGTGCCGGGATCAGCTCGTTCGGGTTCAGCGGCACCAACGCGCACGTGATCGTCGAGCAGGCCGAGCCGGCCGAGGCAGACGAGCCCACCAATGACGGACGTCGGGTTCCGCTGGTCGTCTCGGGCCGGTCCGACGCCGCCCTGCGCGCCCAGGCCGCACGCCTGCGCGAGCACCTCGAAGAGTTCGACGTCACCGAGGTCGCCTACTCGCTGGCCACCACCCGGACCCTGCACGAGCACCGCGCGGTCGTCCTCGCCGACGAACCCGGTGAGGTCCTCGAAGCCCTCGACGCGATCGCCGCGGGGGAGCCCGGTGCGATCACCGGCGTCGCCGGTGCGAAGACCGCGTTCCTCTTCACCGGACAGGGCAGCCAGCGTGTCGGCATGGGCCGCGAGCTGTACGCCGCCCAGCCCGTGTTCGCCGAGGCGCTGGACGCGGTGTGCGCCGAGTTCGGGTCCCGGTTGGACGCTCCACTCAAGACGGTCCTGTTCAACGACCCCGACCGGCTGCTGGACAAGACCCGGTACACCCAGGCCGCGCTGTTCGCCGTCGAGGTCGCGCTGTTCCGGCTGTTCGAGCACTTCGGCGTCACGCCGGACTTCCTGATCGGGCACTCGATCGGCGAGGTCGCGGCCGCGCACGTCGCGGGCGTGCTGGACCTGCCGTCGGCGGTCGCGCTGGTCGCCGCGCGCGGTGAGCTGATGCAGGCGCTGCCCGAGGGCGGTGCGATGGTGGCGATCCGGGCCACCGAAGACGAGATCACCCCGCTGCTGACCGGCGCGGTGAGCATCGCCGCGCTCAACAGCCCGTCCTCGACCGTGATCTCGGGGGACGACGCCGCCGTGCTGGCCGTCGCCGACCACTTCACCGCGCTGGGCCGCAAGACCAAGCTGCTCACGGTCAGCCACGCCTTCCACTCGCCGCGCATGGACGCGATGCTGGAGGACTTCTACGCCGTCGCGGAAACCCTGACCTACCACGAGCCGCGCATCCCGGTCGTGTCCAATGTGTCCGGACGCCTGGCCACCGCCGAAGAGCTGGCCGACCCGGACTACTGGGTGCGCCACGTCCGCCGCGCGGTGCGGTTCGCCGACGGCGTCCGCACGCTCGAGGAACGCGGCGTCACGACGTTCGTCGAGCTGGGCCCGGACGGCATCCTCTGCGCGATGACGCAGGAGTGCCTGACGGGTGTCGTCACCGCCGTCCCCGCGCTGCGGGCGGGCCGCGACGAAGAGACCACCGTGCGGCACGCGCTCGCCGCGGCCATCGCGGCCGGGGCGTCGCCGGACTGGTCCGCGCTCTTCGCCGGGATCACCCCGAAGCGGGTCGACCTGCCGACGTACCCGTTCCAGCGGGCGCGGTACTGGCTCGACGCGCCGGAGATGCCCGCCGGCGCGGCCTTCGGCGCCACGAACGCGCTGGAGTCCGCCTTCTGGGCCGCGGTCGACCGCGGTGACCTGGGCGAACTGGTCGCGACGCTGGCCGTCGACGCCGACGACCCGCTGAGCGCGGTGCTGCCCGCCCTGTCGGCGTGGCACAGCCAGGCCGCCGAAGAGTCCACTGTGGACGGCTGGCGGTACCGGATCGCGTGGAACCCGCTGCCGGAAACGGCCGGGACCCCGCAGGGCACCTGGCTCGTCGTCGTCCCCGAGGGCGTCGAGACCGGCTGGCCCGAGGCGCTGTGCAAGGCCGGGGTTGACGTCCGGGTCGTGACCGGGATCGACCAGAACACCGAACCGGTCGACGGCGTGCTGTCCCTGCTGGCGCTGGACGAGCGTCCGCACCCGGACGCCGCCTCCGTCCCCACGGGACTCGCGGCCACCGCCGAGCTGATGCGGGACCTGGGCGACACCCCGCTGTGGATCGCCACCGCCGGTGCGGTCGCGCCGGTCTCGTCCGCGGCCCAGGCCGCGGTCTGGGGCCTGGGCCGGGTGTTCGGCCTGGAGCGGCCGGAACGCTGGGGTGGCCTGGTCGACCTGCCAGCCGAGGTCTCCGACCGCGCCGCCGCCCGGCTCGCCGCCGTGCTGACCGGCACCGAGGACCAGGTCGCCGTGCGCGACAACGGCGTCCTCGCGCGACGGCTGGTGCCCGCGCCCGCCGCGGGGACCGTCTCGCGTCGCCAGGGCTGGCGGCCGGACGGCGCGACCGTCCTGATCACCGGCGGTACCGGGGCGATCGGCGCGCACGTCGCGCGCTGGCTCGCCACCGCCGGCGCCGCGCACGTCGTGCTCACCAGCCGTCGCGGCGCGGATGCCCCGGGTGCGGCCGAGCTGGCCGCCGAGCTGACCGAGCTGGGCACCCGGGTCACCGTCGCGGCCTGCGACGCCGCCGATCGCGACGCCCTCACCGCGCTCGCCGCGAGCCTGGACGGCCCGGTCACCGCGGTCTTCCACGCGGCCGGCCTCGGCGAGACCGGTGCCGTCGAGGACCTGGTCCTCGACGACCTGGCCCGGATCGCCACGGCCAAGATCACCGGCGCGCAGGCACTCGAAGACGTCTTCCCCGAGCTGGACGCGTTTGTCCTGTTCTCCTCCAACGCGGGGGTCTGGGGCGGCGGTGGCCAGGGCGCGTACGCCGCGGCGAACGCCTACCTCGACGCCTTCGCCGAGCAGCGCCGCGCCCGGGGGCTCAAGGCCACCTCCATCGCGTGGGGGGCCTGGGCCGACGGCGGCATGGCCGAGGGCGAGGCGGGGGAGCAGATGCGCCGCCGCGGGGTCCCGGCCATGGACCCGAAGCTCGCGATCGCCGCGCTGCGCCAGGCCTTGGAGCGCGACGAGACGTTCCTGGCCGTCGCCGACGTCGTCTGGGAGCGGTTCTTCCCGGCGTTCACCGCGGCCCGGCCGCGGCCGCTGCTGGACGAGCTGCCCGCGGTCCGCGCGCTGCGGGCGGCGGCCGAGCAGGCCGCCGCCGAGCGCACCCCCGAGGCGTCCGCGCTGCACGCGCGGCTGAGCGGGATGTCGGCCGCCGACCAGGAGGACCTGCTCGTCGACCTGATCTCGCAGCACGCCGCCGCGGTGCTCGGCTTCGCCGGAGCCGAGGGGCTCGGCGCGCAGAAGGCGTTTCGCGAGCTCGGGTTCGACTCGCTGACCGCGGTCGAGCTACGCAACCGGCTCACGGCCGTCACCGGCCTGACCCTGCCGACGACGCTGGTGTTCGACTACCCGTCCCCGCGGGTGCTCGCGGAGTTCCTGCGGGCCGAGGTGCTCGGGGTCGCGGCCGACGCGGCGCAGGTCACCGCGGTCGGGGCCACCGACGAGCCGATCGCGATCGTCGCGATGGCCTGCCGCTACCCGGGCGGGATATCGACGCCGGAGCAGCTGTGGGACCTCGTCGCCGAGGGCCGCGACGCGATCTCGACGTTCCCCGACAACCGCGGCTGGGCGCTGGACGCGCTGTACGACGACGACCCCGAGTCCTCCGGCACCAGCTACACCCGCGAAGGCGCGTTCCTGCACGAAGCGGGCCTGTTCGACGCCGGGTTCTTCGGCATCACCCCGCGTGAGGCGCTCACCATGGACCCGCAGCAGCGACTGCTGCTGGAGATCGCCTGGGAGGCGCTGGAACGCGCCGGGATCGACCCGGAAGCCCTGCGCGGCAGCCGGTCCGGCGTTTTCGTCGGCGGCGCGACGCAGGACTACACGTCGGTGCTGGCCGGCAGCACGGCGAACGCCGAGGGCTACATGCTGACCGGCACGTCGTCCAGCGTGATGTCCGGCCGGATCGCCTACACGCTCGGCCTGGAGGGCCCGGCGGTCACCGTGGACACGGCGTGCTCGTCGTCGCTGGTCGCGCTGCACTGGGCGGTGCAGGCGCTGCGCAGCGGCGAGTGTTCGATGGCGCTGGCCGGCGGTGTGCAGGTGATGCCGACGCCGGGCCCGTTCGTCGAGTTCTCCCGCCAGCGCGGGCTGGCCAAGGACGGCCGCTGCAAGCCGTACGCGTCCGCCGCCGACGGCACGGCCTGGGGTGAGGGCGCCGGGATGCTCGTCGTCGAACGGCTTTCCGACGCTCGCCGCAACGGGCACCCGGTGCTGGCGATCGTCCGGGGCAGTGCGATCAACTCCGACGGCGCGTCCAACGGCCTCACCGCGCCGAACGGTCCCGCGCAGCAGAAGGTGATCCGCCAGGCCCTCGCCAACGCCGGTCTGTCCACTTCGGACGTCGACGTCGTCGAAGGGCACGGTACGGGCACCACCCTCGGTGACCCGGTGGAGGCACAGGCCCTGCTGGCCACCTACGGCCGGGACCGGTCCGAGCCCCTCTGGCTTGGTTCGCTCAAGTCCAACATCGGGCACACGCAGGCCGCGGCCGGTGTCGGCGGCGTGATCAAGATGGTCCAGGCCATCCGGCACGGGGTGCTGCCGCGCTCGCTGCACATCGACGAGCCGACCCCGCACGTCGACTGGGCTTCCGGCGCGGTCGAACTGCTCGCCGAGGAACGGGCCTGGCCGGAGACCGGCCGCCCGCGTCGCGCCGCCGTGTCGGCGTTCGGCGTCAGCGGCACCAACGCGCACGCCATCATCGAAGCGCCGTCCGAAGTGGACATCGAGGGTGCCGAACCGTCTTACCGGGGCTCGATTCCCTGGGTCCTGTCCGCGCGGACGGAAGGCGCGCTGCGGGCCCAGGCCGCCCGCCTGGCCACCGTGGACGGCCACCCGGTCGACGTCGGCCACGCGCTGGCCACCACGCGGTCGGTGTTCGAGCACCGCGCGGTCGTGCTGGGCAACGACGCCGCCGAGCTGAAGGAGCGGCTCACCGCGCTGGCCGGCGGCATCGCCGGGCACGGCGTCGCACAGGGCTTCGCCCGCGGCGAGCGGCCGGTGTTCGTGTTCCCCGGCCAGGGTTCGCAGTGGCCGGGCATGGCCGTCGAGCTGCTGGAGACCGAGCCGGCGTTCGCCGCGCGGATGGCCGAGTGCGCCGCCGCGCTGGCCCCGTTCGTCGACTTCCAGCTCCTCGACGTCGTCCGCGCGGCCGAGCCGATCGAGCGGGTGGACGTCGTGCAGCCGGTGCTGTGGGCGATCAACGTCTCGCTGGCCGAGGTCTGGCGCGCCTACGGCGTCCGCCCGGCCGCGGTGATCGGCCACTCGCAGGGCGAGATCGCGGCGGCCGCCGTCGCGGGAGCACTGTCCCTTTCGGACGCCGCCCGGGTCGTGGCCCTGCGCAGTCAGGCGATCCTGGCCCTGTCGGGCCGCGGCGGGATGGTCTCGCTCGCGCTTTCCCGCGCCGGTGCGGAAGAACTCTTGGCCGGGTGGACCGGGCGGATCTCGGTCGCCGCGGTCAACGGCCCCGAGGCGACCGTCGTGTCCGGGGACGCCGACGCGCTCGACGAACTGGTCGAGCACTGCCGCGGCCAGCACATCCGTGCCCGCCGGATCGCGGTCGACTACGCCTCGCACTGCGTGCACGTCGAGGCCATCGAGGACGAGCTGCTGCGGCTGCTCGCCCCGATCCGGCCGAAGGACACCGAAACGGTGTTCCACTCCACGGTCACCGGTGGCCCGGTCGAGACGTCCACTTTGGACGCCGCGTACTGGTACCGCAACCTGCGCCGGCAGGTCCGGTTCGAGGAGGTCACCCGGGCGCTGCTGGCGCTGGGCCACGAGTCGTTCGTCGAGGTCAGCGCCCACCCGGTACTGACCGTCGGGATCCAGCAGACCATCGACGACGCCGGCTCGACGGCCACCGTCAGCGGCACCCTGCGCCGCGACGAGGGCGGCCGCGACCGCATGCTGCTCGCGCTGGCCGAGGCGTTCGCGCACGGTGTCACCGTCGACTGGGCCGCGGTGTTCGACGGCTCCGGCGCCCGCCGCGCCGACCTGCCGACCTACGCCTTCCAGCACGAGCACTACTGGCCGGAGCCGGCCGCGCCCGCGTTCGCGGACGTGTCGTCGGCCGGGCTGGGTGCCGTCGCGCACCCGCTGCTGGGTGCCGCGGTCGGGCTCGCCGAGAACGCCGGCTACCTGTGCACCGGCCGGATCTCCCGGCAGACGCACCCGTGGCTGGCCGACCACGTCGTCGGCGACACGGTGCTGCTGCCCGGGACCGCGTTCGTCGAGCTGGCCATCCGGGCCGGCGACCAGTCCGGCTGCGGCCGGCTGGACGAGCTGACCCTGCACGCCCCGCTCGTGCTGCCGGAGACCGGCCACGTGCTGATCCAGATCGTCGTCGGCGAGCCGGACCCGAACGGCCTGCGCGCGCTCACGGTCTACTCGCGGGACGAGCACGCGCTGGATGAACACGGGTGGACGCGGCACGCGTCCGGGCTGCTCGGGTCCGGCGCCTCGGAGTCCGAAGTGGACACCGAGTGGCCGCCCGCCGGTACCGAAGTGGTGTCGCTGGACGGTTACTACGACGTCATGGCCGACCACGGGTTCGCCTACGGCCCGGTGTTCCAGGGCCTGACCGCCGCCTGGCGGCGTGACGGCGAGGTGTTCGCCGAGGTCACGCTGCCCGACGGCGCCGACGCGGCCGCCTTCGGCCTGCACCCGGCCCTGCTCGACGCCGCCGTCCAGGCCGCCGGGCTGGGGCTGGTCGAGGGCGGGCACCTGCCGTTCGCCTGGACCGGCGTCACCCTGCACGCTTCCGGCGCCGCTTCGCTGCGGGTCCGGCTCGCGCCCTCCGGAGCTGACGGCCTCGCGCTGTCGGCGTCCGACCCGGCGGGCCGGCCGGTGGTGACGGTGGAGTCGCTGGTGCTGCGGCCGATGTCGGCCCCGGCGCGCTCGTCCGCCGCGGACTCGCTCTTCCGCGTCACCTGGACCGAGGTCCCGGTCACCGAACAGGCGCCGTCGGTGGCGGTGCTCGGCGAAGACCCGTTCGGCCTGGCCGGCGCGTTCGGCGCGGCCTGCCACGACACGCCGAACGCCCTCGCCGAGGCCGACCAGCCCGAGCTGGTGCTGGTCAGCTTCGCGGCGGACGACGTCCGGGCGAACGCCGGGCGCGCGCTGAAACTGGTGCGCGGCTGGCTGGCCGACGAGCGCTTCACCGGACGCCTGGTGCTGGTCACGCGCGGCGCCGTCGCGATCGAGGGCGAGTCGCCCGACGTCGCCACCGCGGCGGTCTGGGGCCTGCTCCGCTCGACGCAGTCCGAGCACCCGGGCCGGTTCCTGCTGCTCGACCTCGACCCGGCGGGTGACATCCCGGCGGGTGCGCTGACCGGCGACGAGCCGCAGCGAGCGCTCCGCGGCGGCCAGGTCCTGGTGCCGCGCCTGGCGCCGGCCGAGTCCACTGTGGACGTCCTGGGTGACGAGGGCACGGTGCTGGTCACCGGGGCCACCGGCACGATCGGCTCGCTGCTGGCCCGGCACCTGGTGACCGGGCACGGCGTCCGCCGCCTGCTGCTGACCGGCCGTCAGGGCTGGGCGGCGCCGGGCGCGCCGGAGCTGGCAGCCGAGCTGACCGAGCTGGGTGCCGAGGTGACCATCGCGGCCTGCGACGTCGCCAACCGCGACGCGCTGGCCGAGCTGCTCGCCGGGGTGCCGGACCTGACCGCGGTGATTCACGCGGCGGCGGTCCTCGACGACGGCGTCGTCGAGGCGCAGACCGAAGAACGCCTCGACACCGTGCTGCGGCCCAAGGCGGACGCGGCGCTGCACCTGGACGAGCTGACCGCGGACCGCGACCTGCGCGCGTTCGTGCTGTTCTCCTCGGCCGCCGGGCTGCTCGGCAGCGCCGGGCAGGCCAACTACGCCGCGGCCAACGCCGTGGTCGACGCCCTGGCCCTGCGCCGGCGCGCCGAGGGCAAGCCCGCGGTCTCGCTGGCCTGGGGCTTCTGGGAGGAGCGCAGCGCGCTCACCGGCGAGCTTGACGACGTCGACGTCCGCCGGATGAGCCGCGGCGGCGTGGCCCCGCTGTCGTCGGCGCAGGGTATGGCCTTGTTCGACGCGGCGATCGGTTCGCCGGACGCGCTGGTCGTGCCGATGCGGCTCGACGTTCCGGCGCTGCGCAAGCAGGCCGCGGCCGGGATGATCCCGCCGGTCATGCGCGGCCTGGTCCGCGCGCCCGGCCGGCGGACGGCGGTGCTCGCCGGTGCGGCCCAGGTCGACTCGGTCGAAGCGCGGCTGGCGGGCCTGCCCGCCGCCGAGCGGGCGGCATTCCTGCTGGACCTGGTCCGCGGCCAGGCCGCCGCCGTCGCCGGGCACGCCTCGGCCGAGGCGGTCGACCCGGACCGCGCGTTCCGCGAGCTGGGCTTCGACTCGCTGACCGCGGTCGAACTGCGCAACCGGCTCGGCGCGGCCACCGGCCTCCGGCTGCCCGCGACGATGGTCTTCGACTACCCGGCACCCGCGGCGCTGGCCGCCGAGCTCGACCGCCGGCTGGCCGGTGCGGTCCGGACCGGGCCGGTGGCCCGCAAGGCGGCCACGGCCGACGACCCGGTCGTGATCGTCGGCATGGGCTGCCGGTACCCGGGCGGCGTGCGCGGCCCGCAGGACCTGTGGCGGCTGGTTTCCGAGGGCACCGACGCGATTTCGGTGTTCCCGGCCGACCGCGGCTGGGACGTCGCCGGGCTGTTCGACGACGACCCGGACAACCAGGGCACGTCGTACGCCCGTGAAGGCGCTTTCCTGTACGACGCGGGCGAGTTCGACGCGGCCTTCTTCGGCATCTCGCCGCGCGAGGCGATCGCGATGGACCCGCAGCAGCGGTTGCTGCTGGAGACGTCGTGGGAGGCCTTCGAGCGCGCCGGGATCGACCCCGGCACGTTGCGCGGCAGCCGGACCGGCGTCTTTGCCGGCGTGATGTACCACGACTACGCGACTTCGCTGGCTTCCGTGCCGGAGGGCGTCGAGGGTTACCTCGGCACCGGCACCTCGGGCAGCGTCGCGTCCGGGCGGCTGTCCTACACCTTCGGGCTCGAGGGTCCGGCGGTCACGGTCGACACGGCGTGCTCGTCGTCGCTGGTCGCGCTGCACCTCGCGGCGCAGGCCCTGCGGTCCGGCGAGTGCGAGCTCGCGCTGGCCGGCGGCGTCACCGTGCTGGCCACGCCGAACGTGTTCATCGAGTTCTCCCGCCAGCGCGGCCTGTCCTCGGACGGCCGGTGCAAGTCGTTCGCCGACGCCGCCGACGGCACGGGCTGGGGCGAGGGCGCCGGCATGCTCCTGCTGGAGCGGCTGTCGGACGCGCGGCGCAACGGCCACGAGGTGCTCGCGGTCGTCCGCGGCACGGCGGTGAACCAGGACGGCGCGTCCAACGGCCTCACCGCACCGAACGGTCCCGCGCAGCAGCGGGTGATCCGCCAGGCGCTCGAGACGGCCGGTCTGTCCACTTCGGACGTCGACGCCGTCGAGGCGCACGGCACCGGCACCAAGCTGGGCGACCCGATCGAGGCCCAGGCGCTGCTGGAGACCTACGGCCAGGACCGCTCCGGCGAACCGCTGCTGCTGGGGTCGCTGAAGTCCAACATCGGCCACACCCAGGCCGCGGCGGGCGTCGGCGGCATCATCAAGATGGTCGAGGCGCTGCGTCACGGCGTGCTGCCCAAGACGCTGCACGTTGACGCGCCGTCGTCCCAAGTGGACTGGACGGCGGGCGCGGTCGAGCTGCTGACCGAGGAGCGCGCGTGGCCGGAGACCGGCCGCCCGCGCCGGGCCGGCGTCTCGTCGTTCGGCGTGAGCGGCACCAACGCGCACGCGATCATCGAGCAGGCGCCCGTCGTCGCAGTGCCCGAGGAGTCCACTGAGGACTCGAAGGTGCTGCCGTGGCTGATCTCCGGGCGGACCGCCGACGCGCTGCGCGAGCAGGCGGACCGGCTGGCCGCGCGGGTGACCGGGGAACCGGAGCTGTCCGCCGCGGCGGTGGCTCGCACCCTGGCCGCGCACCGCGCCACCTGGGAGCACCGGGCCGTCGTGCTCGGCGCGAGCCGCGCGGAGCTGCTCGACGGCGTCCGCGCCGTGGCTGACGGCGTCGACGGCCCGGGCGTCCTGCGCGGGACGGCGGGGCACGCCGGGGCGGTGGCCGTGCTGTTCTCCGGGCAGGGCAGCCAGCGGGCCGGCATGGGCCGTGAGCTGTACACGACCGAGCCGGTGTTCGCCGCCGCGTTCGACGACGCCTGCGCGGCGCTGGACCGGCACCTCGACCGTCCACTGAAGACGATCATCGAAGAGCCGGACCTGCTCGACCGCACCGGCTACACGCAGCCGGCGCTGTTCGCGATCGAGGTCGCGCTGTACCGGCTGGCCGAGCACGCGGGGCTGCGCCCGGCGTACCTGCTCGGGCACTCGGTCGGCGAGATCACGGCCGCGCACGTCGGCGGGGTGCTGTCCCTGGCCGACGCGGCCGAGCTGATCACCGCCCGCGCCCGGCTGATGGAGGCGCTGCCCGCGGGCGGCGCGATGGTCGCGCTGCAGGCCGGTGAGGACGAGGTCCACCCGCACCTGGGTGACGGCGTCGCGATCGCCGCGCTCAACGGCCCGGAGTCCACTGTGGTCTCCGGTGACGAGGACGCCGTGCTCGCGGTGGCCGAGCACTTCCGCGGTCTCGGCCGCAAGACCAAGCGGCTGAGCGTCAGCCACGCGTTCCACTCCGCGCGGATGCAGCCGATGCTCGAGGAGTTCCGCGCGGTCGCGGAACGCCTGTCGTACGGGCCGCCGGTGGTGCCGATCGTCTCGAACGTCACCGGCGAGCTGCTCACCGAGGTGGACGCGGACTACTGGGTCCGGCACGTCCGGGCCGCGGTCCGGTTCGCCGACGGCGTCGCCGCCCTGCACGACCTGGGCGTCCGGACGTTCGTCGAGCTGGGACCGGACGCGCCGCTGTCCGGCCTCACCCGCGAGTCGCTCGACCACGACCCGGCGGTCCTGGCCGTCCCGGCCCTGCGGGGCGACCGGCCGGAGCCGGCCGCGTTCGCCGCGGCGCTGGCCGCGCTGCACGTCCGCGGCGTCCGGCTCGACTGGACGGCGCGGGCCGCGGGCTGGAGCGCGGGCCGGGCGGACCTGCCCACCTACGCCTTCCAGCGGGAGCACTACTGGCTGCGGGCGGAGGCGCCCGCCGCCGTCGTCGCGGCGCCGGACTCGGCGTTCTGGGCCTCGGTCGAACGCGCCGACGCCGGTGCGCTGGCCGAAGCGCTGAACGTCGGCGAGGACGGCCGCGCCGCCCTCGACACCGTGCTCCCGGCGCTGTCCGCGTGGCACCGTCGTCGCCGGACCGAGTCCACTGTGGACAGCTGGCGGTACCGCACCGAATGGCACTCGATCCCCGAGCCGGCCGGTGGCGTCACCTCGGGCACCTGGCTCGTCGTGGCGCCCGCCACGCACGCCGAGGACGAGCGCGTCGCCGGTGCCGTGCGGCTGCTCGAAGGTCTCGGCGCGACCGCGGCCGGGGTGGCGCTGGACGACACCGACGCCGACCGCGACCTGCTCGCGGGTGGCCTGCGCACGGTGCTCGACGGCCCGGTCGGCGGCGTGCTTTCGCTGCTGTCGCTCGACGAGACGCACGGGCTCGCGCTCAGCACGGCGCTGGTCCAGGCCCTCGGCGACGCCGGGGTCGAGGCGCCGCTGTGGTGCCTGACCAGCGGTGCCGTCCGGACCGGGACGTCCGACGCGGTGCCCACGGCGGGCCCGGCCCAGGTCTGGGCGCTCGGCCAGGTGGCCGCGCAGGAGTACCCGCACCGCTGGGGTGGTCTGCTCGACCTGCCTGGCGCGCCGACGGCCGCGGACTGGCGCCGCGTGGGCGCGGTGCTCACCGGCGGTGGCCGTGAGGACGAGGTCGCGGTGCGGCCGGCGGGCGTGCTCGCCCGGCGCCTGGTCCGCGCGCCGATCGGCGACGCGGGCACCCCGTGGACGCCGGAGGGCCCGGTACTGCTGACGGGCGCGGTGTCGGAGTCGGTCGAGGCCTGGCTCACCGGCCTGGGCGCCGAGCCGACCCGGGACGTCACGGCGGGCGCTCGCACGGTCGTCCACCTCGTGACGCCGTCCTCGCCCGCGCCGCTGGACACGCTCACGCCGAGCGCGTTCGAAGCGGCTGTGCAGGAACAGATCGCCGAAGCACTCGAAGTCGGCGAGGACGTCGAGGCGTTCCTGGTGCTCGTGCCGGGTGCGTGCGTCTGGGGCGGGGCGGGTGTGGCGGTCGACGCCGCGGCCGGCGCCCGGCTCACCGCGCTCGCCCAGCAGCGGGGCGCCGGAACCCTGTGTGTTGCCACCGGGCCGTGGGAGGGCACGCCGACTACGCCCGGTGTGGCGCCGCTCGACCCGCGGCTCCTGCTGGCCGCGGTGCGGGCCGCGGCGGGCCGGGGTGAGCGCGGGCTCGTGCTGGCCGACGTCGACTGGGCGGCCGTGGCCCCCGGGCTGCGGGCCACCCGGCCGGCCGCGTTCCTGGACGTGCTGGCCCCGGTCGTCGAGGCCAAGCCGGAACCGGCGCGCCTCGGCGCGCTGGAGGGACTCGGCTCGGCGACCGGCGCCGAGCGCGTCGAGATCCTGCTCGGCGTCGTCCGGGAACAGGCCGCGTTCGTGCTCGGCCATCGTTCGGCGGACGCCGTCGAGGGCGACCGCGAGTTCCTCGAACTCGGGTTCGCCTCGCTCACCGCGGTCGAGCTGCGCAACCGGCTCACCGAGCTGACCGGCCTCGACCTGCCGCCGGCGCTGGTCTACGAGTTCGGCACCCCGGCCGCGCTGGCCGGGTACCTGGCGGAGCGGCTCGAAGGCGTGTCGTCCGTGGAACCGGCCGCGAGCACGCTGGGCACGCTGTTCAAGCAGGCTTGCGCCCAGGGCAAAGCGGGTGACTTCGTCAGCATGCTGATGACGGCGTCGCAGTTCCGGCCCACCGGCGCGCCCGCCGCGTCGCTGGTGCGGCTGGCGCCGGAGACCGCCGAGCCGAGCCTGATCTGCGTCCCGTCGATGACCGCCATCTCCGGCCCGCACCAGTACGCCGGGATCGGCGCCGCGCTGCGCGGCGTGCGCGGGGTGTCGGCGCTGACGGTGCCCGGGTTCGGGACCGGGGAAGCACTTCCGGACTCGGCGGACGCCGCGGCCGACCTGCTCGCCGACGCCGTCGCCGAGCGGGCCGGCGACGGTCCCTTCGTGCTGGCCGGGCATTCGTCGGGGGCGGTCCTCGCCCACGCCGTGACCGCGCGGCTCGAACAGCGCGGCCTGCGCCCGGCGGCCCTGGTCGTCCTCGACGGTTACGCGCCGGGCGGCGAGGGGATCGACGAACTGCTGCCCGGGCTGATGGGCGGCATGGCCGACCGCGACGGCCGGTACGCCCCGGTCGACGACGACCGGCTCACCGCGATGGGCGCCTATTTCCGGCTGTTCGAACAATGGCGCGCCCCCGAAGTCACCATTCCGGTACTGCTCGTCACCGCCGCCGAGCCGATGCCGGAATGGCCCGCCGAAGGCTGGCGGTCGAAGTGGGTTTCCGTCACCACCGTGGCGGAGGCCGAAGGCAACCACTACACGATGCTGGAAGAGCACGCCGAGGTCGTCGCCAAGCAGGTCAACGACTGGCTGGTCCAGCTCTCCTGAACACCCTGCCCTGCCGGAGATCTCGCACCCCTAGGGTCTCCGGTAGGGGTTAATGACCTGGGGGTCGTCCATTTAGGCTTGACGCGAATTCCTGATTACTGGGGAGCAAGCAATGAATGATTTCACCGAATGGCGAATCCTGAAGAACGGCGCGAAGAACGACTTCGTGCTCGCGGTCGACTTCTATTCCCCCGGCCGCTCCGAAGCGACGTTCTCCGACCTGGCGCCGGCGCTGAGCGTGCCCAGCACGGTCTGGGAGACGATGCAGCCGGAGCCGGGCACCGAGGAGAACATGACCGGTGACGACTACCTGAACCGGTGGCTCGACGCACTGCCCGACGGCGAGATCCGCGGCGTGCTCGGGTTCTGCGTCGGCGGCGTCTACGCCTCGGCGCTGGCCCGCCGGATCGGCGAACGCCGGGGCAAGCAGCCCGCGGTCGTCATGTTCGACCCGGAACCGGTCAGCTCGATCGTGCTGTACTGGCAGTTCCACAAGCTGCTGGACAAGCTCGTCGGCGTGCTGACCCCGCAGGAGATCGAGGAGTCCAAGGCCTCGGGCTTCGCGGAGGCCGAGGGCGCCGACGACCTCGTGGTGCTCGGCGACTCGCTGATCAAGCTCTACCGCGAGGTCGGCCACGTCGGCCTCGGCCGGCTCGGCCTCAACGAGTCGCGCCGCAACGAGATGATGAGCTGGTTCGACGCCTACGTGCACTACCTCGTCGGCGCGACCCAGGTCGAGACCGCCGCCGACCTGAGCACCTGCACCGTGATCAACTCCGACGCCCCCGCGGACGGCCGCCACCTGGCCGGCGCCGAGCTTTCCTTCGACCTCGACCGCCACGACCTGCTTCGCCGCTCCGCGGTGGCCGAAGCCGTGTCGGGCCTGCTGAAGTAGGAGAAACCACGATGCGCACGTTCACCGGCAAGGGCCCGGGCGAGGACGTCGAAGTACCGGCGAGAGCCGGCGTCACGCCCAAGGAAGAGGCGCTGTGGCTGCTGGACCGGCTGGTCCCGGGCAGCGGCGTCAACACGGTCGCGGTGCGGTTCGAGGTGCCGGTCGCGCTGGACCCGGCGGTGCTCGCGGAAGCGGCGCGGCTGGTCCAGCGGCGGCACCACGGGCTGCGCCGGATCTTCCACGACGAGGGCACCAGCCTCACCGCCGAGGTGCTGCCCGCGTCCGCGGTCACGCTCGACGTGTCTACTGTGGACACGACCCGGGAGCTGGTGGACGCGCAGGTCGCCGGGTTCGCGGCCGCGCCGCTCGAGATCGGCGGGACGCCGCCGATCCGGCTGGCGCACTTCCGCTGCCCGGACGGCGACGTGGTGTGCGTTTCGGCGCACCACCTCGTCTTCGACACCATTTCCGCCGCCGTCTTCTTCACCGAACTGGCGAAGGCCTACGAGGCGCTGGCCGTCGGGCGCTCGTGCCCGGCCGTGCTGGCGGGCGAGGTCCGCGCCACCCCCGACGTCGTGCCGACCGAGACCGGGATCGCCTACTGGCGCGAACACCTCACCGGGTTCGACGCCACCGCTCTCGAGCTCTCGGTCGGCACGCCCGAGCCGTCCGGGTCCGTCCTGGACGGGGACTTCACCGAGCACCGCCTCTCCCGCGAGGCTCTCGCCGCGCTCGACCGCCTGCGGCGTGAGCTGCGGGCCCCCGACGCGGTCGTCCACATGGCCGCCTACTACCTGCTGCTGGCCCGGCACGGGGTCGGGCCGGACCTGGTCGTCGGCACGCCGGTCAACACCCGGCCGCCGCACGCCCAGTCCGCCATCGGCTACCACGTGAACGTGCTCCCGCTGCGGGTGGGCGTCGAGTTCGGCGCCGGTTTCGCCGACCTCGTCGCCCGCACCCGCTCGGTGTACTTCGACGCGCTGGCGCACGCCGACGTCCCGGTCGACCTGCTGCTCCCGGAGCTGCCGCGGGCGAGCTCCGACTGGCGCAGCACGATCTTCCGGCACCTGTTCAACTACCAGCCGGGCGGCGGGCTGCCGCGCTTCGGCATCGGCGGGGTGCACACCCGGCCGGTCAGCGTCGAGAACGGCACCAGCAAGTTCGACCTGGAACTGGTGGTGCAGGCGGACGCGGACGCCACCGTCCTCAAAGGACGGTACGCGACCGGTTCGCACACCCGTGCCGACGTCGAGGCGCTGCTGCGGCGTTACGACGCGCTGCTCGTCGCCGCCGGCGCCGACGCGCAGCGGCCGGTGGGGCAGCTGCCGCTGTTCAGCCCCGCCGACCGGGCCGTGGTCGACGCGGCCAACAAGACCCGGCGGCCGACTCGGGCGCGCACGGTCCTCGAGGCGGTCGCCGATCACGCCGCCACCCAGCCGGGCGCCGTCGCCGTGCGCGACGGCGACCGGGCGGTGACCTACCGCGAGCTGTGGCTCACCGCGCAGGCCACCGCCGACCTGCTGCGCGGCCAGGGCGCCGGACCCGGCGAGGTCGTCGGGCTCGTCGGCCGGCGCGGCGCCGAGCTCGTCGCGGCGGTGTTCGGCTGCTGGCTGATCGGCGCGGCCTACCTGCCCATCGACCCCGACCACCCGGCGCAGCGCGTCGAGCACCAGCTCACCGACTCCGGGGCCCGGGTGCTGCTGGCCGGCGAAGGCGTCACCCTCGATCTCGCGGGCCGGACCGTGTTGCCGCTGCCCGGCATCACGGCCGACGGACCGTCCATTCCGGACACCCTCGTCGTGGAAGGCGACGAGGCGGACAACGCGCCCGCGTACCTGATCTACACCTCGGGGTCGACCGGCAAGCCCAAGGGCACGGTGCTCGCGCACCGCAATCTCGCCAACCTGGTCACGCACTTCCAGGCCGAGACCGGGCTGGGGCCGGGCGACGGCGGGCTGTGGATGACGACGTTCGCGTTCGACATGTCGGTGATGGACCTGTTCCTGCCGCTGTACGCCGGGGCGACGCTGGTCGTCGCGCCGGACGAGGCCCGCACCGACGGCAAGTCGCTGCGCGCGGTGCTGACGGACCACCGGGTCGACTTCATGCAGGCGACCCCCACGACGTGGCGGCTCGTCCTGGACGACGTCGCCGACCTCCTGGCCGGGGTCAAGGTCGTCTGCGGCGGCGAGCCGATGCCGCCCGCGCTGTTCCGGCGGCTCGTGGCCACCGGGTGCGAGCTGCGCAACCTCTACGGCCCGACCGAGACGTGCGTCTGGTCCACCGCGGCGCGGCTGACCTCGCCGGACGACGCCGTCGTCGTCGGCAGGCCGATCCGCAACACCACGGTGTTCATCGCCGACGGCGCCGGGCGCGAGCTCCCGCCGGGGGTGCACGGCGAGCTGTGCATCGCCGGCGGCGGCGTCGCGATCGGCTACCACAACCGGCCCGAGCTGACCGCGGACAAGTTCCGCGAGCACCCGGTGCACGGGCGCTTCTACCGCACGGGCGACCAGGGCCGCTGGCGTCACGACGGTGCACTGGAACTGGTCGGCCGGGTCGACCGGCAGATCAAGCTGCGCGGCAACCGGATCGAGCTCGGCGAGGTCGAAGCCGTGCTGGCCGAGCACCCGGAGGTGTCGGGTGTCGCGGTCGTCCTGGTGGGCGAGCCGAGCGCGGGCGGCATCCTGGTGGCGTTCGTCGAAGGGCCGGACTCACCGGGGCTGGCCGATCGCCTCTGGCAGCACGCCCGGGCGGAGCTGCCCCGGGCCGCCGTCCCGCACGAGTTCGTCACCATCGACCGGCTGCCCACCACGGTGACGGAGAAGATCGACTACCCGGCCCTGACCCGCCTGGCCGCCGACCGGCGCACCGAGGCGGGGCAGGAACCGGGCTCCCCGGCCGCCGACGGCGACCTGCTGGACACGCTGATCGGCCTGTGGGCCGGCCTGCTGGGCCGCCAGGACGTCGCGGCGGACACGAACTTCTTCGTCGTCGGCGGGCACTCCCTGCTCGGCGTCCAGCTGGTGCAGCACGTCGAGGACCTGACGGGCGTGGGGCTGAAGCTCACGGACGTCTTCTCGATGCCCACCCCGGGCCAGCTCGCGGACCACGTCCGCGACCTGCTCCGGACCCCCTGACCACCCTCCCCCCTCGGACCCCGGCGCGCCCCTCCGCGCCGGGGTCCCTCCCTTTTTGCCCCGGGTACAGCGAAATGCCGTGAAGGCCACCTTGAGGGACTCAGAGTCCCTCAAGGTGGCCTTCACGGCATTTGGGCGCGGGAGGGTCAGGCGGTGACCGGGAAGGCGTGCAGGCCGCGGATGAAGGGGGACGTCCGGCGCGTCAGCTCGCCGGCTCGCTGCAGGGTGGGGAAGCGTTCCTGCAGCACGCGGAACGCGACGTCGCCCTCGAGGCGGGCCAGCGGGGCGCCGACGCAGTAGTGGATGCCGCTGGAGAACGAGATGTGGTCCGGGCCCGACGTGCGTCGCAGGTCGAAGACGTCCGGGCGGTCGAAGGCCTCCGGGTCGCGGTTGCACGCGCCGGTCAGGATGGTCACCTGGCTGTCGACCGGGATGCGCTTGCCGCCCAGCTCGACCTCCTCGTGCGCGAACCGCGCCTGCATCAGCACCGACGTGTCGTAGCGCAGCGCCTCCTCGACGGCCTTCGGCGCGAGGTCCGGTTCGGCGCGCAGCAGGTCCCACTGCTCGGGGTGCTCCAGCAGGGCGAGTGTGCCGTTGCCGATCAGGTTGACCGTGGTCTCGGTGCCGGCCAGCGACAGCATCCCGCACATCGCGACCAGCTCGTCCGCGGTCAGCTTGTCGCCGTCAACCGACCGCAGCAGCCGGCTGACTAGGTCGTCGCCCGGCTCGACGACGCGCATCGCGAGCAGCTCGGTGAACAGCGCCGTCATGCCGTCGACGGCGTCCTGCAGCCGCTTGGCCTCCTCGAGCGAGACGACGCCGTCGAGCACCAGGCTCAGCCCGGCGGCGAGCTCGTCGAACTCCGCCTGGCGCGATTCCGGAATTCCGAACAACGTCGCGATCACCGCGCACGGAACGCGTTTCGCGTATTTCTCCATGAGATCGAACGGCTTGCTGGAATCGACGTCGTCGAGCAGTTCACGGCACGCCCGTTCGATATCCGGGCGCAGCGCCCCGATGGTCTTCGGGCTGAATGCCGGCATCGCGAGTTTCCGCAGCCGGGTGTGTTCCGGCGGGTCCATCGCGAGGAAGGAATTGTCGAACGTGGACGTGCCCTGCGGCCAGTAACCGCCGAGCGTGCGGCGGCCGAACCGGCGGTCGCGCAGCACGCTGTCGGCGATGTCGCGGCCGAGCACCGCGTAGATCCCGATCCGGCTCTTCTGCACCGGCCCGCGGGCCCGCATCTGCGCATACACCGCGTACGGGTCCTCCGGGCCGAGCATCAGCGTGGCGATCCGGTCGCCCAGCGCGCCGAGCGAGGTCAGCCCGGCCCGCGCGGTGCGGAGCTGGGCCTCCAGGTCGCTGTCGGTCGATGTCGTCATCGGCTCTTCCCTCGGCTCGGAATTGCTTTTGCTGCCCGGGGTGGTTAGTCTGATTCGGCCGGTTTGGTCGACTTGGCAGTTGGCTGCCACCTTATTTGCGCGACACGCCGATTCGTAACCCCTATGCCCACCCTTATCCGGGGGCACGAACTGTTCAGTTGTGCCGCGTTCTCTTTTCCCCGTCCGGCCGCTACGCTGTGCCCGGTAAAGCGCGGCCGGCGGGCCGCCCGAACCATGGGGATGATCCACGTGCCTACGATCGACGAAAGTGCACCCGCGCTCCGGCTGTCCGGGTTGCGCAAGAGATTCGGCCGGAAGGTCGCGGTGGACGGGGTCGACCTCGCCGTGCCGAAGGGTTCGTTCTACGGCCTGGTCGGGCCCAACGGAGCGGGCAAGACGACGTCACTCTCGATGGCCGTGGGCCTGCTCCGCCCGGACGCCGGCGCGTCGCACATCTTCGGTGTCGACGTCTGGGCCGACCCGGTGCACGCCAAGGCCCTCGTCGGCGTGCTGCCCGACGGCATGTCGCTGCCCGAGCGCCTCACCGGCCGCGAGCTGCTGACCTACCAGGGCCTGCTGCGCGGGCTGCCCGAAGCGCAGATCGACGAACGCGCGAGCGAGCTGCTGGAGGTCCTCGAGCTGACCGAGGCCAACCGCACCCTGGTGATCGACTACTCCACCGGCATGCGGAAGAAGATCGGCCTCGCGACGGCGCTGCTGCACGCGCCCAAGCTGCTGGTGCTGGACGAGCCGTTCGAAGCGGTCGACCCGGTCTCCGCGGCCACCATCCGCACGATCCTGCAGCGCTTCGTCGCCTCCGGCGGCTCGGTCGTGTTCTCCAGCCACGTGATGGCGCTGGTCGAGCAGCTCTGCGACCACGTCGCGGTGATCGCCCGCGGCCAGGTCGCCGCGTCCGGCCCTGTGGACGAGGTCCGCGCCGGCCGCGGCCTCGAAGACGTCTTCGTCGAGCTCGTCGGCGCCCGCACCGGGGGGATGGAGGGGCTGGCGTGGTTGGCGTCCTGATCCGGATGAAGCTGGCGGTGCTGCGCCGCTCGATGAGCGGGCAGCGCGCGGCCAGCATGCTCGCGGGCGGGTCGATCGGCCTGGTCCTCGCGATCGGCACGCTCGTGGTCGGGTTCTCGCACTTCGGCTCACCCGAAACCGCGGTCGCGGTGCTGTCGCTGCTGCTCATGGTGTGGACGCTGGGCTGGCTGTTCGGCCCGATGCTCACCGGTGGCGACGCGGTGCTGCGGCTGGAGTACTTCACCCTGCTGCCGATCCGTCCCCGCACGCTGGCCATCGGCATGGTCGGCGCCGGGTTCGTCGGCATCACGCCGGTGGTCGCGCTGGTCGCGTTCGCCGTGCTGATCGTCTACGGCGCGCACCTCGGCCTGGTCGCGGCGCTGGTCGCGATCCCCGCCGTGCTGCTGCAGCTGTGGTTCGTCGTGGTGCTGTCGAAGGTCGGCATGCAGGCGCTGGGCCGGCTGGTCCGGTCGCGCTTCGGCTGGGAGCTCTCGTCGCTGGTCGTCGGGTTCGTACTGGGCCTGCAGAACACCGGCTGGATGGACATCGGCCTGGCGATCCGCACGTTCAGCGGCGGCTGGGCCGACGGCGGCGGCATCGTGCTGCGGATCCTCCCGTCGAGCTGGGCGGTCGTCGCGGTGGACGCGGCGGCCAAGGGCAACTGGGGCACCGTCGCGCTCTCGCTGGGCGGCCTCGCCGTCCTGGGCGCGGTGCTGTTCTTCGTGTTCTCGGCACTGCTTTCGCGCCAGCTGGTCCGGGGCCTCTCGGACGGCGGCGCGACGCAGACCGGCGGCGACAGCCTGGCCAGTAAGCGGATCCTGCCGGGCGGGCCGTTCGGTGGCGTGCTGGGCAAGGAACTGCGGCTGTGGGTCCGCGACCTGCGCCGCGCCCGGTTCCTGAGCATCGCGCTCTGGGCGGGCCTGTTCAGCGGGCTGTTCCCGCTGCTCGACGGCAACACCGTGATGCTGCCGTTCGCGGGCGTGATCACCGCGCTGTTCGCCGGCGCGCTGTCGGCGAACGTCTACGGCCTCGACGCCGGCGCGCTGTGGCTGACCCTGGTCGCCCCGGCGTCCGAACGGGTCGACGTCCGCGCCCGGCAGGTCGCGTGGCTGCTGCTGGTCGCCGTCCCGGTGCTCGTGCTGACCGCGTTGCTGACGCTGGTCAGCGGGCAGGGCTGGGCGTGGCCGTGGGTGCTGGCCGTGCTGCCGGCGATGCTCGGCGGGGCGGCCGGACTGGTGCCGCTCGTCTCGCTGGTCGGCGTCGCGCCGTTCCAGGACCGCCCCGGCGGCAACCCGATGGACGGCTTCACCGACGAGAGCGGCGACCAGGTCCGGCTGAAGATCTTCGGCATGCTGTTCGGCCAGATCCTGCTGGCCGTGCCGGCCGCGGTCGTCGTGCTGATCGGGTTCCGCACGGACAACACGCTGCTCGGCTGGGCGGGTGTCGCGGCGGGCCTGCTGACCGGCGCGTTCTACTACTGGCTGTTCGGCCGGCTCGCCTACCGCCGCTTGGAGAAGGCGGGCCCGGAGATCCTCGACCTGATGCGCAAGGGCGTCCGGGCCGAGGTCAAGGTCTCCGCCGACGAGCTGGAGGAGGGCGAGCAGGAGGAGCCGGAGAAGAAGGACGACCTCAGCGGCCCCCAGAACGCCTTGGTCGCGCTGTTCGTCCTGCTCGGTGTCCTGCTGGTGATCCCGCAGGGGTTCGTGTCGCTGGGCCTGAGCTTGTTCGGCGCGACGCTGCCGGGCTGGTTCCTGGTCGCCCACGTGCCGTCCGGGCTGCGGGTGCTGGTGGCCATCGGCTCGATCGTCCTGGGCGCCTGCTCGTTCGGCATGGTCGTGCTGATGCACCGCGTCGCCGCCAAGCGCAAGGCGGAAGAGCAGGCGGCGGAGGAAACCGAAGAGCCGGAAGAGGAAAAGGAGAACGGCCGCGAGCACGCGGCGGCCCGCTGAACGCACGGCAAAGGCCCGGCTCACTCGGTGAGCCGGGCCTTTTCGCGGTTCAGCGGGGGTGACGGAAGCGGATGTTGCCCGCGGTCACCTTGCAGTGCGCGCGCAGCACCGGCCGGCCGGGCTCGGGCGGCGCGGTGACCTTGTTCGTGATGTCGCCGGCGCCGGTCTCCATGGCTTCGAACACCAGGGACCAGCCGCGCGGGACGATGACGAGGATGGTGCCCCAGCCGCAGTCCAGGTTCAGCGTGACTTCCCGGTGCGGGCACGTCGCTTCGCTGAAGTCGATCCGGACGTCGCCGGAGGAGCACTTGGCGTCGATGCGGCTCGGCACGTCCCACGGGCCGGTGCGCTTGACGTCGCCCATGCCCGCCTTGAGCACCAGCGGCGGCGTCTCGATCGCGGCGAGCGGTGCCTCGTGGGCGGCGGGCAGGTCGGCGAGCAGCGGCGCGAGGTCGCCGCGGGTGCGCGCGGCCGCCGCCGCGGCCGAGCGCTGGGCGAACTCTTCGAGTTCCAGCATGCCTTGGCCGAGCGCGTCCTGCAGCAGGCGCGCGGCGCGTTCTCTGTCCACATGGGACACACGGAGTACGTCTTGGTCGCTCATGTTTCCACGCTAACCAGCGGGGAAGAGCGAGGGCACCCCTACTTATCGGGTGCGGCTCGTCCAGGAACCCGGCGGGGTGTACCCCGCTGCGCGGCGCCACGGTGCGGGAGCGGGCGGAAGGTCCCGCTTCGGGCGTTTCACGCTGCCCAGCGCGCCGAAGACGGCGAGTACCGCGGCCAGCTCCTCGTCGTCCGGGAAACCGCTCGACACGGTGAGGAAGAGGTCGCTCATACCGGCGGGTTCCCGTGCTTGCGCGCGGGCTGCGCGGAGTACTTGGCCCGCAGCACCGCGAGCGCCTCGATCAGGACCGGCCGGGTCTCCGCGGGGTCGATCACGTCGTCGACCAGGCCGCGCTCGGCGGCGTAGTAGGGGTGCATCAGCTCGGTCCGGTACTCCTGGATGCGCTGCCGGCGCGCCTCTTCCGGGTCGTCCGCCGCGGCGATCTCGCGCCGGAACACGACGTTCGCTGCCCCCTCGGCGCCCATCACCGCGATCTCGTTGGTGGGCCAGGCGAACGACAGGTCGCAGCCGATCGAGCGGGAGTCCATCACGATGTACGCACCGCCGTAGGCCTTGCGCAGGATGACCTGAACCCGCGGGACGGTCGCGTTGCAGTAGGCGTAGAGCAGCTTCGCGCCGTGCCGGATGATCCCGCCGTGTTCCTGGTCGCGGCCGGGCAGGAACCCCGGCACGTCGACCAGCGTCACGAGCGGGATGCTGAAGGCGTCACACGTCTGGACGAACCGCGCGGCCTTCTCCGACGCGTGGATGTCCAGGACCCCGGCGAAGGACGACGGCTGGTTGGCCACGATCCCGACGACCTCGCCTCCGAGCCGCGCGAGCCCGCACAGGACGTTCGGCGCCCAGCTCGCGTGCACCTCGAAGAAGTGCCCGTAGTCGACGATCTCCTCGATGACCTCGCGCATGTCGTAGACGCGGTTCGCGTCGACCGGCACCAGCTCCAGCAGCGCCGGGTTCGGCCGGTCCACCGGCTCGCCGGGCGGCATCGACGGCGGCAGCTCGCGGTTGTTCGACGGCAGCATCGAGATCAGGTGCCGGACCTCTTCGAGGCACTCTTCCTCGGTGTCGTAGACGAACCCGGCCGCGCCGGACACCCCGGCGTGCACGTCCGCGCCGCCGAGCTGCTCGTGGGTGATGTCCTCGCCGGTGACCGAGCGGACGACGTCCGGCCCGGTGATGTACATCTGCGCGATGTCACGGACCATGAACACGAAGTCGGTCAGCGCGGGGGAGTAGGTCGCGCCGCCGGCGCACGGGCCGAGCATCACGCTGATCTGCGGGATCACCCCGGACGCCTTGACGTTGCGCCGGAAGATCCCGCCGTACCCGGCGAGCGCGGCGACACCCTCCTGGATCCGCGCGCCCGCACCGTCCGAAAGGGACACCAGCGGCGCGCCGGCGGACTCGGCGAGGTCCATCAGCTTGTGGATCTTCGCCGCGTGCGCCTCGCCGAGCGAGCCGCCGAAGATCCGGAAGTCGTGGGCGTAGACGAACACGCGCCGGCCGAAGACCTTGCCCCACCCGGTGACCACGCCGTCGGAGTAGGGCCGCCGGTCCTCGAGCCCGAAGCCGGTGGCGCGGTGGCGCCGCAGCTGCTCGATCTCGTGGAAGGTGCCCTCGTCGAAGAGCAGGCCGATCCGTTCCCGCACGGCGAGCTTGCCCTTGGCGTGCTGCTGGTCGGTCGCGCGCTGGGAAGGTGACACGGCGTGCGCCCGCAGCTCGGCCAGCTCGGCGACCTTGGCCTCGATGTCGAGCGACGGCAGGTCACCGACAACGAAATCTTCGGTGGCGGTCATGACTCACCCCATCGTGTTATTTCGGCGGGTTCCCCTCGCGGCCGGATGCCGGTTCCCGGTAAGTCATTCAAACCGGCGGGCATCGTCCAAACCAGCACGTCGGCCCCCTGTCTGCCGCTCCCGGCCCCCAGAACCCCTCATCCGGAACCTAGGGGTCGACCCGCGCGCGCCCGTTTGACAGATTCGGTGCTGTAAGCCGATATCTGGAAGGACCGGCCATGACGCTCTCCCTGGACAGCCAGCTGTGGATCCGGCGGTTCCACCCGGCCCCGGCCGCGAAGGCCCGCCTGGTCTGCTTCCCGCACGCCGGGGGCTCGGCGAGCTACTTCCACCCCGTGTCGTCGGCGCTCTCGCCGTCGGTCGAGGTGCTCGCCGTCCAGTACCCGGGCCGCCAGGACCGCCGTAACGACCCGCTGGTGGACGACCTGTTCGTGCTCGCCGACCAGCTGACCGAGATCCTCGCCGCCGAGCCGGGCCCGCTGGCGTTCTTCGGCCACAGCATGGGTGCCAGCCTCGCCTTCGAGGTCGCCCGCCGCCTGGAAGCCCGCGGCACGCGGCTGCTGGGCCTGTACGTCTCCGGCCGCCGCGCCCCCTCGGCGTTCCGCGACGAGCGTTACCACCTGGAAAGCGACGACGGCCTGCTCGCCGAGGTCAAGCGCCTGAGCGGCACGGACGCCAAGGTCCTGGAGGACGACGAGATCATCCGCATGGTCCTGCCGGCCCTGCGCAACGACTACAAGGCCGCCGAGACCTACCGCTACCGCCCGGGCCCCGACGTCAGCTGCCCGATCCTGGCCCTGATCGGCGACCACGACCCGAAGGTGACGACCGACGAGGCCCGCCAATGGGCGACGCACACGTCGGGCGCGTTCGAGCTGCGCACGTACCCGGGGGCGCACTTCTACCTGAACGAGCACCACGCTTCCGTCAACCGCCTGATCGCCGCTCGGCTGGCCTGAACCGGTCCAAGGCGGACGCGGGAAAGTGGACCATCCACGGGCCGCCCGCGCGGCTTAACGTGGGGTTCATGACCAACTCCGTGCTCACCATGCTGGAGTCACAGGCTCCGTCCATTCCGGACGGAGCCCACGTGATGACCGCCACGATCGAGCTGCCGCCCGGGGACTCGGGGACGCCGCCGCACCGGCACTCCGGGCCTGTCTTCGGGTACATGCTCGACGGGGAGATGATCTTCGAACTGGAAGGGGAGCCCGAACGCGTCATCAAGGCGGGTGAAGCGTTCTGGGAACCCGGGGGTGACGTGATCCACTACCAGGCCGCGAACAACCTCGCCGACGCCTGGAGCCGGTTCGTCGTGGTGATGCTCTGCGCGCCCGGCCAGGAGATGCTGACGCTGGTGGGTCCCGACGAGCTGGCCGCGCGGGGACGATGATGCGGATCTTCCTCGCCGGTGCGTCCGGCGCCATCGGCCGCCGCCTGGTTCCCGCCCTCGTCGCCCAGGGGCACGAAGTCGTCGGGCTGACCCGGCGTGCCTCCGCTCAGGTCGAGGCGATGGGCGCGACCGCCGTCGTCGGTGACGTGTACGACGCTGCCGGGCTTGCGGAGGTCGTCCGCGCCGCGCGGCCGGACGTCGTCGTGCACCAGCTGACCGACCTGGGCGCGGGTGATCGCGCGGCCAACGCGAGGGTGCGCACGGCCGGCACGCGCAACCTGGTCGACGCGGCCCTGGCGGCCGGTGTGCGGCGGATCGTCGCGCAGAGCATTGCGTGGGCCTACGAGCCGGGTGCCGCGCCCGCGGCCGAGGACACGCCGCTCGACCTCGGCGCCGGGCCCGAACGGCTCGGCACCGTCGAGGGGATCGTGTCGCTCGAGGCCGCGGTCGCCGAGCTGCCCGAGTGGGTCGTGCTCCGCTACGGCACGCTGTACGGGCCGGGCACCTGGTACGAGCGCGGTGCGCTGATGGCGCGGCTGGCCCAGGACGGGAAGCTGCCTGCTACCGCTGACGTCTCCAGCTTTGTCCACGTCGATGACGCCGCTTCGGCTGCCGTCGCGGCTTTGAGTTGGCCGACGGGGGCGGTCAATGTGTGTGATGACGAGCCTGCTGCGGGTCACGACTGGGTGCCGGTGTTCTGTGATGCTGTTGGTGCGCCGGGACCCGAGCTGGTTGTGGGGGAGCGGGCGGGCTGGGCTCGGGGTGCTGACAACGGTCGTGCGCGGAAGCTGGGCTGGGAGGCCGGGATGTCGTGGCGGGACGGGTTCGCCAGGGTTTGAATGCGGCGTTGCCAAGCAGCTCGGCCAAAGCCAGTACGGGGCGCCTGGCGTGTCGCGGCGGAGTGGGCTGGACTCGTGATGCTGCCAACGGCCACGCGGAAGCTGGCTGCGAAGCCGGGTCGGGTTCGCCAGGGTCTGATCGCGGTGTCGCTGAGCAACGCGTCCAAGGCGGGTCGCCTGGCGTGTCGCGGCGGTGCGGGCTGGGCTCCTGATACTGCCAACGGCCGCGCGGAAGCCGGGTCGTCTTGGCGGGACGGGTTCGCCGGGAGCTGATCATGGCGTCGACAAGCAGTTCGGTAACCGCGCGCCGAAGCCGGGCCGTTCTGGCGCCGGGATTACCAGGCCTTGATCGCGGCGTCGCCGAGCAACTCGGCCAAGGCATCCAACGCCGGTCGCCAAGCGTGCTGCGGTGGGGTCGCGTAACCGATGATGAGCCCCGCCTCAGGACGATCAGGGGAGTGCCAATACCCCGCCGCGTTGATGCCCTGCAGCTGCAACCCTGCCGCGAGACCCGCGTCGATCACGCGCTTCTCCTCCTGCCGCGAAGCCAGCGGCAAGAGGGCGTGCAACCCGGCCGGAACACCGTCTAGCGGGACGTCGGTGACCGTGGCCAGCCGGTCGGCCAGCTCGGCACGGCGCCTGCGGTAGGCCTGGCGAGCCCGGCGGACGTGCCGGTCGTAGTCGCCGCGCTCCAGCAGGTCGGCGATCGCCAGCTGGGCCGGGGTGCCGACCGTGGCCCCGGTGGCGGCGACGGCGTCCAGGACCGGGATGCGCAGGCGTTCGGGTACCACCAGCCAGCCGAGCCGCAGCCCGGGGGCGAGCGTCTTGCTGGTGCTGCCGGCGAAAACCACGTGCTCGGGCGCCGCGGCCTGCAGAGCGCCGACGGGCTGCTCGTCGTAGCGGAACTCGCCGTCGTAGTCGTCCTCGATGACGATGCCGTCGTGCTCCCGTGCCCAGTCTATGAACGCGGTTCGCCGGGCTGGGCTCAGGACCACGCCGCGTGGGTGCTGGTGGGCGGGCGTCAGCAGCGAGGCTCCCGCGCCGTCGGGGACGTCGGCGCCGTGGGAGTCGACGGACAGGGGCACCGTCGACAGGCCGGCCGCGCGGATCACCGTCCGGTGGTGGACCAGCCCGGGGTCTTCGGTGGCGATCGTGCGGACGCCCAGGCCGTGCAGCGCGCGCGACAACAGCGCCAGGCCGTGGGTGAAGCCGCTGGTGACCACGACCGCGGCGGGGTCCGCGCGGACGCCCCGGGCGCGGGAGAGGTACGTCGCGACGGCGTCGCGCAGCACCTTCAGCCCGGCCGGATCGCTGTAGTCCAGGGCTTCCCGGCTCGCCGCCGCCAGCGTGCGCTTGACGCTGGCGGCCCACAGCGTGCGCGGGAACAGGCCGAGGTCCGGCCGGCCGGGGCGCAGGTCGAAGACGGGACGCGACAGCGTCTCGAACCGCCGGACCGGCAGCATCGAAGTGTCCGCTACCCGAGTCCCCGAGCCGGTCGCGCTGACGAGCCAGCCCTCGGCCACGAGCTGGGCGTACGCCTCGACGACGGTGCCCCGCGCGATCCCGAGGTCGTCGGCGAGGCTGCGCGTGCCGGGCAGCCGGGTCCCGGCCGGCAGCCGCCCGGAGCTGACGGCCTCCCGCAGCGCCGACTCGATGGTCCGCGCCCTGGCCCCGGTCCCGGCGACGTCGAGGTGCAGGTCGACACCGAGCACACCCTTGCCCACCGCTCACCTCGCCTCCGAACGCACGCCGGTGAGCCCATTGTCCACGACGGTCACTCGAAGAACTTGAGGCTCCAGCCGGTGTCGGTGGTCGCGCCCGGGACGTTGGCCCGGCGGTAGGTCGTCGAGCCCCACCAGCAGAACGTGCCGCTGTACCAGTACCGGTTCGCCCACGAGTACGGCGTTCCCTTGGGCACGGCGTGGAACGCCAGCGGGAACTTCGGCCCGGCGGGCGGGCTCGTCGCGATGTCGCCGTTCAGCAGGACGAAGCTGTGGCTGCCCGGGCCGTCGACGTGGAGCGTCGGGTCCCAGCCGGCCATCATCGTCTCGCGGTGGGAGCCGAACAGGCAGCCGTTCGCCTTGTACCAGTCCCAGACGTACGTCGGGTCGCCGCCGGCGCGCAGCCGGATCTCGGAAATGCAGTACTGGTCGCTCCAGCTGCCGTTGGCCGAGTAGGTGATGTGCAGCTGGCCGCTGGGGTCCTTGAGCGGCGCGGGTGCCTCGTTGATGAACGGGTTGCCCACCACCCGTTCCCAGCTCTCGCGCGGCTGCGAGATGACGTATCGCGCGCCCGTCGGGGTCGTCGGGCTGCTCATCCGGGCGATGTAGAGGTTCTGCTCGACGTTCGTGTCGCCCGCCCAGCCCGACCACACGAACCAGCGCTGCCCGCCGAAGGTGAACATCGTGCCGTCGATGGCCCACTTGCCGTCGGGCAGCGCGAGCTGCGTCTCCGCGGAGTACCCGCTGTCGGCGGCGGCGGAGCTGATCACGTACATCCGGTGCGCGTTCCCGGTCCCGGCCGAGAAGTAGATGTAGTACCGGCCGCCGTCGACGACGATCTCCGGCGCCCACACCTCGCCGCGGCCGCGGGTGTCCGACCAGACCTGCCGGGCGGGCGCGCTCGCCGCGGCGTCGGGGGAGGAGCCGGCCCGGACGGCGATCCCGCCACCGGTGGACTGCGCGGCGAAGTAGGTGGAGCCGACACGCAGCACGCTCGGATCGGCGGCGCGCAGGCTCGTCTGCCCGGCTTCGGCGGCGGTTGGCGGGAGCAGGCAGGCGACGGCCGCGAGCAGGACGACGGCGGCGCGGTGGAGGATCCGTTTCATGGCCACATCCCCGGGTCAAGACGGAAGGTCCGATGCTCGCCCGCCGCTAGCACCCGCCGGTAGGGCCGGGAGATCTTGCTCGGTTCAGCCGGGGCGAAATTGGTCTGTTCCAGTGACCGTCACGCGCTAACCTCGGCGCCATGGCCCGCTTTCCGCTCGATCCCGAACTCGCCGCCGTCCTTTCGCAGCTCGATGGCCGGGTGCCGGTCGGGATGACGATCGACCAGCTGGAGCACTTCCGCGCGCTGCCGTTCCCGTCCATCGCGGACCAGATCGGCGACCGGCCGGTCCGGTGCACCGACCACGTGATCCCGGTTACGGCGGTGCGGAGATCGTCGTCTCGGTGATCGCCCGCGAGGACCACGAACGGCCCGGCCCGGGGATCTACCACGTGCACGGCGGCGGCATGGTCATGGGCGACCGGTTCGCCTCGGTGCACCCCCTGATCGACTGGGCGGTGAAGCACGACGCCGTCGCGGTCACCGTCGAGTTCCGGCGCGCGCCCGAGCACCCCGATCCCGTTCCTGTCGAAGACTGTTACGCAGGCCTTCAGTGGATGACCGCCCACGCCGGCGAACTGGGCTTCGCCCCGGGGCGCCTGGTGATCTTCGGGGGCAGCGGCGGCGGCGGACTCGCCGCCGGGACCACGCTGCTGGCCCGCGACCGCGGTGGCCCGGCACTGGCCGGACAGCTCCTGCAGTGCCCGATGCTCGACGACCGGAACGAGACGGCGTCGGCACACGAGTACGACGGCGTCGGCGTGTGGGACCGGACGAGCAACCTGACGGCTTGGACCGCGCTCCTGGGCGACCGGCGTGGCACGGACGACGTCTCGCCGTACGCCGCGCCCGCCCGGGCGGGCGACCTGAGCGGCCTGCCGCCGACGTTCGTCGACGTGGCCGCGGGCGAGGTGTTCCGTGACGAGGCGGTCGCCTTCGCGAGCGCGATCTGGGCCGCGGGCGGCGAAGCGGAACTTCACGTGTGGGGCGGCGCGTTCCACGGCTTCTACGACATCGCCCCGGATTCGGCGGCGGCCCGGGCCTGCGTCGCGGCGCGGGAATCCTGGCTGGAACGGTTGCTCGCGAGGTCGGCGAACGACGTGCTCAGCTGAGGGACCCGGCCTGCAGGCGTTCGAGCACGTCCTGCACGATCCGCCGCGCGGGCTGGATGAGGACGGCGGGGACGACGAACACCGCCACCCACATCACCGTGCCCACGGCGTTGGAGACGTCGACCGCGTGCGCGATCCCGCTGTCCGGTGCGGTGTAAAGGATGTATGCGCGGACGGCACCGGCGCCCACCATGAGCACGCCGAGCGTGGCCGTGAGCAGCCGCTGCCACAGCCGGTAGCGCGGCTCTTCCGACCACGCGAGAGCGAACGCCCTCTTCCGGGCCGGGTCGCCGAAGCTCGCCATCGATGCCGCGGTCGTGTGGGCGAGCGGCTCGCGCCGGACGAGCGTCACGAGGCAGAACACACCCCCGACCAGGATGTAAGCCACCTCGCGCAGGGCCGCGACGCGGGGGCTCTGCGTCGCCAGGGAAACCGTGATCGTCACCGCCAGCTCGGCGAGCACCAGCAGTCCCATCAGGTCGATCCGGCGCCGGCGGATCGTGACCGCCACCGCGACGGCGCCGACCGCGAGCGCCGGGATCACGAGCGACCGGAAGACGTCTACGCCGAAGGCGCGCAGGAGGTAGTAGAGGCCGAACGAAAGCACGATTTCCAGCAGAGCCGTCAGCAAGCCGGGCTTGGGCGTCATGATCAGTCCTTTCGCGGAACGAAATAGGCGTCCCAGGCGAGCGTCCCCGCGGCGAGATCGGCGGACACCGCGCGCACCCACTCCAGCTCGGCCGTGGTGACCGCGTGGGTGTACTCGTGTTCGAGCAGGTGCACCCGGGGGACGTGGTGTTCGGCCGACGCGGTCAGCACCGCCCGCGTCGCGGCGAGGCGGCGATCGAGTTCCGCCGCCCGCAGGTCCAGCTGCGTCCGGACGTCGCCGGAGTCGAGCAGGTGGAGGAACGACACGACAGCGGGAAACAGCGGGAACTCCGCGGCCGGCACGGCGACGGTCTCCCGCAGGCCCGCCAGCAGGGTTTCGCGGCCGGACGCGGTCAGCGCGTAGACCGTCCGCTCGGGATGACGCGTGTCGCGCTCGACCGCGTGGACCTCGACGAGGTCGTCGCGCACCAGGCGGTCGAGGGCGGCGTGGAGGCCGGAGCGGTTGCGGACGTTGACGACCATGTCGACGCCGCGTTCCTTGACCAGCTGCTGCATCCGGTACGCGTGCATCGGTTCCTCGGCCAGCAGGGCCAGGACCGCGACCGCGATCGGGGAAAGGTGTCCGCGTGGTGCCATAGTACGTACTGTACTAGAATGTGTCGGACTATGCACGGCGTGAGAGAGGCCGGACGCCTGAGGCGCCCGGCCCTCGTCACCTCAATTCGCAGCGCGCCGGCGGGTCCACAGCAGCAGGGAACCGCCCGCGGCGAGGAGCGCGAGGCCCCAGTAGACGCCCGTCAGGCTCACGCCGGTCGACGCGAGGTTGTCCGGCCGGAACGCGACGTCCGGGACCAGGTTCGTCCCCGAACCGCCGGGAGCGCCCGGGCCGCCCGGGTTGCCGGCGGGCGGGAGGGTCGCGCAGCTCGCGGCGAGCGTGACCGTCGGCTCGTCGAGCGCGTCGCCGGCCTGGTAGAAGCCCGCGAAGGCGTCCGAGCTGGTCAGGGCCGCCTTGATCGCCGACACCGTGAGCGTGCCCGCGTCCGGGGTCGTGGTGGCCGTGGCCAGGTCGAGGTTCGCCAGCGCCACGCCCGGTTTGCTCACCGGCGGCGACGGCGCGCCGGCGGTCGTCTTCAGCTCGACGTCCGCGTAGAGCGTGCCCTTGCCCTGGGCGACCGTGAGCTTCGGGTTGGCCAGCACCAGTGTGAAGAAGTGCGCCGGGTAGCTGAACGCGACCTGGCCGCCGAACTGCGCGGTGAACTCACCCGCCGCCGTGTACTGCCCGCTGCCGAGCGGGAAGCGGTACGCGCCGGTCGGGATCGGCTTTCCCGCGACCTCGTCGACGTTCGTGACCTCCGCGCCGCCGGACGCGGTGATCGTGTTGCCCGTGCCGCCGCCGACGTAACCGCGGAAGCTCTTCTTGAAGCCCCACAACAGGTTTCCCTGCGTGAGCGCGCCGGGGGAGAGGACACAAGCCGGGGGCGGTGTCGTCGAGGTGGGCGGCGGCGGCGTGGTCGTCGACGTCGGCGGTTCGGTGCCGCCGATCTTGCCGGGGAAGACGAGCTTGCCCGCGTCGAGGTCCGTCGCGGCCGGGTAGAACCCGGCGAACGCGGCTGCGCCCGCCTCGGTGAGCGTGGCCGTCTCGATGTCCGCGACGACGTTGTCACCGTCCTGCCGCGGCGCTGCTTTGAACTTCAGGTCCGCGAAGTCCACTTCGGACGGCGCTCGCACCTGTTCGGGCGCGGTCTTGGTGCCGTAGAAGGAGTAGCCGACGGTCGCGCTCAGCTTCCCGGTGCCGTCACCGGCGAACGTGACCTTCGGGTTGGACAGCTCGAAGTTCCAGATCAGGTGCGGTTCCAGCGTGAACGTGACGCGGCCGCCGAAGGCGACCGATCCCTGGCCGGTCTTCCCGTCCCAGGTGGACGTCCCGGCCGGCCAGCGGTAGGGGGACGGCGTGGCGGTGGCGCCGCGGTCGGCCGTCGCCGTGCCGCCGAACCGCTCGATGTAGGAGCGCCAGGTCTGCTTGAGACCCCAGTCCAAGCCGGTCGTGGACGCGGGTGGCGGGTCGCCGACGCCGGTGAACTTCAGCGCGGTCGTGCTGTCCCAGGTCAGGTCCGGGGTGTCCCAGCCGAACACGTACACGCTGAACGGCTGCGTCGCGGCGTTGTAGGTCGTGCCGGCCGAGGTGTACTCGGCCTTGACCGGGACGGTCAGCTCCCAGCTGCCGTCGGCGTTCAGCGGGATCTGGACGCCGACGGCGTCCTTCTTGACCAGCTTGCTGACCTGGAAGCCGGTCGCGGTGCGGGCCCGGACGTCGTCCTTGGCCGGGCCGACGCGGACGCCGAACCCCTTGCCGTCGTTGGCTTCCGGGGCGAACCCGGTGCCCTTGACGGTGATCGACGTGCCCGCCGGGTCCAGCCCGGCGGCGGGCGTGACGGTGACGGCGGGGGTGGTCGCGGCCGAGGCCGGTGGCGCGCCGAGCGCGCCCAGCACCGCCGCGGCCAATGCCACGGCGGCCCATCTTCGCAGGTTCACGAGTCGGTTCCTTCCTGATCGGGGGAGCTCCCGCGGCGGCGCCGCAGGAGGGGTGGGACGGTGAGCGCGGCCACCGTCACCAGCAGGGCGACGGCGGCCACCACCCACCACAGCGCGGTGCGCGGCGCCGGGGCTTCGGCGGCCGCCGGTTGCGGAGTCGGGGTCGAGACCGGGCTCGGTGACGCGATCGTCGGCGAAGCGACCGTCGGTGATGTGACGGCCGGCGACGCGACTGTCGGTGTTGGACTGTCGCTTGTGGATGGAGGAGCAGCGGTGACCTTTGCGGGGACGGCGAAGCTGACCGGGGTGAAGGTCTCGTTGTTCGCGTTGACCACGCCGTGCGCGCCGACCGTGATCAGTCCACAGCGGACGGTGAGGCAGTCGACGTCGACGACCTTGCCGTCGCGGTCGGTCGAGCGGAACCGGGCGCCGGGCACCACGAGCTGCGTGCTCCACGTGCCGTCGGCGGACAGCTGCCCGCCGTTGGCCGAGGACGCCGTGTCGCTGCCCGGGAACGCGACGAACCGCTGGAAGCCGCGGTTGTCCTTGCTCTCCTTGTCCGGCACGTACCGGTAGGTCGCGCCCGCGGCGCCGCCCTTGCTCGGCTGCCAGGCGCCGTCCGCGACCCAGCCGAACAGCACGTAGATCCCGCCGTACCCCTTCGGGACGGACTGGAACCCGCTGCCGCGCAGGGTCAGCGTGGTCGCGTAGCCGGGGTCGGCGGTGGCCGGGGACACCTGGACGCGCGCCCCGGCGGCCTGCGCCGGGGACGCGTTCGCCAGCAGCAGCCCGGCCACCAGCACACTCGCAGCGGATCTGCGCATCAACTCTCCTTCGCCGATCGATAAGGCAGGACAACGGGCCGTCCGGTCCTGGGGTGCGGGAACACCTCGACCGGGTGGCCGTAGACGTCGCTCAGCACGGGTTCGGTGAGCACCTCCTCCGGCGGGCCGAGCGCGGCGAGCGAGCCGTCCCGCAGCAGGGCGACGCGGTCCGCGTGCGCGGCGGCGAGCCCGAGGTCGTGCAGCACGACGAGCACGGCGTCCCCCTGCCCGGCGCGCTGCGCGGCCAGCGTCAGGACCTGCTCGGTGTGGCGCAGGTCGAGGGCCGCGGTCGGCTCGTCGAGCAGCAGCAGCCCGGCGTTCTGCGCGAGGACGCGGGAAAGGGCGGCGCGCGCCTGCTCACCGCCGGACAACGTCGTGAACCGGCGCTCGGCGAAGCCGCCCAGGTCGGTCGCCGCGAGGGCGGCGTCGACGGCGGTGTCGTCGTCGGCCTCGGCCGGGGTGCGCCGCCACGGCGCCCGGCCCATCCGCACCACCTCGGCGACGGTGAAGGGGAACGTCACGGCGTTCTGCTGCGGCAGCACCGCCCGGCGGCGCGCCAGTTCCGCGAGCGACCAGGACGTCAGGTCGGCGCCGTCGATCCGGACGGTCCCCGCGTCCGGCGTCAGGTCCCCCGCCAGCAGGGACAACGCCGTCGACTTGCCCGCGCCGTTCGGCCCGGCCAGCGCCAGGACCTCACCCGGCCGGACGTCGAGGGAGACGTCGCGCACCAGGGGTTGGCCGTCGATCGTGTAGGTGACGCCGACGAGTTCGGCTGCGGCGCTCACGCCCAGCCTCCCGACCGGCGCCGGGTGCGCAGCAGGAGCCAGAAGAAGAACGGCCCGCCGACCAGTGCCGTGAGGATGCCGATCGGCAGGTCGGCGTAGTCGAACAGGGTGCGCGCGGCGAGATCGGCGACGCCGAGCAGGAACGCGCCGGCCAGCAGCGACGCCGGGACCAGCACGCGGTGCCCGGGCCCGGTGACCATCCGCACACCGTGCGGCACGATCAGGCCGACGAACCCGATGATCCCCGAGTAGGACACGGCCGCCGACACCATCAGCGCCACCACGACGATCCCGGTCGTGCGCAGCGCTTCGACGTTCACGCCGAGGTGCCGGGCCGGGCGCTCGCCGAGCGCGAGCAGGTCGAGCCGCCGCGCGAGCATCAGGGACACGACGACGCCGACGGCCATCAGCGGCAGCACCGACCAGACGTACGGCCAGCGCGCCGAGGCCAGCGAACCCAGCTGCCAGAACACGATCTGCTCGCGCGCGGCCTGGTCGCCGGAGAACATCAGGAACGCGATCACCGCGCTCGCCACGGCGTTGACCGCGACGCCGGTGAGGATGAGCGTGACCACCTCGGACCGGCCACGGGAGCGCGAAAGGCCGTAGACGGCGAGTGTCGTCAGCAGGCCGCCGGCGAACCCCAGCGCAGGGGTCGTGAAGGCGCCGAGGAAGGCCCAGCCGGCCACAATGGACAGACTGGCGCCGACCGCGGCCCCGGCGGAAACGCCGACGACCGCGGGCTCGGCGAGCGGGTTGCCGAACAGGCCCTGCATCAGGGCCCCTGACACGCCGAGCACACCGCCGACGAGCAAAGCGAGCACCACGCGGGGAAACCGGACCTGCCAGAGCGTCCCTTCGGCGAACGGGTCGGGCAAGCCGGACCCGAGCCCGATCCGGTGCAGCAGCGACGCGACGACGTCGGAGAGCGGGATGCCGAACTGGCCGACCCCGGCGGACACGCACGCCACGACCACCGTGGCGATACCGAGTCCGGTGAACAAAGCGGTGACGCGGACCGGACGGCTCATCCGGCCGCCCCCGGCGCGTAGAGGGCGCGGGCCAGTGCGTCCAGGACACCGGGTGTCTGCGGTCCGAAGCTGAGGATCTGGCTGTCGGCCATGTCGACGAACCGGCGGTGCAGCCCGGCCGGCGTCTGCGCGACGCCCGGAACCTGCAGCAGGCCTTCGGGTCCGCCGACCGATTCGAGGCCCTTCGTCATGACGAGGATCACGTCCGGCCGGGCTTTGATCAGCGCTTCCGGGTTCACCGGGCGCATTCCCTCGACACCGGCCTCACTCGCGACGTCGACCGCGCCGAGGGCGGTGATCAGCGAGTCGGCGCCGGAGCCGCGACCGAACAGGTAGTACACGCCGGCCTGGCCGCGCAGGTAAAGGAAGACTGTGCGTAGCTTTTGTGCCGGGTCGGACGGGGCCAGCCGGGTGATTTCGGTGCGCTTGGCGGTGATTTCGCCGGTCAGCCGGTCAGCAAGGTGTTGCCCGGCTTCGGGGACGCCGAGCGCGGCGGCGGCGTCGTGGACGAGCGTGCCGACGTTGTCGAGCGAGCGCCGGGAATCCAGGACGACCACGGGGATCCCGGAGTCGCGCAGCTGGAGCACCGCGTCCCACGGGCCGAGGGTGGTGTCGGTCAGCACCACGGACGGGCGCAGCGCGAGGATCGCTTCGGCGTTGAGCTGGTGTCCGTTGCGCGTGACCAGCGGAAGTTTCCGCGCGGCGGGGAAACCGGTGGAGACGTCACGCCCGACGACGTGATCACCCAGGCCCAGGCCGAAAACCGTCGCGGCGAGCGTGCCGGCCATGTCGAAAGCCAGGATGCGGCTGGTGTCCGTGACGGTCACTTTCGTGCCCTGGTGATCGGTGACGGTGACGGGCAGGTGCTGCGCGGGCGGCGCGGCGGTGATGTCCGGCTGGGTGAGCACGGCGGTGCCGGGACCGGTCCGCGCCTTCGGATCCGGCACCGGCGTCAGCGCGGCGAGTGGTGCGACGGGCCCGCTCGCCGGGACGGAAGTCGTTGGCAGCACGGAACATCCGGTCACCACGGTGAGCACGACGGCAGCGAGGAGCAACCCCCTTGACAACATTAGGTAAGCCTAACCATATTACCAACTGGATAGGTAAGGCTTACCTAATCCTGTTACCCCGTCGTGATCGAAGGGACGATCCCCGTATGTCGAAGAGATCCACCGTGCTCCGCGCCGCGCTGGTCACCGCCACCGCCGCGGCGGCCGCCACCGCGCTCGCCGCACCCGCGTCCGCCGCCGGCGGCTCGGCCACCCACAACGGCTTCACGCTCACCGCGTCCAACGCCACCGGCCTCGCCGCCGCGGGCGAGACGGTCACGGTGACGGGCAGCGGCTTCAGCGCGCTGAACGGGTATTACGTCGCGCTGTGCGCGGTGCCCGAGGACTACAGCTACGGCACGAAGCCCAGCCCCTGCGCGGGCGGCGACGGCCAGGGCGGCACCGGCGTCGGCCCTTCGGCGTGGGTGACCAACTCGCCGGGCGGCACGTCGACGATCGCGGCGAACGGCACGTTCACGACACAGATCCGTGTGGTGCGGGCCGGAAGTGGCTTGGACTGCGGCGACCCGTCGGTGACGTGCGCGATCGTCTCGCGCCGTGATCACCTGTCGGCCAACGACCGTACCGCCGACGTCTTCATCCCGGTGACGTTCTCCTGATCCACCGCTGCCGCGCCGCTTCGGTGTCCGCCGAAGCGGCGCGGCAGTACCGTCGACCCCATGACCGAACTGCAGGTGATCGCCCGGCACACGATCGCGCCGGGCCAGGAAGACGAAATCCGCGCCTTCTACCCGAAGCTGGTGGAAGCCGCGCTCACCGAACCCGGCTGCCTCGCCTTCGAGGCCTACCACCGGCTTGACGACGCCCGGGAAGTCGTCCTGCTCGAGCGTTATGCCTCGCGCGAAGCCTTCGACGTCCACCGGGAGACCAGCCACTTCAAGGAGCTGGTCCTCGGCGAGATCGTGCCGCGGCTCGCGCACCGGGTCGTCGAGACCTACGACGTCGCGGACTGAGCGATGACCGGCCTGACCTTCGGGTTCTCGCTCGTGCCGACGCTCGACATCGGGGCGCACCGCGAACTGGCGCTGGCGGCGGAGGACCACGGGCTGGAGCTGCTCGGCATCCAGGACCACCCGTACGTCCCGGCGTACCTGGACACCTTCGTGGTCGCCGCCGCGCTGCTGTCGGCCACCGAACGGATCCACGTGTTCCCCGACGTCGCGAACCTCCCGCTGCGCCCGCCGGCGATGCTGGCGAAAACCGCGGCGGCCCTCGACATCGTGTCGGGCGGCCGGTTCGAGCTCGCCGTCGGCGCCGGCGGTTACTGGGACGCCATCGGCCGCCTGGGTGTTGAACGCCGTTCGCCCGCGGAAGCGAACGCGGCCCTCGAGGAAGCGTTCGCGATCATGCGCGCGGTGTGGGGCACCGGCGGCGCGATCCACCGGCACGGCACGCACTACACGGTCGACGGGCTGGAACCCGGCCCGGTGCCCGCACACCCCATCGAGCTGTGGACGGGCGCCCAGGGCCCGAAGGCCCTAGCGCTCACGGGCCGCATCGCCGACGGCTGGGCGGCACCGATCCCGTCCTACCTCCCGTACGAGAAGTGGACGCCGGCGCACACGATCCTCGACGAGGCGGCGACCGCTGCGGGCCGCCGGCCGGAGGACGTGCGGCGCATCGCCCAGGTGGTCGGCACTATTACCGACACTTTGGGGGAACTCCAGGTCGAGCACGGCTCGGCACCGGCGCGGGGAACGGCGGAGCAATGGGCGGACTGGCTGACGCGGCTCGCGGAGTCGTTCACGAGCTTTGTGTTCTGGCCGGAGGAGCAGAGCCTGGATCAGGTGGTCCGCTTCGCGCGTGACGTGGTCCCGCTGGTGCGCGCGGCGGTGTAGCGGGGCGGGGTCGGCTTGTGCCTCGCGGGAGACAGGGCTGGGCCAGGTGGTCTGCTTCGCGGGTGATGTGGTTCCGCTGGTGTAGCGACACGGGTTGGCTGGTGCACCTGCCTTGTGTTCTGGTCGGAGGCGGTGTCTGGGCTAAGTGGTCCGCTTCGCGTGATGTGGTCCGGCTGGTGTCGCGGCGCGGGTTGGCTGGTGCAGCTGCTTGGTGTTCTGGCTGGAGGGCAGTGTCCTGGCCAGGTGGTCGGCTCCGCGGGTGAGGTGGTCCCGCTGGTGCAGCGACACGGGTTGGCTGGTGGTGGAGCACTGGTGCACCGGCCTTGCGTTCTGGCAGGAGGGCCGTGTCCGGGCCAGGTAGTCGGCTCGGTACGTGATGTGGTCCGGCTTGCGTCGCGGCGCGGTCTGGCTGGTGCACCTGCTAGGCGTTCTGGCAGGAGGGCAGTGTCCAGGCCAGGTAGTCGGCTCCGCGGGTGATGTGGTCCCGCTGGTGTAGCGACACGGGTTGGCTGGTGGTGGACCGGCCTTGTGTTCTGGCCGGAGAGGCAGCGGCTGGGCTAGGTGGTCGGCTCGGTGCGTGATGTGGTCCGGCTGGTGTCGCGGCGCGGGTTGGCTGGTGCACCTGCTTGGCGTTCTGGCAGGAGGGCCGTGTCCGGGCTAGGTGGCCTGCTTCGCGGGTGATGTGGTTCCGGCGGTGTAGTGGCCTGTCCGGGGCGGGGTGGCTGGTGCGACTCACGGTGGAGCAGTCGTCACCGGCCTCGTGTTTTGGCCGGAGAGGCAGTGTCTGGGCTAGGTGGTCCTGTGGTTCCGCTGGTGTAGGGCGCGGCCGGGGTGAGTTGGCGGGTGCGGCTTGGTGCACCTGCTTGGTGTTCTGGCAGGAGAGGCAGAGCCTGGGCTAGGTGGTCGGCTTCGCGCGTGACGTGGTGCCGCTGGTGTAGCGGCGCGCGCGGCTTGGCTGGTGGTGGAGCACTGGTGGACCGGCCTTGTGTTCTGGCAGGAGAGGCAGCGTCTGGGGGCCAGTTGGTCGGCTCCGCGCGTGGTGTGGTCCGGCTGGTGTCGCGGCGCGGGTTGGCTGGTGTGTTCTGGCTGGAGGGCAGGGTCTGGGCCAGGTAGTCGGCTCCGCGCGTGACGTGGTGCCGCTGGTGTAGCGGCGCGCGGGCTGGTTAGTGGTGCACCGGCCTTGTGTTCTGGCCGAAGGCCGGTGTCTGGGCCAGGTGGCCGGCTCCGCGCATGACGTGGTCCGGCTGCTGCTCTGGCCGGATAAGCAGTGCCCGGGCCAGGTGGCCTGCCTCGCGCGCGATGTGGTCCGCTGCTGTAGCGGCAGGGCCGGTGAGGCTCACGGCCGCGGCTTCGGGTCCTGGCCAGAGGAACAGGGCCCGGACCAGCTGGTAGCGGCCCGGTCAGGGATTGCCGATAGGCGGGCTGCCAATTGTTCGGCGGACCGTGTGGTGGCTGTGTGGCCCGATCCGATTCCGGGTTCTCCGCCCGTTTGGAACGAGTCCGTTATTGGGCCCGTGCGAATGTCTCGCGAATGCCCGATGTCCGGGATGGGACCCAGGGACCCGGCCGGCCCCGGGAATGCGGAAGGGCCCCGCACCAGTGGTGCGGGGCCCTTCCGGCGTCAGAAGCTACTTCACTTCTTCTTGGCAGCCGACGTGCGCTTGGCCGGGGCCTTGGCAGCGGCCGGCTTCTTGGCGGCGGCGGTCTTGGTGGCGGCCGGCTTGGCGGCCGCCTTCGCCCGCGTGGTGGTCGCCTTGGCGGCGGTGGCCTTGGCCGGAGCCTTGGCCGCGGTCTTCGGGGCCGCCTTGGCCGCGGTCGCCTTGGTCGCGGTGGCCTTGGCGGCCGGCTTCGCCGCGGTGGCGCGGGTCCGCGTGGCCGTCGCGCGGGCGGTGGCCGGCTTGGCCGCTGCCGCGCGCGGGGTGGTGGCCCGCGTGCTGGTGGTCTTGGCCGGGGCAGACGCCTTGGCGACAGCCGCACGAGTGGTCGTGCTGGCCGCGGTGGCGCGCTTGACCGGGGTGGCCTTGGGCAGCTTCTTCGTGCCGGAGATGACGTCCTTGAAGGTGGTACCGGCGCGGAAGGCGGGCACGTTGGTCTTCTTGACGCGGACGGCCTCGCCGGTGCGCGGGTTGCGAGCGGTGCGGGCCGCGCGGGCACGCTTCTCGAACACGCCGAAGCCGGTGATGTTCACCTTCTCGCCCTTGTTGACCGTCCGGATGATGATGTCCACCAGACCGTCAACGGCCTGCGAAGCCACCTTCTTGTCGCCCAGACGCTCCGACAGCGCCTCGATCAGCTGGGCCTTGTTCGTCATTCCAGTCCTCCATAGTGGAACTACTCGTACACGGCCCATCTCGGCCGACACTGCACACGGTATTACCAATACCGCACAAAATCCAACTGGGGGTCGAAATATTTCCTTGTACGGGGGCGGGTTCCGCCCCTCCGGCGGCCCTCTCCCAACCCGGGCCGGAACGGGCCCGGGATGCCGACCATGGCCCTGAGCAGGCAAAACCCGGTTCCGGTGTCGTCCACAGTGGTCGTCCATATAGGACCGGCGGGGCTTCTCAAGACTTTTTGGCCGACACGCCGAAGAGGGCGCGTCGGGCGTGTGTCGGATGCCACGCCGGCCCCGATCCCGCGCTGCGATCGGGGATCGCGGGCCCTCCGGCGGCCTCCGCGCAGCCCCGCGGAAGGGCCCGCGGAGGCCTCGCGGCACCCCCGAAACGCCCCTCGGGACGCCGCTTAGCCCTGGAGCCAGGCGGAAGTCCGGGCGGCGGCCGGGTGGTGGCCGGGTGGTGGCCGGGTGGAACCCGGGCGAAAGCCGTGGCGGCGGGCGGTAACGCCGTGCCCCGCCCGGACGACCTTCCCGGCGAACGGGGCACCGCCCGAAATGCCTGTGGTGACTAAAAGATCTTCTCCGAAGGGTGAACTCACTCGTTCGGCCCAGCCGTGGCGTGCGGTGACGTCCCCGGTACCGCGGGAGCCGCAACGCCGTGTTGGCCGTGGCCACGGAGTTCCGGCGGGCTAGTCTGCGGCCGGAGGAAGCGCCGGGCGGACAGGGAGAACCGTGGACCAGGAGACTCTCACCACCGTGGTCGGACGGGTGGCGGGCACCGAGGATTCGACGCCGCTGCAGTTCTGCGTGGCCATCGATCCGGATGCCTATCTGCAGCTCGACGACGTCGTCGTGACACGGCGGGACCTGCCGGGGCGCGGCGAAGTCGTCTCCTACGGGGTGGTGACGCAGGTGAGCGCGCGGCACGAAGGCGCCAGCTTCGGCAGCGACGTCTTCCTGATCTCGGACGGGGTCCTGCCCGCGCAGGTGCAGGAGATCGCCGAGATCGCCACCACCCGCGTGGAGCCCGAGTGCTACGTGCCGCCGCGGCCCGGCGCCGTGGTCTCCCGTGCCGTGGGGGAGGATCGCGCGCAGGCGCTGTACTTCGACAACATGACGCGGCAGGTGCCCGTCGGCCTGGGCCGTGACGGCGAACCCGTGTACCTCAACCTGGACTTCCTCGACGGGACGCGGGGTGCGCACGTCAGCATCAGCGGTGTCTCCGGCGTCGCCACGAAGACGTCGTTCGCGTTGTTCCTGCTGCACTCGATCTTCCGCGGCGGCGCCCTGTCCAACGCCCACAACGCCAAGGCCCTGGTGTTCTCGGTCAAGGGCGAGGACCTGCTGTTCCTCGACACCCCCAACATCCACCTCGACGCGAAGCTGCAGGAGGAGTACGCCAAGCTGGGCCTGCCCGCGGAGCCCTTCGCCTCGGTCGGGTTCTACGCGCCGCCGACCCCGTCGGACACCACGGGGAAGCCTTACGTCACCGGGCGGACCTCCGGCGTCGGTGCCTTCTGGTGGACCATCGCGGAGTTCTGCGCGACCGACCTGCTGCCCTACGTCTTCGCCGACGCCGAGGACGAGCGCAACCAGTACACGATGGTCATCCACCAGGTCGCGAACCGGTTGCGGCTGGACAGCACCCCGGCCGGGAAGGACGGCGCCGCCAACGTCGACGGCGTGCTGTGCCGCACCTACGCCGAGCTGATCGACGTCGTCTGCGACCGCGTCACCGACGAGGAAACCCGCGCGAGCTGGGCGGGTGCGGTCACCGGCGCGGGCACGGTCAACGCGTTCATCCGCCGCCTGCGCTCCAGCCAGCGCGCGCTCAACGGCCTCATCCGCGGCGACCTCACCGATCACGCCGCCCGCAAGCTGTCCACGGAGAACCAGCAGGTGACCGTGGTGGACATCCACAACCTCGTCGAGCGCGCGCAGCGGTTCGTCGTCGGCGTGACGCTCGCGGCGGAGACCGCGCGCAAGGAAGCGGCCGGCCCGGGCGGGCTGCTGTTCACGATGCTGGACGAGCTCAACAAGTACGCGCCGCGCGAAGGCAGCAGCCCGATCAAGGAAGTCCTGCTGGACATCGCCGAGCGCGGCCGCTCCCTCGGTGTGATCCTGATCGGCGCGCAGCAGACCGCGTCCGAGGTCGAGCGCCGGATCGTCAGCAACAGCTCGATCCGGATCGTCGGCCGGCTCGACGCCGCGGAGGCTTCGCGCCCCGAGTACGGGTTCCTCCCGGCCAGCCAGCGGGTCCGCGCGACGCTCGCGACGCCCGGCACGATGTTCGTGAGCCAGCCGGAGATCCCGGTGCCGATCGCGGTCGGCTTCCCGTTCCCGGCCTGGGCCACGCGGCTTTCCGAGGCGGGAAAAATACCGTCGACCACCGCCGGTGCGAAGAACGCCGATCCCTTCGCGGGCCTGCCGACGCGCGGCGACGACCCGTTCGGCGACGACCCGCCGCCGTTCTGAGCTCCCTTCACCCGCTGGCCACAGGCGAAGAACGGAAGGACGTCGCGTGAAGTTCCTGCACACCTCCGACTGGCACATCGGCAAGACGCTCAAGGGCCGCAGCCGCCTGGACGAGCAGCGTGCCGTGCTCGGCGAGATCGTCCGGATCGCGCGGAAGGAGGCCTTCGACGCCATCCTCGTCGCCGGTGACCTCTACGAGACGTCGGCGCCGTCGGCCGCCGCGCAGGAACTCGTGGTGCGGGCCCTGATGGCGCTGCGCGAAACCGGTGCCGAGGTCCTGGCGATCGCCGGGAACCACGACCACGCCGCGACGTTCGAGGCGTACCGGCCGCTGCTGCGGGCCGCGGGCATCCAGCTCTCCGGCGACCCGCGCCCGGCCGCGGACGGCGGCGTCTTCTCGTTCGACGCCCGTTCGACGGGTGAGCGCGTCAACGTCGCCGTGCTGCCCTTCCTTTCCCAGCGCTACGCGGTGCGTGCCGCCGAGCTGCTCACCGGCACGCCGGCGGACAACGTCGGCCACTACGACCAGCGCGTGCGCGACATCCTGGAGCACCTCAAGTCCGGTTTCACCGACGGCGCCGTCAATCTCGTCATGGCGCACCTGACGGTGACCGGCGGCGCGATGGGCGGCGGGGAACGCGCGGCGCAGTCCATCTTCGAGTACCACGTGCCGGCGACGGCGTTCGGTGCCGATCCGCACTACGTCGCGCTCGGGCACCTGCACCGCCGCCAGTCGCTGCCCGCGGCCTGCCCGGTGCACTACAGCGGCGCGCCGATGCCCGTCGACTTCGGCGAGCAGGACAACACGAGCGTGGTGCTGGCGGTGGAAGTGACGCCGGCCACTCCCGCGAAGATCACCGAAATCCCGCTGACGTCGGGGCGGAAGCTGCGGACCGTCCACGGCACGGTGGCCGAACTCGTCGGCCGCGCCGCGGAGTTCGGCGAGGACTACCTGCGGGTCTACGTCCGGGAAGCGACCAGGGCCGGGCTGCGCGAGGAGATCCAGGAAGCCCTGCCGAACGCGCTGGAGATCCGCATCGACCCGGAGTTCGCGGCGCCGATCACGGCGTCGGGCAGCGAACGCGCGGTGGCGGACCGGTCACCGGGTGAGCTGTTCGCCTCCTACTGCGAGGAACGCACGGTGGACGACAAGAGGGTGCAAGCGCTCTTCGCGCGGCTGCACGACGACGAGACGAGCGGGGTGTGACATGCGACCGGTACTGCTGGAGATGACCGGCTTCGCGTCGTTCCGCGAGAAGACCGAAGTCAGTTTCGAGGACACGGACTACTTCGCGCTCGTGGGGCCGACCGGCGCCGGCAAGAGCACCGTCATCGACGCGCTCACCTTCGCCCTCTACGGTTCCGTGGCCCGCTGGGACCACGAGGGTCTCGTGGCGCCCGCGCTGGCCCCGACGGCCAACCGCGCCACCGTGCGGCTGGTCTTCGACGCGGGTGGCATCCGCTACCACGTGGTGCGGGAAGTCCGGCGCAGCGGCGGCAAGAAACCCACGGTCAGCGTCAAGAACGTCCGCCTGGAACGGCTCGCCGACAACGCCGCGCTCGGCGGTCCGGACGACGAGGCCGACGCGATCGCCGCGGACTCCGAGGTCACGCCGGCGATCGAACGTCTGCTCGGGTTGACGTTCAAGCACTTCTGCACCTGCGTGGCGCTGCCGCAGGGCGACTTCGCGGAGTTCCTGCACGCCAAGGCCGCCGACCGGCAGAAGATCCTCATCAAGCTGCTGGGCCTGGAGGTCTACGAACGGATCGGCCGCCGCGCCAACGTGACCGCGGAGCAGCAGGCCCAGCGCGCGAAGGTGCTGGAAGAGCAGCTCGGCAGTTACGCCGATGCCACCGAGGAAGCCGTCGAAACGCTGGCCGCGCGCATGACCGCGCTGGCCGAGCTGGACGCGCGGGTCGAGGCGGCGCTGCCGGGGTTGACCGACGCGACCCGCGCGCACGACGAAGCACGGCAGCTCGTCACCACGCTGACGCGGGAGCTGGCCGTCCTCGACGCGCTGGAACGCCCGGACGGCGTCGAGGATCTCGAGTCCCGCCGCCGGACCGCGGCGGACGCGGCCACCGCCGCGCGAACCACTCTTGACACAGCGGAAACGGCGGACGAGGCGGCCCGCGCCGCGCTGGCCGCCGCGCCCGCCCGGGGTGAGCTGGAGCGGATCCGCGCCGCCCGCACGGAACTCGCCGACGCCGAAGCCGCCCTTCCCGGCCTGGAGAAAGCCGCGAAGGCGGCATTGCAGGCGAAGGAGGCTGCAGCTGTCACCGTGGTCGAAGCCGTGTCCCTCGTCGACACAGCGCGCAAGACCCGTGACACGACGGCCCGGGCGGCCGAGAACGCCGCTGCCGAAGCCGCGCGCGTCCGCGGGGAACGGGACCGGCTGGCCGGGGTGCGGCCGCCGGCGGACCTCGGTGACCTGTCCGCGGAGTCGGCGCGCGTCGCGAAGCGCGTGACGGACGCGGCTTCCCGGCTGACCGCGGCCGAGACCGCCGACGCCGAAGCGCGTGCCGCGCTCACCGCCCAGCCGGACGGCGCCGCGCTCACCGCGGCCCGTACTGACGCCCGCACCCTTTATACGGTGTGCGAGACCCAGCGGAAGGCCCTGCCGGAGCAGGCGGCCCGCCGGACCGAACTCGACGCGGCGCGGGTGGCTTTCACCGAGTCCGACACCGAACTCGCCGCGGCCCGGACCGCGGTGTCCGAGGCCGAACGCGCCGGGCAGGCGCTGGTCCTGCGGGCCGGGCTCGCCGTCGGGCACCCGTGCCCGGTGTGCGAGCAGGAAGTCTCGGCCGTGCCGGCGCACGACGGCCACGCGCACCTCGCCGAAGCCCGCGAGCGCCAGGACAAGGCGGAGAAGCGGCGCGCGGCGGCCGAAACCGCCGTCCGCAAGCTGGAACGGGCCGTAGACCGCGACGCCGACCAGTCCGTTTCGGCGGCCACGCAGGCGGAAGAACTGCGGGTGGCCCTCGCGGACGTCGAAGGCCCGCCGGAATCGGCGTTGCTGCGGCGCCCGGTCGAGGCCGGTTTTTCCGAGCAGGACTTCACCGATCTCATCACCGCCGTGCGCGAGCGGGGGGAGTGGCTGTCCGCGACGCTCGACGCCCGCGCCCGGGTCATCGAGGCCGCGCGCGCCGCGGACGCGGAACTGGCGGCCGCCCGCGCCGAACGCACGCAGGCGCAGCGCGACGCCGATGTAGTGGAGAAGTCGGCCGTGGCGGCGCGGGAAGCGCTGCGCGCGGCGCGGGATCCCCTGGTGGAGCTGGGGGTGCCCGCGGTCGACGCCGAAGACGTCGCAGCGGGCTGGCAACGTCTCACCGCCTGGGCGGCTTCGGCGCTCGAGGAACGGCGTACCGCGTTGGGCGCGCTCGAAGCGGCCGCCGAGGCCGCGGGTAAAGAGGCCACCGTCGCGGCGGACGACCTCGCCTCGGCCGAGCGGGCCGCGGAAACCCGCCGCACGCAGGCGAACGACGCGGGCCTGGCCGAGCAGTCGGCGCGGTCCCGGCAGGAAACGACCACTCGGCGGCGGGACGAACTGGTCGTGACGCTGGCCGAAGCGCCGTCCGCCGACGTCGTCACCGCGCAGCTGGCGCAGGTCGCTTCGCTCGAACAAGCCGCGCGCGCGGCTGACGCGGACCTGCGCAAGGCGCGTACCGCGGCGAAGCAGGCGGCCGACGGCCAGGCGAGCGTCGTCAAGGAAGTCGAGGCCGAGCGGCAGAAACTGTCCCGTGCCCGCGATCCGCTCGTCGGTTTCGGCGCCCCGCCGATCGACGGCGAAAGCCTCCTGGACGCGTGGACGACGTTGACCAACTGGGCGGCCGGGCAGTCGAAAGATCGCCGGAACCGGCTGGCGGGGGCGGAGACCGCCGAGGGTACGGCCGCGGAAGCGTTGCGCGAGGCCGAACAGCAGGTCGCCGACGACGTCACCGCGCTCGGGGTCGCGCTGCCCGCGGGGCCGGTGCGCGACCGGGTGCCGGTCGCGCTGGCCACCGCGCGCGCCCGCGCCGAGGCCGACCACACGGAGATGCGGCGGCGGGTGGCCCACGTCGAGGGCCTGCGCGGCGACATCGCGGGCGCGGAGTCCGAGTCGCAGGTCGCGAAGCTGCTCGCGGATCTCCTGCGCTCGGACAAGTTCCCGCGCTGGCTGATCGCCGGGGCGCTCGACACGCTGGTCGCCGAGGCGTCCGCGTCGCTGCTGGAGCTGTCCGGCGGGCAGTTCGAGCTGACCCACGACAAGGGCGACTTCCTGGTGGTGGACCACAACGAGGCCGACGCCCGCCGCCCGGTGAAGACGCTGTCGGGCGGGGAGACGTTCCAGGCGTCGCTGGCCTTGGCGCTGGCGCTGTCGTCCCAGCTCGGCGCGATGGCCGCGGCCGGCGCGACCAAGCTGGAGTCGATCTTCCTCGACGAGGGTTTCGGGACGCTCGACGAGGCGACCCTCGACGTCGTAGCGTCCACATTGGAGAACCTGTCCGCCTCCGGCACCCGGATGGTCGGCGTGATCACCCACGTGCCGGCGCTGGCCGAGCGCGTGCCGGTGCGGTTCCTGGTCACCCGGGACGGCAGCGGCTCGCACATCAGCAGGGAGGGCGCATGACCGCGGTGGCGGGGATGAGCTTCAACATCGACGCCTGGGACCCCGGTTACGGCAGCTCGATGGAGGCCGAGGAGCTCGCCCGGTCGCAGGCCGAGGTCGAGCTCGACGTCGAGGTCCCGGTGGCCGAGTGGGCGCCGATCGACCCGTCGCCGGTGCCGTCGCCGCCGGACGCGGTGCTGTTCGTGGACGGCGTCCGCCGCATCGACGCCCGCGTCTGGATCGACGACCCGGAGGGGGCGAACTCCGCGTCCATCGGGATCTGCGCGTCCTACGCGGCCGGGGTGGTCTGCTGCTGCGCGGGCCGGGCGCACGTCGTCGGCGCCAACGTCCGGCGCGGGCTGTTCACCGTCGCGCCGGAGGCCGCCGGGATCGAGACCTCGGCCGGGCGGTACGAGGCGTTCCGCGCGACGGCCAAGGACGACAAGCCCCTCGCCGTGGTGCTGTCGTCGGCGCTGCAGAGCGAGCTGGCCGACGTCGAGCTGGCGACGGCCGAGGAGGCTCGCCGGACGATCGCCGGGCACGTCGGGCACGACCTGCTCGTCGTCGACGGGCCGCTGAGCGGCCGCACGCACCTGCCCCGGGCCGTCGGGTTCATCAAGAGCCACCAGACGACGTACCTGCCGGGTGAGCTCAACGCCATGGTCGGCGAGCTCGGCCCGCACCAGCGCACGCCGGTGTTCCTGATGGGCACGACGTGGGTCCGGCACTCGTGGTACCTGCGCCTGCCCTCGGCCGGCGGCCCGCCGTGGTCGGGGGTGGTGCGCGTCGAAGCGGCGCCGCACCTCGCGCGCGAAGACGTGACGGACCTGGCGAACGTCACGCAATCGGTGCTGGGGCGGTTCGCGTCGGTCCCGTACAAGGACTCGCGGGCGCCGCAGAACCTGTACCCGATCGCCGGCCTGGAGCGCGACCTGCGGCACCGGCTGGGCGACCAGCAGTTCGTCTACCGGGCGCTGCGGCTGGCCGCGTCACGCTGAGGCCCCGGGACGGCCGCCTGGGGAACGGCCGGTCCCGGGGGGTCCTTTGTGGAGGGTCAGCTCAGTGACCCGTCCCCGGTCTGCGGCGCGCCGGCCGGCTTGACCGCGACCTGCGGCTTCGCCGGCTTGGCGGGCTTGGACGTCGTGGTCGACGGCGGCTTCGGCTTCGTGGTCGGCGGCTTCGGCTTGGTCGTCGTGGTGGTCGGCGGCGGGGTGCCCAGGATGGTGAACGACCCGGTGGCGACCCGGCCGTCGGAGCACGTGAACGTCGCCGTGTACTTGCCCGGAATCTTGATCGCCGTGGTGTGGCCGCCGGCGCGGCCGAAGTTGCCACCTTCGGTGAACTGCAGCGGTGTGGCGAACCCCTTCGACGTGACCGCCGTGCGCGGGCTGCAGCCGTTGCCGATCGCCGCGTGGGTCTCCGCGTCGATCCGACCGCCCGGCTCGACCTGCTGGGTGATTCCCCAGCTGACCTCGTCAGCGGCACTCGCCGGAGCCGTCAGCGTCAGCGCCGCCGCGCCCACCACCATTACGCCGATCAGTGTTTTCTTGACCATCCCGCGTCCTCCCTCGTTCCTCGCCTCCTCCACGCTTGAGCCGGGGAAACGGTTGAGTCCCGGGAATGTTCATGTACGTGAACAACTATCGAGTCTATGTTTTGGTGCCACGTATGCGTTACCTTCTGCCCGGCTTTGGTCCCGTTCAGTGGCGAGGGAGACTCGATGCGTTACGGCCGACTGGTTCTTGCCTCGCTGCTGGGGCTTTCGCTGACGGTCCCGCTCACCGGGATGGCCGCCGCTCAGCCGTGGCGAGACGCCCGGCAGTCGCCCGATCGCCGCGCCGCCGAACTGGTCGCGGCGATGACGCTCGACGAGAAGATCTCCCAGCTGCACCTGCAGCCCGACGCCGAGCACCAGCGGTTCGTGCCGCCCATCCCGCGTCTCGGCGTCCCCGGTTTCCGGATCGCCAACGGCCCGGCCGGCATGGGCCCGGCCGACGACAAACCGCAGAAACCGGCGACCGCGCTGCCCGCCACGATGGCGCTGGCGTCGACGTTCGACACCGACGTCGCGCGCCGCTACGGCCGGCTGATCGGCAACGAGACCCGGGCGCTCGCGCACAACGTGTCCGAGGCGCCCGACATCAACATGGCCCGCGTCCCGCGCAACGGCCGGACCTTCGAGGGCATGGGGGAGGACCCGGTGCTCGCCGGGGCGATCGCCACCGCCGACATCCGCGGCATCCAGGAGAACGGCACCATCGCCGAGGTCAAGCACTACGCGGCGAACAACCAGGAGACGCAGCGGCAGAGCGTCGACGAGCACATCGACGAGCGCACGCTCAACGAGATCTACCTGCCGCACTTCGAGCAGGCCGTCACCGAAGGCAAGGCCGGGTCGGTGATGTGCGCCTACCCGAAGATCAACGGCGTGTTCACGTGCGAGAACCCCGCGCTGCTGCAGGGAAAGCTGCGGGACGACTGGGGCTTCAAGGGGTTCGTGCAGTCGGACTGGGGCGCCGCGCACAGTACCGTCGGCTCGGCGGACGCGGGCATGAACCTCGAGATGATCGACGGCACCTGGTACGGCGACAAGATGAAGCAGGCCGTGCTCGCCGGGCAGGTCACCGAGCAGCGCGTCGACGAGCTGCTGCTGCCGCGGTTCCGGACGATGTTCGCCTTCGGCCAGTTCGACCACCCGCCGGTGCTCACGCCGCTGCCGACCGCCGAGCACGACGCGGCCGCGAAGCAGTTCGCCGAGCGCGGCATGGTGCTGCTGCGCAACGAACACGCGCAGTTGCCGCTCGACTCCTCTTCGGTGCGCTCGATCGCCCTGGTGGGGCCGTTCGCGACCCAGGCCAAGACCGGCGGTGGCGGCAGCTCCGCCGTCATCCCGACGTCCACAGTGGACCCGTTGGCGGGCCTCCAGCAGCGGGTTCCGGGTGCCTCGGTGACGCTCGACGACGGCAGTGACCCGGCGCGCGCGGCCACGCTGGTGGGTGCGTCCGACGTCGCGATCGTGATGGTGGGCGACAACGAAGCGGAGGGCAAGGACCGCCCGAGCCTGGCGCTGGAGGGCAACCAGGACGCGCTCGTCGCGGCGGTCGCCGCGGCCAACCCGCACACGGTGGTCGTGGTGAAGAGCGGCGGCCCGGTGCTCATGCCGTGGGCGTCGTCGGTGCCCGCGATCCTGCAGGCCTGGTACCCCGGGCAGCAGGACGGCGCGGCGGTGGCCGGGGTGCTCTTCGGTGACAGCAACCCGTCGGCGAAGCTGCCGATCACGTTCCCGGCGGCGGACGCGGACACCCCGGCGAACACACCCGAGCAGTTCCCCGGCGTCAACGGTGTGGCCACGTATTCGGAGGGATTGCAGATCGGCTACCGCTGGTTCGACGCGCAGGGCAAGACCCCGCTGTTCCCGTTCGGCTACGGCCTGTCGTACACGACGTTCGCCTTCTCGGGCCTGTCGGTCCGCAACACCGGCGACGGCGCGACGGCGACGTTCACGGTCCGCAACACCGGCCGCCGCGCGGGCGCCGAGGTCGCGCAGCTGTACCTGGGCTTCCCGGCGGCGGCGGGCGAGCCGCCGCGCCAGCTCAAGGGGTTCGAGCGGGTCCAGCTCGCGCCGGGGCAGTCCCAGCGCGTGACGATCCACCTGGACCAGCGCGACTTCTCGATCTGGGACAAGGCGTGGACCCCGGTCCACGGCGCCTTCACGGTGCAGGTGGGCGACTCGTCACGGTCACTGCCGCTGCAGGCGTCGCTGCGACGATGATGGCCGGGTGACGTACTTCGGGATCGAAGGCTACGAGCCGCAGTGGCTCGACGGCCGCCGCGCGATCACGGCGGCCCACGGCACGCGGCTCGCGTCGCTGCGGGGCCGCCGGCTCGACCACGCGTGGCTCGGCTGGGACCTCGACGAGGACGAGTGGTTCACGCAGTGCCCGGTGCTGTTCGACTTCGCGGGCGAGCAGGTCGAGCTGAGCCACCAGAAGTTCACGGACTTCTCGATCACCTGGAACACGGTCGACCCGATCGGCAGGCGCAGCTGGGAGTCCGAAGGCGAGCCGCCGTTCCGCCTCGCCTGGCGCGAGGACGCCGACCCGGACCTGGCCGCGGTGCGGGGTCGCGAGCTGCGCTCGGTGGAGCTGGTGGAATGGGCCGGAAAGGGCGCGGACCCGGGCCACGGAATGGTGGCGGTCCGTTTCGCCTTCGACGGTGGCGCGGTCGTGGTGGCCAACGCGCTGGACGAGAACACCCTGGAGTTCGGCGACCCGGATCCCGCCTATCGGATCCACCCGCTGCCACCGTCCTGAGGTGCCGACCCGCGGCCCCCTCGACTCCCCGGCTTCCGCACCTTCGTCGATGGAGGATCCCGGACATTGGGCGTCCAGAATCCTCCATCGAAGGCCGCCGGCCGGCCCAGCCGCACCAAGGGACACCCGGTTGCGGCGAGGCCGGCACCCGCGGACCGCGACGGCCAACACACCGGGTGTGCCGGCCGTCTCGGCTGAACACCCGCTACATCTTGCAGCCGGGGGCCGTCGCGGTGGCGAGGAGCAGGTCCTGCGACTCCGCCAGCGGGGCCACCGGGTCGTAGGTGCCGTCGAGGTCCTGCTGGGCCTTCTCGACCGCGTCGGCCGCCGGGGTCTGGGAGGCCTCGTCGCCCGGCTTGGCGCCGTCCAGGGCGGTCTTGGCGTGGGCCGCGCGGTCGCGGGACGTCGTGAACTTCCCGAGGAACGACGTCCGGACCGTCTCGGCCAGCGGGACCGGCGCCGCCGGGAGCGCCGTCAGCTTGTCGACCACTTCGCCCGTTCGCGCCGCGAAGGCGCCCAGCTGGGCGCTGAGGGCCTTCTGGGCTTCCGCGACCGACTTCGGCTGTGGCTGGCCCGGCTGGGACTCGGCGTTGGTGCGCTTGCGGTAGCCGTTGACCGCGGAACAGAACCCGTCCACCCAGCTCACCACGGCCGGATCCGCCGTCGGGGCCGGCGGGATCGAGACCGGCGCGGTCACCGTCACCGGTGGTGGCGCGGCCGTCCCGGAACCGGAACACGCGGTCAGTGTCAGGCCCACGGCCAGCAGGCCCACAGCGAACTTCATGATTGCCCCCTCGCGGCGATCTTTGACGCGTACACGCGCGAAGAGGCCGAATGGTTGCATCTCAGGCGGCGAGCGGTTCACCCAGGGCGAGCCGGCCGCCGTCGGTCAGCTCCGCGGGCGCCCACTGCCCGACGGCGACGGCCGGGCCCAGCGCCGGCCGGATCAGCCCGGCCCGGGCCAGGTCGTGCGCGGTCGCCTGGTCGCAGCACGGCAGGCCGTCGATCCGCAGGTCGGGCTCGCAACTGCAGGTCAGCTCGGCCCGTCCGGCCCCGACGGCCCGCAGCATGGCGAGCGCCCGGCGGTTCAGCGTGGTGGACATGGTGTTCCCCCTCCATGGTTCCGACGGGAAGGAGACGTGACCGCCGTCACCGAATACGCCACCGCCGTCAGGTTCCCCCGAACGGTGCACACGCGGCGTGCTGAGATGGAGGTCATGACGGACCAGATCGGCGACCCGGCGGTGCGCGCGTTCATCGACGCGCTGAACGCGGGCGACCGCGCGGCGTTCCAGGCTTCCCTGACCCCGGACGCGACGATGTCGGACGACGGCACCGAGCGCGACCTCGGCGAGTGGACCGAGCGGGAGATCTTCTCCAGCCAGGGCCGGCTCGACGTCGATAAGGCGGACGACGACGGCCGCGCGTTCGTCGCGAACTACTCGAACTCGACGTGGGGCGCGATGCGCACCCGCTGGAAGTTCACCGTCCGCGACGGCAAGGTCGCCCGTTTCGAGACCGGCCAGGCGTAGCCCGAAATGCCGTGAAGGCCACCTTGAGGGACTCAGAGTCCCTCAAGGTGGCCTTCACGGCGTTGTGTGACTCCTGGGGCAGGAGGGGCGTCAGAGACGCTCTTGGAGCGCGTCGGCGGCCGCGAGGAGGTCCGCGGCCCAGCGGGCGCCCGGCTTGCGGCCGATGCGCTCGATCGGGCCGGACACCGACACCGCCGCCACCACCGTGCCGGCGGAGTCGCGGACCGGCGCCGAGATGCTCGCCACACCCGGCTCGCGCTCGGCGACGCTCTGGGCCCAGCCGCGGCGGCGGACTTCCAGCAGCGTGCGCTCGCCGAAGACGGCGTCCGCGAGGATCGTGCGCTGGGTGTGCGGATCCGCCCAGGCCGCCAGCACCTTCGCACCCGAGCCGGCCGTCATCGGCAGCCGGGAGCCCACCGGGACCGTGTCGCGCAGGCCGGACGGCGGTTCCGCGGTCGCGACGCACACACGCTGAACGCCGTCACGCCGGTACAGCTGCACGCTTTCGCCGGTGACGTCACGCAGTTTCGGCAGGACCACGCCGGCGGCGTCGAGCAGCGGATCGGTCGAGCCGCCCGCGAGCTCGGCCAGTGCCGTGCCCGGGCGCCAGCGCCCGTCCGGACCGCGGCGCAGCAGGCGGTGCACCTCGAGACCGACCGCGAGCCGGTGCGCGGTCGCCCGCGGCAGACCGGTCCGCGTGCACAGTTCCGCCAGTCCGCAGGGGTCGTCGGCCACCGCCTGCAGAACGGCCACTGCTTTGTCCAGTACTCCGATACCGCTATGCTGTCCCACGACCCGATACTAGCGTCCCGCACTTTGGGAAGTCCAGCATCTGGGAAAACCCTGAACTCGAGCTGCGCCCCTCCTTCGCGGCTCGCACCAGTTCCGCAGGTGTGCGCCCGAGTTCCACCACCACAACAGACAGACCGTGGAAGGAGCCGGAGATGACCAGCGCGACCGGCAAGGCCCGCACGCTCGCGGAGAAGGTGTGGGAAAGCCACCTCGTGCGCCGAGGGGAAGGCGCCGAACCGGACCTGCTCTACATCGACCTCCACCTGCTGCACGAAGTGACCAGCCCACAGGCCTTCGACGGCCTCCGGCTGGCCGGGCGGCCGCTGCGCCGCCCCGACCTCACCATCGCGACCGAGGACCACAACGTCCCGACCGTGGACATCGAGCTCCCCATCGCCGATCCGGTCTCGCGCACGCAGGTCGACACCCTTCGCCGCAACTGCAAGGAGTTCGGTGTCCGGCTGCACCCGATGGGAGACGCCGAGCAGGGCATCGTGCACGTCATCGGCCCGCAGCTCGGCCTGACCCAGCCCGGGATGACCGTGGTCTGCGGCGACAGCCACACCTCCACGCACGGCGCGTTCGGCTCGATCGCCTTCGGCATCGGCACGTCCGAGGTCGAGCACGTCATGGCCACCCAGACGCTGCCGCTGCGTCCATTCAAGACGATGGCGATCACGGTCGACGGTGAGCTGCGCCCCGGCGTCACGGCCAAGGACGTCATCCTCGCGGTGATCGCGAAGATCGGCACCGGCGGTGGCCAGGGCTACATCCTGGAGTACCGCGGCAAGGCCATCGAGGCCCTGTCGATGGAAGCCCGGATGACCGTCTGCAACATGTCGATCGAGGCCGGCGCCCGCGCCGGGATGATCGCCCCGGACGAGACGACGTTCGAGTACCTGAAGGGCCGCGCGCACTCGCCGAAGGGCGCCGACTGGGACGCCGCGGTCGAAAACTGGCGGCAGCTGCGCACGGACGACGGCGCCGAGTTCGACGAGGAGGTGCACCTCGACGCGAGCGCGCTGACGCCGTTCGTGACCTGGGGCACCAACCCCGGCCAGGGCCTCCCGCTGGGTGCCGCGGTGCCCGACCCGGAGCAGATCCCGGACGAGAACGACCGCGTCGCCGCCGAGAAGGCCCTGTCCTACATGGATCTCAAGCCCGGCACGCCGCTGCGGGAGATCTCGGTCGACACCGTCTTCCTCGGCTCCTGCACCAACGGCCGGATCGAGGACCTGCGCGCCGCGGCCGAGGTGCTGCGCGGCCGGAAGGTCGCGGACTCCGTCCGGATGCTGGTCGTCCCCGGCTCGATGCGGGTGCGCAAGGCCGCCGAAGAGGAGGGCCTCGACACGGTCTTCACCGCCGCGGGCGCCGAGTGGCGGCAGGCCGGCTGCTCGATGTGCCTCGGCATGAACCCGGACCAGCTGAAGCCGGGCGAACGCAGCGCGTCGACGTCCAACCGCAACTTCGAGGGCCGGCAGGGCAAGGGCGGCCGGACGCACCTGGTCTCGCCGCTGGTCGCCGCCGCGACGGCCGTGCGCGGCACGCTCTCGTCCCCGGAAGACCTCGTCCCCGCCTGACCTCCCGAGAGGAGCTCCCACCATGGAACCGTTCACCCAGCACACCGGCGTCGGCGTCCCCCTGCGCCGGTCCAACGTGGACACCGACCAGATCATCCCGGCGGTCTACCTCAAGCGGGTCACCCGGACCGGCTTCGAGGACGGCCTGTTCGCCGCCTGGCGCGGCGACGAGCAGTTCATCCTCAACCAGGAGCCGTTCAACGCGGGCAGCGTGCTCGTCGCCGGGCCCGACTTCGGCACCGGGTCGTCCCGTGAGCACGCCGTCTGGGCGCTGATGGACTACGGCTTCCGGGCCGTCGTCTCCGCCCGCTTCGCCGACATCTTCCGCGGCAACTCCGGCAAGGGCGGCCTGGTGGCCGCCCAGTGCGAGCAGCACGACGTCGAACTGCTCTGGAAGCTGCTCGAAAACGAGCCCGGCACCGAGGTCACGGTGGACCTCGAGACCAAGACCGTGCGGGCCAAGGACTTCACCGCGCCGTTCCAGATCGACGACTACGTCCGCTGGCGGCTGCTCGAAGGACTCGACGACATCGCTCTCACGTTGCGCCATGCCGGTGAGATCGACGCCTTCGAGACGACCCGTCCGTCCTGGAAGCCGACGACCACGCCGATCGCCGCGAGCTAGTCCGGATCAAAGGCGGGATCCCTTGCCCGGCAAGGGATCCCGCCTTTTTCGTGTCGCGGCCGGCGGACGTTCGACGCGTGGCGGAACCCGCCTCGGGGCAAGGGAAAGAGCCGGTGGGACGTCTGGAGTTTGTGCTGCGTTGGTAATACCGTGTCCTTCAGCCGGCCGACGTGGCCGTTGCTCCTCCCGGGAGGACTTGATGGCGAACAAGGCTCAGCTGATCGAGGCGCTGTCGGAGCGCTTGGGCGACAAGAAGGTGGCTTCGCAGGCGGTCGACGGTCTGGTCGACATCATCATCCGGACGGTCAACAAGGGCGAAAAGGTCAACATCACCGGCTTCGGGGTGTTCGAGAAGCGCGCCCGCGCGGCCCGCACCGCCCGGAACCCGCGTACCGGCGAGGCGGTGCGGGTCAAGAAGACCAACGTGCCGGCGTTCCGTGCGGGGACCACCTTCAAGGACGTCGTTTCGGGTGCGAAGAAGCTGGCCAAGGCCGCGCCGGTCAAGCGCGCCACCGCGGCCGGAACGACGACTCGCGCGTCCGTGGCCAGGGCGTCTGCCCCGGCCAAGACGACCAGCACGCGGGCCACCACACCCCGTGCGGCGGCGGCGAAGCCCGCCACCGCCCGCGCGACGGCGACGCGGACCCGCACCACCGCGGCGAAGCCGGCCACCACCCGCACGGCGGCGAAGCCCGCCGCGGCCAAGACGACGGCGACCAGGACCACCAAGGCCGCACCGGCGAAGCCGGCGGCGGCCAAGACCACCACGGCCCGCAAGCCCGCCGCTCGCACCGCGGCGGCGAAGACGACCACGGCGGCGAAGACCACCACCGCCCGCAAGCCGGCCGCGGCCAGGACCACGGCGGCGAAGGCTCCGGCCCGGCGGACATCGACCGCGGCCAAGAAGAGCTGACCCGCACCCGGCGAAGTTTTCCCAGGCAGGGCCCCGCGCAGCCAAGCGCGGGGCCCTGCCTGCTTCGCTCCCCGGTGTGCCAGAAGCAATCCCGCCCGGACCGGTCGGCCCACGTACCCAGAGAGTCGGCTCGCGCACCCGGACAGTCGGCTCGCGTACCCAGGGAGTCGGTTCACGTACCCAGGGAGTCGGCTCGCGTACCCAGGGGGTCGGTTCATGTGCCCAGAAGGTCGGTTCACGAACCGACGGTCCGGGTACGCGAGCCGACCCTTCCGGTACGTGGCCGACTGTCCAGGTACGCGAACCGACTGTGCAGGTACGTGAGCCGACCCTTCCGGTACGTGAGCCGACTGTCCGGGTATGCGAGCCGACCCTTCCGGTGCGTGAGTCGACTGTCCGGGTACGCGAACTGACCCTTCCGGTGCGTGAGTCGACTGTCTGGGTACGTGAGCCGACCGTTCCGATACGTGGGCCGACTGTCCAGGTACGCGGACTGACCCTTCCGGTACGTGAGCCGACTGTCCGGGTACGCGAACTGACCCTTTCGATGCGTGAGCCGACCCCTTCCGGTGCGTGAGGTGGCAGGGCGGGTGCGTGGGCCGGGAATGTGAGCGAGATTCGGGTACGCGAGCCGATCGTTCGGTTGCCGCACAAGAGTTACTCACGGGCACGAGTCCTTTCCCGAAAGGAAGCCGCGTACGGCCACCCGGGTTACTCTGCGGCGCCGGGACCGGTTCCGCCCAATTTCGCAAAGTTGCTTGAGCGCCCGGCCGAGTGGTGCCACGCTGCGGTTCTCGGGATCCGCGTCCGGCGGGGCCCGGCGCTAGGCGAACCTGGGGGCGACCACCATCGACATCCGGCTTCTCGGTTCCTTCCAGGTGCTCGTCGACGGTTCGCCGGTCCTGCTGACCAGTTCCCGCCAGCGCGCGCTGCTCGCGACACTCGCGCTGTCCGCGGGCCGCCTGGTCTCGATCGACACCCTCGCGCGCGGGGTGTGGGGAGAAGCGCCACCCGCGCACATCCGGGGCAGCCTGCAGACCTACGTCATGCGGCTGCGCCGGCTCTGCGGCGAGGACACCGTCGTGACCGAGCCGGAGGGGTACCGGCTGGTCGTGGACCCGTCCCGGGTGGACGCCCTGCGGTTCCTGCGCACCCTGGACCAGGCCGCGGCCACCACCGGGCCCGCGCCGCGGCGCGCCCTGCTCACCACCGCGCTCGACGCTTGGGCCGGCACGCCGCTCGAAGGTGTCGGATCACCCACGCTGACCGCCGAATGGGGGCCGCTGCTGACCGAGCGGTACCTGTTCGCCGTCGAGCAGCGGATCGACCTCGACGGCGGCCTCGTCCCGGACGCGCGGCTCATCGCCGAGCTCACCGACCTCGTCTCGCAGCATCCGCTGCGGGAATCCTTGTGGGAACGGCTGGTGCGCGCCCTCGCCCGCTCCGGGCGCCGAGCCGAGGCCCTGTCCCGCTACGCCGGGCTCCGCGCGCTGCTGGCCGACGAGCTCGGTGTCGAACCCGGCGAGGACCTGCGCCGCCTGCACGCCGAGCTGCTCGCCGCCGACGCCGAACCCGCCGCCCGCACCGAAGTCCCGCGGCAGCTGCCCTTCGACGTCGCCGGGTTCACCGGCCGCGGCGCCGAGCTCGCGGAGCTGGACCGGCTCCCGCCCGGTGGCGCGTCCGGTGTCGTCGTCATCGAAGGCACCGCCGGTGTCGGCAAGACGTCGCTGGCCGTGCACTGGTCCCACCGCGTGCGCGACCGGTTCCCCGGCGGCCAGCTGTTCCTCGACCTGCGCGGGCACTCCGCGGGCACCCCCGTCACGACGGAGACGGCGCTGGCCGGTTTCCTGCGCGCGCTCGGCGTCCCGCCCGAGACGTGGCCTTCCACAGTGGAGGAACGCTCCGGGCTGCTGCGCAGCAGGCTGGACGGCAGCCGCACGCTGATGCTGCTCGACAACGCCCGCGACGCCGACCAGGTCCGCCCGCTGCTGCCCGGCGCCGGCAACCTCGTCGTCGTGACCAGCCGCAACCAGCTGCGCGGCCTGGTCGCCCGCGACGGCGCCCGCCGCATCGCGCTGCGCTCCTTCGACGACCGTGACGCCGAAGCGCTGCTCGCCGGGAGCGTCGGGCCGCAGCGCATCGCCGCCGAACCCGGCGCCGTCGCGGAGCTCGTCCAGCTCTGCGGCCGGCTCCCGCTGGCGCTGGCGCTGGCGGGCGAACGCGCGTCGCGCCTCTCCGGGGTTTCGCTGGCGGGGATCGTCGAGGAGCTGCGCGACCAGAAGCTGCGGCTCGACACCCTGCGCGACCCGCAGGATGCCGGCACCGACCTGCGCGCCGCGTTCTCGTGGTCCTACAAGGCGTTGCGCCCGGCCGCCGCCCGGTTCTTCCGGCTGCTGGGCCTGCACCCCGGCCTGGCCTTCAGTCTCTCGTCGGCCGCCGCGCTCGCCGGCGCCGACCTGCGCGAAGCACGTGAGCTCGCCGACCAGCTCGCCGCCGCGCACCTGCTCAACCAGCCCGGCACCGACCGCTACCAGTTCCACGACCTGCTGCGCGTCTACGCCGCCGAGCTCGTCGAGACGGAAACGACCACGACGGAACGGGAGGCGGCGCTGCGGCGGCTCGTCGACTGGTACCTCGCCAGCGTCGCCGAGGCCAACAAGCTCGTCCGCCCCGACCTGCTCACCGACGACATCACGCTCGACCCGGCGCCGGTCGCGGCCGTCCGGTTCGCGCAGCACGAGGACACGATCGCCTGGTACACCGCCGAACGCCCGGCGCTGACCGCACTCGTCGGCCTCGCCGCGGACCGCGGCTGGGTCGCGCACGCGTGGAAGCTCGCCTGGCTGCTGCGCGGGTTCTTCGCCGAACGCCACGACCGCGACGACTGGATCGCGACGGCCGGCGTCGCCGTCACCGCGACCCGCGACGCGGGGGACAACACCGGTCTCCAGTACAGCGCCAACAACCTCGGCTCGGCCTACCTGCGCACCCTCCAGCCCGACAAGGCCCTCGAAGCGCTGGAAGAAGCGCGAACGGCGTCCGAGACCGGGAACGACACGGCGCTGACCGTCGCGATCCTGTCCAACCTGTCCGGTGCCTACTACGTCCGCGCCGAGTACGCCGAGGCCGAGCGCTACGCCCTCAAGGCCGTCGACCTCGCCCGCGACCGCGGCCAGCGCACCTTCGTCCCGCACGCGCTGCTCAACGTCAGCGCCAGCCGCATCGGCCTGCACGACTACGACCACGCCGCCGAAGCCGCCCAGGCCGCGCACGAGGCCTTCGCCGAACTCGGCGACCGCTACCACGCGGCGCTCGCGCTGGGGAACGTCGCCGAGGCCCTCGAAGGCGCCGGCAGACACGACGAAGCGGAGAAGGCGGGGCTCGACGCCCTCACCGAGCTGAAGGAGCTCAACGCCGACTACGGCACCATCGACGTCCAGATCACGCTCGGGCGGCTCAAGCACCGCACGGGCCGGGCGCGCGAGGCCGGCACCCACTGGGCCGAGGCGCTGGCCGTCAGCCAGCGCCTCGGAGATCCCCGGGTCCCGGAGATCCAGGCACTGCTGGCCACGGTGCCACCAGACGAGCCCCCGGCGAAGGACGCGCCGTACCCCTAGCCCGGCGCGGCCCGGCGGGGGACCGGAACCAGTACACCAACATCCACTGTCACGGCGCTGTCTTCGAGGTCCCATACGCCCCAATGTGGCGTTCGCTGCGTCCAACGCACCCAATGCCACATTGGGGCGCTCGGGCTCAGTGGCGGCTGGGAGCCGGGGCGGGCAGCGCGCTCGCGTGGTAGTCGGCCGCCACCAGGATCGGGCCGTCCTCGGCCGTCGGGGGGCGGAACGACAGGACCCAGAACGAGCCCTTCTTGCTCGGCACGACACCGCCGCGCGCCGCGCTCAGCTCGACGCCGTCGCGGTCCGCCAGGACGCTCACCAGGTCCGGGATCACGCCGCCCTGGCTGGCCACGACCGGGGTCCCGCCGTCACCGGCGATCGCCAGCAGGCGCGCCACCCCCAGCACCGGGTCCGGCCAGTAGCCCTCTTCGGAGAAGAGCGGCTCGTGCCGCACCTCGGTGCCGATGTCCTCGGCGATCCCGCGCACCGTCTGGACGCACCGCAGCCGCGGCGCCGAGAGCACCCGGTCCGGGGCGGACAGCGCCAGCACCCGCCGCAGCCCCGCCGCCTGCCGCAGCCCGGCTTCCGACAGCGGCCGCAGGTCGTCGTCGCCGCTCCAGCCGTCGCGCTTGCCCGCCTTCGCGTGCCGCACCAGCAGCAGGGTCGTCAGCCCGGCCGGCAGCTGGCAGAACACGCGCAGCACCCGCACGTCCTCGTGCCGCGTCAGCAGTTTCTCGGCCGCGGTCGGTTCCAGCCAGCGCAGCTCGTCGACCTCGTCGTTCTCCTCGAACTCGCCGGACACCGCTTCGGCGCTGAAGTAGTCGACGGTCTTCGGGACCGTGCCGGACCCGTGCTTCGCCGGCACGTCGTAGGAGGTCCGGGCCACGTACCGGCCCAGCACCGCGCGGAACCCGGTCTCCTCACGGACCTCCCGCACGGCGGCCTCGGCCGTCGTCTCGCCCGGATCGAGCTTTCCCTTCGGCAGCGACCAGTCGTCGTACCGCGGGCGGTGGACCAGGGCGACCTCGACCGCCCTCCCGGCGAGGCGCCACAGGACCGCGCCGGCCGCCCGTACCTCCTGGGTCATCCGGCGGCCCCGTGCAGCTTGGCGAGTTCGAGCTGGTGATCACGCACGCGCGAGCCCTCGGCCGGGGACGGCGCCCATTCGCCGCTCTCGGTCAGCACCCAGCAGCGGGTCTCCGGGTCCAGCGCGGACTCGAAGATGTCGTCGAGCTGGCGCGTCAGCTTCGGGTCCTTGACCCGCACCAGCGCTTCGATCCGCCGGTCCAGGTTGCGGTGCATCATGTCCGCGCTGCCGATCCAGTGCGTGCCGCCGGCGCGGAAGTTGAAGATCCGCGAGTGCTCCAGGAACCGGCCGAGGATCGACCGGACGTGGATGTTCTCGGACAGGCCTTCGACACCGGGCTTCAGCGTGCAGATCCCGCGCACCACGATCTCGACCGGGACGCCGGCCTGCGACGCGTGGTAGAGCGCGTCGATGATCTGCTCGTCGACCAGCGAGTTGCACTTGATCCGGATCCCGGCGTGCTGCCCGGCCCGCGCCAGCTCGATCTCCTCGCCGATCGCGCGGACGATGCCCCGCCGGATGCCGTGCGGCGAGGTGAGGATCGTCCGGTAGGTGTCCTGGCGGGAGTAGCCGGTGAGCACGTTGAACAGGTCGGTGACGTCCGCGCCGATGCTCGGGTCGGCGGTGAACAGGCCGATGTCCTCGTAGAGCCGCGCGGTCTTCGGGTTGTAGTTGCCGGTGCCGATGTGGCAGTAGCGCCGGATGGTCGAGCCCTCCTGGCGCACGATCATCGACACCTTGCAGTGCGTCTTCAGCCCGACCAGGCCGTACACGACGTGCACGCCCGCACGCTCCAGCGTGCGCGCCCAGGTGATGTTGGCCTGCTCGTCGAACCGCGCCTTGATCTCGACCAGCGCGACGACCTGCTTGCCCGCCTCGGCGGCGTCGATCAGCGCGTCGACGATCGGGGAGTCGCCCGAAGTCCGGTACAGGGTCTGCTTGATCGCGAGGACCTTCGAGTCGGCCGCGGCCTGCTCGATGAAGCGCTGCACGCTCGTCGAGAACGAGTCGTACGGGTGGTGCACCAGCACGTCACCCTCGCGCAGCGTCGCGAAGACGCTCTTCGGCGTCTCGCGCTCGCCGAACGCCGGGTGCGTCGCCGGCACGAACGGCCGGTCCTTGAGCTCCTTGCGGTCCACCCCGGACAGCTGGTGCAGGCAGGTCAGGTCGAGCAGGCCGGGGACCTCGACGACGTCGGCCGGGTCGACGTCCAGCTCGCGCAGCAGCAGCTCGAGCATGTGCTCGCTCATGTCCTGCGCGACCTCGAGGCGCACCGGCGGGCCGAACCGGCGCTGGGCCAGCTCGCGCTCGAGGGCCTGGAGCAGGTCTTCGTCGCGGTCCTCGTCGACCTCGAAGTCGGCGTTGCGGGTGACGCGGAAGACGTGGTGCTCGGTGACGTCCATCCCGGTGAACAGCTCGCCCAGGTGCGCCGCGATCAGCTCTTCCAGCGGCAGGAAGGTCGCGGTGCGGCTGGTCCGCTCGTTTTCGACGCGCATCAGCCGGGGCACGTTGCTGGGCACCTTGACCCTGGCGAAGCGCTCGGTGCCGCCTTCCGGGTCCCGGACCGTGACGGCCAGGTTGAGCGAAAGGCCGGAGATGTACGGGAACGGGTGCGCGGGGTCGACGGCCAGCGGCGTCAGCACCGGGAAGATCTGCTCGGAGAAGTAGCTGGACAGGCGCAGCTGGTCGGCACCGGCGAGGTCGGCCCAACCGACGATCCGGATGTCGTGCTCGGCCAGCAGCGGGCGCAGGCCCTTCTCGAACGCGCCGGTCTGCTGCTCGACCAGGTCCTGGTTGCGCTTGGCGATGTAGTCCAGCTGCTCGCGCGGGGTGAGCCCGTCCGCGCTGCGGACCAGCAGGCCGGTCTCGTCGCGGCGCTTCAGGCCGGCGACGCGGACCATGTAGAACTCGTCCAGGTTGGACGCGAAGATCGCGAGGAACTTCGTGCGTTCGAGCAGCGGCTGCGACTCGTCCTCGGCCAGCGCGAGCACGCGGGCGTTGAAGTCCTGCCACGAGAGCTCACGGTTGAAGTACCGGTCGTCCGGCAGCGTCTCGACGGCGCTCGGCGCGGCGGTGACGGCCGGCGGCGCCGACGGGATGGCACGGAACTCCTCGGCCCCGCGCGCGTTGCCCTGCGCGGAGCTGCGGCGGCGAGGGGTCGCCGCGGCGGGAGTGCTCTTGCGGACTCTCGCTTTCCCGGCCGTGGCACGGGCGGCGGTGTCGCGCGCGGTGGACTTCGACGGGACCTTCTTCGCCGCGGCCGGCTTGGCCGCGGTGGTCTTCTTCGCCGTTTCGGATCCGGTCGCCGGGTTCCGTCGCCTCCGCGGTGCGGGCGTGCCGCCGTCGTCTGTGCTCACCGAGCCCATTCTTCACTAAGAGAGACGGATTTGCTCCGGACGTGGTGAAGGTCAGATGAACACCTCACCCGGGCGTGGCACAGGGTTCGCCGAACCGGGCGGCGGTGTGTTTCCCGACACCCAGGGTCCGGACATGGGCGAGGTCTTCGGGCGTGTCGACGTCACTGCGCAGCGAGGGGAGTTCCCCGCGCAGGGCCACCGCTCCCGAGGCCTGGTGCGCCCGCGCGGAACCCGGCCCGAACCGCGGGTCCAGCGGTGCCCCGGGGGCGGCCAGCAGCAGGGTGGTGCCGGTGCCCTGCCGGTCGGCGACGAAGGCGCGGCGTCCCGCCGCTTCGGCCAGCGCGGCGGAGAGGTCACCGGCGCGCAGGGCGGGGAGATCGGCTTGCAGGGCGCCTATCTGTCCGCCCGGGTCGTCTGCTCTCAGCAGGGTGGCGCCACGGCGGAAGGCAGCGTTGAGGCCTTCGCCGCTTTCACCGACGATCTCGATCCCGAGGTCCCGGAGCTCGGCGACGGCCGCCGGATCGGCGGCGACGAGCAGCACCCGCCGCACCCGGGCGGTCGCGACGACCGCGGCGAGCGTGTCGGCGGCGAGCGCCAGTACCAGCGCGGGGTGCCGGTCCGCCTCCACGGCGCCACGCAGCCGCGACTTCCCGTCGCGGGGGTGTTTCATCGGTACGACCAGGTCCACGTCCACCCGTCCATCTTTACCCGAAACGCGGGCCGCCGGGGCAGGGACGGGGTGGTTGTCCACAGGTTCGCGGTGTTGTGGACAACTCGGGGGATGGGGTGGGCTGGGGCGGGGGTTTTGTCGGGGTCGGCCGGTAGCGTTGAGACGGGGTGGCCCCCAGGGAGGGTGGGCTCTGTCTGGGGGGCGGGTCGGCGCGGGGAAATGGGCCTGGTGCTGGGGATTTGCCGATCGTTGGGCTACCGGGGGGGCGAGTCGCGGCTCTGGTGTTGGTGAGGGGAGCGCGGCCGTCGCGGCGCGGGCGGGTTGTTCACAGTGCGGCTGGTCGTGAGTGTTCAGAGGGGGTTCTGGTGAAGCTGAATTTGCCGACCAACGCCTCGTGCTGGTCGCGGCCTCAGCGGGTGCCGACCTCGCCGCAACCGGGCCGCGGACCGGGCCAGTAGGTGACCAAATACTGGTCCGCCTAACCCGACTGAACACTCACGACCCCGAGCCGCTCGAGGAGCCGTTCCACCTGGGGTCCCGTCCCCTGAGCCACCCTCCCTGGACTGCTCCGACCCCGGGGCGGCAGGATCAAGGGCGGACGTGAGCTCGTGGAGGAGGAAGACTGTGGCCCGGCGTGAAAAGGGCGGCTTCTGGGTGGGACTCGCCGCCGTACTGTTCTACCCGCTGACCGCTATCGGGCGGCGGGTGTACGCCGGGAACGAGAAGATTCCCCGGCAGGGGCCCGCGCTGCTGGTGATGAACCACATCTCGCACCTCGACCCCGTCGTCGACGCCGTGTTCGTGCACCGGCAGAAACGCGTGCCGCGCTTCCTCGGCAAGGAGTCGCTGACCCGGACGCCGATCTTCGGGAAGATCTTCGTCGGGGCCGGGCAGATCCCCGTCTCGCGCGGGTCGGCCGCGGCCGGCGACAGTCTCAAGGCCGCGCACGACGCCCTCGCGGCGGGCAAGCTCGTCGTCATCTACCCCGAGGGCACCATCACCAAGGACCCGGCCGGCTGGCCGAAGGAGTCCTTCACCGGCGCCGCCCGGCTCGCGCTGCAGAACGACGTCCCCGTCATCCCGATCGCGCGCTGGGGCACCAGCCAGATCTTCAACGGCTACACGAAGAAGTTCACGCCGTTCCCGCGCAAGACCATCACGCACTCCGTCGGCGACCCGCTGGACCTGTCCGCCTACCGCGACGGCAACACGCGCAGCGCGTCGAAACTGCGCGAGGTCACGAAGGTGATGATGGACGACGTGACCCGGCTGCTCGGGGAGATCCGGCACGAGGAACCGCCGTCGGCGAAGCCGGGGGACCCCGCCTGATGCGCGCCGACGTCCAGCGGGTCACCGTGCTCGGGGCCGGTTCGTGGGGCACCGCCTTCGCGAAGGTCCTCGGCGACGCCGGGCGCGACGTCACCATGTGGGCGCGCCGGGAGCAGGTCGCCGCGGACATCCGCGAGCGGCACGCCAACTCCGCGTACCTGCCCGGTGTCGGCCTGCCGGACCGCATCACCGCGACCGCCGACCCGGCCGAGGCCCTCGACGGCGCCGATGCCGTGGTGCTGGCCGTGCCGAGCCAGAGCCTGCGGGCGAACCTCTCGGAGTGGCGCCCGCTGCTGCCGGCCGACACGATTCTCGTCAGCCTCGCCAAGGGCGTCGAACTCGGCACGCTCAAGCGGATGAGCGAGGTGATCGCCGAGATCGCCGGAATCCCGGCCGGCGAGGTCGTCGTCGTCACCGGGCCGAACCTGGCCAAGGAGATCGCCGCCGGGCAGCCGTCGGCGTCCGTGCTCGCCTGCGCCGACCACGAGCGCGCGGTCGCGATCCAGCGCGCCAGCGCCAACTCCTACTTCCGGCCGTACACCAACACCGACGTCGTCGGCTGCGAGCTGGGCGGGGCGTGCAAGAACGTCATCGCGCTGAGCACCGGGATGGCCGCGGGCCTCGGCCTCGGCACGAACACCATGGCGACGCTCATCACCCGCGGCCTGGCCGAGATGGCCCGGCTCGGCGCGAAGCTCGGCGCGGACCCGCTGACGTTCGCCGGGCTCGCCGGGGTCGGCGACCTGGTCGCGACGTGCTCGTCGCCGCTTTCGCGCAACCGGACGTTCGGGGAGCGCCTCGGCCGCGGCGACACGCTGGAGCAGGCCCAGGCCGCCGCCGGCGGGCAGGTCGCCGAGGGTGTCATGTCGTGCTCGTCGATCCGGGCGCTCGCCCAGAGCCTCGGTGTCGACATGCCGATCACGGACGCGATGCACCGCGTCTGCCACGAGGGCGTCGACCCGCGCCAGGCCGGCGCGGAACTGCTGGGGCGCTCGCAAAAACACGAGTGGTCCTGACCCTTCCGGCGCGTACCGCCCGGATGCTGGGAGTCGCTTGACCGGTCGCCGGGCGGCTGGGAGATTGTGCGTCATGTTCGCGCACACCATGACCGAGTCGCGGGGTCGTCACGACCTCCGCGCCGTCGTGTGCGCGTGTCGCTGTTGTCGGTGAACCCCGCCCCGGCCCAGCTCGACACCCCTTTCTCCCGTGAGGACCCTCATGTTCGCCGTCCCGGACAACACCCTGCTGCGTCCCGAGAACCCCGCGCTGCGCCACCCCGTGCGCGTCGCGCTGGAGGTCGCCGCCGACCGTGACCAGTGGCGCCACCTGCTGCGCTACGACCCGGACGAGCGGTTCGCGACGCTCGTCTCGAAGGACGAGCAGCAGGAGGTCTGGCTGATGAGCTGGCTGCCGGGCCAGCGCACCGACCTGCACGACCACGCGTTCGCCAGCGGCGCGTTCACCGTGGTCGGCGGGCACCTGACCGAGGCGGTGGCCCGCCGCGCCCCGGACGGCCGCGCGATCACCGAGCTGCACTCGCTGGTGGCCGGGCAGTCGCGGGTGTTCGGCCCGGGGTACGTGCACGAGGTCCGCAACGAGGGCCCGGACCCGGCCGTCTCGATCCACGTCTACCGCGACGCGGCGCGCGCGATGCGCCCGTACCACCTGGACCCGCTCAGCGGCCCGATCCCCGGCTGACCGACCTGCCGTGAAGGCCACCTTGAGGGACTCAGAGTCCCTCAAGGTGGCCTTCACGGCACTTGGCCAGCGTTAGTCGAGGTCGCCGCGCAGGCGGAACTCGTGCTCGATGCGGGGGCGGTCGGCGCCGGCGGCCAGCAGGGTGTGCAGCAGGATGCGGGCCTTGCGGACGTCGAGCCAGCCCGCCATCGTCGCGCCCAGCGCGATCAGGCTGGACTCCGAACCGCGGAAGCCGTACGTCGAGCGCAGGGTGGGGCCCGCGCCCGTCCGGGACGCGACCACCACCGGCATCCGCGAAACCAGGCGTTCGACGACGTCGGCCGTGCCCTCGGAGACGTGCCCGACGCCCGTCGCGGCCAGCACGACCCCGCGCACGCGCGGATCCGCGGCGATCAGCTCCAGCACCGCGCCCGAGTCGTCCAGACCGGACTCGACCACCGGCACCAGCCCGCCGAAGTCACGACCGTCCAAAAAAGGCGGCCGCGGCGGCGACGGGTGGAACCAGTGCACCGCCTGCTCGACGACCATGCCGAGCGGCCCGGCGGGCGCCGACGAAAACGCTTCCACGTGGCTCGTATGCGCCTTCCGCACCCACCGCGCCGCGTGGACGTCGTCGTTCAACGTCACCATCGCGCCCCGCCCGCGACTACGCGGATCGGCCGCGATCGTCAGGGCGTTGCGCAGGTTCGCCGGGCCGTCCGGGCTGAGCAGGCCCGGGTTGCGCATCGCGCCGGTGACGACCACCGGGGTCTCCGACGGCCAGCACAGGTCCAGGAAGTACGCCGTCTCCTCGAGGGTGTCGGTGCCCTGGACGACCACAAAACCGTCGGCTTCCTGGGCTAGGCCCCAGTCGCGGCACCGGAGCAGCGTCGCGAAGTCCATCGACGCGCTGCCGATGGCGGCCAGCGTCTCGGCCCGCACGTCGAACGACAGGTCGCCGACGCCGTCGAGCAGTTCCGCCGCACCGAACCGCGGCACCGCGCCGCCGGAACCGCTCGAAGGGGCCATCGAGATGGTGCCGCCGAGGGTGGCGACCGCGATCAGGGTCACTTGACCGCCTGCAGGGTGTAGCTTGCCGCGATCCGCTCGGGCGTGTCCTTCATCCGCCACTCGTCGACGGCTTCGTCGTGCACCATCTGGCCCGGGATCGCGTTCCACGGCACGCTGTCGTGCTCGGTGAGCCCGGTCAGGGTCAGGCCGTTGTCCAGCAGCGCGGTGACGATCTCGCCGAGGGAATGGGCCCACTCGTGGGTCACCGTGGACGTCAGTTTGCCGTCGACCTGGACGTAGGTGCCCGGATCGTCGAACACCAGCGGTTCGGCGTGCTCGAAGTACGAGTAGCGCGGCACCGCCGGGTCCTGGGTCTCGTCCAGGCTCGCCAGCATCGGGTGCATCTCCCGGATGAACAGCCGCCCGCCCGGCCGCAGCAGACCGGCCACGACCTCGGCCCAGCGCGCCACCGAAGGCAGCCAGCACAACGCGCCGATCCCGGTGTAGACCAGGTCGAAGCTCTCCGCGCCCAGCACGGAGACGGCGTCGTAGACGTTGGCCTCGTGGTAGTCGACGTCCGCGCCCGCCGCCGTGGCCAGCCGCCGGGCCTCGGCCAGCGCCGCGCCCGAGAAGTCGAGCCCGGACACCCGCGCGCCGAGCCGGGACAGTGACACCGTGTCCGTGCCGAGGTGGCACTGCAGGTGCACCGCGCGCAGCCCGGTGATGTCGCCCAGCCGCGGCCGGTCGAACCGCACCACGTGGCTGAGGTACGCCGGATCCGCGGCGAAGTCGGCGAAGTTGTAGTCCGGCGACGCCGCGTGCAGCGGCGCGCGCTCGTCCCAGTTGGCCTTGTTCACCCCGAAAGAGGCAGCGAAGGAGTCCGTCACGACGTCGCCTCGCGTTCGGCCTTGCTGCGCAGCACGCAGAACTCGTTGCCCTCGGGGTCGGCGAGCACGGCCCAGCCGGTGCCGTCGTCGTTGCGCCGGTCGTGGACGAGCGAAGCGCCCAGCCCGATCAGGCGCGCGACCTCCTCGTCACGCGGCACGTCCGGCTGCAGGCACAGGTGGAGGCGGTTCTTCACCGTCTTCGGCTCGGGCACTTTCAGGAACAGCAGCGTGGTGCCGTCGGTCAGCTCGAAGCCGACCTCGTCGTCACCCGGCCGGTCCTCGTCCGGGATCGGTTTCCCGGTGACCTGGCTCCAGAACTGGCAGAGGGTGTACGGGTCGGCGCAGTCGACGGACACGTTCAGCACGGCGGAAGGCATGACCCGAGTCTGGCCGAGGGGCCGGGGCGGTGCGACCGGTTTTGGCGGACGCCGTCACGAAGCCAGCAGGAGTCCCGCGGTCCGGTGCATGCGGCGGCTGTCGTCGACGATGAGGATCTCGCAGCCCGGCCGGTCAGCCGCCCACGTGATGCCCTCGGCGCCCATCGCGAACGCCGCGGTGGCCAGCGCGTCCGCGGTGACCAGGTCGCCGGCCACGATGGTGACGCTCATCAGGCCGGTCGCCGGGGTGCCGTCGCGGCCGTCGAGGATGTGCGAGCCGCGTTCGTAGGCCGCCGACGTCGCGATGGCGCCGTTGCGCGACTCCAGCACCGCGCACACCGCGAGGGGCTGCTCGGGGTGGCGGACGCCGACCCGCCACGCGCGCCCGAGTTCCGGCTCGCCGGCGGTGACGACGTCGCCGCCCGCGTTGAGGCAGAACGTCGTGACGCCCTCGGCCTTGAGCATGTCGGCGGCGCGCTGCACCGCCCAGCCCTTCACCACCGCGCACGGGTCGAGGCCGCGGCCGGGCAGCCGCGCGCGGAACGCGCCGCCGGAGAGCTGCTCGTAGTACGCGCAGAGCTCCAGCACCTCGATCAGGTCGTCGCTCAGCTCCCCGGCCGGCAGCTCGCCGCGGTCGTACCGGCTGACCTCGCTGTCCTCCTTGAACGGGCTGAACCGGGCGTCGACGTCACGGAACCAGGCGAAGACGTCGTCGACGACCTCGGCGAAGTCCCCCTCGTCCCGCAGATCGAGGGAGACCGGCAGGCCCATCACCTGTTCCACGCGGTTCGTCATCGGTTGCCCCGAGCGTCGATGGCGGCCTGCAGCGACGTCTTGTACGACTCGCTCGTCTCGGTCGCGCCGGTCACGGTGTCGATCTTCGCGCTCTGCGCCTTGATCGCCTCTTCCTGCAGCTTCGGCAGGGCGGTGAGGGCCCGGCCGCCGTCCGGCGCCTGCAGCAGGGTGATCGCGGCCATCCGGGAGCCGGTGAAGGTCACCTGGACCTGCACGGTCCCGTAGGTGCTCCACTCGGGCGTGCCCTGGGTGGTCACCGTCGCATCAGCACTGTCCGGAGTGGACGAAGGCGGCGGTGCCGACGACGAGGTGCCCCCGGTCGGGCCACCGGCCGATGTGGACGGTGCCGACGGTGCTGTCGAGGTCGGCTTGGGGACCGATGTGGACGGTGCGACGACGGCGGGCGGTGCCTGGGCGGCGGCGTTCTGCACCGGCGGCCCGGGTTCGAACCGCCAGACCGCGATGAACCCCGCGATCGACAGCGCGACGACGAAGATGGTTCTCTTCACAACGTCCCCCTAGGCCGCGAGGCTGAAGCGTTCGGCGTGGACCTGGGCCTTGGGTACGCGCAGCTCCCGCAGGCTGCGCAGCACGGCCGACGTCATCCCGGGCGGGCCGCAGACGAACACGTCCCGCTCGTGCACGTCCGGCACCATCATGTGCAGGTTCGCCGGGCCGAGCATCGTGCCGCGGGGGCCGACCGCCTGGTCGGGTCCGGTGAGGACACTCACCATCGCGCCGCGGGCCTTGGCCAGCGCGTTCAGCTCGGGCAGCAGCACCGCGTCGGCCTGGGTGCGCACCCGGTACAGCACGACGACGTGGCCTTCGATGTCCTCCAGCAGCGCGCGGATCGGCGTGATCCCGACCCCGCCCGCCACGAGCAGCGCGTCGGGGCGCTGCTGGTGGATCGTGGTGAACGCGCCGTACGGGCCTTCGGCGAACACCCGCGTCCCGATGCGGAGGCTGCGCAGCGACGCACTGGAGTCGCCGAGCGCCTTCGCGGTCAGGCGCAGCGTGCGGCCGTCGGGCGCCGCGGACAGCGAGAAGGGGTTGGCCTGGTACCAGCGGTCCTTGGTGAGGAACCGCCACAGGAAGAACTGACCGGCGCGGGCCGGCATCCGGTCGAGGTGCTTGCCGGTCATGTAGACCGAAACCACGTCCGGGGACTCGGAAACCACGGCGGTGACCCGCAGCCGGTGGCGCAGGTTCCGCCACAGCGGCAGCAGCACGCGCCCGGCGAGCACCGCGGTGCCGGCCCCGAGCCAGAGCGTCCACCAGTAGCCCTTCGCCATCGGCGAGCCGGCGAACGACGTGCCGAGCGCGATCTGGTGGGTGAAGGCGAGGAAGACCGCCGCGTAGGTGTAGAGGTGGATGAAGTGCCACGTCTCGTAGGCCAGCCGGCGCCGCGCGAACTTCGCCGACGCCGCCCCGACGATGAGGATCACCGCGAACGCGACCAGCGCGCGCAGGATGCCCTCCAGCTCGTTGGCCATGTCCACCAGCTCGTCGACGACGCCGTGGCTCTCGACCTCGGCGTACCCGAAGACGATGAACACGAGGTGCGCGAGCAGCGTCCACAGGATCGTGAAGCCGGTCCAGCGGTGCCACGTCGTGAGCCGGTCCATGCCGATCCGCCGGTCCAGCCAGGGCAGCCGGGCCACCAGCAGCAGCTGGAACGCCATCGTGAGCGCGCCGTACAGCCCGGCCAGCCTGCCGATGCTGATCAGCACGTTGGGCGAGAGGCCGGCCTGCGCGAACAGGACGGTCGCGGCGGCCACGTTGGCGCCCAGGATGAGGAAAAGGCCGGATTTCGCGGCGATCCGGGGGCGGATCGCCGGGCGCGTGGCCTCGGCGGTCTGCGTCATGCTGGTCACACGGATCCCCCTCGGGTTCGGTTCACGAAGGCCAGCCTCGCCACCGAGCCTGTGGCGAGTCTGGGTGCCGGCTGTCGGGTTGCTGTCGGCCGCCGCCACCGGTCGCCGCCCGCTCGCGTGCCGGGAGAAGATGGGGTGGTGCAGCCCTCCGAACCCGTGCGCCTGCTCGTCGTCGACGACGAGCCGCACATCGCCGACCTCGTCGCCACCGTCGCCCGGTACGAGGGCTGGCAGGCGGTCACGGCCGGTTCCGGCCGGGCCGCGCTGAGCGAGGCGGCGGCGTTCGCGCCGGACATCGTGGTGCTGGACCTGATGCTGCCCGACCTCGACGGCTTCACCGTGCTGGACCGGCTGCGCGAGAACGGCAGCGCGGTGCCCGTGGTGTTCCTCACGGCCAAGGACGCGACGTCGGACCGGATCGCCGGGCTCACCCGCGGGGGTGACGACTACCTGGTGAAACCGTTTTCCGTCGAGGAGCTGATGGCGCGGCTGCGCGCGGTGCTGCGCCGCACGACGGGCGCCGCGCTCCCGGCCGCGGCGCGCGGGGCCGTGCTGCGCGTCGGGGACCTGACGCTGGACGAGGACACCCGCGAGGTCCGCCGCGGCGACCAGGCTCCCGCCGAGCTGACGCCGACCGAGTACGAGCTGCTGCGCTACCTCATGCGCCGCTCTCCGTCGGTGCTGACGAAGGCGCAGATCCTCGACCACGTCTGGGAGTACGACTTCGGCGGCCGGTCCAATGTGGTCGAACTGGTCATCTCGCATCTGCGGCGCAAGATCGACGCGGGCTCGGGCGAACCGCTGATCCAGACCGTGCGCGGCGTCGGGTACGTCGTGCGCCAGGTCAGCCGGTGAAGCGCACGGCCCGCCGGTGGTACGAGGCCTGGCAGCGCACCCGGCTCGGCACCCGCATCACGCTCGGCCTCGGCGCACTCGCCCTGGTCGTGTTCGCCGCGGTCGGCGTCACGACGGTCGGGATCATGCACGGCTACCTCGACCGGCGCCTCGACGAGCAGCTGTCCAAGAGCCAGAACACCCAGCTGCCGACGCTGCGCGAGACGCACGGCTCGCCGCAGTCGGTGTACTCCTGGTATTCGGCGCTGTACTCGGTGCGTGACGGCGTCGCGACGCCCGAGCCGGGCGGGATGCTGCCCGGTGACGCCCAGCAGCTCGCGAAGATCGCCGCCGACGCGGCCTCGGGCGACGTCACCCGCAACATCTACCTGCACGACGACGGGCCGTACCGGGTCCGCGCGTGCCCGGTCGACACCGATTCGGTGCTGCTGAGCGCCGCACCGCAGGGGGATCTCAACGGGACGGTCCGGCAGCTGGTCTGGGTCGAGGTGGGCGCGTTCGCGTTCGCGCTGGCGGTGCTCGTGGTCGTCGGGCGGCTGGTGCTGCGCCGCGGCCTGCGCCCGCTGGCCGACATGGCCGGCACCGCGCACGACATCGCCTCCCACGACCTCACCGCGAACCCCGCCCTGCCGGCGCGGGCGTCGGGCAGCGGCGGCGGTGTCGAGGTCGAGGAGCTGCGGACGGCGTTCAACGTGATGCTGGCGCACATCGACACGTCACTGGCGGCCAAGACCGAGGCGAACGACCGGCTGCGCCGGTTCGTCGCCGACGCGTCCCACGAACTGCGCACGCCGCTGACGTCGATCCGGGGTTACGCCGACCTCTTCCGCTACGCGGCCGCGAACGAGCCCGCGGAACGCGAGGCGCACCTGACGAAGATCCGCGAGGAGACGGCGCGGATGACCGTGCTCGTCGACGACCTCCTGCTGCTGGCCCGCCTCGACGCGCGGGCGGCCGAGACGCCGTTGCGTCCCGAGAGGACGGACCTGGCCGAGCTGGCCGGCGACGCGGCGGACGCGTTCACCGCCGGCCGGCCCGACCACCCGCTGACGACGTCCCTGGACCCGGCGCTGGTCGACGCCGATCCGCTGCGGCTGCGGCAGGTGCTCGACAACCTGCTGGCCAACGCGGCCGTGCACACGCCGCCGGGCACCGCGGTGCACGTCGCGGTGGCGGTCGAAGGCGCCGAGGCCGTCGCCCGGGTCACCGACGCCGGGCCCGCCGCCATTGCGCCGGCCGACCGGGAGCGGATCTTCGACCGGTTCTTCCGCGTCGACGACTCCCGCACCCGCTCGGGCGGCGGCACCGGCCTCGGCCTGTCGGTGGTGCAGTCCCTGGTCACGGCGCACGGCGGCACGGTCTCCGTGGAGTCCGTGCCGGGCCGCACGACGTTCGCGGTCAGGCTTCCGCTGGCTCGCTGACGCGGTCGTAGTAGGCGATGATCACGCCCTTCGTCGTCGGGACGCTGCGGGTGAGCGTGAACTCGGTGTAGGGCGCGGGATCGGCGAACAGGCGCAGGCCGCCACCGAGGGTCAGCGGGTGGATCAGCAGGGCGTAGTGGTCGATCAGCCCGGCCGCGTGCAGCGCGTGCACGAGCGAGGCGCTGCCGATGACCGACAGGTCGTTGCCGGGGGTGGCCTTCAGCTCGGCGACCGTCTTGGCCGCGTCTCCCGGCAGCAGCACGGAGTTCTGCCACTTACCGGCGTCGTCCAAAGTGGTCGAGGCGACGTACTTGGTGGCGGCGTTCAGGTGCGTGGTGAACGGGTTGCCGTCCGTCTGCCCGGCCCAGGCGCCGATGAAGTCCTCCCAGGTGCGGCGGCCGAACAGCATGTCGCCGGGCTTGCCCATGCCGCGGCTCATCTCCTGGGCGAGGACCTCGTCCTGGTAGCGGCCGCCCCAGCCGCCGTGGGTGAAGCCGCCGCGGGTGTCCTCGTCGGGCCGGCCGAGGCTCTGCACGACGCCGTCGAGGGTGACGTTCATGGTGACGCTGATCGCGCGCATGGGGTTCCTTCCGCTGGGTTCCTCTGTCGCCGCCTATACGAACGGCGACCGCGCGGATCGACAGCGTCCTACTCGCGATCGGCGACGTGCGCCGGAATCACCCAGCCGGGGGAGAGGTCGGCCGACGGCTCGGGCTCGCCGAAGACCGTCCGCACCGGCAGCACCCCGGCCCACGCGGTGTCCGCGCCGACGTCGCCCGGCTCGTCGTCCGGGCCCTCGGCGCGCATCTTCACCGACGCCTCGGCGAGGTCGAGGGCGAGCACGCTGACCGCGGCGAACTCCTTCGGGTTGACGTCGCGTGCGTGCTCCCACGAACCGGGCGCGAGGTGGTCGGTGAGCACCTTGAGGCCGTGCATCTTCGCTTCGGCGCCGGTGACGAGCTTGGCCTTCCCGAGGATGACCGCGCTGCGGTAGTTCATCGAGTGGTTGTTCACCGACCGCGCGTAGACGATGCCGTCGAGCAGGGTGACCGTGACGCAGACGTCGAGGTCCTGCGACGCCGTGCGGAGGCTCGCCGCGCCGGTGGATCCGTGCAGGTAGAGCGTGTCGCCGTCGCGGCCGTAGCCGGTGGGCAGGACCAGCGGGACGCCGTCGCGGACGACGCCGAGGTGGCAGATCAGGCCGTCGTCCAGGACGGCGTGCAGCACGGCGCGGTCGGTGACGGCCCGGTGCTTCTTGCGGCCGAGCGTGGTGCGAGGCGTGGTGGAGAGCATGCGACCAGCGTCTCTCCGGCAGTGGCATCGGAAAACGGCCACTTCTCGTACACTTGGGAAGTCCACTTAGGGAGGTCCCGTGACCCACGCCGACACCGCGCTGCCGGTCAGCCTCGACCGCGCGTCCGTCACGCCGCTGGCCGTCCAGCTGGCGGACGCGCTGCGCGAGGCGGCCGCGTCCGGGCACCTGCGCGGCGGCGACCGGCTCCCGTCGACCCGCGCGCTGGCCGGCCGGCTCGGCGTCAGCCGCACCGTGACGTCGGCCGCGTACGAGCAGCTCCACGCCGAGGGCTGGATCGCCGGGCGGCACGGCTCGGGGACGTATGTGACGACGCCGCCGTCGTTCTCGGCCTCGGAGGTCCCGGCGCCCACTGTCCCGGCGCCCGACGCCGAGCCGCCGTCACTGCTGGACCTCGGCCCGGGCACGCCGTGGGCGGCCGGGCTGGATCGCGCGGCTTGGCGCCGGGCCTGGCGCGCCGCGGCCGACCCGGACCCGCTGATCCGCGCCCACCGCGCGGGCCTGCCGGAGTACCGCGCGGCGGTGTCCGAGCACCTGCTGCGCCACCGCGGCCTGGCCGCCGGTTCGGTGCTGGCCACCGGCGGCACGACCGCGGCGGTCGTCGAGCTGGCCGCGGCGGTGCTGGAGCGGGGCGACGTCGTCGCCGTCGAAGAGCCCGGTTACCAGCGCGCGGTGCAGGCGTTCTTGCGGGCGGGCATGCGGGTGGTCGGGGTGCCGGTGGATCTCGAAGGGTTGCGGCCGGAGGCGATCCCGGTGGGCGCGCGGGCGGTGTACTGCTCGCCGGCGCACCAGTACCCGATGGGCAGCAGGCTGAGCGCGGCGCGGCGGGTTTCGCTGGTCGAGAGGGCGCGTTCGGACGGGATGCTGGTCATCGAAGACGACTACGACGGCGAACTGCGCTTCGACGTGGCGCCGCTGCCGATGCTGGCTTCCTTGGCGCCCGACGTGGTGGCGCACCTGGGGACGACGTCGAAGATCCTGACGCCGACGCTCGGCGCGGGCTGGATGGTGGCCCCGGAGGCGATCACGTCGGCGGTGCTGGCGTACCGCGATCTGACGGGCACGCGCCCATCGCCGGCGGGGCAGCGGGTGCTGTACGAGTTCGCGCGCAACGGCGACCTGGGCCGTCACCTGCGCAAGATCCGCCGCGAGATGGCGGAGCGCCGGACGCTCTTGGCGGGGGCCTTGGCTTCCGCGGGCATCCCGGTCCGCGGCGACGACGCGGGGGCGCACCTGGTGGTGCCGTTCCCGTCGGCTTCGGTGGAGGCGTCGGTGATCGCGGTGGCGGAGCGGCGGGGGATCCGGCTGGACGGCCTGGCGCGGCACTTCGCCGGGGTGCCGACGGCGCACGGGGTGGCGATCGGCTACGCGGGCTGTACGCGGGAGGCGTTGGTGGCGGCGTTGCCGACGCTGGTGTCGGTGCTGCGCTGACTTTGCCGACGGTCGGTTCGCCCGCTCACCGCATCGCCACGCTGACCCACCTCTCGCGAGTTCCGCCCTCAATCACGCGAGTGCCTGTCATTGGTCACGGGTGTGGTCTCTCCGACCACGTCTGATGGTGCCGGGCTGCCGTCCAGCTCGGGCCCGGGGTTGTCCACAGCCCGGCCGTGTTGTGGACAACTGGGCCCTGGCGAGGGCTTTTCCCGGGTTTCGTCGGAGTGGACCGATACGCTGGAAGCGGGGCCGGTCCCCCGGAGAGGGCGGGGGCTGCTTTCCGGAGGTTGTCCGGCGGCGGGCGCACTTGCGCCTCGAAGTACCAGACGTGCCACCGGCCGCCGGGGTTGCGTTCGGCGCGGGGAACGTCTCGCCCGCCGCACGGGGCTGGGCTGTTCGCCGAGGTCACCGGGTACGGTGGCTCACCATGAGCGAGAAGATCCGGGTGGCGGTCGTGTTCGGCGGGCGCAGCAGCGAGCACACCATCTCCTGCCTGTCCGCGGGCAGTGTCCTGGGGAACCTCGACCCGGAGCGGTTCGAAGCCGTGCCGGTCGGCATCACGCGCGAGGGCCGCTGGGTGCTCGGCACCGGGGACTCCGCGCAGCTCGCCATCCGCGGCCGTGAACTGCCGTCGGTCGACGACGGCAAGGGGCTCGTGCTCGCCGGTGATCCCTCCAGCCAGGGGCTCGTCGCCGTCGAGCCGGGCCGCGAAAGCGAGCTGCTGTCCCAGGTGGACGTCGTCTTCCCGGTGCTGCACGGCGCCTTCGGCGAGGACGGCACCATCCAGGGCCTCCTCGAGCTCGCCGGCATCCCGTACGTCGGCCCGGGGGTGCTCGCCAGCGCGGCCGCCATGGACAAGGAGACCGCGAAGAAGCTCCTTGCCGCGGAAGGACTTCCGGTCGGCACCTTCGCCGCGCTCCGCCGTGGACAGTCCACTTTGGACGACGCCGACCGCGCGAAGCTCGGCCTGCCGGTGTTCGTGAAGCCGTCGCGTGCCGGGTCCTCCGTCGGCATCAGCCGCGTGACGTCCTGGGACGACCTCGGTGCCGCCATCGAGCTGGCCCGCGCGACCGACCCGAAGGTCCTCGTGGAGGCGGCCGTCGTCGGCCGCGAGGTCGAGTGCGGCGTGCTCGAATTCCCGGACGGCCGCGTCGAAGCGTCGCTCCCGGCCGAGATCCGCGTCCTGTCCGAGGACGAAAACGCCTGGTACGACTTCGAAACCAAGTACCTGGGCGACGACGCCGAGCTGGACATCCCGGCCAAGCTCGACGACGCCGTCACCGAGAAGCTCCGCGCCATGGCCGTGCAGGCCTTCCAGGCGCTCGACTGCCAGGGCCTCGCCCGCGTCGACTTCTTCGTCGGCGCCGACGGCGAGCCGAGCATCAACGAGGTCAACACGATGCCCGGCTTCACGACGAAGTCGGCCTACCCGAAGATGTGGGAGGTCACCGGCGTCGACTACGCGACCCTGCTGACCACGCTCATCGAGACGGCGATCGCCCGGGGCACGGGTCTCCGCTAGCCGAACCGCAGCGGCCGCGGTGGCAGCTTCGCCGCGACCGCGTCCGAGATCTGCTGCAGCGGGCCCGTTCCAGCGCTGTCCGGCACCGTGAGCGCCGAGTAGACCTCACGGTCCACGACGTACCACGTCGACGCGCCCTCGCCGGTGACCTGCAGCCACTGGACGCCGTTCACCAGCCTCAGCTGGGCCGTCGGGGTCAGCTCCGGCGGACGTCCCAGCCCGCATCGGAGCACCAGCGGGTCGTCCGTGCCCCACGCCACCGTCGCGGGCGGGGCCGGCTCGGCCAAGGCACGCAGCGCGAGCTGCGAGCCGTTCGACGTCAGCTCGGACGGCACCGCGCCCAGCAGCGTCTTGCACGCCGGGGACGCGGCCTGCGGCGCGGGCACGGGGACCAGCGGCAGCGGGCCGGCCGCGGGATCCGCGGAACGCTGGGTCAGGGCGAAGACGGCGACGGCGACCGCCAGGGCCACGGCGAGCGCGGCCGCCGTGACGAGCACCACTCGTGGTGGCGCGCCGGTGTCGGATTCGGGCACCGGACCACTACACCACTGGCGTCGTTTCGGGGGGTCTGGGGGGTCGTCCCCCCAGGAATGTCACTGCTCAGAGATGCACGACCGGGCAGGTCAGGGTCCGCGTGATGCCTTCCACGTTCTGCACCTTGGCGACCACGAGCTGGCCCAGCTGGTCGACGCTGTCGGCGGCCGCGCGGACGATCACGTCGTACGGTCCGGTGACATCCTCCGAACTGGTGACGCCGGCGATGCTGGAGATCTCGGCCGCCACCGCGGCCGCCTTGCCGACCTCGGTCTGGATGAGGATGTATGCGTGGACCACGGCGCGCCCTTTCGTCGGGATCGATCGGCTCAGGGTAGGAACTGAGGAGCAGGAACGTTCACAGCAACGTATCTGCAGCTCACGCAAAAACATAGGGCATCCGACTATCGGTGATCGATCTTTGTCCCGGTGGAGAAAGCAGAGGTGACGGGTGTCACCGAACGACGTCACGGTCGCCGAGACCGGGGAGTTCGAGCTCATCAGAGCCGTCACGGAAGGGCGGCGTCAGCCACCGGGCACGCTGCTCGGTCCCGGCGACGACGCCGCCGTCATCGCCGCCCCCGACGGCCGCGTGGTCGCCAGCACCGACGTCCTGGTGCAGGGGGTGCACTTCCGGCTCGACTGGTCCAGCCCGGAGCACGTCGGGCGCAAGGCCGTCGCGGTCAACCTGGCCGACATCGCCGCCATGGGCGCCACCCCGACGTCGGTGCTCGTCGGCATCGCCTGCCCGCCGGACACCCCGCGCGAGGTCGTCACCGCGCTGGCCGACGGTATGTGGGCCGAGGCCGAGCGCGCCGGCGTCGGCGTCTCCGGCGGCGACATGGTCCGCGCCGACCAGCTCGTGATCAGCGTCACCGCGCTCGGTGACCTCGGCGACCGCGAACCGGTGACGCGCTCGGGCGCCCGGCCCGGCGACGTCGTCGCGGTCTGCGGGAAGCTCGGCTGGGCCGCCGCGGGCCTGGCCGTGCTCGGGCGCGGCTTCCGGTCGCCGGTCGGGGTCGTCAACGCCCAGCGCGCCCCGGAGCCGCCGTACGAGGCCGGCCCACGCGCCGCGCTCGCCGGGGCCACGGCCATGATCGACGTCTCCGACGGGCTGCTGGCCGACCTCGGGCACATCGCCGAGGCGTCCGGCGTCGGCATCGACGTCCGCACCGCCGACCTCGACGTCCCGGCCCGGCTCACCGAAGTCGGCGCGGCGCTGGGCGCGGACCCGCTCGACTGGGTCCTCACCGGCGGCGAGGACCACGCGCTCGTGGCGACCTTCCCGTCGTTCGCTGAACTGCCGGAGGGCTGGCGCACCATCGGCGTCGCGACCATGCCGGACTCGGGAATCACCGTGGACGGCAAGCCTTCCACGCGAGAAGGCGGTTGGACGCACTGGCGCTGAACTAGGCTGTGCGGATGTGAGAATCGTTCCGGTCCCCTACGACCATTCCGACGCGGCCAAGCTCATGGCCGCGGTGCAGCAGGTGTACGTCGAGCGCTACGGCGACGAAGACGCCACCCCGATGAACCCCGAACAGTTCGACCCGCCGCAGGGCCTGTTCCTCGTCGGCTACCAGGGCGAGGAAGCCGTCGCCTGCGGGGCGTGGCGCGCCCACGACGGCCCGGCCCCCGACTTCCAGGACGGCGACGCCGAGTTCAAGCGCATGTACGTCGCCGATTCCGCGCGTGGCCGCGGCTTCGCGCGGATGATCCTCTTCGAACTCGAGCGCACGGCGGCCCTGTCCGGCCGCAAGCGCGCGGTGCTGGAGACCGGCACCAAGCAGCCGGAGGCGATCGCGCTCTACGCGTCCTCGGGCTACGTCGAGATCCCGAAGTTCGGCGTCTACAAGAACGAAGAGTCGAGCCGGTGTTACGGCAAGGACCTCAGCGGGGCGTGAGCTTCAGCAGGGCGGCCGCGTGCGGGCGCAGCGACGCGGACACCGCGGTGCCCACATCCCGGTGAGCCCACAGGTCCCGGACGTTCCAGGAGCCCGGGACCGTCGCGGACACCGTCGCGGTGGTGGTGCCGGTGTTGAGCAGCACCACCGCGAACCCGCCGCCGGTCAGCGGTTTGCCCCACACCTGGTAGCCGGGGCCGGCCGTCAGCTGACGGCCCTGGCCGGCCGCGAAGTCCTGGTCGACGGCGATCGCCTCGGGGTTGCCCAGCGTCGCGAGGTCGTCGTCGCTCAGCTTCGCCGGATCGGTCCCGGCGAACAGCGGCGCGTTCAGCACCGCCCAGACGCTGAAGTGGGCGCGGGCCTCGTCCGCGGTCAGCGTGCCGTTGCCGACCTGCAGCATGTCCGGGTCGTTCCAGCCGCCGGGCGAGCCGCTGTGGACGGCGACGGCGGCCTGCTGGTCGATCGTCGCGAGCACCGAATCCCAGGTCGGGGTCAGGTCGTAGGTGGTGCGCCACAGGTTCGCCACCGGCCGCGCCCAGGTCCACGGGCTCGAGACGCCGTATTCGGAGATCGCGTAGACGATCGGGCGGGGGAGCGCGGCCAGCTCGTCGCGCATCTTCTCGAACGCCGCCCGCCGGTCGAGGCCGTCGACGGTGTCGGCGTTGCACCAGTCGTACTTGAGGTAGTCGACGCCCCAGCGGTCGAACGTCTCGGCGTCCTGCCGTTCGTGGCCCAGCGAGCCGATGCCGGACGCGGGGTAGGCGTCGTTGGCCATCGCGCAGGTCCGGCTGCCCGGCACGGCGTAGATGCCGAACAGCAGGCCGCGGGAGTGCACGTAGTCGGCGAGGTCGGCGATGCCGTGCGGGAACCGGGTGGGATCCGCCTGCAGCGAGCCGTCGGCGGCGCGCGCGGGGGCCTGCCAGCAGTCGTCGACGACGACGTAGCGGTACCCGGCGTCGCGCAGGCCGTCGTCCGCGAGCGCGTCGGCGGCCTTCTTGACGACGTCTTCGGTGAGGTCGTAACAGCGGACCTGGTTCCAGCTGTTCCAGCCCATCGGCGGCGTCGTGGCCAGGCCGTTCGCCAGCGCGGGCGCCGCCGCGACCGGCACGCTCAGCAGCCAGGTCGCCGCGACGAGGAGGAGCACGAGGAGCGTGCTTCTCGGACGGGTGTGCTGCGCCGGGTCGATGTCGTGATCCAATCGCATGGCACGTGAAACCGCAGTTGCCGAGCCGACCGGAAGCAGGCCGGCCCTTGAGCGACACGCAACCGGTCCTACGAAAGCCATCGGCCGTGGCTGTAGTCGGATTGGCAACGAACGACACAGCACCGGGAGGCGGCATGCCGATCTACGCGCTCGGTTCGCTCGAACCGACGATCCACCCCGACGCCTACGTCCACCCGGACGCGACGGTCATCGGCGATGTCCGGATCGCGGCCCACGCGTCGGTGTGGCCGCAGACCGTGTTGCGCGGCGACCACGGGTACATCGAGATCGGCGAGCGCTCCAACGTCCAGGACGGCTGCGTCGTGCACTGCACCGAGCGGCACCCGACGATCCTCGGGCCGTCGTCCGCGGTCGGGCACGCGGTGCACATCGAGGGCGCGACGATCGGCACCGGCTGCCTGATCGCGTCCGGTTCGGTGGTGCTCAACGGCACGGTCGTCGAGGACGGCGGCATGGTCGGCGCCGGCGCGGTGCTGTCGTACGGCTCGTACGTGAAGACCGGTGAGATCGCGCTCGGCGTGCCCGGGAAGACGCGGGAGAACACGTCGTTCAGCGCGGAGAACATCGCGCTCGTGGTGGATTCGTACGTCGAGCGGGGCAAGCGGTTCCGCGCCGAGCTGCGGCGGCTCGACCCGCGCGAGTGACGGCGGCCACGGCCGGTAAGCTCGCCGCCCGTGACCGGACGCCCGTTGCAGGAAATCGTCGAGGCAGGCTGGGCCGAGGCCCTCGAACCGGTGGCGCCGCAGGTCGCCGCGATGGGGGAGTTCCTCCGCGCGGAGATCGCCGCCGGCCGGACCTACCTCCCGGCGGGTGAGCACGTGCTGCGAGCGTTCAAGCAGCCGTTCCACGACGTCCGGGTGCTGATCGTCGGCCAGGACCCGTACCCGACGCCGGGGCACGCGGTGGGCCTGAGCTTCTCGGTGGCGCCGGACGTCCGGCCGATCCCGAAGAGCCTGGTCAACATCTACAAGGAGTACGCCGAGGACCTCGGCCACCCGCTGCCGGCCAACGGGGATCTGACGCCGTGGGCCGACCAGGGTGTCCTGCTGCTCAACAGGGCGCTGACGGTGCAGCCGGGCAAGTCGAACTCGCACCAGGGCAAGGGCTGGGAAGACGTCACCGAGCAGGCGATCAAGGCCCTCGCGGCCCGGTCGGAGCCGATGGTGGCGATCCTCTGGGGCCGCAACGCCCGCAACCTGCGCCCGATGCTCGGCGAGGTGCCGTGCATCGAGTCCGCGCACCCGAGCCCGCTCTCGGCGCACAACGGTTTCTTCGGGTCGCGCCCGTTCAGCCGGGCGAACCAGCTGCTGGAACAGCAGGGCGCGGCGCCGGTCGACTGGAAGCTCCCGTAGGTTCGGTGTCCGGATCGGGGTGACGGCTCCGACCAGGGGGAAACCTTTGGAGGAGAAATGAACGTCACATCGGCCGACGGCACGTCCATCGCTTTCGACCAGCGCGGCACGGGAGCGCCGATCATCCTGGTCGGGGGCGCGTTCAACGACCGGACGACGGTCGGCGGCCTGGCCGAGGTTCTTGCTGCGGACTTCACGACCATCGCGTACGACCGGCGAGGCCGTGGGGACAGCGGGGACACCCCGCCGTACGCGATGGAGCGGGAGATCGAGGACATCGCGGCGCTGATTCTCGAGGCCGGGGGCTCGGCGTCGGTCTTCGGGCACTCGTCGGGCGCGGTGCTGGCTTTGGAGGCGGCCGCTGCGGGCCTGCCGATCGAGAAGCTGGTGGCGTACGAGCCGCCGTACGCGCCCGATTCGGACCAGCGCGACGACGTCACGGAGAAGGTGCGCGCGCAGATCGCGGCGGGCGACCGCGACGCCGCGGCGGCGACGTTCCTCGAGGTCGCGGGCACCCCGCCGCAGGTGATCGAGGGGATGAAGCACGCCCCGGTGTGGGGGTGGTTCACGTCCCTGGCGCACACGCTCCCGTACGACCTGGCGATCTGCGGCCCGGGCGCCCGCCCGCGCAAGGACAACCTGGCCCGCATCACGGCCCCGACACTGGTCATCGGCGGCGGCGCGAGCCCGGAGAAGCTGCAGACGGGAGCCCGCATCGCGGCGTCGTCGGTGCCGGGCGCTCGCCACGAGACGTTGGACGGGCAGGACCACGGGGTGCTGCAGCACCCGGAATCCCTGCGCGACCTGCTGGTGGAGTTCTACAAGTAGCCCGCAAGTCCGTGAAGGCCACATCAAGGGACTCAGAGTCCCTCGATGTGGCCTTCACGGACCACGGCTGTCCGGGCGCACAAAAATGGCGGGTGCTCCGGAGAGCACCCGCCATTTCCGAACTCTTCTCGCCTCAGCCGCGAACGACCTTGCCCGCCTTGATGCACGAGGTGCACACGTTCAGGCGCTTGCGCTGGGAAATACCCACCTTGGCGTGAACGGTCTGGATGTTCGGGTTCCACCGGCGGTTGGTACGCCGGTGGGAGTGCGAGACCGACTTGCCGAAGCCGGGTCCCTTGCCACAGACGTCGCACACGGCAGCCACGTCGAACTCCTTTGGATCTGGGTCATAGAGATGAGCCCAGATGCACTGGGCAACTCGACCATAGTAACCAGTGGCCCAGCCGGGTTCCGCACGGGGTCGATACGCTCGCCCCGGGAACGACGAGGAGGTCACGGGGTGCGGGTGCTGGACGCGGCGGCGGTGTCGGCCTGGGCTGCGGGTTGTGTGCACAGCCTGGCGAGCCTGCGGCCGGCCATCGACGGGATCAACGTCTACCCCGTGGCGGACTCCGACACCGGCTCCAACATGCTCTTCACGATGACCGGCGCGGTCGCCGAGCTCAAGACCGCCGCGCCGGAAACCGCCGCCGGCGCGCTGAAGGTCCTCGCGCGCGGAGCCGTCGCCTCGGCGCGCGGCAACTCCGGCGTGATCCTCTCCCAGGTCGTGCGCGGCCTGGCCGACCAGGCCGAGGGCGAGCTGGACGGGCCCTGGCTGGCCAAGGCGCTGGGGCACGCCGACGAGGTCGCCACCGGGGCCGTGAGCCGCCCGGTCGCCGGGACCATCCTGACCGTCCTGCACTCGGTCGCCCTCGCCGTCCGCGGGGAGACGAGCCCGCTCGGCGAAGTCGCGCGAACCGCCGCGAAGGAGGCCGCGCACGCGCTCGAGAAGACACCTCTGCAGCTGCCCGCGCTGGCCAAGGCCGGGGTCGTCGACGCCGGGGCCCGCGGGCTCGTAGCCGTGCTGGACGCCCTGGTCGAGGTGCTGACCGGCACCACCGTCGAGCACGACCACGCGCTCCAAGCGCCCCTCGAGGAAGAACAGCCCTACGCCTGGGAGGTCATGTACCTGCTCGACGGCGTCCCCGAAGACAGCCTGCCGACCCTGCGCAAGGAGCTGAGCGGCCTCGGCGACAGCGTCACGGTGGCCGGCGACGGCGCGGGCAGCCACGCCGTGCACGTCCACTGCGCCGACATCGGCGCCGCCATCGAGGCCGGGCTCACCCTCGGGCGCCCGCGCCGGATCCGCGTCGAGCCGCTGCTCACGCCGACGCCGATCGAGCCGGGCGGCGGGATCGACCGGACCGTCGTCGCCGTCGTGCACGGTCGCGGGCTGGCGGAGGTGCTGCGCGCCGAGAGCATCCCGGTCCTCGAGGTGCCCGAGGGCGCCGCGCCGAGCGTCGAGGACATGATCGGCCTGCTCAACGAGGCCGCCGGCCGGCACGTGACGGTGCTGCCCGGCGGCGTCGCGCTGACCACGGCGGCCGACACCGCGGCGGGCCACGCGATGGCCGCCGACCGGGACGTCGTGGTCATCCCGTGCACGTCCCCGGTGCAGGTGCTCGCGGCGCTGGCCGTGCACGACGCCGGGCGCCGCACCAACGACGACGTCGTCGCGATGGCCGAGGCGGCCGCCGCGACCAGGCGTGGCGAACTGCGGATCGCGCAGGAGGAGTCGCTAACCTGGGTGGGCCGGGCCCAGTCCGGGGACGTGGTCGGCCTGGTCGACGACGAGGTGGTGCTCATCGAGCCCGCCCCGGCGTCGGAGACCAACCTCGTCGCGGCGGCGATGAAGGTGCTGAACCGGATGCTGGCGCTGGGCGGGGAACTGGTGACGGTGCTGAGCGGGGCCGCGGCGCCGCCCGGGGTCGCCGAAGAGCTCGCGGAGCAGCTGCGGCTCGAGCACCCCGAGGTGGAGCTGGCCGGGTACGCGGGCGGGCAGGCGGACGCCGTGCTGCTGATGGGAGTCGAATAGCGATGGCCGGACTGCGCGACAAGCTGCCGTTGCTGCTGGGCGCCAAGACGGCGAAGGCGCTCGCCACGGCCCTGGACATCGAGACCGTCAGCGACCTGCTTCGCCACTACCCGCGCCGTTACGCCGAGCGCGGTGAGCTCACCGACATCGCCGGGCTCGAGCTCGGCGAGCACGCGACCGTGCTGGCGCGTGTCGAAAAGGTGAGCAAGCGCCGGATGAAGTCCCGCAACGGGACCATCCTGGACATGGTGATCACCGACGGGAAGCGCCGGCTCACGTGTGCGTTCTTCAACCAGGCCTGGCGCGAGAAGGACCTGGTGCCCGGCAAGTCCGGCCTGTTCGCCGGCAAGGTTTCGGCGTTCCGCGACACGCTGCAGCTGACCAACCCCGAGTACGAGCTGTTCGAGGCCGACCGCGAAGCCGAGGCCATGGACGACTTCCTGGCCGCCATCATCCCGGTGTACCCGGCGGCGCAGGGCATGCCGACGTGGTCGATCGCCAAGTGCGTGCGCCAGGTGCTCGACGTCCTCGAGGTCGACGAGGACCCGATGCCGGCGGAGCTGCGGCGGCTGCACCGCCTGGGGGACCTCGAAAACGCGCTGCGCGGCATCCACCGCCCCGAGAACTGGGCGCACCTGGAGGCGTCGAAGAAGCGGCTCAAGTGGGATGAAGCCATGGCCGTGCAGCTGATCTTCGCGCAGCGCCGCCATTCCGCGATCTCCCGGCCGGCGAAACCGAACTCGCACGTGGACGGCGGGATCATGGACGCCTTCGACAAGCGGCTGCCGTTCGACCTCACCGCGGGCCAGCGCGGCATCGGCGACGAGATCGCCGCCGACCTGTCCACGGAGCACCCGATGAACCGGCTGCTGCAGGGTGAGGTCGGGTCGGGCAAGACGATCGTCGCGCTGCGGGCGATGCTGCAGGTGGTCGACAACGGGCGGCAGGCCGCGATGCTGGCGCCGACCGAGGTGCTCGCCGCGCAGCACGCGCGTTCGCTGCGCGAAATGCTCGGCGACCTGGCGCAGGCCGGCGAACTGGGCGCGGCCGAGAAGGCCACGCGCGTCACGCTGCTCACCGGGTCGATGGGCGCCAAGGAACGCAAGAAAGCCTTGCTGGAGGCCATGAGCGGCGAAGCGGGCATCATCGTCGGCACGCACGCGCTGATCCAGGAGACCGTGCAGTTCGCCGACCTCGGCCTGGCCGTCGTCGACGAGCAGCACCGCTTCGGCGTCGAACAGCGCGACGCGCTGCGCACCCGGGGCAGCGAGGGCACCAGCCCGCACGTGCTGGTGATGACCGCGACGCCGATCCCGCGCACGGTCGCCATGACCGTCTACGGCGACCTGGAGATCTCCGCGCTGCGCGAGATGCCGGTCGGCCGCTCGCCGATCAGCACGACGGTCGTCCCGGTGGCGGAGAAACCGGCGTGGATGGAGCGCGTCTGGCAGCGCGTGACCGAAGAGGTGTCCAAGGGGCACCAGGCCTACATCGTGTGCCCGCGGATCGGCGACGAGCCGCCGTCGGACAAGAGCGACAAGCGGCCGCCGGTCGCCGTCCTCGAGATCGCGCCGCAACTGGTGGAGGGGCCGCTCAAGGGGTTGCGCATCGCCGCGCTGCACGGCCGGATGCCCGCGGACGACAAGGACGCCGTGATGCGGGCCTTCGCCGCGGGGGAGCTGGACGTGCTCGTGGCCACCACCGTGATCGAGGTCGGCGTCAACGTGCCGAACTCGACGGCGATGGTGATCATGGACGCCGACCGGTTCGGCATCAGCCAGCTGCACCAGCTGCGCGGCCGGGTCGGCCGGGGCAGCGTGCCGGGGCTGTGCCTGCTGGTCACGGAGGCCCTCGACGGCACGACGACCCGCGAGCGCCTGGCGGCGGTCGAGTCGACCACGGACGGCTTCGAGCTGTCCCGCCTCGACCTGGAGCTGCGCCGCGAAGGTGACATCCTCGGCGCCGCCCAGTCGGGCAAGCGGTCCGGGCTGAAGCTGCTTTCGCTGCTGCAGGACGAAGACGTGATCGCCGAGTCGCGCAAGCGCGCGCAGGAGATCGTGACGGAGGACCCGGAGCTGACGAAGTTCCCGGGGCTGGCGCGCATGGTCGCCGACGTGGTCGACGTCGAACGCGCGGAGTACCTGGAGAAGAGCTGACCGCCGTCCGCTCTGCCACCGTCGCCGACGCGCCCGCGATCGCCGAGGTCGACGTGGCGTCGTGGCGGGTGGCGTCGTGGTCCCGCCGCATCGGCGGGAACGTCGGCCGGGTGCTGGTCGCCGAGGACGACGGCACCGTCGCCGGATTCGCCAACGAGCGGGCGAAGGCCTTCAGGGCTGACCGCCATCCGTTCCGCCACGGTCGCCGACGCTCCCGCGATAGGCGAGGTCCACGTGGCGTCCTGGCGGGCGGCGTCGTGGTCCCGCCGCATCGGCGGGAACGTCGGCCGAGTGCTGGTCACCGAGGACGAAGGCGCCACCCAGGCCGAGACGGTCGACGAAGGCCGCGTCACGCTGGAGGAGCTGCGGTTCAGGCGTCCGCTGCCGTGAAGACCCCGGCTTTCGCGGCGGCCGCGGCCGCCGCGGCGGCGACACTCGCGTCCCTCGGCGACACGCCTTCGCGGGAGACGAACAGGCGGTAGAAGACCGGTCCGCACGCCACGCGCACCACCTCGACGGCGTCCGTGTCCGCCGGGACCTCGCCGCGTGCGACGGCTCGCTCGACGATCGCCGCCGAGCGGGCGTGGCGGTCGACGTAGAACTCCTGCAGGGCGTCGGCGGCCCGGGGCGAGAGGAACGCGGCCGAAATCGACGCGATCGGGAGCTCGCGCAGGCCCGGCTCGGTGAAGAAGTGCACCAGCTCCAGGTTGACCTCGCGCAGGTCGCCTTCGAGGGAGCCGGTGTCCGGCGCCGTCCACTCCTGCTCGGTGCCCATCAGCAGCGCCGCCGCGACGAGGCCTTCGGCGGATTCCCAGCGGCGGTACAGCGTCGTCTTGTGCACGCCGGAGCGTTCGGCCACGGCCTCGACGGTCAGCTCCGCGTACCCGCGCTCGCCGAGCAGCTCGAGCGTCGCGTCCAGGGCGGCGCGGCGGGTCCGCTCGGTGCGGCCACCCGGGCGCTGTGTGCCGACGGTCTCCAAGTGCCACTCCCGTTGCGTTAGTACCGCCCAGTATGCCCGCCCGAAAGGGCAGGAACCATTCACGGGACGGCCGTGCGGTACGTGTGCCCGTTCGGTCGCTTGCCGTAACGCCGTCCGGGAGCGTTTCCTGCCTGGTATGGCGGGGCGGAGGCGGGCGCTGATCGTCGCGAACGGCGAGTACGACAACGCGGGGCTGCAGCGGCTGGGCTCGCCCGCGGCGGACGCGGACGCCCTCGCCGGCGTGCTGTCCGACCGTGCGATCAGTGACTTCGACGTCCGGGTGGTGCGCAACGAAACCGCGCACGTGGTGCAGGCGGAGGTCGAGGACCTCTGCGCCGAGGGCCGCCCCGACGACGTCCTCCTGCTGCACTTTTCCTGCCACGGCTTGAAGGACGACTCGGGCCAGCTGTTCTTCGCCGCCCGCAACACCCGCCCGGACCGCCTCCGGTCGACGGCCGTGCCCGCGCACTTCGTCCAGCAGTGCCTGCGGCAGAGCCGTTCGCGCAGTGTCGTGCTGCTGCTGGACTGCTGTTACGGCGGGGCGTTCGGGCAGGGCGTGGCGGTGCGCGCGTCGGGGGACGCGAACGTCCTGGACAGCTTCCGCGGCGGCCGCGGCCGCGCGGTGATCACGGCGTCGAACTCGATCGAGTACGCCTTCGAGGGCGCCCGCCTGGCCGAAGGCGGCGTGGCCCAGCCGTCGGTGTTCACGTCGGCGCTGGTGGAGGGCCTGCGCACGGGCGAAGCCGACCGTGACGAGGACGGCTGGATCGCACTGGGCGAGCTGTACGAGTACCTGTTCGACCGCGTCCGCGAGCGCAACCCGAAGCAGACGCCGAGCCGCGACATCGAGATGCAGGGCGAGCTGTACCTGGCCCGCAGCCGGCGCCGCCGCATCAAGCCGTCCCCGATCCCGGCGGACCTGGCGGCCGCGATCGAGGCGGAGAACCCGTTCACGCGCCTGGGCGCGGTGGCGGAGCTGCGGCGCCGCTTGACCAGCTCGAACCTCGAGGTCGCGGTGGGGGCGTTCGAGGCGCTGAAGGTGATGTCGTCGACGGACGTCCAGCACGTCGCGGAGGCGGCGGAGGACGCCCGTGCGGACGCGGCGATCCGTGCGGACGTCGAGGCGCTGCGCTTCGAAGACGACGTGCCGGTGCGGCGGATCCGCCTGCTGGGCCCGCCCGTGGCGCGGGCGTGTCAGTTCGAGCCGTCCCACGACTGGATGGAGATCCGCGAGACCCCGGAGGGCGCCGAGGTCACGGTGACCCGGACGGCGGAGGCCCGGCAGGGCAAGGTGGTGGTGAGCGGCCCGACCGGCGAGTCGGTGATCGTGGTGGAAGCAGCGGCTGTGGCGGAGGAGCCGGCGGCTGTGCGAAGTCCCGAGGTCGACGAGCCGCTTGCGGTGCCCGAGGTCTGGCCGCCGTGGGGCCGGTTCGATGCGGCGCCCGCGATCGGCTCGCCGGCCGAGCCGGTGACCGGGTCCGGGGTCGCGGCGGGGGCTCCGCCGTCGGCCGAAGGCACCGAGGTCGACGAGCCGGCTGGGACGCCGGAAGGCCGGCCTGATGCGGCGCCCGCGAGCGGCTCGCGGGCCGAGCCGGTGACCGGGTCCGGGGTCGCGGCGGGGGCTCCGCCGTCGGCCGAAGGCACCGAGGTCGACGAGCCGGTGGGGACGCCGGAAGTCCGGCCTGATGCGGCGCCCGCGACCGAGCCGGAGAGCGTGGCCGTTGCCGAGTCACCAGCCGCGTGGAGCGACGGCGACCGGCCGGTCGAGATGCCGGATGCGGCGCCCGCGATCGTGCCGGCAGGGGAGCCGGTCGCCGAACTCGCCCTGCCGGATGCCGGAACCCCTGAGCGTGAGCCCCCGGTTCCTGGAGCGGCGCGCGCCCCGTCCGGCGCCGGTTTCGGGTTGCTCTGCCTGGCCGGCGGGGTGCTTGCCCTGGTGGCCATGGCCTTCGAGTTCCACTACTCGCTCGGCGGTAGCAGCCGGACTCTCGCGGGCGCCCAGCCCGGGTTCGAGTGGTACGTGTGGGTTCTCGGGGTCTCGGCGATCGTCGCCGGTGCGCTGCCGGTGCTGCGGGCCGGCGCGGGGTGGGTCGCGGGAGTCGGGGCCGCCGCGGTCGGGGGCCTGGGCACCGTCGTCGTGATCGAGAACGGCTATCTCACCGACGGCGGCCGGCACCTGGGCGCCGGCTTCGGGTTTCTCTTCGCCGGGCTGCTCGCCGTGGCCGCCGCCGGGGTGGGCGTGGTGTGGCTCGTCCGGGGCGAGCTGCACCACCGGCGTCCCGGCCGGACCGCGTGGACGGCGCTGGCCCTCGGCCTGTTCGGCGGGTCGCCGGTGATCGTGCATTTCGCGATCCTGGCCGGGGACGAGGGCTCGTCCGCCGCCGCGGTCTTGGGCTTCCTGACCTTCGCCGTCCCGGTCGGCGCCACCCTGTTCGTCCCACCGCGCTTCGGGGGCCAGGCGCTGGTGGGGTGGGCCCTCGGTGACGCGGCGGTGGCGGCCGCGGTCGTGCTGGCCGCGAGCGACGGCAACTACGCGAACATCGTCCCGCTGGGCCTGGAACTGCTGGTGATCGTCGTGGCGGGGGTACTCCTGATCCGCCGGAATCAGCCGAACGGGCGACACTCCTGAGTTGTCGCCGCTCCCGCCCGCGGGTACCACGCTGATCATGAGGTTACGCAGTGCTCTCGCAGCAGCGGTCGTGGTCGTGCTCGCCGGACAAGCGACGGCGAGCGCCGCCGGTGGGGTGCAGCAGGCAGCCCCCAGCTGGGGGCTGGACCGGATCGACCAGCGGGCCGGGCTCGACCACGCCTACCGCTACCCCGACGACGCTTCCGGCGTCACGGTCTACGTGATCGACAGCGGGGTCGACGCGAACCACCCCGACTTCCAGGGCCGGGTCGCGCCCGGGCGGGACTTCCTGAGCGGGGGCACCGACACCGCCGACACCAACGGCCACGGCACCCGGCTCGCCGGGATCGCCGCCGGCAAGGACTACGGCGTCGCGAAGGGCGCGCAGATCGTGCCCGTGCGGGTGCTCGACAAGGACGGCGGTGGCGCGACCGACCAGATCGTCGCCGGGATCGACTGGGTCGCGCAGAACGCCCGGCAGCCCGCGGTCGCCGTGCTCGGCATCGGCGGGGTGCCGAACGACCAGCTCGACGCGGCCGTGAAGCGGCTGGCCGTGGTGCTGCCGATCGCCGTCCCGGCCGGGAGCGAGACGGCGGACGCGAGCGGCTTCTCCCCGGGCCGGGTGCCCGAGGCGCTGACCGTCGGGGCGAGCGACAACCAGGACCACCCGGACAAGGCGTCGAACTTCGGCCAGGACGTCGACCTGTACGCGCCGGGCGTGGACGTTCCGGGCCCGATCGCCGGCGGCGCGACCGCGGGACCGGAGTCCGGCACGTCGATGGCCGCGGCGTTCGCGGCCGGAGCGGCGGCGGTCTACCTGGCCCAGCACCCCGGCTCGACGCCCGCGCAGGTGGACCAGGCCCTCGTCCAGGCGGCGACGCCGGACGCGCTCAAGGGGGTTCCGGAGGGGACGGCCAACCGCCTGCTCTACGTGCCGTCCGGATCCTGACCAGGTGCCCACCAGGGCCGACCGGTCAATCGTCTGGTCCGCATGACGTCCATCACCTGGTACTCAACTCCCGCCCAGCGGGAAAAACCGGGTAACGTGCGCTGACTACCGATCCATACGGGAAGGACCGGGCATGTTCCGCAAGGTGCTGGTGGCCAACCGCGGCGAGATCGCCATCCGCGCGTTCCGCGCCGGCTTCGAACTGGGCGCGGGCACGGTCGCCGTGTTCCCCCACGAAGACCGCAACTCGCTGCACCGGCTGAAGGCCGACGAGGCGTACGAGATCGGCGAACCCGGTCACCCCGTGCGCGCCTACCTCTCGGTCGACGAGATCGTCGCCGCGGCCAAGAAGGCCGGGGCCGACGCCGTCTACCCGGGTTACGGCTTCCTGTCGGAGAACCCCGACCTCGCGCGTGCGTGCGAGGAGGAGGGGATCACCTTCGTCGGGCCGAGCGCCGACATCCTCGAGCTCACCGGCAACAAGGCCCGCGCGGTCAAGGCCGCGCGCGAGGCCGGCGTACCGGTGCTCGGCTCGTCCGAGCCCTCCAGCGACATCGACGCGCTGGTCGCGGCGGCCGACGAGCTGGGCTTCCCGGTGTTCGTCAAGGCCGTCGCCGGTGGTGGCGGGCGCGGCATGCGCCGCGTCCTGGAGCCGGCCCAGCTGCGCGAGTCCATCGAGGCCGCCGCGCGCGAGGCCGAGTCCGCCTTCGGCGACCCGACGGTGTTCCTCGAGAAGGCCGTCGTCGAGCCGCGGCACATCGAGGTGCAGATCCTCGCCGACGGCGCGGGCAACATCATCCACCTCTACGAGCGCGACTGCTCCGTGCAGCGGCGCCACCAGAAGGTCGTCGAGCTGGCCCCGGCGCCGAACCTCGACCCCGAGCTGCGCGACCGGATCTGCGCGGACGCCGTGAAGTTCGCGAAGCAGATCGGCTACCGCAACGCCGGCACCGTCGAGTTCCTGCTCGACAAGCAGGGCAACCACGTCTTCATCGAGATGAACCCGCGCATCCAGGTCGAGCACACGGTCACCGAAGAGGTCACCGACGTCGACCTCGTGCAGTCGCAGCTGCGGATCGCCGCCGGCGAGACCCTCGATGACCTGGGCCTCTCCCAGGACAAGATCTACCTGCGCGGCGCCGCGCTGCAGTGCCGCATCACCACCGAAGACCCGGCCAACGGCTTCCGCCCGGACACCGGGATGATCTCCGCCTACCGCTCGCCGGGCGGCTCCGGCATCCGGCTCGACGGCGGCACCGCCTTCTCCGGCACCGAGATCAGCGCGCACTTCGACTCGCTGCTGGTGAAGCTCACCTGCCGCGGCCGCGACTTCAAGACCGCCGTCGGCCGCGCGCGCCGCGCCGTGGCCGAGTTCCGGATCCGCGGTGTGGCCACGAACATCCCGTTCCTGCAGGCCGTGCTCGACGACCCGGACTTCCGCGCCGGGCGCGTCACGACGTCGTTCATCGAGGAGCGCCCGCACCTGCTCACCGCGCGGCACTCCGCCGACCGCGGCACGCGGCTGCTGACCTATCTCGCCGACCAGACGGTCAACAAGCCGCACGGCGAGCGGCCGAAGACGCCGGACGCCACGCTCAAGCTGCCGAAGCTCGCGAAGGACGCCCAGCCGCCCGCCGGTTCGAAGCAGAAGCTCGTCGAGCTGGGCCCGGGCGGGTTCGCGGACTGGCTGCGGAAGTCGCCGCACGTCGGCGTCACCGACACGACGTTCCGCGACGCGCACCAGTCGCTGCTCGCCACCCGCGTCCGCACGAAGGACCTGCTGGCCGTGGCGCCGGTCGTCGCGAACACCGTGCCGCAGCTGCTGTCCCTGGAGTGCTGGGGCGGCGCGACCTACGACGTCGCGCTGCGGTTCCTCGCCGAGGACCCGTGGGAGCGGCTCGCCGCGCTGCGCGAGGCCGTGCCCAACATCTGCCTGCAGATGCTGCTGCGCGGGCGCAACACCGTCGGCTACACGCCGTACCCGACCGAGGTCACCAACGCCTTCGTCGAAGAGGCCACGAAGACCGGCATCGACATCTTCCGGATCTTCGACGCGCTCAACGACGTCGAGCAGATGCGCCCGGCCATCGAAGCCGTGCGCGAGACCGGCTCCGCCGTCGCCGAGGTGGCGCTCTGCTACACCTCGGACCTGTCGGACCCGGGGGAGAAGCTCTACACGCTCGACTACTACCTCAAGCTGGCCGAGCAGATCGTCGGTGCCGGGGCGCACGTCCTGGCGATCAAGGACATGGCCGGGCTGCTGCGCGCGCCCGCGGCGACCCGGCTGGTCACCGCGCTGCGCAAGGAGTTCGACCTGCCGGTCCACATCCACACCCACGACACCGCGGGCGGCCAGCTGGCCACCTACCTCGCGGCGATCAACGCGGGCGCGGACGCCGTCGACGGCGCGGTGTCGTCGATGGCGGGCACGACGTCGCAGCCGTCGCTGTCGTCGATCGTGGCGGCCACCGACCACTCCGACCGCACCACCGGGCTGAGCCTGGACGCGATCGGCGAGCTGGAGCCGTACTGGGAGAGCGTGCGCAAGATCTACGCGCCGTTCGAGGCCGGGCTGGCCTCGCCCACCGGGCGCGTCTACCACCACGAGATCCCGGGCGGGCAGCTGTCGAACCTGCGCACGCAGGCCATCGCGCTGGGGCTGGGCGACCGGTTCGAGGACATCGAGGCGATGTACGCCGCGGCCGACAAGATCCTCGGCCACCTCGTGAAGGTGACGCCGTCGTCGAAGGTCGTCGGCGACCTCGCGCTGCACCTGGTCGGCGCGGGCGTCTCCCCGGCGGACTTCGAGGCGGAGCCGAACAAGTTCGACATCCCCGACTCGGTGATCGGCTTCCTGCGCGGCGAGCTCGGCGACCCGCCGGGCGGCTGGCCGGAGCCGTTCCGCACCAAGGCCCTCGAGGGCCGCGCGGCGGCGAAGCCGGTAGCCGAACTGTCCGAAGAGGACCGTTCGGCGCTGGCTTCGGAGCCGCGGCGGGCGCTCAACCGGCTGCTGTTCCCCGGGCCCACCAAGGAGTTCGAGGCGCACCGCGAGGCCTACGGCGACACGTCGGTGCTGCCCACCAAGGACTTCTTCTACGGGCTGCGCCCGGGGGAGGAGTACCAGGTCGACCTCGAGCAGGGCGTGCGGCTGATCATCGAGCTGGAGGCGATCGGCGAGGCCGACGAACGCGGCCTGCGCACGGTGATGTCGACGCTCAACGGCCAGCTGCGCCCGATCCAGATCCGCGACCACTCGATCGCCTCGGACATCCCGGCGACCGAGAAGGCGGAGAAGGGCAACCCGAAGCAGGTCGCGGCGCCGTTCGCCGGCGTGGTGACGCTGCAGGTCAACGAGGGTGACACGGTCGAGTCCGGCGCCACGGTCGCGACGATCGAGGCGATGAAGATGGAGGCGTCGATCACGGCGTCCGCGGGCGGCAAGGTGTCGCGTCGCGCGATCAACGCCGTCCAGCAGGTCGAAGGCGGCGATCTCCTGCTCGTCCTGGAGTGATCCCGCTAACATCGCCGGATGCTGATCAACGCCGTACCGCAGAGGCAGGGCGCGGCAGGTCCCCGTGCGGGAGAGCTGCCGGACGGGTGTGTGGCGCTCGCGGAGCTGGCCGGGCACGTGCTCGGCCGGCCCGTGCACCACATTCCGCAGAGCCAGGAACTGTCCGAAGTGGACGGCGGGATCGCCAACCGCGCGGTGCTGACCGGCCCGAACCGCGCGGCCCAGCTGGCCGCACTGGAGGCACCGGGCGGCCCGGTACTGACGATCGGCGGTGACTGCGGCGTCGAGCTGGTCCCGATCGGCGTGGCCCGCTTCCGGTACGGGCCGGGCCTGGGGGTCGCGTGGTTCGACGCCCACGCGGACCTCAACACCGCGTCGACGTCCCCCTCGGGCGCGTTCCACGGGATGGTGCTGCGCTCGCTGTTCGGCGAGGGCGACCCGGAGTTCGCGGCGGCCCCGCCATTGGAGCCGGGGCGCGCGGTCCTGGTGGGCACGCGCGTGTTCGACCCGGCCGAGCGTGAGGTGATCGACCGAGGCCTGGCCGTCACGTCGCCCGATGCCTTGGCGGGCGCGGAAAAGCTGTACGTCCACGTGGACCTCGACGTCCTGGACCCGGCGGAGTTCGGCGGCCTCAATTACCCGGAACCGGACGGCTGGACGATCGCGCGGCTGGTGTCGTCCCTGGACGCGCTGGCGGCCTACGACGTCGTGGGCGCGGGCATCACGGAGTGCGTGGGCACCCCGCGCGAGGTGGAAGTCCTGGAACCGGTGCTGGCCGCGGTCGGGCGGCTGCTTCAGTCACCGTAGGCCTTGCGGACGGCGTCGAGGGCGATGTCGAGGTTCGCGCCGAGGTCGCGGGCCCGGGTGGCGTACTCGGTGGCCGCGGCCAGGAGCAGCACCGCGGGGTCCGGGCGGTCCGCGGGGATCGTGACGACCGTGCCGCGGGCGCGGGCCGTCAGCACCCAGCCCGCCGTCTCCAGCTCGCGGTAGGCCCGGGCGACCGTGCCCGAGGCCAGGCCGAGGTCGCGGGCCAGCTGGCGGATCGGCGGCAGGCGCGTCCCGTCCGGGAGCGCGCCCGCCGTGATCGCGAGGACGATCTGGTCGTGCACCTGCCGCCAGGGCGCCAGGCCGTTCTCGGTGTCGACGACGATCTTCACGCGAGAGCCGGGAGCCTCTTCAGCGGGGCGGTGACGGCCAGGAACGCGACGATGCCGGCCACGGCGACCAGGAACGACCCGAGGTTGCCCGCCGCCCAGCCGATCGCCGTGCAGGTGGCGATGCCCAGCCCGATCGCGACGCGCGCGCTGCGGCAGCGCAGGGCCAGGTCCGCGCGCGGCTCGCCGGTCGCCGGGCGCCGCACGGCCAGCAGGGTGATCGCCCAGCAGACGACCGTCGTGCCCGCGACCACCGCCAGCAGCTTCCACTGCGGGATCAGGGCCAGGTGCACGATCGCGGACACCGACGCCACGCCGCTGAGCACCAGGGCCCAGACGGGGACGACGTCCCGCAGCGTCCGCCGGGCGAGGACGGCTTCCCGCTGCGGCCCGCGCGCGGGCCGCTGGGCCAGCAGCTCGGCGATCAGGCCGCCGAGCAGCAGGGTGCCGAAGACCGTGGCGCCGTCGTTGTCGCCGCCGAACAGCAGCGGGAGCGCCAGGTAGAGCCACGGGTACCAGAACCGGCGCCGCTTGAGGTACCGGACGGCCAGCGCGACCTCGGCGGCGTCCGGGTCCGGCACGCCCCAGCGCACGAGCAGGCGGGCCCCGCGCTTGTCGTTCGGCCAGAGGAGCATCAGGATGACCAGGCCGAGCAGGCCCATGAAGATCCCGACCACGAGCACGTTGTCCCACGCCATGTCGTACCTCCCGCTTGTATCAACCACACGATACAAGCGGCCGCGGCCGGGTGCGCGCCGGGCCGGAGATTCGTCCGTTCGTACGTACATTCGTGCGCACCCGGCGGGGTACTTGTCAGCGTTTCGCATGCCGCCCTCGTGAACTTGTCACGAAGATGACAAGAAATCGGTTTCCCTCCGAAGGTGTGACACGTTCAGGGCTAGTTTTTCGATGTGTCCGGTGTCACCCCGCACCAGGCGCGGGGTGCTCGGCCGCGCGTCAGCGGGGCCTCTGGGGCGGAGCAAAGGAGCTGCGATGTCGGTGGAGCGCGGATTCGAACACCCTGCGCAGCCCGCCGCACTGCCCCGCAAGCTCGCCGACATCCTCCGTCCCGAGCTGGCCAGCCTCGCCGCCGAGATCGTCGACGAGATCCGCGCGACCATCCCGGCCTACGCCCGCCCGCTCGACGGGCCCTACGGCAAGTCGATCCGCGCCGGCGTCGAGTACGCGATCACGCTGTTCGTCGCGCAGATCGCCGACCCGACGGTGTCGAAGGAGCAGTCCCACGACGTCCACCACCGCCTCGGGCAGAACGAGATGCGCGAAGGCCGCAGCCTCGACACGCTCCAGTCGGCCTACCGGGTCGGCGCGCGGGTGTCGTGGCGGCGGATCATGCGCGTCGGACGGCGGAGCGGGCTCTCTTCGGCGGTGATGTCCCAGCTGGCCGACGCGATGCTGGCGTTCATGGACGAGCTGGCCTCCGTCGCCCTCGACGGCTACCTGGAGGCGAAGGCCCGGACGGCGGGAGCGCTCGACACCTGGCGCCGCAAGCTGCTGCACCTGATCCTCGAGACGCCCCCGGCCTCGCCCAAGGCGATCGCCGAGCTGGCCCAGCTGATCGGCTGGAGCGTGCCGACCGAAGCGACCCCGGTGGCCGTCTGCCCCGCCGACGGCGTCGCCCCGGCCCGCCGCCACGCGGGCCTGGACGCCGACGTCCTCGCCGAGCTCGACACCCCCGACCCGAAACTGGTGGTCCCCGGCCAGCTGGGCGGCGCCCGCCTGGCGACGCTGCAGGTGGCCCTCCCGGACTGCCGGCTCTCGATCGGCCCGTGCGTCCCGCTCGCCTCGGTCGCCGATTCCCTGCGCTGGGCCCGGAACGCGCTGCAGCTCGCCGAACGCGGCGTCCTGGTGCCCCGCCCGGTGCTGCGCGCCGAAGAGCACCTGGCGACGCTGCTGGTCAACTCCGACACGGGCCTGGTCGGCACGCTGCGGCACCGCCTGTTCGCCCCGCTGGCCGACATGACGGGCAAGCAGCAGGAGCGGCTGCTGGAGACGCTGCGCGCGTGGCTGGACAGCCAGGGCAACGTGGTCGAGATCGCGGAACGCCTGGGCGTCCACCCCCAGACGGTCCGCTACCGCATGCGCCAGCTGCAGGCGACCTTCGGCGAAAGCCTCCGCGACCCGGGCGCGCGCTTCGAAATGGAGTTGGCGTTGCGCGCAGGGGCAGCGCCGCTGCCGTTGCGGTACCCGGTGAGCGACCTGCTGCCGGTTCCACGGGCGGGGAGTGTTCGTCCACAGTGGACGTCGAGCTAGGGGTTCGTCCGCTGAAGCGGCGAACTCGGTTCAGCTGATCGTGATGCTGGGCTGGAACGACGGGTTCTGCGCCGGGCTGGTGACTTTCAGCGTGCAGTTCGACGCCCAGGGGACCCACGTTCCGGTGGACGCCTTGTGGAACTCGAGGCTTTCGGTGATGAGCGGGCCCATCGCGAACCCGACCGCGAACGCCGCGCCGGCCGTGAACACCTGCGGTGAGCCGGTCATCGCGACGGTCGTGAACGGCTGGGCGGGGAAGCTGCCCGCGATCGTGCCGGACGCCGGGGTCGCGCCCGACACGGTGAACGTCGCGGCGAGCGAGCCGCGCACCTGGTCGTAGCCGGCCGCGTTCAGCAGCGCGCGCACCGCGGCGGTGTAGGTCTGGGTGGCGGACGGCGTGACGGTGAACGGCTGCCCGGCGTGGGGCTCGGTCACGGCCAGGTGGGCCGTCACCGTCGTCGGTTGCGGCGACAGCCCGGGGAACGTGCAGCTGTAGGTCAGCGGGCTCGAACTCGTGGTGATCGTCGCCGCGTTCGCCGTGCCCGCCGCCAGTCCGGTGACGAGCAGTGCCGCCGCGACGGCCGTGCCGATCCTCATGCGTCCCCCTCAGTTCGTTTTCTTGACCGCCTTCTTCGCCGCCGCCGAGCCCTCCGGCGGCCCGTTGGAGCCGTCCGGGCACTGGGTGTCGTCGGGCTCGGTGCACACGATCAGGTTGTAGGTGTCGACGAAGGCCTGGTTGCCCGGGCCGGAGCTCATCCCGTTCAACAACGGGGCCAGATCCTGGCCACCGGCGGTGCAGCCGGTGAACTCCGGGAGCTCGAAACCCTTGTCCTCGTCCGTCCGGATGTGGCCGACCCCGAACGCTTCGTACGGGCCGTTCAGGCTGAGTTCCACCGCCTTCTTGGTCACGCAGTCCGGCCCGACGTCGAGCGGGACGCCGTTGACCTTCGCGTTGCTCAAGCGGGCCATCACCTGCAGCGTCGTGTCCAGGTACGTCTGGTCGTCCGCGTGGGTGGTGATGTTGCCGGCGATCTCGATGACCTTGCTGTCGCGGTAGTCGACCGGCAGGAACTCGACCGTCGCGGTCACCGGCACGAAACCGAAGCCGAGGAACGTCGTGGTCGCCGGGTTGAACGTGGTCGAGCCGGTGACCCGGGAGTCGCCGGTGACCAGGTTGAGGATGAACAGCCCGTTGAACAGGAACGCGGGGTCGCTGGTGACGGTCGCGCCGAGCTTCTTGACCGTCGACTTCGCCAGGATGGTGACCAGGCTCAGCGGCACGCCGAACTCGTCCTCGGTCGGCGGATCACCCGGGGCGGGACCGTCGGCGAGCGCCTCCTGCTGCTTGTCCTTCGTCCCCGGCGTCACCGGCGGGAGGACCAGCACCTTGCCCAGCGCCGTCTCCTGCTCGGGATCCACGGTGCAGGCGATCTTCGGGGCCGGCTCGGTGGTTATGACGCCGGGCGCCGGGACGGCCGCCAGCGAGAGCGTCGGCGCGGTGACGTCGAAGGTGACGGCGCCGACGGTGTTCAGCGCGATCTCCGGCACGGCGCCGGTGGCGGCCAGGGTGACGTCGCCGGTTTCCGGCAGCGGGGTGGCCGGCACGGTGAGGGGGACCGGGACCTTGTCCGCGCGGTCGCCCTGGTGCACGGCGAGGTCAACGTCCACGCCGCCCTGCAGCGACCCGGTGGTGGCGCCGGCCGGCAGGAGAGAGAGCGCGACGTCGCGGGGGAGCGTGAGCTTCGTGGTGAATTCGCGGATCGTCGCCGACGTCCCGGTCTTCGCCTGCGCCGGCAGCGTCGCCGACGTCTCGGCGGTGATCTTGCGCGCGCCGAGCGGATCGGCGAAGGGGCAGGTCACCGAGACCGACGCCTTGGCGTCCGTGTCCGGCGGGACCGCGGGCGCGGGGGCGGCCGAGCCGACCCCCGTCAATGCGCCGTTCACCGCGGACAGCAGGCCGACGGCCGCCAGCGCGGAAACGGTGAGGGTGCGGGGCCGGACTCGACGTGGCATCGGGTTCCTCGGGTGGTTCGGGAGCGGGCGGGAGGTCCCGGTGCGGGCCCGTCGAGGGGGCCCGCACCGGGACGTCCGGTCAGGAGACGGTGATGCTCGGGCTGAACGCGGTGTTCTGCGCCGGGCTCGTCACCTTGAGGGTGCAGCTCATCGCCCACGGCGTCCAGGCACCGGTGGACTTCTTGTGGAACTCCAGCGCCGCCGAGATCGAGCTCGTCAGCGACAGGGTCGAGCTGCCCGCGGCGGACGGCGCCGTCCAGTTCGGGATGCTCGACGTCGCGACCTGCCCGATGTTCACCGTGATCGCCCCGCCGGTCGGGTAGATCGTCTCCGGGATGTTCAGCCCGGTCGCCGCCGGCTGCGACAGCGTGCCCGAGGACGCCGAGACCGGCACGGACGCCGTTCCACGGAGGCCGTCGTAGCCGACCGCGGTGAGCAGCGCGTGGACGGTGGCCGTGATCGTGGCGGTGCCACCCACGTTGCTGGGGGTGACGGTGGTGCCGTGCGCGACGACGTCGGGGGCGTCGAGGTGCGCGACGACCGCGACCGGCTGCGGCGAGATGCCGGGGAAGGTGCAGTTGTACGTGACGGGCGTCGTGCCGCCGGCGGTGTAGGTGACCGTCGCGGCGGACGCGACACCGGCGGTCAGGACCGCGATGGCGCCGATCGCGGTCGCGGTGGTGGCGATACCGGCGGACAGCCTGCTGAGTCGGGACATACCTGTCATCTCCTTTGATTCAGTTCAGTCTCGGCTTTGGCTGATCGATTGCTCGCCGCCGTGCCCCCATCGCGTTCACCGACCCCATTGCCCCGGGTGGCGGGACGCGATTCACCGGCGTGCGAGGTGGAGGTCCATCTGCCGAAATCGAGGCTACTCGCCAGTTCAGTACGGAACAAGACTTCGTGCTTGCGCGGGTGAGGCACCGCGTGGGTGTATCGATTTCTTGTGCTCGCCGGCGCAGGAGCGACCGTGGATTTGGCGGATTTTGACAAAGAGCGGCCGCGACGGCGAACCGCTGTGCCGAACGGTCTACCATTTGTGATCTTGCCGAAGCAATCCCGGATAACGAAACCGGAGAAATGAGGCTACCGTGCCGGGTACTTCCCGTTGTGTACGGCTATCGCTCAGAGGGACCGCATTCGCGGCGTCGGCGGTTATGGCGGTGTCGCTGTGCGCGGTGCCCGCGCACGCGGACACGGCGGGCGGCGTGATCGCCTGGGGCAAGCCGGACTACGACGTCACCATCCCGCCGCCGGACGCGCTGGCCGGCGTCACCGCCGTGTCGGCGGGCAGCACGACCGCACTGGCCCTGAAGGGCGGCGCGGTCCTCGCGTGGGGCGCGAACAACTGGGGCGCCAACCAGATCCCCGCCGCGGCGACGTCCGGGGTGACCCAGATCGCGTCGGGCTGGGGCCACGAACTGGCCCTCAAGGGCGGCAAGGTCGTGGCCTGGGGGAACAACTGGTACGGCCAGACCACCCTGCCCGCCTCGGTGAGCAGCGGCGTCGTCGCGATCTCGACGTCCAACATGCACAGCCTGGCCCTCAAGCAGGGCGGGCAGGTGGTGAGCTGGGGGACGCGGACCGACGTGCCGGCCACCGCGCAGTCGGGCGTCACCGCGATTTCCGCCGGGGGTGACCACAACCTGGTCATCAAGAACGGCGGGGTCCTGGCCTGGGGGAGCAACACCTACGGCCAGGCGACGGTGCCCGCCGGGCTCACGTCCGGCGTCACGTCGGTGTCCGCCGGTTTCTACCACAGCCTGGCCCTCAAGGACGGCCGTGTTTACGCCTGGGGCCGCGACAACTTCCACCAGGCGGAGGTGCCGCCGGAGGCGCTGTCGGACGTGGTGGGCGTCGACGCCGGGTTCAACCACAACGTCGCCGTCAAGTCCGACGGCACGGTCGTGACCTGGGGTTCGAACCTCGTCGGTGAGACGTTCTTCCCGTGGTGCGGGCCGGTGTACGCGGTTTCCGCCGGCGACAACGACAGTTTCGCGCTGAAGGAAGACCCGAACGCGGCCTGCTGAGCCCGGCGGGGTGGCGGGCCGGACGGCCCGCCACCCGTGGTCGGCTCAGGTGGCGTCGCTGGCCAGGTCGAGCGAAATCGTGTTGCCCGGCCCGGAGATCAGGGCGCCGAGCGCGATGTCGGCGATGAAGCAGTTGTTGAACTCCGGGATCGTGTAGGTGCCGGTCACGGTGATCGCGGGCGCGGTGATGTCGATGTCCTGCGCGCCCAGCGTCAGGTCGAGCGGGGTCTTCGTCTTGCAGCTGCCCGGCACGGTCGGCAGCGGGATGACCGGCACGATCGGGCCGGCCCAGATGTCGTAGATCTCCATGTTGGCCTTGGCCTTGGTGACCAGGTTGCCGTCGGCGATCGTGCCGGTGGCCGGGCCGAGCGGCGTGACCTTCACCTTCGCCTTGATCCGGAAGATCCCCGACAGCAGGGAGATGTCGGCCTGCGCGGGCGGCAGCACTAGGTCGGCGCTGAGGCCGACGGACCCGGTCTGGTCGTCGATCAGCAGGTTGCCCTTGAGGGAGCCCGGGCCGAGCTTCATCGCGCTGCCGGTCTTCTTGACCGTGGTGGAGCCGGTGACCTTGTAGGACACCGGGATGGGAATGACGTCGGCCGACGCGGGTGTCACGGCGACCCCGGTCAGCACGACGGCCGCCGCCGACGTGAGCACAGCCAGTCTCTTCAGCTGCGTTGCCACGGACATAGTTGTTCTCCCTTGCGATTTTCCCGGCCGGTTCCGGACGCTTCCGGAACCGGTGAAGTGCGCTATTCGGTGGAACGGCGTCAGCGCGGTTCGAGTTCGGTGACGACCCAGCCGTCGCCGGTGTGTTCCGCGGTCACGGAAAGCTGAGCCGCGGCACTGTCGGTCGCATTGTTGTCAGCCCGGACGGCTGATTGATCGAGAAAGACGAGTAACCGCGCGTGACCATTTCGCAGATCCTGCACGGCGATCGCCGAAACGCGAGAGGTGAGCACCAGTTTCTGCTGCGGCGCTTTCTCGCGGACCTGGGCGAAGAGCTTGTCGTAGGAATCCTTCGCGGAGCCGCGCAGCACGGCCGCGGCGGCCTTCTCGGTGACGTCGGTCTTGTCGTAGGAATAGGAGAAGATCCGGTTCATGGCGAGGGTGACGGCCGAGGTGACGTCGGCGGTCGCCCCGACATCGGTGAGGGCGAGGTTGTCGGCAGCGGGGTTCGACGAGGCCGACCGCGCCTCGAGGGTGAACCAGACGCCGGCGCCGGCGAGCAGGACGGCGGCGGCGAGCAGGAGCGCCGGGAGCCGCAACCAGGCGGGACGCGGCTTCGAAGCGGCACTTTCACGTGAAAGTGCCGCTTCGGCGGAGTCCGCTTCGTCCGCATCAGCTGCCTCGGGGGAGCCATCGGCGTCGGTCTCGTCGGTCTCGGTCTTGACGGCGTCGGCCTCGGCCTCGGCTTCGGGCTCGGCGACGAGTTCGCGCTCGTCGGCTTCTTCCACCGTCGTGATCTCTTCCGTGCGGCTCATCACGCACCCACCGGCAGCTGGTCGAGGGCGCTGAGCTTCCAGCCCTCCGGAGTCCGCGTCAGCGCCGCCGCGAAGCGGTTGCGCTTCACCGCCGGGGCCGTTCCCTGCTTCGCCATCGTGATCTCCACCGAGGCCAGGAGCTTCGCCGTGCCCGCGTGCTCGTCCAGCTCGCTCAGCGCCGCGTCCAGGACGCGGCCGGTCGCCACCGTGGCGTTCGCCGCGAGGGTCTTCTTCGTCGTGTCGTCCGTGTGGGCGAGCTGGTCGTGCAGCGGGCCCGTCGACGCCGCGAGCCAGCGGCCCAGGCCGCCGTCGACGTCGTGGTAGTCCAGGCTGCTCAGCTCCGCCACCAGCGTCCGGCCGCTCGCCAGCGCGTCGTCGCGTGCGGCCCCGTACGTCAGGGCCGGCTCGTGCGAAGCCGAATACCACGCGTAGCCCGAGCCGCCCGCGAACACCGCGGCGGCCGCCGCCAGCACCACCGGCAGGTACTTCATCGCAGCCACAGCATCTCCTCGAGGCTCGTCGACGTCGCCTGCGTGCCCAGCCCGAGCGGGCCGGTCAGCCCGCCCGGCAGCGCCGCCGCCGGCACGGGCGGGTGCGGCGCGTTCTGCGTGCCGCGCACCGAGCTCTCGTTCCCGTACGGCAGCGTGCACGCCGCGTCGGTGTGGAACGGCAGCGGTGTGACGTCGGTGCTCGGCCGGTGCGGCGTGCCCTCGTACCCCTGCCGGCACGGCGGCGGGTCGTCGAAGTTCAGCACCAGCCCCATCCGCAGCTGGTCACCGGCGGGGTTCAGCGCCGAACCCACGGCCGCCACCGCCTTCGGCGTGTTGACCAGCAGCTGCTGCTCGGCGTCCGTGCGGGTGGCGAACACCCGGGACGTCGTCAGCAGGTTGGCCAGCAGGATCGGCAGTCCGGGGTCGTTTTCCTTCAGCAGCGAGGAAAGCTCCGTCGCCGCGGGCGGCGCGGTCGCGATCAGCCGCCGCAGGTCGCCGTCGGAGCTGGCCAGCTGGTGGGCGAACACCTTGGCGTTGCTGCTGAACGAGCGCCACTCGGCCGCGGAGTCGACCTGGGTGCGCAGCACCGTCGCGCCGTCGCCGATCAGCTTCGACGTCTGCGGCAGGTGGGTGCTCGCCTCCTGGGTGAACGTCGTCGCCGAGTCCATCAGCGTCTGCAGGTCCGGGCCCGCGCCGCGCAGGGCGTCGTCGAGCTCGTCCACCACCGTGCGCAGGTCCTGCGTCGGCACGGACGCGGTGAAGGAGTCCAGGTCCGTCAGCAGGTTGTTCACCGGCAGCGGCAGCGTCGTCGACTCGCGCTGGATGATCGAGCCACCGGCTAGGTAGGGCGCGTCCGACGTGCGCGGCTGCAGGTCGACGTACTGCTCGCCGACCGCGGACCGGTTCGCCACCACGGCCTGGGAGTTCTCCGGGATGGGCGGGGCGCCGTCGTCGATCAGCAGGTCGGCCTCGGTGCCGGTGGTGGTGAGCCGCAGCTCGCCGACCCGCCCGACGGCGACGCCGCGGTAGGTCACCTCGCCGTTGGTGAACAGGCCGCCGCCTTCGGCGAGCTCCAGCTTGACCGTGTAGCTGCCGGAGCCGAACAGCCGGCCGAGGCCCGCGTAGTTCGCACCCACAAAAGCCGTGGTGGCCAACGCGATGACGACGAACAGGACCACCTGGATCCGCACTCTGCGCGTCAGCATCAGCGGCCTCCGGAGACGCGGGCGTTGTCGCTGCCCAGCGGGAGCGGCGGGAGGCCGGGCGGGACACCCTCGCCGGGCGGGGGCAGCGGCACGCCGGGCGCGGGGATCATCGACGTGTAGACGTTGATGTAGTCACCCTTCACCGCGGGGAGCACCGAGTCCGGGAAGGGGAACGTCGGCAGCATCTGCAGCGACTTCGGCAGGTCGTCCCCGGCCTTCGCCAGCTGCCCCAGGATCGGCGCGAGCGCCCGCAGGTCGGCGACCAGGTCGTCGCGGCTGCGGTCGACGACGTCGGTGGCGACCGTCGAAAGCCGGTCGAGCGACTGCAGCATCGACACGAGCTGCGTGCGCTGGTCGGTCAGCGACTGCAGGCCCGGCGTCAGGTCGGTCAGCGCGCCGGACACCTGCTCGTGCCGGTTGGCCAGCGTCGCGGACAGGCGGTTGAGCCCGTCGAGCGCCTCGGTGATGTCCGAGCGGTGCGCGTCCAGGTCGGTCATCAGGGTGTTCACCCCGCCGAGGAACGAGCGGATCTGCTCCTCGTTGCCGTCCATCACCTTCGACAGCTCGCGGTTGATCGTCTGCAGCTGCCCGATCCCGCCGCCGTTGAGCAGCAGTGACAGCGCGCCGAAGATCTCCTCGAACTCGGGGTTGCGGTTGGTGCGGTCCAGGGTGATCGTGGCGCCGTTCGTGAGCCGCGGGCCGCTCTGCGCGGCCGGGGTGTCGTCCGGCGGCGCCAGCTCGACGAACTTCTCGCCGAGCAGGCTGGACTGGCGCAGCCGCGCGACCGCGTTGGCGGGCAGCGCGACGTCGCCGTTGACCTCCAGCACGGTCTCGGCCGTCCAGCCGTCGGTGCCGAGCCGGATCTCCCGGACCCGCCCGACCGGGACGTCACCGACCTTCACCGCGGCCTGCGGCACCAGGTCGAGGACGTCGGCGAACTGCACGGTGACGTCGTACGGGTGGTCGCCGACGTCGGCGCCACCGGGCAGCGGCAGGTCGTAGACGCCCTTGAACTCACCCGACGAGCAGCCGGTGAGCAGCAGGCAGCCGACGGCCGCGGCGGCGAGGGCGCGCTTCATCGCCCACCTCCGCTGGTGTAGACGTCCCCAGTCACCGGTAGCGGAAGGTCCTGGTAGTAGTCGAGGTTCGCCCGGCCCATCAGCCGTCCGGTGTCCGGATCGACGGCGTTGAGCACGTTCGTCACCGCGAGCGGGATGGCGTCGAGCGTCCCGGCCAGCGACGCGCGCTGGTCGACGAGGGTCTGCGTGGTCGTCACCAGGTTGTCCACGTTGGCCTTGAGCGCCTCGCGGTTGTCCCGGATGAACGCCTGGACGTCGCCGAGCGCGCGGCCGAGGCCTTCGAGGGCCTGGGCGAGCTCGCCGCTGTTGGCGGCCAGCGTGTCCGAGACCTGGGACAGCTGCTGGTTGACGCTGCTGACCTGCTGGTCGTTGGTGGACAGCATGGTCGTGAACTGCTGCAGCTCGTCGACGGTGCCGAACAGGTCACCCGAGTTGCCGGCCAGGGTCCGGGCCAGCTGCGCGAAGTTCTTGACGCTGTCGTTGAACGCCTGCCCGTTGCCCTGCAGGTTCTCCGCGCCGGTCTTGAGCAGGTCCGACAGCGCGCCCTGGGAGTTCGCGCCGTTCGGGCCGAGGGCCTTGGTCAGCGAGTCGAGGCTGGCGTAGAGCTGGTCGAGCTCCACCGGGGTCGCCGTGCGCTGCACCGGGATCGACGCGCCGTCCGGCAGCCGCGGCCCGCCGCGGGCCGGCTTGGCGAACTGGACGTAGCGGTCGGCGACGACGCTGGGCGCGATCACCAGGACCGTGGTGTCCTGGGCGACGCCGACCGAGCCGTCGACGCTCATGTCGACCTGCACCTGCTCGCCGCGCGGGGTGACGGTGTCGACCTGGCCGATCCGGACGCCCAGCACGCGGACGTCGGAGCCGGGGTAGACGCCGACCGCGCGGGAGAAGAACGCCGTGACGTGGTGCTGGCCGCTGCCGGAGAACACCCACCACAGCGCGGCCGTCACGACGAGCGCGAGCAGCAGGGCGGCGGCGATGAACCGGCTGGTCAGGACCCCGGCCCTGGTGGTGGTCAGCGCGCTCACTTGGTCCCTCCCGGGTTCTTCGGCGGGACGCACGGGTCGTGGTTCTCGGGCAGCAGGCCGCAGAGGTAGGCGTCGATCCAGTGGCCGTTGCCGGTCGTGTTGGTGACGACGCGGAAGTACGGCCCGGCCAGTGCCAAGCCCTTGGTCAGGTTGTCGTTCTGCCGCTTGAGCAGGTCCGTCACCTGCTGCAGCGCCTGCAGCGCCGGCTTGAGCTGCGCGGTGTTGTCCTGCACCAGCCCGCTGAGCTGGTCGGCCAGCCGCGCGGACCCGGTGAGCAGGTCGTGGATCGCGTCGCGGCGCCGGTTCAGCTCGGTGAGCAGCAGGTTGCCGTCGTCGATCAGCTTCTCGAAGTCGTCGTTCGAGTTCGCCAGGGTCGTGGTCAGCGTCCGGGCGTTGGCCAGCAGCTCCGAGATCTGGCTGTCGCGGCTCGACACCGTCTTCGACAGCTGGGACAGGCCGTCGAGCGCGCTGCGGACGTGCTCGGGGGAGTTGCGGAAGGTGTCCGACAGCGTGGTGAAGCTGTTGGCGAGCTGCTTGGTGTCGATCGAGCCGACGGTGTTCGCCAGGCCGTTGAAGGCGTCCGTGACGTCGTAGGGCGTGACGGTCCGGGTCCGCGGGATCGCCTGGTCCGGGTTCTGCACGGCGTCGCCGCTCGGGTCCAGCGCGAGGAACTTGCGGCCCAGCAACGTCTTGATCTTGATCTGGACGGACGTGCGGTCGCCGACCCAGGCGTCCTTGACCCGGAAGTGGACCAGGACGTGGTCGTCGGACAGGGCGACGTCGCGCACCTCGCCGACCTTGATGCCGGCGATCCGGACCTCGTCGTCCGCCTGCAGGCCCGCGGCCTCGGAGAACTCGGCCGCGTAGGTGGTGCCGCCGCCGACGATCGGCAGGTTGTCGTAGTTGAACGTGACGGTCAGCAGCGCGGCCAGCGCGACGCTGCCGAGCACCCCGAGCACGAGCGGGTTGCGCTCCTTGAAGGACTTCACGACTCACACCTCGGCGTCGGGACGTACACACCGCGTGGGGGCGTGGTTTCCAGGGTGGCGCGGCAGAGGAAGAAGTTCATCCACGTGCCGTAGGAGGCGACCCGGCCGATCTCGTTGAACTTGACCGGCAGGTTGGTCAGGAAACTGTCCACATCGGACTGGTTCTCGCCGAGGTTCGCCGCGACACCCTGCAGGCCCGCGATGCTGTCCTTCAGCGGCGGCCGGGCCTGCTCGAACAGCCCGGCGGTGGACTGCGTCAGGTCGCCGATGCCGCTGATGGCGTCGCCGATCGCGGCGCGGTCGCCGGCCAGCCCGGACACCAGCTGCCGCAGCGTGGACACCAGGTTCGCGAGCGCGTCACCCTTGCCGTTGACGGTTTTCAGGACCGTGTTGAGGTTCCCGATCACCTCGCCGATCACCTTGTCGCGCCCGGCGAGCGTGGTGGTCAGCGAGCCGGTGTGGGCGAGCAGGCTCTCGACGGTGCCGCCTTCACCCTGCAGCACCTGGACGATCTCGCCGGACAGCTCGTTGACGTCGTTGGGCGAGAGGGCCTGGAACAGCGGCTTGAACCCGTTGAACAGGTCGGTGAGGTCGAGGGCTGGTGTCGTGCGGTCCAGCGGGATCTCGCCGCCTTCGGGCAGCTGGTCCCGCGTCCCCGTGGTACCGCGCTCGAGCGCGATGTAGCGCTGCCCGACCATGTTGCGGTACTTGATGACCGCGTGGACGTCGGCGGGCAGCCGGCGGCCGCTGTCGAGGGAGAACCCGACCCGCGCCCGGTTGTGGTCGCTGATGTCGAGGGACTCGACCTGGCCGACGCGGACACCGGAGATGCGCACGTCGTCGCCGACGTTGAGCGACGTCGCGTCGAGGAACTTCGCCGAGTACGGCTTCGAGTCGCCGAGGCCGGAGTTGGTGATGGAGATGGCCAGCAACGTCGTGGCGAGCGCCGTGACGACGATGAAGATGAGGCTCTTGATCAGCGGGGAGGCGATGTTCCTCATTTGAGCTTCACCTCCGTGCCGCGGTAGAGCGGGCCGACGAGCACGCTGCTCCAGCCGGGGACCTGCGCGGTCGGCACGCCGATCGACGGCGCGACCAGCGTGGCCAGCAGCTGCTGTTCCTGCGGCGAGTTCGCGACACCGAGGTCACCCTCGCCGCCGGGCAGCAGCGGGTGGCCGGCGGCGCCCGGGGTGGCCGCGGCGGTACCGGTGGTCGGGGCGACGCCGGAGGGGTAACAGCGGGGCTCGCCGCCGTCGGTGAACCGCGGGTCGTCCTGGCCGGGCAGGTACTTGCCGCTGTTCGCGGTCACCGCGACGTCGGCGTGCAGGCCCGGTTCGTTCGTGCCCGCGCCGAGCACCTTGTCCATGGATCCCCTCAGAGCGTTCAGCGAAGCGAGGGTGCACGCGAAGCTGGGGGAGTACTTCGCGGCGATCTCCAGCGGCGCGCGGCTGTCGGCGGCCAGTGAGATCAGGTTGTCGTGGTTGTTCTGCAGGAACGTCGTGATCTCCTGCGACGACGACGTCACCTGCTGGTACACCCCGGCCAGGTCCGCCTGCTTCTCCTTGACCGTGTTGAGCGTGACGGCGGAGTCGGTCAGCGCGTCGAGCAGGTCGGGCGCGATGTCGCCGTACACCTGGGAAACCGTGGCCAGGTCCCGGATGTCCGAGGTGAGCTGCGGCAGGTTGGGGTTGAACTCCTTGAGGTAGTTCGCGGCCGTGTCGATCGTCTGGCCGAGCTGTTCGCCGCGGCCCTGCAACGCGGTCGAGACGGCGGTGAGCGTCGTCGCGAGCTTCTGCGGCTGGACGGCCTTGAGCAGCGGCAGCAGGTTGTCGAAGACCCGTTCCAGCTCGATCGCGTTGGCCGAGCGGTCCTGCGCGATGACGTCGCCGGCCGCCAGGTGCGGGGCCCGGTCGCCGTCCGGGATGGACAGCTGGACGTACCGCTCGCCGAACAACGTCTTCGGCACCAGCAGCGCGGAGACGTCCTTGGGCAGCATGCCGACCTTGCCCGGTTCGAGAGCAAGCGCTATCTCCGCGCCTTCCGGCGTCGCCTTGACGTCGCGGATCTCGCCGACCAGCACCCCGCGGGCCTTGACCTGGCCGCCGGGGGAGAGCTGGTTGCCGATGCGGCTCGCCTTCAGCGTCACCGGCACCGTGGTGACGAAGTCCTTGTCGTAGACCTTGATGGAGAGCGTCACGAGCACGCCCATCACGACCAGGAACAGCACCCCGGCGGTGCGGACCCCGGCCTTCCGGCGGGTTTCCCGTCTCATCCGGCCACCTGCACGGTGGTCGTCGCGCCCCAGATCGCCAGCGACAGGAAGAAGTCGAGCACGCTGATCGCGACGATCGCGGTGCGCACCGCGCGGCCCACGGCCACGCCGACGCCGGCCGGGCCGCCGCTCGCGCGGAAGCCGTAGTAACAGTGCGCCAGGACCACGACGACGCTGAACACCAGGACCTTCCCGAAGGACCACAGGACGTCGCCGGGTGGCAGGAACAGCAGGAAGTAGTGGTCGTAGGTGCCCGCGGACTGGCCGAAGAACCACACGGTGATCTGCCGCGACGCGAGGTAGCTCGAGAGCAGGCCGATCGCGTAGAGCGGGATGACGGCGAGGAAACCGGCGATCACCCGGGTCGTCACCAGGTACGGGACGCTCGGGATGCCCATGACCTCGAGCGCGTCGATCTCCTCGGAGATCCGCATCGCGCCCAGCTGCGCGGTGAACCCGCAGCCGACGGTGGCGCTCAGCGCGAGGCCGGAGACGAGCGGCGCGATCTCGCGGGTGTTGAAGTACGCCGAGACGAACCCGGCGAACGCCGACGTGCCGACCTGGTTGAGCGCGGAGTAGCCCTGCAGCCCGACGACCGTGCCGGTGGCGACCGTCATCCCGATCATCACGCCGATCGTGCCGCCGATGACGGCGAGCGCGCCGCTGCCGAAGCTGACCTCGGCCAGCAGCCGGACGACTTCGCGCAGGTAGCGGCGCAGCGCGCGCGGGATCCAGGCGATAGCGCGCAGGAAGAACAGGATCTGGTCGCCGAGGGTGTCGAGGAACCCGAACCACCGGTCGACGGCTTCGCGCACCCGCGCGCTCTTGGGGACTTCCGTGGTGGTCACGCTCAGCTCCCCTTGGGCGGCACGAGTTGCAGGTACACGGTGGTGAGCACCAGGTTCAGCACGAACAGCAGCAGGAACGTGATGACGACGGACTGGTTGACCGCGTCGCCGACGCCCTTCGGGCCGCCCTTGGGGTTGAGGCCGCGGTAGGAGGCGACGACCCCGGCGACGAAGCCGAAGATGAGCGCCTTGATCTCGCTGATCCACAGGTCGGGGAGCTGGGCGAGGGCGGAGAAGCTCGCCAGGTACGCGCCCGGGGTGCCGTGCTGCATGATGACGTTGAAGAAGTAGCCGCCGAGCACGCCGACGACGCTCACCATGCCGTTGAGGAAGATCGCGACGCCCATCGCGGCGAGCACCCGCGGCACGATCAGGCGCTGGACCGGCGAGACGCCGAGCACCTCCATCGCGTCGATCTCTTCGCGGATGGTGCGGGAGCCCAGGTCGGCGCACATCGCGCTGCCGCCGGCGCCGGCGATGAGCAGGGCCGTCACGATCGGGGCGGCCTGCTGGATGATCGCCAGCACGCTCGCCGCGCCGGTGAACGACTGTGCGCCGATCTGCGTGGTGAGGGACCCGATGTGCAGCGCGATGACCGCGCCGAACGGGATCGACACCAGGGCCGTCGGCAGGATCGAGACGCTCGCGATGAACCAGAACTGCTGGATCAGCTCCCGCGTCTGGAACGGGCGCCGGAAGGTCAGCCGGACGACGTCGAGGCCGAGCGCGTAGAGCCGCCCGGTCTGCCGCAGTGCGGCGGCCCCGGGGAACGACGTCGTCGTCGTCCGTTCGGCCATTCGAGTGCCTCCCCAGTGTTTCGCGGGCACGACGAATACACCCGAGGTGAGCAAATGAACTGGTCCGAACGGGCTATCTCATGTCGGCCATTCACGGTCTCGGGGGTCACCGTGCCGTTTCCTACTGGTCGGTACGCTAACCACGGCCCTGCTGGGAGACAAGAACTTGAGCATGATCACGCGGTCACGGCCTGGTAACCGCACATTTCTTGTCGATTACTGACAAACGGCCCTGATCTTGTTGTCAGTGGAGGAAAAGAAATTCCCGACCCGGGTGCGCAAGCCGTTCACGGCTGCACGGAGGTCCCCATTCCCGGTTCCCCGGTGTACCCGAACGGACGACACATGAACCCTGCCGGAGGACCCGCCCGGCAGGGTAAGGCGCACCCGTGTCGTCCGTCCAGGCACGCGAGTCGTCCGCCTGGGTACGCGAGTCGTCCGCCTGGGTACGCGAACCGACCGTTCCGGTACGTGTGTTCGCCGGTCGGGTCGGTTCGCGGCCGTGATCAAGGGGTCGACACGCGTGATCGGGAAGCCGACACGCGTGATCCTGGGGTCGACACGCCGCAGCAGGTCGCGCCACGCCGTGTCGACCCTCCCATCACGCGTGTCGACCCCTCAATCACGCGTGTCGACCCTCGGATCACGGGCGAGGTGCCGTGAGCGGGTCAGGACTTGAGGCCGGCGATCAGTTCGTAGGAGCGGATGCGGTCCGCGTGGCCGTGGACCATGGTCGTGATCATCAGCTCGTCGGCATTGGTGTCGTCGAGGAGCTGCTGGAGTCCCTTGTGGACCGTCTCCGGGGAGCCGATGATGCTCGAGCCGAAGCGGTCGGCCAGGAACGCGCGGTCCATCTCGGTGTACGGGTACTCCGCCGCCTCCTCGGGCGTCGGCATCGCGATCGGGCGGCCGCGGCGCAGGCTCAGGAACGTCAGGCCGGACGGCCCGGCCAGGAACTGGGCGCGTTCGTCGGTCTCGGCGGCCACGACGGACGTGCCGAGCATGACGTACGGCTCTTCCAGCACACCGGGCCGGAAGTTGTCGCGGTAGAGCTGCACCGCCGGGATCGTGTTCTCCGCGGCGAAGTGGTGCGCGAAGGAGAACGGCAGCCCGAGCCGCCCGGCGAGCTGTGCGCTGAAGCCGCTCGAACCGAGCAGCCAGATCGGCGGCTGGTTGCCCTCGGCGACCGCGGCGTTGACCCCGCGGGCCTCCGAGTGGGTGAAGTAGCCGATCAGCTCCTGCAGGTGCTCCGGGAAGTTCTCCGCCGACAGCCCGCCCGGCCCGCGCAGCGCGAGCGCCGTGCGCTGGTCGGTGCCCGGCGCGCGGCCGATGCCCAGGTCGATGCGGCCCGGGTGGAACGCCTCCAGGGTGCCGAACTGCTCGGCGACGACCAGCGGCGCGTGGTTGGGCAGCATGACACCGCCCGAGCCGACGCGGATGCGCTCGGTCGCGTCGGCGACGTGCCCGATCAGCACCGCCGTCGCCGAGCTGGCGATGCCGGGCATGTTGTGGTGCTCGGCCAGCCAGTAGCGGTTGAAGCCCAGCCGCTCGGTGGCGCGGGCGAGGTCGAGGGTGTTGCGCAGCGTCTCCCCGATGCTGATCCCCTCGGACACCGGGGAGAGGTCGAGCACGGACAGCGGCACGTCAGGCAGTGAGCTCACAACCGGGGTCAACGCCCCGGTGCGCCGATAACTTCCCGCAACGCCGCCGGATCGTCGCCGCTCCACGCCACGACGCCGTCCGGACGCACGAGCAGCGCGTCGGCCACCGCCTCCGGACCCGTGGCTGTGACGATCTTCACCCGCGATCCGGCGGCTTCCCGCAGGTCGGCGCGGTCCGCGAAGTCGAACAGGACGGTCCGGGCGTCGCGCATGACCTCCGCCACGCGCGTCTTCTCGCCGCCGACGGTCAGCGGCAGGTCAGAGACGTACGGCAGCTCGTCGGCGTCGCGCATCAGCCCGGCCAGGTGCCGGGTCGGCTCGTCGAACGCGGCCAGCTCGCCGAAGAGCGTCCGCAGCGCGTCGCCGTCCTCGCCGGTCAGGCGTTCGAGCAGGGCCTGGACGCGGGTTTGCGTCAACGTTTTGGCCGCGACCGGGCGGCGTTCTGAGTGGTAGCTGTCGAGCAGGGCGTCCCCGGCCTCGCCGCGGACGACGGCGGCGAGCTTCCAGCCGAGGTTGACCGCGTCCAGCAGTCCGACGTTGAGCGACGAGCCGCCGGCCGGGAAGAGGTGCGCGGCGTCGCCGGCCAGCAGCACGCGCCCGGCCCGGTAGCGCTCGGCGAGCCGGGCCGAGCTGACCGTCCGGGACAGCCAGAGCGGCTCGCCCAGCGGCAGGTCGGCGCCGAGCACCCGCCGGACGCTCTCGCGGAACTCGTCGAGGGTCGGCTCGCCGGGCGGCTCCGGCGTCACTTCCCGGACGCCGACGATCACGACACCCGGCGTCAGCGACGTCAGCAGCACGCGCCCGGCCGGCCGCCGGTTCCAGCCCTGCTTCAGCCCTTCCGGCGTCGCCGAGGTGAAGAGGTCGAACGGCTGGTCCGTCCGGAAGTGCCCGAACCGCAGCAGCTCGTCGTCGGTCGTGCCGGGGAAGCCGATGCCGGCCAGCTCGCGGACGCGGCTGTGCGCGCCGTCGCAGCCGACGACGTACCGCGCGTCCAGCCGGTACTCGCCGTCCGGGCCGCGGACGGTGTCGAGGTCCAGGAGTTCGTGCCCGCGCCGGATCTCGACGCCGAGCTCGACGGCGCGTTCCGCGAGCAGGGCCTCCATCCGGGGCTGTTGCAGCATCAACCCGCGCAGTGGCGGGGTGTCGAGCTTCGTGAAGTTCAGCCGCACCGGCCCGAACGGGAACCCGGGGAACGGCCCGGCGAACGCCGCTCCGGCCGCGAACCTCTCGAACAGCCCCCGGTGGTCCAGCTGCTCGACGATCCGGCCGCCGAGCCCGTTCGCGCGCGGCCGCTCGTCCGGGGTGGCCCGCCGGTCGAGGACCACGGGCGTGATCCCGCCGAGCCGCAGCTCCGCCGCCAGCATCAGGCCCACCGGGCCCGCTCCGATCACCGCAACATCCATGACGTCTCTCCTTTGTCAGTTTGAACTGACGTCGCTTGTCAGGCTAGACTGACATGCCATGGAGGCGGAAGAGCTTTCCGGGCGGATTTCGGAAACCGACCCGGCGGTCGCGCTGCGGGCCGTCGGCGCGCTGCACCGGCTCGCCGAGCAGGTCGAGGCGGCGGCGGTCGTGCACGCCCGGGACCGCGGCTGGTCGTGGGAGCAGATCGGCGACGCGCTCGGCGTGGCCCGGCAGTCCGTGCACGCGAAGTACGGGAAGTGAGGCGCGATGATCGCGAAGAGCCCGTTCGCGTCGGTGGTGACGGCGGCGCTGGAGGAGTCGCGCCGCCGCGGTGACCGGCGGCTGGGCACGGAACACCTGCTGATCGGCCTGCTGCACGACGACGCCTGCGCGCAGGCCCTCGGCCTCGACCTGACAGCGGCCCGCGCGGCCCTCGACCGCCTGGACCGGGAAGCCCTGGCGGCGCTGGGCATCGACGTCGAAGGCCTCCGGCCGGCCGCTGTCCCCCAGAAACGCGCGAAGCTGACGCTGGGAGCGCTGACGTCGAACGCCCGTGCGGTGGTCAACGAGGCGATCCGCGGCCTGCCGCGGCGCCGGGACCCGGCGGAGCTGCTGCGGGTGCTGCTGTCGGTGACCCCACCGGACCCGGCGGCGGACCTGTTCGCCGCGCTCGGTGTCGACCGCGAGGAAGTCCGGCGGCGATTGGTTGCGCGGGCTGGGTCTTGATTCTGTTCGCTCGGCGTGGGTCGCGAGGAAGTCCAGCGCCGATCGGCTGCGCGGACCGGGCCTTGATTTGCCGTCTGCGAGGTCGTCGCCCGAACGTCCGGGCGGTGGTCGACGAGGTGATCCGCGGGTGCCGCGGCGCCGGTTCCGGTGGCGGACCTGCTCCGCGCGCTCTGCCTCGTCCGCGAGGTCGCAGCCTGAATGCCGGAGCGGCGGTCAACCGGCGCCGGGACCCGGTGGCGGAGCTGCTCGGCGTAGACCGAGAAGAAAGTCCGTCGCCGATGGTGAAATCCGCCTTTTCCCTCTGAGCCGCGCGTTCTTGGCTACCGTGTGCCGCACCGGAACCGAAAAGGAGGACGGGTGCCGCGTCCGGAGCGACCGCTGGATCCCGGGGACGACCTGCTGACCGACTTCGCCGCTGATCTCCGGCGGTTGCGCGGGAGCGCCGGGAATCCCACCTACCGCGAGCTGGGGCGGCGCGCGCACTACTCGGCCGGCACGCTCTCCGAGGCCGCCGGCGGGCGGAAACTTCCCAGTCTGGCCGTCACTTTGGCCTACGTCCGCGCCTGTGGCGGCGAGCCCGTCGAATGGGAGGAGCGCTGGCACAAGGTCGCGGACGACCAAGTCGGTGCCGATTCACCGGCCGCGCCGGAATCCGGGGAATCACCGCCCTATGTCGGCCTGGCCGCATTCGGGGCCGCCGACGCCGGCCGATTCTTCGGCCGCGAACGACTGGTCGAAAAGCTCACCGGCCGCCTTTCGAGACAGCGTTTTCTCGCCGTCCTCGGTGCGTCCGGCTCGGGCAAGTCCTCGTTGCTGCGCGCCGGTCTCCTGCCCGCCGTCACGGGCCGCACCGTGCTGCTGACCCCGGGCGCCCGGCCGCTGCAGGAGTGCGCCGTCAGGTTCGCCGCCGCGCTCGGTGTCGCCCCCGGCGCGCTACTGGACGACTTCGCCGCGCACCCGCGCAACCTCGGTCTCGCCGCGCGGCAGCTCGTCCAAGAGGAAGACGAAGACGTCGTCCTGGTCGTGGACCAGTTCGAAGAGGTCTTCACGCTCTGCCAGGACGCCGGCGAGCGCGCCGCGTTCCTCGCCGCGCTGGTCACCGCGACCACCGAACCCGGCAGCCGGACCCGCGTGGTGCTCGGCATCCGCACCGACTTCTACACCCACTGCGCGCGCCACGCGGACCTCGCCGAAGCCATGCAGGACGCGCAGGTCCTGGTCGGCCCGATGACGACCGAAGAGCTCCGGCAGGCCATCTCGCGGCCCGCCGTCGACGCCGGTTACCGCGTCGAGAACGCGCTCGTGTCGCGGCTCGTCGCGGACGCCACCGGCCAGCCCGGCGTGCTCCCGCTGCTTTCGCACGCGCTGCTGGAGACGTGGCGACGCCGTCGCGGCACCACGCTCACCTTGGCTGGCTACGAGTCCAGCGGCGGCATCGAACGGGCCGTCGCGCAGACGTCCGAAGGCACGTTCGCCACGCTGTCCGCACGCCAGCAGGGCCTGGCGCGGCAGATCTTCCTGCGGATGACCGCGCTCGGCGAGGGCACCGAGGACACCAAGCGCCGGCTCAGCCGCGACGAGCTCGACACCGACGACGGCGACACCGCCGTCGTCCTCGGCGAGCTGGCGGCGGCGCGCCTGGTCACCCTCGGCGACACGGGCATCGACATCGCGCACGAGGCCCTCATCCGCGGCTGGCCGCGGCTGCGCGAGTGGCTCACCGAGGATCGCGAAGGCCTGCGCGTGCACCGCCAGCTCACCGAGGCGACCGACGCGTGGGAGTCGGTCGAGCGCGACCCCGGCTGGCTCTACCGCGGCACCCGGCTGGCCATCGCCCGCGAATGGGCCGCCCGCCAGGACTCCGCGCTGTCGCAGCGGGAACGGCGGTTCCTCGACGCCAGCCTGGCCGTCGAGCACGCCGAGCAGCAGCGGGAGCGCGGCCGGACCCGGCGGCTGCGGCAGCTGGTCGCGCTGCTGGCGGTGCTGCTGGTCGTCGCCGTCGCCGCGACGGCCTACGCGGTGCGCGCCGAGTCGACGGCCACCGACCAGCGCAACAGCGCGCTCGCCCAGAAGGTCGCCGGCCAAGCTCTGGCCGTGCGCGCCACCAACCCCGCCCTCGCCGCCCAGCTCGCGCTCGCCGCGTACCGCCTCGACCCGAGCGCCGACGCGCGCGGCGCCGTCCTCGGCGTGTTCGCGACGCCGTATTCGACGCGCCTCACCGGGCACACCGGCCGGATCAACACCGTCGCGCTCCGCCCGGACGGGCAGGTGCTGGCCACCGCCAGCTGGGACGGCACCGCCCGGCTGTGGGACATCCACGACCCGCACCACCCGGCGCCGCTCGGCACGCTGAGCGGGCACGACGGCAACGTCAACAACGTCGCGTTCGCCGCCGACGGCCGGACCGTCGCCACCGCGGGCTTCGACGGCACCGTCCGCGTCTGGGACGTCACCGATCCGAGCCGTCCCGGGCCCGGCGCCGTGCTCGAACGCCACGAGGGCAAGGCGTACGCCGTCGCGTTCAGCCCGGCCGGCCCGCTGCTGGCCACCGGCGACGTCGACGGCACGCTCCGGCTGTACGACACGGCGAGCCGGAAGCAGGTGGGGGAGCTGACCGGGCACACGTCGTACGTCAACAACCTGGCCTTCAGCCCCGACGGCAAGGTGCTCGCCTCGGCATCGGCCGACAAGACGGCGCGGCTCTGGGACGTCGGCGGCCGCCGCCCGCTCGGTGTCGCGGCCGGGCACACCGACGTCGTGCACTCGGTCGCCTTCAGCCCGGACGGCCACACGCTCGCCACGGCGAGCGCCGACCAGAGCGCGCGCCTGTGGGACGTCACGGACCCGGGCAAGCCGGCGCAGCTTTCGGCTTTGACGTCCCACAAGGCGATCGTGCGGTCCGTCGGGTTCACCGCCGACGGGCGCACCCTCGCGACCACCGGGTTCGACCGCACCGCGCGGCTGTGGGACGTCGCCGACCCGCGGCGGCCGCGCGAGCTGCCGCCGCTGCCGGGGCACACCGGCGCCGTCGTCTCGGCCGGGTTCAGCCGGGACGGCCGCACCCTCGCCACGGCCAGCGACGACCAGACCGCCCGGCTCTGGGACCTGCCGGGGCCCGGCATCCCCGCGCACACGGACAAGGCGTGCGACGCGGCCTTCGGGCCCGGCGGGCTCCTCGCCACCGGCGGTTACGACAAGACGGTGCGGCTGCTCGACTGGGGCACTTCGCGGCCGCTGGCCACGATCGGTGGTTTCGGCGACGCGGTCTGCGGCGTCGCGATCAGCCCCGACGGCAAGACGCTGGCCACGGGCAGCTGGGACCACACGATGACCCTGCGGGACATCGCCGACCCGAGCCGTCCCGGGCCACCGGTGGTGTTCGCGCGGCCGAGCGACGACATCGACGCGGTGGCGTTCAGCCCGGACGGCCGCTTGCTCGCGACCGCGGGCCAGGGCCACACCGCCCGGCTGTGGGACCTCGCCGACCGCGCCCACCCGGTGGAGATCGCCCGGCTCGAGGGGCACGCCGACGACGTCCACACCCTCGCCTTCAGTCCCGACGGCCGGACGCTGGCCACGGGCAGCTGGGACCACACGGCGCGGCTGTGGGACGTCTCGACGCCGCGCGCGCCGAAACCGCTGGCGACGCTCGAAGGGCACACGGACACGATCTTCTCGATCGCCTTCAGCCCGGACGGCAAGCGCGTCGCCACCGCGAGCGCCGACCGCACGGTCCGGCTGTGGGACGTCACGCTCGCCGGGAAGTCAGTGGTGCTGACCGGGCACACGGACATCGTGATGTCGGTGGCCTTCGCCGGCGACGGCCGCACGCTCGCCTCCGGCAGCTACGACCGCACGATCCGGCTGTGGGACGTCGACGCGGCGACCCCGCGCGCGGTCCTGCCGGAGGAACGCGACCGCGTCTACGCCGTGCGCTACGCCCCCGACGGCCACACGCTGGCCGGCACCGTCGCGGACGGAACGGTCCGGTTGCAGGAAACGGATCCCGACCGGGCCGCCGACCGGATCTGCGCGATCGCGGCCCCGCGCATCACGCCGGAGGAGTGGACCGCGAGCCTGCCGGGCCTGGACTACCGGCCGCCGTGCCCGTGACCGGGTTGTTCGGCGTTGTTGTTCGGTAGCGGCTCGCGGACACCGAACAACCCGGATCGACTAGACATGCCCTCGGACGGACAGTCCCACGACGTTCTGATGACCGGGGGTCTGAAGGGCTCCTTCAAGGGCACGGGAAGTTGCCTCCCGCCCCTCGAAGGAGCCCTTCAGCGTGCCCGGGTCAGCCCGCCGGGATCCAGTCCGGGTTGGACGCCAGCACCGTCAGCTGCTGCGTCGCCCGGGTCAGTGCCACGTACAGGACCCGCCGCCCGGTCGTCGACTCCGTGACCAGGTCCATCGGCTCGACCAGGACGACCGCGTCGTACTCCAGGCCCTTCGAATCCAGGCTGCCCACGACCTTCAGCCGCTCTTCCGCCGCACCCGAGAGCCAGCCCGCGACCTCCGGGACCCGGTCCATCGCCGTGATGACGCCGACCGTGCCCTCGACCGCGCCCAGCAGCTCCTTCACCGCCGCCTGGGTCGCCGACGACAGGCCGGCCGCGTCCACCGGGCGGACGTCCGGCTCGACGCCCGTCTTGCGGACCGCCACCGGCAGCTCGCCCGCCTCCGCGTGGCCCGCCACGACCTTGGCCGCCAGGTCGAAGATCTCCGCCGAGTTCCGGTAGTTGGTGCGCAGGGTGAACCGCCGCCGGGTCGTCTTGATCCCGAACGCCTGGTCGCGCGCCTGCGCCGCCTCCGCCGGGTCCGGCCAGGAGCTCTGCACCGGGTCGCCGACGACCGTCCAGCTCGCGTACTTCCCGCGCCGGCCGACCATCCGCCACTGCATCGGCGAAAGGTCCTGCGACTCGTCGACGACCACGTGCGAGTACTCGTCGTAGTGCTCGGGCCGGGTGGTGCCGCCTCCGCCGCGCTCGACCTCGCCCTCGACCACCTGACGGCGCTTGCGCTTCGGCGGCGGCCCGATCAGCACGCGCAGCTCGTCGAGCAGCGCGACGTCCGCGATCGACCAGCCCCGCGAGCGGTCCGCGAGGTCCGCGGCCAGCAGCGAGATCTCCGGTCGGTTGAGCACGCCCTTCGCCGACGCCGCCAGCCGCTTCTCCTCGCCCAGCCACTTCAGGATCTGCGCCGGGTAGAGCACCGGCCACCACACCACCAGGAACCGGTGGAACTCGATCCGCTCGCCGAGATCGGTGATCAGGTCCGCCCGCTCGAACGGCTTGCCGTCGGCCTTCGCGTACCCCTCGGCCTTCGTCGCCAGCGCGTCCAGCAGCAGCTCCGCCGCCCGGATCCGCGAGCGGTTCGGCGGCGCGCCCTGCGTGTGGGCCTTGCGGCGCACCTTCTCCAGCTCGCGCGCGTCCAGCTTGAGGACCTCGCCGCGGTAGACGATCCGCATCTCCTCCGGCGCGCCCGGCGGCGTGTCGCGCAGCGCGCGCAGCAGCACCTTCCGCATCCGCAGCGAACCCTTGATCGCGGCCAGCGGCGCCGCGTCCTGCCGCGTCGCATCGAGGCCGTCGAGGACCTCGCCCAGCGCGCGCAGCTCGACGTTCGTCTCACCCATCGAGGGGAGGACACGCGAGATGTAGCTGGTGAACACCCCGGACGGCCCGATCACGAGCACGCCCGCGCCGCCGAGCTGACGGCGGTGGCGGTAGAGCAGGTAGGCGGCGCGGTGCAGGGCGACGGCGGTCTTGCCGGTGCCCGGCCCGCCGGTGATCTCGGTGACGCCGCGCCACGGCGCCCGGATCACCTCGTCCTGCTCCTTCTGGATGGTCGCGACGATGTCGCGCATCTTCTCGCCGCGCGAGCGCCCGAGCGCGGCCATCAGCGCGCCCTCGCCGACGATCTGCATGTCCTCGGGCACGGCCTCGGCCATCAGCACGTCGTCGTCGACGTCCAGCACGTTCTGGCCGGAGCAGCGGATCACCCGCCGCCGCACGACGTCCATCGGCTCTTCGGCGGTGGCCTGGTAGAACGCCGCCGCGGCCGGGGCGCGCCAGTCGGTGACGAGGTTGTCGAACTCCGCGTCGCGGATGCCGAGGCGGCCGACGTAGACGCGCTCGTCGTCGTCGCGGTGGTCGAGGCGCCCGAAGACCAGGCCCTCGTACTCGGCGTCGAGCGACTGCAGCGTCTGGTTGGCGTGGTAGACCATCATGTCGCGCTCGAACAGCATCGACGCCTGCTCGAAGATCGCCTCGCGCTGCGCTCCCTGGCCGATCTCGTAGCCCTTGGTGCGCATCGCCTCGGCCTGGGCCCGCAGTTCGTCCAGACGGGTGTACACGCGATCGACGTGGGCTTGTTCGATGGCGATCTCGGCCCGTCTGACCCGAGGTTCCGACACGCATGGCTCCTTGACAGCTTCTGGATCGCCTCCGAGGGCGAAGAACGACTCTACGCGTTGCGCCCGGCGGGTTCACCCGTGTCCCGGCGATGAGTGCTTCGTGTCATCCCCGCACAATCAGGGGGTGACCAGGATCGTGGCCGGGACGGCGGGCGGGCGGCGGCTGAAGGTGCCGCCGAAGGGCACCCGCCCGACGTCGGAACGCGTGCGGGAGGCCCTGTTCAACGCACTGGAGACGGCCGGCGAGCTGGACGGCGCGCACGTCCTCGACCTCTACGCGGGCTCCGGCGCGCTCGGCCTCGAGGCCCTTTCCCGCGGCGCCGCCGACGCCCTGTTCGTCGAAGCCGACCGGCGCGCCGTCGACGTCCTGCGCGGCAACGTCGCGGCACTGGGCCTGGGTGGCACGGTCCGGGCCGGCCAGGTCGAGGTGGTCGTCGCCGCGCCCGCGCCGCGGCCGTACGGCCTCGTGCTCGCCGACCCGCCCTACGCCGTGGACTCGGCCGCGCTCGGCCAGGTGCTCGCGGCGCTCGCCGCCGGCGGCTGGCTGGGGGAGAGCGCGCTGGTCGTCGTCGAACGCGCCGCGCGTGACGGCGCCCCGGACTGGCCTGCCGGCTTCGAGCCCTCACGCGTGAAGAAGTACGGCGACACGGCGGTCCACTGGGCGGAATTCGCGGCTGTGGTGTGAACCACCCCGCGTGGAGCGCGCGGGCACGGTAGCGTCCGCGCCATGCGGCGTGCGGTCTGTCCCGGTTCCTACGATCCGGCCACCAACGGGCACCTCGACATCATCGAGCGGGCGGCCCAGCTGTTCGACGAGGTCGTCGTCGCGGTGGGGGTCAACAAGAGCAAGAAGGGCCTCTTCGAGCTCGAAGAGCGCCTGGAGATGCTGCGCGAGATCACCGCGAAGCAGCCGAACGTGCGCATCGACTCGTGGGAAGGCCTGCTGGTCGACTACTGCCGCGAAAACGGCATCGCGGCGATCGCCAAGGGCCTGCGCTCGGTCAGCGACTTCGACTACGAGCTGCAGATGGCGCAGATGAACCGCGAGCTCACCGGCGTCGAGACGCTGCTGATGGCGAACAACCCGGCGTACGGGTTCGTGTCGAGCTCGCTGGTCAAGGAGGTCGCGGCCCTCGGCGGCGACGTCGAGAACCTGGTCCCGCCGATCGTCTACGAGCGGCTCGCGTCGAAGTTCCCCAAGCTCGGGCGCTGACCGCGCTCCACAAGGGACCCCCGCGCGCCCGGTTCCCCTCCATCGGCCCCCTACGAACGTCGGGACTTGGCGCCCGCGTCGCGGGAGTTCATCTTTCCGTCTTCTGACGATCACTCGATCGGGTTACGGTCCGAAAATGACCAACTACCGATCTCGCCTGGTCGCGGTCCTTTTCGCGCTCCTGGCCACGCTGTCCATGGGGGTCACCGCCGCCGAGGCGGTCACCGGCGCACCGGCCGTCGCGGCGCAGAACCAGTGCGGCGACCTCTCCGGGTTCACCCACAAGGCGCTCTCGTCGCTGCCCGCCGAGGCCACGACGACCTACAACCTGATCCAGAAGGGCGGGCCGTTCCCCTACCCGCAGAACGACGGCGTCGTCTTCGACAACCGCGAAGGCATCCTGCCGTCCTGCGCGACGAGCTACTACCACGAGTACACGGTGCCGACCCCCGGCGCGAGCAACCGCGGCACGCGCCGCATCGTGACCGGCAGCGGCGGCGAGTACTTCTACACCGGCGACCACTACGCCACCTTCCAGGTCGTCGACGTCAACGGCGGCGGCACGCCGACGAAGCAGTGCGGCGACCTGTCCGGCCTGGCGAAGATCGGCTACTCGCAGCTCTCGGCCGCCGCGAAGACCGTCGTGGACAACGTCCGCGGCGGCGCGTCCACGGGCACCACCTACGAGAACCGCGAAGGCGTCCTCCCGGCCTGCGCTTCCGGCTACTACAAGCTCTTCAACGTCGGCACGAACGACCGCGTGATCTCCGGCAAGGCCGGCGAGCTGGCCTACACGCCCGACCACTACGTCACCTTCAAAGCGATCAACCTGAATTCCTGACCCGCGTGCAACGCGCCGTGCTCCCTCGTCCGTGAGGTACACCGGAACACGGACGAGGGAGGCACGGATGCGTGCTGGGGACGACGCGGACTTCCGGGAGTTCGCCCGGGCGCGGGCACTGGCGCTCCGGCGCACGGCGTACCTCCTGTGCGGTGACTGGCACCTGGCCGAGGACCTCGTCCAGAACACGCTCCTCAAGCTCCACCGGGTCTGGCCGAAGATCACCCGCCGCGGGCCCGTCGACAACTACGCCCGCCGGGTCCTGCTGCGCTGCTGGCTCGACGAGCAGCGCCGGCCGTGGCGCCGCCGCGAACGCCGGGACGGCGTGGTGCCGGACCAGCCCTCCTCCACCCTCGAGACCGGCATCTCGGATCCCCTCCTGCGTGCCCTCGCCGAGGTTCCCGCGAAGCAGCGCGCCGCCGTCGTGCTCCGCTACTGCGCCGACCTGCCGGTCGCCGAGGTCGCGGCCGTGCTGCGCTGCTCGGAAGGAACCGTCCGCAGCCAGGCCTCGCGCGGGCTCGAGACCCTGCGTGGAGTCCTCGAGCACGCCGCGGAGAGGAGCGCCTGATGACCGACATCGAGACCCGCCTGCGCGAGGTGGACCTCGTGGAGCCGCCGCTCGGGTTCGACCCGGACGAGGTGGCCGACCGCGCGGCGAAGCGGACCCGGCGGCGGACCGCGGGCATCACCGGGACGCTGGCCGTGGGCGCGGTGGTCGCGGCCGTGGCGGTGTTCGTCCCGGCGACGCCGGCCCCGGTGCCCCCCGCGGCGCCACCCTCGCCGCCGTCGCCCGCCGAGCAGGCGCGGGTCCGCCAGGGGCTGACCGACGCCGTCACGCGGCTGTTCCCCGGTCTGCGGAGCCTGAGCGTGGGTGCGTCGGCCGCCGACTCCGTCGGCCCGGACCGGATGAGCGCGACGGCCACCTTCGTCGACGCCGCCGGGCGCCCGGGCACCTTCCAGCTCACCGTCCGCGGCGGCCGGGCGGCGCCGGACGTCGCCCCGCTCGGCCGGGTCTGCGCGCGGAGGTCCTGCGACGAGCTGCCGGACGGCGCGCTCCTGGCGATCACCGAGTTCGAGGAGGCGGGCGGGCTGCGTGGTTTCAACGGCGTCCTGGACCGGCCGGACGGCTCGGTGGTGACGATCACCGACGCCGGCGACAGCGCTCCCGGCGTCACCGACTCGGTCCAGCTGACCCGCGAGCAGCTCACGAAGGTGATCACCGATCCGGCGTTCACCCTGCCGTAGGACACGGACACGCCCGGTGCCGTGCGCCTTCACCGCTTCGGCGCCGGATGAGGGCAGACTGGTCCCAGCGACAGGGGATTGGAGTTGCCGTGTACCGGGTTTTCGAGGCGCTCGACGAGCTCGTCACCATCGTCGAGGAGGCGCGCGGCGTCCCGATGACGTCCAGCTGCGTGGTGCCCCGCGGCGACGTCCTCGAACTTCTGGACGACGTCCGCGACGCGTTCCCCGCGGAGGTCGACGACGCCCAGGACGTGCTGGACAAGCGCGACGACCTGATCCACGCCGCCCGCAAGGAGGCGGGGGAGACGGTCGCGGGGGCGAACTCCGACGCCGAGCGGGCGATCGCCGAGGCCACCGACGAGGCCGAGCGCATCCTGGCCGACGCGCGGGCCCGCGCCGAGCAGATGCTCGCCGACGCCCACGACCAGGCCGACCGCACGGTCGCGGCGGGCCAGGCCGAGTACCAGAACCTCACCGACCGCTCCCGCGGCGAGTCGGAGCGGATGATCCAGGCCGGCCGCGACGCCTACGACCGCGCGATCGAAGACGGCCGCCTCGAGCAGTCCCGGCTGGTCGCGCAGACGGAGGTCGTCCAGGCGGCGCACGCCGAATCGGCCCGCATCGTCGACGAGGCCCACGCGGAAGCGGACCGCCAGCGCGGCGACTGCGACGCCTACGTGGACGGCAAGCTGGCCGAGTTCTCGGAGCTGCTGGCGACGACGCTGCGCACGGTCGACTCGGGCCGCAACCACCTGCGTTCCCCGGCGAACCTGCCGAACAGCGGCGGCCGCCCGACCCTCTACGACTACCAGGTGTGACGAGCCTCTCAGAGGCCGTGTGACGTGCGTGGGTGCCAGCTCGAAAGGGGTGGCACCCCGTGCGTACTCTGGACGGGATGTCCGAGAACAAGACCCCCCAGCTCGACGACCGCAGCCCGTGGGTGATCGACACCCGTGAGCTCGGCCGTCACGCCGGCCTCAGCCGCCCTCTTCAGCGCACTGTGCCGGTGGAGACGCCGCTTGGCGTCCCCGACGTCATCACCATCGCCGCCGGTTCCGAACTCAAGCTCGACCTGCTCCTCGAATCCGTCGTCGAGGGCGTGTGGGTCAGCGGCACGGCCACGGCGACCACGAAGGGCAACTGCGCGCGCTGCCTCGACCCGCTGACCGAGGAGGTCGAGGTCGAGGTCCAGGAGCTGTTCGCCTACCCGGGCTCGGCCACCGAGGAAACCACGGACGAGGACGAGATCCCGCGGCTGGTCGACGACCGGATCGACCTCGAGCCGACCGTCCGCGACGCCGTCGTGCTCGCCCTGCCGCTGGCGCCGCTGTGCACCGAAGACTGCGCCGGGCTCTGCATCGACTGCGGCGTCAAGTGGGCCGATCTCGAGCCCGGACACGGGCATGAGAAGATAGACCCTCGGTGGGCCGCACTGGTCGAGCGCTTCGACGAGAATGCGGGCGAAAAGCCTGCGCAGGACCCCGCTGAGCAAGAGCAAGCCTGACGAGCGTCCAGCTCGCCGGTGAGGAAAGTTCGCTCGCACCGCGAGCAGACCGTCTTAAGGAGATCTACTCGTGGCCGTCCCGAAGCGGAAGATGTCGCGATCCAACACGCGCGCCCGCCGCAGCCAGTGGAAGGCGGCTCCGGTTCAGCTGGTGCCCTGCTCCAACCGCGCCTGCAAGCAGCCGAAGCTCCAGCACATCGCGTGCCCGACGTGCGGCCAGCACAACGGCCGCCAGGTCGTCGAGCCCGCCTGATCGGGTAGCCGACATGGGGGGCAAGACGCCCGGGGGACCACCAGCCGATCCGGCGCCGTTGCTCGAAGCGCTCGGGGTCGTACTCGACTCCGAGTTGCTCGAGCTGTCGCTGACCCACCGTTCGTACGCGTACGAAAACGGTGGTCTGCCGCCGAACGAGCGGCTGGAGTTCCTCGGTGACGCCGTGCTCGGCCTGGTCGTCACCGATCACCTCTACACCACGCACCCGGACCTGCCCGAAGGTCAGCTCGCGAAGCTCCGCGCCAGTGTCGTCAACATGCACGCGCTGGCGAGGGTGGCCCGCGGGCTCGGCGAGGGCGGGCTCGGGGCGCACCTGTTGCTGGGCAAGGGCGAAGAGCTCACCGGCGGCCGGGACAAGGCGAGCATCCTCGCCGACGGCCTGGAAGCGGTCATCGGTGCCGTCTACCTCGCGCACGGCATCGAGATCGCCCGCAAGCTCGTGCACCACCTCTTCGACGGTCTTCTCGCCGAGGCGCCGCTGCGCGGTGCCGGGCTCGACTGGAAGACGAGCCTGCAGGAGCTGACGGCGTCGGCCGGTCTCGGCGTGCCCGAGTACCGCGTCGAGGACACCGGTCCGGACCACCGCAAGGAGTTCACGGCCACGGTCCTCATCGGCGGCCGCCCGCTCGGCACCGGTTCGGGTTCGACGAAGAAGGAAGCCGAGCAGAAGGCCGCCGAGACGGCCTGGCGCTCGCTGTCGGCCGAAATCGAAGCCGAGAAGGAAGCCGAGAAGTCTGAGGAAGAGGACGCCTGACGTTCGCGTCCTCCTGATCCGCCTGTAGCCCAGAGGCGTTCGTGGCCGTCCGCCACGAATCCTCCGGGAGACAGGCGGATTTTCCTTTTCGCGCCGCCTCTCCGGGAAGTGTCGTACCCCCGGGGCACAATGGCCGTATGCCCGAACTTCCCGAGGTCGAAGTCGTCCGCGTGGGCCTGCAGGCGCACGTCGCCGGCCGGACCGTGCGCGAGGCCGAGGTCCTGCACCCGCGAGCGATCCGGCGGCACGTGCTGGGGGCCGGCGACTTCACCCAGCGGCTCACCGGTGCCCGCGTCGAAGCCGCGCGGCGGCGGGGCAAGTACCTGTGGCTGGAGCTGTCCGACAAGGAAGCCGTCGTCGCCCACCTCGGGATGAGCGGGCAGATGCTCGTCCAGCCCGAAGACGCGCCGGACGAGAAGCACCTGCGCGTCCGGCTGCGCTTCGACGACGACGGGCCGGAGCTGCGTTTCGTCGACCAACGGACGTTCGGCGGCCTGGTCCTGGACGACCTGACCGACATCGGCGAGCGCGTGCTGCTGCCCGGCTCGATCGCGCACATCGCGCGTGACCCGATGGACCCGGCGTTCGACCTCGACACGGCCGTTCGCGCGTTGCGGTCCCGCCGCACCGAGATCAAGCGCGCCCTGCTCGACCAGACGCTGGTCTCGGGCATCGGCAACATCTACGCAGACGAAGCGCTGTGGCGCGCGAAGCTGCACTGGGCGAGGCCGACCGAGAAGCTCACCCTCGCGAAGGGCCGGGAGCTGCTGTCCGCGGCGTCGGACGTGATGAACGCGGCCCTGGGCCAGGGCGGCACGTCGTTCGACGCGCTGTATGTCAACGTCAACGGGCAGTCGGGGTACTTCGACCGTTCGCTCGACGCGTACGGCCAGGAGGGCCTGCCGTGCCACCGCTGCGGCTCGCCGATCCGGCGCGAGCCGTTCATGAACCGGTCGTCGTTCTCGTGCCCGCGGTGCCAGCCACGGCCGAGAGCGAACTCGCGTTGATAACAGGTGTTCGCCTTTCAGCTAGGATGAATACGCCTGGTAGCTGAGGGAGTGCAACGTGGTCAAGGAGCCCGGCAAGTCGACGCTGGCCGACAAGATCGACCAGCTGTTCCACGTGGTCCGCAGGGCCGATCGGGAGCCGTACAGCAACGAGGAGGTCGCGACGGCCTGCCGTGAGGCAACCGGCGAGAGCTTCTCGACGACCTACCTGTGGCAACTCCGCACAGGGCGGCGCACGAACCCGACCAAGCGGCACTTGGAGGCTTTGGCCCAGTTCTTCGGAGTCCCGCCGGCCTATTTCTTCGACGACGAGCAGAGCCGCAAGATCGCCGAAGAGCTGGCCCTGCTGGGAGCCCTGCGCGACGCGGGCGTCCGCGACCTGGCGCTGCGAGCGGTGACGCTGTCGGCCGACGGCCTGGACACGATCAGCGACATGATCGACGCCATCGCCCGCCGGGAAGCCGGCCGAGGGGGCCCGAAGAAGGACAGCTGACCCCGGCGGCTGGATCGCGCTTGTCGTGAGGTTGCCGGTTAGCGTGCTGTCACGAGGTCTTGACCCAGTTGGCTTGCCCGGGTGGCTCGCCGGCGGTGGTGACGAAGTCGGCCGCTCCGGCGGCCGGTTCGCGCGCCGCGGGTTCCTGTTTGTTGCGTGGTCGCTGACACTGTCAGGCGGCCCGGTGATCCTGTCGCGGTAGTGATGAGGTCGGCCGCCCCGGCGGGCGGTTCGCGTGCCGCGGGGTCCTGTTTGTCGCGTGGTTGCCGATATTGACCAGTCGGCCCGGTGATCTTGCTGCGGTAGTGATGAGGTCGGCCGCCGCGGTGGCCGGGACACGCTGCGGTGAACTCGTCGACTCATGTGCTGCTGCGAGGTCGTCGACCCAGTCGGCTCGCCGGTTGCCGACTCCAGTCGGCCCGGCTGCGTGGTCCGGCCGTGGCGGTCGTGAGAAAAGGCGGCTGGCCCAGCGGGAACCCGGGCGCCGAGGACTCTGCGCCGGTAATTACCGGCGGGGTGGTCCCGTGGCGGCCGTCGTCGCGGTAGGTTCGCGGGGTCGGCATGGCGGTGCGGACGAAAACCGAGTTCGGCACCGGGCCCCGAGGCGGGCTTGCGCGGTCGCTGCCGGGAACGAACCGGCCGCTGTGGCGTGGAGAAGGAGGGCTGACGTGGCGGAGCGACGATCTCTGCGGCGGCTCTCCGCGCGGGGACCGGGCCGTGCCTTGTGGCAGCGGGCCCGTGAGGTCGCCGGCACCGTCAGCCTGCCGGAGCCGTTCGATCCCGAGGCGTTCGTCGCGGCCCTCGCCGCCCAGCGCGGCCGTCCGATCGAGCTGATGCCGGTCAGCGCGCCCGACGGCGCGCCGTGCGGGCTGCTCATGAGCACCGAACGCGCGGACTACATCCTCTACCCGACCAACACGACCGCCCTGCACCGGCGGCACATCCTGCTGCACGAGGTCGGGCACCTGGTGTGCGGGCACACGGGGCCCGACGGCGGCCCCGACGGCGTGGCCATCGACGCCGCCGCCGGACGCCAGCTGATGCCCAACCTCTCGCCCGAGCTGGTCCGCCGGGTCCTGGGCCGCACCACCTACACCGAGGTCGAGGAACGCGAGGCCGAGCTGGTGGCCACCCTGCTCGCGCAGCGGATCGTCCGGCCCGAGGAGCCGGCGCCCGACGTCCCCGAAGACCTGCGGCGCTTCGACTCGCTGTTCGGCGGCCGGTCCCGCCGCCGCGCGCCGTGATCGAGACCCTCACCTACCACTTGTGCCTGCTGGGGTGCGCCGGGTTCGGGTACAAGCTGATCGAATCGCGCCACAGCCAGCCGGTGCGCACCATGTGGTTCCTCGCCGGGTTCGGCATCTGCATCGCCGTCGGCATCGTCGTGCTGACCCCGGCGGTGGAAGTCCTGGCCGGCCCGGGCCCGGTGTTCGCGTGGGCCGCGCCGCTGGTGGGGGAAGAGCTGAAGCTGGGCGCGATCGCCTTCGCGGTCGCCTTCAGCCAGGCGATGTGGCGAGGCGACGGCGCCCGGCTCGTCCCGCACGCGGTGTTCACCGGCGCGACGATGGTGCTGCTCGCGGCGTCCTACGCGCTGTCCTCGCCGGAGCGGGTCGGCGACGACACGGTGTTCCCGGACGGCGGGCTGCCGTTCGCACTCGCCGACAAGATCCTGTTCCTGGTCTACGGCCTGGTCAGCCTCGGCCTGCTCAGCTCGGTGTTCGCCCGCGGCGCGCGGCACGCTGAGCCCGGCCCGCTGCGCGCCGGGCTGTGGCTGCTGGTGATCGGCGTGAGCGCGGCGTTCGTGTGGACGCTGTGGGGGGTCGACGACGTCCGCAGGCTGGCGCAGACGTCCCGGATCGAGGCCCGCGAAGACCTGGTGTCGTCGGTGCTCGCGGCGGTGACCGTCGGGTTGATCGCGGCGGGGGCGACGCTCAGCGCGTGGTCGCCGGCGGTCTCGTCGGTGCTCGGCCGCGTGCGCGCCTACCGGGCGTACCGCCGCATCGAGCCGCTGTGGGCGGCGTTGCGCGCGGCGGTGCCGGGCATCGCGCTCGACCCGGGCCGCGGGCTGGCGGCCGGACCCGAGTTCGCGCTGTACCGCCGGGTGATCGAGATCCGCGACGGTCACCTGGCCCTGCGCGCCCACTTCGACCCCGGCCTCCCGGCCCGCGCGGCGGCGGAGGCCCGACGCGCGGGAGTCCCCGAAGCCGAAGTAGCGGCGACGGTGGAGGCGATCACCCTGGCGGCGGCGATCAAAGCGGAACGCGCGGGCCGCCGCTTCACCCCAGCCGAAGACACACCGGAACCCCTGGCGGACGCCGACGCCGACGTCTCGGCCGAGGCGGCCTGGCTGGTCCGGGTCAGCCGCGCCTGGCGCCGCGGCACACTGCTGAACCAGGCGCTCGACTAGCGCTGGTCGGAAGTCGTGAGGGGCACCCTCATGGCTCTGTTGTCCCTGAGGGTGCCCCTCACGGCTGCCGGGCGCGGTGCAGCGCGTTGGACCGGGCGCTCGACTGGCCCGGAACCGAAGCCGTGCGGGCACGCTGCCGAACCGGGCACTCGGCTCGCTCGGGTCCGAAGCCGCGCGGGTTCGTTGCTGGGCAGGCGATTCGGCGAGCCCGAAATCGAAGCCGCGCAAGGCAGGCGGCTGAACCAGGCGCTCGACGAGCCCGGCCAGAGTCGTGAGGGGCACCTTCACGACTTCCGGCGCTCTGACGTGCCCTTCACGGTTAGCGAGCCCCGTTCGCTGTGGCTGCAGCGTGTGCCGGGCTCGGCGTCGCGCTGAACCCAGGCGCTCGACCAGCGCTCGTGACGTACCCTTCAAGGGGTAGCGAGCACCGTTCGCTGTGACTCGCAGCATGTGCAGCGGGCTCGGCGTCGAGCTGAACCAAGGTGCTCGACGCGCTCGGATCCGAAGTCGTGAGGGGCACCTTCACGACTCCGGCGTCCGTAACCTGACCCTCACGGGTAGCGAGCCCCGTTCACCGTGACCCGCAGGGTGTACAGCGAACTCGACGCCGTGATGAACAGCTCGTTCCTCCTTGCGCCGCCGAAGGTGAAGTTCGAGCAGATCTCCGGCATCCGGAGCTTGCCGATGCGGGTGCCGTCCGGGGCGAAGCAGTGCAGGCCGTCGTGGGCTGCTGCCCAGACGTTGCCCTCGTTGTCGACGCGGACTCCGTCGAAACCGCCGGCGTCGGACGTTGCGAAGATCTCGCCGCCGGTGAGGGTTCCGCCCTCACGGACGTTGAACACCCTGAGGTGGCTGGGATCCTGGCGCGTGTCGGCGATGTACAACACTGACTCGTCGGCCGAGAAGGCGAGGCCGTTCGGGCGGGAGAAGTCGTCGGCGACGATGCGGACCTCGCCGTCCAGTGGGTCGACGCGGTAGACGTGGCACGCGCCGATCTCGCTTTCCGCGCGGTACCCCTCGTAGTCGCTGTCGATGCCGTAACTCGGGTCGGTGAACCAGATTGACCCGTCCGAGTGTTCGACGACATCGTTGGGGCTGTTGAGCTTCTTTCCTTGGTACAACGAAGCGAGCACGGTGATCGACCCGTCGTGCTCGGTGCGTGTCACCCGTCGGGGTCCTTGTTCGCAGCTGATCAGGCGGCCTCGCCGGTCGACCGTGTGCCCGTTCGCGTAGTCCGACGGCTGCCGGAACACCCCGACCTGGCCGGTGGTCTCGTCCCAGCGCAGGGTCCGGTTGTTCGGGATGTCGCTGAACACCAGGTAGCGCCCGGCCGGGAAGTACGCGGGCCCTTCGGTCCAGCGGCAGCCGGTGTGCAGGCGCTGCATCCACTCGTCGCCGTTGACGCGGGCGAAGCGCTCGTCGAGCACCTCGAAGTCCGCCTTGACCAGATCCACCGAACACCTCCCGGATCAAAATATCATCCTGCGTCGATCATGCTACACCGAACCTGATACGGTCAAGCAGTGGATGACGTGGATCGGATGTTGCTGGCGGAACTCCAGCGGGACGCGGGGCAGGTGTACACCGCGCTCGGCCGGGCGGTCGGGCTCTCGGCCGGCGCGGCCCACGAGCGCGTGCGCAAGCTGCGCGAGCAGGGCGTGATCCGGCGGACCACCGTGGAGGTCGACCCGGTCGCCGTCGGGCGCGGGGTCGCGGCGTTCGTGCTCGTCGAGGCCAACGCCTGGATGGGGGACAGCCCGGTGAAGGCCGCGCTCGAAGCGCTGCCCGAGGTCATCGAAGCGCACGTCGTCGCGGGTCCGGCGTCGCTGCTGGTGAAGGTGCGCACGGCGTCGACGGAGGAGCTGCAGGCGGCGCTGCGGCGGCTGTTCACGATCGACGGCGTCACCGGGACGCAGACGATCGTCGTGCTCGAGTCCTTCTTCGAACGGCCCGTCGACCCCGGGTGATCCCGCGACGACCCGCCGGACGGCCCTCCGCCGTGCGCACTACTGCGCAATGCGTGGTACCTTCCTAAGCGTACGACTGGAGGGTGCAGTGGAGATCAGTCAGCTGCTCAAAGGGGTGCTCGATCTGGCCGTGCTCGCGGTGCTCCGCGAGGAAGACGGCTACGGGTACGACGTCCTGCGAAGACTCAGGGCATCGGGCCTGGAAGAGGTCGGGGACGCGTCGGTGTACGGGACGTTGCGCAGGCTCTACAAAGCCGGCCTGCTCACCTCGTACGTGGTGCCCAGTGAAGAGGGACCGCACCGCAAGTACTACAGCCTGAACGAGCCGGGCCGGCTCCGCCTGGCGGAGTCGGGCAAGACCTGGCACAGCTTCGCTTCGACGATGAACGTGCTTTTGGGAGAGGCAGCATGAGCGACAAGCCGACCGCCGTGCGGGTGTATCTGGCGCGGGTCCGGACCGCGCTCGCCGACCTGCCCGCGAGCGAGATCGAAGAGATCCTCGAGGACGTCCGCCCGCACTTGGCGGAGCTTGAGGGCGAACTGGGGGAGGGCGCCCGGGTCGAGGCCCTCATCGAACGGCTCGGCACACCCGAGAGCTACGCGGCCGAGCTGCGGGCTTCGGGTGGCTACCCGCCGGCGGGGGAGGGGGCGACCGCGGTGCCGGCCGCGGCGCCGTCGTCGCCGAGCCTGCTGAAGCCGCGGATCGCGTTGTGGGGCCTGGTGATCAGCGCGGTGGGGATCGCGCTGTCCGCCTTCGTCGGCGCCGTCAGCGTCGACCCCGACGGGCTGCTCGGCGTCCTGGTGGTCGCGCCGGTGTTCGTGATCAGCTTGGTACTGCTGCTCCGCGGCGGCGTCGAGCGGGTGCTGGCGCTGCCGGAGATGACGCGGCTGCGCGGCACGCTGAACAAGCTCCGCGAGCAGGAGGACGGCGGAAAGTTCCTCGGCTACCTCGGTTCGCTGAAGCCGGCGTGGTGGGTGCTGTGCGCGCTGGCCCTGCTCACCTTCGGGGTGCTGCTCATGCTGCGGCGCCGGGAAGCCGTGCTGCTGCTGCCGTTCCTGCTCGTCGCGGGCGTCGCGGCGGTGTGGGCCGGGCCGCGGGTGGGCGCCGACCGGCGGCTGCTGTGGGTGGCCGTGCCGGTATCGGCGTTCGTCATCGGCGGGGCGCTCGGCGGGTTCGGTGCCGCGGTCGACCTCGTCTCGAACCGCAGCTCCTACCAGAGCGCGTCGTCGTACTACCCGTCGTCGTCCGATCAGTACGGCACCGACCAGCTGACCTACGGCGGCCAGTCGATCGACAACGTCTACGCCTTCGACGCCGAGGGCAAGCCGCTGACCGAGGTCTACCTCTACGACGAAGAGGGCAGGCCGATCACGCTGACCCGCTACGGCTGCGAGCGCTCGTCCGGCACCAAGGAGAAGATCGGGTCGGACAACCGGTTCCCGCGGCCGCGGATCCAGCAGGGCGTCACCGACGACCAGGGCAACTTCGACGGTTACAACGGTTACCGCTCCGCCTGCCGCGAAGACCCGAACGTGCCGTTCAGCGCGGCGATCCCGAAGGTGACGGCACCGCCTTCACCCAGTGCTCCTTCGTCGACGCCGTCACCCACGGGGACACCGACGGTGTCACCGACAACGACGCCGACGAAGTAGGGGGGAACGGACGCCAGGAGCGGAGGTCGGGGCTGCTCCTGGCGTTCACCCGATCCGAACGTGCCGGAAACGTCCAGCGAACGCGCCCGTGGTGAGCTGGGTACGTGCCGGCATTGACGGGGATCGGGGCGGACACGTTCGCTCCGCGCACACGGGTGGTCCACGGGTACGAGCGCGCCTACCGGATGGCCGGGCGCGGTCCCGCCGTGCTGTTCCTGCACGGCATCGGCGACGACTCGTCGACCTGGCTGGACCTGCTGGCTTCGCTGTCCGGCGACTACACGGTGATCGCGCCGGACCTGCTCGGCCACGGCGCGTCGGCCAAGCCGCGCGCCGACTACTCCGTCGCCGCCTACGCGTGCGGCATGCGGGACCTGCTGACCACAGTGGACGTCGACCGGGTGACGGTGGTCGGGCATTCACTCGGCGGTGGCGTCGCGATGCAGTTCGCGTACCAGTTCCCGGAACGCTGCGAGCGCCTGGTGCTGGTCGGTTCCGGTGGGGTCGGGGCGAGTGTGCACCCGCTGCTGCGCCTGGCGGCCGCCCCGGGTGCGGGACTGGTGATGCCGCTGCTGGGCACCCGCCCGGCGCTGGCCGCGATGCGCGGGATCGCCGAGCTGCTGCGGGTTTCCGAGGGCCTCGGGCTCGGCCCGGACCTCGACTACGTGCTGACGCGCTACGTCCGGCTCCTCGAGCCGGGCAGCCGGACGGCGTTCCTGCGGACGCTCCGCTCGGTCGTCGACTGGCGCGGCCAGGTGGTCAACATGCTCGACCGCTGTTACCTGACCGAGGGAATCCCGACGCTGCTGGCGTGGGGCACCGACGACGTCGTCGTGCCGAGCGGCCACGCCCTGCGCGCCCACCGCGCGATGCCGGGCAGCAAGCTGGTGCTCTTCGAGGGCGCCGGCCACTTCCCGCACCGCTCGGACCCGAAGCGGTTCCTGGAGATCCTGCGCGAGTTCCTGACGAGCACCCCGCCGGCCCGCTACGACCGCGCGCGCTGGGGCGAACTGCTGCGCTCGGGGCGTGACGCGGACCTGCCGGGCCCGCCGGCGGACATCCCGACGGTGTCGTCCGGCACCTGAGCAGGCCCCGTTTTCCACGCTACCGGTGACCACCGACGGTTCCGGGTCGCCGAGGCCGGGTTCCGGTGGTTCGACGACGCCGGCGGCCGGAATCCGCCGTTGGCGGCGCAGCCCCTGGACACGACGAAGGCCGCCTCCCGGGGGAGACGGCCTTCGAAGGGGACGGGTCAGCGGCCGAACGCGCTTCGCGCGGCCAGGTCCGCCAGCAGTGCGCGGCCCTTCTCTGCGTTGCGGGGCTGCGACAGGACGTCGTAGCGGCGGGCGACCAGCTGGCTCTGCGAGATGAACCCGCGCTTGTTGCGGTTCGCCGCGTAGCCCAGAGCGCCGAACAGCATGTTGAACCCGAGACCGGCGACGAGGCCGATCGCGATCGGCACCACTCCGTTCCCGGGGTTGAGCATGCTCAGCAGCAGCCCCAGGATCAGGCCGAACATGGCGCCGGACATCGCGGCGCTGCCGAGGACCTTGCCCCACGACATCTTGCCCGCGATCCTCTCCACGAGCATCGGCTCGACGCCCACGATGGTGACGTCGGTGACCGGGAAGTCCGTGCCCGCGAGGTGGTCGACCGCGCGCTGTGCCTGCTCGTAGGACTCGTACGAACCGATCGGCCAGCCGGTGGGCAGAGTCGGCAACTGGGGCCGGGCCTGCTGCTGTCCGATCGTGGTCTGCGTGAATGCTGTGGTCATCGATCTCACCTCTCCTGCCCCGTACAACGTGGGAGTACCCCGGATTCCTCCCGGTCGAGCACTATTCACAGACTCTTCTCAGCCGGGCATCCCGGACATTCCACCACGCCGTTCGAGTGTCATCACAATGGATCAAAAAAGTACCTTTTCGAGGGTTGACCCGTCCCTCGCCACCAGGGTAGGAAGGACCGGCAAAGGATTCGCATCAAACCTTTGGGGTGGCTGATGGCACGCAGGCGAGGCATGCTCACCCTCGACGAACTCCGCGAGCGCGTGGACGCGGGCACGATCGACACCGTGCTCGTCGCGATCACGGACATGCAGGGGCGGCTCCAGGGCAAGCGCTGCGCGGCGGAGTACTTCCTCGACGAGGTCGTCGGGCACGCCACCGAGGCCTGCAACTACCTGCTCGCGGTGGACGTCGACATGAACACCGTCGACGGCTACGAGCTCTCGTCGTGGGAGAGCGGGTACGGCGACTTCGTGCTGCGTCCCGACTTCGAAACCCTCCGGCTGGTGCCGTGGCAGGAGGGCACCGCGCTGGTGCTGGCCGACGTCGAGCGCGTGCAGGGCGGGCCGGTGTCGGTGTCGCCGCGCCAGATCCTGCGCCGCCAGCTCGAGCGGCTCGCCGAGCGCGGGCTCGGCGCCTTCGTCGGGACCGAGCTCGAGTTCATCGTCTTCGACGACACCTACGAAGCCGCCTGGGACAAGCGCTACCACGGCCTCAAGCCGGCCAACCAGTACAACGTCGACTACTCGATGCTCGGCACCGCGCGCCTCGAGCCGCTGCTGCGCCGCATCCGCAACGACATGGCGGGCGCCGGGCTCTACCCCGAGTCGGCCAAGGGTGAGTGCAACCCCGGCCAGCAGGAGATCGCCTTCCGCTTCACCGGCGCGCTCGCCACCTGCGACAACCACAGCGTCTACAAGAACGGTGCCAAGGAGATCGCCGCGCAGGAGGGCAAGAGCCTCACCTTCATGGCGAAGTACAACGAGCGCGAGGGCAACTCCTGCCACATCCACATCAGCCTGCGCTCCACCGAAGGCGGCGCGGTGCTGGCCGGGGACCGCGAGTACGGCTTCTCGAAGCTGATGGAGCACTTCCTCGCCGGGCAGCTGGCCGCACTGCACGAGCTGACCTACTTCCTCGCGCCCAACATCAACTCCTACAAGCGGTTCGTGCCCGGCAGCTTCGCGCCGACGGCCATCGCCTGGGGCACCGACAACCGCACCTGCGCGCTGCGCGTCGTCGGGCACGGCGAGTCGCTGCGCGTCGAGAACCGGGTGCCGGGCGGCGACGTCAACCCGTACCTGGCCGTCGCCGCGCTGATCGCGGCCGGCTTACACGGCATCGAGAACGAGCTGGAGCTCGAAGAACCGTTCGTCGGCAACGCCTACAACTCCGGGCGGGACACGGTCCCGACCACGCTGCCTGAGGCCGCCGCGGCGCTGGCCGGCAGTGAGGTGGCGCGCGCGGCCTTCGGCGAGGACGTCGTCGAGCACTACCTGAACGCGGCGAAGATCGAGGTGGACGCCTACAACGCCGCCGTCACCGACTGGGAGCGGGTTCGTGGCTTCGAACGACTCTAAACCGGTCATCGGGCTCACCACCTACCTCGAGCCCGCGAAGTTCCTCGTGTGGGAGACGGAAGTCGCGCTGCTGCACCGCGTCTACGTCGAGTGCGTCGTCGCCGCGGGCGGCGTCCCGGTGCTGCTGCCGCCGGTGAGCGACGCGTACGACCGCTTGGTGTCCACAGTGGACGGCCTGGTGCTGACCGGCGGCGCCGACGTCGAGCCGGAGCGCTACGGCCAGGAACAGCACCCCAGCACCTACACCCGGCCGAACCGCGACGCCTTCGAGTTCGGGCTCCTGGCCGCCGCGCGCGAGCAGGGCAAACCGGTGCTCGGCGTGTGCCGCGGCCTGCAGGTGATCAGCGTCGCCCTCGGCGGGACGCTGGTCCAGCACCTGCCCGAGGCCCGGGAGTCCACCGAGCACCAGCCCGCGCCCGCGACGTTCGGCAAGGGCATCGTCACCCTGGCCGACGGCAGCCGCGTGGCCGGGATCCTGGGCCCGGAGACCAAGACCCTGTGTTACCACCACCAGGCCATCGACCGGCTCGGTGCCGGCCTCGAGCCGGTCGGCTGGGCCGCCGACAGCACGATCGAGGCCGCCGAAGCGCCGGGTGAGAACTTCCTGCTCGGCGTCCAGTGGCACCCCGAGCAGGACACCGACGACGTCCGGCTGTTCCGGGCGCTCGTCGAAGCGAGCAGGGAGAGGGCATGACCAGTTTCGACGTGATCAACCCCGCCACCGAACAGGTGGTGCGGTCGGTCGCGCTGACCGGCGCCGACGAGACCGACGCGGCGATCGCCCGTGCCCACGCGGCGTTCCCGGCGTGGCGCGACGTCGCTCCCGGCGACCGGGCGCGGCTGCTGCGCCGCTTCGCCGACGCCGTCGAGGCGGACATCGAGCACCTCGCGCGGCTGGAGGTCGAGAACTCCGGCCACACCATCGGCAACGCCCGCTGGGAGGCCGGCAACGTCCGCGACGTGCTCACCTACTACTCCGCCGCGCCGGAACGCCTGATCGGGCAGCAGATCCCGGTGCCGGGCGGGGTGAACATCACCTTCCACGAACCGCTCGGCGTGGTCGGCGTGATCGTGCCGTGGAACTTCCCGATGCCGATCGCCGGCTGGGGGTTCGCGCCCGCGCTCGCCGCCGGCAACACCGTCGTGCTCAAGCCCGCCGAGCTGACCCCGCTCACCGCGATCCGGCTCGGCGAGCTGGCCCGTGAGGCCGGCATCCCCGAAGACGTCTTCCAGGTGCTGCCCGGCAAGGGATCCGTTGTGGGACAACGGTTCGTCGAGCACCCGGCCGTCCGCAAGGTCGTCTTCACCGGCTCCACCGAGGTCGGCAAGCAGATCATGGCCGGCTGCGCGGCGCGGGTGAAGCGCGTGACGCTGGAGCTGGGCGGCAAGAACGCGAACGTCGTCTTCGCCGACTCCGACCTGGAGAAGGCCGCGGCGACCGCGCCCTACGGCGTCTTCGACAACGCCGGGCAGGACTGCTGCGCGCGGTCGCTGATCCTGGTGCAGGCGAGCGTCTACGACCGGTTCATGGAGCTGCTGGAGCCGGCGGTGCACGGCGTCGTCGTCGGCGACCCCGCCGAGGAGAAGACCGAGATGGGGCCGCTGATCTCCGCGGCCCACCGGGAAAAGGTCGCCTCCTACGTGCCGGACGACGCGCCGATCGCGTTCCGTGGCACCGCGCCGGCCGGGCCCGGCTTCTGGTTCCCGCCGACCGTCCTGACCCCGCCGGACCTGCGGCACCCCGCCGCGGCCGAAGAGGTCTTCGGCCCGGTCGTGGCCGTCGTGCCGTTCACCGACGAGGCGGACGCGGTGCGCCAGGCCAACGCCACCGAGTACGGCCTGTCCGGGTCGATCTGGACCCGCGACACCGGCCGCGCCTTCCGCGTCGCGCGGGCCGTCGAGGCCGGCAACCTGTCGGTCAACTCGCACTCGTCGGTGCGCTACTGGACACCCTTCGGCGGCTTCAAGCAGTCCGGCCTCGGCCGCGAGCTGGGCCCCGACGCCCCGACGGCGTTCACCGAGACCAAGAACGTTTTCATCAGCACGGAGGAGTAATGGTCCAGCGTTTCGAAGGCCGCGTCGCGGTGATCACCGGCGGCGCGAGCGGCATCGGCCTGGCGACCGCCCGCCGCCTGGCGAGCGAAGGCGCGCAGGTCGTCATCGGCGACCTGACGCCGGAGTCCGGCAAGGCCGCGGCGGACGAGGTCGGCGGCCTGTTCGTGCAGGCCGACGTCACCGACGCCGAGCAGGTGGAGAACCTCTACCGGACCACGGCCGACCAGTACGGCAGCATCGACGTCGCGTTCAACAACGCCGGCATCTCGCCGCCCGAGGACGACTCGATCCTGACCACCGGGATCGACGCCTGGGAGCGGGTGCAGCGGGTCAACCTGACGTCGGTTTACCTGTGCTGCAAGGAAGTCCTGCCGTACATGCAGCGCCAGGGCAAGGGCTCCATCGTCAACACGGCGTCGTTCGTGGCGGTGATGGGCGCGGCGACGTCGCAGATCTCCTACACCGCGTCCAAGGGCGGCGTGCTCGCCATGAGCCGTGAGCTGGGCGTGCAGTTCGCGCGGGAGAACATCCGCGTCAACGCGCTGTGCCCGGGGCCGGTGAACACGCCGCTGCTCAAGGAGCTGTTCGCGAAGGACCCGGAACGCGCGGCGCGTCGCCTGGTCCACGTCCCGGTCGGCCGGTTCGCCGAACCGGAGGAGATCGCGGCGGCCGTCGCGTTCCTGGCCAGCGACGACGCCAGCTTCATCACGGCGTCCCAGTTTCTCGTGGACGGCGGCATCTCCGGCGCGTACGTCACCCCGATCTAACGGCGGTTCGTCGGCTTCCGGATGCCGTACACCTCCCGCAGGTACTTCCAGGCGGCGTTGAGCGACTTCCGTTCGGCGGCCACCCGCGCTTCACGGCGGCGAAGCACGCGAACGGCGGTTTCGGCGGTGAGGAAGGCCCCGGCGGCGAAGGTGAGCACGCCGACGATCAGGGTCAGGGCGACGACAGTGGTGGTCATGGCTCCAGCGTCGGCGCGCTGTGGGCGGTTTGTCCCTGCGCAAAGCTAGCGGGTTTCGTTAGCTTTGTGAGGTGACGCACTGGCGCGCCGACGAGTGGGCGGAAGCGGTCCGGGCCGGGATCCGCTCCCGGGGCCTCTCGCTGGACGAGGCCGCGCGCCGGATCGGCGTGCCGACGTCGACCCTGCGCAGCTGGATCGAGCACCGGCACGCGCCGAAGGTGACCGTGTTCGACCACTGGGCCCAGCTCGCCGAGGTCACCGGGCTCGGGGAGGCCGAGCTGCTGCGGGTCGCCGGGGTGCTGCCCGAGTCGCTGGTCAGCCCGGTGCACGTCGCGCAGGCCGCGAAGTCGCTGCGGGAGGGCATCGACCGGGCCGGGGACTTCCTGCGGCAGGCGACGGCGCTCGTGTACTCGTCGCCCGGCACGCAGGTGGCGAACGCGATCGCCGCGTCGCCGATCGACTGGGAGATGCGGATCCGCTCGGCCACCCGCGGCGACGAGGTCCGCGTCACCTACCACCACTACGTCGGCATCGTGCCGCCCCGCGGCTTCCCGCATTCCGACGCCGAGGCGCGCCGGATCATCGAACGCGAGATCCTCGGCGGCCTCTGGCAGCCGCTCGGGCTGTACTGGCGGGTCGCCGAGCCGCACGACTGGGCCGACCCGCCGCGGCTGGTGATCCAGGTGCCCGAGCAGGAGGCGTCACGCCCGCCTTCGCCGTCGCCGCCGCTGGTGACCGCGCCGCCGGTCGTGGTGCTGTCGCCGATCTGGGGGTACGGCGAGCTGCTGGCGTCGCTGGTCGCCGACGGGCTCGGGTTCGGCAACGTCGACTTCCGCTACTTCGGCCTGCCGGACGCGATGGCCGACCGGCTCCGGATCACCGCGCGCGAGCTGGCCGAGCCGGCGCCGCGGCTGGTGCACAGCGTGCCGCCGATCATGCTGCTGCACGGCCTCGACGTGCCCGACCTGGCCGGGCGGCTCCCGGTCGTGGTCCGCCACGGCCCGCGGATGCGCGCCCGCGCCGCCCGGATCTACCGCGAGCCGCTGCTCGAGGCGGGCTTCGCCGACCCGGAGGACGGCGCCCGCGCGATCGAAGACGCCGTCGACGCGGTGGTCGCCCGGCTGCCCGGCGAGTACTTCGAGGTGGTCCTCGACGACGCGGACGTCTTCGACGGCGACCGGCCGTCCCTGGACCGGCTGAACGACTCGGTCGCGTGGCTCGCGGAGCAGGTGGTCGAGCACATCCTGCTCGGCGCGGGCCTCCCGCCGGTCCCGCTGGGCGGCCCGCTCAAGCGGCTGGTGCTGCCGTCGGGCCGGGTCCGCCGCCCGCCGCCACTGGTGAGCGCGGTCACCCGGCGGGCCGGCGGTCGAGGCGGGCTCGAAGACCGATGTGGTGTTGCCCGGGTGAAGTAGACGGGGGCCGAACGCGGCAGGTACGGTAGCCGCCATAACTGCAGATCGGGCCGTCGAGCCGAGGCGGGAGAGCCCTCACGAAGTCAGTGGGGCACCGAAGGAGCAAACTCCCCGGAATCTCTCAGGTACCTGCTACCGCTTCGCGCGAGGCCACTCTGGAAAGCAGGCGCACCCGCGCCTCACCCAAGGTGAAAGCCGTGTTCTCACACGGTGAAACTCTCAGGTGCCATGACAGAGGGGGAGTTCCCAGCGCACCGTTGTGCCCGGTGCCCGGCCCGAGGAGCTCCCGATCACCTCTACGCAGTTCGACGCCCGCCATATCGGCCCCTCCGAGGCCGAACGCGCCAAGATGCTCGCCGAGTGCGGCTACGGATCCCTCGACGCGCTGCTCGAAGCAGCCGTCCCGAGTGCGATCCGCGCCACACGCGACCTGGTCCTCCCGCCCGCGGCGTCCGAAGAGGACGCCACCGCGGAGCTGCGCGCGCTCGCCGCGCGTAACCGGCCGATGACGCAGATGATCGGTCTCGGTTACTCCGACACCGTCACCCCCGGCGTGATCCGCCGCAACGTCCTCGAGAACCCGGCTTGGTACACGGCCTACACGCCGTACCAGCCGGAAATCTCCCAGGGCCGCCTCGAAGCGCTGCTCAACTTCCAGACGATGGTCGCCGACCTCACCGGCCTGGCCACCGCGAACGCGTCCCTGCTGGACGAGTCGACCGCCGTCGCCGAGGCCGTCACGCTGATGCGCCGCTCGTCGAAGTCGAAGTCCAACAAGGTCGTGCTGGACGCCGAGTGCCTGCCGCAGACCATCGCCGTCGTGCGCACCCGCGTCGAGGCGCTGGGCATCGAGGTCGAGGTCCGCGACCTGCTGACCGGCCTGCCCGACGACTTCTTCGGCGTGGTCGTCCAGTACCCCGGCGCGTCCGGCGTGCTGCGCGGCCGCGGTTTCTACCACGCGATCTCCGAGTCGGCGAAGGCCGCGGGCGCGCTGTTCACCGTCGCCGCCGACCTGCTCTCGCTGACGCTGATCACCTCGCCCGGCGAGTTCGGCGCCGACGTCGCCGCCGGGTCGACGCAGCGCTTCGGCGTCCCGCTCGGTTACGGCGGCCCGCACGCCGGGTTCATGTCCGTCCGCGCCGGGCTCGAGCGCTCGCTGCCCGGGCGCCTGGTCGGCGTCTCGGTCGACGCCGACGGCAACTCGGCCTACCGGCTGGCGCTGCAGACCCGTGAGCAGCACATCCGCCGCGAGAAGGCGACGTCCAACATCTGCACCGCGCAGGTCCTCCCGGCCGTGCTGGCCGCGATGTACGCGGTCTACCACGGCCCGGACGGTCTCAAGCGGATCGCCCAGCGGGTCCACGGCCTGGCCGCGGGCTTCGCCGACACGCTGCGCAAGACCGGTGTCGAGGTCGTGCACGAGTCCTTCTTCGACACGGTCGTCGCGCACGTCCCGGGTCAGGCCGCCGACGTCCACGCCGCCGCCCGCGAGGCCGGCATCAACCTCGGGCACGTCGACGCCGACCACGTCCGCGTCGCCTTCGACGAGGTCAGCACCCCGGCGATCGCGGCGAAGGTCCTGAAAGCCTTCGGTGTCGAGGGGGACGTCCAAGACGGCGTCGCGCTGCCCAACGGCCTGGCCCGCGAGAGCGGCTTCATGGGCCACGAGGTCTTCGGCAGCCACCGCTCCGAGACGGCGATGCTGCGCTACCTGCGCCGGCTGTCCGACCAGGACTACGCGCTCGACCGCGGCATGATCCCGCTCGGCTCCTGCACGATGAAGCTCAACGCCACCACCGAGATGGAGCCGATCAGCTGGCGCGAGTTCGCCGGCATCCACCCGTTCGCGCCGGCCGAGGACGCCGAGGGCTACCACGTCCTCGTCGCGCAGCTGGCCGAGTGGCTGGCCGAGGTCACCGGCTACGACAAGGTGTCGCTGCAGCCGAACGCGGGCAGCCAGGGCGAGTTGGCCGGGCTGCTGGCGATCCGCGCCTACCACCGTTCGAACGGCGACGAAGCTCGCGACGTCTGCCTGATCCCGTCGTCCGCGCACGGCACCAACGCCGCGTCCGCGGTGCTCGCCGGGATGCGCGTGGTCGTCGTCAAGTGCACCGACGAGGGCAACGTCGACCTGGCCGACCTGCGGTCCAAAGTGGACGCGCACCGGGACACGCTCGCCGCGATCATGGTCACCTACCCGTCCACGCACGGCGTGTACGAGCACTCGATCGACGAGCTGGCCAAGATCGTGCACGACGGCGGCGGCCAGGTGTACGTCGACGGCGCGAACCTCAACGCCCTGCTGGGCCTGGCCAAGCCGGGCGAGTTCGGCGGCGACGTCTCGCACCTGAACCTGCACAAGACCTTCTGCATCCCGCACGGCGGTGGCGGCCCCGGCGTCGGCCCGGTCGCGGTGCGCGCGCACCTCGCGCCGTTCCTGCCCAACCACCCGCTGCTGGACCAGGCCGGTCCGGCGACCGGCGTCGGCCCGATCAGCGGCGCGCCCTACGGCTCGGCGTCGATCCTGCCGATCTCCTGGGCCTACGTCCGGATGATGGGCGCCCCCGGCCTGACCGCGGCCACGAAGGTCGCCGTGCTGGCCGCGAACTACGTCGCCTCGCGGCTGGCGCCGCACTACCCGGTGCTCTACACGGGCCAGGACGGCCTGGTCGCGCACGAGTGCATCCTCGACCTGCGCCAGATCACCAAGGAGACCGGCGTGACGGTCGACGACGTCGCGAAGCGGCTCATCGACTACGGCTTCCACGCGCCGACGATGTCGTTCCCGGTCGCCGGCACGCTGATGGTCGAGCCGACCGAGTCCGAGGACCTGGGCGAGATCGACCGGTTCATCGCGGCGATGATCGCCATCCGCGGCGAGATCGACGAGGTCGCCAAGGGCACGTGGACCGCGGAGGCGTCGCCGCTGCGCGGTGCCCCGCACACCGCCGAGACGCTGGTCGGCGAGTGGGACAAGGCCTACGACCGCGAGCTGGCGGTGTTCCCGGCGGGTGTCTCGCGCAAGAACAAGTACTGGCCGCCGGTCCGCCGCATCGACGGCGCCCGCGGTGACCGCAACCTGGTCTGCTCCTGCCCGCCCCTCAACGCTTACGAAGGCTGAGTTCTCCCTTGAATTCCACAGCGTCGAAAGAGACCAGCCTGCACGGAGTCCACAAAGGACTTGGTGCACTGTTCACCGACTTCGCGGGCTGGTCCATGCCGGTCCGCTACGCCAGCGAGCTGGCCGAGCACAAGGCCGTCCGAGAGGCGGCCGGGCTGTTCGACCTTTCGCACATGGCCGAAATCCACGTCACGGGCAAGCAGGCCGCCGACGTCCTCGACTTCGCGCTGGTCGGCAACCTCACCGGGGTCAAGCCGGGCCGGGCGCGCTACACGATGATCTGCGACGCCGACGGCGGCGTGCTCGACGACCTGGTCGTCTACCGGCTGGCCGACGAGCACTACCTCGTCGTCGCCAACGCGGGCAACGCGAAGGTCGTCGCGGACGCACTGGCCGAGCGGGTCGCGGGCTTCGACGCGGTGGTCGACGACCGGTCCGAGACGACCGCGCTGATCGCCGTCCAGGGCCCGAACGCCGTCAAGATCCTCGGCGCGGTCACCGACGCCGACCTCGACGCGCTCAAGTACTACGCCAGCGTCCCGGCGGTCGTGAAGGGCCACGAGGTCCTGCTCGCCCGCACCGGTTACACCGGCGAGGACGGCTTCGAGCTGTTCGTCCCGGCCGACGAGGCGCCCGACGTGTGGCGCATCCTGTCCGAGGCGGGGGAGGCCCACGGGCTGGTCCCGGCCGGCCTGGCCTGCCGCGACACGCTGCGGCTCGAAGCCGGGATGCCGTTGTACGGCAACGAACTCACCCTCGGCCAGAGCCCGTTCGAAGCCGGGCTCGGGCGCGTGGTCAAGTTCGAGAAGCCGGGTGACTTCGTCGGCCGCGCGGCCTTGGAAGAGCGGTCCAAGGCGGACGTTCCGCGCGTACGCGTGGGGCTCAAGGGCCAGGGTCGCCGCGCGCCGCGGCACGGTTACAAGCTGCTGGCCGACGGCGTCGAGATCGGCGAGGTCACCAGCGGGGCGCTGTCACCCACTCTGGGTCACCCGATCGCCATGGCGTACGTCGATCGGGCGTACACCGAGCCCGGCACCGAACTTTCCGTCGACATCCGGGGCAGGATCGAGCCCGTCGAGGTCGTCGCCCTCCCGTTCTACTCCCGCGCGTAAAGGACTTTCACCATGAGCATCCCCGAGAACCTGAAGTACACCAAGGAACACGAGTGGCTGAACGTCGAAGGTGACGTCGCCACCGTGGGCATCACCGCCTTCGCCGCCGAGTCGCTCGGCGACATCGTGTTCGTCCAGCTGCCCGACGTCGGCGCCACGATCACCTCCGGCGAGGTGTTCGGCGAGGTCGAGTCGACCAAGTCCGTCAGCGAGCTGTACGCGCCGGTCTCCGGCGAGGTCGTCGAGGTCAACGGCACCACGTCGGACACCCCCGAGGTGATCAACTCGGACCCGTACGCCGAAGGCTGGCTGCTCAAGGTGCGGCTCTCCGGAGACGTGCCCGAGCTGCTCGACGCCGCCGCCTACGCCGCCCTCACCCAGGAGAACTGATGACGACCTTCGACGCCCACCTCGCCGACGTCGACCCCGAGGTCGCCGCGGCCGTCGCCGACGAGCTGACCCGCCAGCAGTCCACCCTGGAGATGATCGCCTCCGAGAACTTCGCCCCGGTGGGCGTGCTCGAGGCGCAGGGTTCGGTGCTGACCAACAAGTACGCCGAGGGTTACCCCGGCCGCCGCTACTACGGCGGCTGCGAGCACGTCGACGTCGTCGAGCAGCTCGCCATCGACCGCGCGAAGGCGCTGTTCGGCGCCGAGCACGCCAACGTGCAGCCGCACTCGGGCGCGCAGGCCAACGCCGCCGCGATGTTCGCCGTGCTCAAGCCGGGTGACACGATCCTCGGCCTCGACCTGGCGCACGGCGGTCACCTGACGCACGGGATGAAGATCAATTTCTCGGGCAAGCTCTACAACGTCGTCGCCTACCACGTCGACAAAGAGACCGGCATCGTCGACCTGGCCGAGATCGAGCGCCTCGCTGTCGAGCACAAGCCGAAGCTGATCATCGCCGGCTGGTCGGCGTACCCGCGTCAGCTCGACTTCGCCGAGTTCCGCCGCATCGCGGACCTGGTGGAAGCCAAGCTGATGGTGGACATGGCGCACTTCGCCGGGCTGGTCGCGACCGGGCTGCACCCGTCGCCGGTGCCGCACGCCGACATCGTCACCACGACCACGCACAAGACCCTCGGCGGCCCGCGCGGCGGCCTGATCCTGTGCCGCCAGGAGCTGGCGAAGAAGATCAACTCGGCGGTGTTCCCGGGCCAGCAGGGCGGGCCGCTGGAGCACGTCATCGCGGCCAAGGCCGTCGCGCTGAAGATCGCCGCGAGCGAGGAGTTCAAGGAGCGCCAGCAGCGCACCCTGGACGGCTCCCGCATCCTGGCGTCGCGGCTGTCGCAGCCGGACCTGGCCGAGGCCGGCGTCCGCGTGCTGACCGGCGGCACCGACGTCCACCTGGTGCTCGTCGACCTCGTCCAGTCCACTCTGGACGGTCAGCAGGCCGAGGACCGGCTGCACGAGGTCGGTATCACGGTCAACCGCAACGCCGTCCCGTTCGACCCGCGCCCGCCGATGATCACTTCCGGGCTGCGCATCGGCACTCCGGCGCTGGCCACCCGCGGCTTCCAGGCCGAGGACTTCACCGAGGTCGCCGACGTCATCGCCGAGGCGCTCAAGCCGGACTTCGACGACGCCGTGCGCTCGAAGCTGCGTGACCGCGTCGAGACGCTGGCCAAGAAGCACCCGCTGTACGCGGACCTGTCCCGGTGAGCGCTCTGCCCGAGGGCCGGAAGCTGCTGCGTCTGGAAGTCCGCAACAGCGAAACGCCGATCGAGAAGAAGCCGCCGTGGATCAAGACGCGCGTGCGGATGGGCCCGGAGTTCACCGAGCTGAAGGGCTTGGTGCGCCGGGAAGGTCTGCACACGGTTTGTGAAGAAGCGGGTTGTCCCAACATCTACGAGTGCTGGGAAGACCGCGAAGCCACGTTCCTCATCGGCGGTGACCAGTGCACCCGCCGGTGTGACTTCTGCCAGATCGACACGGGCAAGCCGGCCGAGCTGGACCGGACGGAGCCGCGGAAGGTCGCGGAGTCCGTCCAGGCCATGGGTCTGCGGTACTCGACGATCACCGGTGTGGCTCGCGACGACCTCGCTGATGGTGGGGCGTGGCTGTACGCGGAGACCGTGCGTCAGATCCACGACCTGAACCCGGGTACCGGTGTCGAGCTGCTGATCCCGGACTTCAACGCGGACCCCGCGCAGCTGGCCGAGGTCTTCGGATCGCGGCCGGAAGTCCTTGCTCACAACGTCGAAACGGTGCCGCGGATCTTCAAGCGGATCCGGCCGGGCTTCCGGTACGCGCGTTCGCTCGAGGTCATCACCAAGGCGCGTGAGTTCGGCCTGGTCACGAAGTCCAACCTGATCCTCGGCATGGGGGAGACCCCGGACGAGGTCGCTCCGGCGATGCAGGACCTGGTCGACGCGGGGTGCGAGATCCTGACGATCACGCAGTACCTGCGTCCGTCGCCGCGGCACCACCCGGTGGACCGGTGGGTGAAGCCGGAGGAGTTCGTCGAGCACTCCCAGGCCGCCGAGGCGATGGGCTTCGCGGGTGTCATGGCGGGTCCGCTGGTGCGGTCTTCGTACCGCGCGGGACGGCTCTACGCCCAGACCAAGGCCCACCGCGGCGAAGACCTCCCGGACAACCTGCGGCACCTCACCGAGCAGGGACCGGCCGCGCAAGAAGCCAGCTCCCTGCTGGCGAGATAGGAAGGGGCAGATCAATGGCGATCAGCGTCTTCGACCTGTTTTCCATCGGCATCGGGCCGTCGAGTTCCCACACCGTCGGCCCGATGCGGGCGGCACTGACCTTCGCGGACGGCCTCGGCGACGAGCTCGGCAAGACCGCGCGGGTGCAGGCCGAGCTGTTCGGCTCGCTCGGCGCGACCGGTTTCGGCCACGGCAGCGACAAAGCCGTCCTGCTCGGGCTGTCCGGTGAACGTCCCGAGGACATCGACACGGACACCGTTCCGGTTCGCGTCGCGGCGATCCGTGAGTCCGGGCGGCTGCTTCTGGCCGGCACGCACGAGATCGCGTTCGACGAGGACAACGACCTCACCATGCACCGCCGCAAGTCCCTGCCCGCGCACCCGAACGGCATGGTCTTCCGCGCCTTCGACGCGGACGGCACGCTGCTGCGCGAGCGGACGTACTACTCGGTCGGCGGCGGGTTCGTCCGCGACGAGTCGTACGAGACGGACGCGGTGTTCGTCGAGGACGCGACGCCCGTGCCGTACCCGTTCCGCACCGGCGCGGACCTGCTCGGGCACTGCGCGTCGACCGGCCTGCCGATCAGCGAGATCATGATGGCGAACGAGCTTTCGTGGCGTTCGCGCGACGAGGTGCGGGACGGCCTGCTGCGGATCTGGGCCGTCATGGCGGAGTGCGTCCGCAACGGCTGCGTCCACGAAGGGGTGCTGCCGGGCGGGCTGAAGGTGCCGCGCCGGGCCCGCGCGCTGCACGAGAAGCTGCTCGCCGAAGACGGCGTCGGCGATCCGCTGTACGCGATGGACTGGGTGAGCCTGTACGCGCTGGCGGTCAACGAGGAGAACGCCGCTGGTGGCCGGGTAGTCACCGCGCCGACCAACGGCGCCGCCGGGATCATCCCCGCGGTCCTGCACTACTACCAGCGGTTCATCCGGCACTCGTCGGACGACGGGATCGTCACGTTCATGCTCACCGCGGGCGCGATCGGCTCGATCCTCAAGCAGACGGGCTCGATCTCCGGCGCCGAGGTCGGCTGCCAGGGTGAGGTCGGCTCGGCGTCCGCGATGGCGGCGGCCGGCCTGACCGAGGTCCTCGGCGGCTCACCGGCCCAGGTGGAGAACGCGGCCGAGATCGGCGTCGAGCACCACCTCGGGCTGACCTGCGACCCGGTCGGCGGCCTGGTGCAGATCCCGTGCATCGAGCGCAACGCGGTGGGCGCGTCGAAGGCCATCCACGCGGCCCGGATGGCGATGCGCGGCGACGGCAGTCACGTGGTGACGCTGGACAAGGCGATCAAGACGATGCGCGAGACGGGCGCGGACATGAGCGTCAAGTACAAGGAAACCGCGCGCGGCGGCCTGGCGGTGAACGTCATCGAGTGCTAGCCGGGGCCCCCGGCTCTGCTGACTCTTCCGGCTCCACGGCCAGCCGCAGGCCGACCTCCACGAGGGTCCAGCCGAACTGCTGGCGCCGGGTCCCGGTGTGGCGCCGTGGCGTCGCCCGGCCCGGCGGACGGTTGCGCACTCCGTGGCGCAGCTCGTTCTCGCGCTCGTGGACCAGGTCCTCGGCCATCAGGAAATGCACCGGATCGCCCCCTGCGTCGTTCATCGGTGTCGTGGGACCATCGTCGCCGACGGTGCCCGTCCGGTTCCACCGGTTTTTCGCACAACGAACACAGTGTGACGGCCGGGCCGAGCATGGTCCACTCCGACGATGCGATCCGTGCCGGAACGGACACCGAGTGTGTCCGGGTCGGCCGAGGCGGGTGAACCACCCGGCCTCCGCGGCCCGCGGCCTAAACTCGCGGGATGGAGTCGACCTCGGTGGTGAATGCCGGCGAAGCGCTGTTCCGGCCGGTCCGCGCGGGCAACGCCTTCGAGGAGACCGTCGAGCGGCTGCTGCAGGCGATCCGCCTCGGCGTGGTGGGCGCGGGGGAGCGGCTTCCGTCCGAGCGTGAGCTCGCCGAGCGCCTCGGGGTCAGCCGTGTCACGCTCCGCGAGGCCATCCGAGCGCTCTCCGACGCCGGTTACGTCGAGTCACGACGAGGGCGGTACGGCGGCACGTTCGTGAACGAGACCCTGCCCGGCCCACCCGAGCGCTCAGCCGACGCGGCCGCCGTCGACTCGGTGGTGCTGGAGGACGCACTGAGCCTGCGCTACGTCCTGGAGACGGGCGCGGCGGAGATGGCCGCGGCCCGCTCGCTGAGCCCGGCCGACCGCCAGCACCTGACGGGCACCCTGGCTGAGGCAGCGGGCGCCGACCTCGAGGACTACCGCCGCAAGGACTCCCGCCTGCACCTGGCGATCGCCGAGGTCACGGCCTCGGGCTCGCTGACCACGGCGATGGCCGACGCGCGGACCAAGGTGAACCAGCTGCTCGACCGGATCCCGCTGCTGCAGCCCAACCTGGAGCACTCGAACGCCCAGCACGAAGCCATCGTGGACGCGATCCTGGCGGGCGACGCCGAAGCGGCCCGCCAGGTGATGGCGGAGCACATCGAGGGAACGGCTTCGCTGCTGCGCGCCTTCCTGGCCTGACCTGACGCCGTCAGGGCGTCTTGACAGGATTCTGACAACCTCGTTAATTCTCCACAGAACCTTTTCAGCCGACCGGGCGTCATCCATTCGTGACCTCGACGACGACGGAACCCGACGACGCCGATGACGCCGACGCGACGCCCGGCACCCCGCGGCGACGGCGGTGGCGGCGGATCCGGCGGATCGGGTACTGGACCGCCGGTGTGCTCATCGGCGGACCCCTGATCGCCTTCTGGATCGCCTACCTGGTGCTCGACGTCCGCAGCCCGCAGGAAGTCCTCGCCGGGCTCGACAAGACCGTCGTCCTGAACTACTCGGACGGGTCGCCGCTGCTCAAGGTGATCCCGGCCGACGGCGACCGGATGTTCGTGCCCTACGCGCAGGTGCCCGCGAAACTGCGCGACGCGATCATCGCCACCGAAGACCCGACCTTCTGGGACAACCAGGGCTTCGACCCGACCGGCATCGGCCGCGCGTTCCTCACCGGCGTCGGCGGCGGGTCCGGGATCACCCAGCAGTACATCAAGAAGTCCACCGGTGACGACGACGCCACAGTCGGGCGCAAGTTCGCCGAGCTCGTGCTGGCCACGAAGATCACCCAGGAACAGAGCAAGGAACAGATCTTCGAGAGCTACGTCAACATCATCTCCTTCGGCCGCGGCACGTTCGGGCCCGCCGCGGCGATGAACGCCTACTTCGGCAAGAAGCTCGACGACTCGATGACCTGGAGCGAGGCCGCGTTCCTGGCCGGGATGATCCAGTCGCCGTCGGTGCACGACCCGGCGGCCTCCGGCGACGCGCACGCCGCGCGGCGCTGGCAGTACGTGCACGACAAGCTCGTCGCGCGTGGTTACGTGAAGAGCGACGAGACCATGGCCTACCCCGGTGCGGAGATCCAGCCGCCGTCGGAAACCCGCGCCGGCCGCGTCACCTACGACGAATTCCACATCAAGCAGCAGGTCCTGGCGGAGCTGGAACAGGACGGCTTCCCGCTCAGCCGGCTGCAGGAGGGAAACATGACCGTCGAGACGACGCTGGACCGGAAGGCGCAGGAGGCCGCGAAGAAAGCGTTGCAGGACAGGCTGAAGGGCGAGCCGAAGGAGTTCCGCGGCGCCGTCGTCGCCGTCGACCCGAAGACCGGGGCCGTGCGCGCCTACCAGGGTGGTGACCAGGGTGTCCGCGACTACGCGAGCACCCCGCACGCGGCCGGTTCGGCGTTCTACCCCTTCACGCTCGTCGCGGCGCTGCGCCGTGGTTACGGCCCGGACCAGCCGCTCCCGTCACCGGAGAAGCAGGAGTTCCTCGGCGAGAGCTTCCAGTACCCGGCCGTCTGCGGCCCCGAGTGCACCCCGCGCACCGCCATGGAGACCCACGCCGACAGCCCGTTCATCGACCTGGCGAAACAGCTCGGCCCGGACGCGGTGAGCGAGGCCGCGCGGCAGGCCGGCATCCCGGAGACCGTCGACGGCGTGCCGACCATGCGGGAGAAGGACGGCTTCCTGATCGGCGCGGGCATCGCGATCGGCCGGTACCCGTTGCGGCCGCTGGACATGGCGGGCGCGTACGCGACCTTCGCCGCCGACGGTGTACGCACGACGCCGCACCTGGTGGCGAAGGTGCGCGACGAGAGCGGCGCGGTCGTCTGGGAGCACACCGACACCGCGCGGCCGGCCTTCGGCGGGGACGGCGACGCGAGCCGCCGCATCGCCCAGGACGTCACCGGCACGCTGGTCACGAAGCTCGGTGACGGCCGTCCGGCGGCGCTGCGCACCGGCGAGGCCGAGCACGGCATCTCCCCGGACAACCAGGACGCCTGGGCCGTCGGGTACACCCCCCAGCTGGCCACCGCGGTCTGGATCGGCTCCGACGACGAGCGGCTGCTCAAGGACGCGACCGGCGCCAAGCTCACCGGCGACGTCGTCCCCGGCGACATCTGGCGCACGTTCATGGCGGCAGCTCTCGACGGTCAGCCGATCCGCCCGCTCGGCGGCGGCGAGCGGAAGGTGCTCGCGCCGCCGCCGGAGATCCGCCCGCGGCGGTGACACCTCAGCGCACCAGGCCGAGCACGAACCCGTCGTACCCCTTCCCACCGACGGTCTGGACGGCGGTCGCGTCCAGCCGCGGCTCGGCGGCGAGCAGCTCGAACATCCGCCGCGCGCCCACGACGTAGGAGTCGGTGCTCTGCGCGTCGACCACGGCGCCCTGCCGGACGACGTTGTCGACCACGATCGTCGTGCCCGGCCGCGACAGCTCCAGCGCCGCGCTCACGTACCCGGCCAGGTTGATCTTGTCCGCGTCGATGAAGATGAAGTCGAACGGCCCGTCGAGGGTCGGCAGCGTGTCCAGCGCGGCGCCGACGCGGATGTCGACGACGTCTTCGCCGAAGCCCGCCCGCGCCAAGTTCGCTCGTGCGACGTCGGCGTGCTTCTGCTCGTACTCGCAGGTCACCAGCCTGCCGCCGGCGGGAAGCGCGCGGGCCAGCCAGATCGTGCTGTACCCGCCGAGCGTGCCGATCTCGAGGATCGACCGCGCGCCGGCGAGGCGCGCCAGCAGGTTCAGCAGCTTGCCCTGGTTCGGGGCGACGGCGATCGACGGCAGGCCGGCGGCCGCGGAGTCGGCCAGCGCGGCGTCGAGCACCGGATCGGGACTCAGCACGGCGTCGGCGAAGTACTCGTCGACCGCGGCCCAGGTGTTGTCGGTCATGGGACCCAACCTAGCGGGATCCGGGCCGGTGGGATCATGACCGGGACGGCCGAGCAGGGAAGGTGGACATGGACGACTACCGCGTCGTCGCGGACACCCTCGCTGCCGACATCGAAGCCGGCCGCCTGCGTCCCGGTGACCGGCTCCCGCCGCAGCGCCGCTTCGCGCGGCAGCACGGCATCGCGAACTCCACCGCCGCCCGGGTCTACGGCGAGCTGGTCCGGCGCGGCCTGGCCGTCGGCGAGGTCGGCCGGGGCACGTTCGTCCGGGCCGCGAAGCCGCCGCCGGAACCCGCGCTCGCCGAGCCCGGGGACGCCCGCGTCGACCTCGAACTCAACTTCGCCGTGCTGCCCGGCCAGTCCGCGAACCTCGCCCGCGCGCTGGAACCGTTGCTGCGCCAGGACGTCCTGACCGCGGCGCTGCACCCGGTCGGCGCGGCGGGCACCCCGGCCGCGCGGACGGCGGCGGCCGCGCTGCTCACCCGCGGCGACTGGCGCCCGGACCCGGCGACGGTGCTGTTCACCGGCAACGGCCGCCAGGCCATCGCGGCGGCGATCGCCGCGTTCGTGCCGGTGGGGGAGCGGCTCGCGGTGGAGTCGCTGACCTACCCGGTGCTCAAGGGCGTCGCCGCGCGGCTCGGCGTGGAGCTGGTGCCGATCGAGACGGACGACGACGGTCTGGTGCCTGCGGCGCTGGAGGCGGCCGGTCCGGTACGCGCGCTGTACGTCCAGCCGACCCTGCACAACCCGCTCGGCACGACGATGCCCCCGTCCCGGCGCGCGGCCCTCGCCGAAGCCGTGGCCCGGCTGGACATCCCGGTGATCGAGGACGGCATCTACACGTTCCTGCGCGGTGAGGTCCGCCCGTTCGCCGCGTTCGCGCCGGAGCGGACGGTGTTCGTGGACAGCCTGTCCAAGCGCGTCGCCCCGGGGCTGACGGCGGGTTTCCTGGTGCCCCCGCCGGCGTGGACGGCTCGGCTGGCGTCGGCGATCCGGTCAGGCGGCTGGGCGGCTGGGCGGTTCGCGCTCGAAGCGGCGACCCGCTGGATCACGACGGGCACCTTGGCGGAGGTCGAGACGGCGAAGCGCCGTGACGCCGCTTCGCGTGCTGCGGTGCTGGAGGAGAAGCTGGCCGGTTTCACGGTGCTGGGCGACCCGGCGTCGTACCACCGCTGGTGGGTGCTGCCGGAGCAGTGGCGAGCGGAAACGTTCGTCGCGGCGGCGGCCCGCCGTGGGATCGCGTTGTCCCCGGCGTCGGCGTATGCGGTGTTGCCGGGGCATGCGCCGAACGCGGTGCGGATCGCGGTGTCAGCGCCGCCGGTCGAGACCCTGGCTGCGGCGCTGGAGGCTCTCGCGGCTCTCGCCTCCGGCACGCCGGACGACTTGTTCGTGGACTAGCTCGCGGTTTCGGCGCTATCGGTCGAAATGCTCGAACCAGCCCTTGCAACGCCGGCGTCCGGCGGCCCAGGCGACTTGTTCGTGGAGTAGATCACGCAACCATCTCGGCCTGGCATACGTACTCATAAGAGTGAGGACGAAATCGCGCGGCCGCCGCGGGCCGAGGCTGGGGGCTGCCGCTGTCGCGGCTGTCGTGGGAGCCGGGCTGGCCTGCGCTTACACCACTTTTGGTGCGTCGCTGATCGCGAGCGCCGATGCGCCACGTCATGCCGCTGTCACCCAAAGCAGTACTACCGCGAGTAGTCCGACGACTCCGGTGCTCAGTCGTCCGGTGCCCGATCCGGTGATTCCGTTCAACGCCAAGCTGACTTCCCAGGACATTCCGGTCCCGGACGGCGGTGTGCGCAGCGGTGCGTGCAGCGGCTCGCTCGTCGATCCCGAGTGGGTCGTGACCGCCGGGCACTGCTTCCACGACGTCAACGACGTCCGCGTCGGGGGCAAGCCGCGCTACCACATGACCGTGACGCTCGGGAAGCTCAAGGACAGCGACACCGGCGGTGAGTCCGCGGAGGTGATCGACGTCCGGCAGTCCGCGCTCAACGACCTCGCCGTGGTCAAGCTGAGCAAGCCGATCACCGGCATCACCCCGCTGAAGCTCGCGGACGAGCCGCCGGCGAAGGGGCAGCCGCTCAAGTTCGCCGGCTGGGGGTCGGTGTCGGCCACCGTCGTCGCGCCGTCGGATCACCTCAAACGCGGGAACTTCACCGTCGCGAAGATCCGGCAGACCACCCTCGAAGCCGCGCCGGTCGTGACGCGGACCGTCGAGAACAGCCCGTGCAAGGACGATTCGGGCGGCCCGTTCTTCACCTCGGACGACGACCGCACAGGCACCCTCGTGGCGATCGTCAACGACGGCCCGGCGTGCCCCCAGCCCGGCCTCGAGGTGATCGCGCGGGTCGACGTCGTCGCGAACTGGATCCACCAGCAGATCAACGAAGGCTGATCAGCGCGCGTACTTCCCGACAAAACTCCCGCAGGTCACCGCTTGCCCGGTGAGCTTCGCCTGAATCGCCTTCTCCAGCCCGAGGTAGTCGAACACCGGCGTGTCCAGCGGGATCTGCGTGGGCACCGGGCCGCCGGTCGCGAGCTGCCGGATCGAATCCGTCTGGAACAGCACCAGGTAGTCGCCCTCGCGGTTGAGGTCGCCGGCCTCGTCCAGCATGCGCTGCGGCGCGTCGCCGACGATCTCCAGCGGCAGCGGCCACTCCAGCGGGAACGGGTTGCGCAGCCCGAACGCGGGGTAGGCGAACGAGCTGTCGGGCAGGATCGCCGTCCGGCCCGCCGGGAACTCCGCCAGGCAGTCGCGGATCTGCTGGACGTACCGGAACGTCGAGGGGTTCGTGCGGATCCCGCTCATCGCCGGGGTCACCGCGCCGAGGTCCTCGGTCAGCTTGTCGTGGCTCAGGTCGAGGTAGGCGGCCTGGTCGTGCCGCGCGACGACGACCCAGCCGCACACCGCCACCGCCGTCAGGCCCGCCGTCGCCGTCACCCAGCGCCGGGCCAGCCGCGGTCGCGGCGGGACGACGGCGCTCAGCAGCAGCAACGTCGTCAGGGCGAGCGTGCCGGTGAGCAGGGTCGGGGTGTCGTTGCCCCACGACAGGCTGGTCATGAAGCCGGTCGCGAGCACCAGCAGCCCGGCCCACGGCACCTTCCGCGTCACGGCCGCGTTGACCAGCACGCTCAGCGCGACGATCCACCACAGCACGTCCGCCCAGCGCGACGAGCCGGTGAACCGGCCGTCGACCACGGTCAGGACCACGGCCGTCGCGCCGCCCAGCACCAGCACCCAGGACGCCGCGCGCCCGGCCGCGCCGAGCCGGTCGCCCGGCAGCCGGACCGCGAGCAGCACCACCGAGATCGCGGCGAAGAAGCTCAGCTCCCGCACCGGCGCCCGGGTCAGCACCTCCGGATCGTCCAGCCACAGCCCGAGCAGCCGTTCGCCGTACGCGGGCACGCCGCCGGTCAGCTGCTCGACCATCTCCGAGAACCCGCCGCCCAGGCTCACCCAGGCCACGTACGCCAGACCGGGCGCGCCGAGCGCGAGCAAGTCGAGGACCAGGCGGCGCCACCAGCGTGCCGTCCGCAGCGCCCCGGCTCGCGTCGACGGGTGCAGCAGCAGCCAGAAGACGCCGATCACCGCGGCCAGCACGAAGCTCTGCTTGACGAACACCGCGCAGCCGAGCAGCGCCAGGCCGCCGCGCCGGGCGAGCGCGTGGTCGCCGCGCAGGCCCGCGTCCAGGGCCCAGGCGCCGCACGCGGTGAGGGCGATGCCGTCGACCGTGTGCCAGGCCATCAGCGGGAACGCGTTGAGGTTGATCAGCGAGGCCGCCGCGACCATCGCCGTCATGCCCGGCCCCCAGGCCAGCACGCGGCGGCGGGTGACCAGCGCGGCGAAGGCGATCGTCGCCACGATGATCTCGATCATGGACAGGAAGCTCGACCCGAAGAACAGCGGCATCGGCAGCGCGAAGTCGACGACGTGCAGGACAGCGGAACCGAGCGGGCGCGCGGAGATGATCTCGGCGTGCGGCACTTCCCCCTGCAGCACCCGCCAGGCCTGGGCGAGGATGAAGCCCTGGTCGGACGGGTGGAAGCCGAAGCGGCCGACGCGCAGTTCGGTGGCCAGCGCGAGCAGCACGACCCAGCAGGCGTGCACGCTCCAGCGCAGCAGCGGCCGGGACCGCGTCGCGGGAACGGGTTCCGGGGCGGCGGTGGCGCGCACAGGACTCGCCACGTCCACGCCCGCCCGCCTTCCGCTCCCGATCACACCCGGGAAGCGATGGTAGCGGCCGTGGTCGGCACCGGGATGAACCGCACCACCGGGCCCGCCCGGTCCACCCGGCCTGGGGCGACGCCGGCCCCGCATGCCGTGAAGGCCACCTTGAGGGACTCTGAGTCCCTCAAGGTGGCCTTCACGGACTTGGTGAGTGTCACCCGGTCGTGGTGCGGGCCGTGCCGATCGCGGCGGTCGTGCTGCGTTCCCCAGCGGTGGATTCCGGCATTTCTGACTCCCCAGTTCATGCTCGATCTGATGAACGAGACTCGCGCGAGGGTAGAAGTACCGTCGTCGTGAATCCAGGGTTTTGCCGGAATTCGCACGGATCAGGCACGACTGCGCCAGATAACGCGGGTCAGCGCCGCCGCGACGGCCGCCGGCGCGGGCCGGCTCCGCAGCCCGCGTGCCTCGGGCGCCGACTCCCGCGTCGCGCTGTAGGCGAGGTGCGCGGCGAAGCGGGAGAGCCGCGGGGCGGCGAGCGTGGCCAGCTCGGCCGCCCGCCCTTCGGGGAGGCTGAGGATCGCGGGACGCTCTTCGAGGGCCTTGACGACGAGTGCGGCCGCGCGTTCCGGGCTGCTCGACGGGATCCCGCGGTAGCCGGTCGGCGCGATCATCGGCGTCCGCACCAGCGGCATCCGCACGGACGTGAAGGTGACGCCGTCCGAGAGCGTCTCGCGCCCGGCGGCCAGCCCGAACTCCTCCAGCGCCGCCTTCGAAGCCAGGTACGCCGAGAAGCGCGGGGTGTCGGTCTGCAGGCCCATGGTGGTGACGTTGACGACGTGGCCGAAGCGCCGCTGCGCCATCGACGGCAGCAGCCCGAGGATGAGCCGGACCGGGCCGAAGTAGTTGATCGCCATCGTGCGCTCGTAGTCGTGGAACCGTTCCGTGGACAGCGAAACCGAGCGCCGGATCGACCGGCCGGCGTTGTTGACCAGCATGTCGACCGCGCCGTGGTCGCCGAGCACGTCCTTGACCAGCGCGTCGACCGCGTCGCCGTCGGTGAGGTCGCACGGGTACGCCGCCGCGACGCCGCCGGCGGCCGTGATCTCGCTTCGGACGTCGTCGAGCTCGTCAGCCCGCCGGGCCACGAGGATCACCTTCGCGCCCTTGCGCGCCACGGCGAGGGCGGTGGCCCGCCCGATGCCGGACGACGAGCCGGTGACCAGCACCGTCCGCCCGGCCAGGCCGTGGGTGCGGCGGGCGCGGTCGGGGTCGAGGTGTGCCCGCCAGAAGCGGTGGAGCGGGGCGGCGTAGTCGCGCAGCTCCGGGAGCTGGATGCCGCTGCCGAACAACGCGGTCGTCGTGCGCGCGGTGTCGAAGACGACCTCGGTGCTCAGGTGCGGCAGGACTTCGAGGGGAATGCCCAGCTCTTCGAGGACGGCGGCCCGGGTCGCCCGCCCGCCGGGCACGCGGTCGATCCCGGCGGCGGCCGCGTGCGCGAGCCGGGTGCCCGCGCGGCGCAGCACGTTCGACGGCTTCGCGGGCAGCACGGCCCGGACCGTCGGCCCGCCCGCGACGCGCGCGAAGGCGTTGTAGACGGAGTTCAGGGACTGCGGACGCGCGGCGGCGAGGTGGTAGGTCGCACCGGACGGCGCGTCCCGGTGCATCAGGAACTCCATCGCCTCGACGACGTAGTCGACCGGCACCAGGTTGGTCGCGCCGAGATCGGGCGCGGCCAGCGGGAGACGCCGGGGCAGCGCCGCCAGCCGCGAGATCGCGGGCAGGAAGTAGTACGGGCCGTCGATCTTGTCCATCTCGCCGGTGCGCGAATCACCGACGACCGCCGAGGGCCGGTAGACGCGGTGGGGCAGCGGCTGCTCGCGGACGAGCTTCTCGGCCTGGAACTTCGTGGCGTGGTACGGCGAGCCGAAGCGCTGGCCGAGGTCGAAGTCGGCCTCGGTGAAGCGCCCGGCGTGGTCACCCGCGACGGCGATCGAGGACACGTGGTGCACGAGCCCTGCCTCCGCCGTCGCGGCGAAGGCGAGCAGGTGCCGGGTGCCCTCGACGTTGGCGCGCCGGTTGGTCTCCTCGTCCGCGGTGAGGTCGTAGACCGCGCCCAGGTGCACGACGTGGTCGAGGTGCGGCAGCCCGGCGGGATCGACGCCGAGCCGCGGCTCGGTCAGGTCGCCGACCACGGAATGGAGCTTGTCCGTGCCTTCCGCGAGCACGGCCAGCCGCTCCCGGGAGGTCTCACGCACGAGTGCGTACACGGCGGACGTCTCCGGCCGCCGCAGCAGCCGGGCGACCAGGCGTTTCCCGAGGAAGCCCGTCGCGCCCGTCACGAAGTAGGTGGTCATGGCCGGTCCCTTGCGCTCGTCGTCGTGGGGCCGACTCTAACCTACTGGAAAGTAGGAACGGTAGTTGTCAGGTTTCCACCTTGTCGTCGGCGGTCGCCACGATGGCGTCACGCAGGGCGGCCCGCAGCCGTCCGACGTCCAGCGGCCCGAGCACCGCCGCCTCGCCCGGTGGCGCGACGAGCACCACCTTGTCGTTGCTGACGAACACCGTCACGTCCCTGCGCCTGCCGGCCAGATCCCGGCAGGTGACCGACCATTCGCCCCGACTCACGGTCGCCGCCTCCGATTCCTTCGTGGGTCCTTCATGGGTGTGCTTCGTGCGGGGGTGGGATGGGCCCGCCACGGGGCCATGACGCCGGTTCACCCGATTTGCCTACTCGCGAGTTTTCCCTTGCGGAACGAGAGGTTCCGGCGTACCGGGATGTGGTGTCGCGGGTTCGGGAGTAGGTTCGCGCCAGGATTGCTGTCGCCGGTGGAGGTCAGGATGTCGGAGCCGCGGAAGATCGTCGTCGTCGGAGCGGGCCTGGGCGGTGCGTCCGCCGCGGCCGCGTTGCGCGAACGCGGTTATACCGGCGAAGTCCTGCTCATGGGGTCCGATCCGCACCGGCCGTACGAGCTGCCGCCGCTGTCGAAGGGCGTGCTGCTCGGCACCACGGATGAACCCGATTGGGTGCACGACGAGAAGTTCTACGCGGAGAAGGACATCCGGTTCACTCCCGGTGTCACCGCGACCCGCGTCGAGCTGGGCGCGCGGCTGGTGCTGGACGACGCGGGCGGCGAGCACCGCTACGACCGGCTGGTGCTGGCCACCGGCTCACGCCCGCGCACCTTGCCGATCCCCGGCGGCGACCTGCCGGGCCTGTACACGCTTCGCAGCCTCGACGACGCCCTCAAGCTGCGGTCCGCGTTCGCCGAGGCGGAACGCGTGGTCGTGATCGGTGCCGGCTGGATCGGCTCGGAAGCCGCGGCGGCCGCGCGCTCGCACAACGCGGACGTCACCGTGGTGGACCCGGTGGCGGTGCCCCTGGCGAACGTCATCGGCGAGACGGTCGGCGGGGTGTTCCGGGACCTGCACACGGAAAACGGCGTCCACTGGCGCCTGGGCGAGCAGGTCGCGGAGATCACCGGCGGCCCGGACGGCGTCCGCGGCGTCAAGCTGGGCAACGGCGACGAGCTGCAGGCGGACGTGGTCCTGGTGGCGGTCGGCGCGGCCCCGCGGGGCGAGCTGGCCCACGCGGCGGGCCTGGAACTGTCGGACGACGGCGGCGTCGCGGTGGACGCGGGCCTGCGCACGGCGGCCCCGGACGTCTACGCGGTGGGCGACATCGCCGCCCACTTCCACCCGCGCTACGGCCGCCGCATCCGCGTGGAGCACTGGCAGAACGCGAAGGACCAGGGCACGTACGTGGCGCAGAACCTGTTGGGGGAGAACGAGCCTTACCTCGCGTCTCCGTATTTCTTCACGGACCAGTACGACCTGGGTTGCGAATACCGGGGTCTGGCGGACCCGGCTGCGGACGAGCTGGTGGTGCGCGGAGACCTTGCGTCACGCGAGTTCACGGCGTTCTGGCTCCGCGACGGTCAGGTCTCGGCGGCGATGAACGTGAACATGTGGGACGACGGGGATGCCTTGAGCGCGTTGGTCGACGGCCGCACGAAGGTGACGGCGGAGCAGCTCAAGACAGGGAACCTCGCGGACATCGGCTGAGAGCCAAGCCTGCTCACATGAACAACACCCCCGCTTGGCTGACCATCGCTGTCGCCGGTACGACAGCGTTGGTCGCCCTTCTGACGGCGTCGATCACCACGTGGTTGACGACGAGAAGCGCGAACAGGAGATCGGCGACCGAGCTGGAGCAGCAACGAGAGCGGTTCGCCCAGGAGCTCGAGCACCAGCGCGAGCTGGAACGCCGGAAGCTCTTGTTCGGGTTGAGAGCAGAGATCTACCTGAAGATCACCCAGGTGTTCGCGGATGCCGTGGCCGCTCTTTCCGCCTATCTGTCCAGTCAGTCCGATGGCGACACGGAAACCGTTCACGAGCTGGCCGGCGCGCTGCGCAGGTTGCAGGATCTGGTCACCTCGTGCGCCATCATCGCTTCCGAGGACGTCACATCGGCAGCTCGTGCTTTCGGCGGTCGCCTCCGCGCGACCCTCGATTGGCTCGCTCGGCCGGACATGAAGCTGCGGGGGCGGAACTTCGACCACGTTTGGGACCCCACGGTAGACGCCTTCGAGCTACTCACGAACGCCATGCGAGTCGATCTGGGATCGATCGATGACGGCTCGAGAGAGGTGAACAACCGGCTCAAGACAGCGGATCTGGCCTGATCGCCGGCCGGGTCAGGGTCAGGAACGCGACCAGCGCCAGCAACGCGAACCCCGCGATGGTCGCCGCCATCGGGACGGCCGTTCCTGGCCCGCCCAAACCCACCAACGGTGTCGCCACGCCGCCCACCACGAACTGCAGCACGCCCAGCAGCGCCGACGCCGCGCCCGCCGAACGGGCGTGTTCGGCCAGGGCCAGGGAGCTCGCGTTCGGCATGACCAGGCCGATGCTCGACACCAGCAGGAACAACGACACCAGCAGCGCGGCCAGTGGCAGGTGTGCCCACGCCGACACCAGTACGAAGATGCCACCGAGAGCGCCCAGCAGAAGGCCGGACAGCAGCAGTGTGCGCTCGGAGATCCGGCCGACCAGGCGGCCGTTCAGCTGACCCGCCAGCACGATGCCGACGCCGTTGGCGCCGAACACCACGCTGTAGGCCTGCGGGCTCAGCCCGTACACCCCCTGCAGCGCGAACGACGACCCCGAGATGTAGGCGAACATCGACGCGAACAGCAGGCCGGAGGCCAGCGCGTAACCCGCGAACGACCGGTCCACCGCCAGCCGCCCGTACGTCTTCATCACGCGGCCCAGCCGCGCGGGCGAGCGGCGGGATGCGGGCAGCGGCTCCGGCAAGAAGAAAGCCACCACGGCCAGCAGCACCGCCCCGAACACCGTCAGCACGACGAACACCCCGCGCCAGGACGTCCAGTTCAGCAGCTGCCCGCCGATCAGCGGGGCGAGGATCGGGGCCAGGCCGCTGACCAGCATCAGCGTCGAGAAGAACTTCGTCATCGCGGTGCCGGAGTACAGGTCGCGCACCGCGGCGCGGGCGATCACGATGCCCGCGGCGGCGCCGAGGGACTGGATGCCCCGGGCGGCGACCAGCAGCCACGCGTCCGGGCTGACCGCGCACAGCACCGAGCCGAGGACGTACAGGACCAGCCCCACGAGGAGCGGCCCGCGACGGCCCAGGGCGTCCGACAGCGGCCCGAGCACCAGCTGGCCCAGCGCGAGGCCGACGATGAACGCGCTCAGCGTCAGCTGCACCGTCGTGTCCGCGGCGTGCAGGTCGCCCGCCATCTGCGGCAGCGCCGGCAGGTACATGTCGATGGACAGGGGCCCGAACGCCGAGAGCCCGCCCAGGATCAGGACGAACTTCAGCTGCGCGCGCCGGGTCGGCGCGGTAGGTTCCGCTGCGGTGGTCATCGGCCTCCTAGGGTCACTCAACGGAGCAGCGACGCAGTGACCAGGGCTATTCCGCCTGTGAGTGGTGACACCCCGTGCTCGGACGGGTCGTGAAGCGACACTGATCCGACCAATTTCGCGTCGATTACGCAAGGGCTCTGGATCGACGGCCCTGTCTGCGATATACATCGGATGTCTGGTCGTGCTGGTGAAGGGAACATCCGTGCAGCTTGTACGTCTCGGAGAGCCGGGTAGTGAGCGTCCGTACGTCCGCGCCGACGACGGCGTGACCTACGGGCTGAGCGGCCTGACCGCCGACGTCGACGGCGGGTTCCTCGCTGCCGGCGGCGTCGCCCGCGTGGCCGCCGCGCTCGCCGCGGGGGAGCTGCCGCAGGAAGACGTGACGGGTTTGCGTGTCGGCTCGCCGATCGCCCAGCCCGGCAAGGTCGTCTGCATCGGGATGAACTACCGCCGCCACGCCGAGGAGACCGGCGCGACGCCGCCGACCGAGCCGGTCGTGTTCATGAAGGCGCCGGACGTCGTGGTCGGCCCGGGTGACGACGTCCTCATCCCGCGCAAGTCGGTCAGCACCGACTGGGAGGTCGAGCTCGGCGTCGTCATCGGCAAGACCGCCCGCTACCTCGACAACGTTGACGAAGCGCTGGACCACGTCGCCGGGTACGTCGTCTCGAACGACGTCTCCGAGCGCGCGCTCCAGTTCAGCACCGCCCAGTGGGACAAGGGCAAGTCCTGCGAGAACTTCAACCCGCTCGGCCCGGCGCTGGTGCCCGCGGCCGAAGTGCCCGACCCGCAGGACCTCGGCCTGCGGCTGTGGGTCAACGGCGAGAAGAAGCAGGATTCCTCGACCAAGGACATGATCTTCTCCGTGGCCGAGATCATCCACCACCTGAGCCAGGTGATGGTGCTGCGCCCCGGTGACCTGATCAACACCGGCACGCCCGAAGGTGTCGCGCTCGGCCAGCCCGACCCGAAGCCGTACCTGCGCGACGGCGACGTGATCGAGCTGGAGATCGACGGCCTCGGCCGGCAGCGCCAGACCGCGAGGCAGGCCTGACCATGGCGAAGATCATCGGCATGGAGGTCCTCGACGTCCGGTTCCCGACGTCACGGGAGCTGGACGGCTCGGACGCCATGAACCCCGACCCGGACTACTCCGCGGCCTACGTCGTGCTGCACACCGACGCCGGCCCGGACGGTTACGGCCTCGCGTTCACCATCGGCCGCGGCAACGACGTCCAGGCCGCCGCGATCCGCGCGCTCGCGCCGCACGTCGTCGGCCGGGACGTCCCGGAGGACGCGGCCGCGCTCGGCGACCTGTCACGCACGCTCGTCGGCGACTCGCAGTTCCGCTGGCTGGGCCCGGAAAAGGGCGTCGCGCACATGGCGGTCGGCGCGGTGGTCAACGCCGCGTGGGACCTCGCCGCGCGCCGCGCCCAGCTGCCCGTCTGGAAGTTCGCGGCCCGGATGACGCCGGAAGAACTGGTCAGCCTGGTCGACTTCCGGTACCTGTCCGACGCGCTCACCGAAGCCGAAGCGCTCGACATCCTGCGTGCCGCCGAACCCGGCCGCGCCGAGCGCACCGCGCAACTGGAAGCGCACGGCTACCGCGCCTACAGCACGTCTCCCGGCTGGCTCGGGTACGCCGACGCGAAGCTGGTCCGGCTGTCCGAACAGGCCGTCGCGGACGGCTTCGACATGATCAAGCTCAAGGTCGGCGGCAACCTCGACGACGACGTCCGCCGGATGAAACTCGCCCGCGAGACCGTCGGTGACGACATCCGCATCGCCGTCGACGCCAACCAGCGCTGGGACGTCTCCGCCGCGATCACCTGGATGACCGCGCTCGCGCCGTACGACCCGTACTGGATCGAGGAACCGACGTCACCGGACGACATCCTCGGGCACGCCGCCATCGCGAAAGCGCTTGCGCCGATCCGCGTCGCCACCGGTGAGCACGTCCAGAACCGGGTGATGTTCAAGCAGCTGCTGCAGGCGAACGCGATCTCGGTGCTGCAGCTGGACGCCGCGCGTGTCGGCGGGTTCAACGAGAACCTGGCGATCCTGCTGCTGGCCGCGAAGTTCGGTGTCCCGGTGTGCCCGCACGCCGGCGGGGTCGGGCTCTGCGAGCTGGTGCGGCACCTGTCGCTGTTCGACTTCGTCGCGGTGTCGGCGACCGACACCGACCGCAGCATCGAGTGGGTCGACCACCTGCACGAGCACTTCACCGACCCGGCCGTCGTCGAGCGCGGCCGGTACCTCGCCCCGACCGTCCCCGGGTTCTCCGCGCGCATGCACGACGCCACGCTGCGCCGGTTCCGCTTCCCGGACGGTCCCGAGTGGACGGAGACCGCAAGTGAGTGAATTCGAGGGCCTGGTGGCCGCCGTCACCGGAGGCGCCTCGGGGATCGGCCTCGCGACAGCGACGTTACTGGCCGAACGTGGCGCGCAGGTGGCCGTCCTGGATCTGAAGCCGGGTGACGACGGCTTCCGGTGTGACGTCTCCTCGGACGACGAAGTGCGCTCGGCCATCGACGCCGTCGTGGAACGCTTCGGGCGCCTGGACATCCTCGTCAACAACGCCGGCATCGGCGCGCAGGGCGACGTCACCGCCAACGGCGACGACGAGTGGCACCGCGTGTTCGACGTCAACGTCGTCGGCATGGTCCGGCTCGCCCGGGCCGCCCTGCCACACCTCAGGAACTCGCCGTCCGCGGCGATCGTCAACACCTGCTCCATCGCGGCCTGGGCCGGCCTGCCCAGCCGCGCGCTCTACTCGGCCACCAAGGGCGCGGTGCTCTCGCTGACCCTGGCCATGGCGACCGACCACCTGCCCGACCGGATCCGCGTCAACTGCGTGTGCCCGGGCACGGCGGACACCCCCTGGGTGGGCCGGCTGCTCGACTCCGCGGGCGATCCGGCGGCCGAACGCGCGGCGCTGGCCGCACGCCAGCCGATGGGCCGCCTGGTCACCGCCGACGAGGTGGCGAACGCCATCGTCTACCTCGCCAGCCCGCTTTCCGCTTCGACCACCGGCACCGCGCTCGCGGTCGACGGCGGCATGTACGGCCTGCGCCCGCGCGGTCCGGTGCAACCCCAATAAGACTTTTTTCGCTGTCATCAAGGAGGATGCGGTGCACAACAGGGTGATCCAGGTGGCCGCCACGGCCGCCGTCTGCGGCTTGGTGCTGGCCGCCTGCGGGTCCACTAAGGACAATGCGGCCGCGCCCAGTGCGGGCGGGGGCGACACCGGTGGCAAGGTCGGCGCGACCCTGCCGCTGCTGACCTCGCCGTTCTGGCAGGCCTACAACAACTACGTCCCGCAGATGGCCAAGTCCGAGGGCGTCGACGTCCTCCCGACGGTCAACGCCGACAGCGACCCGGCGAAGCTGATCACCGACATCGGCACTTTCCTCAACCAGGGCGTCAAGGGCCTGGTCGTGACGCCGCTGGACTCCGCGGCGATCGTCGCCGGGCTCAAGCAGGCGGAGAACAAGGGTGTGCCGGTGGTGGCGGTCGACGTCGCCCCCGAGAGCGGCAAGGTCGCCATGGTCGTGCGGGCCGACAACAAGGCCTACGGCACCAAGGCGTGCGACGCGATCGGCGAGAAGGTCAAGTCCGGCAAGGTCGTGCAGATCCAGGGTGACCTCGCCTCGGTCAACGGCCGCGACCGCTCGGAGGCCTTCAAGGCCTGCATGGCGCAGAAGTACCCGGGCATCCAGGTGCTGGACATCCCGGCCGAGTGGAAGGCCGACAAGGCGTCCTCCGGCCTGGACAGCATGCTGACGGCCAACCCGGACATCAAGGGCGTCTACATGCAGGCCGGCGGCGTCTACCTCGCCCCGACCGAGCAGGCGCTCAAGCGCAAGAACCTCTCCTTCCCGGTCGGCGACCCGAAGCACATCGTGCTCGTGTCCAACGACGGCATCCCGCAGGAGCTGGCCGCGATCCGGGCCGGCGAGCTGGACGCCACGGTGTCCCAGCCCGCCGACGCGTACGCGAAGTACGGCCTGTACTGGCTGAAGAAGGCCATGGCGGGCGAGACGTTCAAGCCGGGCCCGACCGACCACGGCAGCACGATCGTCGAGATCAGCCCCGGTATCCTCGAGGACCAGCTGCCCGCGCCCGTCATCACCAAGGCGAACGTGGACGACAAGGCCCTGTGGGGGAACAACCTGTGAGCCCCGTCGTCAGCGCCCGCGGCGTCGGGAAGCGCTACGGCCCGACCGTGGCGCTGCACGACGTCAGCCTCGAGGTCAACCCCGGTGAGTCGCACGCGCTGGTCGGGCGCAACGGGGCCGGCAAGTCGACACTCGTCTCCATTCTCACCGGACTGTCCGCCACGGACACCGGGCACGTCGAGTTCGGCGGCGAGCCGGCCCCGCCCCTGACCAAGCAGGACGACTGGAAGGCGCGCGTGGCCTGCGTCTACCAGCACGCGATGGTCGTCCCGCAGCTCACGGTGGCCGAGAACCTGTTCCTCAACCGGCAGGCCGGGGGCGGGTTCTCGATCGGCTGGAAGAAGCTGCGGCGGCAGGCCGAGGAGCTGCTCGGGTCGTGGGACGTGCACGTCGACGTCGACACCCCGGCCGGCGAGCTGTCGGTCGAGGACCGGCAGTTCGTCGAGATCGCCCGCGCTTTGTCCTACGGCGCCCGGTTCATCGTGCTCGACGAGCCGACCGCGCAGCTGGACAAGCAGGCCATCGAGCGGCTCTTCGAGCGGATGCGCCAGATGCAGGCGGGCGGCGTGACGTTCCTGTTCATCTCGCACCACCTGCACGAGGTGTACGAGGTCTGCCAGGCGGTCACGGTGCTGCGCGACGCGAAGCACGTGCTGACCGCCCCGGTGGCCGAGGTCGGCCGGGCCGAGCTGGTCGACGCGATGACCGGCGAACCGGGCGGCCTGTCCGTCCGCGACGCCGCCACGCGGGACGCCCTGGAAGCCGACGCGGCGGAGATCCTGCAGGTCGACGGCCTGTCCGGCGCCGGCTTCCACGACGTCTCCTTCCGGCTGCGCCGGGGTGAGGTCGTCGGGCTCGCGGGCAGCAACGCCAGCGGGAAGCACCAGGTCGCCGAGACGGTCTACGGCCTGCGGACGCCGTCGGCGGGCACCGTCCGGGTCGAAGGCAAGCCGTTGCGGTCCGGCGACATCCCGGGGGCGCTGAAGGCCGGGATCGGCTGCGTGCCGCGCGACCGGCACCACGAAGGGCTGGTGCTGGAGCACCCGATCATGGACAACACCACACTGTCCATCTTGGACAAGATGGGCCGCGGCGGGATCGCTTCGCCGAAGACGCGGTTCACGAAGGCGTCGCAGGCATTGGCGGACTACGGCATCGTCGCCGCCAGCGCCGAGCAGCCGGTGTCCGACCTGTCCGGCGGCAACCAGCAGAAGGTCGTCCTCGCACGGGCCCTGGCCAGCGACCCGCGGGTCGTGGTGCTGATCAACCCGACGGCCGGCGTGGACGTGAAGTCGAAGGAGGCGCTGCTCGCGGTCGTCGACCGGGTGCGCGCCGAAGGCAAGGCGGTGCTGATCGTCAGCGACGAGCTCGACGACCTGCGCCTGAGCGACCGGGTCCTGGTGTTGCGCGCCGGGGCCGTGGTCGCCGAGCACCAGGCCGGGTGGTCCGACGGCGACCTCGTGGCCGACATCGAAGGAGTCGAGCTTTCGTGACCGACGTGATGACCGATCCGCAGACGGAGCTGCCCGCGCCACCCCGGCGCCGGAAGGCCGTCTGGCTGCGTGAACTCGCGCTGCTGCCCGCGCTCGTCGTGGTGTTCGTCATCGGCGGCCTGGTCGACGACACGTTCGTCGGCTGGAACAACATCGTCAGCATCCTGACGGCGTCGGCGGCGCTGTCGCTGGTCGTGCTCGGCGAGTCGCTGGTGCTGATCACCGGGAAGTTCGACCTGTCGCTGGAATCCACCATGGGCCTGGCGCCCGCGCTCGGCGCGATGGTGGTGATCCCGGCCGCGTCGGCCGGCTTCGGCGTCGAACTGCCCGCCGCCGTCGGCCTGCTGGTGATCCCGCTGTGCGGGGCGCTCGTCGGGTTCGTCAACGGCTTCCTGATCGTGAAGCTGAAGCTGAACGCCTTCATCGTCACCCTCGCCATGCTCACCGTGCTGCGTGGTGTGCAGGTGGGTTCGACCAAGGGCAAGACGCTGTTCAACCTGCCGGACTCGTTCACGAACCTGGCGACCACGACGTTCGCCGGGCTGCCGATGTCGGTGTGGCTGGCGGCGGTGCTGTTCGCGGTCGCCGGCTGGGTGCTGCGCTACCACCGCGTCGGCCGCGCGCTGTACGCGATCGGCGGCAACCGCGAAGCCGCGCGGGCGGCCGGTGTGCGCGTCGACCGGATCGCGTGGGGGGTGTTCGTCGTCGCCGGGATCCTCGCGGCGGTCGGCGGCCTGGCCTACACGGGTTACGTCGGCGCGCTCGGCGCGAACCAGGGCTCGGGGCTGATCCTGCAGGTCTTCGCGGCCGCGGTGATCGGCGGCGTCTCGCTCGACGGCGGCAAGGGCACCCTCGTCGGCGCCCTCACCGGCGTCCTGCTGCTGTCGTCGGTGTCCAGCCTGCTCAACTACGCGCACGTCACGGCGGAGTGGCAGGGGGCCATCTACGGCGCCATCATCCTGGTCGCCCTGATCATCGCCCGGTACGCGGGCGGCAAACCCCAAACCTGAGCCGCACCCCGTGATCATCCGACGTTCAAAGCCGTGAAGGCCACATTGAGGGACTCAGAGTCCCTCAATGTGGCCTTCACGGACCACTGCCAGGAGGTGCCGGTGGCCTCAGGAGGCTTCCGCGGCCAGGTCGGGCGTCGTCGGGTCGTCGGCCGTGCCCAGTGCGTTGCGCAGCCACTGCTCCACGCCCGCGACGTGCACGGTCGCCCACGAGCGCGCCAGTTCCGGCTCGCGGGCCGCGATGGCCTCGTAGATCGCCGAGTGCTGTTCCCGGGTCTTCGCGACCGCGCCCTCCTGGGTGAGGCCGCGCCAGATCCGGGCCCGGGCGGTCGGCCCGGAGAGGCTGTCGAGCAGCGAGCAGAGCACCGGGTTGCCGGACCCGTCGGCGATCTTGCGGTGGAACTGGAGGTCGTTGGCGACGAGGGCCTCGACGGTCGGCGAGTCGGCCAGCTCCCCGAGCAGGGTGCCCAGCTCCGCGATGTCGTCGTCACTCATGTGCAGCGCGGCCAGCGCGGTCGCGGCCGGCTCGAGGATCCGCCGCACCGCGAGGAAGTCGAGCACGGTGTCGTCGCGGTGGAAGTCGACCACGAACGTCATGGCGTCGAGCAGCAGGTTCGGCTCGAGGCTGGTGACGTACGTGCCGTCGCCCTGGCGCACGTCGAGCACCCGGATCAGGCACAACGCCTTGACGGCCTCCCGCAGGGAGCTGCGTGAAAGCCCGAGCCGCTGGGCCAGCTCGGCCTCCTTCGGCAGCCGGTCGCCGGGCGCCAGCTCGCCGGAGATGATCATGTCCTTGATCTTGTCGATCGCGACATCGGTGACGGGCATCGTGTCCGCCCTTCCCTGCAACAGACCTCGGATGTTTGGGTGTTACTCCCCAGCGTGCCATGTCCCGGCTAAGGAGTGGTCATGACCCACGGTCCCGCACCTCAAAGAGTGGCTCTCCACACGAAGCTGAAACCCGGCAAGGAGGCCGACTACGAGTCCGTCCACGCCGTGATCCCGCCCGAGCTGGACGTCGCGCTGCGCGAGGCCGGGGTCCGCACCTGGCGGATCTGGCGTAACGGTCTCGACCTGTTCCACGTCCTCGAAGTCGACGACTACGCGGCGATGCGGGCGGCGTTGCGGGACCACCCCGCGAACGTCCCGTGGCAGGCCAGGATGGCCGAGCTGCTGGCCGTCGAGGACGACTACTCCGGCGACGACACCGGCATCGGGCTGGTCTGGGAACTGCCGGTGAAGGAGTGACCGCGTGAACCTCTCCCTGTCCCCGCTCGGTCTCGGCTGCGCGCAGCTGGGCAACCTGTACCACGCCATCAGCGACGAGACCGCCGCCGCGACCGTCCGGCGTGCCTGGGACGAGGGCGTCCGCTACTTCGACACCGCACCCCACTACGGCCTGGGGCTGTCCGAAACCCGCCTCGGCGCGGCGCTGCGCGACCTCCCGCGTGAGGAGTACGTGCTGTCCACGAAGGTCGGCCGCGTGCTGGAGCCGAACCCGGACGGCGCCGGCCGGAAGGACGACGAGGGCTTCGCCGTCCCGGCCGCCTACAAGCGCCGCTGGGACTTCAGCCGTGACGGCGTCCTGCGGTCGTTCGAGGACAGTCTCACCAGGCTCGGCCTCGACCGCGTCGACGTCGTCTACGTCCACGACCCGGACGACCACTTCGAACAGGCGCTGCGCGGCGCCTTCCCGGCGTTGCGCGAGCTGCGGGAGCAGGGCGTGATCGGCGCGTTCGGCGCCGGGATGAACCAGGCGCCGATGCTGGGCGAGTTCGTCCGCCGCACCGACCTCGACGTCGTGCTGGTGGCCGGCCGCTACACGCTGCTCGACCAGCCCGCGCTGGACGAGCTGCTGCCGCTGTGCGCCGAGCGCGACGTCACGGTGGTGGTCGGCGGCGCGTTCAACGGCGGCATCCTGGCCACCGCGGAACCCGGCAGCGTCTACGACTACGCCGAGGCGCCTGCCGAGCTGGTCGAGCGGGCGAGCCGGATCGCGAAGATCTGCGCGAAGCACGGCGTCGAGCTGCCGGAAGCCGCGCTGGCCATGCCGATGGCGCATCCCGCGGTGGCGTCGGTCGTCGTCGGCGCGCATGATCCGGAGCAGGTGAGCGTGAACGCGCGGCGGGCCCGGGCCGTCGTGCCGCCGCAGCTGTGGACCGAACTCGTCGACGCCGGGTTGCTGCGCGCCGACGTCGTCATCGCCGAAGGAGTCGCATGATCGACGCGCACCACCACCTCTGGGACCCGTCGCGGCGCGAGTACCCGTGGATGGCGGGTGCCGCGATGGACCCGATCCGCCGTCCCTACACCGCCGAGGACCTGCGCGCGGTGACGAAGGCGGCCGGGGTGCACGCGACCGTGCTGGTCCAGACGGTGTCGGCGCAGAAGGAGACCGAGGAGTTCCTCGCGACGGCGAAGGCGGAGCCGGTGATCGCCGGGGTCGTCGGCTGGGTCGACCTGCGGGCCCCGGACGTCGCGGACCGGCTGGCGGCGCTGCGCGAACAGGGGCCGCTGGTGGGGATCCGCCACCAGGTCGAGGAGGAGCCGGACGACGACTGGCTGCTGCGCCCGGAGATCGTGGCGGGGCTGAGCGCCGTCGCCGACGCCGGGTTGGTGTACGACCTGCTGGTGCGGCCCGCGCAGCTCGCGGCGGCCGGCGAGGTGGCGCTGCGGCTGCCGGGGCTGCGGCTGGTCCTGGACCACGCGGCGAAACCGCCGATCGCGGCGGGGGAGTGGGAGCCGTGGGCGTCCGCGGTCGCCGCGCTCGCCGAGCGCGAGAACGTCGTGTGCAAGCTGTCCGGCCTGGTCACGGCGGCGGACTGGTCGGGCTGGGAGGTCGGGCACCTGCGCCGCTACGTCGACCACGTGCTGGACGCGTTCGGCCCGGCACGGCTGCTGTTCGGCTCCGACTGGCCGGTGTGCGAGCTGGCGGCGGCGTACGAGGTGGTCCTGGACGCGGCGGTTTCGCTGACGAGCTCGCTCTCGGACCCCGAGCGCCTGGGGTTCTTCGAGCACAACGCCCGAAGCGTCTATGCCCTGAGCTGAGGTTGGATGCGGGCGGGGAACGTCCCCCAGGGGGTAAGAGAGGTTCCCCGCCCGCCGGTGTGAAAGGTCAGAACTCGTCGTCGCGGATCATGCCGCGCAGACGGGTGAGCGCGCGGTGCTGCGTGACGCGCACGTTGCCGGGTGAGATGCCGAGTGCCTCGGACGTCTCCGTCGCGGACAGGCCGACGGCGATGCGCAGGGTCAGGATCTCCTGCTGCACCCGGGGCAGCGTGGCGAGCAGCCGGCCGAGGCGGGCACCGAGGTCGAGCGAGAGGGCGCGGGTCTCGGGCTCGTTGCCGACCAGCGGGCGCTCGGGGAGCTCGGGAACGGGCTCGGAGCGGTCGCGGGCCACGGCGCGGTAGGCGTCGGCGACCTTGTTGGCCGCGATGGCGTGCACGAGGTAGAGGAAGGAGCCGCCGCGGTCCTGGTAGTCCGGGAGGGCCTTCAGCACCGCGAGGCACACTTCCTGGGCGACGTCGTCGGCCGACAGGTAGGAGAGGTCACGCCCGCCCATCCGGGCGCGGCAGTAGCGCACCACCACCGGCTCGATCATCTTGAGCAGGGTGTGGACGGCGGCGGGGTTGCCCTCGCCCGCGTCCTTGACGAGCGGGTCGAGGTCTTCCTTCGTCAACCGCCCGCCTGGCCGGGGCAAGGACTCCGGAGTGCGGTAATCGCGAACCTCCGTGGTGGATTCCTCGGTGGTCCTCGGCGGTGCTGTCATGGTCGTCTCCCCGGCCGACCCTCGACCGTCGCTGCCGGGGGTTCAACTCTCCGTAACGGTGTGATCGCAGGTACTCCGGGAGACCCGACCCGTCCTGCGCTCCGTGCGACGCTGGGTAATCGTAAGCACCTCTCGGGGCATCAGTCCAGATTTCAACCACCAATACCCCGTTCGCAGGAGCGACCGTGATGCAACCGCGACCAGACGCCTCACATTGCGATTAATCGCTTTCAGGATGTGCCGAGTTCACCCTTCAGTGGAGGATGAACACGGAAGTGGAGGTCGCGGTGACGGCGAGCGACACCGCTGCCGGAAGCAGCCGGGGCATGGCCGCCGGTTCGGCGACCCGCAGCGCCCGTTCGCGGTACACGTCGACCACGGCGAGCAGGACAGACGTCCCCGCGGAGAGCAAAACGGGGATCAGGGCGGCTCCCCAGTGGCGTTGTGCGGCCATGTGGAGCAGCAACATGGTGCAAGCGGCGGAGGCCAGTACTGTTCGGCGCCACGCGAGCCCGGTCCGCTCGGCCTGCGCCCCGGTCGGCGCCGTCACGGCCGCACCGGCCCGATCGCCTGCGTGGAAGCGGTGCCCGGCCGGTCGCGAACGGCCGCCGCGCTCCGCGCGGCGATCGCGGCGGCGGTGGGCCCGGGTGACATCGCGGACCGAAGGGTCACGGGAAGCTCGCCGCGGACGGCGCCGTACCGGTCGGTACGTGCGGCTGCACGTGCGCCTGCACCGGAGTAGTCGTGAATCTCCAATAATCCGGTTTCGTGGAGCGCCTTGGCGGTAGAAGTACCGACAGCGTGAACCCGGGTCCCCGAGGCGGAAACTCGTGTTTGTGGCTGCCACGCACGGTGACCAAGCGGTGTGGTGGGCGTCACAGAAGAGTGAACGGGACGGGCGGTCACGACAGCACCAGCAGCGCGGCCGCCGCCACGATCAGGAGGAACACGCCCGCGGTCAGCACCACGATCATGAGGCTCCGCGGCAGCGGCTCGCCGGCCCGCATCGCGATCTGGACCCGCCGCCAGCGCGGGTAGGCGTTCGCCGCGAGGGCCGCCGCCAGCACGACGCACAGGCTCGCCAGCACCGCGCTGGCCCCGGCCGGGCTGGGCACGAGCTGGTGCACCGCCACCCCGCCCGCGAGCAGGCCGAGGGCGGTCCGCAGCCAGGCCAGGAACGTCCGTTCGTTGGCCAGCGTGAAGCGGTAATCAGGTTCGGTGCCGCCCGCGTGGGGCTTGATTTCTTCTTCCGGGGCCACGTCCGCTGACGCTAGCCGCTGTGCGCGGTCCGAGCCTGTTCCGCGTCTTCCGAGCCGTGCGCGAACACCCACCAGCGCAGCACGGCGAACCGCACGAACCCGCCGACCAGGCTGGACAGCAGCAGCGTGCCGGTCTCTTCCCACGACGTCGGCCGGTCGACGACCGCGTCGAGGATCGCCAGCACGGCCGAGCCGTACCCGGCGTAGAAGGCGAAGGTGAGGAGGTCCTGCAGGTGCCGCTTCCCGGCGTTGCTCCGCCGCCCGGCGAAGGTGACGCGGCGGTGGAACTCGGTGTTCCCGACCGTCGTCAGCGCGATCGCGACCAGGTTCGCGACCTGCGAGCCGAGCCGGTCGCGCAGCAGGAGGAACAGAACGGCCTGGACGCCGGTTGTCACGATGCCGGCCACGACGTACCACGCCGCGTGCGTGCCGAGTTCGTGGTGGCGTTCCGGGTCGGTCGCGAACGGCCGATGATCGGGTGCGCACCTGGTGGTGGCCATGATCCGAAGCTACTCCGCCTTCACAAACTTGTGAATATGTTAAACCCGTTGAAGAAATGTGATCCCGATGACATCGCCGGGGTTTCGCCCTCCGGCGGCTCGGGTAGGTCGCGGGGGATGACTACTTATCACGCGGGAGAAACCAGTGAGTGACCGTGACGCGGCCGATTCGGAAAGCCTGAGCCCCAGCGAGTCGCTGGACGAGGACGAGCTGCGCGTCGACCCGCTCGAGGCGGGCATCGAACCGCCCGAACACTGGAGCGCCGCCGACCGGTTCGGCACGACGGCCGGCGAAGTCCGCGAGGGTGAGCCGATCGAGCTGCGGCTCGCGGAGGAGGAACCGGACACCGAGCCGGACCCGATCCCGGACCGCCCGCTCGCCGCGACCCCGGCCGCCGAGCTCGACGAGACGGTCGAGGACGCGCCGGCGGACTACGAGCAGGTGACCCCGGACGACGAGCTGCCCCACCGCCACGCCGACCCGGACCCGGGCGAGCGGGCGGACTACGCCGGCGGCTCGGTGGCCGACGCCATCCGCGAGGCGAGACAGGGCTGATCCGCTCACGCTGCGCGCCCGTTCGGACGCATTTAGCGTGGGACCCCAAGTGCATCGGACCGCGACGAAGGGAAGGCCGAAGATGCTGACCGTGACCGAAGCCGCCGCCGAGGCGATCACCGCACTGACCAGCCAGGGCGACGGAGATGCCGGGCTCCGCCTGGCGGTCCAGAACGCCGAGGGCGAAAGTGCCCAGCTGGCCTTGTCCGTGGCGCCGGAGCCCGCGGAAGGTGACAGCGTGCTCGGCGCCGACGAGGGACCGAAGGTGTTCCTCGAACCCCAGGCAGCGGCGCTCCTGGACGACAAGGTGCTCGACGTCCAGGAGGACGAAGCCGGCGGAGTGGCGTTCGCCGTGCTGCCACAGCACACGAGCTGACCGCGGCGGGCGGGCCTTCCTCATTGGGTGCGGAAGGCCCGCCCGCCCGCTTGTCGGCCGCTGCAGTGGTCCCGGGGCAGTCTTGCTGTGCTGTTCGACGGACCATCGTTGCCGCTGGTGACCCGGCCGCCTAGCGGGATCGCCACCCGCTGATCAGGATCGCGGCCCGCAACAACTCAGCCGCGTTCCCTCGCGCGTGGTCCAGGGAGTCCGTGTGGTCGCTTGTGCGTGGTTTCCGTCGACATCCGAGCTCGTCAGCCGGTCTGACCAGGATCGCGATGCCTGCGCGCGGCGGACCGACCGGCTAGCGGGATCGCCAGCCGCTGACCAGGATCGCGGCCCGGACCCGCAACAGCTCAGCCGCGTTCGCCCGGGCGTGGTCCAGCGACTCCGCGTGGTCGCTTGTGCGTGGCTTCCGGCGACATCCGAGGCTCGTCAGCTGTTTGACCAGGATCGTGATGCAGACCGACCGGCTAGGGGGATCGCCAGCCGCTGATCAGGATCGCGGCCCGGACCCGCAACAATTCAGCCGCGTTCCCTCGCGCGTGGCCCAGCGAGTCCGCGTGGTCGCTTGCGTGTGGTTTCCGTCGACATCCGAGCTCGTCAGCCGGTCTGACCAGGATCGCGATGCCTGCGCGCGGCGGACCGACCGGCTAGCGGGATCGCCAGCCGCTGACCAGGATCGCGGCCCGCACCCGCAACAACTCTGCCGCGTTTGCCCGGGCGTGGTCCAGCGACTCCGCGTGGTCGATGAGCGCGCTGCTCGCGATGACCCCCAGGCTCGCCAGCTCGGCCTCGCCGAGCTGGATCCGTCCCGCCAGCGCCATCAGCGGCACCCCGCGCGGCCGGGCGCGCGCCGCGATTCCGGCCGGGGCCTTGCCGTTGAGGCTCTGCTCGTCGAGCGAGCCCTCACCCGTGATGACGAGGTCCGCGCCCTCGAGCGCGGCGTCCACTCCGGTCAGCCCGGCGATCAGGTCGAACCCGGACTCCACCGTCGCGCCGAGGCCCGCGATCGCGCCCGCCGCGACCCCGCCGCCCGCTCCCGCGCCCGGTACCCGCGACACGTCCGGAGCGCCACCGACCTGCAGGGCGTGCGCCCAGCGGCCCAGCGCCGCGTCGAGCGCCGCCACCTCCTCGGGGCCCGCGCCCTTCTGCGGTCCGAACACCGCCGCGGCGCCGTCCGGGCCGAGCAGCGGGTTGGTCACGTCGGTCGCGACCGCGACGCTCACCCCGTTCAGCCGTTCCCGCACCGGCGTCAGCTCGGTCGACGCGACCCGCGACAGCGTGCCGCCGCCGAGCCCGACCGGGGCGCCGAACGCGTCGAGCACACCGGCGCCGAGCGCGCCCAGCATGCCGGCGCCGCCGTCGGTGCTGGCCGTGCCGCCGACCGTCAGGACCAGCCGCGCCGCGCCGTGCATCAGCGCGTCCATGAGCAGCTCGCCGACACCCCAGGTGTGCGCGGCCAGCGCGGTTTCCGGGCTGGGCTCGACGAACTCGATGCCGCACGCGCGCGCCGACTCGACGTACGCGGTGCCGTCGAGCACCGCATAAGAAGCCCGGACCGCCTCCTCGAGCGGCCCGCGGACCGTCAGCCGGACGATCCGGGCGCCCGCGGCTTCGAGCACGTCGAGGGTGCCTTCGCCGCCGTCGGCGACGGGGCAGGTGACGATGTCGGCGTCCGGCAGCGCGTCCCGCACGCCGAGCGCGATCGCCTCCGCGGCCTCGACCGCGGTGAGACTGCCCTTGAACTTGTCCGGCGCGATGACGACACGGGTCACGGCTTCACCTCCGTCAGCGGGGGACGCCCGGCGAGCACCGCCGCGACGTTGCGGGCCGCCAGCACGGCCATCGCGGTACGGGTCTCGAGCGTGGCGGACCCGAGGTGCGGGCTGAGCACGACGTCGTCGCGCCCGAGCAGCCGAGGCTCGACGTCGGGTTCGTGCTCGAACACGTCGAGCGCGGCGCCGGCGATCTCCCCGGCCTCGAGCGCGTCCGCGAGGGCCGCTTCGTCGACGACCGGGCCGCGGGTCGTGTTCACCAGGTAGGCGCCGGGTTTCATGGCGCGCAACGCGGCGGCGTCGATCAGGTGCCGCGTCTCCGGCGTCAGCGGGCAGTGCAGCGAGACGACGTCCGAGCGCTCCAGGAGTTCCTGGAAAGAAACGGATCCGCGGCCGGACCGTCCTGAGTGGATGATCGACATGCCGAACGCCTCGGCCCGCTTCGCCACCGCCCGGCCGATCTCGCCGAGCCCGACGATGCCGAGCGTCTTGCCCTGCAGCCCCGAGCCCAGCAGGAAACCGAGGTGGAACGACCAGGGCGTGCGTGAGCGCAGCAGCCGTTCCCCCTCGCCGAGGCGCCGCGTGATCGCGAGCAGCAGGCCGAACGCGAGGTCGGCGGTGGCTTCGGTGAGCACACCCGGGGTGTTGGTGACCACGACGCCGCGCTCGGCCAGGGCCGGGACGTCGACGTTGTCGTAGCCGACGGCGACGTTCGCGACCACCTTGAGCCCGGGTCCCGCGGCGTCGGCGAGCGCGCCGTCGAGCCGGTCGTGCAGCATGCCGACCACCGCCGCCGCGCCCGCGGCGAACTCGTGCAGCTCGGCCGTCGTCAACGGCCGGTCCGCGGGCGACACCGTCACCTCACCCGCTTCCGCGAGCACCTTCACCGCTTCGTCGGGTATCCACCGGGTCACCGCGATCTTGGGCACCCCGACAGACTAGTCCCCGAGGACGGCCCCGAGAACGATCTCCGACTGCGCCGCTGCACCCGCGCCGTTGGGGTGGAAGGGGAAGGCGAGCAGCAGCGGGTTGCTCACCGAGATGGGGATCAGGCCTTCGATGTAGCGCACGGTGGGCGCCTGGCACGCGTCGTGCCCGAGGGTCGGGGTGTAGGTGTCGACCAGCTCGACGCCGTTGTCCGCGGCGACCCGCGCGAGCATGGCGTTCATCTGGAGGAACTTCGCCTGCAGGTAGGCGACGTCGCCGTCGGCGACCGGGATCACCGGCCAGCAGCCCTTGCCGCTCGCGGGCAGCCCGGCGAGGTAGTTCACCAGCAGGATCCGCGCGTTCGGCGAGCGCTGCTTGATCTGCTGGAGCGCGTTCGCGATCTTCGGGGCGGTCGCGTTGACGGCGTTTTCCAGCTGGTCGACGCCGCCCGCGGTGAACTTCGCCTTGCACGTGCTGATCGGCAGGAGGTTGAGGCACTTCGTCACGGCGGAGGCGAGCCCGATGTCGTTGCCGCCGATCCCGACGGTCACCAGGTCCGTGGTCGGGGTGAGCCGGTCGAACTGCGGGGCGTTCGTGCCGCCCAGCGGAAGGCTCTGCGGCTGGGTGAAGTCGGTCGTGGTGGCGCCGCCGCAGCTCGCGTCGCGGAAGGTTTCGACGCCGAGCGCGCCCGCCACCTCGTGGGGGTAGTCCGAAGTGGACTGCGCGCAGTCGAGCGGGGTGTAGGCGGTGGTCGGCGGGAGCGTGACGAAAACGTCCGCGGTCCAGGAATCGCCCAGCGCCACGTACTCGTGGTAACTGGTGCTCGCGGACGCCGGAGCGGCGGCAGCGAGCGCGGCGATCACGGGCACGAAGAGGAGAGTGAACAGGCGCCTGCGCATGCTGCCTCCGTTGGCGAGCGGCGTGGTGAAGAGCTTTCACATTCAGCCCGCGCCCGGTGAAAAGTCAATGCGGGTCACCCGTACTGGGGACGCCGGTCGGTGTGGGTATTCAGGCCCTGGTCAGCCGCACCACCGCGCTCGCGTAGCCGCTGCCGGGCAGGTCGACGTCGATGCCGTGGCTCAGCAGCACCGCGCCGTGGTGCACGACGCCGTCCTCGTCCCGGTACCGCGCCGCCGGATCCAGCCCGGCCAGGCGCGGCGGGGTGAACGGGCGCGCGAACTCCGTCGGCCGCCGCCAGAAGAACACGACGACCGAGTCGCCCAGCACGTACTGCACCGCCGTCAACGCCGAGTGCGCCGGATCCGCCAGCCGGTACAGCTCGCCGTGCTGCACGACGGGCCGGATCTCCTTGTACAGCGCCACGAGCGACGCCGCCTCTTCGAGTTCGGCGGCACTCCAGCGAGGCAGGTCCCCGCCCAGGCCGAGCACGCCCGCCATCGCGACGTGGAACCGGAAGCGCAGCGGCGCCTCCCGGCCGGTGGTCGGGTTCGGGCTGTCGGTGACCCAGGCGGCCATCGTGCCGGCGGGGTAGAGCTGGCCGTACCCGTGCTGGATGGTGATCCGGTCGGCCGCGTCGGTGTTGTCCGACGCCCAGATCTCGTCGGTGCGCGCGAGCATCCCCAGGTCGGTGCGCCCGCCGCCGCCCGCGCAGCCCTGGATCCGCAGGTCCGGGTGGTCGGCGCGGAGCCGGTCGAAGATCCCGTGGACAGCGCGGACGTGGTCGATCCACAGCCGTCCCGGATCCTCGCCTGACGGCCAGCCGGCCTCGGTGAAGGCGCGGTTCATGTCCCACTTGAGGTAGTCGATCCCGTGCTCGCCGACCAGCCGGTCGAGCCACTTGTGCGCCCAGTCCGCGACGTCCGGGCGCGCGAAGTTGAGCACGAGCTGGTTGCGCAACGTCGTGCGCGTGCGGTGCGCCATGTGCAGCACCCAGTCCGGGTGCTCGCGGTAGAGGTCGCTGTCCGGGTTGACCATCTCCGGCTCGACCCACAGCCCGAACTTCATCCCGTGCGCGTGCACCGCGTCGGCCAGCGGCCCGAGGCCGGCGGGGAAACGCTGCTCGTTGGCGGTCCAGTCGCCGAGCCCGGCGGTGTCGCCGGTGCGCGCGCCGAACCAGCCGTCGTCCATCACGAACAGCTCGGCGCCGAGCTTCGCCGCGGCCTCGGCGAGTCCCGCCTCGGTCTGCTCGTCGACGTCCCAGCCGGTCGCTTCCCAGGAGTTGTAGACGATCGGCCGCAGCTCGCCCGGGTGCGGCTGGACGAACTCGCGGACGTAGGCGTGCCAGCGCCGGCTGGTGCCGCCGAAGCCGTCGGCCGCGTAGAGCCCGGCGAACACCGGCGTCTCCCAGGTCTCCCCGGGCTGCAGCCGCCAGTGGACGTTCTCGTGGCCGAACCCGCCGGTCCACGTGACGCGGCCGGTGTGCGTCCGCTCGACGGTGATCCGCCAGCTGCCGCTCCACGCGAGGGCGGTACTCCAGACCTCGCCGGACGTCTCCGTCGCGTCACCGGCGTCGAGCATCACCCACGGGCTGACCTGGTGGCTCGACACACCGCGACGGCTGGTCAGCGTGGTTTCCCCAACGGGCAGCGGCTCGCGCAGCACGCCGTACTCGGCGCTCCACGCCCCCGACGTCCGGCTCAGCCGCACGCCGTCCCGCCGGGGGAGCGTCCAGGACGCGGAATCCGTGCGCAGCAACACAATCGGGTCGTCCCCGGTGTTGCGCAAGGTCGTCCACCGCTCGAGGACCTCCCCGCGGACGCGGTAGTGCAGCGACAGCTCGAGCGGGTAGTGCCGGTCCGCGAGCCGCACGACGAGCGCGCCGCCTTCGAGCGCGTAGCCCGCGTAACGCCACTCCAGCGCCGACGTCCCGTCCTCGTACCGGACGGCCAGCGCCGCGACGCCGAAGAACGCGCCCCCCTCGGCCGGCAGTTCGAGACGCTCGTCGCCCGGCTCGTCGAAGCTGCTCTCGGCCGGGTTGCGGCGTTCGGCGACCTCCGCGGCCTGCTCCAGCGTCAGCGGCGGCCCCCAGTGGACGTGCCGCGGCCGGTCATCGGCGTCGAGCCGGAAAGCGTACGAGCTCTCGGGGGTGCGCAGCAGCCACAGCCGGTGCGCGGGGTCGTGTTCCACGAGCGACATGGACCTGAGCGTAGGCACGACCAGGCGAAAAATAAATTCTTGACGAAGTTAATTAATCCTGCCTACCCTTCCGGCCATGCCTCGCAGTGCACCGGCAAGGGCGCCGATCACCAGTCCAGCGGCAGTGACCGTGTTCACCACGGTCCTGACCGAAGGGCCGGTCTCCCGCGTCGACGTCGCCCGGCGCACCGGGCTCTCCTCCGCCGCGGTCACCAAGGCCGCCCGGCCCTTCATCGACGCCGGTTACCTCGAAGAACTCGCCTCCGAAGGCCGCACGACACCGGGGGCGGGCCGCCCGGCGAACCCGCTGGCCATCCGGCCCGACCGCGAGTACTTCGTGGGCGTCAAGATCACCGGGGACGACCTGATCGGCGTGGTCACCGACCTGCGCGCCGACGTCCGGGCGACCGCCCACCACGCGCTGACGAGCCACGACGTCGAGCACGTCGTGCGGGCGCTGGCCGACCTCGTCGGCGAGCTCTTGGGCGGGCCGACCCCGGACGGCACCAGCAACCTTCGCGAGCGCGCCTATTGCATCGGCGTCGCGGTGTCCGGCGACGTCGACCGCGCGTCCGGGATCGTCCGCTACTCGCCGTTCCTCGGCTGGCGCGACGTCCCGCTGGCTTCCCTTCTGGAAGACGCCACCGGGCTGACCGCGACCCTGGAGAACGACGTCAAGGCGCTGACCGTGGCCGAGCAGTGGTTCGGCGAGGGCGTCGGCGCATCGTCGTTCGCGCTGGTCACCGTGGGGACCGGGATCGGCAGTGCACTGGTCGTCGACGGTGCGCTGGTCCGCGGCGCCCACGGCGTCGCGGGCGAGATCGGGCACGTCCCGGTCGCCGACGGCGGCCCGCTCTGCCACTGCGGCGGCCGCGGCTGCGTCGAGGCGATCGCGTCCACCGAAGCGATCCTGGTGCGCGCCAGGGAAGTCTCCGGCGAACCCGGGCTGACCATGGAAGACGCGGTCATCCGCGCCCGCGGCGGCGATGAGCCGCTGCGCGAGGTGTTCGCCGCGGCCGGCCACGCGATCGGGCTCGGCCTGGCCGCGCTGGTCAACCTGTTCGGCCCGGAGCGGGTGGTCGTCTCCGGGGAGGGCGTCGCCACCTACGACCTGTTCGAGGACCAGATCCGCCGGACCTTCGCGGTCCAGGCGTTCGGCAGCGCCGCCCGCTGCGGCCTGGTGATCCGGCCGCTGCCGTTCGAGGAGTGGGCGCGGGGCGCGGCCGCCGTCGCCATCCAGAGTCTTTTCGTCGCCGAGAGCGTCTAAGGAGAAATCCCGTGAGCCCCATGAATCGCCGAAGCTTCCTGGTCGGTTCCGTCCTGTTCGCCGGGGGCGCCGCCCTCGCGGGCTGCACGAGCGACCCGCTGAACAAGAACGCGGGCGCCTCGTCGGGCGCCAAGGTCACGTTGCAGCAGTGGTACCACGCGTACGGCGAATCCGGGACGCAGCAAGCGGTCCAGCGCTACGCGCAGGAGTTCACCAAGGCCAACCCGGACATCGCGATCAACGTCAGCTGGATCGCCGGCGACTACGAGACCAAGCTCAACTCGGCGATGCTCACCGCGCAGGCCCCGGACCTGTTCGAGCTGGGCGACTTCCGGTACCAGAACGTCAAGAACGGCCTGCTCGCGCCACTCGACGACATCGTGAACCCGGCCAAGGCGGACTTCAGCCCGGCCGCGCTGGACACCGTCACGGTCGAGGGCAAGATCTACGGCGTCAAGATGATCGACGACGTCATGATGCTGTACTACCGCAAGAGCGCGCTGCAGGCCGCGGGCGTGCAGCCGCCGCAGACGTTCGCCGAGCTGCTCGACGCGACCCGGAAACTCAGCACCGGCAAGCAGAAGGGCCTGTACGTCGGCACCGACGGCGTCGGCGAGGCCGCGACGCTGCTGCTCTGGTCGTCCGGCGCGGACTTCTTCGACAGCAGCGGCAAGAAGGTCGCGTTCTCCTCGCCCGAGGCCGTCGCCGCGATCGCCGGGCTCAAGCAGCTGCACGACACCGGCGGCCTGCTCCAGGGCTACCCGACCGACTGGTCCGACCCGGGCGCGTTCGCCAACGGTGCCACCGCGATGCAGTGGGGCGGCCTCTGGTCGCTGCCGGACGTCAAGAAGGCGCTCGGTGACGACTTCGGCATCGTCGCGTGGCCGAAGTTCGGCGACACCGGCAAGCAGGTCGCGCGGGTCGGCGGCTGGTACCAGCTGGCCAACGCGAAGAGCCAGAACCTCGACGCCGCCAAGAAGTTCATCGACTGGCTGTGGATCAAGAACGCCGACCTGCAGAAGGACTGGTGCGTCAAGTACGGCTTCCACATCCCGGCCCGCAAGCCGGTCGCCGCGCAGACGACCGAGTTCTCCAGCGGCCCGGCGAAGGACGCCGTGACGATCTCGCAGCAGAACGGCAAGTCGTACTCGGGGCTGTGGAACAAGGCGTCGGCGACGCTGTTCCTGCAGGCCGCGACGAAGATCGCGAACGGGCAAGCCGACCCGGCCGCCGAGCTCGCCGACGCGGCGAAGAAGGCCCAGGCCGAAGTCGACAAGCAGCTGGCCTGATGACGGCCGTGCTGGAGGCCCCGGCGGTCCCGGTGACGCCGAAGAAGCGTCGCCGTCGCCGGGACTGGCGGGCGATCGGCGCGTTCACCGTGCTCACCGGCCCGGTCGTCATCGGGCTGGGGCTGTTCAAGTACGTCGCGATCGCGTGGAGCTTCCTGCTCAGCTTCAACGACGCGCGCGGCACGATCAACATCGGCCACTGGATCGGCTTCGACAACTACGCGTTCCTGCTGGGTGACGACGCCTTCCTGACGTCGCTCTCGACGATCGCGCTGTTCACCGTGTTCATCGTGCCGATCACGTTCGTCGCGTCCCTCGGCCTCGCGGTGCTGATCAACAGCATCCGCCGGGGTCGCGCGTTCTTCCGGACGATCTTCCTCATCCCGGCCGCGGTGTCCTACGTCGTCGCGGCGCTGGTGTGGAAGATGGCGCTGTTCAACGGCCTGCCCTCGGGCGTCGCGAACGTGCTCGGCGGGCTGTTCGGCGCCGACCCGGTGCCGTGGCTCTCGGAGACGAGCCCGCCGGTGTACTGGGTCGCGGTCGTGACGCTGCGGCTGTGGCTGCAGGTCGGGCTGTACATGATCCTCTTCCTCGCGGGGCTGCAGGCGATCTCGCCGTCGCTGTACGAGGCGGGGGAGCTGGACGGCACGACCAAGTGGCAGGCCTTCCGGTTCATCACGCTGCCGCAGCTGCGGAACACCTCCGTCGCGGTGCTGCTGCTCATCCTGATCGCCGCGTTCCAGGCGTTCGACGAGTTCTACAACCTGTTCGGCACCGGGCTTTCCGGCACTGCGACGGCACCGGTGAAGCCGCCGCTGGTCTACCTCTACGACTCCGCGCTCGGTGACCAGAACTACGGCGTCGGCTCGGCGGGCGCGTTCCTGCTGACCGTGCTCATCGTCGTGATCACCCTGCTGCAGGGCCGGTTCGTCGGCTTCGGGAAGAAGGACTGATGGCCGTCCTCACGGTTCCCCGGAAAGCGCCGAAGTACGTCCTGGCTTCCGTGCTCGGCCTGATCTTCCTGCTGCCGTTCTACATCATGGTGCGCAACGCGCTGATGACGCGCCAGCAGGTCAGCTCGCCGGACTGGTCGTGGCTGCCGGACCCGCTGTCGTGGGTCAACTTCGGCGACCTGTTCGCCGACGCGTCGGTGCCGATGGCGCACTCGCTCTGGAACTCGTTCTTGGTCGCCATCGTGACCGCGCCGGTCGGCACGCTCTTCGGCTCGATGGCCGGCTACGCGCTGGCCCGGATCAACGTGCCGGGACGCCGTGCCGTGTTCACGTACGTGCTGGTCACGCTGATGATCCCGCAGTCGGTCACGTTCGTGCCGACGTTCGTCGTCGTGGGTTCGCTGGGCGGGGTCAACACGGAGTGGGGGATCATCGCGCCGAACCTGTTCAGCGCGTTCACCGTGATCCTCTTCCGCAACTTCTACCTGCGGTTCCCCGTCGAACTCGAAGAAGCGGGCCGGCTCGACGGCCTCGGTTACCTCGGCGTCTACCGGCGGCTCGTGCTGCCCAACTCGGGAAGCATGATCGCGTCGCTCGGCGCGCTGATGTTCATCGAAAGCTGGAACGCGTTCCTGTGGCCGCTGGTGATCGGGCAGGACCCGTCGTCGTGGACCGCGCAGATCGCGCTCTCGACGTTCCTGACCGCGCAGTCGGTCAACCTGCCGGCCCTGTTCGCCGGCGCGCTCGTCACCATCGCGCCGCTGGTCGCGATGTTCCTGGTCGCGCAGCGGTTCATCGTCAGCGGGATCGCGGCGAGCGGCCTGAAGGAGTAGTTCCCCGTCCCCGTTCCGAGGAGAGTTCAGTGAAGCGCCTCCTTCCCGTTTTTGTTGCTGTGCTCGGATTTCTGGCTTTCCTGGTGCCTGCGGCCGACGCGCGGACGCCGTTCGTCAAGCCGTTCATGGGCTGGAGCAGCTGGAGTCTCGAGTCGTCGACCCGCGCGGGTTACGGCACGTCGTGGCTGAACGAAGGGCACATCCGCGACGCGGCCGACGCGCTCGCGGGCAAGCTCAAGTCCGCGGGCTACACCAACGTCAACATCGACTCCGGCTGGAACGCGGACCTCGCGTGGGTGTTCCACACCGACGTCAACGGCATCCCGGCGCCGGACCCGGGCCGGTTCCCGTCCGGGATCCCCGCGCTGGCCTCCTACGTGCACTCGCGCGGGCTGAAGCTCGGCCTGTACGCGGTGACCGGGCTGGAGAAGGAGGTCTACGACAAGAACGCGCCGATCCTCGGCACGTCGTGCCACGCGCAGGACATCGCGTTCCGGCCGCTGACGCCGTCCAACGGCTGGGGCGGCAACTGGAAGGTCGACTTCGGGAACCCGTGCGCGCAGAAGTACTACGACTCGATCGTGTCCCGGTTCGCGTCCTGGGGCGTCGACTTCGTCAAGGTGGACGGGACGACCGCGGACAACGTCGCCGATATTGCGGCGTGGTCGAAGGCGATCGACCACGCGCGGCGGCCGATGTGGCTGACGGCGAGCGCGTGGCCGGTGCCGCGGTCGATCGGGCCCGCGCTCGCTCCCTACGCGAACGGCGTCCGCATCAACACCGACGTCGAGTGCTACTGCGACACGGTGTCCACCTGGGACAGCTCGGTGAAGGTGCGCTGGACGGATCTGCCCGCCTGGCAGGGCGTGTTCGGGCCGCAGTTCCGGCCGGACCTGGACTCGATGCCGATCAGCAACAACACCGGCAGCGGCATCCAGGACGGCATCTCCGACGTCGAACGGCAGAGCGTCATGACGTTCTGGTCGATGGCGTCCTCGCCGCTTTACGTCGGGGGCGACATCTACTTCCTGGACTCCGCCGCGGTGTCGATCCTGACGAATCCCGAGGTCATCCGCGTCGACCAGGCCGGGTCCTACCCGACCCAGGTGACCGGCGGGAACCTCCAGGTGTGGAAGAAGCGCGCGCCGGACGGCCGGACGTACGCGGCCGTCTACAACCTGGGTTCGGCACCGGCGGACATCAAGGTGGACCTGGGCGGCCACGGATCGAGCCCGGTGCGTGACCTCGTCGCGCGCACGGACCTCGGCCGGTTCCGGGGCTCGTGGACCGCGTCCGCCGTCCCGGCCCACGGCTCGCGCCTGGTCCGGATCGGCTGATCGTTCCGGTCGAAGGGGACTTTTCTCTCTTGGCTGAGCGAGAAAAGTCCCCTTCGTCGTGCGTGCGTCATCCATTGGGTGGAAGACACCTGGTCGGCGCCCCGGGCGTCATGCTATGTTCGGTTTCAGAACGAGTGTGCGTGATGCGAACAGTTTGGGGTGTGTGATGGCGGAGCTGCTGTCGCTGGAGGAGGCCGTGGGCCGCCTGGTGCACGACGGGGACACCGTCGCGCTCGAAGGCTTCACGCACCTCATCCCGGTCGCGGCCGGGCAGGAGATCATCCGGCAGGGCCGCCGCGACCTCACGCTGGCCAGGATGACCCCGGACATCGTGTACGACCAGCTCATCGGCGCCGGCTGCGCACGCAAGCTGATCTTCTCCTGGGGCGGCAACCCCGGAGTCGGCTCGCTGCACCGCTTCCGTGACGCGGTCCAGCACGACTGGCCGGTCCCGCTGGAGATCGAAGAACACAGCCACGCGGGCATGGCGAACCGCTACGTGGCGGGCGCGTCCGGCCTCCCGTTCGCGGTCCTCCGTGGCTACACGGGCACGGACCTCCCGGCCCAGACGGACACGATCAAGCCGATCACCTGTCCCTTCACCGGCGAGCAGCTGACGGCGGTCCCGGCCCTGAACCCGGACGTCTCGATCGTCCACGCCCAGCGAGCCGACCGAGCGGGCAACGTCCAGATGTGGGGCATCACGGGCGTCCAGAAGGAAGCGGTCCTGGCGGCTAAGCGCTCACTGGTGACGGTGGAGGAGATCGTCGACACCCTGGACCCCCGCCCCGGCGCGGTAGTCCTCCCGGCCTGGGTAGTCACAGCGGTAGCCGAAGTCCCAGGCGGCGCCAAGCCGTCGTACGCGGCGGGCTACTACGAACGCGACAACGCGGCGTACCAAGCCTGGGACGAGGTGGGCCGCGACCGCGAGGCGTTCACGAAGTGGCTGAACGACCTGACCGGGGTCAAGGCATGACCCCCACTCCGGCAGGTCACCGCAGCCGCCCACTGCCCTTCCTCACGAGCCCGCCTGCCCACAGCCCCGCTGACCGGACCCCGACTCCGCATGGCGGCCTCGCCTGGCACGCTCTGGCGCCTTCGGTGACCCGCGGCTCTGCTGACCTGACTCCCGCTCCGTCGGGTGGTCTCGCTCGGCGCATGCCGGGCTTGCTCGCGCGGCCGGGCTCCGCCGCCGGGATGACCTCCATCCCCCTCAGCGGGCGCGCACCGAGTCTCTCCGCGCAGTCGGCGCCCACCATCCCCATAATCCCAAGCCGATCCGGCGGCCGTGTGGTCGCAGCCTCCTTCTCCGGCGCGGCGGTCTTCGGCCCGGCCGGCGAGATCCAGGCTGGCGAGCCTCCGACCCGATCGCCCGGCCAGGCGGTCGCCGCCTCCTTCCCCGAGGCAGCGCCTGCCACCCCGGTCCCCACCGCCCCGAACCCCGGCGACACCCGCACCACCGCGGAGGCAACGGCATGACCACCGACTACACCGCCGACGAGATGATGAGCGTCGCGGCCGCCCGCGCGCTCGGCGACGGCATGTCCTGCTTCGTCGGCATCGGCCTGCCGAGCAAGGCGGCCAACCTCGCCCGCCGCGCGCACGCCCCCGGCCTGACCCTCATCTACGAGTCCGGCTGCCTCGGCGCCAAGCCGTCCCGCCTCCCGCTGTCGATCGGCGACGGCGAACTGGCCGACACGTCCGACGCCGTGGTCAGCGTCCCCGAGATCTTCAACTACTGGCTCCAGCCCGGCCGCATCGACGTCGGCTTCCTCGGCGCCGCCCAGCTGGACAAGTTCGGCAACATCAACACCACCGTGATCGGCTCGGACTACCACGACCCGAAGGTCCGGCTGCCCGGCGCGGGCGGCGCCCCGGAGATCGCCGCGTCCTGCCGCGAGGTGTTCGTCGTGCTCCGCCAGAACCCCCGCGCGTTCGTCGAGAAGGTCGACTTCGTGACGTCCTTCGGCCACGGCACCGGCAAGGGCGACCGCGAACGCCTCGGCCTCCCCGGCCGGGGCCCGACCCTGGTGGTCACCGACCTGGGCCTGCTGCGCCCCGACCCGGAAACCGCGGAGCTGACCCTCACGGAGCTCCACCCGGGCATCGAACTGGAGCGCGCGGTGGCGGCGACCGGGTGGACACTGAAGGTCGCGGACGATCTCAAGACCACCCCCGCGCCCACCGAAGAGGAGCTGACGGTGCTGCGAGATCTCGAGAAGGCAAGCAAGTGACCCGGAAGGCGACCGCATGACCGACGTCTACGTCCTCGACGCGCTCCGAACCCCGTTCGGCCGCTACGGCGGCGCACTGGCCGGTGTCCGCCCGGACGACCTCGCCGCGACCGTCCTGAGGGCCGTCCAGTCCCGCAACGACCTTGATCCGTCCACAGTGGACGAGGTGACCTTCGGCGACGCGAACGGCGCGGGTGAGGACAACCGCAACGTCGCCCGCATGGCCACCCTGCTCGCGGGCTGGCCGACGAGCATCCCCGGCAACACCGTCAACCGCCTCTGCGGTTCGGGGCTCGACGCGGTGATGCAGGCCAGCCGGTCGATCCAGGTCGGTGACGCCTCCCTGGTCGTCGCCGGCGGCGTCGAGTCGATGACCCGCTCGCCGCTGGTCATGCCCAAGCCGGAGAAGGCGTTCCCGGCTGGCAACCAGACCCTCTACAACACCGCCCTCGGCTGGCGCATGGTCAACCCGGCGATGCCGGGGGAGTGGACGATCTCCCTCGGCGAGTCCACCGAGAAGCTCGCCGAGCGGTACGGCATCGGCCGTGACGAGCAGGACGCCTTCGCCGCGCGCAGCCACGTCAACGCCGCCAAGGCGTGGGACGAGGGCTTCTACGACGACCTCGTCGTCCCGGTCGAGGGCGTGGACCTGGCCCGCGACGAGGGCATCCGCCCGGACTCCAGCCCGGAGAAGCTGGCGAAGCTCAAGCCCGCGTTCCGCAAGGAGAACGGCACCGTCACCGCGGGCAACGCCTCACCGCTGAACGACGGCGCCTCGGCCCTGCTGCTGGGTGACCAGGCGGCGGCGAGCCGGCTCGGCAAGGCGCCGCTCGCCCGGATCGCCGGGCGGGGCGCGGCGGGCGTCGACCCGGACGTGTTCGGCATCGGCCCGGTGCGCGCGGCCGAGATCGCGCTGGAGCGCGCGGGGATCGGCTGGGACGACCTGGCCGCGGTGGAGCTGAACGAGGCCTTCGCCGCGCAGTCGCTGGCCTGCCTGCGCGACTGGCCGAAGCTCGACCCCGAGATCGTCAACACCCACGGCGGCGCGATCGCCATCGGCCACCCGCTCGGCGCGTCCGGTGGCCGGATCCTCGGCACCCTGGCGCACGACCTGCACCGCCGCGGCGGTGGCTGGGGACTCGCCGCCATCTGCATCGGCGTCGGCCAGGGCCTGGCCGTCGTCCTCGAAGGCCGGTAAGGGAGGCACCATGGCTGCTCCGACCGAACTCAAGCTGCCGCACTACGGGCCGGACCCCGAAGGCACGCACCCGCCGCTGGGCTTCACCGGCTACCGGTCCACGGCGTTGCGGCACCCGCACCAGCCGCTGGTGCTGCTCCCGCAGATGCTGACCGAGGTCACCGGCCCGCTGCTCGGGCCCGGCCGCCTCGGCGAGCACGACAGCGACCTCACCCGGCAGCACGTGGACGAGCCGCAGGGCCAGCGGATCGTCGTCACCGGCCGGCTGCTCGACGGTGACGGCCGCCCGGTGCGCGACTCGCTGGTCGAGATCTGGCAGGCGAACGCGGGCGGGCGCTACCGGCACACCGGCGACCGCTGGCCGTCCCCGATCGACCCGAACTTCGACGGCGTCGGGCGCGCCCTGACCGACAGCGACGGGCGCTACACCTTCACCACCATCAAGCCCGGCGCGTACCCGTGGAAGAACCACGACAACGCCTGGCGTCCGGCGCACATCCACTTCTCGGTGTTCGGCTCGGCGTTCACCCAGCGGCTGGTCACCCAGATGTACTTCCCGGACGACCCGCTCTTCTCCCAGGACCCGATCTTCAACTCGATCCCGGACGAGAAGGCCCGGCAGCGCATGGTCTCGCGGTACGACCACGACATCACGCGGCCGGAGTGGGCGCTCGGCTACCAGTTCGACATCGTGCTGCGCGGGAGCGAGGCGTCGGTGTTCGAAGAGGAGGAGGACGAGGACTGATGCCCAAGCTGCTGCCCACCCCGTCGCAGACCGTCGGCCCGTACCTTGCGATCGGCCTGCCCTGGCCGGACGGCCCGTACGTCGTGCCGGAGGGCACCCCCGGCGCGTTCTGGATCCGCGGCACGGTGCGCGACGGCGCCGGCGACCCGGTCCCGGACGCGATGATCGAGACCTGGCAAGCCGACCCCGAAGGCGGCTTCCGCCACCCCGACGACCCGCGGGGCGAGGCGTCCGGCGAGTTCCGCGCCTTCGGGCGCTGCCCGACGGAAACCGATGGCACGTACGGGATCCTGACCCTGCTGCCGGGCGTGCTGCCCGGCGGTGGCGGCACCACGCAGGCCCGGCACATCGACGTGTCGGTGTTCGCGCGCGGCCTGCTCAACCGGGTCGTCACGCGGATCTACTTCGCGGACCAGGACAACTCGGCGGACCCGACGCTGGCGACGGTGCCGGAGGATCGCCGCGGCACGCTGATCGCCGCGAAGACCGCGGACGGCTACCGCTTCGACGTGCGGTTGCAGGGCGACGGTGAGACGGTGTTCTTCGCCCTATGAACGGAGATGGGAACGTGAACGCCGTACCGGTGCACCGGGTCGTCGAAGGCCCTGAAGACGGGCCGGTGGTGGTGTTCGCCGGTTCGCTGGGCAGTGACCTCCGGATGTGGGAGCCCCAGGTGGTTCCGTTGCTGGAGCGCGGTTTCCGGGTGGTGCGGTACGACACGCGCGGCCACGGCGCGTCGCCGGTGCCGCCCGGGCCGTACGACCTGGACGACCTGGGTGCCGACTTCCTCGCGCTGCTCGACGACCTCGGCGTCGCGAAGGCGCACCTGGTGGGCCTGTCGCTCGGCGGGATGACCGGCATGTGGCTCGGTGTCCACGCGCCCGACCGGATCGCGAGCCTGGTGCTCTGCTGCACGTCCGCCAAGCTCGGCCCGCCGGAGATGTGGGCGGACCGGGCCCGGACGGTCCGCGCGGAGGGCACCGCGGCCGTGGCGGGCCCGGGTGTCGGCCGGTGGGTGACCCCCGCGTACCTCGCGCGGCACCCCGACCGGGCCGCGTTCCTGCGTTCGATGATCTCCGAGGTCCCGGCCGAGGGGTACGCGTCCTGCTGCGGCGCGATCGAGCGGATGGACCTGCTCGACGTGCTGCCGAAGATCACCGCCCCCACCCTGGTCATCGCCGGTGCCGACGACCCGGCGACGCCGCCGGAGGAGCACTCCCGCCCGATCGCCGACGGCATCCCCGGCGCGCGGCTGGAGATCGTGGCGGACGCCGCGCACCTGGGCAACTACGAGCAGCCCGAGGAGTTCACCAGGCTGATCCTCGGGCACCTGGAGGCACTGTGACCGACAACCGCGTGACCACGCCCCGCCACGAGCAAGGCATGAAGGTGCGCCGCGAGGTGCTGGGCGACGAGCACGTCGACCGCGCGGTCGCGGGCACGACCGAGTTCAGCCGCCCGTTCCAGGACTACATCACCGAGGGCGCGTGGGGCTCGGTCTGGTCCCGCGACGGCCTGGACCGGCGGACCCGCAGCTGCGTCACGCTGGCGGCGCTCACGGCGTTGCAGGCGCACAACGAGCTGCCGATGCACGTGCGGGCGGCGGTCCGTCACGGCCTCACGGCGGCGGAGATCGGCGAAGTCCTGCTGCACACGGCCGTCTACGCGGGCGCGCCGGCGGCGAACGCGGCGTTCGCGATCGCCCAGCGCACCCTGGCCGAGCTCGGCGAGCCGAGCGCCCTGCCCGCCGACGCCGGATAAGGTTGCCGGAATGGACGCGGGTCAGCCCTTCGAAGCCGAGCTGGACAGCGAGCCGGCCCACCGCGGTGCCCACCACGTGCAGTCGCTGGAGCGCGGGCTGGCCGTCATCAAGGCGTTCCACGCGGGCGCGGCCGAGCTGACCCTGAGCGACGTCGCCCGCGCCACCGGCCTCACGCGCGCCGCGGCGCGGCGCTTCCTGCTCACGCTGGCCGACCTCGGCTACGTCCGCACGGACGGCAAGTACTTCTCGCTCACCGCCCGCGTCCTCGAGCTGGGTTACTCGTACCTGTCGAGCATGACGCTGCCCGAGGTGGCGCAGCCCCACCTCGAGCACCTGTCGGCCGACGTGCACGAGTCCAGTTCGGTCTCGGTGCTGGAGGGGACCGACATCGTCTACGTGGCGCGCGTGGCGGTCTCGCGCATCATGACGGTGAGCATCAACGTGGGAACCCGTTTCCCGGCGTACGCGACGTCGATGGGGCACGTCCTCCTGGCCGGCCTCGGCCAGGCGGAGCTGGAGGCGTACTTCGCGGTCGCGAGGCTGGATCGCCTGACGGATCGCACGGTCACCGCACCCGACCGCCTGCGCGCCGAGCTGGCGAAGGTCCGGGAGCAGGGCTGGGCCATGGTCGACCAGGAACTCGAGGAGGGCCTCCGCTCGGTGGCGGCCCCGATCCACGACCGCCGCGGCAAGGTGGCCGCCGCGGTGAACCTGTCCACGCACGCGAGCCGCACCACGGCCGAGTCGGTGGAGCGGGACCTCGTCCCCCCGCTGCTCGCCGCGGCGCGCACGATCGAGGCGGACCTGGCGGTCGGCGCCCCGGGCCGCGCCCATGGCTGAGCCGGTCGCCGGTCTGCTGCTGGCCGCCGGAGCGGGCCGCCGCTTCGGCGGCCCGAAGGCCCTCGTCGACCTCGACGGTGAACCCCTGGTCCGCCGCGCCCTGCGGACCTTGGAGGCGGCAGGCTGCACCCCGATCCGAGTGGTCCTGGGCGCGTCGGCCGACGAGGTCCGCGCGCTCCTGCCCGACCCCACCCTGGCCGTGGTGGCCGACGACTGGGCCACGGGCATGGGCGCCTCCCTGCGAGCGGGCCTGGCCGCGCTCACCAAGCTGGACGGGCCGGCCGCGGCCTTGGTCCACCTGGTCGACCTCCCCTGGGTAGGCCCCGAAATCCTCACCCGGATAGCGGCCCACGCAAGCCCGGACGCGGTCGCCCGAGCGGCATACGACGGAGTCCCGGGCCACCCTGTCCTGCTGGGCCGCGACTGGTGGCCGGAGATAGCGCAGACAGCCCAGGGCGACCGCGGCGCCCGAGACTGGCTGGCCACCCGCGAAGACCTGAAGCTGATCGAGTGCGCAGACCTGGGCAGCGGCCGCGACGTGGACCGCCCCGCAGACCTGCCAGGCACCCCCACCCCACCCCGCGAGACCCGCCGCTGAAACCTGGCGCCGGTCCCGTACGCGTGCTCGGCCGCGACCCGCGCCGCGCCCGCCTCGGGATCATGTCCCAGGGCAGCGGCGCCTACCCGAGTTTCCGCGCCGACGAGATGCTCAGCTTTCATGACGAAAGATGCGCCTCCGAAGCCTAGAGCGGCACTTTCCCGAGGAAAGATGCGCCTCCGAAGCTCTGGAGCGGCGCTTTCGCTAGGAAAGATGCGGGGTTGTGGAGGGATTTCGGGGGATGTGGACAAGCAGGAGAGGCGATCCGGGGTGGCGCCCGGTTCGTTGGGACCTCGCCCCCCGGGACCTGCCGAGCGCACGGCCCTCGCCGATGCCTGGCCGGCTCGTCCCGCGGATCCCGGACCAGCTCGTCGGCCGCGCTCGCAGCGGCGAACCCGGCCGCCGATCACCGCGCGCAACCCCGCCGACCTGGCCAGCCGTCGTCACCGTGGGCCGCGGCCTGCTCCGTTGCCCCCTACGATCGAGCTGTGACCGACTCGCTCGCCTCGCCCGAAGAGCTCGCCGCCGCGCTCGACAAGACCGGGTACCTCGCCGACGACGGCCTGGCCACCGCCGGGTTCCTCGCCCTGCGGATGGGGCGGCCGCTCTTCTGCGAAGGCGAACCCGGCACCGGCAAGACCTCGCTCGCCCTCGCGCTGGCCGCCGCCCTCGACCGGCCGCTCGTGCGGCTCCAGTGCCACGAAGGCATCGATGCCGCCCAGGCGCTCTACGAGTGGGACTTCCCGCGGCAGCTCCTGCACCTGCGGGCCCTCGAAGCGGCGAACGACGGTGTCGTCGACGTCGAGACCGCCGAACGCTCCCTCTACACCGAGCGGTTCCTGCTGGCCCGGCCGCTGCTGCAGGCCCTCATCAGCGCTCCGTGCGTGCTGCTGATCGACGAGATCGACCGCGCCGACGACGAGTTCGAAGCCTTCCTCCTGCAGCTGCTCGACGAGTACGCCGTGACCATCCCCGAGTACGGCGAAGTCCGCGCGGCGACGCCGCCGCTGGTGGTGCTGACCTCCAACCGGACCCGCGAGGTGCACGACGCGCTCAAACGGCGCTGTCTCTACCACTGGCTGGAACATCCGGACCTGGTGCGAGAGGTCACGATCCTGCGCCGTAGGATCCCTCGAATAGGTGACGTTCTGGCTCGGCAGGTCGCTGAAGCGGTGCATCGGCTTCGGGAAATGGACCTACTGAAACCACCTGGTGTAGCGGAGTCACTCGACTGGGCGAATGCCCTGATGACACTGCAGCGTGACGAGCTGGACGCGGCATCGGCGGCGCGCACGCTCGGTGCGGTTCTTAAATACAGCGAAGACCTCGACCGGGTCAGGGCCAAACTCGACGCCCTGTTCGCCTGACCGGCCGGTTCCGGGGGATGACCGAAGGCGTGGGAGGACCTGCGGCATGAGCTTGGCGGAGACGACCGAGGCGAGACCACTGGCCGAGCCGGAGCCGGATCGGCCCCAGCCGGCCGATCCGATCGTGACCCGGCGGGGGTGGCGGGCCAAGCTCGCCGCCGTCGCGGCGATCCTCGGAGGCACCGCGCTGATCGCGGTGCACGCCTCGTTCTACGGCCACTGGCTGATCGACGACTCGGCCATCACGTTCGCCTACTCGCGCAACGTCGCCGACGGCTTCGGCCCGGTGCTGCAGCCCGGCGCCTCGCCGGTCGAGGGGTACTCCAACCCGACCTGGATGATCCTGCTCGCCCTCGGCAAGCTCGTCGGGCTGTTCGACCACGGCACGATCTTCGGCGTCAACGACCAGATCCTGTTCCCGAAGGGCCTCGCCCTGGCCTGCTGCCTCGGCGTCCTGGTCCTGTTCTACTTCGGAGCGAAGACGCTCAGCCGCCGCCCGGCCCTGATCACCTTCGTGGCCGGCGCCGCGCTCGCCGCGATCCCGTCGTTCGTGATCTGGTGCTTCTCCGGCCTGGAGAACTCGTTCTACGCGCTGACCGTCGCCGCGGTCGCGGTGCTGTGCCTGCGCGCCGTCCAGAGCGGCAAGCTCCTGAACCACCAGGTCGCCGCCGGTGCCGGGCTGATCGCCGTGACCGCCGCCCTGACCCGGCCCGACGGGATCATCTACGCCGGTGTCTACCCGATCGTCGTCGCGCTGTTCCTCAAGCGGGAGCTGCTGGCCCGCAGCATCCGCGCCGTCGTCGTCTCGGTGGCCGCCTTCGTCGTGCCCTACGGCGCCTACGTGGTCTTCCGCTGGTTCGAGTTCGGCCGGCTGGTGCCCAACACCGCCGTCGCGAAGGGGCAGGAACCGCCCACTCTCGACGACCTCGCCCGGCCCGGCCAGATCGTCGACTACGTGGGCTGGCTGATCGTCGCGGTCGCCGTCGCGTGCCTGGTGATGCTGCTGGTCCGGCCGTCGCGGCTGTGCACCGGCCTGATCGCCCTGCTGGCGCCGTTCGGGCTGAGCGTGGTCGCCTTCATCGTGCTCGAGTCCGACTGGATGGGGCAGCTGCGGTTCGCCACGCCGGTGTGGACGCTCGGTGCGTTCGGCGGCGCGATCGTGGTGGTCGAGGCCCTGGCCGCGGCCCGCCCGCGCGGCCGGATCGTGCTGGCTTGCCTGCTTGTGATCGCCCTGGTCAGCTCGGTGAGCTCGTTCTACACACAGGGCACGAGCTACCGTGCCAACACGAAGACCGCGATGTGCATCGTCGCCGAGCGCGACGCCCAGGCCATCAACGGCTTCGCGGACATCCTGAAGCTGCCCGACACGGCCCAGGTCGGCCTCATCGACCTCGGCGCGACGTCGCTGGGCAGCCGCATCCGGGTGCTCGACCTGGCCGGCCTCGGCGACAAGCCGATCGCCGACTACCTGCACGACAACAACCTGGCCGGGCTGCGCGACTACGTCTTCGGCACCGCGAAGCCGGAGATGATCACCTTCATCGGCTCGTGGATCACGACGCTGCAGTTCGACAAGGACCCGAGGTTCGACAGCCAGTACGAGACGATCTTCGTGAACCGCCCGATCGGCGACATGACCGCCGACTCGCGCAACTGGGTGAGCTACCACGTCCGCCGCGACCTGGCCGACCCGGCGAAGCTCGCGGAACTCCAGGCGTACGCGCAGAAGACGTTGCCGCCGGTCCTGGAGCGCAACAAGACCGAAGGCAACCGCGGCTGCGCCCCCATCACGCCCGGCATCAAGGCCTCCTGACCCGCCGCACACGACACGCCCGCTCCGCAGTCCACAAAGGACTCGCGGGGCGGGCGTTCGTCGTGCTCGGTAAATGCGTTGCCGCGCCGGGACGGGTCCGGCATTCTTTACCCAGCACCGAGAAACCCGAGAGGAGGAGATCGTGACCGAAGCCCGGATGTACCACTGCGGCATGATCTCCCGTGCCGTTCGCTGAATTCTTTCCGAAGGCTCTTCGCGCCCGCCCCGCCGCTACCGGGGCCGGCCGCGGCGAAGAGCGCGGTCTGCGTCTGCCCGGGGAGGGGCGTGCGCAGGCCGCCCCGTCCCGGTAGCTCAGCAGGACAGAGCGCGGCGCTACGAACGCCGAGGTCCGAGGTTCGACCCCTCGCCGGGACACCGAACTAGCGCACAATGGGGACATGACCACGGTCTCCGATCCGGTCGCCGGTTACGCCGGGTTCGCCGCCGCGCTGCGGGAAGCCGGTGTCGCCTGCGACGCGCACCGCGTGCAGGCCTACCTGGGCGCCGTCGCCGAGGTCGACGTCGCCGAGCCCACCCAGCTGTACTGGGCGGGGCGGCTCACCCTGTGCTCCAGCCCGGACGACCTCCCGTGTTACGAAGAGGCGTTCAGCCAGTGGTTCTCCCTCGAACCGCCGGGCCCGCGGCGGACGATGTCGCCCGTGCCGAAGCAGGCGCGGATCGCGCCGCTGGTGGAGACCGCCGGCGGGGACGCCGAGGGCGGCGACGGTCCTGACCAGCTGAAAGTCGCCGCGAGCGCCCAGGAGGTGCTTCGCCACCGGGATCTCGCCGCGCTGACCACCGCCGAGCGGGAGCACCTGCGCGAGCTGCTGGCCACCCTCCGTCCCGTGCCGCCCCGGCGGCCCGCGGCCCGGCGGACGCCGTCGCGCCGCGGGCGGCTCGATCCGGCCCGCACGCTGCGCGCGATGCTCGCCAGCGGCGGTGAACCCGTCCGGCTCGCCTACACCCGCCGAGGCTCGCGGCCGCGCCGGGTCGTGCTGCTGATCGACGTCTCCGGCTCGATGAGCCCCTACGCCGACGCGCTGCTGCGGTTCGCGCACGTCCTCACGCGGTCCGCGCCGCAGTCCGTCGAGGTGTTCACCCTCGGCACCCGGCTGACCCGGGTTTCGCGCCAGCTGCGCCAGCGCGACCCGGAGCGCGCGATGCTCGCGGCGGGCTCGGCGGTGCCGGACTTCGCCGGCGGCACGCGCCTCGGCGAGACGATGCGGGCCTTCCTCGACCGCTGGGGGCAGCGCGGCGTGGCCCGGCGCGCGGTCGTCACGGTGTTCTCCGACGGCTGGGAGCGCGGCGACACCAGCCTGCTCGGTGAGCAGCTCGCCAGGCTGCGCCGGCTCGCGCACGCCGTATTCTGGGTGAATCCGCACGCCGGCCGCGCGGGGTACGCTCCGGTCCAGTCGGGCATCGTGGCCGCACTGCCCCACATCGACCGGCTGCTGGCCGGGCACACCCTGGCCACCTTGGAACGACTGCTCGGGGAGATTTCCGATGCGTGACGTACTGGACGACGTGTTCCGCCGCTGGTCGGCGGGGGAGACCGTGGGGCTGGGCACCGTGGTCGCCACCTTCTCGTCCGCCCCGCGGGCGCCCGGCGCCGCGATGGTCGTCGCCCCGGACGGCACCGTCGCGGGCAGCGTCTCCGGCGGCTGCGTCGAAGGCGCGGTCTACGAGCTGGCGCAGGAGGTGGTCGCCGAGCGCAAGCCGGTGCTGCAGCGCTACGGCGTCACCGACGACGACGCGTTCGCCGTCGGCCTGACCTGCGGCGGGATCATCGACATCTACGTCGAGCACGTCGACCGCGAGTCGATGCCGGAGCTCGGTGACGTCGTCGCCTCGGTCCGCAGCGGTGAGCCGGTCGCGGTCGTCACGGTCGTCGAGCACGAGCACACCGGCCTGGTCGGCGAGCACATGATCGTCTGGCCGGACCGGGTCGAGGGTTCGCTGGGGTCGTCGCGGATGGACGACGCGGTGGCCGACGACGCGCGCGGCCTGCTGGCCAGCGGCCGCACCGGCACCCTGCACTACGGCCCGGACGGGCAGCGCCGCGGCGAGGGGATGGCGGTGTTCGTCAACTCCTTCGAGCCGCCGCCCCGCCTGCTGGTCTTCGGCGCGATCGACTTCGCCGCCGCGATGGCGCGCATGGGCGCCTACCTCGGTTACCAGGTCACGGTGTGCGACGCGCGGCCGGTGTTCGCCACCAGCAGCCGGTTCCCGGACGCGCACGAGGTCGTCGTCGACTGGCCGCACCGGTACCTGACCGCCGAGGCCGAGGCGGGCCGCGTCGACCAGCGCACGGCGATCGCGGTGCTCACCCACGACCCGAAGTTCGACGTCCCGCTCCTGGAGGTCGCTTTGCGCCTCGACGTCGGGTACGTCGGCGCGATGGGCTCCCGCAAGACGCACGACGACCGGTTCTCGCGGCTGCGCGAGGCCGGCATCACCGAGCCCGAGCTGGAGCGGCTGTCGTCGCCGATCGGTCTCGACCTGGGTGCCCGCACGCCGGAGGAGACCGCGGTGTCCATCGCCGCGGAGATCATCGCGCTGCGGTGGGGTGGCGGCGGCAAGCGCCTCGCGGAGCTGTCCGGCCGGATCCACGGCTGAAAAAGTTCACCCGGGCAGCCTTTCCGCGGATGCGGTGATTCCACTGTGGATTCTCCCGCAGCTGCGGGAACGGCCGCCGAACGTGTGACATCAGGACTTGTCCGCGCCATGAAGGCGTAGCACGCTCGGGCTTGTGAGCCCGATCACGGTCGGGCCTGGCCGCTCCCGAACCGGCTTTTGGAGGCCTGATGCGCATCACCGTCACTGTCGACGGGACGAAGTACACCGACGAAGTCGAACCGCGCACCCTGCTCGTGCACTACCTGCGAGAGCGGATCGGCAAGGTCGGCACGGTCGTCGGCTGCGACACGAGCAACTGCGGTGCGTGCACCGTCCACCTGGACGGGCACAGCGTGAAGTCCTGTTCCGTCCTGGCCGTGCAGGCCGACGGCAGCGAGGTCACCACCGTCGAAGGCCTCGCGCGCGACGGCAAGCTGCACCCGGTCCAGCAGGCCTTCCACGAAAACCACGCGCTGCAGTGCGGGTTCTGCACCCCCGGCATGATCATGCAGTCGATCGACCTGCTGGCCGACAACCCGGACCCGGACGAACAGGCCGTCCGCGAAGGCCTGGAAGGCAACCTCTGCCGCTGCACCGGCTACCAGAACATCGTCCGCGCGGTCCGCGACGCAGCTCAGCACATGAGCCCCGGCGCCGGGCCCGACGCGGAGCGGATCACCGAGACCAAGCACGTCGGCGTGGGTGGTGACTGATGACCGCGACGATCGAACCGGAAGTCGGAAAGTCACGGCGCCGCAAGGAGGACGAGCGGCTCATCACCGGCCGCACCCGCTGGACCGACAACATCACGCTGCCCGGGATGCTGCACATGGCCATCCTGCGCAGCCCGTTCGCGCACGCCAAGATCGTCTCGATCGACACGTCGGCGGCCAAGAACGCCTCCGGCGTCGTCGCCGTCTTCACCGCGAAGGACCTCGACCCGGACAGCTCGATCGGCATGCCCTGCGCGTGGCCGATCACGCCGGACATGAAGGCACCGCGCCGGCCGGTGCTCGCCGCCGACCAGGTCAACTTCGCCGGTGAAGGCGTCGCGGTCGTCGTCGCGCGGACCTCGGCCGAGGCGCACGACGCGCTCGAGGAGATCGACGTCGAGTACGACGAGCTCCCGGTCATCCTCGACATGGAAGCCGCGATCGCCGACGGCGCGCCGCTGGTCCACGAGGACCAGGGCAGCAACACGAGCGCCGTCTGGAAGTTCGACTCCGCCGAGGCCGGCACGGGCGGCAACGTCGAGGACGCGATCAGCTCGTCCGAGATCGTCGTCAAGCGCCGCTTCCGCCAGCAGCGCCTGATCCCGGCCTTCATGGAGCCGCGCGCCTGCGTCGTCGACCCGACCGGCACCCAGATCACCATGTGGTCGGCCACGCAGATCCCGCACATCCTGCGGGTGATGTCGGCGCTGACGCTCGGCATCCCGGAGCACAAGCTGCGCGTGATCGCCCCGGACGTCGGCGGCGGTTTCGGCGGCAAGATCGGCGTGCTGCCGGAAGAGATGATGTCGCTGCTGGTCGCGCAGAAGCTCGGCAAGCCGGTCAAGTGGAACGAGTCGCGCTCGGAGACGATGCTCGCCGCGCACCACGGCCGCGACCAGATCCAGGACATCACCATCTCGGCGAACGCCGACGGGACGGTCACCGGGCTCAAGGTCGAGCTGCTCGCCAACCTCGGCGCGTACAACGGCCTGGTCGGCACCGGCGTGCCGATCCTCGGCGCGTTCATGTTCAACGCGATCTACAAGATCCCGGCCTACCACTTCGCGTGCACCAACGTGTACACCACGACGACGCTGACCGACGCCTACCGCGGCGCCGGCCGTCCGGAAGCGACGTTCGCGATCGAACGGATCATGGACGAGCTCGCCGACGAGCTCGGCCTGGATCCCTTGGAACTGCGCGAAAAGAACTGGATCAAGCACGAGGAGTTCCCGTTCACCACGGTGTGCGGGCTGACGTACGACTCCGGCAACTACGAGGCCGCGACGGAGAAGGCCAAGCAGCTCTTCGACTACGACGGCCTGCGCGCCGAGCAGGAGAAGCGCCGCAGGACGGGCGACAAGGTGCAGCTCGGCATCGGCATCTCGACGTTCACCGAGATGTGCGGGCTCGCGCCGTCGCGGGTGCTGGGCTCGCTGGACTACGGCGCCGGCGGCTGGGAGCACGCGGCGATCCGGATGCTGCCCACCGGCAAGGTCGAGGTCATCACCGGCGCGTCCGCGCACGGCCAGGGCCACGAGACGGCGTGGAGCCAGATCGTCGCCGACCAGCTGGGCATCGCGTTCGAGGACATCGAGGTCATCCACGGCGACACCCAGTCGTCGCACAAGGGCATGGACACCTACGGCTCGCGCTCGCTGGTGGTCGGCGGAATCGCGATCGTCAAGGCCGCGGAGAAGGTCGTGGCCAAGGCCAAGCCGATCGCCGCGCATCTGCTCGAATGCGCCGAGGACGACCTGGAGTTCGCGGGCGGCAAGTTCACCGTCAAGGGCACCGACACGTCGACGACCATGGGCGACGTCGCGCTCGCGGTGTTCGCGGCGCACAACCTGCCCGACGGCGTCGAGCCGTCGCTCGACTCGGACGCGACGTTCGACCCGGAGAACTTCTCCTACCCGCACGGCACGCACCTGTGCGCGGCCGAAGTGGACACCGAGACGGGCCGGGTCAAGCTGCGCTCGTACGTCTGCGTCGACGACATCGGCGTCGCGGTGAACCCGCTGATCGTCGAGGGGCAGGTGCACGGCGGGCTCGCGCAGGGCATCGCGCAGGCGTTGTTCGAGGGCACGGTGCACGACGAGAGCGGCACGCTGACCACGGGCACGTTCGCCGACTACCTGCTGCCGTCGGCGGCGGACCTGCCGTCGTTCACCACCGACCGCACGGAGACGCCGTCGACGACGAACCCGCTGGGCGCCAAGGGGGTCGGCGAAGCGGGCACCATCGCGTCCACCCCGGCGGTGGTCAACGCGGTGATCGACGCGGTGCGCGCCTTCGGCGTGAACGACATCGAGATGCCGTTGACGCCGATGCGGGTGTGGCACGCCATCCAGCACGGCACCACCGACGCCGGCGGCCCCGGCAACGAGGCCGGCGGCGGGCTCGGCTCGATCGACGCCACCGGAGGTGCCCTGTGATCCCGTCCTCGTTCGACTACGTCCGCCCGTCCACAGTGGACGAAGCGATCCAGGCGCTGGCGTCGGCGGGTGAGGACGCCAAGGTGCTGGCCGGCGGGCAGAGCCTGCTGCCGGTGCTGCGGATGCGCCTGGCCACACCGACCACGCTGATCGACCTCGGGCGCGTCCCGGAGCTGCGCGGCGTGCGCGAAGACGGCGACACGCTGGTGATCGGCGCGATGACCACGCACTACGACGTGCAGCGCGACCCGCTGGTCGCGTCGCACGCGGAGTTGCTGAAGGCGGCGACGGACACGGTCGCCGACCCGCAGATCCGCCACCGCGGCACGCTGGGCGGCGCGATCGCGCACGCCGACCCGGCGGGCGACCTGCTGGCGCCGGTGCTGGCGCTGGAGGCGTCGCTGGTGCTGGCCGGGCCGTCCGGCCGCCGGACGGTGCCGGCCGCGGACTTCTTCCGCGACCTGTTCACCACCGCGCTGGCCCCGGACGAGCTGCTGGTCGAGGTCCGCGTGCCCAAGCACACGGGGTGGCGGGCGCACTACGAGAAGTTCAACCGGGTCGCCCAGGCCTGGTCGATGGTCGCCGTCGCGGTCACTGTTCGTACCGAAGCCGGCGTCATCGAAGAAGCCAGGGTCGCGCTGACGAACATGGGCTCGACCCCGGTCCGCGCATCCGGCGTCGAAGCGGCGCTCGTCGGAGTACAGGCCTCGGCCGACGCGATCGGCGCGGCGGCTTCGCACGCGGCGGAGGGCACGAATCCACCGGTCGACGGCAACGCCGACGTCGAATACCGCCGTCACCTGGCTCGCGTCCTGACCGGCCGGGCCATCGCGGCGGCGTCCGGCGCCTGAATCCCGCCTGAATCCGCAGTCCCGTGACCTGGCCGTTCCGGCGCCGGGTCACGGGCCGCGGGTGCGGCTAGGGTGGGCACCGGACACCCAGGTCTGGCAGAAAGGAGGTCGGCCCGTGCGGCTCGACCACGAATTCACCGTCCCGGCTCCGATCGGCGAGGTCTGGCAGGCGGTCGTCGACCCCGAGCGTGTCGCCCCGTGCATGCCCGGCGCGTCGCTGACCAAAGTCGAGGGTGACCGCTTCAGCGGCACGGTGAAGGTCAAGCTGGGTCCGATCTCGTTGCTGTACAAGGGAAACGGCGAGTTCCTGGAGAAGGACGACGCCGCGCACAAGGTCACCATCAAGGCCTCGGGCAAGGACTCCCGCGGAGCGGGCACGGCCGCCGCGACGGTGACCCTGACCCTGACCGAGGCCGAAGGTGGAACCCACGGCACGGTCGCGACGGACCTGTCCATCACGGGCAAGCCCGCCCAGTTCGGCCGAGGCTTGATCAGCGAGGTGGGCGGCAAGATCCTCGACACGTTCGCGGGTTGCCTGTCCGGCAAGCTGGCACCGTCGGACGCTTCGAAGCCCGCTGCCGCTGCCGCGGCCGCGCCGGCTGCGGCCCCGGCCCCGGCCCCGGCGGCGAAGCCTTCTGCGGCTGCGGTCCCCGGTACGGAAAAGGCTCCGGCGACGCCCGCTTCGGCTGCTACCCCGGCTGCGGCGACGGCCTCGGCTGCCGGATCGGCTCCGGCCCCGGCCGCGGAGAAGACGGCTGGCTCGGCGGCGAAGCCCGCCCCGGCCTCGACCCCGGAGGCTGCCGGCTCGGCGGCGAAGCCTGCCTCGCCCCCGGCCGCGGAGAAGGCCTCGGCGGCCAAGGCTGCGACGTCTGCCGCGGCCACGTCCACGCCGGTCGCGAAGGCGGAGCCGGCGGTCAAGCCGGCCCCGACCACCGCGGAGATCAACACCGAGCCGAAGCCCGCGGTCGAGCGGCCGGCGCTGCACAGCGTCCCGGCGGTCCCGGAAACCGAGGCGATCGACCTCCTCGACTACGCGGGGGCCTCGGTGCTGAAGCGGCTGGCCCCGGTGGTGCTCGGAATCGCCGCGATCGTCGGCTTGGTGGCGATCATCCGCGCGCTGCGCAAGTGACCTCGATCAGCCGGTCCCGCTGAGGCGACCGACCAACTGCGCTCTCCGCCTACGTTCGGTAAGAGCGCACTCGCGCCGTGGCGATCCCAACTCAAGTTTCACTCCGGTAGCGGCCCGAGAGGACGAGAGTGGGGGTTCCAGCTCCCCGATCCCGCTCCGCTGGGAGCCTCCTCAGCTGTCAGTGGGCGGGACAGGTGTCGTTGGAGAGTCCGGTTCACTACTTCCTCCACCGGTGGTTGTACCGCCGGCTGCCGGAGGTTGTGGGCAGGTGTGAGCGGCGGGCTCGGCCTCTCGGTGATCAGTGACGGGGAAAGAGTTCGTGGGAGGTTGTCGGCTGCCGCTCCAGTGGTCGCGCCCCGCGGCAGTGGAAGGCTCGGGTGGGTTCCCGGTCCGAGTTGCCACTCTGGTGATTGCCGCCTTCCGGTCTGAAGCGGTCGGCAGGGTGTGGGTGGGATGCAGGCTGCGGTGGCCGCGCCAGGATTTCCACGTTGGTGATCCTTCGGAGCCGGGCTGAGCTGGGTGGATCTACCCTCAGCGGGTCTTCGGGGCAGTACCTTCGCGGCAATTCGCCCGGACTGGCGACGCCGGTCGCTTGAGCGGCTACGCTGGGCTACCTGGTCGGCTGAACTTCGCGCAAGGGGTACGTCACGATGCCGGTCCGTCACCTCCGTGGTCGCGGCGCTTGAGAGCCCAGGCCGCCGTGCGACGGGAAGTCCTCTCCTCCTGGTCGGGCTGGCCTGCGCGCTGGGTCATGTGGACCGGGGCGAAGGGCCGCTGGATCACCTACGCCCTGTGTTGTGAACTGGCCGCCGTCGCGGCCACCGGGGTCGCGCTGGCCACTGGCTTCGGTGGGCCGGTGCGGCCGATCTGGTTCGCCGTGCTGGTCGCGCTCGGTGTCGCCCAGGCCGAGATGTCCCGCCGTATCGAGCGGTTGCGCCGGTGGATGAGCGGGCAGACGCACATCAACGTCACCTCCGTCTGGTACCTCGCCGGTGTCGTTCTGCTTCCTCCTGCCTGGGTGGCTCTGCTGGCCGTGGTGCTCTACACGCACCTGTGGGTGCGGGTCTGGCGCCAGGTGCGGACCCGGCCCGCGCACCGCTTCGTCGCGAGCACCGCCTGGGCGATGCTCTCCTGCTTCGCCGCTTCGTCCGTTCTCACGCTTACGGGGTTGCACGGGACGCCTGTGCAGACGCCGCGCGGGTTGGTCGCGCTCTGCCTGGCCGCGGTGGTGTTCGAGCTGGTGAACGCCGGCCTCGTCGCCGCCGGGATCTACCTCTACACGAGCCAGCGGTCGGCCGCGGACCTCGTCGGCACCTGGGAGGACAACGCGTTCGAGGTGGCGACGCTCTGCCTCGGCGGGCTTGCCGCCCTGGCGCTGGTCGAGCAGCCGGTACTGGTGGTGTTCGTCATCGCGCCGTTGCTCCTGCTGCACCGCTACCTGTTGCTCAAGCAGCAATTGCAGGTCGCCGCCGTCACCGACGAGAAGACCGGGCTGCTCAACACCGCGGGCTGGCACGAGTCCGCCGTCCGCGAGCACTCTCGCGCACTGCGGCGTGGGGCCGTCGGCGGGTTCGCGGTGCTGATGATCGACCTCGACCACTTCAAGCGGATCAACGACACCTACGGCCACCTCACCGGCGACGACGTGCTCGCCGCGGTCGCGGTGGCGATCTCCGGCGCGGTGCGTCAGGGCGACACGGTCGGCCGGTTCGGTGGTGAGGAGTTCGTGGTGCTGCTGCCGGGTATCGGCCGCGCCGACGTGCTGGGCATCGCCGAACGGGTGCGGGTCGCGGTGGGAGAGCTGAACGTCGTGATCTCGACGGGCGGCGGGACCGTCCGGGTCGGTGGCCTTTCGGTGTCGATCGGGGTCGCGCGGTTCCCGGACGCGGGACCGGCCCTCGACGACGTGTTGCGGTCGGCGGATGCCGCGCTGTACCGGGCCAAGGACGCGGGTCGCAACCGGGTCGCCGTGTGACGTAGCGCGCGAAATACGCGGGCCGGCCAGCCGTTGAAAACGACATGAGCAGCGCGGACCACGAGACGGACGTGGTGGTGGTCGGGGCCGGCCAAGCGGGACTGTCGGCGGCCTACCACCTGCGCCGCGCCGGTTTCGCGAACGGCTCCGGGTTCGTCGTACTCGACCACGGCAAGCGCGCCGGCGGTGCCTGGCAGTACCGGTGGCCGTCGCTGGTGCTCGGCAAGGTGCACGGCATCTACGACCTGCCCGGCATGGCCTTCGGCACCCCGGACGTCACGCGCCCCGCCTCCGAAGTCGTCTCGGAGTACTTCGCGCGCTTCGAGCGCGTGTACGACTTGCCTGTGCTGCGCCCCGTCGACGTCCAGTCGGTGACGCGCGCCGGGGACCGGCTCGTGGTGTCGAGCCCGGCCGAGTCGTGGGCGGCGCGCGCGGTGATCAGCGCCACCGGCACCTGGGACCGGCCGTTTTGGCCGCACTACCCAGGCCAGGAGACATTCGCGGGCCAGCAGGTACACACGGCGGACTACACCGGGCCGGAGGCGTTCCGCGGCAAGCGGGTCGTGGTCGTCGGCGGTGGGGCGTCGGCGGTGCAACTGCTGATGGAGTTCGCTCCGCTCGCCCGCGCGACGGCTTGGGTGACGCGACGCCCTCCGGTGTGGCGCGACGAGCCCTTCAGTGAGGACTGGGGACGCAACGCCGTCGCCAAGGTCGAAGAACGGGTGCGCGCCGGGCTGCCGCCGGAGAGCGTGGTGAGCGTGACCGATCTGGCCGTGACACCGGAGGTCCGGGCCGCTCGCGCCGCGGGCATCCTCGAGCGCAGGCCGATGTTCTCCCGGATCGTGCCTTCGGGAGTGGAATGGGCGGACGGCTCGCGCTTCGACGCGGACGTCATCCTCTGGGCGACGGGCTTCCGCGCGGCGATCGATCACCTCAAGCCGCTGCACGTGCGCGAACCGGGTGGCGGGATCCGCGTGGACGGGACGCGGGTCGTGCTCGAACCGCGGCTGCACCTGGTGGGGTACGGGCCTTCGTCCAGCACAGTCGGGGCGAACCGCGCGGGGCGGGCCGCCGTCGCGGAGATCCGGAAGCAGCTGCGCCCGCGCTCTTGAGGCCATGGGTCTTCGTTGCGGGGTAACGGGAAACTCGTCGGGTGACGTCATGCTCCTTACGTTACCGAACACGCGTGCGAAGATCATCGCTGAATCGGGTGAACCTCAAGGACGGAATCGAAGTCAGGATTCTGTTGTGCTGCAAGGGAAATCCGACTGAGGCGTTGCGAGAAGCCCCCGAATTCCAGGCTACCGGTGGGGACCGACAAAATCGGCGGGCCGATGGAGGCGGGAGCAGGGCGGAAACGGTGTCAATCCCAGGCGCCGGGGCAGTGTCCCGGTCAGCGACACGTTGGCTGACCTGCGGGAACGACTCTGAACTCACCCTCTTGACCGATTCAAGAGCCGGACAACCCTTGTCAGCCGAAACCCCGTCTCGATACAGTCTCTTTAGTTAAGAAAGTTTCTTAACTGTTTCAAGAAAGTTCACCTACGCCGCAGCCCAGCCACCGTCCGGCCCCAAGGAGCGCGACGTGTCACCCTTCCGCCTTCGTCCCTTTGCCCGGCTGGCGCCGCCGATCGCCGTCGTCGTCCTGCTGCCCTCCGCGATCGCTGCCGCCACGACTCCGGCCGATGTCCTCCTCTCCCAAGGGAAACCGGTGGCGACGTCCACCGTCGAAAGCTCGTCGCTCAACGGCGGCAAGGCCGTCGACGGCAGTGCGCAGACCCGGTGGGCCAGCGCGGTCAGCGCCGATCCGCAGTGGCTGCGGGTCGACCTCGGGCAACCCTCCAGCATCCACCAGGTCAAGCTCACCTGGGAAGCCGCCTACGCCAAGAAGTACCGGATCGAGGTCTCCGACGACGGCACGCAGTTCACCACCGTCACGACCGTCGACAACGGTGACGGCAAGACCGACGACCTCACCGGACTCCAGGTGCACGGCCGTTTTCTGCGCTTCGTCGGCGTCACGCGCGCCACGAAGTACGGCTACTCGCTCTGGGAACTGCAGGCCTACGGCACGCCCGACTCCGCCGGCGACACCCAGGCGCCGAGCGTCCCGGCCGGGCTCGCGACCACGGCCACCACGGCCACCAGCGCCGGGCTGACCTGGACCGCCGCGACCGACAACGTCGGTGTCACCGGGTACGACGTCCTGCGCGACGGCAAAGTCGTCGCCACCAGCGCCACGCCGTCCTACACCGACACCGGGCTCGCGCCGGACACCAGTTACTCCTACAGCGTCCGGGCCCGGGACGCCGCGGGCAACGTCTCGGCCGCGAGCGCGCCCGTCACCGTCAAGACCAAAGCGGGCAGCACCAACGGTTTCGTCCTCGCCGCCGCCGGGGACATCGCCGAGCGCTGCACCGCGAGCGACTCGAGCTGTGTCCACGTCAAGACCGCGAAACTCGTCGAGCAGATGAACCCCGCCGCGGTGATCACCATGGGGGACAACCAGTACGACGACGCCCACCTCTCCGACTTCAAGGCCTACTACGACAAGACCTGGGGCCGGTTCAAGAGCATCACCCACCCCATCCCGGGCAACCACGAGTCGTACGACGACCCCAAGTTCAAGGGGTACGAGGACTACTTCGGCGCCATCGCGAAGCCCCAGGGAAAGCGTTACTACAGCTGGGAAATGGGCAACTGGCACTTCATCGCCCTCGATTCCAACGACTTCGTCACCCACGACGAGTTCGCCGAGCCGCCGCAGATCACCTGGTTGAAGCAGGACCTGGCCGCCAACAAGAAGGGCTGCGTCGCCGCGTACTACCACCACCCGCGGTGGAGCTCCGGGGACCACGGGGACAACAAGGACAGCGTCGAGCTGTGGAACATCATGACCGCCAACAAGGTCGATCTCGTCCTCAACGGTCACGACCACGACTACGAGCGGTTCGTCCCGCAGAACGCCGACGGCAAGGCCGACGCCAACGGTCCGGTCGAGATCGTCGGCGGTTCGGGCGGCGCCGACCTCTACGACCTGAGCCCGGCGCACGCGACGACCGCCACGCTGCTGAAGACCTTCGGCGTCCTGAAGCTGTCCATGACGGACACGTCGTTCCAGACGCAGCTGATCGGCGTCGACGGCAAGGTCCTCGACAGCAGCCCGACCTACACCTGCCACTAGAAGGGGACCGGGCATGTACATCGCGGCAAGCCGTACCTCGGACCTGGCGGCTGGGACAGACCGGAAACCCGCACTAAAACGGGTGTCCACCAACGTCGTGGCGCTGGGCATGGTCAGCCTGGTCACCGACGTCTCGTCGGAGATGGTGACCGCCGTCCTCCCGCTCTACCTGGTGCTCGGCCTCGGCCTGAACCCGCTGCAGTTCGGGCTGCTCGACGGCCTCTACGCGGGCGCCACCGCCCTCGTGCGGGTCCTCGGCGGGCACCTCGCCGACCGGTGGCGGCGGCTCAAGGCGGTCGCCGGGTTCGGGTACGGCCTGTCCGCGGTGTGCAAGCTCGGCCTGGTGGCGGCCGGTTCTTCGGTCGCCGCGATCGGTGTCGTCCTCGCCGCCGACCGCACCGGCAAGGGGGTGCGCACGGCCCCGCGCGACGCGCTGATCTCGCTGAGCAGCGAGCCCGGCACACTCGGCCGGTCGTTCGGGGTGCATCGCGCGCTCGACACCGTCGGCGCGTTCCTCGGCCCGCTCGTCGCGATGGCCGTGCTCGCGCTGAGTCTCGGCAGCTATACGAGCGTGTTCTTCACCAGCTTCTGCATCGCCGCGATCGCCGTGCTGCTGCTGGCCCTGTTCGTCCGCGACCGGCCCGGCACGGTGGATCGCGCCGCCGTGTCGCTGCGGGCTGCGTTGAATCTCCTTCGTGCGCAGGACTTCCGGCGCATCACGCTCTGGGCTGCGCTGCTAGGCCTGGTGACCGTCGGCGACTCGTTCGTCTACCTGATGCTGCAACGGCGCTGGGAGATCGCGGCGACGTACTTCCCGCTCCTGCCGCTGGGCACCGCCGGGGTGTACCTGCTGCTGGCCGTCCCGCTCGGCAGGCTGGCCGACCGGATCGGGCGGTGGCCGGTGTTCCTCGGCGGGCACGCCGCGCTGTGCCTGGCCCTCGTCCTGCTCTGCGGGCCCGTCGCGCCGGTGCTCGCCGTCGCCGCGCTCGGTCTGCACGGCCTGTTCTACGCGGCCACCGACGGCGTCCTGATGGCCGCGGCCGGGCCGCTCATCCCGCGTGATCTCCGGGCGACCGGGATGGCCGTCGTGCAGACCGGGCAGGCCGGGGCGCGGATGGTCTCGTCCGTCCTCTTCGGACTCGCCTGGACGCTCTGGGACCTGCGCCCGGCGGTGCTGGTCGCCGTGGGCTGCCTGGTGGCCGTCGTCCTCGCCGCCGCGTTCGCGAAGCCGGTGCGGCCGTGAAGAAAGTCGTCTTCGCCCTGGTCGGCACCGCGCTCCTGATCGCCGCGGCCGTCACCTACACCGTCAACGCCCGCCCCGACGCCGCCGAGGCGGGACCGGCCGCGCAGCTCACCCTCGCTCCCGGCCAGCTCCTGTTCCGGCAGACGTCTACTGGCCGCGTCGCCGCCGTCCCGCTCGCCGATTCTGGCGTGAAACCGCAGGTCAGTGGCCTGAAGTGCGACCGGTTCGCGGTGGCGCGGCAGACCGCCGTGTGCCTGGCCGTCCGGCCCGGCACGCTCCCGCCGGTGACCGACGTCCTGGTCCTCGACGACCACCTCGCCGTCCGGCACTCCGAAGCCGTGCCCGGCACACCGACCCGCGCGCGGGTGTCCCCGGACGGCAAACGCGTCGACTGGACGGTCTTCGTCACCGGCGACTCCTACGCCGCGACCGGCTTCTCGACCCGCGCCGGTGTCTACGAGGTCGACACCGGACGGCTGGTCAAGACGATCGAGGAGCTGCCCGTTTTCCTTGACGGCCAGCGCTACTTCGCCGCCGACGTCAACTACTGGGGCATCACCTTCGCCGGTGACGGCAACCGCTTCTACGCGACGCTCGGCAGCAAGGGTAAGACGTATCTCGTCGAAGCCGACTACGCGCGCTACCGCGGCAAGACCCTGCGCGAGAACGTCGAATGCCCGTCGCTGTCCCCAGACGGCACCCGCGTCGCGTTCAAGAAGAAGGTCGGCGACGGCGTCTGGCGGCTGTCCGTGCTCGACCTCAAGACGCTGAAGGAGACCGCACTCGCCGAGCCGCGCAGTGTCGACGACCAGGCCCTCTGGCAGGGCGACCGGGTGCTCTACGGGCTGGACAACGCCGTGTGGGCGGTCCCGGCGGACGGCTCGGGCCAGCCGGAAAAGCTGGTCGTGGACGCCGCGTCGCCGGCCGTCACGGGGTGACGTCCACCGCCGCGAACAGCGTCCGCACACACAGGTCGCGCAGCTCCTCCTGGGTGACTTTCGGCTGGTCGAGCCAGTCGAGGATCATCGCCGCGACGAACGCCAGCCAGCCGCGGACGGCCAGCCGGGTCGTGTCCGTGACCGTGGTCAGCAGGCTGACGGCGTCCAGGATGCGCGACGCGTTCGCGGCCATCCCGGCTTCGCGGATCTGCCGGATCTCGACGTCGTCGCCGCCCATCGCGCGGTGCACGATCCGGTAGCCGTCCGGGTGCGTGCGCGCGAACTCGAGGTAGACGTCGAGCCCGGCCCGCAGCTGCTCGGCCACCGGCAGCGCCGGGTCGGGCTCGCTCATCGCCAGCAGCTGGTCGCGCTGGCCGCGGACGATCTCGGCGAAGAAGTCCTTCTTGGTCGGGAAGTAGTGGTACAGCAGGCCGCGGGAGACCTGCGCGATTTCGGCGACCTCCCCGATCCAGACCTCGTCGTACGGCCGCTTCGCGAACAACCCGGCCCCGATCGCCAGGAGCTGCTCGCGCCGCTGTTCGGTGCTCAGCCTCGTCCGCATCCCCCGATCTTACTTGACACGGGTTCAGTAGCGGGGGATCGTGGCCTTATTGGATTCGGATTCAATAGGGGGCCTCGTGGACACCACCGGCATTCCGCACCGGCCGGGCCGCCTGCCGGTGATCGGCGACCTGATCGGCGCGAACCCGCGCACGCCGCTGCAGGACACCCTGCGCATCGGCCGGAAGATCGGGCCGGTCTTCACCCGCAAGGTCTTCGGCTTCGAGATCGTCTTCGTCGGCGGCGTTGACCTGGTCACCGAGCTGAACGACGAGACGAAGTTCGGCAAGCACGTCGGCATGGGCATCGAAAACCTGCGCGCGGTCGCCGGTGACGGCCTGTTCACGGCGCACACCCACGAGCCGAACTGGCGGCTGGCGCACGACATCCTGCAGCCGGCCTTCTCCGCCGAGGCGATGCGCCGCTACCACCCGGTGATGCTGGACGTCGCCCGCGAGCTCGTCGCGCGCTGGGACACCGCGACCGGGCCCGTCGACGTCGCCGCCGACATGACCCGGCTGACCCTGGAGACGATCGGGCTCGCCGGCTTCGGCTACCGGTTCGGATCGTTCGAACGCGCCGAACCGCACCCGTTCGTCACGGCGATGCTGCGTTCGCTGCGGTTCGCGCAGCTGCAGAACGTCAAGCTGCCGTTCGTCCGGCGCGCGTTCGCCGGGACGGCCGAGCAGAACAAGGCCGACATCGCCGTGATGACCGACCTGGTCGACGAGGTCATCGAAGGGCGTCGCACCAGCGGTGAGGAGAGCCGGGACCTGCTCGGCTTGATGCTCACCGAGGGCCACCCGATGACCGGCGAACGGCTGGACCCGGTCAACATCCGCAACCAGGCCATCACGTTCGTCGTCGCCGGTCACGAGACGACGTCCGGCGCGCTGTCGTTCGCGTTGTACTACCTGACGCGGCATCCGGAACTCCTGGAGAAGGCCCGCGCCGAGGTCGACACCGTCTGGGGTGACCGCGAGCCCGCCTTCGGAGACGTCGCGAAGCTGCGTTACGTGCGACGCGTCCTCGACGAGGCGATGCGGCTCTGGCCGACGGCGCCGGGCTACTCGCGCGAAGCCCGCGAAGACGTCGTCCTCGGCGGGAAGTACCGGCTGCGCAAGGGTGACTGGGTGATCGTGCCGCTGCCCCTGGTCCACCGCGACCCGGCGGCCTGGGGCCCGGACCCCGAGGCGTTCGACCCCGACCGCTTCGAGCCCGCGGCGGTGAAGAAGCGGCCGGCGCAGGCGTACAAGCCCTTCGGGACGGGCGAGCGCGCCTGCATCGGCCGCCAGTTCGCGCTGCACGAAGCCGTGCTGGCGCTCGGCATGGTGTTGCAGCGCTACGACTTCGAGGCCGACCCGTCGTACGAGCTCAAGATCGTGGAGTCCTTGACGCTCAAGCCGAGCGGGTTCACCCTGCGGCCCCGGGTTCGGGATCGAGCGACTGCGACGGCGTGAGCTTCGTCCCGGCTCAGGACCGCAGGTAGCGCACCTGCGTGCCCTTGGACCGCTCGAACTCGTCGCGCCCGGCGAGGTGCTCGGGCACGCCGACCTCCCACCACGCGCCCGCTTCGGTCCACGCCGACGGCTGGGTCTTGACGACCACGACCGCGGGGCGCTTCTCGGCCACCGCGGCTTCACGCGCCTTCGCGTACTCCGCGCGGACGTCGTCCACTGTGGACGCCGTGAACACCAGGCAGCCCAACGACTCGGCGTGGCGGGCGAAGTCAACGCGTGGTGGTGAAGCGTGCGAAGTCGTGCAGTCGGCGTAGAAGTTGTTGAACGGCTTCCCGCCCTGACCCTCCTGGAGCCGCGCGATCACCGCGTAACCGTCGTTGTCGCAGACCACCGCGACGAACGGGTGCCCGGCGAACGCCGCCGAGAACAGCTCCGAGTTCAGCATCAGGTACGAGCCGTCGCCCAGCAGCGTCGTCACGAGACCGTCGTGCGCGATCGCCGCGCCCCACGCGCCCGACAGCTCGTAGCCCATGCACGAGAAGCCGTACTCGACGTCCATGCTCACCGAGCCGGACCCACGCCAGCCGCCGATCAGCTCGCCCGGCATCCCGCCGGACGCCGTCATGACGTAGTCGTTTGCCTCCGAGAGGTCGTTGACCACGCCGACGACCTGCGCGTACGAGGGGATTTCCGCGGTCGCCGACCGCAGTGAGTCGATGTGCGCGTCCCACTTCGCGCGCTCGGTCGCCGCTCGTGACGTCCACGCCGGGTCGACCCGCCAGCTCTCCAGCTGCGCGCCGAGGTCGGCCAGGCCCGCGTCCGCGTCGCCGACCACGGAAAGGGCGCCGTGCTTGACCGCGTCGAACCTCGCCGCGTTCAGCGTGACCAGCCGGACGTCGGGGGAGAAGACCGTCCAGGACGCCGTGGTGAAGTCCTGCAGCCGGGTGCCGACGGCCAGGACGACGTCCGCTTCCGCCGCGACGACGTTCGCCGACGTCGAGCCGGTGATGCCGAGCGGGCCGGCGTTGAGGTCGTGCGTGTGCGGCACGAGCGTGCGGCCCGCGGTGGTCTCGGTGACGGGAATGCCGTGCCGCTCGGCGAAGTCCAGCGCGCGGCGTCCGGCGCCGGAGTAGCGGACGCCACCGCCGAGCACCAGCAGCGGCCGCTTGGACGCGCGCAGCACGCCCGCCGCCTCGGTGACCGCCCGGCGGTCCGGCCGCGGCCGCAGCGGCCGGTGCGTCACCGGCTCGAACAGGGCCTCCGGGAAGTCGTACGTCTCCGCCTGGACGTCCTGCGGCAGTGCCAGGACCACCGGGCCGGCGTCGGCCGGGTCCGTGAGCACCCGCGCGACCTGCGGCAACGCCGAGAGCAGCTGCTCGGGCCGGGTGATCCGGTCGAAGTAGCGGCTGACCGCGCGGAAGGCGTCGTTGGCGGTTGCCGTGCCGTCGCCGAAGGGCTCGATCTGCTGCAGCACCGGGTCCGGCGCGCGGCTGGTGAACGTGTCACCCGGCAGCAGCAGCACCGGCAGCCGGTTCGCGTGCGCGACCCCGGCGGCGGTGACCATGTTCAGCGCGCCCGGCCCGATCGACGACGTCACGACGCCGACCTGCCGCCGGTGTGTCGCCTTCGCGTAGCCGACCGCGGCCAGCGCCATGCCCTGCTCGGTGTGCCCGCGCCAGACCGGGATGTCGCCGCGGTGCTCCTCCAGCGCGGTGCCGAGCCCGAGGACGTTGCCGTGCCCGAAGATCGCGAAGACGCCGGGGAAGAGCGGCACCTCGCGGCCGTCGAGGGTTTCCGAACGCTGGGCGAGGATCCAGCGGACCAGCGCCTGAGCCGTTGTCAGCTTCACTGGACACGCCCCTCGTGGTCGGTCACCGGGCAGCGCGGGTCGAGGTCCTGGGACTTCCACGTGTCGCGGATCCAGGTGTGCGCCGGGTCGTCGCAGAACGCCATCGACCGCTCCTCGGCGGGCCCGGCCAGGACGTTCAGGTAGTACATCGGGTAGCCGGGCGCCGCGACGCACGGGCCGTGGTAACCGCGCGGGATCAGGAAGACGTCGCCGTCGCGCACCGCGACGTCCTCGTCCAGCTCGCCGTCCGCGGTGTACGTCCGGTGCAGTCCGAAGCCCTCGCGCGACGGTGTCACGCCGTCCTGGCCGGCGATCCGGAAGTAGTAGATCTCCTCGTTGACGACCTCGCACTCGGACGCCTCGTCGTGCTTGTGCGGCGGGTACGACGACCAGTTGCCGCCCGGCGTGATCAGCTCGCACGCGTTGAGCTTGTCGGCGTGGTCCCACACCCCGGGCACGCCGAAGTTGGTCACCTGCCGGGTCGCCTGCCCGCCGCCGCGAACCTCGACCGGGACGTCTTCGGCGGGGCCGTACTTCGGTTCGAGCCGTCGGGTGCAGCGGGCCATCGGCAGGGCCACCACCGCGCCGGTGGACGACGTCAGCTCGACCTCGGCGTCGCGCGGGACGTACGCGAAGTCCGTGACGCGGGTGAACACCGAATCACGGCCTTCCAGCTCGAACTCCTCGTCGTCGACGCGGACGGTGAGCGAGCCGGACAGCGGGAGCACGAACGCCTCGAACTCGCCGGTCTCGATCGTGCGCGGGAGCCGCCGGCCGATCTTGAGCACCTGCAGCCCGGTGTACGCCCAGCCCGCCGCCTCCGGCGTCAGCACGATCGGGTCGGAGTCTTCGGAAAGTGTCCCGTGTGGACGGTGCAGCGTGCTCACTTCGCGGCCTCCAGAACCTTCGCGGCCGCATCGACGGCCGAGCCGACGTCGCCGTCGGGCGGGTAGAGCAGGGTGCGGCCGACGACCAGGCCGCGCACGACGTCGTGGCGCAGCGTCCGGCCCCACGACACCAGGTCGCCGGCGGGATCACCCGAGGGCACCCCGCCGAGGATGACGACCGGGAGCGTCGTCGCGCCGAGGACGTCGGGGGAGTCGGTCGAGGGCAGCTTCAGCCAGGTGTGCGCCGACGTCGTGCCGATGCCGGACGCCACCGTGACGGCCCGGGCCAGCGACGCGGGATCCTTCTGCAGCACCAGTTTCCCGCCTTCGCGGGTGTAGGGCAGCGGCTCGACCATCGCCATCAGCCCGTACGCGGCCAGCTCGGTGACGGCGGTCGCGCAGGACTGCAGGGTCGGGATCGTGCCCGGGTCGGAGTCGACCAGGCGCAGCAGCATCTTGCCGCCGTCGAGCCCGCAGTCGATCAGGCTCGCGGCGTCGTAACCGGTGAACCGGTCGTCGATCTCCCAGTCCGCGCCGGCCAGGCCGCCGCGGTTCATCGAGCCGATCACGACCTTGTCGTGCAACGCACCGAGCAGCAGCAGTTCCTCGACGATGTCCGGGGTGCCGAGCAGCCCGTCGACCGCCGGGTTGGCCAGCGCGACGAGCAGCCTGTCCAGCAGCGTCCGGCGGTCGGCCATGGCGAGGGGGTCCTCGCCGACCCCCAGCGCCCCTCGCGCCGGGTGGTCGGCCGCGACCAGGAACAGCGTCCCGGAGTCGGACAGCAGCTTGGAACGGCGTTTGCGTGTCGCGTAGGCCTGGCGGACCGCGCCCGGGTTGGTGGCCCGGGTGTGCAGCAGCTCGCGCCAGCGGTCGTCGGTCAGCAAGGACGTCACAGCAGCTCCTCGATCTCGGCGGCGGTCGGCATCGCGTCGGCGCAGGCCAGCCGGGACGCGACCAGCGCGCCCGCGGCGTTCGCGTACTCCGCGATCCGCACCGGGTCCCAGCCGGACAGCAGCCCGTGGATCAGGGCGCCGCCGAAGCCGTCACCGGCGCCGAGGCCGCAGACGACCTCGACCCGCTGCGGCGGCACCGTCCAGCGGCCGTCCGGCGTGGCGACGAGCACGCCGTCCGCGCCCTTCTTGATCACCGCGAGCCGCAGCCCGCGCTCCAGCATCCGGTCGGCCGCCGTGTCCGGGTCCGCGGTGCCGACGGCGACCTCGGCCTCGGTCCGGTTGCCGACCGCGACCGTGACGTGGTCCAGCATCCCGCCGATCTCCTCGCGGGCCTGCTCGACCGACGTCCAGAACATCGGCCGGTAGTCCAGGTCCAGCACGGTGTGCTCGCGGCGTCCCCGGGTGGCGAGGATCTTCCGCTGGGTCGCCCGCGCCGGTTCGGCGGAGACGCCCGTGCCGGTGACCCACAGCAGCGGCACCGACTCGACGACGTCCCACGGCACGTCCGCCTCGGTGAGCGTGAGGTCGGGCGCGACGGGGGAGCGGTAGAACAGCAGCGGCGGGTCCGCGGGCGGGTTCAGCTCGCAGAACACCACCGGCGTCTGCAGGTCCGGTGAAGTGCCCACATAGGACGGTGAGACGCCGAAGCCGCCGAGGGCCTGCCGGACGTAGTCGCCGAAGCCGTCCGGGCCGACCTTGGTCAGCACGGCGGCCGACCGCCCGAGCCGCGCGGCGGCGACCGCGACGTTGGTCGCGGTCCCGCCGAGCGACTTGGCGAAGGTGCTGACCTCGGCCAGGGGGACGCCGCTCTGCTCGGGGTAGAGGTCGACACCCACCCGGCCGATCGTCAGCGCTTCGAGGGTCATGGCGTCTTTTCCACCTGCCGCAGTTCGTGTTCCAGGGCTTCGAGTTCCGCGCCGCCCGCCATCTGCCGGGTCAGCTCGTTGATGTCGATGTCCTTCTTCTCGTACGAGCCGAGCGGCGCACCCCGCTTGAGCAGCAGGAACCGGTCGGCGACCGGGAAGGCGTGGTGCGGGTTGTGCGTGATCAGCACGACCCCGAGCCCGCGGTCGCGGGCCTGGGCGACGTACTTGAGCACGACGCCGGCCTGCTTGACGCCCAGTGCCGCCGTCGGCTCGTCGAGGATCAGCACCTTCGCGCCGAAGTAGACCGCCCGGGCGATCGCCACGCACTGGCGTTCACCACCCGACAGGGTCCCGACCGGCTGCTCGACGTCCCGCAGGTCGATGCCCATGTCGGACAGCGCCTGCTTGGTCGTCTCGCGGCCCTTCTTGCGGTCGAGCGCCTTGAACGGGCCGAACCCGACCGTCGGCTCGGAGCCGAGGAAGAAGTTCCGCCAGACGCTCATCAGCGGCACCACCGCGAGGTCCTGGTACACGGTCGCGATGCCGTGGTCCAGCGCCTCGCGCGGCGAAGCGAACTTCACCGGCGTGTCCTCGACCAGGAACTCGCCGCGGTCGTGCTGGTGCACCCCGGCCAGGATCTTGATCAGCGTGGACTTCCCGGCGCCGTTGTCGCCGAGCACGCAGGTCACCTCACCCGCGTTGACCACAGTGGACACGTCGCGCAGCGCGATGACGCTGCCGTAGGTCTTGCCGATGTCGCGTACTTCCAGCAGAGGACTCATCGCCGCACCCTTTCCGCGCGCCGCCGGAAGGCGTTGTTGACCAGGACCGCGGCCAGCAGCATGATCCCGAGGAACAGCATGAACCAGTCGCTGTTCCACTGGGCGAACACGATGCCCTGGCGTGCCATGCCGAAGATCAGCGCGCCGATCGCCGCGCCCACCGCCGAGCCGAAGCCGCCGGTGAGCAGGCAGCCGCCGATCACCGCGGCGATGATGTACTGGAACTCCAGCCCGATGCCCTGGTTCGCCTGCACACTGGCGAAGCGCAGGATGTTGATCGAGCCGACCAGCCACGCGCCGACGGCGGTGCCCATGAACAGCAGGATCTTCGTGCGCACCACCGGCACGCCGACCGAGCGGGCCGACACCTGCGACCCGCCGACCGCGAAGATCCAGTTGCCGAACCGGGTCCGCAGCAGCAGCCACGCGGCGATCGCCGTCACGACGATCCACCACACGATCGACGACTGGAACTCGGTGCCGCCGATGTCGAACGTCGAGGCGAACAGGCCGCCGGCGGACTCGTACCCGCTGGTCGAGCGCATCCCCGACACCTGGACGGTGTCGGTGACCAGCCGCGTCACGCCGAGGTTCAGCCCCTGCAGGGCCAGGAACGACCCCAGCGTGACGATGAAGCTGGGCAGGCCGGTCTTCATGACCAGCCACCCGTTGAACGCGCCGACGCCGAGCGCGAACACCAGCGAGACCAGCAGCGCGAGCCAGACGTTCCAGCCCGCCTGCGTCGCCAGGATCGCGGTGACCAGCGACGTCGACGCCGTCATCACGCCCGCCGAGAGGTCGAACTCGCCGCCGACCATGAGCAGCGCGACCACCACGGCCATGATGCCCAGCGTCGACGAGTCGTCGAGCCAGGTCGCCACGCCGAGCGGGCTGAGGAACTGGCCGGTGACGACCGAGAAGAAGACGAACACCAGTACAGCGCCCAGCAGCGCCCCGATCTCCGGGCGGACCACCAGGCGGTCCGTCAGGCTCTTCTTGGCTATGCGTTCATCCGGTTGTGCCTGGATCGCTGCGGTCATCTCAGTCCCCTTATCGGGTGCCGCGCTGCGCGTACGGGGCCACGGTGTCGATGTTGGTCTTGTCGACGAAGCCCGGTCCGGTCTGCACCGGGTGGCCGCCCCCGATGGTGTTGCCGTTCTCCTTGTACAGCTTGAGGAACACGATGGGCAGGTAACCCTGCTCGTACTGCTGCTGGTCGACGGCGAACAGGATGGTGCCCGCCTTGATGGCGGCCACGACGTCGGCGTTCAGGTCGAACGTCGCCACCTGCGCCTTCGAGCTGGCCTCCTTCGCCGCGTCCACCGCGCGGGCGGCGACCTGCGAGTTCAGCGCCAGCACCGCGTCGATCGACGGGTCGGCCTGCAGCGCGCCGCGGATCCGCGCCTGCGCGTCGGTCGGGTTGGAGATGTCGACCTGCAGCGTCGAGACGTTGCCGAAGGCCTGCTTCGCGCCGTCACAGCGCTGGTTCTGGCCGATGTTGCCGGCCTCGTGGATCACGCACAGCAGCTTCGTCTTGCCCGCCGCCTTGAGCCGCTGCCCGGCGCCCTGACCCGCGAGGCCCTCGCTCTGCCCGACGTGCGCGATCGCGCCGAACGACGCGCTCTGGTCCTCGCCGGAGTTGATCGTGACGACCGGGATGCCGGCCTTGACCGCGTTCTGGATCGAGGTCTGCAGCGCCTGCGGGTTCGCCATCGAGACGACCAGGCCGCCGACCTTCTGCGCGACGGCGTTGTCGATCAGCTTGGCCTGGTTGCCGGGGTCGCCGTCGGAGTAGTAGTCGACCCCGACGTTGAGGTCCTTGCCCGCCTGCTCGGCGCCGTTCTTGACGACGTTCCAGAACGCGTCACCGGCGCTGCCGTGGGTGACCACGGCGATCTTGAGCGGGCCGCTCGAACTCGGCGGCGCGGCGGCCGAGGAATTGGCGGTGGAGCTGCTGCTCGAGTTGTCGGCGCTCGGCCCGCTGCAGGCGGCGAGCACCAGTCCGGTGGCGGCCACGGCCGCCACCACGGCGAAGCTTCTCTTGAACGAAAACACAGTCACTCCTTTGGGACCAGTTAGAGGGATTGCACGATCTTCGCGAGTTCGGCCAGGCTCCGCTCGGTGTCGCGGCGAGGCAGGTCGTCGGGGCTCGCCGCGCCGAGGGCGGTGTCCTGTTCGAGGACGTACCAGCCGTCGTAGCCCGCCGCCTGGACGGAGCGCACCATCGACGCCACGTCCACGTCCCCCTCGCCGAGCGGCACGTACAGGCCCCGCCCGACCGCCTCGGTGTAGCCGAGGCTCCCCGCGCGCACCTCGGCGGCGAGGTCTTCGCGGACGTCCTTCAGATGCACGTGCTCCACCCGTTCGGGGAAACGCTTCGCCAGCTCGACCGGATCGGTCCCGCCGATCATCAGGTGCCCGGTGTCCAGGCACAACCCCAGATCGGAGTCGGCGAGGAAGCGCTCGACCTCGGCCTGCTGCTCCACGTGGGTCCCGACGTGCGGGTGCAGCACCGTGCGCAGGCCGTGGCCGCGGGCGATGTCGCGGATCTTGCCGGCCGTTTCGACGAGCGTCGCCCATTCGGCGCCGGTGAGCTGCGGGCGGGCGTCGTACCCGTCGAGCCCGGTCGCGGCGGCGAGCACGAGGACGTCGCCCCCGCACGCGGCGAACAACGCGGCGGACTCTTCGGCTTCGGCGAGGGCCTTTTCCTGGTCGGTGTGCAGCACGACGGCGAGGAAGCCGCCGACGAGGGTCAGGTCGTACTTCCCGAGCAGCTCCCGCAGCTGTGCCGGGTCGCGGGGGAGGTACCCCGGCGGGCCCAGTTCGGTGGCCTGGACGCCGAGTTCCGCCATCTCGGCCAGCACGGTCGGCGCGTCCAGCATCCGGCCCCAGCCAGGGACTTCGCAGACACCCCAGGAGATCGGGGCGGCGGCTACTCGGATCGTCGCTGACACAGAGGGCCTCCGTTGGTCCGTTGGAGCGCTCTATTGATTAGAGCGCTCTAATCTTGTAGCGTCCGTCACAGCAAGTCAAGGCCCGAGTTTTGCGAGATCAGGGGAGGTGCGGTCATGCGCCCGACGATGGAGGACGTCGCCGCGCGCGCGGGAGTTTCCCGCGCACTGGTCTCCCTCGTGATGAGGAATTCACCGAAGGTCTCCGACACGCGCCGGGCCGCCGTGCTGCGCGCGGCCGAGGAGCTCGGGTACCAGCCGCACCTCATGGCGCGGTCGCTGGCGAGCCGGACGTCCACGGTGCTCGGCGTGATGGTGAACGACCTGCGCAACGCCTTCTTCGCCGACATCGTCGAAGAGCTGGACACCGCCGCGCAGGCGGCGGGCTTCGACCTGATCCTCAACACCGGCGGCCGCAGCCCCACGCGCGAGTGGAACGCCCTGCACAACCTCCTTTCCTTCCGGCCGGCGGGCATCGTCCTGCTCTCGCCGGTCGTGCCGGCCTCGGCGATCCAGGTCGCGGCCAAGCAGTGCCCGGTCGTGCTGGTCTCGCGCACCGCCCGCGCGTCCACAGTGGACACGGTGAACGACGACGGCGAGGCGGGCTCGGCGCTGGCCGTCGACCACCTGGTCGGCCTCGGGCACCGGCGCATCGCCCACCTCGACGGCGGCGGCGCGGCCGGGGCGGCGCAGCGGCGGCGCGGCTTCGAGACCGCCATGCGGAGCCACGGGCTCGAACCGATCGTGGTGCGCAGCGAGCACACCGACGTCGGCGGCGAGAACGCCGTGCGGGAGCTGCTGGCCACGTACTCGTGCCCGGACCTGCCCACGGGGCTGGTCTCCGGCAACGACTTCAACGCCGTGGGCGCGATCTCGGCGCTCGAGGAAGCCGGGTTGCGCGTGCCGGAGGACGTCTCCGTCGTCGGCTACGACAACACGTCGCTCGCCGCGTTGCGGCACCTCTCGCTGACCACGGTCGACCAGTCGCGCAAGGACATGGCCCGGCTGGCCTTCGAAGCCCTGATCGAGCGCGTGCGCGGGGAGCGCACCGAACCGGTCCGGCACCTGCTGCACCCGTCACTGGTGGTCCGCGCGACCACTGCCCGAGCTTAGGAGCGATCGTGTCCGAACCCGTCCCGCACTGGATCGACGGCGCCCGCACCGCCGGGGTGACGTCCCGTCGGGGCGACGTCTTCCAGCCCGCGACCGGCGAGGTGTCCCGGCAGGTCGTCCTGGCCGGTCCGGCCGACGTGGACGCCGCGGTGGCGTCGGCGGTCAAGGCGTCGCTCGACTGGTCCGACAGCTCGCTGTCGGCCCGCACCCGCATCCTGTTCAAGTTCCGCGAACTGGTCGACGCGCACCGCGGCGAACTCGCCGCGCTGATCACCGCGGAGCACGGCAAGGTGCTGTCGGACGCCGCCGGTGAGGTGCAGCGCGGCCTCGAGGTCGTCGAGTTCGCCTGCGGCATCGCCCAGGTCCTCAAGGGCGAGCGCTCCGACCAGGTCTCCCGCGGCATCGACGCGTACTCGCTGCGCCAGCCGCTCGGGGTCGTCGCCGGCATCACGCCGTTCAACTTCCCGGTGATGGTGCCGATGTGGATGTTCCCGATCGCCATCGCGTGCGGCAACACGTTCGTGCTCAAGCCGTCCGACCGCGACCCGTCGGCGTCGGTCCGGCTCGCCGAGCTGTTCGCCGAGGCCGGGCTGCCGCCGGGCGTGCTCAACGTCGTCCAGGGGGACGCCGAGGCGGTCAACGCGCTGCTCGTGCACCCCGACATCGCCGGGGTGTCGTTCGTCGGGTCGACGCCGATCGCCCGCCACGTCTACGAAACCGGCACGGCCGCGGGCAAGCGCGTCCAGGCCCTCGGCGGCGCGAAGAACCACATGGTCGTGCTCCCGGACGCCGACCTCGACGGTGCGGCCGACGCGGCGGTGTCCGCGGGCTACGGCAGCGCGGGGGAGCGGTGCATGGCGATCTCGGTCGTCGTGGCGGTCGGCGACCGCGGTGACGAATTGGTCGAGGCGATCGCGTCACGGACCCGCGAGCTGAAGACGGGCCCGGGCACGGACTCGGCGTCACAGATGGGGCCGGTGGTCACCGGCGCCGCGCGCGACCGGATCCTGTCCTATGTGGACGAGGGGGAGAAGGCGGGCGCGTCCCTGGTCGTCGACGGCCGCACGTTCGACGGGCCCGGCGACGGGTTCTGGGTCGGGCCGACGCTGTTCGACCACGTCACGACCGACATGTCCGTCTACACCGACGAGATCTTCGGCCCGGTGCTGGTGGTCGTCCGCGCGGACAGCTTCGAGGAGGCGCTCGCGCTGGTGAACGCCAACCCGTACGGCAACGGCACGGCGATCTTCACCACCGACGGCCTGGCCGCGCGCGAGTTCGAGCGCCGGGTGCAGGTGGGCATGGTCGGCATCAACGTCCCGATCCCGGTCCCGATGGCCTACTACTCCTTCGGCGGCTGGAAGGACTCGCTGTTCGGCGACACCCACGTCCACGGCGCCGAGGGCGTCCGGTTCTACACGCGGGCGAAAGCCGTCACGTCACGCTGGCCGCGTCAGGCGCAAGGCGTCGACCTGGGCTTCCCCACGCACGGCTGATCTTCAGGACACAGGAGGGTTTACGACGATGAGGTTGGGACTGGCGGGCACCGGGCGGATCGGCACCGCGCACGCGGAGACGCTCAAGGGGTTCGACGAGGTCGAGTCGGTCGTGGTGGCCGACGTCGACACCGCGCGCGCCCAGGCCGCGGGGGCGAAGCTGGGAGTGGAGGTCGCGGCGAGCATCGAGGGGCTGTTCGCCGCGGGCCTCGACGGCCTGGTCGTCACCGCGGCCACCGACGCCCATCCGGGGCTGATCATCGCGGCGGTCGACGCGGGCCTGCCGGTGTTCTGCGAGAAGCCGGTCGCGGCCGACATCCCCGGCACCCTGGCGGTGATCGACCGGATCGGCGCGTCGGACGTTCCGGTCCAGATCGGGTTCCAGCGCCGGTTCGACGCGGGGTACGCGGCAGCCCGGGCGGCCGTCGCGTCGGGGGAGCTGGGCTGGTTGCACACCCTTCGCGCGACGACGTTTGACCCGGCGCCCCCGCCGGCGGAGTACGTCGCCCACTCGGGCGGGCTGTTCCGCGACTGCGGGGTCCACGACTTCGACATCATCCGCTGGGTGAGCGGCCGCGAGGTCGCGGAGGTTTACGCGATCGGTGCCAACCGCGGTGAGCAGTTCTTCGCGGACGCGGGCGACGTCGACACGGCGGCGGCGACCCTCACCCTGGACGACGGCACGTTGGCGACGGTGTCGCTGACCCGCTACAACGGCGCGGGTTACGACGTCCGCCTGGAGGCGCTGGGCTCGGCCGCGAACGTCGTGGTCGGCATGGACGACCGCGCGCCGCTCCGGTCGGTCGAACCGGGCGTCCCGCTGCTGCCGGGCCCGCCGTACCCGGGTTTCATGGAGCGCTTCCGCCCGGCGTACACCACGGAACTGCGAGCGTTCCTCGACGTCGTGGCCGATCGCGCCCCTTCGCCGTGCGTCGCGGCTGACGCGCTCGAAGCGTTCTACATCGCCGAAGCCTGCGAGGTCTCGCGGCGGGAGCGCCGCCCGGTGAAGCTGACAGAGGTCCGCCGCTGACTCCGTGACGGAGAGGTCGACACGCGTGATTGCGAAGCCGACACGCGTGATCAGGGGGACGACACGCCGCGAGCTGGTCGTGTCGTCGCGCCAATCACGCGTGTCGACCCGCCAATCACGCGTGTCGACCTTCTGATCACGGGCGGAGGAGTTTGCGGACTGTGCGTTCGACCAGGTCGGCGGCCTTCGGTGGCGGGGTGCGGCCGGTCGAGAGGTAGCGGTGGACGACCGCGCGCGGGATCTCGACCAGGGCCAGCACCACGTCCTCGTCGGTGCAGCCGGTGAGCGGGGGCAGCGCGAGTGTCGCGCGTTTCAGGACCTTGCGGAGTTCCTCCTCCGCGGCGGTCACCTCGGTGACGGCCTCGGGTGACCAGTCGGCGGGGCCGAAGGCCTGCTTGCCCGCGTCGAGAACCCGCGCGCCGTCGGGGTGCTTGCGGCACCAGCGGACGACGCTCGTCGCGGCCTCGACCGCCGCGTCCACCGAGGCCGCGTCGCCCAGCGTTTCGACGAACAGGTCCTGGAAGTCGCGCAGGGTGCGGAGCCAGAGCGCGGCCAGGAGGGCCGGGCGGTCCGGGAAGCGGTGGTAGATCGAGCCGTTCGGCGCGCCGGTGGCCTTGGCCGTCGCGGCCATCGTGACCGCGCGGGCGCCGCCTTCGGCGAACAACGCCGTGGCGGCGTCGAGGAACTGCGCTGGGGTGTGCGTCGCGGGCCTGCCCATGGTTCTGGAGACTATCCTCTGATAAGTTCTGGAGGACAGTCTCCAGAACGGAGGTTCGCGCCATGGTCCGCAACGTCCACACCCGGCGGTTCCCGCACCCCGTGCCGCCCGAGCTGCTGGCCACCCTCGGCACCCCCGGCGACCGGCTGTGGCCGGTCGCCGACTGGCCGCCCACCCGCCTCGACGGCCCGCCGGTCCCCGGCACGACGGCGGGCCACGGTCCCGTCCGCTACGTGCTCGAGGAAGCCGAGCCTGATCGCCTGCGGTTCCGTTTCACCGCCCCGGCCGGCATGCACGGCTTCCACGAGTTCACGATTTCGGGTGACTCGCTGACCCACGTCCTGGCCGGGACGCTCCACGGCTGGGCCCGGCTGAGCTGGCCCCTGGTGTTCCGCCCCCTGCACGACGCGCTGCTGGAACAACTCCTGGACCGCGCCGAGCTGGCGGTGACCGGCCGGGTCGACCGGCCGGTTCGCTGGTCGCCGTACGTCCGGTTCCTCCGCGCACTGGCCGGCCTGCGTGCCAGGCGGTTGAGCCCGGCCGATCACCGCTGATCGGCCGGGCCCTCGGTCAGTGCGTTTCCGCCGCGCAGAAGGTGTCGCGCGCCGGGCGCTCGCCCGTCACCAGGAAGTCGGTCACCGCGGTGTTGGCGCACTGGTTCCCCGCGACCACGTAGACGCCGTGGCCGCCCTCGTCGGCGGTCACCATCCGGGCCCGGTCCCCGAAGGCCGCGCGCAGCTTGCGGGCGTTCACCAGCGGGGTGCCCGGGTCACGCTGGTTCTGCACCAGGAGCACGTTCGACGGGCCGTTGCCGGTGATCCGCACCTTCGGCTCGGTGGCCGGGGTCGTCCAGTACGCGCACGGCGAGATGTTCGCCGTGGCGGCGCCGAGCATCGGGTAGCGGATCCGGTCGATCGCCACGTTGGCCTGGTAGGTCGCCACCGACCGCGGCCAGCGCGAGTCGGTGCAGACCACGGCGAGCCGGGCCGCCAGCATGTTCTCGGTGACCTCGCCCGTGAGCTTCGGCGTCTCACCCTTGTCCAGCGCCTGCCACGCCGCGGCGAGGTCCGGGAACTGCGCGTCGCCGTAGGAGTAGCTGAACGCCAGCCCGCGGAAGGCCGAGCCGTCGATCCCCGCGACCGGCGCCTTCTCCAGGCGGTCGGCCAGCTCGAAGAACTTGGCGGTCACCTGGGCGGGAGTGGTGCCCAGCCCGTACTCCGGGTGCGCCACCACGAACTTCGCGAAGTCCGGGAACCGGTCCTTCAGGCCCTGGGAGAAGGCGCGCATCGCGTCGATGTCGTAGCCGCCGGGCCCGAGGTTGCTGTCGAGCACGATCTTGTCGCCGCGCCGCGGGAACATCGTCGTGTAGACCGCGCCGAGGTACGTGCCGTAGGACGCGCCCAGGTAGGAGAGTGCGGGCTCGCCCAGCGCCTCCCGGATGCGGTCCATGTCCCGCGCGGTGTTCGCCGTGGTCACGTGCGGCAGCATCCAGCCGGTGCCGGACGTCGCGCACTGCTGGGCCACGGCCTTCGAGTCCTGCGCCTGCTTGACGACGTCGGCGGGGTTCTCGGGGTAGGGTAGGTTGCCGGTCGCCTGCTGCTCCGGCGTCAGATCGCAGGTCACGGGCGAGCTGTGCCCGATGCCGCGCGGGTCGAAACCGATGACGTCGTACTGGTCCCGCACGCTCTGCGGCAGCGGCGCCGGCAGGCTCGGGATGGCCAGCAGCTGCGGGTAGTCCAGCCCTTCGACGCCGGGGCCGCCGGGGTTCGTGAACAGCACGCCGCGCCGCTTTTCGGGGTGCTTGCTCGGCAGGCGCGAGACGGCGATGTCGATCTTGCGGCCGCCGGGGTCGCGGTAGTCCAAGGGAACCGGCAGCGTGGTGCACTCCAGATCGGGCGTGGGGAACGCGCCGGCCGGACAGGGCCCCCACTTCAGCCCGCTTGCCGCCGGCGCGGCGGAGGCGGCGGGCACCACCGCGGTCGCCGTGCCCGCGACGACGGCGGCCGCCAGCAGCATCTTCTTCATCGGTGTCGTGGACATGCCCCGATTCCAGTGCACCGGACGCGGTCCGGGCAGTGTGCCGGCGTCACGAGCACCGGTGACGTGGTGTCACTGGCGCCCGGCGGAGGGCACCCCGTATGGCCTGGTTCACCAACAATCCCCGGAATGGCCGAATCGCCGGGTCCCGCCGGGCGTCCGGGCAGGTCAGGGCCGGAAAGGGCGGTTCGTGAGGTTGATGTCCCGATGTCCGGGACCGCTAGTCTCGGCGCAGCGGCCGGGGAGGGCCGCACGACGAGGGGGACCGGGAACGCCCGAAGGGCTTCCCCGCCGACGCCGTGTGCCGACGCCCGGTCTGTCCGGTGGTTCCACTCGACCCAGGGGTAGTTCAGCATGCGAAGACACAGAGTCCTGCTCGCCGCGGTGCTCGCCGCCGCCGGTGCGCTCCTCGTCCCGGCGTCCGCTTCGGCACTGGCGGGCGGTCAGCCGGTCCAGGACGGCGCCGACCGGTTCGCCGCCAAGATCACGACGGACACGGCGTCCTGCACCGCCGCGCTCGTCGCTCCACAGTGGATAGTCACGGCCGCCGCGTGCCTGCCCGGCGCCGGCGCCCAGCCCGCCCCGCCCGCGAAGCCCGCCACGGTGGTCGTCGGGCGGGCCGACCTCCGCACGAACGCCGGCCAGGTCCTGCGGGTCACCTCGGTGGTCGCCCGCGCCGACCGGGACGTCGCGCTGGCCAAGCTCTCCTACCCGGTGCCCGGCGTCGCGCCGCTGCCGGTGGGGACCACGGCCCCGGCGGCCGCGGAAACCCTGCGGCTGGACGGCTTCGGCCGCACCACCACCGAATGGGTCCCCGACCGCCTGGCGACCGCGCCGTTCACGACCGGTACCGCCACGTCGACGACGATCCCGCTGACCAGCCCGACCGGCGACGACGCGTGCCTCGGCGACGCCGGCGGCCCGCTGCTGCGTTCGCTGAACGGCCGGGTCGAGCTCGCGGGCGTCGCGACCGGGTCGTGGCAGCACCACTGCCTGGCCGTCACCGGGACGCGGCAGGGTTCCGTCGCGGCCCGCACGGACGACATCGCCGGCTGGATCGCCGACCAGGTCGCGCCCCGGACCGTCCGGTTTGCCAACCACTTCTCCCACCGCTGCCTGGCCGTGCTGGGCGCGAACAACGTCAACGACGCGCCCGCGTTCCAGCACGACTGCCCGGCCGCCTACGACGACCAGGCGTGGGAGCTCGAGCCGCAGCCCGCGGGTGGCGTGCTGCTGCGCAACCACTTCACGAAGCGCTGCCTGATCGTGCACAGCGCGAACAACGTCAACGGTGCGCCGCTGATCCAGTTCGACTGCCTGCCTCAGTTCGCCGACCAGCTGTGGGACGTCGTCCCGGTCGACGGCGGCGTCCAGCTGCGCAACCGCGTGACCGGCCGGTGCGCGGTGGTGTTCGGGTCGGACGACCGCAACGGCTCCCCGGCCGCGCAGTTCGACTGCCTGCCCCAGTTCGCGGACCAGGTCTGGGAGGTCTCCGGCCGGCCGGACACGGTCCAGGCGGTCAACAAGTTCTCGCAGCGCTGCCTGGCCGTGCAGGGTTCGAACAACGTCAACGACGCACCGGCGTTCCAGTACGACTGCACGGCGAGCTTCGCGGACCAGGCCTGGGAGCTCGACCCGCAGCCCGCGGGCGGTTTCCTGCTGCGCGACCACGCCACCAAGCGGTGCCTGGTCGCGCACGCGTCGGACAACACCAACGGCGCGGCGCTCACGCAGTACGACTGCCTGCCGCAGTTCGCCGACCAGCGGTGGGACGTGGTCAGCGTGACCGGCGGTGTCCAGCTGCGCAACCTGGGCACGAACCGGTGCGCGGTGGTGTTCGGGTCGAACAACACCAACGGCTCGCCCGCCGCGCAGTTCGACTGCTTGCCGCAGTTCCCGGACCAGGTCTGGGACCTCGTCCCGGTTCCGTCGACCTGACCGGCCCGGGCGGGGACGCGGGTTCGGCCCGGGTCCCCGCCGCGGGGCGGGCAGGACCACCGGCTCAGCCGCGGATCAGCCTCGGCAGGATCTCCGTGCGCACGTACTCCAGCGCGTCCCGCTCCGGCAGGATGTGCGGCCCCTGCACCCACGTCACGCCGTGACGCACCGCAGCCGCCGTCAGGCGTTCACGCAGCGGGCCCACCACCCCCGCGCCCAGCACCAGCGCGTCCACCAAGCCCAGCCGAGACAGCGCCGCTTGCTCCGAAGCGACGCCGTCCGCGGCGAGACCCGCCGCGGACAGCGCCGCCGTCACCCTCGAGACCGTGGCCGGGTTGCGGCCGAACAGCAGCACCTTCATGCCACCCAGCCTGGTACCTCAAGAGGACTTGAGGTCAAGCGAGTTCGAGCGTGGGGTGGTACATGTCGATCCAGTGGTACAGGTCGAGCAGCCGGTCCAGGCCGATCCGGGCGGCCGGGTCCATGGTCGCCGGGTCCACTTCGGACACCCGGTGCGCCCACGCCTTGTCGACCAGCCCGAACACCGAGTGGTTCGGCTCCGCGAGGACCTCCTTGACCTGCTGCTGCAACGCCGCCGCGTAACCCGGGTCCTGCGTCGAGGGGTACGGGCTCTTCACGCGGTCCCGCACCGAGTCCGGCAGCACGTGCTTGGTCGCGTGCCGCAGCAGGCTCTTCTCCCGGCCGTCGAACGTCTTCAGCGACCACGGCGTGTTGTAGACGTACTCGACCAGCCGGTGGTCGCAGAACGGGACGCGGACCTCCAGGCCCACCGCCATCGACGCGCGGTCCTTGCGGTCGAGCAGCATCCGCACGAACCGGGTCAGGTGCAGGTTGCAGATCGTCCGCATCCGCGCCTCGCGCTCGGACTCGCCGTCGAGGTGCTCGACCCCGGCCACGGCCGTCGCGTACTGGTCGGCGACGTAGGCCTCGAGGTTCAGCTTGCGGACCAGTTCCGGCGTGTACAGCGACGCCCGCTCGTCCATCATCGACGACCGGAACGCCAGCCACGGGAACGTGTCCGCGTTGACGGCCTTCTCGTCGTGGAACCAGCGGTAACCGCCGAACACCTCGTCGGCCGACTCGCCGGACAGGGCCACCGTCGACTCGCCGCGGATCGCCTTGAACAGCAGGTACAGCGACGTGTCCATGTCGCCGAGCCCGGCCGGGATGTCACGGGCCTTCAGCACCGCGCGCCGCACCGCCGGGTCGCTCAGCTCCGACGGGTTGAGCATGACGTCCTGGTGCGCGGAGCCGACCAGGTCCGCGACGTCGCGGATGAACGGCGAGTCCGCGGTGTCGCGCATCTCGTCCGGCTTGAAGTTCTCCTCCTGGCCGAAGAAGTCGACGGAGAACGTGCGCAGCTGCTCACCCTGCTCGGCCAGCCGCGCGGCGGCGAGGCCGGTGACGGCACTCGAGTCGAGCCCGCCGGACAGCAGCACGCAGCGCGGGACGTCGGCGACCATCTGGCGGTGCACGATGTCGGTCATCAGCTCGCGGACGCGCTCGACCGTGGTCTCCTGGTCGTCCGTGTGCTGCTTCGCGTCGAGCTTCCAGTACGTGCGGGTCCGGATGCCCTCGCGCGACACGGTGACGATGGTGCCGGGCTGGACCTCTTCCATGTCCTTCCACAGCGACCAGCCGGGGCGCTTGGTGAACGCCAGCAGCTCCCGCATGCCGTCGGTGTCGACGACCTTCTTCGCGAGCGGGTTCGCCAGGATCGCCTTCGGCTCGGAGCCGAACAGGACGCCGTCGGCCGTCGGGTAGTAGTAGAACGGCTTGATGCCCATCCGGTCGCGGATCATCACGAGCCGGTCGTCGCGCTCGTCCCAGATCGCGAAGGCGTACATGCCGTTGAGGTGGTCGACGACCGCGTCGCCCCACTGCAGGTAGCCGTGCAGGACGACTTCGGTGTCGCTGTCGGTCTCCCACTTGTGGCCCAGCTTCGTGAGCTCGTCCTTGAGCTCGGTGAAGTTGTAGGTCTCACCGCTGTAGACCATCGCGACGTCGCCGTTCGGCGTGTGCACGGACATCGGCTGCCGGCCACCGGGCAGATCGATGATGGCCAGCCGCCGGTGACCCAGGGCGACGTGTGTGCGCACCCAGGTGCCCACGTCGTCCGGGCCGCGGCAGGCCATGGTCTCCGTCATGGCGTCGACCACGTCCTGACGGCGGGTGAGGTCGGCGTCGTAGGAAACCCAGCCGGCGATACCGCACATATGGACCCCTCCAAGCATTTACTTAGCTAGTACAACTATCGGTAACACAGGTGTAACACGGCGCGAAGATCTTGTCTGCCCGAATTGCACGTTCCGCACTCATTCGGTCACGCGTTGTGCTGTTGGTCACTTACCGCCCGTGGCGGTACCCAGGTGAGGGGCAAACGCTTGCGTGACCGGCGCCACCCGCCATAAAGACGGCGTAAATGCGCATCAGGACGGCGTTAACGCGCCGTCAGCCGACCTCCGCAACGGCCTCTCGCAGCCGCACAGTTGCGTCGTCCCTGGTCACCGAAAGCGGTGACCTGTCCTGAGAGGTGCCTAGTGGCCGACTTGCTCTACGCCGTTCTGATGATCGGCATCTTCGTGGTTATCGCGCTGGCCCTGCGTGGCTTGGAGAAGCTGTGAGTGGCGCGGGCACCGTGGCCAACGTCGTCGGCGGACTGCTGGCGCTGGGCCTTCTCGTTTACCTGTTCGTCGCCTTGATCAGGCCGGAGAAATTCTGATGCGCCCCGACGTACTCATCCCCGCGGAGGGGCAAGAATGACTGACACGACGGCCGGGCTCATACAGCTTGGCCTCCTCCTCGTCGCCCTCGCCGTGGTCTACAAGCCGCTCGGCGACTACATGGCGCGCGTCTTCTCCACCGAGAAGCACCTGAAGCTCGAGAAGGGGCTTTACAAGCTCTTCCGGGTCAACCCGGACTCCGAGCAGCGGTGGCCGACCTACGCCGCCGGCGTGCTCGGCTTCTCGTTCGTCTCGGTCGTCCTGCTCTACCTGCTGCAGCGGCTGCAGCCGATCCTGCCGTGGGGCCTGGGCCGCGGCTCGGTGAGCCCCGGCGTCGCGTTCAACACGGCGATCTCGTTCGTCACCAACACGAACTGGCAGTCCTACGTCCCCGAGACGACGATGGGCCACTTCGTGCAGATGGCCGGGCTCACCGTGCAGAACTTCCTGTCCGCGGGGGTCGGCCTGGCCGTGGCCATCGCGCTGACCCGCGGGTTCATCCGCTCGCGGACCGACCGGCTCGGCAACTTCTGGGTGGACCTCACGCGCGGCACCGTCCGCGTCCTGCTGCCGATGGCCTTCGTGTTCGCGCTCGTGCTGATCGCCCTCGGCGTCGTGCAGAGCCTCAAGGCGGGCGTCGCCGTCACCAACCCCGACGGCAGCCAGAGCACCATCGCGCTGGCCCCGGCGGCGAGCCAGGAGGCGATCAAGGAACTCGGCACCAACGGCGGCGGCATCCTCAACGCCAACTCGGCTCACCCGTTCGAGAACCCCAACGCCTGGACGAACCTGATCGAGCTGTTCCTGATCCTGGTGATCCCGGTCAGCCTGACCCGCACGTTCGGCAAACTCGTCGGCAAGCCCAAGCAGGGTTACGTCCTGCTCGGCGTGATGAGCCTGCTCTGGGCCGCGTCGCTGGCGATCATCTGGTTCTCCGAGGCCAAGGCGAGCAACCCGGCCGCGCTGGCCGCGGGGGCGAGCATGGAGGGCAAGGAGCAGCGGTTCGGCATCTCGGGCACGTCGATCTTCGCCGACACCACCACAGGCACGTCCACGGGCGCGATCAACGGCGCCCATGACAGTCTCTCGGGGCTCGGCGGCGGTGGTCCGCTGCTGAACATGCTCTACGGCGAGATCTCGCCGGGCGGCGTCGGCACCGGGCTCTACGGCATCCTCGTGATGGCCATCATCGCGATGTTCCTGGCCGGCCTGATGGTCGGGCGGACGCCGGAGTACCTGGGCAAGAAGCTCGGCAAGCGCGAGGTCACCTGCGCGGCGATCTCGATGCTGGCCATGCCGACGGTCGTGCTGCTCGGCGCGGGCATCGCCCTGATGCTGCCGGACACGGCGGGTGCGCTCGGCAACAGCGGCGCGCACGGCCTGTCCGAGATCCTCTACGGCTACGCCTCGACCGGCAACAACAACGGCAGCGCGTTCGGCGGCCTGACCGCGACGAGCGACTGGTTCCAGTCGTCGTTCGGCGTCGCCATGGCGTTCGGCCGCTTCATCCCGATCGTCGCCGTGCTCTGCCTGGCCGGTTCCCTGGCCGCGCAGAAGAAGGTCCCCGAGACCGCGGGGACGCTGCCCACCACCGGGCCGCTGTTCGCCACCATGCTCACCGGCACGGTGGTGCTCGTCGCGGCCCTCACGTTCATCCCGGCGCTCGCGCTCGGGCCCATCGCGGAGGCACTCGCATGACCGTCACCGAAGAACGACCTCAGGTGACCCACCAGGAGCACACCGGCCGGGTCGGCGCGGGCGTGTTCAGCCCCCGCCAGCTCTGGACGTCCCTCCCGGACGCCTTCCGGAAGCTCAACCCCAAGCACCAGCTCGCCAACCCGGTGATGTTCGTGGTGTGGGTCGGCTCGGCGCTGACCACCGTCTTCGCGGTCACCGACCCGAGCGTGTTCACCATCCTGATCGCGATCTGGCTGTGGTTCACGGTCCTGTTCGCGAACCTCGCCGAGGCCGTCGCCGAAGGGCGCGGCAAGGCGCAGGCGGAATCCCTGCGCCGGTCGAAGAAGGAGACCGTCGCCCGCCGGCTCACCGCGAACGGCGAGGAGCAGGTTCCGGGTGTCGAGCTGAAGATCGGCGACCTCGTGGTCGTCGAGGCCGGCCAGGTGATCCCGGGTGACGGCGACGTCGTCGAGGGCATCGCGACCGTCGACGAGTCGGCCATCACCGGTGAGTCCGCGCCGGTCATCCGCGAGTCGGGTGGTGACCGCAGCGCCGTCACCGGCGGCACGACCGTGCTGAGCGACCGGATCGTCGTGAAGATCACGACCAAGCCGGGCGAGTCCTTCGTGGACCGCATGATCGCGTTGGTGGAAGGCGCTTCCCGGCAGAAGACGCCGAACGAGATCGCGCTGACCATCCTGCTGGCCACGCTGACCATCATCTTCCTGCTCGCCGTCGTGGCGCTGCAGCCGATGGCCGGCTACTCCGGCAGCGAGCAGTCGGTGATCGTGCTGACCGCGTTGCTGGTCTGCCTGATCCCGACGACGATCGGCGCGCTGCTGAGCGCCATCGGCATCGCGGGCATGGACCGGCTGGTGCAGCGCAACGTCCTCGCGACGTCCGGCCGCGCGGTCGAGGCCGCGGGCGACGTCTCGACGCTGCTGCTGGACAAGACCGGCACGATCACCTTCGGCAACCGCCGGGCCACCGAGCTGATCCCCGTGGGAACGTCCACTCCGGACCAGCTCGCGCGGGCCGCCCGGCTGGCCAGCCTCGCCGACGAGACGCCGGAAGGGCGCAGCGTCGTCGAGCTGACCGAGTCCCACGCGGGTGACGACGTGCACGGCGAGTTCGTCCCGTTCACCGCGCAGACCCGGATGAGCGGGCTCGACGTCGGCGACCGGCGGATCCGCAAGGGTGCGGCGAGTGCCGTGCGCGCGTGGGTGCGCGACAACGGCGGGCAGTTCCCGGACGAGACCGAGCGGGTGGTCGACGAGATCAGCGCCCAGGGCGGCACGCCGCTGGTGGTTGCCGAGGACACCGTGGTGCACGGCGTGATCCGGCTGTCCGACGTCGTCAAGCCCGGCATGAAGGAGCGCTTCAAGGAACTGCGGGCGATGGGCATCAAGACGGTGATGATCACCGGCGACAACCCGCTCACCGCCAAGGCCATCGCCGCGGACGCGGGCGTCGACGACTACCTCGCCGAGGCCAAGCCCGAAGACAAGATGGCGCTCATCAAGAAGGAGCAGGAGGGCGGGCGCTTGGTCGCGATGACCGGCGACGGCACCAACGACGCCCCCGCGCTCGCGCAGTCCGACGTCGGTGTCGCGATGAACACCGGCACGTCGGCCGCGAAGGAGGCCGGCAACATGGTCGACCTCGACAGCGACCCGACGAAGCTGATCGAGATCGTCGAGATCGGCAAGCAGCTGCTGATCACCCGCGGCGCGCTGACGACGTTCAGCGTGGCGAACGACCTCGCGAAGTACTTCGCGATCCTGCCGGCGATGTTCACCGGCATCTTCGCCCAGCTCGGCGCGCTCAACATCATGCACCTGGCCACGCCGAGGTCGGCGATCCTCTCCGCGGTCATCTTCAACGCGCTGATCATCGTCGTGCTGATCCCGCTGGCCCTGCGCGGCGTGCGGTACAAGCCGTCGTCGGCCTCCGCGCTGCTGCGCCGCAACCTGCTCGTCTACGGCCTCGGCGGCATCGTCAGCCCCTTCCTCGGGATCTGGCTGATCGACCTGCTCGTGCGCCTCATCCCTGGAATCGGGTGAATGTCGTGAACACTCTCGTCAAGCAGACCTGGGCCGGGCTGCGCGTGCTGGTCGTGATGACCGTCCTGCTCGGCGTGCTCTACCCCCTGGGGGTGTGGGCGATCGCCCGCATCCCGGGGCTGGAGGGCCACGCCGAAGGCTCGGTCGTCACGCAGAACGGCCAGGCCGTCGGGTCGTCGCTGATCGGCGTCGACCCGGTGCCCGCCGACCCGGCGAAGGACCCGTGGTTCCACAACCGCCCCTCGGCGCTGTCGAAGGACGCGCTCGGCCCCGGCGACCCGTCGACGTCCGGCGCGTCCAACAAGGGCCCGTACAACGAGGACCTGGTGAAGACCATCGGCGAACGCAAGGACGCCATCGCGAAGCGCGAAGGGGTGTCGCCCGATCAGGTACCGCCGGACGCGGTGACGGCGTCGGGCTCCGGGCTCGACCCGTCGATCAGCGTGGCCTACGCCGACCTCCAGATCGCCCGCGTCGCCCGGGTGACGGGGTTGCCGGCGGACCGGGTGAAGCAGCTCGTCGAGGCGAACACGTCGGGCGCCGGGATCGGGATCCCCGGGGTGAATGTGCTCCAGCTCAACTTGGCCGTGCAAGGTGCGGCCGGAGGGGCACACTGACAGCGTGACCACCGCAAAGAAGCCGCGCCGGGGGGAGCTGAGGATCTACCTCGGCGCGGCTCCGGGCGTCGGCAAGACCTTCGCCATGCTCGGCGAGGCGCGGCGCCGGCTCGACCGCGGCACCGACGTCGTCGCCGGGCTGGTGGAGACGCACGGCCGCGAGAAGACCGCGGTGCTGCTCGAAGGCCTGGAAACCGTGCCGCGACGGCACGTCGTGCACCGCGGCCGGGCCTTCGAGGAGATGGACGTCGACGCCATCCTGGCCCGCGCCCCGGAGGTCGCCGTCGTCGACGAGCTCGCGCACACCAACGTGCCGGGCTCGCGCAACGCCAAGCGCTGGCAGGACGTCGAGGAGCTGCTGGAAGCCGGCATCGACGTCCTGTCCACGGTCAACGTGCAGCACCTGCAGAGCCTCAACGACGTCGTCGAGCGGATCACCGGCGTCACCCAGCACGAGACCGTGCCCGACGAGGTCGTCCGCCGCGCCGAGCAGCTCGAGCTCGTCGACATCACGCCCGAAGCGCTGCGGCGGCGGCTCGCGCACGGCAACGTCTACCCGGCCGAGCGGATCGACGCCGCGCTCGGCAACTACTTCCGCCCCGGCAACCTCACCGCGCTGCGCGAGCTGGCCCTGCTGTGGGTGGCCGACCAGGTCGACGTCGCGTTGCAGCGCTACCGCGCCGAGCAGAAGATCACCGACACCTGGGAAGCGCGCGAACGCGTCGTCGTCTCCATCACCGGCGGGCCGGAGAGCGAGACGCTCATCCGCCGCGCCAGCCGGATCGCCGGCCGGGCCGGGGCCGAGCTGCAGGTCGTCCACATCCTGCGCGGTGACGGCCTGTCCGGGCTCGGCCCGACCGCGATCGCCCGCTGCCGCACGCTGGCCGAGGAGGTCGGCGCGACCTTCCACACCGTCGTCGGCGACGACGTCCCGACCGCGCTGCTGGACTTCGCCCGCGGCGTCAACGCGACGCAGCTGGTGATCGGCACCTCGCGGCGCTCCCGCGTGGCGCGGCTGTTCGACGAGGGCATCGGCGCCACCGTGGTCCGCCAGTCCGGGCCGATCGACGTCCACATGGTCACCCATTCCGAGGCGGGCGGCCGGTTGCGGGCCCGCCTCGGCGCGAGCCCGCTGGGGTTCTCGCGGCTGGTCGCCGGCTGGGTCCTGAGCGTCGTGCTGCCGGTGCTGGTGACCGTCATCGGCCTGTTCGTGCCCACCGGCCTCGACTTCGCCACCGACGTCATCTCCTACGTGCTGGCCACGGTCGTGGTCGCCCTGGTCGGCGGCCTCGGCCCGGCGCTGATCGCGGCCGTGCTCGGGGCCGGGCTGCTCAACTTCTTCTTCACGCCGCCGCTCTACACGCTGAACGTGCACACGCCGCAGAACCTCGTGACGCTCATCGCGATGGTCGTCGTCGCGGTGCTCGTCGCGCTGGTCGTCGACCAGGCCGCGCGGCGGGCCACGCAGGCGGCGCGGGCGCGGACGGAAGCCGCGCTGCTCGCGTCCTACGCGCGGACGGTCCTGACCCACGCGAACCCGATCGAGCGGCTGCTGGAAAAGGTCCGCGAGAACTTCGCGCTGACGTCCGTGACACTGCTGGAAAAGCGGGAAGGCGAGTGGCACCGCGTCGCGACCGCCGGCGAGCAGCCGTGCGCCGACCCGGACGAGGCCGACGTCGACATCGCCGTCACCGCCGACGTCCACCTCACGTTGCGCGGGCGCGCCCTGCCGGCGGCCGACCGGCGGGTGCTGGAAGCCGTTGCCGGGCAGGCCTTGCTTTCGTTGCGCCAGCAACGCAGTGCCGACGCCGCGCTGAAGGCCGAGCGCAAGGCCGAGGCCACCGAGCTGCGGACGACGCTGCTTTCGGCCGTCGGGCACGATCTCCGGACGCCGCTGACGTCGATCAAGGCGTCCATCGGCAGCCTGCGCGCCCCGGATCTGCAGCTGTCCGAAGAGGACACCGCGGAGCTGATGGAGGCCATCGAGCTGTCGGCGGACCGGCTGGCCGGCCTGATCGACAACCTGCTCGACTCCTCGCGGCTGGCCACCGGCGCGGTGCGGCCGCACCTGCGCCCGGTCGGCTACGACGAGGTCGTCGCGCACGCACTGTCCAATGTGGATGCCTCCGACGCGGTGGTCGTCGCGGTCGACGACCAGCTGCCGTCCGTGCTTGCCGACCCCGGCCTGCTGGAGCGGGTGGTGGCGAACGTGCTGGACAACGCGCTGCGCCACGGCGGGGGCAAGGTGTCGGCCCGGGCCAGCGCCCACTCCGGCCACGTCGAGCTGCGGATCGTCGACCACGGCAAGGGGTTGCGCAAGGGCACCGCGGACTCGGCGTTCGCGCCGTTCCAGCGCCTCGGCGGCGACCGGGACGCGACACCCGGGGTCGGGCTCGGGCTGTCGGTCGCGAAGGGGTTCACCGAGGCGATGGGCGGCACGATCCGCGCCGAGGACACCCCCGGCGGCGGCCTCACGGTCGTCGTGTCCCTGCCCGCCGAGAGCGTCAGCTACCACGAAGTCGAAGAGGGGGTGCGATGAGCGACACCGGGGCCACCGTGCTGGTGGTGGACGACGAGCCGCAGATCGTGCGGGCGCTGCGGATCAACCTCAACGCCCGCGGCTACAAGGTGATCACCGCGCACGACGGCACGGCCGCGCTCAAGGCCGTCGCCGAGACCAAGCCCGACGTCGTCGTGCTCGACCTCGGCCTGCCCGACCTCGACGGCACCGAGGTGATCGCCGGCCTGCGCGGCTGGACGACGGTCCCGATCATCGTCCTGTCCGCCCGCGGCGACTCGGCCGACAAGGTCCAGGCCCTCGACGCGGGCGCCGACGACTACGTCACCAAGCCGTTCGGCATGGACGAGCTGCTGGCGCGGTTGCGTGCGGCCGTCCGCCGTTCCGCGGTGGCCGGCGCCGACGACGTGGACGCGGTGGTGGACACGGAGTCGTTCAGCATCGACCTGGCGGCGAAGAAGGTCCGCCGCGACGGCCGCGAAGTCCACCTGACCAAGACCGAATGGGGCGTACTGGAGCTGCTGGTCCGCAACCGCGGCCGGCTGGTCGCGCAGAAGCAGCTGCTGCACGAGGTGTGGGGGCCGTCGTACGAGACGGAGTCCCACTACCTGCGGGTCTACCTGGCCCAGCTGCGGCGCAAGCTGGAGCCGGAGCCCTCGCGGCCGCGGCACCTGCTCACCGAGCCGGGCATGGGCTACCGCTTCGAAGCCTGAGAACCGGGGTAACCCACCCGAGTGACGACGAGGTGGGTTCTGGGTGGGGAACGCCTGCCCCCGAAGTTCGTGCTGACCTTCGGGGTCATGTGGACGCTGATCGCGGCCGGCTGGATCTGGCTCGCGTTCGACGGCGAGGTGGGCAGCTGGAAGGGCTGGCTCCAGCTCGGGACGAGCGCGCTGTACGTGCTGTTCGCGGTCTACTACTGGGCGCTGTACGTGCACCTGCGCCGGACGAAGGAGCGCGTATGACGAGGCTTCGCGTGCTGCTCGCGATCGTCTGCGGCTACCTCGCCGGGGTGGGAGTCTCGTTCGCCTTCGGCCTCGACGACCCCTGGGCGTACGGCCTCCTCGGCATCGGGCTCGGCCTGGGAGGCGCCGCGGGCGGGGCGCTACGCCGAACCCCGAAGCCCTGAAACGACGAAGGCCACCGCCGCGGCGGTGGCCTTCGAGGTAATTCGCTTACTGGGCGCGTCCGGCGGCGCGACCGGACTCGGTCGTGGTGGCCGTCGGCGAACCACCGGTGCTCTGCCCGCCGGCGGGCGGCGGGCTCGAGTCCGGCGTCGTCGGCGTGGTGGGTGTCGTCGGCGTGGTGGACGGCGTCGGGGTCGTCGTCTTCGTCGGCGGGGTCGTCGTGGTCTTCGGCGGCGGGTTGTCGCCCGTGTCGTTGCGCGGCGGCGGCGTGTACGGCGGCGGCGGGGCCTGGGTGACGACCGTGGTGGTCGTCTTGCCGTCCGGGCTGACCGAAACCACCGTCGTCGGGGCGCTCGAAGAAGGCGTGTCCGTCGGCGACGGCGGGCCGCCGAGGGTGGACGGGCCGCCCGGGGTCGGGGTGCCCGGCACCGTCTGGACGCCCGCGGGCGAGGTGCCCTGGCCGCCGGGGGCGCCGGTGCCGCCCGCGGTGGTCGCGGGGGCCGGGCCGGCGAGCTCGGCGACGGCGGCGAACGCCGTCGCGACGACCAGCCCGGCCACCCCGAGTACGACGTACCCGGCGCGGTTCGGTTTGCTGCTCTTCGGCGGCGCGGTGGTGTCGACCCTCGTGATGCGTGAGCTCGAATCTGACCCGTCGGGGCGGGGCATACAGGCTCCTAGTAGATCGGGAAGCGGCTCGGAGGTCGTCAAACGATCACTGCTTGCCCCGGGCGGGGGAACCCGGGAGGGCGACCTCGGCGGGGAGATTATCACCGTCCGTGCCGCATTCGCCCAGGTAGGGAGCCTGCGTGATCACTGTGCGCAGTCAGTCTGTCCGGAAAGGATGAACGCGTGAGTGAGCAAGAAACGAACACCCGGTTGACGGCGTGGGTCCGCGGGCGCGTGCAGGGCGTCGGTTTCCGCTGGTGGACGCGCAGCCGGGCACTCGAACTCGGCTTGGTCGGCAGCGCGCGCAACATGCCCGACGGTCGTGTTGAGGTCATAGCGGAGGGTGATCAAAACCACTGTGAGCGGCTGTTGGTCGCCCTTCGCTCCGGAGAATCACCCGGAAGTGTGGAGACCGTCGTCGAGCGCTGGTCCGACCCGAAAGGGGGACTCAGTGGGTTCGTCGAGCGGTAGCCCGGCCTTGGTACTTCCGGGGCGGGTGTGGCGCACGAGGTTGCTGAGCACTCGAACGCTGTGCTAAGGCGCGCCGGTGAGGGGGCGCGTCCGGCGGTCCCCGGACGCCCCCAGGTAACCTGGGACGATTGAAACGCCAGTACCGGCAGCCAGAGGGGTCAGCACCCAGTGCACCTGAAAAGCTTGACGCTGAAGGGCTTCAAGTCCTTCGCCTCGGCGACCACGCTGCGCTTCGAGCCGGGGATCACCTGCGTGGTCGGCCCGAACGGCTCCGGCAAGTCGAACGTGCTGGACGCACTGCGCTGGGTGATGGGCACCCAGGGCGCCAAGGACCTGCGCGGCGGCAAGATGGAGGACGTCATCTTCGCCGGCACCGCGGGCCGCGCCCCGCTCGGCCGCGCCGAGGTCACCCTCACCATCGACAACGCCGACGGCGCGCTCCCGATCGAGTACGGCGAGGTGTCGATCACCCGCCGGATGTTCCGCGACGGCGCCAGTGAGTACGAGATCAACGGCGACCGCTGCCGCCTGATGGACGTCCAGGAGCTGCTGTCGGACTCCGGCATCGGCCGCGAGATGCACGTCATCGTCGGGCAGGGCCAGCTCTCGGCCATCCTCGAGTCCAAGCCCGAAGAGCGCCGCGCCTTCATCGAAGAGGCCGCCGGCGTCCTCAAGCACCGCAAGCGCAAGGAACAGACCCTGCGCAAGCTGGCCAACATGCAGGGCAACCTCGACCGCCTCGGCGACCTCACCACCGAGCTGCGCCGCCAGCTCAAGCCGCTGGGCAAGCAGGCCGAGATCGCCCGCAAGGCCCAGTTCGTCCAGTCCGAGCTGCGCGACGCCCGGCTGCGCCTGTTCGCCGACGACCTCGTCACCCAGCGCGGCTCGATCGAGCGGGAAGAGGCCGACGAGAAGGTCGCCCGCCAGCGCCGCGCCGAGGTCGAGCAGACCCTCGAGATCGTCTCCGCCGAGGAGACCGAGCTGGAGTCGTCGCTGGCCGAGGACGCGCCGCTGCTGCAGAGCGCCCAGGAGACCTGGTACAAGCTCTCGGCGCTGGCCGAGCGGCTGCGCGGCACCGTCCGCCTGGCGATCGAGCGCCAGCGCCACCTGTCGGCCGACGTCACCACGGCCACCGGCGGCCGCGACCCCGAAGAGCTGCTCGAAGAGGCCGAGCGCGTCGCCGAGCAGGAAGAAGAGCTCAACGAGGCCGTCATGGAGGCCCGGGAGCTGCTCGCCCAGACCGTGCTGCGCCGCGAGGACCTCGAACAGCGGGTCCAGGCCGCCGAGCGCGCGCACTGGGCCGCCGTCCGCGCCATCGCCGACCGGCGTGAGGGCATGGCCAAGCTGACCGGCCAGGTCGAGGCGCTGCGCAGCAAGAACGGCGCCACCTCCGACGAGATCGACCGGCTCAGCGTCTCCCTCGAGGAGTCCGCGGAGCGGGCCGAGATCGCCGTCGAAGAGCTCGAAGTGGCCAAGGCGGAGGGCGGCGTCGAGGAGTCCGACGACTCCGGGCTGATGGCCCACCACGACCGCGCGGTCGAGGCCAACAACGCGGCCAAGGCGCGCGTCGAAGAGCTGGTCAAGGCCGAACGCACCGCCGAGCGCGAGATCGCGTCGGAGAGGGCCCGCGTCGAGGCGCTGTCGATGGGGCTCAAGCGCAAGGACGGCGCGGGCGCGCTGCTCGGCGCGTCCCACGAGCTGCCCGGCCTGCTCGGCTCGGTCGCCGCGCTGCTGACCGTCGAGCCCGGTCACGAGGTCGCGCTGGCCGCGGCGCTCGGCCCGGTGGCCGACGCGGTCGCCGTCACCGGCGGCCACGACGCCCTGCGCGCCCTCAGGTACCTGAAGGACACGGACTCCGGCCGCGCGGGCATCGTGCTGGGCGCGCCTGAGTCCACTGTGGACACCTACTCCTGGCCCGCGCTGCCGGAAGGCGCGCGCTGGGCCCGTGAGGTCGTCACCGCGCCGGCGCAGCTGCGGCCCGCCGTCGAGCAGGCCCTGGACAAGCTCGCGCTGGTCCGTGACCTCGAATCGGCCCGGCAGCTGGTCGCCACGCACCCGGAGGTCCGCGCGGTCACCGCCGAGGGTGACGTCTTCGGCGCCCGCTGGGCGATCGGCGGGTCCGGCGCCCGCGAGAGCGTGATCGAGGTCCAGGCCGCCGTCGACGAGGCCGGCGTGCGGCTGCGCACGGCCGAACGCCAGCTGGAGCAGTACGCGGCCGAGCTGGAAGGCGCCCGCGCCGAGCAGCAGGCCCGCCGCGAAGAGGTCTCCCAGGCCAAGGACGCCCTCGGTGACGCCAAGGTGCGCAAGGCCCGCTCGTCGGAGCGGCTCAACCGGTTGCAGCAGGCCGCGCGGGCCGCGCAGGCCGAGGTCGAGCGGTTCTCCGGGCAGCGCGCGAAGGTCGAGCAGAGCCGCGTGCAGGCGCTGGCCCAGCTCGCCGAGCTGGAGGAACGCCTCGCCGCCGTCGCCGAGCAGCCGGTCGAGGACGACCCGGACACCGCCGAGCGCGACCTGGCCGTGGAAGAGCTGGCCGTCGTCCGGCAGGAGGAGATGGAGGCGCGGCTCGCGCAGCGCACCGCCGAGGAGCGGGCGCGCGGCATCGCGGGCCGGGCCGAAGGTCTCCGCCGCGCCGCACACGCCGAGCAGCAGGCCCGCGAACGCGCCGAGCGCGCCGCCGCGGCCCGCAAGCGCGGCGCCGAGATCGCCAACGCCGTCGTCAGCGGCGGTGAGATCGCGCTCGAGCGCATCGAGCACTCGGTCCAGCGCGCGGCCACCGAACGCGACCAGGTCCAGTCCCGCCGCCAGAGCCGGGAAGCCGCGCTGACCGGCGTCCGCGCCAAGGTCCGCGAGCTCACCGGCGAGCTGGAGAAGCTGACCGACGCCGTGCACCGCGACGAGGTCCAGCGCGCCGAGCAGCGGCTGCGGCTGGAGACCCTGGAAGCCAAGATCGCCGAGGACTTCGGCATCGGGCTCGCCGACCTCGTGCAGGAGTACGGCCCGGACGTCCCGGTGCCGCCGAGCGCGGGCGAGATGGCCGAGTACGAGGCGGCCAAGGAACGCGGCGAGGACGTCACCCCGCCGCCGCCGATGCCGTTCGACCGCGACACCCAGGCCCGCCGCGCCAAGCGCGCCGAGAAGGACCTTTCCCTGCTGGGCAAGGTGAACCCGCTCGCCCTGGAGGAGTTCGCGGCGCTGGAGGAGCGGTACAAGTTCCTCTCCACGCAGCTCGAGGACCTCAAGGACACCCGCAAGGACCTCGAGGCCGTGATCAAGCAGGTCGATGAGAAGATCCTCGAGGTCTTCGCCGGCGCGTACGCGGACGTCGCCCGCGAGTTCGAGACGGTGTTCAGCGTGCTGTTCCCCGGCGGCGAGGGCCGGATGGTCCTCACCCAGCCGGACGACCTGCTCGCCACCGGCGTCGACGTCGAGGCGCGCCCGCCGGGCAAGAAGGTCAAGCGGCTGTCGCTGCTGTCGGGTGGCGAAAAGTCGCTGGTCGCGGTGGGCATGCTGGTCGCGATCTTCCGCGCCCGGCCCTCACCCTTCTACGTCATGGACGAGGTCGAGGCCGCGCTGGACGACACGAACATGCGCCGGCTGATCGGGCTGCTGGAGCAGCTGCGCGACTCCTCGCAGCTGATCATCATCACCCACCAGAAGCCGACCATGGAGATCGCCGACGCCCTCTACGGCGTCAGCATGCAGGGCGACGGCATCACGAAGGTGATCTCGCAGCGCCTCCGCACGGCCGACGACGAGCCGGTCGCGGTCGGCTAGGTGGCCGGGTTCGTTTCGGGGTGATCCCAGCTCGGCGCGGGTGTCGCGCCAGGCGCGACCGGTAGGCCGACCCGTTGTCCGGCGCCGTGGTACGGGTGAACAGACAGGCCGGCACCGGGTCACCTCAGCCAGGGGCAACGTCCCTGGACATCACAGCCGGCTCAGCGCATGTCCTCTTCGCGCGGCGCGGGCCGGTCTTCGCCGCGGGCGCGCGGCTCGTAGGTGCTGAGGTCGCTGCCCATCCACTCGGCGTCGCCGATCCGGGGTCGGCGGCCGCGCGGCGAGAGCATCCCGCGCCGGACGCCGCGCTTGCGGTCGAAGCGGTCCATGACCAGGCCGATGACGAGCAGCACGGCGAGGATCACGCCGATGCCGATGAAGAACCCCATGAGAAACCCCCTGTCCCCGCCCGCAGTTTAGGGCGGCGCGAGGACAGGGGGCAGCGGTTTTCTCCCGCCGGTCAGCCGGCCACCCAGAAGGCGTAGTCGGCCGTGTAGTGGACCGCGGTCTGGGCGCCTTCCGTGCACGCCCCGGCCGGGGCGAGGCCGCCGCGGGTGTTCAGGCGCTGGACGTAGGTGACCTTGCCGAACACCCCGGTGCCGCTGTTGAGGTTCGCCTTGAGGAGCAGCTCCGGGATCGCGCCGTCACGCGGCGAGGTCGCCGCCGCGGCCGCGCCGACCGTGCTTCCGTCCACAATGGATGTCCATACCGGACCCTTGCTGTGGATCGCCACCGGCTGACCGTGTTTCGACAGCACGGCCGCGGGCTGGATCAGCGCCCAGGCGCCGTTGGTGCAGCCGTAGATCTGGACGCCGTCGCCGGAGTACGTGGCGAGCGGCCGGTTGCCCGCCGGGACCTGGACCGCCGCCGGGGCCTTCGGGGTCGCCGTGGCGGCCGAAGCCGTCGCCGCACCGCCGAGCGCCAGCGAGCCGACCGCGAGCGCAACCAAAATCCGTTTCATGTTCCCACCTTTGTTTCCTCCCGCCGCTTTCCGGCGGGCTCCCGATGACCAACACGGGCGCCCGCCGGAACCGGTTCAGAAGAATCAGGCGGAAGTGACTTCTTGCTTGTCTTCGCCCACGGCGTTCGCCTCGGCCGCCTTCGGGTCGGGCGTGCGGTGCCGCAGCGAGAGCAACCCGCCCACGACCAGCGTGATCACCACGCCCAGCAGCGTGTACCAGGGGTAGGCGAGCGCGACCTTGTCCCCGGCCGCCTTGCTGAAGTCGATCCCGATCAGGCCGCCGGTCTTGGCGCTGAACTTCAGGCCGAGGATCACGAACGCCATCACCACGACCGTCGCGACGAACGCGATGATCGCGTCCACCTGGCGGGCCTTCTTGATCAGCAGGCCGAGCAGGAACGCCCCGAGCAGCGCGCCGTAGGTGTACCCGGTGATGGCCAGGCCCAGCTCGATCACGGAGTTCTTCGTGGTGGAGAACAGCGACGCGAACACCGCGAACACCACGGCCCAGATCAGCGTCCACATGCGACCGTGCTGCAGCAGCTTCGAGTCCTCGGGCGACTTCTTGGTGAAGCGCTGGTAGATGTCGGCCACGGTCGACGTCGAGAGCGCGTTGAGCGCCGAGGCGAGTGCGCCCATGGTCGAGGCGAGCACCCCGGCGATGAGCAGGCCCGACACGCCGACCGGCAGGTCGTCGATGATGAACTTCGAGAACACGTCGTCCGGGCTCTGCAGGCCGAGCTCCGCGACCGACTTGCGGCCGTTGAACACCCAGAGCATCGCCCCGACCAGCAGGAACAGCGCGAACTGGATGGTGACGATGATGCCGCTGCCGATGAGCGCCTTCTGGCCGTCGCGCAGGCTGCGCGTGGCCATCAGCCGCTGGGCGATCAGCTGGTCCGCGCCGTGCGAGGCCATCGACAGCGCGGCGCCGCCGAGCACCGCCGTCACGAAGGCGTACGGGCTGGTCAGCAGGTTCTTCGTGAAGTCGACGAGCATGAACTTGCCGTCCGCCGAAGCCTGGGTCGCCCAGTCGCCCGGCAGCTTGTTCAGCAGCACGATCGCCGCCACCGCCGCGCCGCCCAGGTAGAGCGTCAGCTGGATGACGTCGACCCAGACGACCGCCTTGATCCCGCCGATGTAGGCGTAGATCAGCGTCAGCGCGGTCAGGATCACCACGATCACCCAGTAGTCCAGGTGGATGTTGTAGTGGCCGAGGATCACCTTGATCGGGATCGCGCCGGCGAACAGCCGCACGCCCTCGGCGAGCAGCCGCGTCACCACGAACGTCACCGACGCCGTACCCTGCAGCCCCGAGCCGAACCGCTTGCCCAGGAAGGCGTACGCGCTCACGAGGTTGCCGCGGAAGTACCGCGGCAGCAGCACGAACGCGGCGATGACCCGGCCGATGATGTAGCCGAAGGCCAGCTGCAGGAACAGGAACGCGTTGCCGAACACCAGGCCCGGCGTGCTGATCACGGTCAGCGTCGACGTCTCGGTCGCCACCACGGACAGCATCACCGCGCCCCACGGCAGGCTGCGCTCGCCGACGAAGTAGTCGGCGGCCGACCGTTGTTTCCGCCCGACCAGCACGCCTATCAGCGGCATCGCCGCCAGGTAGACCACGATGATGGCCAGATCGACACCCCGCATGGACTTCTCCTACTCCTCATCCGGCCTTCTCCGCGACACGCAACCGCGTCACGGCGCCCCCCAGCGGGGCAGGAAGGGTCAAGGGCCCGGCACCCGGGACGAGGGCGCCGAGCAGGCGCGGTCCCCGCGCACCGGTCGCCGACGGCACCGTACCGGGCACGCCGCACCAGGTGAGCCAGCCCAGCAGCGCGGTCAGGTACGCCTCTTTGCCGGCGCCGGGCAGGCCGAGGTCGTCGCTGGTCTTGAGCACCGCCGAGGGCAGGTTCCTGGCCAGCGCCGTCATCACGGCCGGGTTGGCGATCCCGCCGCCGGACGCGATCACCGTCGTCACGCCGTGGTGGTGGCACTGCTCGGCGACGGAGACGGCGGTGAGCTCGGTCAGCGTCGCGAGCAGGTCGGCCGCGGCGACCGGCGGCAGGCCGTCGAGGGCGGCGTCGAGGTAGGCCGCGTTGAAGTACTCCTTGCCGGTGGACTTCGGCGCCGGGGCGGCGAAGTACGGGTCGGCGAGCAGCCGGACGAGCAGGTCGGCGCGCACCGAGCCGCGCAGCGCGAGCCGCCCGTCGAGGTCGCTGCGGCTCCCGGTGACGCGGTGGGCGGCGAGGTCGAGCAGCGCGTTGGCCGGCCCGGTGTCGTAGGCGATCGCCGGTGCGCCCGCGGTGACGACGGTGATGTTCGCGATCCCGCCCAGGTTGAGCGCGGCGACCGGGCGTCCGCTGTCCTCGGCCAGGCCGCGCAGCCACAGCTGGTCGAACGTGCTGGCCAGCGGTGCGCCGTGCCCGCCGGCGGCGACGTCGCGGGCGCGCAGGTCGGCGAGCACCGGCAGCCCGGTGCGCTCGGCGATCCACGCGGGCTGCCCGAGCTGCAGGGTGCCGCGGGCGCTGCCGTCCTCCACCCAGTGGAAGACCGTCTGGCCCAGCGAGGCGACGAGGTCCGCGGTGCCGCCCGCCAGCTCGACGGCGCCGCGCAGGGCGGCGTCGGCGAACGCCTGGCCGACGCCGGTGTCGAGCCGGGTCAGTTCCCCGGCGGTGCACGGGTTCGGCGGCAGCGCGCCGAGCAGGCCCGCACGCAGCGGTTCGGGGTAGGGGACGTCGAGCTCGCCGAGCGGGGTCAGCACCACGGTGTCCTCTTCGGCGTGCAGGTCGGCCGCGGCGACGTCGATGCCGTCGACCGACGTGCCCGAAATCAGCCCGATCACCCGGAAGCCGTGGCTGGCTCGTTTCCCCATCCGGAGGGGTTTAGTGCAGCGTTGCCTGTGACGCAACCCACCCCGTGAAGTCTTGGCCCAATCGGGATGTACGTCGTTACGAATTGCCTGCGCGGACGGCGGGTCCGCGGTGGTGGCGGGCCAATGAAAGGATGGTGCAGTGTCGAGCTCCTGGTTCATCTTCGTAGTCATCGCGGTCGTCGTGCTGGTCGCCCTGCTGGTGACCGGCCTGCTGATCGCGCGCAAGCGCCGCATCAGCCTGGACGCCCAGCGTGAGGTCGAGGCCAAGCCGAAGGGCGGCAGCTACGCGGCCAGCGGGGGCATCGCGCTCGCGCCCGGCGGTGAGGCGCCCGAGGTCCAGGAGCCGGCCGAGCACCCCGTCGAGGACCGCCCGGAGACCGACGGCCAGCCCGCCGTCGGCGACGACGCCGCGGTCCCGCGCGACTCGGCCCAGCGCACGGTTCGCGACGTCAAACTGCCCGATGCCGAGGTCGTCGAGCCGGCTGCCGTCACCGAAGAGATCGACCCCGCGGCCGGCCGGCTGGAGCGGCTGCGCGGGCGGCTGACGAAGTCCCGCTCGATGTTCGGCCAGAGCCTGCTGGGCCTGCTCGGCGCCGGCGACCTCGACGAGGACTCCTGGCAGGACGTCGAAGACACGCTGCTGATGGCCGACCTGGGCGCGGCCACCACGAACCACATCGTCGAGCGGCTGCGCGACGAGCTGTCCCGGCGCGCGGTGCGGAACTCGGCCGAGGCCCGCGAGGTGCTGCACGAGGTGCTGACGGCGGAGCTGTCGACCGACGCCCACCGCGCGGTGCGGGCGCTGCCGCACACCGTCGACGGGAAGAAGCAGCCCGCGGTGGTGCTGGTCGCGGGCGTCAACGGCACGGGCAAGACGACGACCACGGGCAAGCTCGCGCGGGTGCTCGTCGCCCAGGGTGCCACGGTGGTCCTGGGCGCGGCGGACACCTTCCGCGCGGCGGCGGCCGACCAGCTGCAGACGTGGGCCGAGCGCGTCGGCGCGGAGGTCGTGCGCGGCAAGGAAGGCGCGGACCCGGCGGCGGTCGCGTTCGACGCGGTCAAGCGCGGCGTGGACACGGGCGTCGACGCGGTCCTGGTCGACACGGCGGGCCGGCTGCACACGAAGACCGGCCTGATGGACGAGCTGGGCAAGGTCAAGCGCGTCGTCGAGAAGCAGGCGAAGGTCGACGAGGTCCTGCTGGTCCTCGACGCGACCACGGGCCAGAACGGCCTGATGCAGGCCCGCGTGTTCGCCGAGGTCATCGACGTCACGGGCATCGTGTTGACCAAGCTGGACGGCACCGCCAAGGGCGGCATCGTGTTCCAGGTCCAGCGTGAGCTGGGCGTCCCGGTGAAGCTGGTCGGCCTGGGCGAGGGCCCGGACGACCTGGCGCCGTTCGAGCCGGGCGCCTTCGTGGACGCGTTGCTGGGCTAACGGATCCGTTTGCGGGTGGCCCAGTCGTGGACGGTGCCACCCGCCTTGAAGTGGCTGTCGTGGTGCATGCACAGTCCGTTCGCGCTGAAGGCGGAAACCGTCATGGTGCAGCGCGAGCCGCGCTGCACCACGCTCGCGCGGCACCGCGCGTTCGCCGTGGCGGTACTGGTGGCGAGCTGCGCGGCTTGGTGTGCGTGAGCCCATGAAGCCGGCAGCTGCGGCCGGTCAGGGCGCGGCGGCGGCAGCTCGAACGGGCTCGTTCCGTCCGGCTTGCGCAGGCCGAGCCGTTCGACCAGCTCCTTGGTCGGCACCTCGGTGGTGATGGTGAGCTGATCGGTCCGGTTGCCGGCCACCCAGTGGCGGACCCAGCCGACGCCGTGCAGCACCGGGTTGCCGCCGAGCTGCGCGGGCGCGTCGAGGACCAGCGCGCTGATCAGGTAGTCGTCGCGCGCCAGGGTCAGGTGCGCGGTCTCGCCGAGCAGCGTCGGCACCGTCACCCCGTGCGGTTCCCCGGTGTTCCCGGCCGGGGCCGTCTGGAGGGCCAGCAGCACAGGACGCCGTCCGGCGGGCACGTGCCGCACGACGATGTCGACGTCGCTGGTCACGTCGCCGATCCGGTGGCGACGGGGCTCCGGCAGCGTGACAGCCCGCCGCGGCCCGTCGAAGGCCCGGTCCAGGGCCCGCTCGGCGAGCCTGCCGACGACGGCCGCGGCCGCCGCCTGACCCAGCCAGACGAGTGATCCGGTGAACGGTTCCAAGTCGTGCCCCCTCTCTCGCTCCTCCGGAGTCGCGAGACGGCGGCCTGATACCGGCTAGAGCCGGGAAGGCGGCAGCCGGAACAACGGCGTGCCGTCCGCCTTGCGCAGCCCCAGCTGCAGCAGCACCGGCGCCGTCGGGTGGTGGGCCGGGATCACCAGCGGGGACGTCCGGCGGGACGTCACCTTCAGCCGGGACCAGCCGATGCCCTGCAGCGTCTGGCCGGATCGGGTGCGCCCCAGCGGGTCGACGATCATCGCTGCGCCGAAGTAGTCGCCGCCCGGGAGGTTGACGCGGGTGGTGTGGCCGAGCACGACCGAGAACACCGTGCCCGTGCGGCTGCCGTCCTCCTGCAGCGTCAGGATCACCGGCGTGCGGGTCCGGATCGTCAGCTGGTGCCGCACCGAGATCTCGACCGTCCCCGGCGGCGATCCGCCGAGCCGCGGCCACGAGGGCAGCGGCGGCGGCCCGTCGAGCGCGCGGTCGACCAGCCGGTCGAGCAGGTTCGAGGCGGCGCCCTGGGCGAGCCAGGCGAGCGCGCCGCCGGTGAGGGAGTCCATGACCGTCCTTCCGGGAAAATCGGATGACGGGCGGTGCGCGCCGGCGCAGAATCCGGGCATGCCCGGTTGACGCACTTCCGCTCGTGCCCCTCCTCGTAACAGACGTCCCAAAGCCGTCATTCACTACGAGAGAGGACCGAAGCATGCCCATCATCCACGGTGCGCGGGTACTTTTGCGTACCATTTCGGCAAAAGACCGCAACCGTCTCCGCGAAATCCTGGCCACCCCGGAGGTCGCCCGCTGGTGGGGCGACCCGGACCACGAGGTCGAAGGCCTGTACGAGGTCGAAGAGGGCTACACCTGCTACGTGATCGAACTCGACGGCGAGGTCGTCGGGATGATCCAGAGCTGTGAAGAGCTGGAGCCGCAGTACCACCACGCCGGGATCGACATCTCCGTGCACCCGGACTTCCACGGCCGCGGCATCGGCACGGACGCCCTCCGCACCCTGGCCCGCCACCTGCTGGACAGCGGCCACCACCGCCTGACCATCGACCCGGCGGCCTCGAACGAGACGGCGATCCGGGTCTACACGAAGCTGGGTTTCCGCCCGGTCGGCTTGCTGCGCCAGTACGAGCGCGGCCCGGACGGCACCTGGCACGACGGCCTGCTCATGGACCTGCTGGCGGGAGAGCTGCAGTAGGCCGGTTCTTGTCGATGGCCTGCCGGAGGAGCCGAGTCATTCCCTCGTGCCTCGCGTCGAGGTCGGCAAAACCCTTGTCGATCGTGGCGCCGAGGCTCGGACATGGTGATCGGGGTATCGGCCGCCATGCGCTCCGAGTCACCCGTGATCACTCGGCTCACACGGTGACCGTGGCCTGGGAAAGGCTCGCGCCCAGCGCGTCCGCCACCCGCCGCACCGCCGGGGCGATGTGCGCCACCGCCTCGGCGGTCAGCCGTCCGGACGGGCCGGACACCGACACCGCCGCGGGCACCGGCGCTCCCGGCACCGCCACCGCGACGCACCGGACCCCGAGCTCCTGCTCCGCCTCGTCGAGCGCGTACCCCTGCGAAGCGATGCGGGACAGCTCGACGGCCAGCGCGTCCGCGTCGGTGAACGTGTGCTCGGTGTACGCCGGCATCCCCGTCCGCTCCAGCAGCGAGCGGACGTCGGCCGCGGGCAGGTGGGCCAGCATCGCCTTGCCGACGCCCGTGCCGTGCGGCAGCAGCCGCCGGCCGACCTCGGTGAACATCCGCATCGAGTGCTTGGAGGGCACCTGGGCCACGTACACGACCTCGTCGCGCTCCAGGACCGCCAGGTTCGCCGTCTCGCCGACCTCCTCGACCAGCTCCGCCAGCAGCGGCCGCGCCCAGGCGCCGAACTGCATGCTCGCGTTCTCGCCGAGCCGGATCAGCCGCGCTCCCAGCGCGTACCGGCGGTTCGTGTTCTGCCGGACGTACCCCAGGTCGACCAGGGTGCGGATGAGCCGGTGGATCGTCGGCATCGGCAGCCCGGACAGCGTCGCGAGCTCGGACAGGCTGGCCTCACCGCCGGTGTCCGCGAGGTGTTCCAGCAGCTCGAAGGCACGCTGCAGGGACTGGACGCCGCCATCGCGCCCGTTCTTCTCCGCTGCCACCGGTGGTCCTCCTTACGTCTGCGTTGAGCTTCCGCTATGCAGAAACTATAGTCCGGCTGGTAGAAAACCGTAGGGCCGTTATCCAAAGATCCGAACCCTCGAGGTGTTCCGCATGTCTTCTGAAGTCCAGGTGCTGGGCGACCCGGTCGAGCGTGGCGACGAGATCCTGACGCCGGAGGCGCTCGCCTTCCTCGCCGGCCTGCACGACGCCTTCGCCGGCCGCCGCGACGAGCTGCTGCAGGCGCGCGGCAAGCGCCGCGAGGAGGCCCGCACCACCGGCAAGCTGGATTTCCTGCCGGAGACGAAGGAGATCCGCGAGGGCGACTGGCAGGTCGCCGAAGCGCCGGCCGCGCTGCGCGACCGCCGCGTCGAGATCACCGGGCCGACCGACCGCAAGATGACCATCAACGCGCTCAACTCCGGTGCGAAGGTGTGGCTCGCCGACCTCGAAGACGCCAACACGCCGCACTGGGCGAACGTCGTGTCCGGCCAGGTCAACCTGTACGACGCCGTCCGCGAGGACATCACGCTGGAAAGCGGCGGCAAGAGCTACGCGCTGAAGGACGGCGTCGAGCACGCGACGATCGTGGTCCGCCCGCGCGGCTGGCACCTCGACGAGCGCGGCCTGTCCTTCGGCGGGCGCGAGGCCGTCGGCGCGCTGGTCGACTTCGGCCTGCACTTCTTCCACAACGCGAAGGAGGCGCTCAGCCGCGGCAAGGGCCCGTACTACTACCTCCCGAAGATGGAGAGCCACCTCGAAGCGCGGCTCTGGAACGACGTCTTCACCCACTCCGAGAAGACGCTGGGCATCGAGCACGGCACCGTCCGCGCGACCGTGCTGATCGAGACCATCCCGGCCGCGTTCGAGATGGAGGAGATCCTCTACGAACTGCGCGAGCACGCCTCGGGCCTGAATGCCGGCCGCTGGGACTACCTGTTCAGCGTGATCAAGTACTTCCGTGACGCCGGTGAGAAGTTCGTGCTGCCGGACCGCAACTCCGTCACGATGACCGCGCCGTTCATGCGCGCCTACACCGAGCTGCTCGTGCGCACCTGCCACAAGCGCGGCGCGTTCGCGATCGGCGGCATGGCCGCGTTCATCCCGAACCGCAACGACCCGGACGTCACCAAGGCGGCGCTCGACAAGGTCCGCGCCGACAAGAGCCGCGAGGCCGGCGACGGCTTCGACGGCTCCTGGGTGGCGCACCCGGGCATGGTCGACATCTGCCGCGAGGAGTTCGACAAGGTCCTCGGCGACAAGCCGAACCAGCTCGACCGCACCCGCGACGAGGTGAGCGTCACCGCCGACCAGCTGCTCGACGTCGCCTCGACGCCGGGTGGCGCGACGGCGGCCGGCCTGCGCGCGGCCGTGGACGTCGGCATCCGCTACATCGCCTCCTGGCTCTCCGGCAACGGCGCCGCGGCGATCCACAACCTGATGGAAGACGCGGCGACGGCGGAGATCTCGCGCTCGCAGGTCTGGCAGTGGGTCAAGAACGGGACCACGTTGGACACCGGCGACGTCGTGACGTCCGAGCTGGTGCGCGGCGTGCTGGCGGAGGTCCGCGGCGAGCTGGCCGCGGAGATCAAGCCGGAGGCGCTGGAGCCGGCCGTCGAGCTGTTCGAGCAGGTCGCGCTGGCCGACGGGTTCCCGGACTTCCTGACGCTGCCCGCGTACGAGCGGATCAAGTAGTGCGGCTGTCCCAGGACGTCTACGACGCCGCCGACGCGCGCCTGGCCGAGGCCGACGCGCGCGTCGCGGCGTTGTACCCGGGGGAGCTGCCGGGGCGCCAGCCGGTGCACACGGTCTACGTCCCGGCGTCGTCGTACCGGACACGGCTGGTCGCGGACTGGGGAAAGCAGGCCATGCGGGTCTTCGTCGAGCACGAGGACCTGCTCGGCCTGGACGCCGACGTCTACGAGCGGGTCCGGGCCAAGCTGCTGACCGAGCCGATCGAGGACCTGCGGATCGACTTCGAGGACGGCTTCGGCCGCGTCCCGGACGACGTCGAGGACGCGGCGGCGCGCGCGGCCGGCCAGACCCTCGCGACCACGGGCGGCACGCCGTTCGTCGGTATCCGCTTCAAGAGCTTCGAGGCTTTGACGCGCCGCCGCGGGATCCGCACCCTCGACCTGTTCCTCGGCAGCCTGCTGGACAACGGCCCGTTGCCGCCCGGGTTCGTCGTCACGCTGCCGAAGGTGACGGCGGTGGACCAGGTCTCGGTCGCCGCCGAAGTGCTGGCACAGCTGGAATCCGCGTACGAGCTGCCTGAGCGATCGTTGCGTTTCGAGGTCCAGATCGAGACGGCCCAGTCCATTGTGGACGCGGACGGGACGCTGTCGGTGGCCCGGATCGTGCACGCCGCGGACGGCCGGTGTTCGGGCCTGCACTACGGCACGTACGACTACAGCGCCGGGCTCGGCATCGCGGCGGCGTACCAGAGCATGGAGCACCCGGCGGCGGACCTGGCCAAGCAGCTGATGCAGGTCTCGGCGGCGGGCACCGGCGTCCGCCTGTCGGACGGCTCGACCAACCGCCTCCCGATCGGCGACGCGCTCCCCGGCGCCTGGGCCGAGCACCTCCGCCTGGTCCGCCGGTCCCTGGAACGCGGCTTCTACCAGGGCTGGGACCTGCACCCGCACCAGCTGCCGACCCGCTTCGCGGCGACGTACACGTTCTACCGCGAGGGTTTCCCTGCGGCGGTGGACCGGCTGCGCGCGTACGCGGACAAGACGTCCGGGGGAGTCCTGGACGAACCCGCGACGGCCCAGGCCCTGGCGGTGTACCTGCTGCGCGGCCTGGACTGCGGGGCCCTCGATGAGGGTGAGCTGCCGTTCGGGCGGCCGGAGCTGGAGAAGTACGCGCGTCGCGAAGTCTGAGAGCTCACGAGCCGGGAAGCCGGGCGCGGTCGGCGGCCGAGCGTCCGGCGTCCCAGCCGTCGAGGTCGCGCACCGTCACGGACTTGCCGACCACGTCGGGGAAGAGCTGCGTGAACGCCGCTTGCACCTTCAGCTCGTGGGACGCCAGCACCGGCAGCAGCCGGTCCGCGTCGGGGGCGTCCGCGAGGGTGGTCTCCGCGGCCTTTTCGAGGCGCTCGCCGATCCGGGTGGCGTAGGAGACGAGGAACGACTGCCGGAACGCCCGAGACCGCCCGGCCGGGTCGGCGATCATCACCCGGGTCGCCTGGACCAGCAGGGACGTCGTCAGCAGCGCGACGGCGTCCAGGTCGTTCTCGTCGCCGACGACGGTGACGAAGCCCCAGCGCGCGTCGAAGACGGCGCGGCAGCGGTTCGCCGTCGCCACCACGTGGACCAGGAGCGACTTCGCGTCGAGGTACGGCGTGTCCAGCCAGAGCCGCCGAGACGCCGGCACGTCGGGCGCCGTGCTCTCGACCAGGACGCGGTCGAGGGCGTAGCGGGTCATCAGCTCCTGCGCCTTCGCGGAGAGGGCTTCGGCCTCCTCCGGGAACGAACTCGACTCGGCCTTGGCCAACAGCGCGCGGACCCGGCCCAGCTGCTTCTCGTCGACGGCGTGGTGAACCGTCGGCCGGTAAGGCGTCCCCGGCACGGGCAGAACGGGATTCAGCGCCGGCATCGACACCAGAAGCCCGAGGGCTTCCACGAAGGTCGTCAGGGCCTCGGCGGCGGTCAGGATGTGCTTCGCCGCCCACTGCGTCGCATGGGGTTCGGAAGTCGACCACCACTGGACGGCGCCCGTCTCGTCGAGCTGCTCCCGCCAGGCGGGGTGCACGGTCTCGGGAGAGAACTGCCCGGCGTAACCGGCGAGCGTGTCCAGCACGTACGAGACGGCGAACTCGTCGACCCGGCGCCGCGCCGCCTGGTGGACGTCCTCGGGCAGCCAGCCGTTCCGGCACACCCGGGTGATCACCTGGCGACCGGCCAGATCCACGCCCCTCGCCAAGGATTCCGGCAGCTCCAGGCCGGTCGCGAGCCGTTTCACCGTGGCGGCCTTGGTGCCGTTGTAGGCCGCCGCGAGCAGGGCGTTGGCGAACTCCTCGGCCGTCCGCGGCGCCGTTACGTCCTCGACGGGGACCGCCCGGCGCTTCTGCTTGCCCATGGTCCCGAGTGTCCCGGTAGCCGTTCAGCGCGGCTTCGGCAGGGCGTCCCGGGCCGCGTGGCTCAACGTCCGCGGGGCCCCGGCGAACCGCTCCCGGTGCTCATCCCGGTGGGTCTCCCGCGCGCAACGCCAGGTAGACGTCGAGCTGGTCGGTGAACTCGGTGAGGTCCGCGCCGAGCAGCTCGCCGGCCCGGCCGATGCGGTAGCGCAGCGTGTTGACGTGGACGTGCAAGGCCTTCGCCGCCCGCGTCGGCGATCCCGAGCACTCGAGAAACACCCGGACGGTGTGCACGAGGTCGGTGTGCTGCTCGGCGTCGTAGTCCAGCAGTGGTCCGAGGACCCGCCGTCGCAGCGCGGCCCGCACCCCGGCGGGAGCGCCGGCGAGCAGCAGCGTGTGTGCGTCCACCTCGTTCGCCGGCACCACGGTGACGCAGCCAGTGCGCCGGGCCGCCACTTCCAGTGTGTACCGCGCGGCTTCTCGCGCTTCGTCTCGCGGAGCGGGATCGCTGACGCCGCAAAGGATCCGCTTCGCCCGCAGCAAAGGCTCCACAGTGGACAGCTCTGTCGCGGCCTCGGCGGGCCACCGCCCGGTCGCCGCGTACGAGGTCTCCCCGGCGGACTCGAGCAGGAGCGCGCCGGGCAGCAGCTCGCGCAGGACGTCCCGGCTCTCGTCGCTGCCCTCGGTCCGCAGCGCGACCACGTGCACTTCGCCGGGCAGCTCGCCTTCGGGCTGCACCGCCCGCGCCCGCGTGACGCCGACGAGTCCCGCGAGCTCCTCAGCGAGCTCGGCCTGTGCGGTGCTCAGCGTCCCGCCGACGGCGATCAGCCACGGCACCGCGTGCCCGCCCTCCACCGGCAGCAGCGTCAGCGGTCCCGGCTCCTTGCCCGCGTACCGCCGGACGACCTCCTCGACGGGCATCGGCAGCGGCGTCGCCCCGGCGACCACCCGGCCCAGCCCCGACAGCACCCAGCACGGCAGCCCCAGTTCCGTCGATGCCCGCTCCAGCAGCGTCTCCACGGGCGCGTCCGCGGCCGCCTGCAAACGTTTGCGCGAGCTGTCGGACGCGGCGGCCAGCGCCAGCACGACCTGCTCGGTGACCACCGAGAACGACAGGTCGATCGGCACTTCCAGCAGCGGGATCCGGTGCCGTTCGCAGGCGTCGACGACGTCGTCCGGGATGCCGTCCGAGTCGGCCCCGGACGCCGCCAGCGCCGCCGCGCCGGAGCGGGCCAGCGCGGCCACGAACGGCTCGGCGTCCCCCGGCCGGCGCCACCAGAGCAGGCCCGAAAGCACCAGCTCACCGGCCGACAGATACCGTCCGGGGTCGGACAGCTCCGTGACGTAGATGCGCGTCACCGGCCGGTCGAGCAGGTCGGCCCCGGCCCGCGGGCGCAGCCGCAGCCCCGGCAGGCCCAGCAGAGTTTTCACGGTCGTCATCAGGCTTGTAGGAAAGCACAAACGCCCGGGGGTTCGCTCGGGTGCGTTTCATGTCCCGTGCCGTTGCCGCCCGCTGGCCGTTAGGCGTCTACTGGTCTATTCGCCCTTCCCGAAGGAGCAAGCGTGGAGTTCCTGCGTCCCTCGACGCTGGCCGAGGCCCTGGCTCTGAAAGCCGAGCGTCCCGACGCCGTGCCCATCGCCGGCGGCACCGACGTCATGGTCGAGCTGAACTTCGACCACCGCCGCCCGGACGCCCTGCTGGACCTGACCCGGATCGGCGAGCTGGCGGACTGGTCCACTGTGGACCACGCGGGCGGCACGGTCCGGCTCGGCGCCGGCGTCCCGTACTCGCGGGTCATCGCTGAAGTGGGTGAACTCGTCCCCGCCCTGGCCATGGCCTCGCGCACGGTCGGCTCGCCGCAGATCCGCAACCGCGGCACGGTCGGCGGCAACCTCGGCGCGGCCTCGCCCGCCGGGGACACCCACCCGGTGCTGCTGGCCCTCGGCGCGCGTGTCGAGGTGGCCTCCGTGCGGGGGACCCGCATCCTCCCGGCGGAGGAGTTCTACGTCGGCGTGAAACGCCACGCGCTGGCGGCCGACGAGCTGATCACCGCCGTCCACCTGCCCGCGCACGCCGGGCCGCAGCAGTTCGCCAAGGTCGGCACGCGCAACGCGATGGTCATCGCGGTCTGCTCCTTCGCGCTGGCCCTGCGCGACGGCGAGGTCGGCGCCGCGATCGGCTCGGCCGCGCCCACGCCACGCCGCGCTCGTGCAGCCGAGGCGTTCCTCGCCGCCGAGCTTCCGTGGGGCTCGTCGGACGCGTTGCCCGACTCCCTGAAGCGCCGCTTCGGCGAGCTGGTGGCCGAAGCGACGTCACCGATCGACGACGTCCGCGGCAGCGCCGCCTACCGCAAACACGCGCTGTCGGTGCTGGCGCGGCGTACGTTGACGTGGGCCTGGGACGAGCACCGGACGGGGGAGCGGGTTTGCGCCTGAATGTCACGATCAACGGCGAGAAACGGCAGGCCGACGACGTCTGGGAGGGGGAGAGCCTGCTCTACGTGCTGCGCGAGCGGCTCGGCCTGCCGGGTTCGAAGAACGCCTGTGAGCAGGGCGAATGCGGATCCTGCACGGTCTACCTCGACAGCGTCCCGGTCTGCGCCTGCCTGGTCGCCGCGGGGCAGGCCGAGGGGCGCGTGGTGCGCACGGTCGAAGGGCTGGCCGACGGCGACGTCCTCGACCCGGTCCAGCAGTCCTTTGTGGACCAGGGCGCGGTCCAGTGCGGGTTCTGCACGCCGGGCCTGGTCGTCGCCGCGCACGACCTGCTGAACCGCGTCCCCGACCCGTCCGACGAAGAGATCCGCGAAGCGCTGGCGGGGAACCTCTGCCGCTGCACCGGCTACGAGAAGATCCTCGACGCCGTGCGCGCCGTGGCGAAAGGCGGGGTCGCGTGAGGACACTCATCACCGGCGGGGCGGTCGCCACGGTCAGCGGCGAGGAGTACGCCAACGGGTACGTCGTGGTCGAGAACGACCGGATCGCCGAGGTGGGCGAGGGCGTCTACACCGGCGAGTTCGACGAGCGCGTCGACGCGTCGGGCTGCCTGGTCACGCCCGGCCTGATCAACACCCACCACCACCTCTACCAGTGGGCCACCCGCGGGATGGCCGCCGACCACACGCTCTTCGAGTGGCTGGTCGCGCTCTACCCGGTCTGGGGCCGGCTCGACGCGGAGATCACGCACGCCGCCGCCACCGCCGGGATGGCGCGGCTGGCGCTGACCGGCTGCACCACCGTCGCGGACCACCACTACGTCTTCCCGCGCGACGGCGGTGACCAGGTGGCGGCGCTGGCCTCGGCCCGGCAGCGGATCGGCGTCCGGCTGCACGTCGTGCGCGGCTCGATGGACCGCGGCGAGTCCGACGGCGGGCTCCCGCCGGACAACCTCGTCGAGACGACCGAGGACGCGCTGGCCGGCACCGAAGCGGCGATCGGCCGCTTCCACGACGACTCGGCTGAGGCGCACCTGCAGATCGCCGTCGGCCCGTGCTCGCCGTTCTCGGTCACCGAACGGCTGATGTCCGGCGCGGCCGAGCTGGCCCGCGACAAGGGCGTCCGGCTCCACACGCACCTCGCGGAGACCCTCGACGAGGAGCAGCAGTGCCTCGCCGAGGTCGGCTGCACGCCCGCCGAGTACGCCGACAAGCTCGGCTGGCTCGCCGACGACGTCTGGCTCGCGCACACCATCCACCTCGCGCCCGACGCGATCCGCCGCTTCGGCGCGACCGGCACCGGCTCGGCGCACTGCCCGACGTCCAACGGCCGCATCGGCGCCGGCATCGCCCCGGTCCGCGACCTGCTCGACGCGGGGGTCGCGGTCGGCCTCGGCGCCGACGGGGCCGCGTCCAACGAGTCCGGCGGGCTCGGCGAAGAGCTGCACCAGGCGTTGCTGCAGGCCCGCCAGCGCGGCGGACCGCGCGGGCTGACCACGCGCGAGGCGTTGTGGATGGGCACGATGGGCGGCGCCCGCTGCCTGGGCCGGGCGGACGACCTCGGCTCGATCGAGCCCGGGAAGCTCGCCGACCTGGCGGTCTGGGACCTCACCGGCCTGAACTACGCGGGCATCACCGACCCGGTGGCGGCGCTCGTCCTGGGCACGACACCACCGGTGCGGCGGCTGTTCGTCGGCGGCAAGGCCGTCGTCGAGGACGCTGTTCTGCGCGAGGCGGACGAGGCCGACATCGCGTCCGAGCTGGCGGCCGCGAGCGCCCGGTTGCGGGAGGACAGATGACGACTTCCGTCAGCACCCAGACGGTCAACGGCGTCGGCACCTCGCCGCGGCGTCCCGACGGCACGGTGAAGGTGCGCGGCGAGTTCGCGTACTCCTCGGACCTGTGGCACGAGGACATGGTGTGGGGCGTGACCCTGCGCAGCCCGCACCCGTACGCGCGGATCACCGGCATCGACATCACCGAGGCCCTTAAGGTGCCCGGGGTCTACGCGGTGCTGACGCACGAGGACGTTCCCGGCGTCAACCACTACGGGCTGGAGCACAGCGACCAGCCGGTGCTCGCGGTCGACGTCGTGCGGTACCAGGGCGAGCCGGTCGCGCTGGTCGCCGCCGATCATCCGGAGACCGCGCGCCGCGCGATGAAGCGGATCGTCGTTTCCTACGAAGAGCTCTCTCCCGTGACGGACTCCGAAGCGGCTGTCGCGGGCGAAGGTCCGTCGCTGCACGACGGCGGCAACGTCGTGCGGCACGTCAAGATCCGCCGCGGGCCGCAGGACGTCACGGCCGACGTCGTCGTGTCCGGCGTCTACGAGGTCGGCATGCAGGACCAGGCGTTCCTCGGGCCGGAGTCCGGGCTGGCCGTGCCGGACACCGAAGGCGGCGTCGACCTGTACGTCGCGACGCAGTGGCTGCACGTCGACCAGCAGCAGATCGTCGCCGCGCTGGGCCTGCCGGTGGAGAAGGTGCGGCTGACGCTCGGCGGGGTCGGGGGAGCGTTCGGCGGGCGTGAGGACCTGTCGATGCAGGTCCACGCGTGCCTGCTGGCCCTGCACACCGGCAAGCCGGTGAAGATGGTCTACAACCGCGAAGAGTCCTTCTACGGCCACGTCCACCGCCATCCGGCGAAGATGTACTACGAGCACGGCGCCACCCACGACGGCCGGCTCGTGTACGTCCGGACGCGGTTGTTCCTCGACGGCGGCGCGTACGCGTCCTCGACCGGTGCGGTGGTCGCGAACGCCGCCACCCTCGGCGTCGGGCCGTACACAGTGGACAGTGTGGCGGTCGACTGCTGGGGCACGTACACGAACAACCCGCCGTGCGGCGCGATGCGCGGCTTCGGCGCGGTGCAGGCGGCGTTCGGCTACGAGTCGCAGATGGACAAGCTCGCGTCGGCCTGTGGCCTCGACCCGGTCGAGATCCGCGTCCGCAACGCGATGAGCGAAGGCGCGCTGATGCCGACCGGCCAGGCCGTCGACTCGGCCGCCCCGGTCGCCGAGCTGCTGGACCTGGTGCGCGCCAAGCCGATGCCGCCGGACCGGCCGTTCGACCTGCGGCACATGCCCGGCGGGGTGTCGAACACGACGCACGGTGAAGGGGTCGTCCGCGGGGTCGGCTACGCCGTCGGGATCAAGAACGTCTGCTTCTCCGAAGGCTTCGACGACTACTCGACGGCCCGCGTGCGGCTGCAGCTGGTCGGCGGCGAGCCCGCGGCGACCGTGCACACCGCGGCCTGCGAGGTCGGGCAGGGCCTGGTGACGATCATGCAGCAGATCGCCCGGACCGAGCTGGGCGTCGAGCAGGTGACGGTGCTGCCGATGGACACCTCGATCGGCAACGGCGGCTCGACGTCGGCGTCCCGGCAGACCTACGTCACCGGCGGCGCGGTGCAGGCCGCCTGCGCGGCGGTGCGGGCGCGGCTGCTGACCCGGTTCGGCCGGAAGGCGCGCATCGTCGGCGGCAAGCTCGTCGCGGCCGACGGCCAGGTGCTCGCCGACCTGGGCGACGTCCTCGCCGACGACGTCTACGACGAGACGGTGGAGTGGCGGCACCGGCCCACCACCGCGCTGGATCCGGAAACCGGGCAGGGCACGGCCCACGTGCAGTACGCGTTCGCCGCGCACCGGGCCGTCGTGGACGTCGACGTCGAGCTGGGCCTGGTCAAGGTGGTCGCGCTGGACTGCGCCCAGGACGTCGGCAAGGCGCTGAACCCGCAGGCCGTGCTCGGCCAGATCCAGGGCGGTTCGGCGCAGGGGCTCGGGCTCGCGGTGATGGAGGAGATCCAGACCTCCGGCGGGAAGATCCGGAACCCCTCCTTCACCGACTACCTGATCCCGACGGTCCTGGACATGCCGCCGATGAGCATCGACGTCCTGGAACGCCCGGACCCGCACGCGCCGTACGGCCTGCGCGGGGTGGGGGAGCCGCCGACGATCTCGTCGACCCCGGCGATCGTGGCGGCGATCCGGGCCGCGACCGGGCTCGCGCTCACGCGCGTCCCGGTGCGGCCCGAACACCTGACCGCTACTTGAGCTGCCAGTTCTGGTTGGCGTCGTCGTTGCAGTTCCACAGTTCGAGCTGAGCGCCGTTGACGTTGCCGGCGGGCTTGTCGCCGCCGGTGACGTCGGCGCACAGGCCGGACTGCGTGCCGGTGATGGAGCCGTCGGCGTTGAGCTTGAACTGCTGGTTCGTGCCGCCGTGGCAGGTCCAGACGATCAGCTTGGTCCCGGCCGCGGTCGCGCCGCCGTCGGCGTCGAGGCAGAGGCCGTTGGCCTTGAGCTCACCCGCACTGGTGAACGTCCAGGACTGGTTCGAGCCGCCGTCGCAGTCCCAGATGTCGACCTTGGTGCCGGGTGTCGTGACGTTGCCGTTGATGTCGGCGCACCGTGACGACGACGCGCCCTGCAAGGGGTGGGCCGTGCCGGTGGTGGAGCCGCTCGCGTTGGCCTTCACGCGGTAGATCACCGTGCTGTGCGACGGCACGTTGGCGCTGATCGTGCCGGTGCTCGTGGTCAGCTCCTTCGACCAGAGGTTGGTCAGCCGGTAGTTCGACGCGCTGGGCAGCCCGGCCGCGGCGGCCGTCGTCGAGACGGTCTTCGTGGTGGTGTTCTCGTTGAACAGCACGACGGCGACGTCCCCGCCCTGGAGGGGCTTCCGCAGGACGTCCAGCCCGCCGCTCGACGAGATCCGCGTGGCCTGCTTGCCGAGCGTGTCCTGGTCCACGGCGATGACGTCCGAGTTGAGGTAGGTCGAGAAGGTGGCGACGCTGGCGCTGCGCAGGTCGGCGCCGGCGATCAGCGGCGCGGCCATCGCCGCCCAGAGCGTGAAGTGCGCGCGGTCCTCCTGGAAGTCCATGCCGTCGCCGACCTCGAGCATGTCCGGGTCGTTCCAGGCGCCGGGCTTCGCGGCGGACGCGAGGCCGACGTTCTGGCGGTAGATCGAGTCGATGCTGCCCCAGTTGTTGGTGATGTCCCCGGTGGTGCGCCACAGGTTGCCGACGTCCGCCGCCCAGGTCGAAGGGGAGAAGTTGCCCCATTCGCAGATGCTGTAGGCGATCGGGCGGCCGGTGGCCTTGAGCGCGTCGCGCATCGCGGAGTAACGGCGGACGTAGTCCTGCTGGGTCTCGCCGCTCGGGCTGCCGCAGTTGTCGTACTTGAGGTAGTCGACGCCCCAGCTCGCGTAGCTGTTCGCGTCGGCCTGCTCGTGGCCGAGGCTGCCGGGGTAGTGCTGGCAGGTCTCGGTGCCGGCGCTCTCGTAGATCCCGAACTTCATCCCGCGCGCGTGGATGTAGTCACCGAGGGCCTTGAGGCCGCTGGGGAACTTCGCCGGGTCGGCGACGAGGTTGCCCGCGCTGTCGCGGCTCCTGGTCATCCAGCAGTCGTCGAGGTTGACGTAGGTGTAGCCGCGGTCGCGCATCCCGGAGCTGACCATCAGGTCGGTGGTCTGCTTGACGAGCGTCTCGCTGATGGTGCACTCGAAGGTGTTCCAGGTGTTCCACCCCATCGGCGGGGTTCTCGCGAGCCCGTTTTCCAGGGCGTTCGCGGGCTGGCTGGTGATCCCGATGACGGCTACGGCGGCGGCGAGGACGGCGAGAATTCGGCGCATGGCGGCTCCAACCGAACGACGGTGTTGAGGCAGGAGGACTAGACCACTCCGTAGCTTCGATGTCCGATGCTGGGCGGTCAAGCGCCATGTTGAGTATTCTTGTTGGATTCCCGACTAAAGTTGCTCGCTCTGGAGCCGCCTCGCGACGTCCACGCTGGTCGCCCCTGCGACGGCCATGGCCTCGGTGTCCCGCAGTGCCCGGCAGAGCACAAAGGCGCCTTCGAGGCTGTTGACGACGGAGATGGTGAGCGTCCGGGCGGCTTCTTGGCTGAGCCCGAACTTCGCGAACTTCTCGGTCCCGGCCTCGATCCACGCGGTGAAGACGTCGGCGGTCGCCTGCCTGAGCGGTTCGTTGGTGCTGGCGACCTCGAGAGCGACGGTCGCGATCGGGCAGCCTTCGACGTAGTCGGTGGCCTCGAGCGTCGCGATCCCGGCGGCGAAGAACGCCTCGATCCCGCTGATCAGGTCGGGCGCGGGGGCGATGAACAGGTCGAACAGCTGGATGTAGGCCAGCCCGGACTCCCGGACGACCTCGGTCCCGAGCTGCTCCTTCCCGCCGGGGAAGAAGTGGTAGAGCGACCCGAACGGCGCGTTCGCCTCACTGACGATCTGCTTCAGCCCGGTGCCGCTGTACCCGTTGCGCCGGAACAACTCGGCGCCAGCGGCCATGATGCGTTCCTTGGTCCCTGCCACGCATCCGAGGATACGCCGTTCGATAGAGCGTTCTATCAACAACGGCTTGTCCACACCCCGCCCGTGATGTGGACAAGCCGCCCCCGAACCCGCCTTTTCCGGCTTTCCGTCAGAGGCCCCCGATACGCTGGAAGCGGGGCCGGTCCCCCGGAGAGGGCGGGGGCTGCTTTTTGGCCTTCGTCAGTGGATGTCCCAGGCCGGGCCGGGGTCCTCGGCGTCGTCGCGCAGGATCGTGCCCTCGATCAGGCCGTACGGGCGGTCGGCGGCGTAGAACACCTCGTTGTCGTTCTTCAGCCCGAACGGGCTCAGGTCCACCAGGAAGTGGTGCTTGTTTGGCAGCGACAGCCGCACCTCGGCGACCTCGGACCGCTGTTCGAGCACCGACTGGCCCATCGCGTACAGCGTCTGCTGCAGGGACAGGCTGTGCTTCGTCGCGAACGTCTCCAGCAGCAGGCGCCGGATCTCGGCGTGGCTCTCCGCCCAGTCGATGCCGTCACCCTGGTAGCGCCACCGTGCGGTGACGGCCGTGGCCAGGATCCGGTCGTCGGTCTCGGCGAGGGTCGTGTACTCCTCGCGCGGGAAGCCGTGGAACTCCGAACCGGTCGACTTGAGCAGCGTCAGGCCGTCGATGCCGGACACGACCCACGCGCGGTCGCCCTGGACCGTGACGGCGGTGGTGCGCCGCTCGTCGCCGGAGCGGCTGAAGGCGTGGTCGTGCGGCGCACCGCCGACGGCGATGCGGTCCCAGCCGTGCTCGTCGATCTTGATCCGGGCGCCGGTGATGTTGGCCTGCGAGCCGGTGAAGTGCCGGGCCAGGCGCAGGCCGAAGTCCTCGATCTCGCCGACCGGCGCCTCCTTTGCGAAGGCGTACACGGTGTTCTTCTGCGTGTCGGTCGCGAGCACGCCGGCGTTGTCGCCGGTCAGGTGCGTCGCGGCCAGCTCGCCGCGCAGCGACGTCGACACGGTGAGGTCCTTCAGGTGGTGGACGGGGCCGTCGCGGCGCACCGTCACCAGGCGGACCTCCGCCTTGCCGTACTGGTTGGGGCCCAGGGTGATGGCCACGGTTCAGCTCCCTCGGTAAGTCGAATAGGCGAACGGGCTGAGCAGGAGCGGCACGTGGTGGTGCACGGTGCCGTCGGAGATCCGGAAGGTGAGGGCCACCTCCGGGAAGAAACCGTCCGGGCCGAGGTAGGCGCCGGTGTCGAAGACGAGCCGGTAGACGCCGGGCTCCAGGGTGTCGGGGCCGAGGTCGCGGATGCGGCCGTCGTCGTCGGTGCGCCCGTCGGCGATCGGCTTGCCCTCGGCGGTTTCGAACCGGACGGCGATCCCCGCTGCTGGGCGCCCTTGCGCCGTGTCGAGCACGTGCGTCGTCACCAGGCTCACGCCGTCACCGCCTTGGCCAGCCGCAGCGCGGCGATCTTGAGCAGTTCCTGCCCGGCGACGCCGAGTTCGGTCGCCGGATCGTTGTCGAGCCGTTCGCGGAGGATCTTCAGCAGCTCGTCACCGCTGCGCCCGCTGGCGCAGACGAGGTAGACGTGTCCGAACTTGGCTTCGTACTGCGCGTTCGCGGCGGCGAACTCGTCGGCGTTGTCCACACCGGACTGTTCGCTGCGGGACCAGTCGGCCTCGGTCCCTTGCTGCTTCGGCTTTTCGCCGATCCGAGGGTGGGCGGCCATGGCCTGGCGGATCTCGTCACTGCTCAACGGCAGGTCCGCGGCGGCTCGCAGAGCGTCGAGGTTTTCGTAGGGCCGGTGGTCGAGAATCGCGTCCGCCCAACGGGGGACGGCGAGACAGGCCGTCAGCGCCGGACGTACGTCGCCGGCGTCGGCGGTGTTGAAGTCGGTGAGGGTGAGCGGCACGGGGAACTCCTCGTGTGTGGCGTCCCGCTGACCGTACGTTGGCGCCGGAGTTCCGTCAACATTTTGTTGAAAGCCCTGGTCAGTCGGCTTCGCGGTTGAGATAGTTGTAGACGGTGAACCGCGTGACACCCAGCGCGTCGGCCACCGAGGAGACCGATTTCCGCAGGCCGAAGGCGCCACGTTCGCGCAGCAGCCGCACCGCGCGCTGCTTTCCCGGCCGGTCGAGTTCACCCAGTTCGGCCCCGAGTTCACGTTCGACATCGGCGATCAGCCGGGCGAGCGCATCGTTCAGCTCAACGGCTGGAGCGCTGTCGGCGCGGGCCGCTTCGCCTGCCTGGCCGCCCTGCGTGCGCGGTTCGCCTGCCGGGCTACCGGTCGTGTGCGGTTCGCCCGCCGGAGCGCTGTCGGTGCTCGCCGCTTCGCCTGCTTGGCCGCCCTGCGTGCGCGGTTCGCCCGCCGGGCTGCTGGACGTGTGCGGTTCGCCTGCCGGGCTACCGGTCGTGTGCGGTTCGCCCGCCGGAGCGCTGTCGGTGCTCGCCGCTTCGCCTGCTTGGCCGCTCCGCGTGCGCGGTTCGCCCGCCGGACTACTGGACGTGTGCGGTTCGTCTGCCGGACCGCTGGTCGTGTGCGGTTCGCCTGCATGGGCGCCTGCCGGATCGCGCTGTTCAGCGGCGGAAACCTTCGTTCCAGTCAGCCTGCCGGGCGGATCTTCCGACTCGGCCGCCGTGCCCGCGTCGACCACGGCGCCCACCAAGCGCACCTGCAGCGTGACCTGGGTGGCGCCACCGTCGAGCGCCGCCTGCGTGATCGCGGGCAAGGCCTCGAGAAGCGCCTTCGCGTCACCGCGGGCGAGGGTGCCGAGCGGCCCGAAGTCGGTGTCCAGCCCCGCTTCCGCGGCGGCGTCGCGCGCGGCGAGCGCGTGCTCGGGCGGCGAACCTTCGCCGTGGAACGGTTCGCTGGTGAACTCCGCTTCAAGCCGCACGAGGATGACCGTAACGCGCGGCGTCCGTCGTTGACGAGCGGCGCAGGCCGTGGTTAGTGTCGTTGTGCGAAACCGTCGTTCCGTACTGTGAAATCGGCGGTGACAAATCTCCCGGCGAAGGGTTCTCGGATGGATCTTGTGGTGCGCGCGGCCCGGGCCGTCACGGCCGAGGGCGAGGTTCCGGTGACCCTCGGCGTCGACGGCGGCCGGATCGTCGCGGTCGAACCCGGTGCCGCTCAGCTGTCCGGCGATCGTGTCGTCGAACTCGGCGACGACGTCGTGCTGCTGCCCGGATTGGTCGACACGCACGTCCACGTCAACGATCCCGGCCGCGCCGAGTGGGAGGGCTTCGAGACGGCGACCCGCGCGGCCGCGGCGGGCGGCGTGACGACGATCGTGGACATGCCGCTCAACAGCCTGCCGCCGACGGTCGACGTCTCAGCCCTGGAGGTCAAGCGGAAGGCGGCGACCGGCCGGGTGCACGTCGACGTCGGTTTCTGGGGCGGCGCGATCCCCGGCAACGTCTCGGATCTGCGCGGCTTGCACGAGGCCGGCGTCTTCGGGTTCAAGTGCTTCCTGCTGCACTCCGGCGTCGACGAGTTCCTGCCGCTCGATCCGGCCGGGCTGGACGAAGCGTTGCGAGAGCTGAGTTCCCTGGACGCGCTGATGATCGTCCACGCCGAGGACGCGCACGAGATCGACGGGGCACCCGAGCCGCACGGCGGTCGCTATGTCGACTTTCTGCACTCGCGACCGCGGGCGGCGGAGAACCTGGCCGTGACGCACGTGATCGAGGCGGCCCGCCGGAACTCGGCGCGGGCGCACATCCTGCACCTGTCGTCCGCGGAAGCGCTGCCGCTGGTGGCGGAGGCCCGCCGCGACGGCGTCGCGCTGACCGCCGAGACCTGCCCGCACTACCTGAGTTTTGTCGCTGAGGAGATCCGCGACGGCGCGACGCAGTTCAAGTGCTGCCCGCCGATCCGGGAAGCGGCCAATCGCGAACTGCTGTGGCAGGGGCTCGCAGACGGCGTCATCGACTGCGTCGTCAGCGACCATTCGCCGTGCACGCCGGAGCTGAAACGCTTCGACAGCGGCGACTTCGGTCAGGCCTGGGGCGGGATTTCGAGCCTGCAGCTGGGACTTCCGGCGATCTGGACGCAGGCGCGGCAGCGCGGGTTCGCGCTCACCGACGTCGTCCGCTGGATGGCCGAGCACCCGGCCGCGCAGGCGGGAATGCGCCGCAAGGGGCATCTCGCGGTGGGCTACGACGCCGACTTCTGCGTGTTCGCGCCGGACGAGGCGTTCGTGGTCGACGTCGCGAAACTGAAGCACCGCAACCCGGTGAGCGCCTACGACCGCCGTCCGCTGGCCGGCGTCGTCCGCTCGACCTGGCTGCGAGGCACCGAAATCACTGGCGACGCGCCGTTTGGCGAGTTGCTCACCCGGGGGAACTGCTGAAATGGAGGCTGTGTTGTCTGACCGTCCTGAGTGGACAGAGCTGCCCGACCTCGCCTCACGCCGCTTCGGCGGGACCGTGATGTGGGCGACCGACGAGCTGTTCGCCGAGAAGGAGAACCTGGTCAACCCGTGGACGCCGGCGCACCGCGCCGAGACGTTCGGCCCGAAGGGCCAGGTCTACGACGGCTGGGAGACCCGCCGCCACCGCGAACCGGGCGACGACCAGGCGATCCTGCGCCTCGGCCTGGCGGGCACGGTCACCGGCGTCATCGTCGACACGGCGTTCTTCAAGGGCAACTACCCGCCGTTCGTCTCGGTCGAGGCGGCTTCGGTGCCGGGCTACCCGAGCGCGGCGGAGCTGGCGTCGGCGGACTGGGACGTCCTGGTGGACCGCGCGCCCGCGGCGGGCCACACGGAAAACTTCTACACCGTCAATGGTTCCCGCAGGTACACGCACGTACGCCTGACCCAGCACCCGGACGGCGGCGTCGCCCGCCTGCGCGTCCACGGCGCCCCGATCCCGGACCCGGACCTGCTTGATCTCGACGCCCTGGACCTGGCGGCCCTGGAGAACGGTGCCCTGGTGACGGGCTGCAGCAACATGTTCTATTCCTCGCCGAACAACATGCTCTCGCCCGGCTTGGCGGCCCACCAGGCCGAGGGCTGGGAGACGGCCCGCCGCCGCGACGACGGCAACGACTGGGTGACGTTCCGCCTGGCCGGCGCCGGAACGGTCCGTTTTGTCGAGCTGGACACGAGCAACCTGAAGGGCAACGCCCCGGGCTGGGCCTCGATCAGCGGCCGCGACACGTACGGAGAGTGGGTGGAGCTGCTGCCGAAGACGCGCCTGCAGCCGGACACCCGCCACCGCTTCGCCCTGCCGGACGGCCCGGAGGTGACGGAAGCCCGCCTGGACATCTACCCGGACGGCGGTCTCGCCAGGCTGCGCCTGTTCGGCCGCCTGACGGAAGCCGGGCGAGCGAACGTGAAGGCCCGGTTCGCCAAGACCCGCTGAGACTGCCGTGCCGCACCGGAGTTGGCGCGGTGGGCGGCAAGCCGCGCAGATCGGCTCTGTGTCACGTAGTCGGGTTGGCGAGTCGCGTGGTCCACTTCCGTGAGTCGTGAGTCGTGAGTCGTGAGTCGTGAGTCGTGAGTCGTGAGTCGTGAGTCGTGAGTCGTGAGTCGTGAGTCGTGAGTCGTGAGTCGTGAGTCGTGT
>NZ_JBIUTB010000004.1:977797-1053481 GCF_044741685.1 Amycolatopsis sp. NPDC088138
TGAGCCGTGCGGCTGTCGCGGTTCGGCGGGGCATGCCGTTCCGATTGGCCGAGCCCGGTGTGCGCACGGGACCGGGCGCTGTCCCGCACGGTGTGGCTCAGCTCGCGGTGGCTCCGCCTGAACTCGCGGGTCGTCGACGAGTGCCGAACACCTCGTCGACGACCCGTGGTCAGCCCGCGTCGGGACGGTTCAGGTACGCCGAGGCCAGCGACAGGACGCACGCGCAGCCGATGATCGCGCTGACCCACCACGGCAGGCCGGCCACGATGCTCCACACGAAGCCCGCCGCCGCCAGCAGGGCGACGAGGATGTTCCGGAACTGCAGCGGCGTCGGTTTGGCCATGCGGCCAGCCTCTCACGGGCCCCGGTCAGACCTCTGCGCGCTCCCCGGGTTCGAGCAGCACCAGCCGGTCGGCCAGGCCGGCCGACTCGAATTCCTTCCGCAGCACGTCCGGGCCCTCGCTGAAGTGCTGCCAGCCCCGGAAGTGCAGCGGGACGACCTTCGCCGAGCCGAGCACCTTCGCCGCCTCGGCGGCGTTTGCGCTGGTCAACGTCAGAGGAGCTCCGTCGAACAGCTTCGTCCTCGCGGCGCCGGCGAACAGCACCGCGACGTCGACGCTGAACCGCGACGCGATCTCCCGCACCAGGTCCACCGACGCGTTGTCCCCGCTGACGTACACCGTCGGCAGGCTCTCGCCGCTGAGCACGAACCCGGTGACGTCACCGGCCAGCTGCTCCGCGCCCTCAGGCCCGTGCAACGCCGGGACGGCGGTGACCGTGAGCGGCCCGACCTGCGTCTCCTCCCAAGGCTCCAGGCCACGGGCGGTCCCGCCCAGCCGCTTGGCGCCGCTGGGTGTGATCAGGGTGAGCGGCACCGTCCGGAGGTAGTCGCGACCGCGATCGTCCAGGTTGTCCGGATGCTCATCGTGGGAGAGCAGCACGGCGTCCACCACGCCGACTACGTCCTCGGTCAGCACCGAGTCCTCGGTCTTGACCAGCACGCGCTGCCCGATCGAATGGTCACCCGGCGGGTCGAACGTCGGGTCGGTGAGCAGCCGGACGCCGCCCAGCTCCAGAAGTGCGGTCGGACCACCGGACAGGGTGATCCCCAGTTTCTCGGTCATACCCGGGCCAACGACGGGAACGGGTGTGCTCTTCCCTAGGGTGCCGACTGCCTCCGCGAGCTGATCACGCCGGTGTTGAACCCGGCCAGGTGCAGGCCACCGGCGAACCGCGCGTGCTCGATCTTCACGCACCGGTTCATCACGACGTCCAGCCCCGCCTCCCGCGCCCGGTCGGCCACCGGTTCGTGCCACAACCCGAGTTGCAGCCACAACGTCCGCGCGCCGGCGTCGATCACTTCCTCGGCCACCTGCGGCAGGTCGTCGTGCTTCCGGAACACGCTGACGAGGTCCAGGTCACCCGGCACGTCCTTCAGGGAGGCGTACACCGGCTTTCCGAACAGGGTGTCCACGCGCGGGTTGACGAAATTGACCTCGTATCGCGTCGACGAGAGCAGGTAGGTCGCGACGAAGTAGCTCGGCCGCGACGGGTTCGCGGACGCGCCCACCAGCGTCACGGACTTCGTCCGGTTCAGGATCCCTCGCCGTTCGACGGCACCGACGGCGTACGTCATCCGGCCACCGCCTTGCCCAGTGCCTGGTCGAGGTCCCAGAGGATGTCCTCGACGTCTTCCAGCCCGACCGACAGCCGGATCAGGTCGGGGCCCACACCGGCTGCTGTGAGCTGGTCCTCCGACAACTGCGCGTGGGTCGTCGACGCCGGGTGGATCACGAGCGTGCGGGCGTCCCCGACGTTCGCCAGGTGCGACAACAGCTCCACCGACTCGACGAACTTCTCGCCGGCAGCGCGACCGCCGTCGATGCCGAACGAGAACACCGCCCCGGGCCCGGCGGGGAGGTACTTCTTCGCCAGTGCGTGGTGCGGGTGCGCCGGCAGCCCCGCATACGACACCCACGCCACGCGCGAGTGCGCTTCGAGGTACTCGGCTACAGCGCGCGCGTTGGCGACGTGCGCGTCCATCCGCTGAGGCAGGGTCTCGACTCCTTGCAGCAGCAGGAAGGCCGAGTGCGGTGAGAGGACCGCGCCGATGTCCCGCAACTGCTCGGCGCGAAGCCGCGTGCAGAAGGCGTACTCGCCGAAGTTCTCCCAGTACTTGAGGCCGCCGTAGCTCTCGACGGTCTCGGTCATCCGGGGGAATTTCCCGTTGCCCCAGTCGAACTTCCCCGACTCGACGACGATCCCGCCGAGCGTCGTCCCGTGGCCGCCGAGGAACTTCGTCGCCGAATGCAGCACGATGTCCGCGCCGTGCTCCATCGGGCGGCAGAGGTACGGCGTCGCCAGTGTCGCGTCGACCACCAGCGGGATGTCGTGGGAGTGCGCCAGGTCCGCCAGTGCGGCGAGGTCCGCGATGCCACCGCCGGGGTTGCCGATCACCTCGGTGTAGAGCAGCCGGGTCCGGTCGGTGATCGCCGCGGCGTAGTCGTCGATGCCGCCGCTGACGAACGTCGTCTCCACGCCGAACCGCCGGAGTGTGCCGGTGAGCTGGGTGACCGTGCCGCCGTAGAGCCCGCTCGCCGACACGATGTGGTCGCCGGCCTCGGCGAGCGCGCTGAAGGTGAGGAACTCCGCGGCCTGGCCGCTGCCGGTGGCGACCCCGCCGATCGCGCCTTCGAGACTGGCAATCCGCTCCTCGAACGCCGCCACGGTCGGGTTCCCGATCCGGCTGTAGATGTTGCCGTACTTCTGCAGTGCGAACAGGTTCGCCGCGTCGGCCGCGTCCTCGAAGACGAAGCTCGTGGTCTGGTAGATCGGCACCGCACGGGCACCGGTCGCCGGGTCGGGCGTGCCGCCCGCGTGCAGTGCGCGGGTCCGGAAGCCCCAGGTGCGTTCACTCATCGGTCCTCACCGTAACCGTCCTCCCCTTCGGTCGGCCACGCCTCCCAGGTGGTGAGCGTGGTCATTTCGTGCTGCCGACGTTAGCACGATTCGGCATTACGTGCGCTACACTCGAACGTATGAATTGCGCTGTGTGTGGCAAGCCGCTGCCACCTCGTCGCGGAGCTGGTCGAAATCGCCAGTACTGCGACGCCACGTGCCGGAGTGCTGCCCGCCGGCAGCGAACGCACGTAAAGAATGACTTGACAACGCTCGGTCGTCAATCCACTCTTGACACCGTGCCGGACGAACCCCTGGCTGCGGTCGGCGCCGCGTTGCGGAAGGTCCGCGACGCGGAGGCGACACTGCGGGAGACCGTGGACGCGGCCAGGGTGGCCGGGCACACCTGGCAGGAGATCGGTGACCTGCTGGGCACCAGTCGGCAGGCCGCTTTCCAGCGGTTCGGCCGGCCGGTCGATCCGGCGACGGGCGCGTCGATGACGGAACTGAAGCGCCCCGACGCGATTCACCTCGCCGAGGAGCTCGTGGTCGAGCTCATCGGGTGCCGGTGGCACGAGGTGCGCCGGGACTTCGACGACCGCATGCTCGCCTCGGTCGGCGAGGACGAGCTGCGGCTCGCCTGGACGCAGCTGGCCGGATCGGTCGGACGCTACGAGCGGATGGGAGAGCCGTACGCGCGGTCGGCGGGGGACTACACGATCGTCCACCTGCCGCTGGCCTTCGAGGCCGGCGAGCGGACCGTGCAGGTGACCTACCGGGAGGACGGTCAGGTGGCCGGGCTGTGGATCCGGCCGGCCGAACAGATGTGAGCGCAGTTGTGATCAGGGGGAACGATGAAAACAGCAATCGCAGGCGTGATCGCGGTACTCGTGCCGCTGGTGGCCCCGGCCGCCCACGCCGCCGAAGTACCCACGGCGGGACAGCAGCTCGAATGGGTCGTCGACGCCACCGGGCGCGTCCCGGTGTCCGATACCGAGCTGCAGCAACACATCGCGCAGGTGCTGTTGACCGCGGCGGGCGGGAGTGCGGGCATCAACGCCGCGCTGACCGGGCTCGGCCGGCTCGAGGTGAAGCGAGTCGTCACGGAGGCTCCCGACCAGATCGAAGCGGCGGTCCACGGGCCGTCGGACGACTACCTGCTGGACCTCCACGTCGACCGGACCGGGCTGATCGACGGGCTGCGGGCGACCGCGGACGACCCGGTGCCGTCGTCGTGGCCGGAGCTGGACGCCCAGCTCGCGGCGCTCGGCGGCCGCGTCTCGTTCGGCGCGTCGGAGATCCTGCCGGACGGGCGCTGCCGTGACGTGCACGGTGTGCAGGACAACGTCCAACGGCCTCTGGGCTCGGCGTTCAAGCTCTACGTTCTCGGTGCACTCGGACAAGCGGTGGCGGAGCACAAAGCGTCCTGGACCGAACAGCTCGCGATCCGCGACGACTGGAAGAGCCTCCCGTCGGGAGTGCTGCAGAACCAGCCGGCCGGCACTCGCCTCCCGCTGTCGGAGTACGCCGACAAGATGATCTCGATCAGTGACAACACGGCCGCCGACCACCTGATCCACCGGGTCGGCCGGGACGCCGTGCAACGGCAGGTCACCGCCTTCGGCAACCAGCGGCCGTCGGCGAACATCCCGTTCCTGACGACCAAGGCGTTGTTCGAGCTCAAGGCCACGCAGTACCCGGCCCGGGCCAACGCCTACCTGGCGTTGCCACGCTGGGCCCGTCCCGCGGCGGTCGCCGGCCTCGAGCGGCTCCCGCTCACCGGCCTCACCTCGTGGCCGGCGCCGGAGAAGATCGATCAGCTCGAGTGGTTCGGCTCGCCGGACGACATCTGCCGGGCGTTCTCCGGGCTGCAGAAGGAAAACCAGCCGGAGATCGGGCACGCGCTGTCAATTAACGACGGCGGGCTCGGCCTCGACAAGGCGAAGTTCCCGGAGGTCTGGTTCAAGGGCGGCAGCGAGCCCGGTGTGCTGACCCTGAACTACCTGGCCCGCACCGCCGACGGCCGCGCACTGGTCACCAGCGTCATGGTGTCCGATCCGGTGGCGCCACTGGACGAAGGCCACGTCTCGGCACAGGGAATCGCTGTCGCGAAGGGGGCGGTGGCGCTGTTGGCCGATACGCTGCGCCGGTGACGGTGCGCTGGAGTCTGACGTTCGATTGCGCGGAGCCCCGCGTGCTGGCGAGGTTCTGGGCGGTGGCCCTCGGCTACATCGAGCGTCCGCCACCGGCCGGGTTCGCGAGCTGGGAAGCGTGGTTCACCGACTTCGGTGTGCCCGAGGAGGAATGGGACGACGGCGCATACCTGACCGACCCGGAGGGCGTTCTCCCGAGCTTGAGTTTCCTCAAGGTTCCCGAGAACAAGGTCGTGAAGAACCGGGTACACCTGGACATCCAGGCGGGAGGCGGCCGCGAGGTGGCCTGGGAGATGCGCTGGGAGCGGGTCGCGGAGGCGGTAGCCCGTCTCACAGCGGCGGGAGCGACGGTGCTGCACGAGTACGAAGCGGGTGGCCGGCCGGATCACATCCTGATGGCGGACCCGGAGGGCAACGAGTTCTGCGTGCTCTGAGCTGTGGCAGAACTGGCCGGGCGTGGCTAGCCGATCAGTTCCTCGTGGCGGGCCGGGCTGCCGCTGTGCCAGGGCAGGACGTGGCCGAAGCGGATCAGCTCGCCGTAGGTCGACGGATCGAGGTCGTCGAGGACCAGATCGAGCACGGCCCGCGCAGCCTGCTCAGGGGTCTGGGCCTGGCTGAAGTCGGCGAACCACGGGCGTGACGCGCGGGTGTCGACCAGGCCGGGGCAGACCGCCGCGACCAGGGTGCCGTCGGCGAGGTCGCGCTCCCGGCGGTCCGCGGCCACGGCACGCACGGCAGCGACCTGGGCGACCTTCGAGGGCACGTTGATCCACTCCGGCCAGCCGAGCTCCTGGGCCCGGCCGGCGTGGATCGCGGCGCGCCAGTCCTCGACGGCTCGCTCGACGTCGTCGAGCGGCACGCCGTCGAACCGGGGCCGGAGCGCCTCGGGCAGGTGGCCGAGCGTGCCTAGCGAGCTGGCCACGACGAGCAGCCGCCCGCCCGGGCGCAGGATCGGGCCGAACGAGCGCAGCACCGCGTGGGTGCCGTCATTGGCGACGTCGAGGAAGACGTCGGCCTGCTCGGCCTGGGATCGCCCGGGGTCGAGGGGGCCGACCGCGTTGGACAGCACGATGTCCACCGCGCCGAGGTCGGTGGCGAAGTGGGCGACGGCGTCGGCGTCGGAGACGTCGAGGACACGGCCCTCGACGCGGCTGCGCGTCGCGGGGTCCGCGGCGACGCGTTCGGTGGCGGTTGCGACGCGTCCGGCGTCGCGACCGGTGAAGAGTACGAGGTCTTCCGGAAGGAGGTGGGTGGCGAGTCCTTGGGCGAGAGCGAATCCGAGGCCCTGGTTGGCTCCGGTCACCACGGCGGTGCGTGTCATACCTTCACGCTACGTTCGGCACGACCATGCGCCCAGCGAGAATCAGGCAAGCCTGGTATGCGTGAACGTCATGTACTTCGGTGACGTCTCCCTGGTGGCCCTCCGTGTGTTCCGGGAGGTCGCCGACCGGGGCACGCTCACGGCGGCCGCGGCGGCGCTGGGCTACACGCAGTCCGCGGTGTCGCGGCAGATCGCCTCGCTCGAACGTGTGGCCGGGACACCGGTGCTGGAACGGCGTCCCGGTGGGGTTCGCCTGACCGTCGCCGGGAATGTCGTGCTGCGCCGGGCGATCGCGGTGCTGGACCAGATCGACGCCGCGGGGCGTGAGCTGGCAGGGCTGCCCGCCGACGGCGGGAGCGTGCGGCTCGGCTGGTTCCCCAGTGCGGGCGCCGTCCTGGTGCCGCGCGCCGTGGCGGAGCTGCGGCGTACCCACCCGGCGGTGCGCGTCACCACCCGGGAAGGCACGACGCCGGTCCTGGTGCGGGCGCTGCGCGCGGGGTCGGTGGACCTGGCCGTGCTGGGTTCGGTGCCGCCGTTCCGGCCACCGGACTCCGAAACCCCGGCGCTGCGGCTCAAGACGCTCGCCGAGCGCACGCTGTGCCTCGCCGTGCCCGCGGGGCACCCGCTGGCCGGCGCGGACGCGGTCGACGTCGCCGATCTGCGCGGGCAGCGCTGGGTCGCCGGGCCGTCGGCGGGGGAGGACACGCTGATGGGTGTGTGGCCTGGGCTCGACGAACGGCCCGAGATCGCGCACACCGCCCGGGACTGGCTCGCCAAGCTGAACCTGGTGGCGGCCGGGTGCGGCCTGACGACGTTGCCTGCTTCGCTGGCCGAGGCCGTGCCGCCGGGGGTGCGGGTGGTGACGGTGCGGGGCGGGCCGTCGGAACGGCGGCGCTTGGTGCTGGCCCGGCTGCCGGGTCCGCTATCCGAACCGGCGGCGCTGCTGGCCGAGGCCCTGCGCCGGGCGGCCGCCGAGGTGCCGGACAGGGCCGACGACTGAGGTGCCGGGACGACTGAGGTGCCGGGACGACTGAGGTGCCGGATGACCGGGATGCCGATGACCGAGATCACGCCAGGTGGCGTGGCGTTCGTGTCACATCGGTGGTCGCCGCGGGGTCTACTGCTACGAACTCCGGCGCGGAAGGAACGGGACACGGTGGACGCACTGACCGAGCGGTTCGAACACGAGCGGCCCCGGCTGCGGGCGGTCGCCTACCGGATGCTCGGCTCGGCGAGCGAGGCCGACGACGCCGTTCAGGAGGCCTGGCTGCGATTCGATCGCACCGACACCGGTGACGTCGAAAACGTTGGTGCGTGGCTGACCACCGTCGTCGCACGGGTGTGTCTCTCGATGTTGCGCACTCGGCGCAACCACCGCGAGGAGCCACTCGACCAGCAGCCGGAGCCGGACGCGGACGTCCGTGACCCCGAGCAGGAGGCCGAACTGGCCGACTCGGTCGGGCTGGCCCTGCTGGTGGTGCTCGACTCGCTCGGGCCGGCCGAGCGGGTCGCGTTCGTGCTGCACGACATGTTCGCGGTGCCGTTCGACGACATCGCTCCGATGATCGACAAGACCCCGGCCGCGACGCGGCAGCTCGCGAGCCGTGCCCGCCGGCGGGTCAAGGGCGGTGCCGCGGCGGATGCGGACGTGCCCCGGCGGCGCAAGGTCGTCGAAGCCTTCCTGGCCGCTTCGCGCGGTGGCGACTTCGAGGCGCTGCTGTCCCTGCTCGATCCGGACGTCGTGCTGCACGCCGATCGCTTCGTCGGTCCGAGCACGGCACCGATCGTGCTGCGCGGGGTCGCCAGCGTCCGCAAGGGGGCGCTGCTGGCGTCCACGCGGGCTCGCGCCAGCGAACTGGCCCTCGTCGACGGCATTCCCGGCCTGCTGATGGTGCGCGGCGGGCGGCTGTCGGTCGTCCTGGCCTTCAGCATCGACGACGACCGGATCACCGGCATCGAGGTCATCGCGGACCCGGAGCGGCTGCGGGGGCTGGAGGTCGCCGTCCTCGATTGACAGGTCAGCCCAAGGTCAGCCCAATGCGGCGCGAAGGCGGGCTTCGCGCTCCGACGGCGTCTGACGCGGGCAGCTCACGCACTTCGGGTTGCCGGCTTCGTAGATCAGGCAGCACGAGGCACGGCGGACAGCGGGTGTGCGGCCGACACGGACGAAGCGCGGTTTCGGCAGGCCGAGGCCGATCGCCGCCACCAGCGGCTCGGCCAGAGCCATCGCGCGCTCCGGATCCGGCGTCCACAGGAGCCGGTTGCCGATCGAGTCGGTGGCGATCGCGCCCAGTGCGCGTTCGCGGGCGCCGGTGACGGCGGCGATCGTCGTGATCGCGGCGCCGAGCGCTCCGGCGAACGCCGTGCCCAGCTCGGGTAGCCCACCGGACAGGGGGCGGGTCGAGCGGGCGCCGAGGAAACGGCCGTCGGCGACGAGGTCCAGCTCGATCGCCGCCAGCGCCGGGTCGACGAGGGTTCCGGCGACCAGGCCTTCGACCGCGGGCGCCACGAGCACCGAGGAGAGCGAGTACCACCAGATCGTGCCGAGGACCTCGGGCCGCGCGCAGCCGTAGAGCTTCGCCGCGCCGCCGATGCGGGCCCGCACCCACTCCGGATCCGCGAGCAGGGTCGCGGGGGCGGTCCAGTCGGGCTTCACGTCTCCACCCTTCCAGACACGCCGGTCGGACGCGGGGAGCGCACCGGTATAGCGAGGAGCAGGCGGGACGCAGGGGAGTGGGAACCGCTGCTCGCCGTGGTGGAGAGCGAACCTGGAAGGGCGGGATCCGCCGGTCGCGGCGGCCAAGGCGAGAAATTGTCCTTCGCAGCGGCGAGGGCGGGAGGCTGCGGTCTGCGGTGGCGAGGTGAGACCGCGGTTTGCGGCGGTGCGGTGGGAGGTCGCGGTTCGTGGCGGCGAGGGCGGGAGACCGCAGGTCACAACCGCGAGGAGCAGTCGGTCGAGGCCCCCGCTACAGAACCACCGCGTCACAGGCGCCGGTACGTCGAGACCGCGAACGACACCGTGACCTCCTGCGCCTCGGTCAGGGCTTCGAGACGCTCCCGGCGGCCGTCGCGGTCGAGGTGGTGGCCTGCCGGGCCCATCTCCACCGCCTGGCGTACCTGCTGCGGGGTCAGCTCCACCGTTCGGCGGACCTCCGTGCGGCCCGTGCGGGCGAAGTACTCGCCGAGCGTGCCGTCGAGGCGCTCCTCCTTGCGCTCGTCGACCGTCAGGACCAGGTCGCCCAGCTCGCGGAGGTGGTCCGGGGTCGGTGAGGCGACCGTCAGCAGGCCGCCGGGGCGCAGGACGCGGTGGAACTCCGGGCCGTTGCGCGGGGCGAAGACGTTCAGCAGGACCGACGCCACCTCGTCGCCGACCGGCCACGGCTCCCACAGGTTCCACACCGCCGCGCCCAGGCGGGGGTGGGCGCGGGCCGCGCGGCGGAGGGCCACCGCCGAGACGTCCAGCGCCAGGCCGGTCGCCGCCGGGGCGGCGGACAGGACGTGCGCCAGGTAGTAACCCGTGCCCGCACCCGCGTCGATCACCAGGCCGTCGGCGTCCGCGCAGACCCGCGCCAGCTCGTCCGCCAGTGCGAGATACACACCCGACTCGAGGAAGTCGGCGCGCGCCGCGACCATCGGCGCGGTGTCCGCCGTGCCGGCCGGGATTCGCGCGTGCAACAGGTTCACGTAACCCTGTCTGGCTAGATCGAAAGAGTGGCGGTTGCCGCAACGCAGTGTGCGGTCGGTTAGCCCGATCGGGTCGCCGCACACCGAACATCGCAACGCGTCCACGACCCGGGGTGGCAGTGGGTCATTCCCGCGGTCGCCTGAAGTCATGGGGATATTCGACCACGAGGTTTCGCAACCGGACACTTCAGCACAGGTCCTGGGAAACCTGGACGTAACAACGCGGCGCAGACAGTTCACGCGGGTGAAACCTGACGAGCCGTCCCGTGAAACACCGCGCGCCAAAACTGCCTTCGCATAACCCAGGGCACGGGAGGACGATGTGCTGAACGCAGGAGACACCGCATGGGTATTGGCCAGCGCCGCGCTGGTCATGCTCATGACACCGGGATTGGCCTTCTTCTATGGCGGCATGGTCCGCGCGAAGAGCGTCTTGAACATGCTGATGATGAACTTCATCGCGCTGGCCGTGGTGGGGGTGTTGTGGGCCCTGTACGGCTTCTCGATGTCGTTCTCCAACGACGCCTTCGGCGGCCTGGTCGGTAACTTCGACCTCGCCGGGCTCGGCGACACCGTCGGCAAGCTCGCCGGCTTCGTGACGGCCGCCACGAGCTCCTCGCCCGAGGTCGCGTGGCCGGGCTCGGACGCGCTGCCCGTGCTGGCTTTCGTGATGTTCCAGCTGATGTTCGCGATCATCACGCCCGCGCTGATCTCCGGCGCCATCGCCGACCGCGCGAAGTTCTGGGGCTGGACGCTGTTCGTCGTCATCTGGGTGACGGTCGTGTACTTCCCGGTCGCGCACTGGGTGTTCTCGTTCAACGGCTTCATCGGCGCGGACGCCGTCGGCGGCTGGATCGCCAACAACCTCAAGGCACTCGACTTCGCCGGTGGTACCGCGGTCCACATCAACGCCGGTGCCGCGGGTCTCGCGCTGGCGATCGTGCTCGGCAAGCGCAAGGGCTGGCCGAAGGACACCGGCCGCCCGCACAACGTGCCGTTCGTGCTGCTCGGCGCGAGCCTGCTGTGGTTCGGCTGGTACGGCTTCAACGCGGGTTCGGCGCTGGCCGCCAACGACCTCGCCGCGGTCGCCTTCACCAACACCACCGTCGCCACCGCCGCCGCCGTCCTCGGCTGGCTGCTGGTCGAGCAGCTCAAGTTCGGCAAGCCGACCACCCTCGGCGCGGCTTCCGGCGCGGTCGCCGGCCTGGTCGCCATCACCCCGGCGTGTGGTTTCGTGAGCCCGATCGGGGCCATCGCGATCGGCGTCATCGCCGGCGCTCTCTGCGCGCTGGCCGTCTCGCTCAAGTTCCGCTTCGGCTTCGACGACTCGCTCGACGTCGTGGGCGTCCACCTGGTCGGCGGCATCGTCGGCACCCTGCTGATCGGCTTCTTCGGCACCACCAGCGTGAACTCGCTCGGCGCCGACGGCCTGTTCTACGGCGGCGGCTTCACCCAGCTGGGTCGGCAGGCTGCGGCCGCGGGCGCGGTGCTGGTGTACTCCTTCGTGCTGACCTTCATCATCGGCTTCGCGATCAAGAAGGCCGGCGGCTTCCGTGTCAGCACGGAAGACGAGGTCACCGGCATCGACGAGGCCCAGCACGCGGAGAGCGCGTACGACTTCACCGGGTTGTCCGGCGGCGGCCTCGGCTCGCCGTCCACCATCCCGGTCAAGTCCACTCCGGCCGCGAAACTCGAGGAGAGCAAGGCATGAAGCTCATCACGGCGATTGTGAAGCCGTTCACGCTGGACGACGTCCGCTCCGCGCTGGAGCAGCTGGGCGTGCTGGGCATGACGGTGAGCGAAGTCCAGGGTTACGGTCGCCAGAAGGGCCACACCGAGGTCTACCGCGGCGCGGAATACTCGGTGGACTTCGTGGCCAAGCTGAAGATCGAGGTCGTCACCGACGACACCAACGTGGAGAAGGTGCTCGACGCCATCACCACGGCCGCGCACACCGGCAAGATCGGCGACGGCAAGCTGTGGGTGACGCCGGTCGAGACGGTCATCCGGGTACGGACCGGCGAGCGCGGCACGGACGCTCTATAGGCGTCTGGGATGGCCGACGGGGGCGAACTGGTCAAGGCCACCGAGCGATTGCTCGAGGGCAGGCACGGGAGGCTGGGGGCGTCCGCGTTGCGGGCGGCCCTGGTCGACCTCTACGAGTTCTGGCTGGGCAGGGGAGCTTCGGCGGCCGGCGTCGACACCGCGGAACCGGGTGTCGCGCTGGTCGCCGTGGGCGGGCTCGGCCGCCGGGAGCTGGTGCCGTTCTCCGATCTCGACCTGCTGCTGGTGCACAACGGCAACAGCGGGGTCGGCGAGATCGCGGACGCGCTCTGGTATCCCTTGTGGGACGCGAAAGTCGGGCTCGACCATTCGGTCCGCACGCCCGGCGAAGCGCTGAAGGTCGCTTCGGAGGACCTTCGGACGGCGATGGGCCTGCTCGACGCCCGGCACCTCGCCGGGGACGCCGAGCTGAGCGGCCGCCTCGTCACGGCGGCGCGGGACCAGTGGCGCCGCACCGCGCGCAAGCAGATCCCCGATCTGACGGCGTCGGTGCGGCAGCGCTGGACCCGCAGCGGTGAGATCGCGCAGTCCGCCGAACCCGATCTCAAGCACGGGCGGGGCGGGCTGCGGGACTTCGCCGTCCTGGAAGCGCTGGCCGCGGCGCAGCTCACCGCCCGCCCGGGCGAGGAGCTGCTGGAGGCCAAGGGACTCCTGCTCGACGTCCGGACCGAGCTGCGGCGCGAGATCCGGCGCGAGCGGGACGTCCTGTCCGCGCCGGAGGCCGAGCTGGTGGCCTCCGAGCTCGGCTTCGGCGACCGCTTCACCTTGGCGCGCAAGCTGTCCGGCGCGGGACGCACCATCGCGTACGCGCTGGACGTCGCGCTCCGGTCCACTGTGGACCCGCCGAAGGCGCGGTTCGGGCGGCGGCCGTCGCGCACCCCGCTCGCCGAAGGCGTGGTGCTGCACGGGAACGAGGTCTCGCTGGCCCGTGACGCCGTCCCGGCGAAGGACCCGGCGCTGCTGCTGCGGGTCGCCGCCGCGTCGGCGCGCACCGGAAAGCCGATCGCGCTCGGCACCCTGAAGGCACTGGCCGAGTCCGCGCCCGAGCTGCGCGCGCCGTGGCCCGCCGAGGCGTTGAACGCCCTCGTCGAGCTGCTGGGCGCGGGGGAGGGCCTGGTCGACGCGGTCGAGTCGCTCGACCGGACCGGCCTGTGGTCACGGCTGTTCCCCGAGTGGGGCGCGGTTCGCGACCTGCCGCCGCGGTCGCCGGTGCACCAGTGGACGGTCGACCGGCACCTCGTGCGCACCTGCGTCGAGGCGGCCAAGCTGACCACCACGGTGCCGCGGCCGGACCTGCTGCTGGTCGGCGCGCTGCTGCACGACATCGGCAAGGGCCGCGACGCCGACCACTCCGAGCTGGGCGCCAAGATCTCCGCCCAGGTCGCGGCCCGGCTCGGGCTCGACGCGGGCGACGCGGCGACGATTTCGGCGATGGTCCGCCACCACCTGCTGCTGCCGCACACCGCCACGCGGCGCGACATCAGCGAGCCGGCCACCGTGGCGCGGGTGGTGAAGACCCTGGACAGCGACATCGTCCTGGTCGAGCTGCTGCACGCGCTCACCCAGGCCGACTCGCTGGCCACCGGGCCCGGCGTCTGGACGGACTGGAAGGCCCGGCTGCTCGCCGAGCTGGTCACCGGCTGCGAGGAAGTGCTGCGCGGCAAGGGGTTCACCGCACCCGAGCCGATGGACTCCGAACAGCGCGAGCTCGTCGCCCAGGCCGTCGCTTCGGGCAACGGCGAGGTCCGGATCAGCACGCAGGGCAAGGTCGTCACGGTGCTGCTGGCCGTGCCGGCCCGAGCGGAGCTGCTGGCCCCGGCGGCCGGTGTGCTGGCGCTGAACTCGATGGAGGTGCACTCGGCGATCCTGCGCGGCCACGACGGCGGGCGAGCCGGGATCTTCACGGCGTCACCGAAGTTCGGTTCGCTGCCGGAGGTGACGCTGCTGCGCGAGCAGTTCGCCCGCGCGGTCGCCGGTACTTTGCCGCTGACCCAACGGCTGGCGGCGAAGGAACGTGACTACGGTTCACCCGACGCGGCGTCGGTCGCGCCGAAGGTGCTGTGGTTCGACGACGAGACGAGCGGTCCGGACACGGTGGTCCTCGAACTGCGGGCGGCCGACCGGATCGGGCTGCTGTTCCGCGTCGCCGGGGCGTTGCGCCGCTGCGACGCGGAAGTCCGCTGGGCCAAGGTGGCGACGCTGGGCGGCGCGGTGGTCGACTCGTTCGCGGTGACGCCCCGCAGCGGCCGCATCGAGCCGGGCTGGCGTCGTGAGGTCGAGCAGGCGGTAATCGCCGCGGCTTCCTGAACGAGTGGTGCCTGAGCCGGGTCATCACCCGGCTCAGGCACCCTCACACCCATGCGATCGCGGGCTCACCGAACCACGTTGACAGCGCGTTTTCCAAGCCAGGCCCGCCGTTCCAGACTACATAACCGTCGGGCCGGACGAGCTGCGGTTCGGCGCCGGACCGGGTCTCGACACGGTCGGCCCACCCCGGCGGCAGTTCCGCGCCGACCAGTACCGCACGACCGTCCGATGTGGACGGCACGTCGACCGCGCGGCCGGAAACACCCGGGTACGTCAGGCCGATGCCCGAGAGTTCCGCCGCGACCGTGCGGTGGGCCTCCGGGACGGCGACCAGGCCCGTGACGATCTCCCGGACGGCCACCGCGTCGGGATCGGGCACCCCGAGCACCGCCTGCGCGCGGGTGCTGACCAGCACGCGGGCGGCCACCGGGTGACGTTCGTCGTGGTAGCTGTCGAGCAGGCCGTCGGGAGCGTGGCCGCGGACGTGCGCGGCCAGCTTCCAGCCGAGGTTCACCGCGTCCTGCAGGCCCAGGTTGAGGCCCTGACCGCCGACCGGCAGGTGGATGTGCGCGGCGTCGCCCGCGAACAGCACCCGGCCGTGGCGGTAGCGCTCCAGCTGCCGGGACGCGTCACCGAACCGGGACGCCCAGAGCACCTCACCCACCTCGAACCCCGGCCCGTGCAGGGCGGTCAGCGCCCGCTGCAGCTCGCCGGCCGTGACGGGCTCGTCGCGGCCGAGCCGCTGCTGCTCCTCGCCGACGACGACCAGGCGGTGCCGGCCACCGGCGAGCGGCAGCAGGAACCCCGCGGCCTTCGACGGCAGCCGCCACTCGTCGGCGTACCCGTCGGGCTTGCGGGTGAGGGTGAGGTCGGCGACGACCAGCGAGATCCGCGCCGAGCGGCCGGGGAACGCGGCGTCCAGCAGCGTCCGGACGGTGCTGTGGCCGCCGTCGGCCGCCACCAGCCAGCCCGCCCGGTACTCCTGACCGCCCGCGGTGACCGTGACGCCTTCGTCGTCCTGTCCCACCGCCGTGACGGCCGCGTCGCGCAGCACCGGCGTGCGCAGCCGCGCTTCGATCGCCGCCGCGACGTGCACCTGCTCGACGCCGAGCTGGTACGGGAAGCGGGTCGGCAGGTCGGTGTAGTCGATCGGGATGTTCGAGAAGTGCCCGCCGGGCAGCCGGGCCTCGACGTGCGGCTCGATCGCGGCGAGCAGGCCGCGGTCGGCCAGCACCTCGACCGAGCGGGGCTGCAGGCCGAGTGCCTTCGACTGCGTCGTCGGGCGGGCGTCGCGCTCCAGGACCAGGACGTCGAGCCCGGCGCGTTCCAGTTCGAACGCGGTCAGCAGGCCGGTCGGGCCCGCGCCGGCGATCAGGACGTCAGGCATCGAGGTTCTCCTTCTTGAGGTACCAGACGTGCCAGATGATCAGGGCGGCCAGCATCGCGAACCACTGCACGGTGGTGACCAGGGAGATCAGGTCGATCGGCAGGGTGTAGACGAGCACGATGTGCACGATCGCGCTGAGCACCAGCACGCCGCCCCAGGCGGCCGTGTTGATCCGCAGGCCGCGCCGGAAGCGGGCGTCGGTGTCCCAGCGGGCCGCCCACGCGTCCGCGCCCTCGGCCCCGCGCTTGATCTCGGCGATCGTGCGGCCCAGCGTCAGCTGCGCCGGCCGGCCGATGAACACCGTGACCAGCATCCACGCGCCGAACACGCCACCCAGCGCGGCCGTCCACCCTTCGCGGATCACCAGGGTGCGCGGGTCGTCCGAGAGCAGGCCCAGCACCACCGACAGCACCATGACACTCAGCGTCACCAGGGCGACGAGGTCGACCTTGCGGTTGCGGGCGATCGTCCACAGCACGTACGGCGCGGCCACCAGGATGCCGGCCATCAGCGACCACCACTGGCTGACACCCGCCGCGCGCAGGCCGTAGAACAGCGCCATCGGCACGAGCACTTCGAAAACGACGTTCAGGACGTTGGCGCGGATGACCCGGCGCAGGCCGGCGTCGGGCTCGGACTTCTGTTCGATCATCATGCGGTTTCCCCAGTGGTTTCGGGTGCGGTCGCCCGCACGTAGAGGTCGGCGAGCTCACGGCCGATGCGCGCGAGCTCGGCGGGTTCGGGTACGTCGGCGGCCGCGGTCGCGACGACGGCGTCGAGGCCGGTGGTGAGGGCGAGCGACGCCGTCCGCGGGTCGAAGCGGCCGAAGACGCCGGCCGCCTGCCCGGTGCGGAAGTGCTCCTCGAACAAGGCGATGCGCCCGTTGACGCTCGCGCTCTGCGAACCGGCGTTCTTCACCAGGTCGATCAGGGCGCGGACTTCGGCGGGGTGCTCGCCGACGAGCGCGACGTTCGATTCGACGTAGGCCCGCAGCTGCGCGACGTGCCCGACGGCGGCGTCGATCCGTGGCCCCATGAACGCCCCGGTGATCTTTTCGATCTCCGTGACGCACACCGCGAGCAGGTCGTCCTTGCCCGCGAAGTGGTAGCTGATCATGCCGGTGCTCGACAGACCCGCGTGCTTCGCGATCCGGCTGAACGACGCCTTGGCGTAACCGGCCTCGGCGATCACTTCGATCGCCGCCCGCACGATCTGGGCCCGCCTGCCGGACTCGGTGAACGTTCTTGCTCGCATGAGCAAAAGTTAGCTCAAGCGAGCAAAAATGGCAAGTCGCCTGGTCAGGGGTAGGAACAGGGTGGAGTGGATCAGGCGATGGCGGTGCCGTCGACGACCTTGTTGCGGCCCGCGTCCTTGGCCCGGTAGAGGGCCTTGTCCGCGGCCTGCAGCAGGCGGTCGACGGCCGTGCCGCCGTCGGGGTAGGTCGCCACGCCGATCGAGGCGGACAGGGCGTCGATGAGGCGCACCTGGCTGCCGTCTTCGTACTCGACCTCCAGCGCCGCGATCGCCGCGCGGATGCGTTCGGCCACCGCGAGCACGGCCGCCGGGCCGATGTCCGGGAGCAGGACCACGAACTCCTCGCCGCCGAAGCGGCCGACCGAGTCGTAGTCGCGGACGGCGTTCTTGATCGTCGTCGCGATCGCGCGCAGGACCGTGTCGCCCGCGAGATGGCCGTGCTGGTCGTTGATCAGCTTGAAGTGGTCCAGGTCGATCATGAGCACGCCGAAGCTGCTCTGCGTGCTGCGCTGCGCCCTGGCCAGCTCGCGCGACGCCAGCAGGTGCCAGCCGGTCGTGTTGAACAGGCCGGTCTTCTCGTCGGTCGTCGCGGCGATCTCGAGCTGCTTGATCAGCACCGCCCGGTGCAGCACCAGCAGCGGCGGCACGATCGCGATCGCCAGTGCGGGCAGCGTCGCCAGCGTCAACGCCGTGAGCATGCCCAGGCACAGCGTCGCGACCTCGAGGAGGTTGTCGCCGAGGCCGCCGAAGAACGCCTTGATCGTGCGCTTGGTGATCGTCAGCGCCGGGACGATCGTGATCGCGGCGAACAGGAAGTACGTCACCGCGGCCAGCGTGATCGCCGTGACGCCGCGCCAGCCGGACGTCAGCGCCGAGTACATGTCCGGGACGCCGAGGCGGTGCAGGACGAACTCGGCCGCGTAGCAGGTGATGACGACCAGCGTCGCGTTCAGCGCGGTCCGGAACGGCGGGACGCGCTTGATCCGCGCGAGGCTGCGCGTCGCGAGGTGCACGTACAGCACGACGACCAGGGCGGCGCCGAGCGCGGGCGGCAGGAGCAGCACCCCGGCGAACGTCCAGACCGACGTCAGGTTGATGTGCGGGGTGTCGGACACCAGCCGCCGGACGCGCTCGATCTGCCGGCCCAGCTCCGCCTGCAGCACGCCGAGGACGGCCAGGGCCGCGAGGACGACCAGATCCCACAGCCGCACAGGCACCGCGACGGCGGTCCAGACGGTGGCCACGAGCGCCACCGACTCGACCAGGAAGACGTAGAGGATCAGCGACCCGCGCTGCCGCCAGAGGGTCCATTGACCAGGACCGATCATCCCCCGAACGCGACCCGCGCGGGGTTCGGCCGGATGGGCGCCGTCCATACTCAAGGCGGTGCAACTCCCGTGGGTGATCCGACGATCCGCGTCCACCCCATCACACCGGGCGGCCGCGATCGATGATTGCCACACGATCGGACCAGTGAAGGGAGGCCGCCGCCATGCGCAACCGCGAATCCTGAGCCCCCGCGCCCCGAAGTCCGCCGTGGATCGCCGGAGGGAGGCCGTCGTGCGCAACCGCGAATCCTGCCTGAGCCGCCGCCGTCCTGTCCGTCTCGCGCGAGAGGAGAGCTGCCGTGCGCAATCGCGAGTCCTGAATCCACGCCCATCTGCCGGTGACGCCTGGAAGGAGAGCCCTGTGCGTAACCGCGAGTCCTGAGCCCACGCCGACCTGCTGCGACGCCCGGAAGGGAGAAGCCCGTGCGCAATCGCGAATCCTGAACCCGGTCCATCTGCCGGTGACGCCTGGAAGGAGAGCCCTGTGCGTAACCGCGAGTCCTGAGCCCACGCTCACCTGCTGCGACGCCCGGAAGGGAGAAGCCCGTGCGCAATCGCGAGTCCTGAACCGACGCCATCTGCCCGTGACGCCCGGAAGGAGAGCCCTGTGCGTAACCGCGAGTCCTGAACCGACGCTCACCTGCCCGTGACGCCCGGAGAGGAGAAGCCCGTGCGCAATCGCGAGTCCTGAACCGACGCCATCTGCCCGTGACGCCCGGAAGGAGAGCCCTGTGCGTAACCGCGAGTCCTGAACCCACACCCACCCGCCCGCGACGCCCGAAAGGGGAGCCCCGTGCGCAATCGCGAGTCCTGAACCACGCCGTGCACACCGTCCGTCCCGGTACGAGAGGGGATCGTCACCATGCGCAACCGTGAATCCTGAAGCGACGCGGGCCCGGGTGGGGCCGCTCAGGCGGTCGCGCCGCCGTCGACCACCAGGTCGTGGCCGACCGTGAACCCCGCCTCGTCCGAAGCCAGCCACAGCACCGCTGCGGCCACTTCGGCGGTGGCACCCACCCGGCCCAGCGGAATCGCGGACTTGAGCCGCTCGGCGCGATCCGAATCCGTCTCGCCGGGCCGCAGCGACATCTCGGTGTCCGTCGGACCCGGGCTGACGGCGTTCACGCGGACGCCCTCGGCGATGTGGTCGCGCGCCGCGGTGCGGGTCAGCACGCTCACCGCGGCCTTCGACGCGGCGTAGGCCGCCATGCCGGGGATCCGGCCGTGCGAGCCGATGTTCGACGCCATGTTGACGATCGCGCCGCCGCCGTGCGCCCGCATGTGGGCGATCTCGTGCTTCATGCACAGCCAGGTGCCGGTCAGGTTGGTGCCGATCACCGTGTCGAAGACGTCCTCGCGCAGGTCGCCGGTGGCCGCCGGCTCGCCGAGGATGCCGGCGTTGTTGAACGCGACGTCCAGGGCGCCGTGCCGCGCGACGACCGTCTCGACCATGCGCGCGACGTCCGCGGAGTCGGTGACGTCCGCGACGACGGCGCTGGCCGAGCCACCGATCTCCTTGACCGTCGAGGCGAGCCGCTGCTCGTCGCGCCCGGCGACGACCACGGTCGCGCCCTCTTCGGCGAACGCGTGTGCCGTCGCCCGTCCGATGCCCGAGCTGCCGCCCGTCACCAGGACGACCTTGCCCGCGAAGCGTGCCCCCATGACTGCCTTCTTTCTGGTCCGATCATTCTTGAATGAGTACGCGCATCGCCTGCGAGACGGCCGCCTTCAGCCGGCTCGCCGCGTCCGTGCCCTTACCCAGGACGCGCAGGCCCTGGAGCACGGTGAGCAGGAACCGGGCGAGGGTCGCCGGGTCGCTGCCGCCGGGGAGTTCGCTCTGGGCCTTCGCACGTTCCAGCGCCATCGTGAGCGCCACCTCGAGGGTGTCCCAGCTGCGCTCGACGACCCGCGCGACCTCCGGGTCGCGGGGGAGAAGCTCGATGGCCGCGTTGACGACGAAGCAGCCGATGGGGCCCGCTTCGCCCAGGATGTCCGCCACGTAACCGTCAAGGAGCCCGCGCACGGCGGGCACCCCGGGCCCGGGCCGGGAGAGCTCGGCCATGACGCGCGCGTCGGTCTGCTCGGCGTAGCGCTTCAACGCCGTGACGTAGAAGTCGTGCTTCGTGCCGAAGGTCGCGTACAGGCTCGCCTTGGCGACGCCGAGGTGCGTGACGAGGTCGCTGACCGACGTCGCCTCGTAGCCCTGACGCCGGAAGAGCGCCAGGGCGGCGTCACACGCTTCGCCGACGTCGAACTCCTTGACCCGGGACATGATCAAAACCCTAGCGCTATCAAGAACGCTCGGTCAAATATGTGGGCGGCGGTGTGTCGCGTCCGGTGACGCCGTGTGCGGTGGCACTATGGCTGCTCTGACCGGCCTGAGGGGGTGCGCGATGCAGGATCCGCCACAGCTGACGCTGCCGCCGACGGTCGTCGCCACCCACCTGCGCTCGTGCGCCGAGGAGCTCGCCGCCGGCCTGCGCTGCGGCGGCCCGGGCGCCACCACGGCCGAGCTCACCGACGTCGTCGCCCAGCTGGTCGCCGGGCAGGAGGCCATCTCCCACGCGCTGGCCGGGCTCGCCCGCCGCGTCGAGACCGGCGCGGAGGCGCTCGCCGCGGCCCCGCCGCTGGACGTCGAGGTGGTCGCCGAGGTGCTGCGCGAGGCGGCCATCGCGGCACGCTGCTCGGCCGAGGCGCTCGACGAGGTCACGCCGTCGTTCGAATGCGTGAGCGAATCCGTCGCGCCCGACACCCGTTTGTAGCTGTCGTCCCGCAAGCTCGCCCGCCTAGCCTGGAGCTGCGGAGGTGGCTCCTATGCGGGCGGTGTGGACGGGCACGATCGGGTTCGGCAGTTACGCCATTCCGGTGAAGGCGTACAGCGCGACCGAGGAGCACGAGATCCCGCTGCACCAGGTGCACAGCACCGACGGCGGCCGCGTGCGGGTCAAGCGCGTCTGCGAGGTCGACGGCGCCGAGGTGCCGCCCGAGCAGATGATCCGGGGCTACCCGGTCCCCGGCGGCGACGTCGTGCTGCTGTCGGACCACGAGCTCGCGTCGCTGCCGATGCCCGGCCGCACGATCGACATCCGCGGCTTCGCGCCGCTGGCCGACGTCGACCCGATCTGGTTCGTGAAGACCTACTTCCTCGAGCCGGAGCCGGCAGGCACGAAGCCGTACGTCCTGTTCAGCGAGGCCCTGCAGCAGTCGGGCCGGATCGCGCTGGTCACGGTCGCGCTGCGCCGCCGTGAGGTGCTCGGCGCGCTGCGGGTGCGCGACCAGGTGCTCGTCCTGGAGACGATGCTGTGGCCGGACGAGGTGCGCACGCCGGACTTCCCGTTCCGGCACGCCGACGTCGACATCCGGCCCGGCGAGCTGCGGCGTGCGGTGAGCCTGGTCGAGGAGCTGACCGGCGAGTTCGACCCCGGCCGCTATCCCGACCGTTACCGCGAGGCCCTCGACGCGTTGATCCGGTCGAAGATCGACGGCGCCGAGGTCGTCCAGCCGACGGCCGCCGAGCAGTCCGAGGGGGTAACCCGGCTGCTGGCGGCGCTGCAGGAGAGCGCGGCCGAGGCGGAGGACGAGCGCACCGCGGCCGTCACGAAGGCGCGCGCTGCCGCGGCTCGCGCGGCGAAGGCGCGTACGACGGCGAAGCGGGCCGCGTCGCGCAGCCGCTCGAAGACGTCTTGAGTAGTACTACCCACGGGTAATTGAGGGTTCTCCCACTGCTGGTGGCCGCCGTACCGCGGCAGACTTCGTCCTGCCAGCGGATGCCGGAACCGCTGGTGAGGGGGTCGGGACGGCCCCTGGGGAGGTGTGCCGTCCAGACACCAAGGGTTCCGGGGCGGGCCGCTGGAGGAGCGGTCCGTTCCCGGGACCCGCACCGCGGGGAGGCGGTGCGAAAAGGGGGGTGGCTTGAAGGCTGCCGCGGAGGGGTCGAGGGGTCTCCGCGGCAGCTTTCAAGCGTCCGCCACGCGCATCATCAGTTCCGACGCCAGCCTCAGCAGCTGCCGCTCGGTCGGGGACAGCGTCGACTCCATGGCCGCCGCCAGCCAGCGTTCGCGCTGGATGCTGTACTCCCGCAGCACCGCCAGCCCGGCCGGGGTGATGCGGATCAGCGAGCGGCGCCCGTCGTCCGGGTCGGGGGTGCGGGTGACCAGCTCGCGTTCGGCCACCCACGCCAGGATCCGGGTCAGCGATTGCGGCTGCAGCCGTTCCGCCGCCGCCAGCTCCGACGGCGTGTGCGTGCCCGCCCGGTACAGCCTGCTCAGCACCGCCAGCACCGCCGGGCCCGGGCCGTTCAGGTCGCGCTCGGAGCGCATCCGCCAGTTCAGCCGCCCGACGCCCTCGCGCACCTGCCGCGCCAGGTCGGCCAGCTCGGGGTCCGCGCTGACCGGCGAGACGACGTCGGATTCGGGGTGCATGCGCCCAGATTAGGCGGTTCCGCGCACCAGCCGGGCGTAGCGGCCGTCGCGCGCCAGCAGTTCGCCGTGCGTGCCGCGCTCCACGATCCGGCCCTCGTGCAGCACCACGATCTGGTCCGCGTGTTCCACAGTGGACAGCCGGTGCGCGATCGTCAGCGTCGTGCGTCCCGTGGCGAGGCGGTCCAGCTCGGCCTGCACCGACCGCTCCGTGCGGTTGTCGAGCGCGCTGGTCGCCTCGTCGAGGATCAGCACCGGCGGGTTCCGCAGCAGGATCCGCGCGATCGCCATCCGCTGCTTCTCGCCGCCGGAAAAGCGGTACCCGCGCTGGCCGACGACCGTGTCGTACCCCTCGGGCAGCCCGGCCAGGGTGTCGTGGATGTGCGCGGCCTTCGCGGCCGCCTCGATCTCCTCGTCGGTCGCGTCCGGTTTCGCGAAGCGGAGGTTCTCCCGGACGGTGTCGTGGAACAGGTAGGTCTCCTGCGACACCATCCCGACGCCCGCGGCCAGCGACGCCAGGGTGACGTCGCGGACGTCGGTGCCGTCGATCTCCACCGAGCCGGACGTCACCTCGTACAGCCGGGCCACGAGGTAGGCGAGCGTCGTCTTGCCCGAGCCGGTCGAGCCGACGAGCGCCGTGGTCGTCCCCGCCGGGACGTCGAGGTCGATGTCCTTCAGCGTGAGCGGGCCCTCCTCGTCGTACCGGAAGGAGACGCCGCGCATCGCGACGTCGCCGCGCCGCACGTCCAGCGTGCCGGCGTCCGGCTTGTCGCTGATCTCCACGCGCAGGTCGAGCACCTCGAAGATCCGGCCGAACAGCGCCTTCGACGTCGCCACGTTCTGCCCGATCGTCTGCATCGCGCTGGCCGGCGTGACCAGGCGGTTGAGCATGCTGGTGAAGGCCACGACCGTGCCGAGCGAGATCGGCGACGCGCCGCCCGCGAGCGCCAGCCCGGCGATCCAGTAGACCAGCGCCGGGATGACCGTGAGGCTCATCGCCCGCGACGCGGTCTGCCAGCGTCCGGCCAGCGCGGCGGCGCGCTCCAGCGACGCGATCTCCCGCGACTCGGCGCCGAAGCGGTCCCGCATCGCCCGCTCGTTGCCCATCGTCTTGGCGAGCAGCACGCCGGTGACCGACAGGGACTCCTCGACCATCGTGGTCAGCCGGGCCATCCGCCGGGTCCGGCCGCGGGCCAGCGTCCGCCGCTTCTTGCCCAGCCGGAGCGTGAACAGCAGGAACAGCGGGACGACGATCAGCGAGAGCAGCGCGAGCTGCCAGTCGAGCACGATCAGCGCCACCGTGATGGCGATCGTCGTGGTGGCGTTCTGCACCACCGACCCGGCGGTCGTGGTGATGACGTTGTCGACGCCGCCGATGTCGTTGAACACCCGCGAGAGGACTTCGCCGCTCTTCGTCCGGGTGAAGAACCCGAGCGACATCCGCTGCAGGTGGCCGTAGACCGACACCCGCAGCTCGTTCATCACGCGCTGGCCGATGGTGTTGGACAGCCCGGTCGTCGCGACGCCGAGCGAGCCGCTGCCGACCGCGCAGACGATCATCCCCGCGGCCAGGGCGCTGATCAGCAGCGTGTCGCGGTGCGGGAGGGCGTCGTCGAGGATCTCGCGCAGGAGGAACGGCGAGACGACGCCGAGCCCGGCCTGCAGGACGATCAGCGCGAACAGCGCGGCGAGGGGCCGGCGATGCGGTCGGAAGAGGCCGGCGATCCGCCGCAGCGGGACCGGTTCGTCGGCGTCGGAGGCCGGTTCGGCGAGTGACGGCCGGGCTCTGGTCGCAGAAGTCATACACACATGTTTACCGAACCTGGCTCGGTCGACCAGCGAATTTCCGAAATTAAAGCCGATTTTAGGGAGTGCTCGCGCGCGAGGTAGTACACCTATGTGTACTAATCGCGTGCGCGACTTTCGCGTACCCGCGAGGTGGGAGACCCGTAGCGACTACTCTGGGAGGGGCCGGCTTGGTCCGGCGCGCCACTCTCGACCCAGCTGGAGCGTGCACACCCGTGTTCGACACCCTGTCCGATCGGCTCACCGCCGCCCTTCAGACGCTCACGCGCAAGGGCAGGCTGTCCGACGCCGACATCGACGCCACCGCGCGCGAGATCCGCATCGCGCTGCTGGAGGCCGACGTCGCCCTCGGCGTGGTCAAGACCTTCATCGCGAGGATCAAGGAACGGGCGAAGGGCGCCGAGGTCTCCCAGGCGCTCAACCCCGCGCAGCAGGTCGTCAAGATCGTCAACGAGGAGCTCGTCGGGATCCTCGGCGGCGAGACCCGGCGGCTCAACCTGGCGAAGACCCCGCCGACCGTGATCATGCTCGCCGGCCTCCAGGGCGCCGGTAAGACGACGCTGGCCGGCAAGCTCGCGCTGTGGCTGAAGAAGCAGGGCCACGCGCCGCTGCTGGTCGCCTGCGACCTCCAGCGCCCGAACGCCGTCACGCAGCTGCAGGTGGTCGGCGAGCGCGCCGGCGTCACGACCTTCGCCCCGGAGCCCGGCAACGGCGTCGGCGACCCGGTCGACGTCGCCCGCCGCGCCATCGCCGAGGCGAAGCACGCGCAGTACGACGTGGTCGTCGTCGACACCGCGGGCCGCCTGGGCGTCGACGAAGAGCTGATGAAGCAGGCCGCGGACATCCGCGACGCCGTGCAGCCGGACGAGACGCTGTTCGTCGTCGACGCGATGATCGGCCAGGACGCCGTGACCACGGCCGAGGCGTTCCGCGACGGTGTCGGCTTCACCGGTGTCGTGCTCACCAAGCTCGACGGCGACGCCCGCGGTGGTGCCGCGCTGTCGGTCCGCGAGGTCACCGGCCAGCCGATCCTCTTCGCCTCCAACGGCGAGAAGCTCGAGGACTTCGACACCTTCCACCCGGACCGGATGGCGTCGCGGATCCTCGGCATGGGCGACATGCTGACCCTGATCGAGCACGCCGAGCAGGCCTTCGACCAGGACCAGGCCGAGAAGGCCGCTGCGAAGCTCTCCAGCGGCCAGCTCACCCTGGAGGACTTCCTCGAGCAGATGCTCGCGGTCCGCAAGATGGGCCCGATCGGCAACCTGCTCGGCATGCTGCCCGGCGCCGGTCAGATGAAGGACCAGCTGGCCCAGGTCGACGACAAGCACCTGGACAAGCTGCAGGCGATCATCCGCGGCATGACCCCGGCCGAGCGCGACGACCCGAAGATGATCAACGGCTCGCGCCGCCTGCGCATCGCCAACGGCTCCGGCGTCTCCGTGCGCGAGGTCAACGACCTGGTCAACCGGTTCTTCGAGGCCCGCAAGATGATGGCCCAGATGGCCGGCCGGTTCGGCTTCGGCGGCGGGGGCGGCGGCTCCAAATCGCGCAAGGGCAAGAAGGGCAAGAAGGGCCGCGGCCCCACGCAGCCCAAGGTCCGCGGCGGCTTCCCCGGCGGCATGCCGATGCTGCCCCCGGGCGGTCAGATGCCGGGCGGCATGCCCGACCTGTCCAAGCTCGGCGGGATGAACGACGTCCCGGGCTTCGACCCGTCGAAGTTCAAGCTGCCGAAGAACCCCAAGGACAATTGAGCACCGCGCTCCACGCCGCCGGGGTGATCCTGCCCGGCGGCGAGTCCGGGGAACTCTGGATCACCGGCGGCCGGATCTCGTTCGAGCCGGTGCCCGGCGCCGAGACGCTCGCCCGTGACGTCTTCCTGGTGCCCGGGCTGGTCGACGCCCACTGCCACCCCGGTATCGGTGTCGCCGGGCCCGTCTCGCTCGAAGAGGCCGAGGCCCAGGCCGTCACCGACCGCGACGCGGGCACGCTGCTCATCCGCGACTGCGGCCTCCCGATCGACGTCCGGCCGCTGCAGCGGCGGGCGGACCTGCCGACGATCATCCGCGCCGGGCAGCACCTCGCGCTGACCAAGCGCTACATCCCGGGCCTGGGCATCGAGCTGGACGACCCGGCGCAGCTGCCCGCCGCCGTCGCCGAGCAAGCTCGCGATGGCGACGGCTGGGTCAAGCTGGTCGGGGACTGGATCGACCGCGGCGTGGGCGACCTCGCGCCGCTGTGGCCGGACGACGTCCTGGCCGAGGCCGTCAAGGTCGCGCACGACCACGGCGCCCGCGTCACGGCGCACGTGTTCGGCGAGGCCGCGCTGCCGGGACTGATCGCGTCCGGCATCGACTGCCTGGAACACGGCACCGGACTGAGCGCCGACCAGCTGTCCGAGCTGGCCCGCCACGACGTCGCGCTGGTGCCGACGCTGATCAACATCGAGAACTTCCCGGGCATCGCGGACAAGGCCGGCAAGTACCCGGCGTACGCGGACCACATGCGCGCGCTGCACGCCGGCGTCGGCGAGATGGTCGCCACGGCCATCGAAGCGGGCGTCCGCGTCTTCGCGGGCAGCGACGCCGGCGGCATGGTCGAGCACGGCAGGCTCGTCGACGAGATCGAGGCGCTGCACGGCGCGGGCATGACCCGGGAGCAGGCCCTCGCGAGCGCGTCCTGGGCCGCCCGCGACTGGCTCGGCCACCCCGGCATCACCGACGGCGCGCCCGCGGACCTGCTCGTCTACGCGAGCGATCCGCGCGACGACCTCGGTGTCCTCCGGCATCCGGAGCACATCGTCCTCGGCGGCGTCGTGTACGCATGACCCCCGCTGTTTTCCTTGCGGGGTCGGCACTTTAGCGTTGGGTGCGTGACGGACGACGACGGCGCACGGCGCGTACTGGGGGCGCACTGGTGTTTCGTGGCGTTCTTCGCCGGGATCGCCGGCTACTACCTGATCAACCTGATCATCGCCGCGGCGGTCAACCGGAACGTCGGTGAGTTCGACCCCCTCGAGCTGCGGGACATCGGCCCGCTCCTGCTGCTGGCCTTCGTGCCCAACCTGCTGCTGGGCCTCGGCCCGGCCGCCGGCTCCTGGCTCTGGGGCCACGGCCTGCGCGCCGACTTCGGGCTCACGCCGACCTGGCGCGACGTCCGGATCGGCCTCGCCTGCGGCGCGCTCGCGCTCGTCGTCGGCTACGGGCTCAACCTCGTGCTGATCGCGGTCTACGGCGCCGACGACGTCTCCGACAGTCCGCTCAGCGACCTCGCCGACACCTTCGACGGCGACACGGTCTGGCTCGTGCTGGCCGCGGTGATCGTCATCGCCGGTGCCCCGCTGACCGAGGAGCTGCTGGTCCGCGGCACGCTCTGGAAGGCGCTGTCGTTCCACCGGATCCCGCCGTGGGCGGTGCTCGTGCTCACCGCGCTCGTGTTCGCCCAGCTGCACGGCGAGCCGACGCGCACGATCGCGCTGTTCGGCCAGGGCATCGCGATCGGGCTGGCCCGGCACCTGTCCGGCCGGGTGAGCGCCGGGGTGATCGCGCACGCGGCCAACAACCTGCCGCCCGCGGTGCTGCTGTTCGTCGCGCATTGAGAGTCGCGCACTGAGTGCTTGCGAAGATCGTGGACAGTAGTTGGACGGATACTGTGCGATCACATTCCGGCCGCTACGCTCGGGGCAGGAGCCGAGCGACCCGCGGAGGGCAGGCGTGACCACTTCCCAGCCTCGGGAGCCCCTTCCCGACGCACTGCCGCCGCCTGAAGAGCCCGCCGACGCGACCGCGTTCCTGACGCCGGCGCCCGCGCACCGCTGGGGGTTCGGGGCGTTCCTGCTCGTCGAAGTGGTCCTGCTGGCCTCGGCCGCGTTCGTGTCCGTGCTGGTCGGCGACACCGGCCCCGGCCCGCTGCCGATCCGCGTCGTGCTGCTGGGCACGATGCTGCCGACGATGATCGCGGCCGCCGTCGCGGTGCTGGTCACCTACGTGCGCGGCAACGGGCCGATCATCGACCTGCGGATCGAGTGGCGCTGGGCCGACGTGCGCGTCGGCTTCAAGTACGGCTGCATCGGCCTCGTCTTCACGACCGTCGCCGCCTACCTCTGGACGCGGCTGGTCGGCGACGCCAACGCGACGTCCGCGATCAGCTCCCTGGTCGAGGACCGGCAGATGTCGGTGTCGGCCGCCGTGGTGATGTTCGTCTACCTCTGGCTGCTCGGCCCGATCTGCGAGGAGGTCATCTACCGCGGCCTGCTCTGGGGCGCGGCCGAACGGCTCCAGTGGCGCAGCGAGCGCTGGGGCCGCGTCGCCGCGTTCCTGCTGTCGACGGCGGTGTTCGCGGCCAGTCACCTCGAGCCGCTGCGGACCACCCTGCTGCTGGTCATCGCGGTGCCGATCGGGCTGGCGCGGCTCGTCACCGGACGGCTGCCGGCGAGCATCGTCGCGCACCAGGTGAACAACTTCCTCCCGGCGCTCACCATCCTGCTCGGCGCGCTCGGTGTGGCCTCTTTCTGAGGCCACGTTCAGGGGCACCGGACCCCGTCTGGCAGAATGGTGCACTGCCTGCTTCCGCCGGACCCTCTCACCGCGCGAAAGCTGTGACCTTCGGGTGCCCGCTTCCGTATCCCCACTCGGACCGCGTGCGCCCACCCCAGCACCAGAGAGATTTGAGGAGTACCCACACCCGTGGCCGTCAAGATCAAGCTGCAGCGCCTCGGCAAGATCCGTGCGCCGTACTACCGCATCATCGTCGCCGACGCGCGCACCCGCCGGGACGGCAAGGCCATCGAGACGATCGGCAAGTACCACCCGAAGGAGGAGCCGAGCCTCATCGAGGTCGTCTCCGAGCGTGCCCAGTACTGGCTGGGTGTCGGCGCGCAGCCGACCGAGCCGGTCCAGCGTCTCCTCGAGATCACCGGTGACTGGCAGAAGTACAAGGGCCTGCCGGGCACCGAGGGCACCCTGAAGGTCGCCGAGCCGAAGCCGTCCAAGCAGGACCTGTTCAACGCCGCACTGGCCGCGGCCGGCGAGGAGCCCTCCACCGAGGCCACCACGCCGAAGAAGAAGTCCGCCCCCAAGAAGGCCGAGGCCGAGAAGGCCGAAGCCACCGAGGGTGAGAAGGCCGAGTGAGCTTTCTGGCTGACTCCCTCGAGCACCTGGTGCGCGGGATCGTCGACAACCCGGACGAGGTCCGGGTCGAGCTGCTGACCACACGTCGTGGCCGCACGCTCGAGGTGCACGTGCACCCCGACGACCTCGGCAAGGTGATCGGCCGGGGCGGACGCACCGCGACCGCCCTGCGCACCGTCATGGGCGGCATCGGTGGCCGCGGCGTCCGTGTGGACGTCGTCGACACCGACCGCTGATCCGGGCTTTCCAGAGAACGGTCAGATGGACGTCGTAGCAGGCCGTATCGCCAAGGCACACGGAATCCGCGGAGAGCTCGCGGTGGACGTGCGCACGGACTCGCCGGAAGAGCGGTTCAAGGTCGGTGCGGTAGTCACGACGAAGCTGCGCGACGGCAGCAAAAGGGATCTCACCATCGCAGCCGCCCGCGAACACAGCGGGCGGCTGCTGGTGCGTTTCGAGGAGGTCCTGACCCGCGACGTCGCCGAGACGTTGCGCGGCGCCCTCCTGCTCGTCGACACCGACGCGCTCCCGCCGACGACCGATCCCGACGAGTTCTACGACCACGAGCTGGCCGGCCTGCGGGCCGAGCTGCTCGACGGCACCGTCGTCGGCAAGGTCGTCGAGGTCGTCCACTCGCCCGCGGGTGAGCTCCTCGAGCTCGACGTCGACGGCCGTGAGGTGCTGGTCCCGTTCGTCCGGGCGATCGTCCCCACGGTGGACGTCGCGGGCGGGCGAGTCGTGCTGGACCCGCCGGAAGGGCTCCTGGACGCCGAATGAGGAAGGCTTTCTGCGTGGCCACCGCACTGCTGGCAGCCACGTTCGCCGCACCGCCCGCGCAGGCCGCTAGCCCGGTCTACGGCGACTTCTCGATGATGTTCCAGCGCAGCGCCGGCCAGTTCGCGCCGCCGGGGGAGAAGGCGAACCAGTGGGCGTGGTCGCCGCAGTCGGCGACCGAATCACAGATCTCCTGGGGTGACCCGGCCGCCTGGCCGCCGTCGTACGCGGAGCACTTCGTCCACGACGGCAACTGGGTGCTGCTCGACGGCTGGGACGACAACGGCACGTACTACACCGAACGCGTCACCAGCGAGACGATCTGCCAGAGCGGCATCTGCCAGCCGCTGCCTTCGCATGGGGGACAGCAGCACTACGTCCGGTGGACCGTGCTGCCCGCGGACTACCAGCTGAGCGCCGAGGGCACCGTCACCGAGCGGAGCAGCGGCAAGAGCTTCCGGTTCAAGCACGTCCAGACCTGGCACGCGCCCGCGCCGTGCAGCTCGGCGAAGTTCGGCGCGCGGACGTGCATCACGCAGAGCGAGTCCTGGTCGTCCGACCAGAACCTGCCCGCAGGCTCGCCGATCCGCGAGACGCTGCGCCGGGACATCAGGATCGCGCAGGGGCTCGGCATGGCCTTCACGATCGACCAGCAGGTCGAGTCGCCCTGGCACGCCGAGGCCACCGAATACTGGAACTGGTGACCGCTTGCGGATCGACGTCGTCACGATCTTCCCCGAGTACCTCGACCCGCTGCGCGCCGCGCTGCTGGGCCGGGCGATCGACCGCGGCCTGATCGAGGTCGGTGTGCACGACCTGCGCGACTGGACCCACGACGTCCACCGCGCGGTCGACGACGCGCCGTACGGCGGCGGCCCCGGCATGGTCATGAAGCCGCAGATCTGGGGTCCGGCGCTGGACGACGTCTGCCGTCCGGAGACCCGGCTGGTCGTGCCGACGCCGGCCGGGCGGCCCTTCACCCAGGAGCTCGCGCACGCGTACGCCGAGGAGAAGCACCTGGTCTTCGCGTGCGGCCGGTACGAGGGCATCGACCAGCGCGTCGTCGACGACGCCGCCCGCCGGATGCCGGTGGACGAGGTGTCGATCGGCGACTACGTCCTGGTCGGCGGCGAAGCAGCGGTGCTCGTCATGGTCGAGGCCGTCGTCCGGCTGCTGCCCGGGGTGCTCGGCAACGTCCGCTCGGCCGCCGAGGACTCCTTCTCCGACGGCCTGCTCGAAGGACCCAGCTACACGCGTCCCGAGGTCTGGCGGGACCTGGCCGTGCCCGACGTCCTGCGGTCCGGCAACCACGCCCTGATCGACCGCTGGCGGCGCGACCAGGCCCTGGAACGCACCGCCCGCCGGCGCCCCGATCTCCTGGCGCAGCTGCCGGAAGGTAGCCTCGGCAAGCACGATCGCGGGGTCCTGGAGGGCTTGGATCCCGAGCAGCCGCAGGGGCCGGTGCTTCCGCCGGATCCCGGTCTGTAATACTTGACAGGTTGGCGTGAGTGGACTTCCTCGTTCACGAGCCCGCCATCAGCCCCCTGGGTCGCCCGCAGCGGCATCGTTGCGCGCCTTGGGGGATGTGTACGCAAGCCATACGAAGACGAGGACGGACCACCGATGAACACCCTGGACGCGCTGGACAAGCAGTCACTGCGTTCCGACATCCCGGCCTTCCGCCCGGGCGACACGCTCAAGGTGCACGTCCGCGTCATCGAGGGCAACCGCGAGCGCAACCAGGTCTTCCAGGGCGTCGTGATCCGCCGTCAGGGCGGTGGCATCCGGGAGACCTTCACCGTGCGCAAGGTCTCCTTCGGTGTCGGCGTGGAGCGCACCTTCCCGGTGCACTCGCCGAACGTGGCCGAGGTCGAGGTCCACAAGCGCGGCGACGTGCGGCGCGCGAAGCTGTACTACCTGCGCGACCTGCGCGGCAAGAAGGCCAAGATCAAGGAGCGCCGCGAGAACCGCGAGACGGCTTCGGCTAACTGAGCCATCACCCGGTACCGGTAGCCTGACGACGTGGCCGAACCCGTGTCCCAGAACGCTCCTGAGGATGACCCCGATCGCTCCGAGGAGGACCAGCCCCGCCGGTCCCGCTCCGAGGAGCGCGGGGGCTCCCGCCGCAGGCGCGCCAAGCCCGCCAAGAAACGGTCGTTCTGGAAGGAACTGCCGATCCTGCTCGTGATCGCCCTGGTGCTCACGATCTTGATCCAGACATTCCTGGCGAAGGTCTTCATGATCCCCTCGGGGTCCATGGAAGCCACGCTCCACGGGTGCCCCGGCTGCACCGGTGACCGGATCCTCGTGGACCGCGTCACCTACGACTTCACCGAGCCCGGACCGGGCGACGTCGTCGTCTTCAAGGGCCCGCCGGCGTGGGTCAACAACGAGATCCCGCCGCAGGAGTCGAGCAACATCGTGGTCCGCGGTCTCCGCGGCCTCGGTTCGCTGGTCGGGTTCGCCCCGCCGGACGAGCGTGACTTCGTCAAGCGCGTGATCGCGGTCGGCGGCCAGACCGTCCAGTGCTGCGACCCGCAGGGCCGGGTCATCGTGGACGGCAAGGCGCTCGACGAGCCGTACGTCCACTGGGAGGACCCGTCCGACCAGTCGGAGCGGCCCTTCGAGCCGGTCAAGGTCCCCGCGGGGATGGTCTGGGTCATGGGCGACAACCGCAACAACTCCGACGACTCGCGGTTCCAGGGCGGCGGCGGCGTGAACGGCGCGGTCCCGGTGGACAACATCATCGGCAAGGCGCGGATCATCGTCCTGCCGCCGGGCCGGTGGGGTGGGATCACCGACCACAACCCGCAGGAAACGGCCCAGCCGGTCGCGCTCGGCGCACCGGCGTGGCAGAGCGGTGTCCCGCTCGGTGCCGGGATCGCGGGTGCTTGGCCCGCGCTGTTCCTCGGGCGCAAGCTCAAGTCCGGACTGCGCCGGGCGGCCGGGCGGAAAAGCTAGCCACCCGGACGTGCCGGCAGACGGGTGATGCAGCCTTGACAGTTCCCGTTCCCCTCACCGCGGCCGAGCCGATCCGGCCGCCGCGGGCCGTGGTGCGCGGCGACCTCTTCTGGGGTCTGCAGGGCGCGCTCGACCGCCGTGGCCTCGGCCCGGTCGCCGGTGTGGACGAAGCCGGGGCCGGCGCCTGCGCCGGGCCGCTGGTGGTCGCCGCTTGCGTCCTCAAGCAGGGTGACGCGGCGAAGCTCACCGAGCTGACGGACTCCAAGCTGATGACGGCCAAGGCGCGGGACCGGGTCTACGACCTGGTCCTCGCCCGGGCCGTCGACTACTCGGTGATCGTCATCCCGCACGAGGAGATCGACCTCTACGGCATTCGGGTGATGAACTTCGAGGGCATGCGCCGCGCCGCGGCGGCCCTGCGCGTGTCGCCGGGCTACGTCCTCACCGACGGGTTCCGCATCCCCGGGTTGACCGCCCCGAACGCCGCGGTGATCAAGGGCGACCGGACGGTGGCGTGCATCGCGGGCGCGTCGGTGCTGGCGAAGGTGACCCGAGACCGCATCATGGCCGGTCACCACGACGAGCTGCCGCACTACGGATTCGACGTGCACAAGGGTTACAGCACGTCGGACCACCTGGCGGCGCTGCGCGAACACGGTCCCAGCGACGTCCACCGCTGGTCGTACACGAACGTCGCCACGGCGGCGATCGCGCACGGCATGCGACCCGCGCGGCCGGTTGTGCTGACCTACGCCGCACTGGAGAAAGCCATGGAGAAGGACGCCGGCGCCGGGCTGGCCGCCGTCCTCGACGAAGCTCTCGACCCGCAACTCAGCCTGCCGCTGCATGCCCCGAGCGCCGGCGTAGGTCACAATGAACGCTCCGCCGGCGGAGCAGGAGCACGATCCCGAGGAGGGGCGCGGATTTCATGAGCGCAGAGGATCTCGAGAAGTACGAGACCGAGATGGAGCTCTCGCTGTACCGCGAGTACCGCGACATCGTCGGCCAGTTCTCGTACGTGGTGGAGACCGAGCGGCGGTTCTACCTGGCCAACGCGGTGGACGTCCAGGTCCGCGACGGCGGTGGCGAGGTGTACTTCGAGGTCCGCATGTCCGACGCGTGGGTCTGGGACATGTACCGCCCCGCCCGGTTCGTCAAGCACGTGCGAGTGATCACCTTCAAGGACGTCAACGTCGAGGAGCTCGACAAGCCGGACCTCCGGCTTCCCGAGGACGGCCCGTTCTCGGGCTGAGCACGCTCGTCAAACCGGCGAAACCGCGCTGATCGGCGCGGTTTCGCCGGTTTTGTCGTCTCCGGGGTCTGGCTGTCGGTGCCGGAGCCCGAAATGACCTGGCCGTTCGCCTGCGGTCACGCCCCGCGCTTCCGCCTAGGCCAGTGCCCCTCCTCACTGCCGCTGCCCAGACCTTTCCCGCCTCGTCCTTGGTCCGGTTCCAGGCGCGCTAGCACACCGCACCGACATTTCCGGTCCCACGCCGTCTCCCGGCGGGGCAGTTGTCCACATCCCCCCGGTTGTCCACAACCCGGCGATCCGGGTCTGGTGGCCCCGCCCCGCACCCTGGCACCGTCGATCACGCACGCACCGTGATCACCGGGACCGCCTCGGTGACCGCAACGGCGCGGCGAGGGGACGAAACACGATGACGGGCACCGATCAGCTCGCGAGACACCGCCGCGACTTCGGCACCTGGGGCGAGGACCTGGCCGCCCGGCACCTGCAGGACCGCGGCCTGGTCCTGCTGGCCCGCAACTGGCGGTGCCGCGAGGGCGAGCTCGACCTCGTCCTGACCGACCGCACGCGCGTCGTCTTCTGCGAAGTGAAGACCCGCTCGGGCACGGAGTTCGGCCTGCCGTCGGAGACCGTCACCGACGAGAAGGCCGGCCGGGTCCGCTGCGCCGCACAACGCTGGCTGCGCGAGTTCCGCATCGGCTGGTGCCCGGTCCGCTACGACGTGGTCACGATCCTCGCCCAGGCCGGCACCCGCCCGCGGCTGCAGCACATCGAGGCGGCGTTCTGATGCCGATCGCCAAGTCCTGGTCGGTCGCCCTGCTGGGCATCGACGGCCGTGTCATCGAAATCGAGGCCGATCTCGGCGGCGGGCTGAGCCGCATCACCCTCGTCGGCCTGCCGGACGCCGGGCTGCGCGAGGCGAAGGACCGCGTCCGCTCGGCCGTGCGCAACTCCGGGCAGCCCTGGCCCGACGGCAAGGTGACGCTCGGCCTGTCTCCGGCGAACCTCCCGAAGGTCGGCTCGGCCTACGACCTCGGCATCGCGGCGGCCGTCCTCGCGGCCACCGGCGCTGTCCCGGCGACCCGGCTGCTCGGGACGGTCCTGCTCGGCGAGCTCGCCCTGGACGGCCGCGTCCGCGCGGTGCGCGGTGTCCTCCCCGGTCTGCTGGCGGCGCGCACGGCCGGGTACGAACGTGCCGTTGTCCCCGCGGACTCCCTCGTCGAGGCCGCGCTGGTCGACGGCATCGAGGTGGGCGGCGTGACCCACCTTCGCGACCTGGTGGGGTGGCTGAAGGGCGAGATCGGCCTGGTCTCGCCGGAACCACCCGCTCCGGCGACCCCACCGCAGGTCCCGGACCTCGCCGACGTCGTCGGCCAGCCGGAGGCGCGCTGGGCCCTGGAGGTCGCCGCGGCGGGCGGGCACCACCTGCTGCTCACCGGACCACCGGGCGTGGGCAAGACGATGCTCGCGAAGCGGCTGCCCGGCCTGCTGCCGCCGCTTTCGCCTGACGAGTCCTTGGAGGTCACGGCGGTCCATTCGGTCGACGGCTCACTGTCGAAGTCGTCGCCGCTGGTCACGGTGCCGCCGTTCGTGGCACCGCACCACTCGATCTCGGTACCGGCCCTGATCGGCGGCGGCAGCGGTCTCGCGGTCCCCGGCGCGATCAGCCGCGCCCACCGCGGGGTGCTGTTCCTGGACGAGGTGTGCGAGTTCGGCAGCCAGCGCCTGGAGTCGCTGCGGACGGTGCTGGAGGAGGGCGAGGTCCGCATCGCCAGGGTGAAGGGCGCGATCACCTACCCGGCGCGGTTCCAGCTCATCCTGGCGTCGAACCCGTGTCCGTGTGCCCCGCCGAAGGAAGCGGACTGCGTCTGCTCACCGATGGCCCGCCGCCGCTACCTAGGCCGCTTGTCCGGCCCGCTGCTGGATCGTGTGGACCTCCGAGTCCGCCTCCGCCCCCTGAGCGCGATCAGCGCCCACGACACGGGGACGGCGGAGTCCTCGGAAACGGTCCGAGCCCGGGTACTGGAAGCCCGCACCCGCGCGGCCCACCGCTGGCACGACCACGGCTGGCGCGCGAACTCCGAGGTCCCCGGCCCGGCCTTGCGGCGCGAGTTCGCCCTCCCGGCGGAGTCGACGGTCCTCCTGGACCGCGCGATGGACCGAGGAGCCCTGAGCGGCCGGGGCGCGGACCGCTGCCTGCGCATCGCCTGGACCCTCGCCGACCTGGACGGCGAGCCCCGCCCCGGAGCCGAACAGGTGGGCGCGGCCCTGGACTTCCGAGAGCGGGTAGCGGCATGAGCCCCGACGAGCAGCGGCGCGCCGCCGAGTCGCCCACCGCCGAACATGCGGGCGCGACCTACGCGTTCGACCGCCCAGTGCCACCGCCAGCCGAGAGTGGCGGCTCCCAGCTTGCCGATGAGGCGGGCTCGCCCCTGCCCGTCGGAGAGCGGGGCGGTGACGTGGGCCTCGACAAACCCCGGCGCGCCGCCGAGCCGTCGTCCGCCGCCGAACATGCGGGCGCGACCTACGCGTTCGACCGCCCAGTGCCACCGCCAGCCGAGAGTGGCGGCTCCCAGCTTGCCGATGAGGTCGGCTCGCCCCTGCCCGTCGGAGAGCGGGGCGGTGAAGTGGGCCCCGACGAACTACACCGAGCCCGCGCCTACCTGCTACGCGTCGCCGAGCCACCGGCGCCCGCGCTCGTCGCCTTCGTGGCGCAACACGGGCCGGTGGAAGCCGCCGCTCGCGTGCGGCGGGGTGACTGCCCGCCCGAGGTCGTGAAGGCCACCGAGGCCCGCCGGGCGTACGACTTCGTCGCCCAGGACTTCGCGCGGGCCGCGGCGGCCGGGGCGCGGCTGGTGGTGCCCGAGGACGACGAGTGGCCGGCTTGGCCGCTGCTCTCCCTCGATCTCGCCGCCCAGCGCGGGGTCCCGGAGGCCGTGCCGCCGCTGGCGCTGTGGGTCAGCGGCGACGTCCCGCTCGGCACCGTGGCCGACCGCGCCGTGGCGGTGGTGGGGGCCCGGGCCTCGACCGACTACGGCGGGCACTACGCCACCGAGTTCTCCCACGGGCTCGCCACCCGGGGTGTGCCGGTTTTCTCCGGGGCGGCCTACGGCATCGACGGCATCGCCCACCGCGGTGCGCTCGCCGCGTCCGGGGTCACCGTCGCGGTGCTGGGCTGCGCCCTCGACGCGGGTTATCCCGCGGGCCACGTCCAGCTGCTCGACCGGATCGCCCGCAGCGGCGGCGCGGTCGTCAGCGAATACCCGCCCGGCACCCCACCGGCGCGGCATCGGTTCCTGGTCCGCAACCGGCTCATCGCGGCCCTCACCGAAGGCACCCTGGTGGTCGAGGCCGGGCGGCGCAGCGGCGCCCGCAACACCGCGAGCACCGCCGGGGCCCTGGGCAAGGTGGTGATGGCGCTGCCGGGGCCGGCCTCCTCCGGCATGTCGGCCGGCTGCCACGCGCTGATCCGCGAGTCCCGGGCGACGCTGGTCTCGACGGTCGACGAAATCCTCGAGAGCGTGGGCCTCTTCGGCGTCGTGGAGGCGAGTGCCCAAACCCGGCCGAAACGCCCGACCGACCGGCTGGGCCCCGACGCCCTGCGCGCGTACGAGGCGCTGGCCGTGCGCAGGGACCGGTCGGACGCCGAGATCGCGGCCGAGTCCGGCGTGCCGCTGCGGAAGGTGCGGGCGCTGCTGCCGGAACTGGAGATCGACGGATTCGCCGTACGCGGCGAGGCGGGTTGGCGACGACGGAGGCAAAGCGCGTGAGCACCACGGATTCCTGGCGAAATCGTCGAATATGTTCGGCCGGTCCGGTGGGCCCGCGTGGCGATCCTTGACCGGCGGCGGATGTTCGCGCAGCGTGACGTCCATGCCGCCGCCATCCCGATCCCGCCGGCCGGACCTGCGCGGGCTCCGGGCCACGCTGCCCGAGCCGGTCCAGGCCGTCCTCGCCGGTTACGAACGGCACCTCGGGCTGGAGCGCGGCCTGTCCGCGCACACCGTTCGCGCGTACGTCGGTGACGCGGTGTCGCTGCTCGGGTTCGTCGTCGAGGCCGGGGGCGGGCTCGCGGATCTGGACCTCGCCCGGCTGCGGGCGTGGCTGGCCGCGCAGCAGACCGGTGGGGCCGGCCGCACGACGCTCGCCCGGCGGGCCGCCTCGGCCCGGACGTTCACCGCCTGGGCGCACCGCGCCGAGCACCTCGACGCCGATCCCGGCGGCCGGCTCGCCGCCCCGCGGGCGCACCGCACCCTGCCGGGGGTGCTGCGGGCCGGGCAGGCGGGCGAGGTCATGCGGGCGTCGGCGGCCGGCGCGGCGGAACGCGATCCGATCGCCCTGCGTGATCGCGCGATGGTCGAGCTGCTCTACGCCACGGGCATCCGCGTGTCCGAGTTGTGCGGGTTGGACGTCGGCGGCGCCGATTTCTCCCGTCGTGTCGTGACCGTGCTCGGCAAGGGCGGGAAGGAGCGGGTGGTCCCGTTCGGCGTCCCCGCCGCCGGGGCGCTGGGCGACTGGATCGAGGAGGGGCGCCCGAAGATCGTCGCCGAAAGCGCCGGTGGGGGCGTCGAGCCCGCGCTGTTCCTCGGCGTCCGCGGGAAACGCGTCGACCCGCGGGCGGTGCGGCGCGTGGTCCACGACGCCGTCACGGCGGTGCCCGGAACACCGGACATGGGCCCGCACGGCCTGCGTCATTCGGCGGCGACGCATCTGCTCGAAGGGGGTGCCGATCTCAGGAGCGTTCAGGAACTGCTTGGTCACGCTACGCTTGCCACGACGCAGCTCTACACTCATGTAACCGTCGACCGGTTGAAAGCGATCCATGACCGAGCGCATCCCAGGGCCTGAAGCGGCCGGGGGAGCCTCGCTGGGGTCGTCACCAGCAGGCCTGGCGGCGCACGCGCATCCGCACGAGCACGGAGACGACACTGAGCCGCATGCCGAGGACGACTGTGCAATGACCGCAGGACCGCACGTCACCGAAGCCACCGGGGTGAACACCCGCGGTGACGCTGACGCGCCCGCGGAATCCCGGGCCGCTTACGACGTCGACGCCGGGATCGCGGCGCTGTGGCAGCAGTTCGCCGACAGCCCGGACCAGGTGTCGCGCGACCGGCTCGTGCTGCACTACGCCCCGCTGGTCAAGTACGTCGCCGGCCGGGTCGGCACCGGGCTGCCCACCCACGTCGACGTCGGCGACCTCGTGCAGTCCGGCATCTTCGGGCTGGTCGACGCGATCGAGAAGTTCGACCCCGAGCGCGGCCTGCGGTTCGAGACCTACGCGATGCAGCGCATCCGCGGCGCGATCCTCGACGACCTCCGTTCGCAGGACTGGGTTCCGCGCGCGATCCGGGCGAAGGCGAAGGAAGCCGAGCGCGCGATGGAGCGCTTGGGCGCCCGCCTGCACCGCACCCCGACCGACGCGGAACTCGCCGTCGAGCTCGGCATCGGTCTCGACGACCTGCGTGACTTCTACGGCCAGATGCAGCTGACCAGCGTCGTCGCGCTGGAGGACCTGGTGGCCGCGGGCAAGGACAGCGGCTCCCTGGTCGACACGCTGCCCGACGACGACGCGGTCGACCCGGTGGCGGTGCTCGTCGACCAGGACAACCGCCGGCAGCTCGCGCAGGCGATCGGGCAGCTCAACGAGCGCGACAAGATCGTGGTCAGCCTCTACTACTTCGAGAGCCTGACCCTCGCCGAGATCGGGAAGGTCCTCGGCGTCACGGAGTCGCGGGTCAGCCAGCTCCACACCCGCGCGGTCATGCGGCTGCGCGCCAAGCTGGTCGAGCAGACCGGCAACTGATCACGCGCCGTCTGCCCACGGCTTGAGCCGGTATTCGCCGACTTCGCCGGTCAGCGACAGCGGATCGACGTACTCCTCGCCCCGGCGCACACCCCAGTGCAGGCAGGCGGCGACCGCGCAGCCGGGGTGCCCGGCGAGGACGGTACCGAGCACTTGGCCGCGAAACACCTGGTCACCTGCGGCCACCTTCGGCAAGACGGGCTCGTAGGTGGTGCGCAGACCGCCGTCGTGGTCCACGGAGATCACCGGCCGCCCGGCGACGATCCCGGCGAACACGACCACACCCGCATCGGCCGCCAGAACCTCCTGCCCGGGCACAGCGGCGAGGTCGACCCCACGGTGGCCGGCGCCGTAGGGCGTTTCCGGTGCATCGAAGTACTTGGTCACCACCGGAACGGGTGAAAGTGGCCAGGAAAGCCGCGGCTGAGGCACGGCCCGGGCCGCGGGAGACGGCGGAAAAGGTGAGTCGGGTGGTTCCGGCTCGGTTCCCCACAGCCCGGCCGAGGCCGGGCCTGTTGCCCCGGGCACGGCCGCCTCGGTTGCCGCGAAGCCGGGGTAGGTGGCGTACGTCGCGGGGAAGCCGGTGCTGGTCGCTTCGGCAGCGAGTAGCACGGGGTCGGGGAAGGCGAGGCCGGTCGTGTCCGCCCTGAGCGTTGCCGTGCTCGCGAGGTCGGGGCCAGTCGCTTCCGCCGTGAGCAGGGCAGCGCCTGCGAGGTCGGGGCTAGTCGCTTCTGCGGAGAGCAGGGCAGTACCCGCGAGGCCGGGGCCGGTCCCTTCCGCCGCGTGCGCTGCAGTGCTGGCGAAGTCGGAGGTGGTCGCTTCAGTCGCCGGTACCGCCATGCTCGCCGAGCCGGGGCTGGTCCCTTCCGCTATGAGCGCTGCCGTGCTCGTGAGATCGGGGCCAGTCGCTTCCGCCGTGAGCAGGGCAGCGCCCGCGAAGCGGGGGTCGGCCCTCGCCGCCGCCTCCGCGACGGCAGGGCCGCCAGCCGCGGCATCGGCGAAAGGCAGTCCCGCCGCAAGCAGCGAAACCCCCGCGAAAACCGCCGTGACCAGGGCGAGCAGCCCCGTGGCGCGACTCCGCGCCCGATGTCCGTACCGTCTGATCGACTCCACTCGTCCACCCTGCGGCAGCCTCGGACGCCATGGGGCCCGATGTCCGAATCTGTGGACAACTCACCCGGATGTGGACAACCCGGCCCGGCCGTGGCCGCCGGTGGGAGAGGGGCTGGTGGCAGGGGGTAGAATCTTTTCCGCGGTCCGCGTGAGCGGGCTGACTTCGCGTGCACGTGCGCGTTCCCCGGCCTTGGCACACCCAACCCGGGCGAGTCGCACGGTGTCCGGCGGTCCCTGAGGTCCTTCGCTTCAGGGTCCGGACACCGGCACGAGCACCAGGGCGAGCGGCCTCCCGGCCGTGAGCGACAAAACCGAGTAGCGCGGCAGGGTCCTCAGGGCTCCGGCGCGCACGACACAGAAGAGGTTGATTCCGGCAATGGCCGTCGTCACCATGAAGCAGCTGCTCGACAGCGGCGTCCACTTCGGGCACCAGACCCGTCGGTGGAACCCGAAGATGAAGCGCTACATCTTCACCGAGCGCAACGGCATCTACATCATCGACCTGCAGCAGACGCTGACGTACATCGACCGTGCGTACGAGTTCATCAAGGAAACCGTCGCGCACGGCGGCACGATCATGTTCGTCGGCACCAAGAAGCAGGCTCAGGAAGCCATCGCGGCCGAAGCCTCGCGCGTGGGCATGCCCTACGTGAACCAGCGCTGGCTCGGCGGCATGCTGACCAACTTCCAGACCGTGCACAAGCGTCTTCTCCGTCTGAAGGAGCTCGAGTCGCGGGAGCAGACCGGCGGCTTCGACGGTCTCACCAAGCGCGAGATCCTGACGCTGACCCGCGAGAAGGACAAGCTCGAGAAGACCCTCGGCGGTATCCGCGACATGGCCAAGGTGCCGAGCATCGTGTGGATCGTCGACACGAAGAAGGAGCACATCGCCGTCGGCGAGGCTCGCAAGCTGAACATCCCGGTCGTCGCGATCCTGGACACCAACTGCGACCCGGACGAGGTCGACTACCCGATCCCGGGCAACGACGACGCCATCCGGTCGGCCGCGCTGCTGACCAAGGTCGTCGCCGAGGCCGCGGCCGCCGGTCTCATGCAGCGTTCCAGCCGCAACGGTGCCTCCGCCGACTCCAAGCCGGAGCCGGGTGTCGCCACCGACGAGCCGCTGGCCGAGTGGGAGAAGGAGCTGCTCGCCGGCTCCGAGACCGCCGCCGCCGACGCGACCGAGGCCGCCGCGGCCGTGGACGCTCCGGTCGAGACGCCGGCCGAGGCCCCCGCCGAGGCCGAGCAGGCGACCGCCTCCTCCTGATGCACCGCCGTCCGTGCGGCCGGGCCGGCTCCCGGCCCGGCCGCACGGACGTAGCTCCCCCCAAGGATTTCACGTACCTGAAAAGGACGGATTTAGCAGAATGGCGAACTACACCGCCGCTGACGTGAAGCGCCTGCGCGAGATGACCGGCGCCGGCTTCATGGACTGCAAGAAGGCGATGGAGGAGAACGACGGCGACTTCGACAAGGCCGTCGAGTTCCTCCGGATCAAGGGCGCCAAGGACGTCGGCAAGCGCGCCGAGCGCGCCACCGCCGAGGGCCTCGTCGCCGGCGAAGGCGGCGTCCTGATCGAGCTCGACTCCGAGACCGACTTCGTCGCGAAGAACGCCGAGTTCCAGGCGCTCGCCGCGAAGATCGTCGAGGTCGCGAAGACCCTCAAGTCCAGCGACGTGGACGCCCTCAAGGGCGCCGAGCTGGACGGCAAGACGGTCAACGAGGTCGTGCAGGAGCTGTCCGCCCGCATCGGCGAGAAGCTCGAGCTGCGCCGCGTCGTGTCCTTCGAGGGCCAGACCACGAACTACCTGCACCGCCGCGGCTCGGACCTGCCGCCGGCCGTCGGTGTGCTCATCGAGTTCACCGGTGACGACACCGAGGCCGCCCGCGGCGCCGCCATGCAGGTCGCCGCGCTGCGCGCGAAGTACCTGACCCGCGACGAGGTGCCCGCCGAGATCGTCGAGAACGAGCGCTCCATCGCGGAGAAGACCGCCCGTGAAGAGGGCAAGCCGGAGCAGGCGATGGCGAAGATCGTCGAGGGCAAGGTCAACGCGTACTACAAGGACAACGTCCTGCTCGAGCAGCCGTCGGTCAAGGACAACAAGAAGACCGTCAAGGCCCTGCTCGACGCGGCCGGCGTGACGATCACGAAGTTCGCCCGCTTCGAGGTCGGCCAGGCCTGAGGCCAGGTCCGGGTATAGGTTTCACCCCCAGTGCCCCGTCTCCGTCCATCGGGGACGGGGCACTGCCGGGTCCAGAAGAAGAATTTTCGAACGTCGAAGGGCCTAGGAGGCGACATAGATGGGTGACCGGGTCGAAGGTGGCTACCGGCGGGTGCTGCTGAAACTGGGCGGCGAGATGTTCGGCGGTGGTTCGATCGGCGTCGATCCGGATGTCGTCCACTCGGTCGCGCAGCAGATCGCCGACGTCGCCCGCACCGGTGTCCAGGTCGCCGTCGTGATCGGCGGCGGCAACTACTTCCGCGGCGCCGAGCTGTCGCAGCGGGGCATGGACCGGGACCGCGCCGACTACATGGCGATGCTGGGCACCGTGATGAACTGCCTGGCGCTGCAGGACTTCCTGGAGAAGGAGGGCCTGCCCACCCGGGTGCAGACCGCGATCACGATGGGCCAGGTCGCCGAGCCGTACATCCCGCGCCGGGCCGAGCGGCACCTGGAGAAGGGCCGCGTCGTGATCTTCGGCGCCGGCGTCGGCATGCCGTACTTCTCCACCGACACCGCGGCCGCGCAGCGGGCCCTCGAGCTGGGCTGCGAGGCCGTGCTGATGGCGAAGGCCGTCGACGGCGTCTACACCGCGGACCCGAAGGCCGACCCGACCGCCGAGATGTTCCGCGAGATCACCCACCGCGAGGTCCTCGAGCGGGACCTCAAGGTCGCCGACGCGACGGCGTTCAGCCTCTGCATGGACAACAACATGCCGATCATCGTGTTCAACCTGCTCACCGAGGGGAACATCGCCCGCGCGGTGAGTGGTGAAAGAATCGGCACGTTGGTCAGCACCCCCGCCGACGGGGTGCCGGCCTAGACCTGCTGGGATCAGCAAGCGCCACACCATCACAACACCGGGAGTAGCCGTGATCGACGAGACCCTCCTCGACGCCGAGGAGAAGATGGAAAAAGCGGTGTCCGTCGCCAAGGACGACCTGACCTCGGTGCGCACTGGCCGGGCCACTTCGTCGATGTTCTCGCGCATCGTGGTCGAGTACTACGGCGCGCCGACCCCGCTGAACCAGCTGGCCAGCGTGAACGTGCCGGAAGCCCGGATGGCGCTGATCAAGCCCTACGACCAGACCCAGCTCAACGCCATCGAGAAGGCCATCCGCGAGTCGGACCTCGGCGTCAACCCGAGCAACGACGGCCAGGTCATCCGGATCGTCATCCCGCAGCTCACCGAGGAGCGGCGCAAGGAGATGGTGAAGGTCGCCAAGGGCAAGGGTGAGGACGCGCGGGTCACCATCCGCAGCATCCGCCGCAAGGCCAAGGAAGAGCTCGACCGCATCGGCAAGGACGGCGAAGCGGGCGAAGACGAGGTCGTGCGCGCGGAGAAGGAACTGCAGAACCTCACCGACACGTACTCGCACAAGGTCGACGAGCTGGTCAAGCACAAGGAAGCCGAGCTGCTCGAGGTCTGATGGCACAGGTGAGCGAGGAACGCGAAGACCGGGTGGACGGCACCGGCGAAGAACCGGTGGCCGGTCCCGGGACGCCGGAACCGGCCACGCCCGGCGAGCCGGGATCGGCTCAGCCGAACGGGACGGCGCCGGGTTCGGCGCAGTCGAACGGGACCGGTGTGCCGACAGCGGCCACCTCGCCGGAATCCGCGCAGCCGACCGCGGCTGCCGGGTTCGGCTCGGCCGCGGCCGGTTCGGTCGAGGCTGCCGCCTCGCCTTCGGCGGTGCCGGACGGGGCTGCTCCGGCGGCTGAGGCGAAGGCGTCGGCTGCCACGCCTCAAGGCGAGAAGGCCTCCAAGGCGGGCCGGAACCTGCCCGCGGCGATCGGGGTCGGGCTGCTGCTCGGCGCCGCGATCATCGTCTCCCTGCTCACCGTGCGCTTCATCTTCATCGGGATCATCGCGGTCGCGATCGCGGTCGGCACCTTCGAGTTCGCCGGGGTGCTGCGCCGGGTCGCCGACACCCGTGTCGCGATGATCCCGGTGCTCGTCGGCGGTCAGGCGATGATCTGGCTGGCCTGGCCGTTCGGCCGGGAAGGCGCGCTGACGGCGTTCGTCCTCACCGTGCTCGCCTGCCTGCTCTGGCGGCTCCCCGGCGGTGCGAAGGGCTACCTGCGCGACATCAGCGCGTCGGTGTTCGCCGCCGCTTACCTGCCGCTGTTCGGCGCCTTCGCGGCGATGCTCGTCCCGCCGTCGGACGGCGTCGGGCGTGTCCTGACCTTCCTGATCGGCGTGGTCGCCTCGGACACCGGCGGGTACATCGCCGGCGTCCTCGGCGGGAAGCACCCGATGGCGCCCACCATCAGCCCGAAGAAGACCTGGGAAGGCTTCGGCGGTTCGCTGGTCGGCGGGGTCGTGGCCGGCGCGCTGACGCTCAGCCTGCTGCTCGACGGCCACGTCTGGCAGGGCGTGATCTTCGGTGTCGCGATCGTGCTGACCGCGACGCTGGGCGACCTCGTCGAGTCGCTGATCAAGCGCGACCTCGGCGTCAAGGACATGGGCACGCTGCTGCCCGGGCACGGCGGGATCATGGACCGCCTCGACTCGCTGCTGCCCTCGGCCGTGGTGTCCTGGCTGCTGCTTTCGGCGTTCGTACCGCTGGGCTGACCTGCGGTGGGAGGTTCCGCCTCCCAGAGGTAGGCGATGGTTCGTGGACCACCGAAGTGTCCAGGGGTTTGACTCGGGGCATGTCCACCGAAACCCGCGCCCCGGCCAGGCTCGCGCTCGCCGCCGTCTGCCTGGGCTTCCTGATGATCACCCTCGACGCGACGATCGTGAACCTCGCGCTCCCGCCGATCGGGGCCGACTTCGGCGAGCCGTCGACCGCCGCGCTGCAGTGGGTCGTCGACGCCTACACCGTGACGCTCGCAGCGTTCCTGCTCACCTGGGGCGCGGCCGGTGACCGGTGGGGGTCCCGCCGGGTCTTCGAAGTGGGCGTCGCCGTCTTCGTACTCGCCAGCATCGGCTGCGCGCTCGCGACTTCGGCCGCCTGGCTGATCACCGCGCGTGCCGTGCAGGGGGCCGGCGGCGCCGCGCTGCTGCCCTCGTCGCTGGCGCTGATCGTCCACCAGTTCCCGGACCCGAAGCAGCGGGCCCGCGCGCTCGGCGTCTGGGGCGGCATGAGCGGGGTCGGCCTCGCCGCCGGCCCGGTGCTCGGCGGGCTCGCGGTCGGCCTCGCCGACTGGCGGCTGGTGTTCGCCGTGAACGTGCCGGTCGGGATCGTCGCGATCGTCCTGACCCGCCGGGCGGTCGCCGAACCGCCGCGCCACGAGTCGACCCGGCTGGACCTGGCCGGGCAGCTGGCGGGCACGGCCGCGCTGGCCTGCCTCGTCGCGGGGTTCATCGAGTCCGGTCACGCGGGCTGGTCCGCGTGGACGACGCTCGTGCTGATCGCCGGGGGAGTGGTGGCCGGCGCGGTGTTCGTCGTGGTCGAACGGCGGGTGCCGGATCCCGTGCTGCCGCTGGGCGTGCTGAAGATCCGGAACTTCGCGGTGGCGACCGGCATCGGCGGCCTGTTCAACTTCTGCCTCTACGGCACCCTGTTCGCCTTGGCGCTGTACCTGCAACGGCAGTGGGGGCTGGGGGCGCTCGCCGCCGGTCTCGCGCTGGTGCCGGTGACGCTGGCGGTGGCGCTCAACGCGTTCTTCAGCGGACGCCTGACCGGGCGTTTCGGCGCGCGCGTCCCGATGATCGCCGGCGCGCTGGCCGGGCTGGCCGGCTCCGTGGGCTTCGCGCTGCTGCCCGGGGACCGCGCGCTGGTGCCGTTCGCCGTGGTCTCGGTGGTGTTCGGCTGCTGTTCGCTCGCGATGCCCGCGATGACGTCGCTGGCCATGAACTCCTTGCCGGACAAGGCCGGGCTGGCCGCCGGGGTGCTCAACGCGTCGCGCCAGACCGGCGGGGCGATCGGGGTCGCGCTCGTGGGCGCGCTGCTGCCCGCCACCGGGATGTGGCTGGTGGCGGGCGGGTACGCGCTGGTCGTGGTGCTGGCGTCGCTCGGGCGTCAGTCGTCGTAGGGGTCGTCGACCTCGGCGCGGCCCCAGCCTTCGGCGATGCGCGAGTGGTCGATCACGGCGAACACCGCGCCCTCCGGGTCGGCGAGGATCGACATCCGGCCGAACGGGGTGTCGTACGGCTGGATCACGACGGTGCCGCCGTTCATGAGCGCCTCGCCCGCGACGGCGTCCACGCCGCGCGCCGGGTCGATGTCGAAGTAGACGAGCCAGTGCGGCGGGGTGTCGAGGCTGTACTCCGAGCCCATCACGTAGCGGTACAGGACCGGCTCGTGCTCGATGAGCCATTCGGCGTAGTCGAGCGATTCGCCGTCGCCGATCTGGTGGCTCGAGTAGGTGAAGAGCTTGGTGTAGAAGTGATCCGCCGCGACGCCGTCGTGGGTGTTGAGGTCGGCGCCGCTGAAGGTGTTCGGGATGCCGGTGACGAACTCCCAGTCCGGCGGGACCTCCCAGAACACCACCGGCGCGCCGCACGCGTCGTAGGCGTGCAGGATCGTTCCCCGCTGCGGGATCGGCATCGGGCCGAGCGTCAGCCGGCCGCCGAGGTGTTCCACCCATTCGGCCGCGCTCGCGGTGTGCGGCACGGAGATGTGCGGCATCCAGCCCAGCGGCGCGCCCTGTGCGGCGCGGTACAGCCCGCCGACCGGGAGCTCGTTGAGCGTCGCGATCGCGTAACGCCCGTCGGACGTTGCCGGATCTCGTTGCGTGGCGTAGGTCCAGCCGAAGAGGGCGCCGTAGAATCTCTCCGCGACGGCCTGCTCGCGGCAGGCCAGCTCGATCCAGCACGGAATTCCGGCCGGGACCGGGGACGGGGTACTGGGCGGGCCGAATGCCATGAAGTGCTCCTCCCGAGACCCACCGAATTCTAGGCGTGATCCGTAAGGTTTCCGCGAAGATTTCGACGCCGGAAAATCACTGTCGGCGAAGTAGGCCCCGGAAGGAGCAGCGGTGCGGTTCTCGTCCCGGCGCGCGGAGGTCGTGCCGAGTCCGAACATCTGGTACTACCAGGCCGACTACGAGCTGGAGAACCGGGCACAGGACAGCGGCGGCGAGATCTGGCGCGTGCTGCGTGAGGAGTGCGACTGGGCCGGGCTGGACGTGCTGGACGTCGGCTGCGGTGACGGGTTCCACCTGCCGCACTTCGCGCGCGAAGCGCGTTCGGTGCTCGGGATCGAACCGCACGAGCCGCTGGTACGGGACGCGCTGAAGCGGGTGCGGGGACTGGCGAACGTGGATGTCCGGCACGGCCGGGCCCAGCGGCTGCCGGTCCGCAGCGCGAGCGTCGACGTCGTCCACGCGCGTACGGCGTACTTCTTCGGGCCCGGGTGCGAGCCCGGGCTGGCGGAGGCCGAGCGGGTGCTGCGGCCGGGCGGAGTGGTACTGATCGTCGATCTCGACGTCACCAGCGAGCCCTACGGCGGCTGGATGCGCGCCGACCTACCCCAGTACGACCCGGCCGCGGTCGAAAGGTTCTTCGCCCGGGCCGGGTTCGGCTGCCGCCGCGTCGCCACCGAGTGGCGTTTCGCGACCGCCGCGGACCTCGAAGCGGTCCTGAAGATCGAATTCAGCAAACCGGTCGCCGAACAGGCGATCGCGAAGTCCTTGCAGCGTAACGGGAATCGGGAAACCGACCTGACGCTGCCGGTGGGCTACCGCGTGCACACGCGGGTCAAGCCCACCGGCCTCGTCCTGCCAGGTCACTCGGCTGCTTCTTCGGACGGAGTCGAGGACTCGTCCTCGTCCTCGCCGAGGATGCCGTAGAGCGAGCGCCGGGCGTCGTTGAGCACCTCGGCCGCGCGGGCCTGCTGGCTCTCGGTGCCCGCGCGCATGATCTGCACGACGGCGGCGGCCAGGTTCTTGCCCGCCTTGGCCAGCCCGACCTCGGACGCGTCGACGTCCTGCGCGATCTGCTCCCACGGCGGGGTGCTGTCCTGCTCTTCCGCGGCGGTGCGGCCGGCGTCGGTCAGCTCGAAGAGCTTCTTGCCGTGCTCGTCCTTGCTGATGACCAGGCCTTCGTCGGCCAGCAGCTGCAGCGTCGGGTAGACCGAGCCGGGGCTCGGGCGCCAGAAGCCGCCGGAGCGCTCGCCGATCTCGCGGATGATCTCGTAGCCGTGCCGGGGCTGCTCGGCGAGCAGCGCCAGGATCGCGGCGCGGACGTCACCGCGGCGGCTGCGACGGCCACCGTGGCCGCGCCGGCCCGGACCGTGGCCTCGGCCGCGTCCGCCACCAGGGCCGAAGCCCGGGGGGAAGTCGCCGAAACCACCGAAGGGAGTGCGCCCGCGTTCACGGGCGAAGGGGTGATCTTGGGTGAAGGGGTGTCGTTGCCTACGCATGTCTGTGTTCCTTTCTCGAACTGTTGCGACACGTTCACGATATATCGGAAACAGTCGGATCGCAACCCGCTCGTGGTGACACCGCTCACGGCCTGCGAAGATCGGCGGCGTGCCCGACACCATCGACGACATCGACGCGCGGCTCCTGCTGGCCCTGGGCGCGGACCCGCGCTCGACGGCGGTCGCCCTGGCCGAGCGCCTCGGCCTGTCCCGCAACACGGTGCAGGCCCGGCTCGCGCGCCTGGAACAGCGCGGTGTGCTCGAGTCGTTCGAGCGCCGCATCGACCCGGCGCGGCTGGGCTACCCGCTGCGCGCGTTCGTCAACGCGCAGGTCGACCAGCGGCGCCTCGCCGAGATCGCCGACGCGCTGGCCGCGATCCCCGAGGTGACCGAGGTCTGCGGGCTGACCGGGGCGAGTGACCTGATGGTGCAGGTCGTCGCCGTCGACGCGGACGACCTCTACCGGATCGCCGGGCGCATCCTCGCCTCGCCGGGGGTGGAGCGGACGAACATCTCGCTCGTCATGCGGGAGCTCGTCCCGTACCGGCTCAAGCCGCTGCTGGAGCGCGTGCATTCTGCCCAGCCGGAGACCTGAGCCGTCCCCCGGCGGCGTGCATTCTGCGCAGCTCGAGTGGCATCGGTTGTGCGATGCGTCCGCCAGTGCTGTCCTGGTGGCGTTTCCTGCACGAAAGGTGTCGACGATGACCCAGACCTCCCCGACCGCTCCGGCGACCGGCTCGGACGAGCTCGCCGCGATCGAACGGCGGGTGCTGTGGCTCGCCACCGCGATCGTGCACCAGGCCAACCGGGTGCGGCCCAACCCGTCCGGGCTCAAGGTCGGCGGGCACCAGGCGTCGTGCGCGTCGCTGGTCTCGATCATGACGTCGCTGTGGTTCCGGCACCTGCGTCCCGAGGACCGCGTCTCGGTGAAGCCGCACGCCTCGCCGGTGCTCCACGCGATCAACTACCTGCTCGGCGAGCTGGACGAGGCCTACCTGCCGACGCTGCGCGAGTTCGGCGGGCTGCAGAGCTACCCGAGCCGCGCCAAGGACCCGGACCCGGTGGACTACTCGACCGGCTCGGTCGGCATCGGCGCGACCGCGCCGATCTGGGGTGCGCTGGCCCGCCGCTACCTGACGACACGAGGGCGTGACGCGGGCACCGGACGGCAGTACTCCCTGGTCGGCGACGCCGAGCTGGACGAGGGCGCGATCTGGGAGGCCATCCTCGACCCGGCCGTGGCCGAGCTGGGCGAGATCGTCTGGATCGTCGACCTCAACCGCCAGTCGCTGGACCGCGTGGTGCCGAACATCGCGGCCGGGCGGCTGCAGGGCATGTTCGACGCGGCCGGCTGGCAGGTGCTGACCCTGAAGTACGGGCGGCTGCTGGAGGAGCTGTTCACCCGGCCCGGCGGCGCCGAGCTGCGCGAGCGCATCGACGCGATGCCGAACCCCGAGTACCAGCGGCTGCTGCGCTGCGACGCCGCCCAACTGCGCGACCGGCTGCCCGCGGGCAACGACGCGCTCGCCGCCCTGGTGACGTCACTCGACGACGAGACGCTCCTGGCCGCGATCCGCAACCTCGGCGGCCACGACCTCGGCTCGCTCGACGAGGTCTTCGCGTCCATCTCGGACAGCCGGCCGACGGTGATCTTCGCCTACACCGTCAAGGGCCGCGGCCTGCCGACCCAGGGGCACCCGCAGAACCACTCGTCACTGCTGACCGCGGAGCAGATGGAAGAACTGGCTGGGTCGCTCGGCACCGACCTCGGTTCGCCGTGGCAGGGCTTCGCGGACGGTTCGCCCGAAGCCGCGTTGTGCGCCGAAGTTGCTTCGCGCCTTCGCCGTCCGGACGTCCCTGCCGCGCCTTCAGTGGAGCTTCCGGCCGACATCGGGCGAACGCCGTCCGGGACCGCGACGACGCAGGCGGCGCTGGGCCGCGTCCTGCTCGACCTGACGCGCGAAGCGCCCGAAGCGGCGAAGCGCGTCGTGACGGTCAGCCCCGACGTCAGCTCGACGACCAACCTCGGCGGCTGGGTCAACAAGGTCGGCGTGTGGTCGGCGATCGAGCGCCGCGACTGGTTCGAGGACGACCCCGAGACGATCATGCACTGGCGCGAGAAGCCCACCGGCCAGCACGTCGAGCTGGGCATCGCCGAGACGAACCTGGTCGGGCTGCTGGGCGAGCTGGGCGCCACCTGGAGCCGCTGGGGCGAGCCGCTGCTGCCGATCGGCGTCATGTATGACCCGTTCGTCGAGCGTGCGCTCGAGCCGTGGTCGTTCGGCATCTACGCGGGCGGCCAGTCGATCCTCATCGGCACGCCGTCGGGTGTCACGCTTGCCCCGGAAGGCGGCGCGCACCAGTCGATCACCACGCCGTCGATCGGCATCGAGCAGCCCGGCTGCGTCAGCTACGAACCGGCGTTCGCGATCGACACCGAGTGGACGCTGCTGGCGGCGCTGGGCCGGCTGGGCAAGCCGGGCGGCACGTCGTCCTACTTCCGGCTCTCGACGCGGCCGGTCGACCAGACCCTGGCCGACGTCCCGGCCGATCCGGCGGCGCGCGAACGCCGTCGCCGTCAGGTCGTGGCGGGCGCGTACCTGCTGCGCCGTGCCGAAGCGCCGGTGGTCACGCTCGCGGCGATGGGCGCACTGGTGCCGGACACGCTGGCGGCGGCCGAGCGGCTCGCGCAGGTCGGTGTCGAGGCGGACGTCGTCTGCGTGACGAGCCCGGGCCTGCTGTTCGAGGCGACGCGCGCGCGGGCCGGGCAGGGCAGCGGCGACAGCTGGATCCTCGACCAGGTCTTCCCGGCGGCGCGGGCCCGGCCGCTGGTCAGCGTCCTCGACGGCCACCCGCACACGCTGGCGTTCCTCGCCGGGATCAACCGCGTCCCGTCGGCGACCCTGGGTGTCACCGGCTTCGGCCAGTCCGGGTCCCTCGAAGAGGTCTACCGCTACCACGGCATCGACACCGACGCGATCATCCGCGCGGCGCTGGACGTGGTCGCCTAGGAGAACGTGGCGCCGGCGAGCAGCGTGTCCATCTTGGCGTCCCAGCCTTCGAAGGACCCGTACTCGACGACGAGGATCTTGCTCGTCGGCAGCCACCACATCCGGACCTTGTTGTTCTGCGTCGCGTCCTCGCAGCTGACCTGCCAGGCGCCGTACTCGGCGTTCTTGGTCCCGACCGGCCGGAACCCGGAGTCGACGAGGTTGCTGCCGGTCGCCACCGAGGCCTCCCCGGGCGGCGACGCCGCGGTGATGCACGTCGGCACGTCGGTGCCGGTGTACCAGCCGAAGGGGCGTTTCGCGCTCGGCAGGTTGAGGGGCGCGTTGGGGTCCGAAGTGGCTTCGCGCAGGTCCAGCAGCCGTGCCTCGCAGACCACGGTGCCTTCGGTGAGGCAGCCGTCGAGCAGGCCGTCCTGGCTGTGCGCGGTGTACTTCGCGCCCTTCGGCACCGTGACGTGCATGGTCCCGACGTCGATCCGGTCACCCGACGGGGCGGCCGCGGTCACGGTCGGGACCGGCTGGGGCTGACCGACCGTCGATGTCGTGCAGGCGGCAGCGCCCAGCACTACGGCAACGGCCAGGACACTGTGCCGGAAGGAACGGCTCCGCACGGGCTCACCTCTTTCGTCCGCCCTTGGACTCACGAACGTCCCGCACGGTTTCGCTGTGAATCCCGGTCAGATTAGGGCGGCCCGTCCAGGGGTGTTCACCCACCCGGGTCAGCGCAGTGCGGCGACCGCGCGGGCCAGGACGTCGGCGGGGCTGGGCTGGGTCGCCATCTCCTCGGCCACCTCCCGGGCCGCCGTCCGGAACCCGTCTTCGGTGAGCAATCGTTCGACCAGCGTCCGCACGGTGGCGGCGTCCACGGTGGCCGGGTCGTGGCTGAGCCCGACACCCCGGTCGGCGACGCGCCGCGCCGCGAGCGGATTGTCCGCGAAGGACGGCAGCACGAGCTGCGGAACGCCGTAGGACAGCGGCGCGGCCGTGGTGCCCGACCCGCCGTGGTGCACGATCGCCGCGCAGGACGGCAGGAACGCCGACAACGCGAGGTAGCCGACCGAGCGCACGTTCGCCGGCAGCTCGCCCAGCTCCGTCAGGTCCGCGGTCCCGGCGGCGAGCACGACCTCGACGTCCAGGCCCCCGAGCGCCTCCAGGACGACGGCCAGGCTGCTGACCCCGGACATCACCGGCACTACCGTGCCCAGCGTGACGGCGATCCGCGGGCGGTCCGGGCGGCGCAACGCCCAGTCCGGGACGACGGCACCGCCGTTGAAGGGCACGAACCGCATCGCCCACCACGGGACGCCGTCACGCTCGTCGGGGTGCTCCTGACCGGCGGCCAGCCCGCCCATGCTGGGCGCGCGCGGGTCGACCCTGGCGAGCACCGCCGGTTTCGCGTCGCCGATCCCGAGCTTGGCCCGCATCAGGTCGCTGACCTCGTCCTCGCCGAAGACGTGGTGCTCGGCCCGCCAGTCCGCGTCGCGCACGGACCACGAGACCCGGTTGCCGACCTCGAGCGCGGGCACGCCGAGAGCCGCGGCCGCGAGCATCCCGGCGGCGTGGTCGGAGGTGTGGACGACGAGGTCGGCGCCGAACAGCCGGCCGGCCTCGATCGTGCCCTCGGTCATGGTCACGGTGAACAGCCCGAAGGGGTTGCCCGCCCGGCGGGCCAGCCGGTACTCCTCGGGGAGCTCGCCCTCGGGCGTGCCGGTGCCCGCGACGCTGCCCATCAGGTCGTTCCAGACGTCCCGCTGCGGGAAGACGTCGTAGGCGGGCAGCCCGGCCCGCGCACCGGCGTCGACCATCTCGGAGGACGTCGCGAGCAGGATCTCGTGGCCGGCGGCCCGCGCGGCCCAGATCAGGGGGATGAGCGGCAGCGTCAGGCCGTAGCCGGGGGCGGTCGCGAACAGGATCTTCACCTTGCGAGCGTCCCAGATCCCGCGCCGGGCCGTGACCTGGGGAACAGCCGTGCGGGTGGCTTGGGTGGTGCCGGATGCCACGTGGGACACTGGATGGGTTATGACTGCCCTTCCGCTCGTCTTCGACGCCCCCAAGCGTGGCCTGCCGCCGCGCCACCTCGCCGACCTTTCGGTGGCCGACCGCGCGGCCGCGGTGGCCGAGCTGGGGGAGAAGCCGTTCCGCGCGAAGCAGCTGTCGAACCACTACTTCTCGCGTCTGACGGTCGACCCGGCGGAGATGACGGACATCCCGGCGGCCTCGCGTGATCGTCTGGTCGCCGACCTGATGCCGACGCTGCTGACCGAGGTCCGCGCATTGGCGGCCGACGACGGCGCGACCCGCAAGACCCTGTGGCGCGCGCACGACGGCACGCTGCTGGAGAGCGTCCTGATGCGCTACCCGGACCGCGCGACGCTGTGCATCTCGAGCCAGGCCGGCTGCGGCATGGCGTGCCCCTTCTGCGCGACCGGCCAGGGCGGCCTGGACCGGAACCTGTCGACGGCGGAGATCGTCGACCAGGTCCGCTCGGCGGCGGCGGTCATGCGCGACGGCAAGATGCCCGGTGGCCCCGGCCGGCTGTCGAACATCGTCTTCATGGGCATGGGTGAGCCCCTGGCCAACTACAAGCGTGTGGTGGCCGCGGTGCGGCGGATCACGGATCCGGCGCCGGGCGGGCTGGGGATCGGTCAGCGGTCGGTGACGGTGTCGACCGTGGGCCTGGCGCCGGCGATTCGGAAGCTGGCGGACGAGAAGATGCAGGTGCGTCTCGCGGTGTCGCTGCACACGCCGGACGACGAGCTGCGGGACACGCTGGTGCCGGTGAACGAGCGCTGGTCGGTCGACGAGGTGCTGTCGGCGGCTCGGTACTACGCGGACACGTCGGGGCGCCGGGTGTCCATTGAGTACGCGTTGATCCGGGACATCAACGACCAGCCGTGGCGGGCGGAGCTGCTCGCGAAGCGGCTGCGCAAGCACCTCGGTCAGCTGGTGCACGTCAACGTGATCCCGCTGAACCCGACGCCGGGCAGCAAGTGGGACGCGTCGCCGAAGCCGGTGGAGCGGGAGTTCGTGCGGTTGGTCAACGCCGGTGGTGTGGCGTGCACGGTCCGGGACACCCGGGGCCAGGAGATCGCCGCGGCTTGTGGTCAGCTCGCCGCTGAAGGCTGAGTTTTCGTTTCTGTGATGGAGAATTTGTCGTGATGTATGCCCCCAGCCTGCTGGACCCGGCTGCGGAATCGTTGAAGCTCGCGGACTTCGCCGGTGCGACGGAGGTCGCCCGGGAAGCTCGGATGCTGTTGGGTGAGCGGTTCAGTTCGGTGACGTTCATGTACGTGCTGATGCGCGCGTTCGAGGTGGAGTACACGGCGGCGTGTGACGCGTCGCGGTGGCACGAGTTCCACGGTGGGCCGCGGGCGTTGTCGGACGCCGATCTCGAGGCGTTGCTCGCTCCGTGGCTCGATCGTTGACCATTGCGATTCGGGGAAGCGCTTTACCCATGAGGCTTGCGGGAATTACCCTGTAGTCGCGGGGCGGCCGGTGGATGACCTTCGCCGGTGCGGCGCCGAGTTTCGGAATTCGTGTCGAAACGAGGGGGAAAGATGAAATCCACACCCGCAGGCGCACTCCCGATGACGGATCTCGCGGAATTCGGCGATCGTTCCGATGCCGGCCGTGAGGTCCGGACCACCGCCGCGCTCACCGTGACGCGGCTGGCCGAGCGTGACGAACACGGCGGCACCGGCCGTGGCGTGACCATGTACAACGAAGCCGGCTCGACCGCTGCGAAACCGCACTGACCGGCGGAACAGGCGTTTCGATGCCCCGCGGGTCCGTTCCCCGCACCTGCCTGGTGTCGATGCCGTGGCACTCGCTGCACCGCCCCTCCCTCGCCCTCGGCGTACTGCGCGCGGCGTGCGTGCGGGAGGGACTTCCGGTCCCGGTTTCCTATCACGGCAGTCTCGCTTTCGCCGACATGATGCTGCGGGCCGGTCTGACCGTGGGCGACTACGCGGAAATGGCGGACACCGGGTTCCACCATTCGCTCGGTGAATGGATCTTCGCGGGCGCGCTCAACGGATCCGATTTCGGCTATGCGGGCATGCGGGATCTGGCCCGCCGCGCCGGCCTGCCCTTCCGCGTCGCCGCGGCGGTTCGTGAGCTCGCGGACGAATTCACCGATCAAGCCGCCGACGCGATTCTCGCCCGCGAGCCGGAACTGGTCGGTTTCAGCGCGACCTTCAGCCAGACCATCGCCAGCCTCGCGGTCGCCCGGCGGATCAAGGACCGGCGACCGGACGTGCGGATCCTGGTCGGCGGCTACTCGGCCGACGGCCCGATGGGCGTGGCGCTGCACCGGGAGTACCCGTTCGTCGACTACGTCCTGCGCGGCGAGGCCGACGTGGCTTTTCCGAAACTGCTCCGGGCCCTGGCCGAATGCGACGCGACCGGTTCCCGCGACGGCCTCGACGACGTGCCCCAGCTGTGCTGGCGTGACGACCACGGCGCCACCCGGGTCAGCCCGTGCCCGTCCCGGCTGGTTTCTCCGACGTCGATCACGACACCGGACTACGACGACTGGTTCGCGGCCATTCCCGCTTCCGTCGCCGCTCGCGTCGAACCGGAGTTGGTCGTGGAGTCCTCCCGCGGCTGCTGGTGGGGCGCGAAACACCACTGCGTCTTCTGCGGCCTCAACGGCACCGCGATGACCTACCGGGCCAAGCCCGCCGAGTCCTTTGTGGACGAAGTGCTCGGGCTGGTGCGCCGGCACCGGATCCTCGACGTCACCACGATCGACAACATCCTGCCGAACGAGTACTACCGCTCGGCGCTGCCGGAGCTGGCGGCCGCCGGCCACGACCTGCGCATCCACTACGAGATCAAGGCCAACGCGCAGGTCGAGGACGTGGCCGAGCTGCGGGCGGCCGGGGTGTGGGAGGTCCAGCCCGGCGTCGAGAGCCTGGTCGACGACGTGCTGCACCGGATGCGCAAGGGCGTCCGCGGGGCCCACAACGTGCGGATGCTGCGTGACGGAGCCTCGGCCGGGCTCACCATCAGCTGGAACTGGCTGTACGGGTTTCCGGGCGAACGCGCGGCGGACTACGCCGCGGTCGTGGCCCAGCTGCCCGCCCTGGTGCACCTGCAACCGCCCAGCGGGGCGGCACGGATCGCCCTGCAACGGTTTTCGCCGAACTTCGACGACCCGCGCCAGGGCTTCACCGAGCGCCGCCCGGCGGCGGGGTCGCGCCTCGTCCACGACATCGACGACCCGGAACGGCTGGCCGAGCTCGTCTACTCCTTCGACACGCCGGACCAGGGACTCACGGCCGAGGAGGTCGCGCCGCTGGTCGACGCGCTGGCCGCGTGGAGCACGGGTTACGCGGGGAGCGCGCTGATCGCCCGCACCATCGACGACGTCGTGGTGATCCGGGACCGGCGCCACGGCTGGGCGCCGGCCGACCACGTGCTCGAGCACCCGCGGGAAATCGCGGCCTGGCGAGCACTGGAGACCGGCCGCGCCCCACACCGGGTGCTCGCCGAACAAAGCCACGCATGGGACCCGGACGACTTCGGCCGCTGGCTCCGCCGGCTCGGGGAGGCCGGCCTGGTCTTCACCGACGGCACCTTGTGGATCACCCTGGCCACTTCGCCCATCGTGGCGCGGAAAACCCACCTGCCGTTGTCGGTGCTGACGCCGTCCGCCTGAGAAGGAGCCACATGCGTACCCTGTCCGCTCCGCACCCGGCGTGGCCCGAGGCGGTCGACCTCGACCTCGGCCGCATCGATCCCGGCGACGCTCTGCGGGTCGTGGCCGGACTGGCCGGGTGTGCGCAGCGGCTGCGGCTGCCGGAGCCGTTCGCCTTCGGCGAATCCGCGCACCGCGACGCGACGATGGTGCGCTTGCTCGCCACCGCCGCGGCGGCGTTCGTCCCGGTGGACTGGACCTTGCGGGAGCCGTTGCCCAGCACCGTTCCCGAACGCGCTTTGTGCCATCTCCCACCACCACGAGGTGACGGGAGACTCGGCCGCGGCTGGCGTGAAGCCCACGAGACGGGCACCTGCACTTACCGTTACGGCCCGGGGTTCGTCCTCATCCACGACAGCCGTCCGGGCGGGCCGATCAACCGCGTCCACGTCGAAGCCGGCTGGGTGGACACGTTCCGGACCCTGGCCGGCACGGACCGGCCGCCGGCCGACGGCGCCGAGGCGGATCTCGTCGACCAGCTGGCGGCGCACCAGCTCGCCCTGCGGTTCGACGACGGGTACGCCGTCGTGCTGCCCTACCACGCGGATCGGCGTCCGCCGCCCGGCCGGGTGGTCCCGCTGGTGAAGCCGTGACCGACGCCTCGCCGAAGACGTCGACAGCCGGGTTGCGCGGGCATCGCGCGTTCCGGTTCCTGTGGACCGCGGACGCCGCCTCCCAGCTCGGTACCGCCGCCGCGACCGCGCTGGTGCCCCTGCTCGCCGCGACCACCCTCGGCGCCACTCCGTTGCAGATGGGACTGCTCACCGCGGCGGAGACCGTGGCGTTCCTGGTCATCGGGCTGCCGGCCGGTGCCTGGATCGACCGGACGCGCCGCCGCCGCGCGGTGCTCGTCGGCGCCGACCTCGTCCGGGCCCTGCTGTTCTTCGGGCTTCCGGTCGCGGGCTGGACCGGGGTGCTGGACTTCGGGCAGCTGCTCGTCACGGCCGTGCTCGTCGGCGTCGCGACCGTGTTCTTCGACGCCGCCTACCAGGCGTACCTGCCGGTGGTGATCGGGCTGGAGAACCTGGAAACCGGCTACGCGCGCCTGCAGATCACCCTGTCGGTCGCCGCGGCCGCCGGGCCCGGCATCGGTGGCGTGCTCACCCGCGTGATCGGTGCCGCGTCCGGGCTGGTGCTCACCGGGGCGGGCTACCTGGCTTCGGCGGCGCTCCTGTCGCGCGTCCGGGCCGACGTGCCGCCGATCCCCCCGCGGCCGCGGGAGGTACGGCTGCGCACCGAGATCGCCGAGGGGCTCCGCTACATCGTCCACCACCGCCAGCTCCGCCCGCTGGCCGTCGCGAGCTCCGTCGCCGCGTTCTTCACCGCGGGCATCATGTCCATGGAGATCCTGTTCTTCACGCACGACCTGCACCTGGACGCGGCGGGTGCGGGCGTCCTGCTGGCCCTGTCGGGCGTGGGCAGTGTCGTCGGCGCCGCGACGACCGGCCGCTGGACCCGCCGCCTCGGCGCGGCTCGCGCCAACTGGCTGGTGCCGGTGCTGACGTGGCCACCCCACCTGCTGCTCCCGCTCGCCCAGCCGGGCCCGGTCGGCCTGGTCCTGGCCGCGACGGGCATCGTCATCCACGCCGCCGGCGGCACGACCTACAACGTGATCGTGATGACCCGCCGCCAGCACCTGACCCCGGACGCCCTGCGCGGCCGCGTCCACACGAGCATGCGCGTGCTCATCTGGGGAACCATGCCCCTCGGTGCCTTGGCCGCGGGATTCCTCGCCGAATCAGTGGGTACGCGCGCGACCCTGACCATCGCCGTCGCCGGAATCCTCGTCGCGATCGCGCCCGCGGCCTGGTCCGCCCGGGAGCACTGACGTCCCGCGGTGGCCGGCTGTGACGGGCGGAGTAGCGTGCACGGTGCCGCCGAAGGTTTGCTTTCTGCTTCCGTGATGGAGAAATTGCCGTGATGTATGCCCCGAGCCTGCTGGACCCGGCTGCGGACGAGCTGAAGCTCACGGATTTCACCGGCGCGACGGACGTCGCGCGGGAAGCGCGGACGCTGCTGGGTGAGCGGTTCAGCTCGGTGACGTTCATGTACGTGCTGATGCGCGCGTTCGAGGTGGAGTACACGGCGGCGTGTGATGCCTCGCGCTGGCACGAGTTCCACGGTGGGCCGCGGGCGTTGTCCGACGCCGACCTGGAGAAGCTGCTCGCTCCCTGGCTCGACCGCTGACGATTCACGCCCAGCGCAGGACCCGGTCGACGGGGAGCCGGGGTTGTCTTTCGCGCCAAGGGTTTTCGGCGGCCGGGTGGCCGATGTTGACCAGCAGCAGTGCGGTGCACCGTCCGTCCGGGAAGAACTCGCGGTCGACGCCGTCGTGGTCGAAGCCGCCCATCGGGCCGGCGTGCAGGCCCGCGGCGCGGACCGCGAGGATGAAGTAGCCGGCTTGCAGGGCCGCGCTGAACCGGCCCAGGTCGAGCCGGTGCACCTCGTCCGCGTTCAGGTGCGGGGCGGCCGGCTCGTGGTAGTCGCGGTCCAGCGCGAGGACCGCGGTCACGGGCGCGGTCCGCGCCTGCTCCCGGTTGCGCTCGGGCAGGTGCGGCAGCAGCCGCCCGAAACCCTCGGCGGTGCGCACGAAAAGCACCCGGAGCGGCTGGATGTTCGACGACGTCGGCGGCCACCGCGCCAGGTCCCAGATCCCGGCCAGCCGGTCGTCGCCGACCGGCGTGGGGGAGAACCGTTTGACGGTGCGGGCTTCGGTGAACAGCAGCTTTTCGCCGGCCGTGCCGAGCCGCAGGGCGGTGGACTCCATCAGGCGCTCCTCGTGGCGAGTCCGTCGGCCCAGGCGGTGACCGTGGCGACGTAGGTGGCCGGGTCGTGACCGTGCATCGAGTGGGGCATGTCCGCGAACTCGCGGTAGGTGAAGGGGTTGCCGGTCGCCTCGATCAGCTGACGCACCCGCCGTACTTGGAGGTCGGTGATCGCGCCGAGGAGGTTCCCGGTGTCCGGGTCGACGTGGTGGAAGTGGTGGGTGAACAGGACCGGCACCTTGACCTGGCTCAGCATGGTCTCGTGGTCGCAGGTGAGCGTGGCGCGGCCGGACACGAACGCGTCACCCCATTCGGGGTCGTACTCCAGGAGGTCCTGGGGCGGGGACGTCGGCGGGCCGCCGGTGCCGGCCGGGGCCATCCGGCCCAGCGCGGCCAGCATCCACGGCGGGATCTCCCGGGCCATCGCCGCCCGCATGCCGTCGAAGTCGCCGATGCTCCACTGTGGACCGAGCCACTTGTGCCACAGGCGGAACATCGGCCCGGCACCCTGGCGGATGGACGGGCCGACCGCGGGATCGGCCTGCGAGGCGAACAGCGGGGCGTCCTCGTAGACCGCGGCGCGGACCTGTCCGGGCGCCGCGAACGCCGACAGCCAGGCCGCGATCACGCCGCCGGACGACAGCCCGCAGACCACCACGGGAGACCCGATCACCCGGTCGATGAACCGGACCAGGTCCCCGCCGAAGACGTCCAGGCTGTAGCGGCCCGGTGTCCAGGTGGACCGGCCCTGGCCGCGCAGGTCCACCGCGTACACCCGGTAGCGATCGGCCAGCAGCCGCATGGCTGCCTCGTAGCCCCACCAGGACTCCGTCTGCGCGGGGATCAGCAGCATCGCCGGGAGGTCGGCGCCACCGGCCACGGCGTAGTTCATCCGGATCTCGCCCAGGTCCACGGTCTGTTCCGGGAAGCCGTGCGGCACGTAGATCCCGGCGTGGTCGGCGGCTTCCAGGTACTTCATCGGGCCACCGCCCCGACGAGGCCGGCGGTCGTGTCCCACAGCCGGCCGGCCAGCGCCTCGTCGAAACCGGCCTTGCCCTGCCGGCGCACGGCCGGGTAACCGCGCAGGCCACCGGGGCCGTCCGGGCCGACGTAGGCGTTGCCGGGCACGTCTTCGGTCGCCGCGTAGAGCACCGACAGCGCTCCGCGCTCCGGTGAGTTGGTCAGGAACTTGAACCGGTTGACGACGTTGGACCGCGAGTGCGCGGCCAGCGCGGTGCGGGCGATGCCCGGGCTGGCCAGCACCGAGCGGACACGGCTGCCGCGCGCGGTCAGCCGTCGCTGCAGCTCCAGGGAGAACAGCACGACAGCGAGCTTCGACGCCTGGTAGGCGGCCATCCCGCTGTACTTGCGGGTGCGCCAGTCGAGGTCGGCCAGGTCGATCCGGCCCTGGGTGTGCAGCTGGCTGGTGACGTGCACGACCCGGTCGGTGACGTGCTCCAGCAGCAGGTTCGTGAGCAGGAACGGCCCGGTGTAGTTGGTGGCGGTCTGCCGGTCGAGCCCGTCGGCCGTGCGCGCGGCGGGGACGTCCATCACGCCGGCGTTGTTGATCAGGACGTCGAGGTCGCCGGACCAGGCGTCCGCGAACGCCCGCACCGAAGCCAGGTCAGAGACGTCGAGCGAGCGGATCTCGAAGGTGCCGGGCAGGCCGGCGACAGCGTCTCGGGCCTTGCCGACGTCACGCACTCCCAGCACGACGCGGGCGCCGGCCCGGGCCAGCTCCCGTGCCGTGATCAGGCCGAGGCCGCGGCCCGCACCGGTGATCACGACCGTCCGTCCACTCAGGTCCGGCAGGTTTTCCGTTGTCCACTTGGTCATGACCCCAGTGAACGCACCCGCGCCGGGCCGAGGAAGGACACGCTCAACCACTGACTGGCAGACCGTGGCTAAACCGCGCCGGAGCGCCGACGATGAGGACCATGAACGACACGTTCGACCGCGCGACCCTGGGTGCGTTCCTGCGCACCCGGCGCACGGCGCTGCAGCCGGAGGACGTCGGGCTGCGCCGCGGGGTACGGCGGCGCGCTCCGGGGCTGCGCCGTGAGGAGGTGGCGGAGCTGTGCACGATGTCCGCCGACTACTTCGCCCGGCTGGAACGCGGCCACGGGCCGCAGCCGTCGGAGCAGATGGTCGCGGCCATCGCCCGTGGCCTGCGGCTGACGCCGGACGAGCGCGACCACCTGTTCCTGCTCGCCGGCCACCGCACCACCCGGCGTGACCTGCGGTCGCGGCACGTGAGCCCCGGGCTGATGCGGGTGATGGACGGCCTGGCCGGCACCACCGCGCAGGTCATGGGGCCGCTGGGCGAGACGTTGCTGCAGACGCCGTCCGCGGTGGCGCTGCTCGGCGACCAGACCGGGTACACCGGCCACGCCCGCAGCGCGACGTTCCGCTGGTTCACCGATCCGGCCGCCCGGGAGCGGTACGCGCCGGAGGACCACGACGAGAACAGCCGGACCAACGTCGCGCTGCTGCGCGGGGCCGTCACCCGCGGCGGTCCCGGCTCACCCGCGGCGGAGCTGGCCGACGTCCTGCGGCACGCCAGCGACGAGTTCGCCCGGCTGTGGGAGCGGCACGAAGTGGGCCTGCGGTGGAGCGAGACCAAGCGGTTCGCGCACCCTCAGGTCGGCCGCCTGGACCTCTACTGCCAGCTGCTGCTCGAGCCGGACCAGGGGCAGTCGCTGCTCGTCTTCACCGCGACCCCGGGCACGGAAAGCCACGAGAAGCTCGCCCTGCTCACGGTGCTGGGCACGGACAGTTTCGCGGAGTGACGGGGTAACAGGTGTCGAATGGCGCCTGGCTCGTTCGTAGCCAAGGTGAGAGACCCGATCCGCAGGAGGAGTTCGCCGTGAAGCAGTACCTGCTCGCCGTCCAGTACGACGAAACACAGACCGAGACCGACGAGGAGATGCGGGCGCAGATGGCCCGGACGGGCCGGGTCACCGACGAGATGAAAGCCGCCGGTGAGTGGGTGTTCGTCGGCGGCCTGCTGCCCTCGCACGCCACCACGGTCGTGCGCCCCGGCCCCGGCACTACCACGATGACCGACGGCCCGTTCGCCGAGACGAAGGAACAGCTCGGCGGGTTCTGGGTGGTCCGGTGCGACGACCTCGACCAGGCGCTCGCCTGGGCCGACAAGTGCGCGCTGGCCTGCGGGCAGCCGATCGAGGTGCGGCCGTTCCACGAAATCCCGGAAGCCTGAGCGCGGATGGATCTCGACGCCGTCTACCGGGCGGAGTACGGCCGGTGCGTGGCCACGCTGACGCGCCTGCTCGGGGACATCGGGCTCGCCGAGGAGGCCGTCCAGGACGCCTTCGCGGTCGCCGTCCAGAAGTGGGACGACGAGGCGCCGCCGCCCAACCCCGGCGCGTGGATCGTGACCACCGCCCGCCACCGGGCGATCGACCGCCTGCGCCGGGAGTCCACCCGGGAGGCCCGCCACGCACAGGCGTTGCTGCTGCACGCACCCGACGAGCCCGAGGAAGGGGGACCGGTGCGCGACGACCAGCTCCGGATGATCTTCACCTGCTGCCACCCGGCGTTGTCGCCGCTCGCGCAGGCCGCGCTCACGCTGCGGCTGCTCGGCGGGCTGGAGGTGGCGGAGATCGCGCGGGCCTACCTGGTGCCGGAGGCGACGATCGCCCAGCGGATCGTCCGTGCGAAGAAGAAGATCCGCGACGCGGGCATCCCGTACCGGGTGCCCGGCGCCGCGGAGCTCCCCGATCGGCTGGCGCCGGTGCTCACCGTGCTCTACCTGGTGTTCAACGAGGGGTACGCGTCGACGTCGGGGGAGCTGCTGCGGACGGACCTGTCCGCCGACGCCGTCCGCCTGGCCAGGGCGCTCGCCGAGCTGATGCCCGACGAGCCGGAGGTGCTCGGGCTGCTGGCGCTGCTGCTGCTCACCGAAGCCCGGCGCCCGGCGCGGGTCGGGGCGTCGGGGGAGCTGGTGGTGCTCGCGGAGCAGGACCGGTCCCTGTGGGACCGGGACCTGATCGCCGAGGGGCACGAGCTGGTGCGGCGGTGCCTGCGCCGCGCCCGGCCCGGGCCCTACCAGCTGCAGGCCGCGATCAACGCCGTGCACACCGACGGCCCGGCGACCGACTGGTCACAGGTGCTGGCCCTCTACGACCAGCTGCTGAGCCACACGCCGACGCCGATCGTGGCGCTCAACCGCGCGGTCGCCGTCGCGGAGGTGCACGGCCCGGCGGTGGCGCTGGCCGCGATCGAGGACCTGGACCTGCCGGGTTACCACCTGCTGCCGGCCACCCGCGCGGACTTCCTCAGCCGGCTGGGCCGGGTCCCGGAGGCCGCGGCCGCCTACGACGAGGCGATCACCTGGGCGGCGAACGACACGGAACGCGAGTTCCTGCGGACGCGCCGGGCACGCCTGGCCCCGTGACGTCACACCAGGTCGACGAGCTGGACCAGCGCCCCGGCGTCGGAAGTGCTGTGCTCAGCCAGTTCGGTGAAGAACCGGGCCACGTGGTCGGTCGCCAGGTGGGCGCGGAACGCGTCCGTGTCGGCGTAGACCTCGTACAGGTGGAAGACGCCGGGGTCCGTGGCGTCGCGGAACGGCCGGAACTCCCGGCAGCCCGGCTCGCGCCGCACCGCGGCGGACAGCGTCGTGATGGCCGCGGCCAGCTGGTCCTCGTGGCCCGGGACCGCCCGGACGACGGCCATCATCGGCCGCTCGCCGGGCGGGAGGTCGTCCGCCACCTCGGGCATGAACTCCCGGTCGCTCACGGGACCGTCACCACGGTTCCCGGCAGCACCAGGCGGACGTCGACGTCCGGGGCGAGCCGAGCGACCGCGTCGGCGTAGTGCCGCGGGTCCTGGTCGCCCTTGGTGATCATCCGGTCGCCCAGCCGTCCACTGTGGAACGCGTAGTGGTGCGGCACGGCCAGGGTCGGCTTCAGCGCGGCCGTCAGCCCCGCCGCCTCCTCGGCGTCCATGACCACCTGCCGCAGGTCCATCGGCCGGATGCAGAGCCCGTTCGTCGGCAGGATGGCCAGGTCGACGTGACCGAAGCGTTCCGGGATGGTGTCCAGCTCCGGGACGCGCAGCGAGTCGCCGCCGAAGAAGACGGTCCGCCCGCCGGCCTGGATGACGAAGGTGACTTCGTGGACGCCGTGCTCACCCGGCGTCGCGGTCACCGTGAGGTCGCCGACCGTGGCGGACTCCCACGCCTCGATGACCCGGACGTCGCGGAACCCCTTGTCCCGCGCGATGGCCGCGACGGTGCCCGGCCCGAGCAGCGGGGTGTCCAGGTCGAAGCCGCCGTCGACGAGGGCGTCGAGGTCGCAGTGGTCGTAGTGCTCGTGGGTGACCACCAGCGCGTCGACCCGGCCCAGTGACCCGACCGTCGCGGCGACCGGTTCGCCCTGGTAGTACGTCGGGGTCTGGGTGAACCACGGGTCGGTCAGGACGCGGATCCCGCCGATCTCGATCAGCTGGCAGGCGTGCCCGATCCGGGTCACGGTCAAGGACGCGCTCACGCCACACCGCCCAGGTCCAGCAGGGCACCCAGCAGCTCTTCGGGGGTCTCGACCTGTGGCAGGTGGCCGCTGCGGGGGATGAGGGTGAACTTCGACATCGGGATCGCGGCGGCGAAGGCCCGGCCGTAGTCCGGCGTGACGATGCCGTCGCTCTCGCCCCAGACGACGTGGACGGGCAGATCGAGGCCGCCGAGACGCTTGGCGAGGGTCGGGTCGGCCATGGCCGGGCCGGCGTAGCCGATCAGTGCCGCGATGTCGGGGCTCGGCGCGGTGCCCCCGGCCGGTGCCACGGGTGCCTTGCTCGGGTCGTGCCAGGAGTAGGCCTGGATCTCGGCCAGGGTGAGCCCGCGCACGTCGGTCGGCGCGTGGCCCTCGACCTCGAGCCCGACGCCGTCGATGATCACCGCGCCGCTGACCCGCGGGCTCTCCAGCAGGGCGATCTCGGCGGCGAGCCAGCCGCCGAACGAGTTGCCGACCACGGTGACGTCCGTGAGGTCGAGCTCCTCCAGCAGGGCGACGTACAGGCGGGCCAGGTCGACGACGTTCGTCAGCTCGGCGGCCTTCGGCGTGCCGCCGAAGCCGGGGTGGGTGGGCAGCAGCACCCGGGAGTGGGTGCGTTCGGCGAGCAGGTCGGCGAACCCGGCCATGGTCGCCACCCCGCCGCCGCCGTGCAGCAGCAGGAACGGACGGGTGCGGTCGCGGTCCTGGACGGTGACCTCGGCGGAGCCGAGCGTGCGGGTTTCGGTGCGGGCGGGCCGGAGGGTGCCGGCGGTGGGGAGCTTCGTCATGGGTCCTTCTTGTGTCGGCGGGGACTTACCTAAGGAACCTTATATCAGGTTCCTTAGGTAAGCAACCTGGTCTCCATGAGTTACGCTGACCCGCATGACGCACCACCCGGCCGAGGTCGCCCTGGCCGTCAAACGCCTGCAGTACCGCCACCACCGCGCGCTGAGCCGGGCGCTGGCGCCGCTGGGGCTTTCGCTCGTGCAGTGGGACACCCTGCGCCACCTGCACCGGAAACCGGACGCCTCGCTGCACGACCTCGCCGTGCTGACGTTCCAGACCGACCAGTCCTTCGGCTCGCTGGCGACGCGGATGGCCGACCGCGGGCTGATCGAGCGGGTGCCGGGGCCGGGCCGGGCCGTCCGGCACCAGCTCACCGAGGAGGGCGCGCGGCTGCGCGCCGCCGGCCAGGACCTCGTGGACGAGATCGTCGAGGCCTCGTTCAGTGACCTGTCGGCCGCCGAAATCGACCGGCTGGGCGAGCTGCTGGACGCCGCGCTCGGCCCGGACCCGACCGCCTAGGAGCAGAAGGCGGTGTCCACAGTGGACACGACGGCGTTGGCCGCCTTCTCCGCGTCGCCGAAGGTGCCCGGCAGCGCGGTCACCGCGAGCCCGACGGACCGGCCGTCCTCTGTGGCGCCGCCGCGGGTCTCGTACCCCTCGATGTCGCCGCCGTGGCCCCAGTACACCCCGCCGCAGCTGAGCGGGATGCTCATCAGCCCGAGGCCGTAGCGCCAGCCGGGGAACAGCGTCGACTCGACCGTCTTGCGCATCTCGGCCAGCTGCGCGGGCGCCAGCAGCTTGCCGTCGAGCAGCGCGCGGTCGACCTGGGCGAGATCACTCGGCGTCGAGATCAGCTGACCGGCCGCGCCGCCCCAGGACGGGTCCATCTCGGTCGCGTCGACGGTCGTCGGGTCGGTGAAGGTCTTGGTCGCGTACCCCTGCGGGTGCGGGCCCTGGATGGTCTGGTCGCCGGGCTGCGGCCAGTACGTGTGGCGCAGGCCCGCCTTCCGGATCACGCGCTCGGTGATCTGCTCCTGCACCGGGCGTTCGGTCACGCGCTCGATGAGCATGCCCGCCAGCAGGTAGTTCGTGTTGCTGTACTCCCACTTGGTGCCGGGGGCGAAGTCGGCGGGCTGGGCCAGCGCCGCGGCGAGCAGATCGTGCGGCTGGAAGAACTTGTGCTGGATCTTCCCGAAGTCCTCCAGCCCGATGTTCGCGGTGTAGTTCGGGAGCCCGCTGGTGTGCTGCAGCAGCTGCCGGACGGTGATCTTGGTGCCGTCGATGCCCTCGCCGCGCACCACGCCGGGCAGGTACTTCTCGATGGGCGCGTCCAGCTCGACCTTGCCCTCGCCCACGAGCTGCAGGACGACGACCGCGGTGAACGTCTTGGTGTTGCTGCCCGCCCGGACGCTGCCGTCGTGCGGCACCGGGACCTGGGCGCCGAGCCGGGAGGAGCCGGCGACCAGCGCCGTCGTGCGGCCGTTCTTGGTCACCGAGGCGAGCGCGGCCGGGAACTTCTCCTGCTGTACCAGCGCGTCCAAGCTCCGCTGGGTGGCGGACGCCGGGGGCGGGCCCGCGGCCGCCGCGGTGCTCAGGGCGGCACCCAGCAGCCCCGCGGCGGTCAGGACCACGGCACCCTTGCGCACTTTGCTCTGCATCGGATTTCTCCTTCTTCGACCGGATTCGACCCCTTGAATGCTGGTCGAACCCGGCGCGAAGATCAGTAGCGCTGACCGCCGGAACCCGGGTAGTGCTGGCGCTACCTTCCCCGGCCTATTCGCGGATTCGCATGAGTCCGGATGAATGGGCGGCGAATTCCTCGGGGACGAATAGTGCACGCGGGCGCGAAACAATACCTTCCGCCGCGGATTGGTCCGAATTCTGTGCGGTATGTCACCGTGGGTGAGTTGCCAACATCGTTCCCTCCGTGAAACATGGATGCCATACCAACGGGTGAATGGACTGCACCGTATGTCGCAGTCTGTCGCCCCCTGACCATCGCCGTTCGGGTGATGGCGGGCTGTGTGTCTTGTGGAGGGTGTTCGGTGGTGTTCACGGGCTTGTCGTCCGATTCGGCGATCGTGACCCGGTCCTCCGCGCGGGTGAGCGAACCGATCCGGCGGATGCACCACGTTTTCGAACACACCGCCGATCGTGTTCCGGACGCCGTCGCCGTCGAAGTCGGCGACGATGAGCTGAGTTACGCGGAATTGGACCGCCGGGCCAATCGGCTCGCCCACCACCTGCGCGCGTCCGGTATCCGGCGCGGGGCCCGCGTCGCGATCCTCGTGGAACGCAGTGCGCACACCTACGCCTGCCTGCTGGGCATCGGCAAGGCCGGCGGGGTCTTCGTGCCGATCGACCCGGCCTCGCCCGCGGACCGGATCGCCTACATCACCGAGGACTCGCGGGCCGACCTGCTGCTGACGACGGCCTCGCTGGCCGGGCGCACCGGGGACGCCGCCTGCCCGGTGCTCGACCTCGCCGACGTGCCGGCCGGCGGCCGCGACGACCGCCCTGACCTGCGCGAAGACGACCTGCTCGACCCCGACCCGAGCGCGTACATCATCTACACCTCCGGCTCGAGCGGCCGGCCGAAGGGCGTCGAGGTCGCGCAACGCAGCATCCGCAACTTCCTCGACGTCGTGCCGGAGCTCTACGACGTGCGCCCGGACGACCGGGTCTACCAGGGCATGACGATCTCGTTCGACTTCTCGATCGAGGAGATCTGGCCGACCTGGGCGGTCGGGGCGACGCTGGTGGCCGGCCCGGAGGACTCCCGCCGCCTCGGCGCCGAGCTGGCCGAGTTCCTCACCGAGCGCCGGATCACCGTCCTGTACTGCGTGCCGACGCTGCTGGCGACCATCCCGCACGAACTTCCCTTGCTGCGCAACCTGCTCGTGGGCGGGGAAGCCTGCCCGCGTCAGCTGGTCGACCGCTGGGCGAGACCCGGCCGCCGCATCCTCAACACCTACGGCCCCACCGAAGCCACCGTCACCGCCACCTGGTGCGAGCTGCTCCCGGGCCGGCCGGTCACCATCGGCGTGCCGGTGCCGACCTATTCGGTCGTCCTGCTCGACGACGACCGCCGCCCGGTGCCGGACGGCGAGGTCGGCGAGATCTGCATCGGCGGCCCCGGCGTCGCGAAGGGGTACGTCGGCCGCCCGGAGCTGACGGCGGACAAGTTCTTCGACTACCGCGGCGAGCGCGTCTACCGGACCGGCGATCTCGGAAAGCGCTGGGACAGCGGGGAAATCGAGTACCTGGGCCGCGCCGACGCCGAGGTCAAGATCCGCGGCCACCGCGTCGACCTCGGCGAGATCGAGAGTGTCCTGCTGGCCGACGCGCACGTGTCCGCGGCCGCCGCTGCGATGGTCGAGGTGACCCCCGGCGCGCCCGAGCTGGTCGGCTACGTGGTGTCCACTTCGGACGAAGACGAGACCGAGTTGTTCCGTCGGTTGCGGGAAACCCTGCGCGAACAGGTGCCCGCCTACATGGTGCCGGGCTTCTTCGTCACGATCCCGGTGCTGCCGATGATGCCGAGCGGCAAGGTCGACCGTCGCGAGCTGCCCGTACCGGAAGGGCGGAAGCGGACGCTGGACGGCCCGGTCGTCGCGCCGGAGGGTGACACCGAGGAACTCCTGGCCCAGGTGTGGGCGGAAGCGTTCGCCATGGCGCCGGAAGACCTTTCGGTCACCGCGGACTTCTTCACCGACCTGGGCGGCCACTCGCTGCTCGCCGCGACCGTCGTCTCCCGGCTGCGCGAGCACGACGCCGGCGCCGGGATCGCCGTGCGCGACCTGTACGCCCACCCGCGGGTCCGGGATCTCGCCGCACAGCTGGGAAAACCCGCGGCGGATCCGGTCGGGGAACCGCGCTACGAGCCCCTGCGGCACGGCACGCGCCGGATCGCGGCCGCCGGTTCCGTGCAGACCGCGGTGATCTACCTGTTGTTGCTGGTGATCACGTTGCCGGTCGCCTACGTCTACACCTGGAACAACGGTGACGTCTCGGTCCCGGTCCTCGCGCAGCTGCTGGTCGCGATCCTCGTCAGCTACCTCGGCGTCCGCTGGCTGGTGCCGCTGGTGCTCGTCCGGCCGCTCTCGGCGGGCATCCGGCCCGGCCGCTACCGCCTGTGGGGCCCGACGTACCTGCGGCTGTGGACGCTGGACCTGCTGCTGAGCGTCGGCCCGCTGCCGGTGGTGAGCGGGTCCGGGCTGATGCCGCTGTACCTGCGGCTGCTCGGCGCCCGCGTCGGCAAGCGCGCGGTGATCGCCACCAGCTCGGTGTCGCTGCCTTCCCTGGTGCGCATCGGCGACGACGCCGCGATCGGCTACGGCGCGGTGCTGCGGCCGTGGCGGGTCGAGGACGGCTGGGTGACCGTCGGCGAGATCACCGTCGGCGACCGCGCGTTCGTCGGGGCGAACGCCGTGCTGGAGCCCGGTTCTTCGGTCGGGGCGGACGCCGCGCTGGCCGAGCAGTCGATGCTCGGCCGCGGCGAGGCCGTTCCCGCAGGCCAGCGGTGGTCGGGATCGCCGCCGGAGCGCGTCGACGCGCTTTCCTCCGCCGTCGAGGACATGCTGGGCGAAACGCCGGTGGCGCGCGGCTGGCGGTTCCACCAGATCCTGCTGACGCTGCTGGGACTCGGCGCGCTCGAGGTCGGCGCGATCTGCCTGATCCTGCCGAGCGTGGCGCTGGTGTGGTGGGCGCTGCTCGGCTGGGGCGTGCTCGCCGGCGTGGTGGCCACGCTGCTGGCCGGCCCGGTCTTCGTGCTGACGGTCTGCGCGGTCGTCGCGCTCGGACGGCGTCTCGTGCTGCCGTCGACGCCGGTCGGGATCCACCCCGTCCGGTCCGGGCTCGGGGTGCGCAAGTGGGTCGCGGACAAGCTCCTCGAGTTCAGCCTGACCTTCACGAACTCGCTGTACGCCACGCTCTACACGGTTCCGTGGCTGCGGCTGCTGGGTGCGCGGGTCGGCCGCGGCGCCGAGGTGTCCACGGCCGGGCACCTGGACCCGGACCTGCTCACCCTGGGCAGCGAAAGCTTCGTCGCGGACATGGCGACGGTCGGCGCGGCGACGTTCGCCCGCGGCCGCGTCGCGTTCCTCACCACCGACGTCGGCCGGCGCGCGTTCGTCGGCAACGCCTCGGTCGTCCCGGCCGGGACGGAGCTGGGGGAGGGGTCGCTGGTCGGCGTCGGCACGGTGCCGCCGGGACAGCACGTGCCGGGGGACTCGTCGTGGCTCGGCTCACCCGCGATGCACCTGCCGCGGCGGCAGGACAGCGGCGACTTCCCGGAGGAGCAGACGTTCCGGCCGCCGCGCCGCGTGGTCCGGCAGCGCCTCGCCATCGAGTTCGCGCGCGCCACGCTGCCCGCGTCCCTGCTGGCCCTGAGCTTCTACCTGTTCCTGCTGACGCTGTCCGGGCTGGCGTTCGGCCGCGACCTGCCGGTGCCCGCCCTGGTCTCGCCGCTGGTCGCGATGGCGTCCGGCCTCGGCGTGATCGGGTTCTGCGCGGCGACGAAACGCAACGTCGTCGGCCGGTACACCCCGCGCGTCGAACCGCTGTGGAGCCCGTTCGTGCGGCGCAGCGAGTTCGTCACCGGGCTCTACGAGTCGGCCGCCGTCCCGGCCGGGCTGGGCATGCTCGTCGGCACGCCGATGCTGCCGCCGCTGCTGCGCTGGTTCGGTGCCCGGATCGGGCGGCGGACGTGGCTCGGCACCACCTACCTGACCGAGTTCGACCTGGTACGCGTCGGCGACGACGCCACGATCGGGACCGAGGTCTCGCTGCAGACGCACCTGTTCGAGGACCGGGTGATGAAGATGTCGGTCGTCACGGTCGGCGACGGCGCGACCGTCGGCACCCGCGCGATCGTCCTCTACGACGCGGTCGTCGGCGACGGCGTGTCTCTGGGCTCGCTGTCACTGCTCATGAAAGGTGAGCACCTCGGCTCGCGCACCTCCTGGCGCGGTATCCCCGCGCAATTGCTGTGACAACCGGAGCTTCGCTCCGGGCCGGGGGCTCCGCCACCCGGATCCCCCGAACGACTTCTGACGGCGAAAGGACTCCCGGCGTGAACACCACGCTCCTGATGTCGGACGCCCGGCACTTCCGCGTCGACTACGAGATCAACCCGTACATGGACACGGCCGTCCAGCCCGACCCCGCGGCCGCCGTCGCCGAGCACGACGCCCTCGTGGCGGCGCACCTGGCGGCCGGGCGCAAGGTCGAGTTCCTCGACGCCGCGCCGGAGTGCCCGGACATGGTCTACACGGCCAACGCCGCCGTCGTCCGCGGCGGCCGCGCCGTGCTGGCGAACCTGCCGCCGGAGCGTCGCGCCGAAACGCCGTACCACCGGGAATGGTTCCACACCAACGGTTTTGAGGTCACGGAGAGCCCGTACGCGTTCAGCGGCCAGGGTGACGCGCTGGCGTACGGCGACCTGCTGCTGGCCGGGTACGGGCAGCGCACCGACCGCCGCGCGCACGACGTCGTCGCCGACGCCCTCGGTTACGAGATCGTGCCGCTGCGCACGACCGGCCCGCGCTGGTACGACCTGGACCTCGCGGTCGCCGTCGTCGCGCCCGGGGTGCTCGCGTACTGCCCGGCCGCGCTCGACGAGCCGAGCCAGGCCCGGTTGCGCGAGCTGGGCGGGACGCTGATCGAGGTCAGCGAGGCCGAGGCGGAAGCGTTTGCGCTGAACCTCGTGAGCGACGGCGTCACGGTCACCATGACCAGCGGCGTCCCGGAGCTGGCCGGCGTCCTGCGCGAGCGCGGGCTGACCGTCGTCGAGCTGGAGACCACGCAGCTGCGCAAGGGCGGTGGCGGCGTGCGCTGCACGGCCCTGACGCTGGGCAACCCGTGAGGCCGCTCGCCCTGGTCTACCGCGGGCCCGCGACGTTGCCCGGCTGCTCCGAGGCCGTCGCCGACCTGCTTCGCGCCAGCAAGCACGGTTTCGACGTCCGGTTCGCCGGCCCGGACGAGAAGTTCAAGGTCGGCGAGGCCGCCCTCGCCGGGGCCGCGCTGTACGCCCAGCCCGGCGGCGGCACCCTCGGGAGCGCGTACCGGAAGCTGCGCCGCCACCGCGACGACATCCGCGGCTTCGTCGAGGGCGGCGGGCGGTACCTCGGCTTCTGCCTGGGCGGCTACCTCGCCGGCGCGACACCGGGATTCGGCCTGCTGCCCGGCGACACCGACCGCTACATCGACACCGAGGGCGCGACCGTCGACGACGACGAGGACGCCATCGTGCAGGTCCGCTGGCGCGGCCGCGCCCGGAAGCTCTACTTCCAGGACGGCCCGGTGTTCCTGCTCGAGAAGCCGGACGCCGCCGACGTGCTGGCCACCTACCCGAACGGCACGGTCGCCGCGCTCGTCGCGCCGTTCGGGGCGGGACGGGTCGGCGTGGTCGGCCCGCACCCGGAGGCGACCCGGGATTGGTACGCCGACGGCGGTCTCCGGCCGCCTTTGCTGCGCTACGGCCACGACCTGGGGCTCGACTTGGTGGATTCGGTGATGGCCCGATGATCGCGGCGAAGGTTCGCTTGACGGCGGTCGATGCGACCCGGGGGATCCGACGGCGGTCTCCGGTCGCCGCTCCTGCGCTACGGGCTCGACCTGGTGGATTTGTTGATGGCCCGATGATCGCGGCGAAGGTTCGCTTGACGGCGGTCGATGCGACCCGGGGGATCCGACGGCGGTCTCCGGTCGCCGCTCCTGCGCTACG
>NZ_JBIUTB010000004.1:1053579-1201435 GCF_044741685.1 Amycolatopsis sp. NPDC088138
CGGGCTCGACCTGGTGGATTCGGTGATGGCTCGATGATCGCGGCGAAGGTCCGTCTGACCGCGGTCGATGCGACCCGGGGGATCGCGCTGCTCGGCGTCGTGGGGCAGCATCCGGAGGCCACCCGGGGCTGGTACGCCGACCGCGGTTTCCGGCCGCTGCGCTACGGCCACGACCTAGTTGGCCCGATGATCGCGGCCAAGGTCCGCCTGGCCGCCGTTGACGCGACCTGTGGGATCGCGCTGCTCGGCGTTGGGCCGCATCCGGAGGCCACCCGGGACGGGTACGCCGACGGCGGTCTCCTGCGCTACGGCCGCGACTCGGTGGACTCGGTGATGGCCCGATGACCGCCGCCACGCCCAAGGTCCGCCTGACCGCCGTTGACGCGACCCGCGGGATCGCCCTACTCGGCATGATGGCAGTGCACTCGCTGATCGAAGAAAGCTCGCCGGGCCATCCGTCCACGTCGTTCGCGATCTTCGGTGGCCGGGCGGCGGCGACGTTCGCTGTGCTGGCCGGGCTCGGGATCGCGTTCATGACCGGACGCCGCCGGGTGGCGCGGGTGGATTTCGGGCCCACCGCGGCGATGCTGGCCGTGCGCGGGCTCGCGATCGGCGTCATCGGCCTCGCGCTCGGGTACACCGACGCCGAGCTCGCCGTCGTCATCCTGCCGTACTACGCGGTGCTGTTCCTGCTCGCGATCCCGCTGGTGCTGCTGCCGAGCTGGGCGGTCGCCGGGGTGGGTGTCGCGGTGGTGGCCGGGGTCCCGCCGCTGACCCACTTTCTGCAACCGCGCCTGCCCGAGCCGACGTTGCTGAACAACGGTTTCGCTTACGCCGCAGAGCATCCCGTGCGGCTGCTGACCGAGCTGTCGCTGACGGGGGAGTACCCGGCGCTCGCGTGGACGGCCTATCTGTGCGCGGGGATCGTGATCGGGCGGCTGACGCTCAGCCGCGTCAAGGTGGCGGTCACGCTGCTGGTCACCGGGGTCACGATGGCCGTCGGCGCCGCGGCGGTGTCGTGGGTGCTGCTGAACCGCTTCGGTGGCCTGGCGGCGATCTGGGCCGCGCAGCCGGGCAGCGTCCTGACCGCGCCGGAGACCACCGAGCTGCTCAACCTGGGCGGCGACGGCACGACCCCGACGTCGACCCCCTGGTGGCTCGCGGTCGACGGCCCGCACACCGGCACCGCGCCCGACCTCGTCGGCACCACCGGCGCGGCGATGGCCCTGCTCGGCCTGCTGCTCCTGCTCGGCCGCCTGCGGGTGGCGAAGATCGTCTTCGCGCCGCTCGCGGCGGCCGGGAGCATGACGCTCACCTTCTACACCGCCCACATCATGTTCCTGAACTCCGACTACGACGTCTACACCTCCGGCGTCGGCTACGCGCTGCAGGTCGCCGGGGTCCTGGTGGTCGGCCTGGCTTGGCGCGCGACGGCCGGCAAGGGACCGCTGGAAGCCCTGGTCACGGCGTTGGCCACACGAGCGAAACGGTGGGTGGCGCCCGAGCCCCGGCTGCAGGTCGCGACGTGACGGTCTCGCGCCGGCTGGTCCTGACGGGCGCCGTGGCGGCCGGGCTGCTGGCCGCGTGCGGCGGGCCCGGCCCCGACACCCGGCCGCTGGCGCTGGTCTACCGCGGGAAGGCGTCGACCGGCGCCTGCTCGGACGCCGTCGCGGACCTGCTGCGCAGCCGCATGCGCGTCGAGTTCTGCGGACCGGACGAAAACACCCAGCTGACCACGCAGTCCCTGGCGACGGCGGCGGTGTACGCCCAGCCGGGCGGCGGCAGCCTCGACGACGCCTGGCGCGTGATGCGCCGCTACGCGGACGTGATCACGGGCTACGTCCGCGGCGGCGGGCGTTACCTCGGGTTCTGCCTGGGTGGTTACCTGGCGGGCGCGACCCCGGGGTTCAGTCTGCTGCCGGGCGACACCGAGCAGTACATCGCCACCTCGGGCGCGGAGGTGAGCTCGACCCGGGACACCGTGATCCCGGTCGACTGGCTGGGACAGCGCCGTCAGATGTACTTCCAGGACGGCCCGGACTTCGTCCTGCGTTCCGGCGCTTCCGTGACCGTGCTGGCGCGCTACACGAACGACAAGATCGCGGCTTTGGTTACCCCGTACGGAAAAGGCCGCGTCGGCGTGGTCGGCCCGCACCCGGAGGCACCGGAGTCGTGGTACCGCGACCTGCGCGTCACGAACCCGGACGGCGTGACGCCGGACCTCGGGCTCCAGCTGGTGGACCGGACGCTCAGCCCCTAGGCGCTGGGGTCAACGGCGGTTTTTGCGCCGGGTTGCGGTCTGAGCCTTGCGCTTCGTCTTTCTTTGATCTGACGTTTTCCCGCTTCCCGACGCCGGTTCGTGCTCGCGGCCCAAACGATTCAGCGCGCTGCTCCGCCAGCTTTTCAAGGTGTCCGGAAGAGACGACCGGGTGGTCAGCCACTTCATCGCGGCACGCGTGCTGGGGTCGTCGCTGCCCATGAACTCCTGCGCGAACCCGGGCTCCGTGAGTACGCGTTGCGCGATCTGAGTGTAGAAAGCATTTTTCGCGTACCGTTCCATGCCCTGCACGTTGCGTACACCTGGGCAGAACGCTGCGCCAGCGAACCATGCCGCACCGGCCATGACACCGCCGGAATCCTCGTTTTCTTCGGCTGTCAGGTTGCATATCAGGTCGGCGAGTTCCCGCTCCTCAACATCGGGGGGCACAGGAGGGTCGTTCTGCAGGAGCTCCTCGTAGGCCTGTCTGGCTTCGGTCCCATCGTGCAAGCTGTGTGAGCGCACAAGGTCCGTGGTCTCGAAGTGCAGGACGAATTCAGAACCTTGAAGCCCGGACCGCCTGCCGAACACTCTTTTGGTCTGCTTGAACCCGGCCAACACGACGACATCCGGCCGCCGCTGCCCTTTGCGAAATTCGTCGCCCAAGCGAGCATAGGGTGAAGAAACGAAAGGGCAGACCTGGGCCGCGTAGAGTCCGCACACCTCATGAACTGGCGCTTCGTTGGACACCCACGTGCGCAGCTTCAGTCGATCTTCGTGAAAGGAGACCTGCCACCGCGGTTCGTCGCCGAAAGGCAGTGCGCACACGGCGCACAGATCGAACGTGGCCAGAACCAGTTTGCGCTTCTCCGACAGAGAACCGAAGTCGACCTCGTCAGAACCCTGGCCGACCGTGGCGATGATCGGGTAGCCGCGTGGATCAATGCGCAGGTGTGCGAGCCGGGCCGGCTTGGGGACGGCTGCCGGGCCCTTTATCGCCGGGTTGCCTGCGGCGTCGATTTCCATGCGCTGATTCTGCCAGAACGGGACGATCCCCTTTGTTCAGCGAGGTGCCCAGAGCTGATCCGCGTCCCCGGCTTCGAGGCGTCCTCGGTAGACGTCGATCTTGTGGTCGATCAGCTGCAGGTTCTCCTGCAGCTCGGCCAGCTTCGCCAGCACCTCGGCCCGGTGGGCCTCCATCAGCTCCAGCCGGTCCTTCTCGTTGCCGCGCCCGGCGGCCACCAGCTCCGCGTACTCGCGGATCGTCCTGATGGGCATGCCCGTCGCGCGCAGGCGGGTGCAGACCGTGATCCAGTCCAGGTCCAGCTTGCGGTAGCGCCGGCGGCCGCCGGAGGTGCGGTCGACGCGGGTGACGACCAGGCCGGCCCGTTCGTAGTAGCGCAGCGTGTGCGCGCTGACGCCGGTGCGGCGGGCGGCGTCGGCGATCGTCAGCCCGGCCGCCGGGATGGGCACAGCGTTGACTTCGAGCACACTCTAAATCCTACCGTCGGAAACCATGAACGCTCCGACAGCCAACCGGGGGCTGGTGCTGGCGATCTGCTGCGTCAGCATCGTCCTCGTGGTGATGGACATCTCCATCGTCAACGTCGCCCTCCCGTCGATCCGCCGTGACCTGCACGCCTCCCTGGCCGGGCAGCAGTGGACGATCGACGCCTACACGCTGGTGCTGGCCGGGTTCCTCGTGCTCGCCGGGTCGACGGCCGACCGCTTCGGCCGCAAGCGGGTCTTCACCGTCGGGCTCACCGTCTTCGGCGCCGGGTCGCTGCTGTGCGGGCTGGCGCCGGGCATCGGGTGGCTGATCGCGGCGCGGGCGCTGCAGGCCGTCGGCGGCACGATGCTCAACCCGGTCGCGATGGCCATCGTCGCCACCACCTACCCCGCGCCGGCCGAACGGGCCCGCGCCATCGGCGTGTTCGGCGCCATGTCCGGGCTCGCCCTGGTGCTCGGGCCGATCCTCGGCGGCGTGCTCGTCGACGCCTTCGGCTGGCGCGCGGTCTTCTGGGTCAACGTCCCGATCGCCGCCGCCGCGATCGTGGCCACCACGCTGGCCGTGCCCGAGTCCCGCGCGCCGCGCGCCCGCCGGTTCGACCCCGTCGGCCAGGTCCTCGTGGTGCTCGTGCTCGGCTGCGTCGTGTCCGCGATCATCGCGTCGCGGGACCTCGGCTGGTCGTCGCCGGTGGTCCTCGGCCTGCTCGCGGTGGCCGCGCTCGGCGTCGCCGGGATCCTCGTCTACGAGCCGCGACGCGCCGACCCGCTGCTCGAACTGCGGCTGTTCCGCAGCGTGCCGTTCAGCGCGGCGATCGTGATGGCGGTCTTCGCCCTCTGCGGCTTCGGCGCGTTCCTGTTCGTGACGACGCAGTACCTCCAGGACGTCCGCGGCCTGTCGGCGCTGGACGCCGGGCTGTGCCTGCTCCCGGTCGGGGCGCTGGTCCTGGTGCTGTCCCCGGTCACCGGGCGGCTCGTCGGCACCCGCGGGCCGCGGCTGCCGCTGGTCGTCGCCGGGATCGCGCTCGCGCTGGGCGGCGCCGCGTCGGCGTGGCTCGGGCCGGCCACCCCGCTGCCCGTCGTGCTCGCGGTCTCCCTGCTGTTCGGCCTGTTCCTCGGCACGGTCAACCCGCCGATCACGAACACCGCGATGGCCGGGATGCCGGCGTCGATGGCGGGGGTGGCGGCGTCACTGGCCTCGACCGGGCGCCAGACCGGCACCACCCTGGGTGTCGCGATCGCCGGCGCGGTGCCCGGCGTGGGCTGGGTGGTGGCCGGTCTCGGCGCGGGTCTCGTTGTGTTGGCCCTGGTCAGCACGGGAACCGGCGCCGTGGCGCGCGCCGGGATAATCTCCGGGAAAAATCTCCCCGGAGAAATGTCGAACGCCGCGAGCGGCCGATCGACGCGGGGGTGAAGGCCGCTCATCGCGTCCGGGAGCGAACCGGACCACGGCCGGAGAACACCAGGGAGTCAGCCATGCGTTTCCTCATGATGCACCGCCTCGACGAGAGCGTCCCCGAGGCCTGGAACCCCAGCCCGGAGTTCATCGAGAAGATGGGCGGGTTCATCCAGGAGTCGGCGGAGAACGGCCGCCTGATCACGGCGGAGGGCGTCCACCCGTCGGAGAAGGGCGCGCTCGTCCGCAAGCCGCGCGGCGCGGCGATCCGCGTCACCGACGGCCCGTTCGCCGAGGCCAAGGAGGTCATCGGCGGGTTCGCGCTGATCAACGCCGAGGACCTGGCGGACGCCGTCGCGTTCGCGACGTCGTACGCCGAGCTGTTCGACGCCGAGATCGAGGTCGAGGTGCGCCAGGTCGTCGAGTTCGACGAGATCCCGGGCTGACGCCACGTCCGGCGGCGAGCGGTTCCGCCCGCCGCCGGACGGCAGTACTCTCCCCGGGACACCTGGGGAGGGCTCGATGTTCTTGGTCACCGGCGCGACCGGAAACGTCGGCGCCGAAGTGGTTTCGGCACTCGCGGGGGCGGGTGCCCCGGTCCGCGCGCTGGTGCGGCGGCCGGAAACCCCGCTCCCGGACGGCGCCGAAGCCGCCGTCGGCGATCTGAACGACCCGGGCAGCCTGGGCGACGCGCTGAAGGGCGTCGAAGCGATCTTCCTGCTTTCGGGCTACCCGGACGAGATCCTCGACCTCGCTCGCGACGCGGGCGTGCGCCGGATCGTGCTGCTGTCCGGCGGGTCGGCGGCGCTGGAAGACCTCGGCAACGCCGTCTCGGCGTACATGACGCGGTCCGAACGCGCGGTGCGGGCTTCGGGCCTGGCCTGGACGTTGCTGCGGCCGCGCGCCTTCTCGTCCAATGCCCTGCGCTGGCTGCCGCAGCTGCACGAGGGTGACACGATCCGCGCGCAGTTCCCGAACGTCCCGGTCGCGTGCGTCGACCCGTCCGACATCGCCGCCGTCGCCGTCAAGGCCCTCGAAGGCGGCCAAGACGGCGAGATCCTCGACCTGACCGGCCCGGCCGCGCTGCGGCCCGCCGACCAGGTCGCGGTGCTGGCCGGGGTCCTCGGCCGGGACCTGCGCTGCGTGGGGCTGACGAACGACGAGACGCGCGCCGAGCTCGAGGCGAGCATGCCGCGCGAGTACGTCGAGGCGTTCTGGAACTTCTACGTCGAGGGCACGCTCGACGAAGCGACGGTCCACCCGGCGGTCCCGGAAGTGACGGGCCGCCCGGCGCGGACGTTCGCCGACTGGGCCGCGGCGCACGCCGACGCGTTCCGTTGAGCCCGGGCCGCACGCGACCGGACCTGTCCGCCGTCCTGGGCATCGTGCTTTCCGTGCCCGTCGTCGCGAGCAGCCTGCTCGTGCTCGCCCTGATCGGGAAGCTCGCCTGGCCGCCGTACTTCTGGGTCCCGCCCGCCGGGTGGGTGGTGGCCGGGGCGATCACGTTCGTGCCCGCGTTCGAGCACTTCCTGCTGCCGCTGGTGTTCGGGATGCGCTCGCCGACCGCGCGGGAGCTGGCCCGGCTGACCCCCTGCTGGCAGGCGGTCTGCGCGGCCGCCGGTGTCGACGGCGGCCGGTACCGGTTGTGGGTCGAACGGTCCCACGAGCTGAACGCCTTCGCGGCCGGCGGCCGGACCGTCGCGGTGACGCGGACCGCCCTCGACCTGCCGCCGCCGAGCCTGGAGGCGATCCTGGCGCACGAGCTCGGCCACCACCTCGCCGGGCACACGCGGATCTCGCTGCTCATCTGGTGGCTGGAGCTCCCGGCCCGGATCCTGACCCGGCTCGTCCGGCTGCTCGCCCTGGTCGTGCCGTACGTCGGCCGCGCGTTCGCGGCCTTCGGGCGGGCGGTGGCCGTGCTCGTCACCGTGCTGCTGAGCCTGGGGATCCTCACCGCGCTCGCGTTCCTCGACCCGTGGCTGCTGCTGGCGCCGCTGCTCGGCCCGGTGCTCGCCTGGTCGAAACGGCTCGGTGAGTACCGGGCCGACCGGATGGCGGCGCGGCTGGGTTACGGCCCGGAGCTGATCGCCCTGCTGAAGGAGTGGATCACGCTGCACCGCGGTGACGAGCGGCGGTTGTGGGCCCGGCTGCTGGCCGGGCACCCGGCCCACATCGACCGGATCAAGCGGCTGAAGGATTTTTGACATGCGAAAATCTTCGGCGAGGTGTCCAAGGTGCCGTGAGCCGTTCGTAGTGGTGTCGTACGGCAACCGAGCACTACCTGACGGAGGAACACCATGAAGTACCTGATGCTGATCAACGCCTCGCTCGACGCCGACGGCGCGCCCACCGGCTGCAGCACCCCCGAGGACTGGATGCTGTTCGACAAGTCCATGAAGGACGCCGGGGTGCACGTCCACGGGAACTCGCTCGCCGACTTCACCACCGCCGCCGCGGTCCGCGTCGACGAGAGCGGCGAGCGGATCGTCACCGACGGCCCGTTCGCCGAGTCGCGGGAGGTGCTCGGCGGCTACTTCGTCGTCGACGTGCCGGACTTCGACGTCGCGCTCGAGTGGGCGGCGCGCTGTCCGGGGGCCCGCGACGGCGGCTCGATCGTCGTCCGGCCGCTCGCGTCCTACGGGGACTGACGATCGTGCCGGAGAGGGCGGGCGCGTCGGTCGAGGCGGTGTTCCGGGAGGAGCGCGGGCTGCTGCTGGCCGCGCTCGTCCGCCGGTTCGGCGACCTCGACCTGGCCGAAGAGGTGACGTCGGAGGCGATCGAGGCGGCGCTGACGCACTGGCCCGTCGACGGCGTGCCGCCGAAGCCGGGCGCCTGGCTGATGACGACGGCCCGGCGCAAGGCCGTCGACCGGCTGCGCCGCGACCAGGCCTACGCGGCCCGGCTCGCGGTGCTGCAGGTCGAGGCCGACCGCGCCGCGCCCGCCCCGTCGCCGGACGGCGAACTGCCGGACGAGCGGCTCCAGCTGTTCTTCACCTGCGCGCACCCGGCGCTGCCCGCGGAGGACCGCACGGCGCTGACCCTGCGCTGCCTCGCCGGGCTGACGACGCCGGAGGTGGCGCGCGCGTTCCTGGTGCCCAGCGCGACGATGGGCAAGCGGATCGTGCGGGCGAAGAACCGGATCCGCACGGCCCGGATCCCGTTCCGGGTGCCGGACGCCGCCGAGCTGCCCAGCCGGCTGCCGGGGGTGCTGCAGGTCGTCTACTCGATCTTCACCGAGGGGTACGCGGCCAGTTCGGGTCCGGATCTGCAGCGCCTGGACCTGGCGGAGGAGGCGATCCGGCTGGCCCGGATCCTGCGCCGGCTGCTGCCCGCGGAGCGCGAGGTCGCGGGCCTGCTGGCGCTGATGCTGCTGGTCCACGCCCGCCGCGACGCCCGGACCGGCCACGACGGCGACCTCGTCCTGCTGGACGACCAGGACCGCGCCCGCTGGGACCGCACGATGATCGAGGAGGGAGCCGCTCTGGTTCTGGTCGCGCTCACGGGCGGTCCGCCCGGCCTCTACGGCGTCCAGGCGGCGATCGCGGCCCTGCACGACGAGGCGCCGGACGTGGCGGGCACGGACTGGCCGCAGATCGTCGGACTGTACGACGTCCTGCGCGGCCTGGCCCCGTCCCCGGTGGTGGAGCTGAACCGCGCGGTCGCGGTGGCCATGCGCGACGGCCCGGCCGCGGGCCTGGCTCTCCTCGACGCCCTGTCCGACGAACCCCGCCTGCAGTCCTACGCCCCGTTCCCGGCGGCGCGAGGCGAGCTGCTCAGCCGCCTGGGCCGGCTCCCGGAAGCCGCTGCGGCCTACCAAGACGCCTTGGCCCTCGCGGGTACCGAACCGGAGCGCGCCCACTTACGCCGCCGTCTCGCCGAGCGTTCAAAGCCGTGAGGGGCACCTTCATGGACTTAAGAGCCATGAAGGTGCCCCTCACGACATCAGGCCAGGGCGCGTGGGGCGGTGGCAGCCGGGGGCAAGGCCGCGTCACCTCACCGAAAGCCGTGAATGGCCCATTGAGGGACTTAGAGTCCCTCAATGGGCCATTCACGGCTTGCAAGCCGAGCGAAGCCGGACGGACTGTCGGTGGTCCCCGGTAAGCTGGATACCGGGGGCCGGAGGGCTAAGCCGGGGTGCGCAGGGCCGTGACGGCCGGGGCGAACATCGTCGCCTTGATCGCGCCCAGGGTGCCCGGGTCCTTGCCCGCCAAAGCCGCGACGCGGTCCGAAGCCACCTTCACCAGGTCGGCCTCCGGCGCGGTTTCGTCTACCAAGCCCAAAGCGAGCGCGTCCGCGCCGCCGAAGCGGCGTCCCGTGGTCATGGAAGCGATCGCCGCCGACGGCGTCAGCTTGCCCTGGATCAGCGCTGCCATCCCCGGTGTGAACGGGATGTTGATGTCGGCCTCCGGGAAGCAGAAATAGCCCCGGTCGGTGCGCATCACGCGGAAGTCGTGCGCCATGGCGAGCATCGCGCCGGCGCCGAACGCGTGGCCGTTGACCGCGGCGACCGTCGGTACCGGCAGGGTCAGGATCCGGGCGAACAGCTCCTGGACCTCCGCGACGTACTTGCCCGCCTGGTCGCCGTTGGCCATGAGCCAGTCGAGGTCGAGGCCGTTCGAGTAGAACCTGCCGCTGCCGGTGGTCACCAGCGCGCCGGTCACACCGTCCAAAAAGGAGTGCACGCGCTGCAGCCAGTCGAGCGAGAAGCGGTTTTCGTCATCGCCGAGGTCCAGCACGGAAACGGGGTCGGTCACGGGTGGTCCTTCTCTCGAGGGGGCACGGTCAGCACGGCCCGCACCGCGGCGGCGAGCCTCTCCCGTACCAGTGGATCGGTGATGTCCCGCCGGAAGAACGCGGTCGGTAGGTCGACGACGCAGGTGGTGATCACCTCGACGGCCAGGCCGTCACCGCGGTCCCACACCAGGCGCGCGAGCCGCACGAGCAGCGCGATCAGGCGTTTGTCCAGCGCGTGCAGGGCGTCCGCCAGTTCGCCGGGCAGCTCGGGCCCGAACAGCCGGTCCGCCTTGACCCGCAGCAGCATCCGGGCGCCGTCGGGACGCACCGAAACGAACACCGCGGGCGTGTCGGCCGCCGCGACGACCGCTTCCACCGGAGAGGAAGCCTGGTCCACGCGCGAAGTCTGGAGGTCGAGGAACGCGGTCGCCGCACGCAGCCAGACCTGGGCCAGCAGCGCGCTGAGCGAGCCGAACGCGTGGTAGATCGTCCCGTTCGGCACCCCCGCGGCCGCGGCGAGGCCGCGCACGGTGACATCCGACGACGACGCGACGAGCCGCTCGGCGACGTCGAGCAGCGCGTCGAGGTCGTGGACGCGGGGGCGGGGCATGCCGCGACGGTAACAGAACGCGTGCTCCAAAACCATCGCGGTAGGCTGCGCCGGTGGAGATCTGGGTCAACCCGGCGTGCGCGAAGTGCCGGTCAGCGGTGTCGATGCTCGACGAAGCCGGCGCGGAGTACACCGTCCGCCGCTACCTCGACGACCCGCCGACGGCGAAGGAGCTGAAGGCCGTGCTGAAGCGGCTCGGCCTGGAGCCGTGGGACATCACGCGCACCGCCGAGCCGATCGCGAAGGAACTCGGCCTCAAGACGTGGGGCCGCACCGGCGCCGACCGCGCGCGCTGGATCGAGGCCCTGGCCGAGCACCCGAAGCTGATCCAGCGGCCGATCATCACCGCGGACGACGGCACCACCGTCGTCGCCCGCACTCCCGAAGCGGTGCAGTCGGTCCTCTAGGGGATCGAGTCGGTCTTCGCCAGCAGCGGCACGTCGAGCGGCACCGTCTCCGGGTACTTGATCCCGGCGCCGGTGTTGAGCACGACGACGTCTTCGTCGCCTTCGAGCCAGCCGGATTCGCGAAGGTGCCGCAACGCGGCGAAACACGCTCCCCCTTCGGGACAGACGAACGTGCCTTCACGCTCGGTGAGTTCCCGTTGCGCGGCAAGGAGTTCCTCGTCGGTGACGGCGACCGCGGTGCCGCCGGTCTCGTAGACGGCGTCCAGCACGAGGAAGTCACCGAGCGCCTTGGGCACGGTGATGCCGAAGGCGACGGTCCGCGCGTCCGGGAACGGCACGCTCTCCCGGGCACCGCGTGCGAACGCTTCGACGATCGGGGCACACCCGGTGGCCTGGACGGCGACGAGCCGCGGCAGCGGGCCGGAAACCCAGCCCAGCTCCCGCATCTCCAGCAGCGCCTTGTAGATCCCGATGATCCCGACCCCGCCGCCGGTCGGGTACAGGATCACGTCGGGCAGCCGCCAGCCGAACTGCTCGGCGATCTCGTAGCCCATCGTCTTCTTGCCCTCGATGCGGTACGGCTCCTTCAGCGTCGAAACGTCCTGCACCCCCGAACGACGCTGGACCGCCGCGGCGACGAGCTTCCCCGCGTCGCCGATCAGACCGTCCACCCGGTACAGCTCGGCGCCGGCGGCGACGCACTCGCGCATGGTGATCTCCGGGGCGTCGTCCGGCATCGCGACCAGGCTCGTCATCCCCGCACGCGCCGCGTACAGCGCCCAGGCCGCGCCCGCGTTGCCGTTGGTCGGCATGGCGATCCCGCGCACCCCCAGCTCGGCCGCCCGCGAGACGCCGACCGCGGCGCCTCGGGCCTTGAACGTGCCGGTCGGCACCAGGCCCTCGTCCTTCATCCACAGGCGGGACAGCCCCAGCTCACGGCCGTAGCGCGGCAGGCGCAGCAACGGCGTCATGCCCTCGCCGAGGCTCACGACGTGCTCGGCCGAGCGCACCGGCAGCACCTCGTGGTAGCGCCACAGCGTCGGCTCGCGCCCGGCGATCTCCTTCGGCGTCACGGCTTCGCGGACGCCGTCGAGGTCGTACCGGGCGAGCAGCGGCGCCCCGGCGGGGGAGAGGCCCTGGACGGCGTCGGCGTCGGCGCGCTCGCCGGTCCGGGAGCAGTCGAGGTGGCTGAGGAACGAGTACGGCACGGTGCCTCCCGGTCAGAAGCGTCAGAAGCGTCAGAAGCGGCGGGTGAACGGCTTCGGCGCGCGCATCCGGATCAGCAGCAGGAGCGGCACCAGGACGTAGGGCAGGTTGAACGCGAGGAACTTCGCCGGGTTGCCGGTGCGCATGGCCGGGTCGCCGAAGAACTCGACGCCGAACACGACGACCCCGGTGAGCGTGACGATCATCGTCGCGTAGACCACCGACGGCAGCTGGATCCAGTTCTTGCCGCTGAGCAGCGCGAACACGAGCACGACGTAGAACGGCATGTAGACGAACGCCGAGAGCCCGGTGACGATCCGCATCCAGTCCGGCGGGTGCATGAACAGCTGGTCCGCGTCGTGGGCGTACCAGTAGTTGGAGTTGACGAAGAAGTTGTCCGAGGGCTGCGAGAAGTCCACGCCCACGGTCGGCAGCAGGTCACTGATCAGCGAGGTGATCGTGAAGGCCGAGAACAGCACCGCGAAGAAGACGTCGATCTTCCGTTCCCGGAGGGGTAGCGACGGGTCTGACCTGCTCGTTCGCGGTGACCGCGGACCCTCACCGGGGGCGCTGTTCCGTCCATGCTCCGTCTGAGCGCGCTCAGGCATGGCGAGCGACCGGACGGGGCTTGAAGAACCGCTGATCGACTGCCTTCCTCGCCCGCTCGTGCGAGTCCTGCTGCAGATGGCCGTACACCCGCAGCGTGAACGCGGGGTCGTGGTGGCCCAGGTACACCGCGAGTTCGTTGATCGAGGTCCCGCCGGACAGCTGCAGGTTCGCGTAGAAGTGCCGCATGGCGTGCCGGCCGTCGCGTCTGGTCCGCGTGGTCACGCCCGCATCGGCCAGGGCGTGATCCCAGAACCGGTCGTAGAGGCTGGGCTTGAAGTGTCTGCCGGTCTCGGGGTGGGGGAACACGAGCCTGTGAGTGCGCAGCTCGCCTCCCTCGCGCTCCCAGGGCAGCGTGACCGGCTGGGGCTTGAACATGGCCATGTGGTTCTTCAGCACGCGCAGCGTTGAGGCCGCTGCTGGCACCACGCGCTCCGTGTCGTTCTTCGGCCGGGCGTAGACCCAGGTCGCCCCCAGCCGCTTGAGCTGTCGGCGGACGTGGATGACTTCGCGTTCTTCGTCGATGTCCTCCACCGCGATGGCGAACAGTTCGCCCTCGCGGTGCCCGCACGTTGCCCCGACGATCGGCATCGCCCGGATGGTCTCCGGGTGGGCGTCGATCACGCCCCACATCCGCGAGTCCGACCACACGACGACCTTCTCGCTCGGTGTCTTGCCGGTCGACACGATCCGGGACCGCACGGGGTTCTTGCGGAGGTCGCCGTCGACGACCGCGAGCTCGAGCATCCCGCCGAGGACCAGCCGGCACAGCATCACCGTGGAGTCGCCGTACTTCTCGCTCTTCTCGGTTAACCAGGCTTGGACCTCGGACGGCTTCCGCAGCGACTTCACGGCTCGGTTGCCGAACTCGGGCTCTACGTGCAAACGGAGGATCTGCTCATACTTGATCTTGGTGGACGGGTCGACCTTCACTGACCCAAGCCAGCGCTTGCCGAGCACCGAGACGAGGTCCTTTCCGGCCTTCGGGTCGACGTACTCGCCGCGGTCGCGATCGCCTTCCATCTTCTGCCAGTACTTCGTCGCGGGCGTCTTCGTTGAGAACGCCTTCGTGCGCTCCTGCTCGTCCGGGTCAAGCCAGCACGCCAACCAGCGCTTGCCCTTGCCCCACCGGGCGTTGGGAACGCGCTTGGTCTCGCCGTCCGGCTGCTTTTCCGGGCGGGTCCACAGGTCCTTGGTGTACCCCATGTCAGCTCACGACTCCCTGCTTGCCCGGTGGCATGATCCCTCGGCGGCGTGCGGTGTACACCCACTTGCGGACGGTGTGCTTGCTGACCCCGGCTTGCGCGGCGAGGGCTAGTGCGGGCCACTCGTTGCGGTCGATAGCGGCGTTGTAGGCGCGATGAACTTCGCGCAGGAAGGCGTCCGTGAGCTTGCTGCCTTCCGGTGCCCGCAACGGTGGTACGTCGGGGATTGGAACCACCTTGCGCGGCTTGGCTTCAGCTACGGCCGGGACGCCAGAGTTCGGGAACTGTGACCGGTAGGCGTCCGCCACCCAATGCTTCGCGGCAGACCCGAAGGTCGCTCCGTAGTGCGAAGCCAGGACGCGAAGAGGTACCGGGGCGAGGGCGGCGTGCTTCTCGATCTCTGCTGTCACGTCAGGGTCGTTGGCTAACGCTTCGATCTTCGAGAACGGCAGTGACCGCATGTCTGCCCCGGTCAACGGGCGATCGCCGGCCAGATACAGGTCGATGACTCGCCACCGCCCCGTGTCGTCAGTTGAGAGACGTACGAAGAGGGGGCCGGCTTGCTCGGGGTCGTCAACGCGGATCCATCCGCCGTTTCCGATGCTCAGCTTCACGATACGAAGCTTGCATCAAACGATACGAAGTGTCAACGCTTCCCACCGGGTTTGGCCGGGGATAGCGTTGGTAGCAAGCTTGGAAGGTTGCTACCGAAGGGAGCGGGCGATGCCCGAATACCTGACCACGAAAGAAGTCGCTGACCTCTGCAGGACCAGCCCGGAAACGGTGCGCTACTGGCGTCACATCGGCACCGGCCCGGTGTCGATCAAGCCAGGAAGGTTGGTGCTGTACGCCGCCGAGGATGTTCGGGCGTGGCTCGAGGAACTGCACGCCGAAGCCACGGAGGCTCGGACGGCATGAGCCTCGGAAACGACGAACGGGGCCCCGAGGGGACCCCGCCCGACCACCACGTCCACCACGACGTTGAGACAAGCGTAAACGATGACGCCGCGATCCCTGAACAGCTGAAGCGTGACGCCGACTCAGTGCGGGTCCGGAGCCTGCGATACCAACAGTGGCTGACCGCCCGGCGGCTACCGCCGACAGAGAGCGGCAGCCGCAGCCCCTTTCGCCGGTTCATGGACGTAGAAATCTCTACTCCCAAGAACCCGTGTGGGCCGTCGGAGAGCGTCGACAGTCGCGACGGTGTGCGCCTCACCTGCGCGCGCAGATGCCGCGGAGCCTGCCCCTACGCCGAGTTCATGCAGGGGGCGGCGTGAGTGTCCCCGAGGACTTCTACAACCGCGACCACGAGGAGCCCCCCGACCTCCTCGCCGATGTCCGGGATGGTGCATGGCTCGACGCGCAGGTGTTCCCGCCCCTGAAGTGGGCTGTAGACGGCGTGTTCCCTGAAGGGGGCACCCTGCTGGTCGGCCCACCCAAGACAGGCAAGAGCTACCTCTTGGGCGGACTACTGCTCGCCATCGCCTCCGGCGGCTACGCACTGGGACACATCCCCTGTGGACGCCCGCGGCGAGTGCTGTACCTCGCACTCGAGGACGGCGACCGGCGCATGCAGTCCCGGTGCCGGGAACTGCTGAACGGCGAACCGATCCCCGAGCTATTCCACTACCTCACCACCGTGGTTCCCGGGATGGTGCTCCACACGATCAACGCGTTCCTTCACGTGTACCCGGACACGGCGTTGGTGGTGCTCGACACCCTCGGCAAGGCCATGCCTGAAGCACGTCCGGGCGAATCGGCGTACCAGCGTGACTATCGCGTGGCTGGTGCGCTCAAGGGGATCGCCGACCACCACCCCGGGCTCGCCGTCGTCGTGGTGCACCACGACCGGAAGGCAGCGAGCGACGACTTCGTCGACTCCGTGTCCGGCACCAACGGCCTCGCCGGCGCGATGGACACCATCGCCGTACTTGTCCGTGCGCGACAGTCCACAGAGGGCCTACTGAAGGTCACAGGTCGGGACGTGCCGGAGAACTCCTACGCCCTCACCGTCGACAACGGCGCCTGGTCCCTCGACGGCGAAGACCTCGACGTCGCATCGAAGCGCGCGATGCTGCGGCAGCAGACCGAAGCCCTTGGTGACCGGTCTGCGGAGATCCTCGACTTCGTGGCCAGGCATCCGCAGGGGGTGCGCGCTAACGAGGTAGAGGAAGCGTTCGGGCCCGACGCCCGCCGGTACCTGGCCCGGATGCACTCGTCGGGGCGGCTCGAGCGCCCCAAACGCGGCCTCTACACCACTGTCCCAAGTGTCCCAACGTCCCAAGACAACGTCATCCCCTTGGGACAACGGGACGGTTGGGACAGCCCCTACGAGGACGAGGGGGAACCGTGACCGAAAACCCCGATCCCGAGCCTGTCGGCCGTCGGGCTCGCAACCGCGCGGCACGCGCCACGTTCAAGGCAGCCCGCGACCGCGGCCTCATCGCCCGGCACCGGATGAAGCTCCGGCACCTCGCAGAACGAGGTTGTCAGTCCGAACAGACAGAAAACCCCGCCACCACACGAGGAGACGACCATGAATGACCTTCCCCCCTACGACGAGTGCACTCGCGAGATCGTCGCCGACTGGTACCACGAGCAATTCCCACTGCTCGCCGCGGCCGACAAGATCATCGCCCAGTACAACGGCACCGACAGCATCCACGAACCGAGCGAACGCGGCCTCAGCACGAAGGAAGTCGCCCGCGCCGCCCTCGTGTTCACCGAACTTCCCCCGCGGTGCCAGGCCGACATCGACCACGCCGAGGCGTACATCGCGCGACTCCACGAGGAGATGCGCGACCAGTATCCGCCGGCCCCGCCGAACCTCGCCGACGCTGTCATCTCTGCGGAGTTCCCCCTCGGCGGGTGCGTGATGTCCGCAGAGCAGTTCGCTGAGCTCTCCCCGGAGGCCCAGGACGAACACGTGGCATCGGTCGCTGAAGACATCTTCGACGGCTCCTGCGATGACCACATGCGGGTCCTCTTCACGCAGGCCCTGAAGATCGCGCTCCCCGCCGTGTACGCGGAGATCACTGGCCTCGACGAGGCTCGCCGACGCCGCGAGGGCTTCGGCCTCGTCCCCCCGGCGGCGTGACCATGAGCCTCATCGACAACGACGGCAAGATCACTCGCGCGAAGCGTTGGCCCTGCCGGACCGAGAACGGCCTCACTGGCTGCGGCGAGATCATCCGCATCGACGAGTACCTCCGCCACCTCCTCGACCACCACCCTGAGGCCACGCCCCTCAACCTCATCCTCGCCGCGGTCGCGTCACTTCCGGTAGAGAACGCGATGCGGTACTGGGATTGGTGTGCCCGCGCCGCCCGCATGGACGACGGGGCACCAGCCACAAGGGACTTCTTCCGCGCGTTGACGACCCTCGACGGCCCGGACCAAACCCCGGATGCACTCGCCGCGTGCAACCCCTCCGACCGCGCCTTCCTGCTCCTGTGTGTCGACGTGGCCGCCACACGCGCAACGGCCTCCGGACGCGAGATGACGACCTTGTGGGCCGTACTCCGAAGCATCATCGATCCCGAAGGGCACCCGCTGGGGAACAGGAGGCGGCCATGACCGAAGTCCTCGACACGCCAGGTCTCGCCGACGAACTGGCGATCGTCACTGCCCTCACGCGGCTCACGCCCGACCGTCAACGGCTGTTTCGTCAGTCCTGCCATAAGGAAAGCATGCGCAGCACGGACTGCGCTGCAGAGGCCTTGGTGTGGGAGGCGTTCTCCGTCGTCGGACAGGAGGAAGGCAAGGTCATGCGGAGCCTGGCCAGGCGGTACAGCCTGAAACCAGAAGATCTCCACCGCATCCGCGCGATGCTCGACGGTGCCGCGATGTCCTGGTTCGACATGTCGTCCGACATGTGGTTGGTGTGGCTTGCCTGCCGGGCCGTCGTCAATTCCGAGCTCAAGCACAGGCAGACGCTCGAGCTCGCGCAGCCTCCGTTGCCTCCTGCACCGCCGGTGGTCAAGAAGTCGAAGCCACGGGCACGTAGGAAGTCAGCAGCACGCAGAGACCAGCCCGCACCGGTGAAGCCCGTCACCCGTCAGGAGGCGGTCATGGCCATGCTCCGGCAGTACCCGGAAGGCGTGGCCACCCGGACCGTCACGGAAGAGCTCGGCGGCAGGCCGGCGCGGGAAGTCCTCCGCCGTCTTCGGCAGGCTGGCCAGGTAGAAACCCGCGACGGTCTCAACTTTGCCGTTGCGGCGTCTGGGATCCCGACTGTCGATGTGAGACAATCAGCCTGAGTTCGTCAACGACGCAAGGCGGATTCTGGCAGGCACCCCCTCTTCCTCTTTCCGGGGGCGGTAGCCGGATCCAAGTCGCCGGCCGGGGCCGTGGAAAGCCCCAGCTGGTGAACAACTTCATACCTCGGACGCGCTCCGCGGGCTACGGACCAATCAGAGTCAAAGCCCGCGAGCGCGTCTAGGTGCCAGGCAGTCGAAGACCGGTCAGAGTCCTCCTGTCGCACTGCTCCGGGATGCCGATCAGCGCATCAACCGTCGAGCAAAGCAGGCGCGAACCCCTCTGAATTCGTCCTTCGCCAGGGCGTCTCTTCGCCCTGCCCGCCTGGAATGGCTCTCACATGACTTTCCCCGCCAACTCGGCGGCGGACCTCGCGACCCTTCGCGACGCTTCCGCCCACGTCGCCAGCCAGATGCGCGCCATGGCCCTCACGCTTGGCCGTTCCGGCCGCACCGACTTCACCACCGAGGAAAACGAGCAGTACAACGCGCTCGAAGCCCGCCACGCGGCCCTCAAGGCTCAGATCAACGCCAGCGGTCGCCCGCTCGAAGCCCGCTCGACTTCGCCCGCCTACGACCAAGTCGCCCGCGTCAGCCAGGAACCGCGGACCTACTCGCGCAGCACCGACCCGGAAGGCGCGCTGTTCCTCCGCGACGTCGCCAGTCAGTTCCTGCTCCGCGACAACGAGTCGACCGAGCGGATCACCCGACACCGTCGCGAGGAACAGGTCGAGCGCGGCCAGCAGCTCACCCGCGCGGCCGGCACCGGCGCGTTCTCTGGCCTGGTGGTGCCGCAGTACCTGACGGACATGTACGCGCCCAAGGCCGCGGCTATGCGGCCGTTCGCGGACATCTGCAACAAGCACCGGCTTCCGCCCGAGGGCATGACGGTCAACATCTCCCGCATCACCACCGGCACGTCGGTGGCGCTGCAGGCGTCGGAGAACACCAACGTGTCCGCCACGGACATCGACGACACGCTCCTCACGGAGAACGTCCAGACCGCGGCCGGGCAGCAGACGATGAGCCGCCAGGCCGTCGAACGCGGCGTCGGCACCGAAGAGGTCACCCTTCAGGACCTGTTCGCCGCATACGCCACGACCCTCGACAGCACCCTGATCAACCAGGCCACCACGGGTCTCGCCGCGGTGGCTCAGGCCACCTCGTACACCGACGCCTCTCCGACCGCCGCCGAGCTCTACCCGAAGTACCTCGCGGCTGCGGCCAACATCGAAGCCACGCTGCTCGGCAGGGCCCGGCCGTCCCACGTGATCATGCACTCGCGGCGCTGGTACTGGCAGCAGAGCCAGCTGAGCAACGCGTGGCCGATGTTCACCCAGCCCGGGATCCCGACCCAGGCCGGCGGCGTCAACTACGGCGCGGGCTACAACGACGCTGTTCGCGGTCTGCTGCCGAACGGCATGCAGGCAGTCGTCGACAACAACCTGTCCACCAACAACGGCGCCGGCACCAACGAGGACCTCATCTACGTGGTCCCGGCCGACGAGTGCCACCTGTGGGAGGACCCGAACGCCCCGGTGTTCATCCGGGCGGAACAGCCGGCGGCGGCTTCCCTCGGCGTGCTGCTCGTGGTCTACGGCTACTTCGCGTACAGCTTCCGCCGCTACACCAACGCAATGCAGTCCATCACGGGCACCGGGCTGGTCGCCCCGACCTTCTAGTCAGAGGCTAGGTGGTACGGCCTGTACCACCTACAATCAGAGGTAGGTGGTACGTGGTGTACCACCTACCTCTCGCCACGAAGGACGCCACCATGAGCGACGCCGAGACGGCCACGCAGCAGGCCTCACCGTTCCGCCCTGAATGGGGCACGCCGCCCCGAGACGAACAGCAGCGCGCAGCCTGGTTGCTCACCAACGTCCGCGCTCACATCGCCCGCAGGAACCGCGAGCGGATCAACCGTGTGCACGCCATGTCCGAGTACGCCTCCCGCATGCAAGAGCTCGGCCCGAAGAGTGGCCCGGCCTAACCGCGGGGGACTGGCCCCTGAACTCCGGTCGCGTCCGGCGGTCCCTTCGTGGCGGGGGCGCCGCCGGGCGCGGCTGGACAAGTTGATCGGAAGTGGATCACTGAAGATCAACGACCAAGGCGGCCAAGACCTTTTTGAGATCGACTTAGGTGACCCGCTCCCACGGCTCCGCACATATCTCCCCCCGAGGTCCCCTGGGGGGTGCGTGACGGGGGGTACCCCCTGCCGTGACGTTCGCGTTTCTGCTGTTCACAGCGTTGCGCCGTCACGCGCGTCACGGCTGACCGTGACGCTAGCGTCACGGTACCCGTCACGGTCTGGGGTAACGGCCGGGCTGGTGGTGGCCCGTGTCTGACCTCAGCTTCAACGTCATCGCCCTGGACCGAGCAAGCAAGACGTTCCTGTCTGCGGCGGAGTCGATCGACCGGATGGTCGCGAAGCTCGACAAGTTGGACGGCAAGCAGGCCACCGCCACGGTCAACATCAAGACCGACGAGTCGCAGAAGGCCCTCGACTCGTTCACCAACCGGTTCACGTTGATGACGGCCGGCATTGCTGCGGCCTCACCGATCGCTGGAGCCGCGATCATCGGCGGGCTCGGGGCGGCGTTCATCGGCGTGGCCGCAACGGCTCAGTCGTCCAACGAGAAGGTCCAGCAGACCTACAAGACGCTGTGGTCGAACGTCGTCCAGGACACCAAGGCTGCCACCAACGTTCTGGTGCCTCAGCTTGTGGCGTCCGGGAACCAGATCGGGCACACGTTCGAGGCCCTGCAGCCGCAGATGCAGCGCGCGTTCGCCGCCGCTGGCCCGGACCTGCGGGCCCTGACCAACGGCGTCACGCTGTTCGCGACGAACGCCATGCCTGGTGTCACCTCGGCGATGGAGCACAGCCTCCCCGTGTTCCACTCGGTGGAGCAGCTCGCTTCCCAGATGGGCACGACGGTGGGCACGTCGTTGGCCAGCCTGGGCCAGAACTCGGCTGCGATCGGGGCCTCGGTCCAGTCGTTCGGTCAGATCCTCGGCTCGGTGCTGACGCTGGGGATCTCGCTGGCCAACGACCTCGCGCGAGTATGGGCCGCCAGCGGGCAGGACATCTCCGCGGCGATCTCCGGAGTGACCCAGGTGGCGGCGGGGTTGGCGTCCGGGGCGATCCCGGTTCTGAGCGCGGGCCTGACCGCCGTCGCGGAGATCCTCACCGTGGTCGCGCAGGTCATCGAACCCCTCGCGCCACTGCTGGGAGGAGTCGGCACGGCTGCGCTCGCGACCTGGGGCGCGTTCAAGCTCGCCAGCGTCGTCACGGCCGGCATCGAGGCCCTGTCCGCGCGGATCCTCACCATGGGTGTGGCGATGGAGTCGGGGGCCGCCAAGGCGACCGCCGCCGGCATCGCGATGCAGGGCTTCGGCACGCGCGCCGCCACCGCCTCCGTGGGAACCGCGGCCGTGGCGGAATCCCTCGCCGGGCCGGTAGGGATCGCTGTCGCAGCGGCGACAGCGGGATTCGTGCTGCTGTCAGGGACCATGGGCAGCTCGTCGGACTCGGCGCAGGAACTCGCCGGCGCCATGGACGGCGTGGCGGGTGCGCTGCAGGCCTCGAACGGCGCGGTCAACGCCGCGGTGATCGGCGCGATCCAGTCCAACCAGGAATTCAAGAATGCCGCCGACTCGGCGCGACAGTTCGGGATCTCGCAGAAGGATCTCACCGGCGCGATCACCGCGGGCGGGAGTTCGTACGACTCGCTCGCCGCGAAGATCCAGAAGGTGATCGACGCGAACCACCGGTACACCACGGTCGCCGGCGGCTCTCAAGTGGACTCCGGGCTGAACGACACCGGTCAGGCCGCGCAGGACCTCCTCAACCGCTTGCAGGACCTGATCGGCAAGTTCAAGGACCAGAAGACGATCGCGGACCAGAGCTCCGGTTCGCTCAAGGATCATGCGGTCGCGCTGACCCATGACAAGGCCGGGTTGGACGCGGCAGCCGACGCGGGCCTCATGTTCGGAATGTCCCAGCAGGCAGCCATCTCCGGGCTGGAGGGTGTCGCCGCCGCATCCGGTGACGCCTCGACTGGTCTGCAAGACGTGCGGCTCAAGTTCGTTCAGGCAACCCTTGGAGCGGCTAACGCTGGTGCCGCGATCGACTCGACGTTCAGCCAGGCGGACAAGCAGGTCACGCAGGCGCGGAACTCGGTGGCGACGGCGTCTCACGGATTGGAGAACGCGAGTCGCGCGATCGCTGATGCTCAGCACGGCGAGGAAACCGCGGCGAGGTCCCTCACACAGGCGCAGCAGGGCGTCGCTGATGCTCAGCACGGCGTGGTTACCGCGCAGCGGTCCTATGCGGACGCTCAGCGGTCCGTTGTGGAGGCTCAGCGACAGGAGCGGGACGCGCAGGTTTCGTTGAACGAAGCCCGTCAGCAGGCTGTCCGTGACCTCAAGGCCATGCACCAGCAGCTGGACGACCAGTTCACGTCCGAGGCTTCGGCTCGGGTGCGGTTGTTCGACGCGCAGACTTCCGGCCTGAACCTGGGGATCAACTCCTCGAACGCCCGCCAGATCGCTTCTGGTCCGGTGACGGCGGAGAACGAAGATCAGGTCAAGGCTGCGATCGACCTTCTGTCGGCGCAGAACTCGCTCAACTCGGCGTTGCAGAACGGCGCGAACCTGAAACAGGACGTCGCCGCCGCGGATGCCCGCGGGGTGGAGGGGTCCAAGGGTGTCGTGGCCGCGCAGCAGCAAGTCGTGTCTGCGCAGCAGCAGGTGGTCTCATCGCAGCAGCAGGTGAAGGATGCCGCCTACGGGGTGGAGCAGGCGCAGCGTGCTGTCATCCGGGCCCAGCAGGGGGTGTCGGATGCGTCGTACGCGCAGCAGCGCGCCCACCAGGCCGTGAGGGACGCCCAGTACCAGCAGAAGCAGGCTTCTGACCAGCTCACCACCGCCAACCAGGCGTTGAACGACGCGGTGGCGAACACCTCGAGGTCCCTGGACATCACCACCGAGGCCGGCCGAAGGAACCTGGGACAGCTGTTCTCCCTCGCCGACGCGATCAACAAGCAGTACGGGCCCACGGCGGCCGGGTACAACCAGCTGATCCAGCAGACGGCGGACAAGTTCGGGCTCACCACGGACCAGGCCTCCAACCTGCTCAAGAAACTGGGGGAGATCCCACCCGACTGGAAGTTCTCCATGACGGCGGTGGCGTCGGCGAACTTCGACGAGCTCAACCGGGTGTACGACGATAAGTTCGGTGGCCACATCGGACCGATCTCCCCGAACGTCGCGCACGCATTCGCTGCTGGTGGCCAGATTTACGGGCCGGGTGGCCCGCGGGACGACAGGATCCCCGCGATGCTGTCCAACCGGGAGTGGGTCATGCCGGTCGATGCTGTGGATCACTACGGCCCCGAGACGATGGCAGCAATCCAGAAGCGGCGCTTCCCCAAGTTCGCTCAGGGTGGCCAGGTCGACGCAGCGCGGATCAACTTCCTGTTCTCCGGTGCCGGCGTCGGCTACCAGTCGTCGGTCAACGCACTGACCGCTATGGGCTTCCCAGCCCCGCCGTCCCTGCCGAAGTACACCCCGCCCGCGTACGGCGAGTACACCGGCGGTGGGATCCCCAACTACAAGCCTGGATCAGGCGTCGCACGGTGGTCCGGCGAGGCCATGGCAGCCATGGGCGAGCTCAGCATCCCCGCGAGCTTCCTGCCGGCGGTGCTTCGCCGGATGGCGCAGGAGTCCGGCGGCAACCCGACCATCGTCAACGACTGGGACTCCAACTGGCAGAAGGGCACGCCCAGCGTCGGCCTGATGCAGGTGATCGGCCCGACGTTCCGCGCCAACGCAGGCCCACACGTCGGGACCTCACCGTTCATCTACGGCGTCTCCGTGGATCCGGTGTCGAACATCTACGCCGGCCTGAACTACGCCGGCCGCCGGTACTCCGCAGGGCATGGCGGCTACCTCGGTGGCGTCCTGTACGCCATGAACAAGCCAGGCGGGTACGCCACCGGCGGCCAGGTCCGCCTCCCGCGGCCTCGCGCGTACGACAACGGCGGCCCGCTCCCGCCGGGCCTCTCGACGGTCTACAACGGCACCGGGAAGCCGGAGAACGTCCGCACCTCCAGCCAAGAGGACCAACTCCTGCAGGCGATGAGGGACCTTCGCTCCGCGGTAGATCGAGCGTTCACCCGACCACTGGAGGGAACGCTCCGGACTGAGCGGGGCGCGCTGTTCGGTGAGTTCCGGGCGATGTGGCGGGATATGGAGCACCGGGGCGGCGCGGGCCGGCTCTAGCCCTCGGGCGTCGCAGGCGCGTCGTCGGTCGGAACCGCAACGCCTTCCGGCCGGCGATGTGACGCCACCGCGACGCCGGCGCTGAGTAGGAGACCGATGATGCCGATCGCGTAGCCCCACACGCGACGCGTGCTGATCGCGCTGTCGCAGCTTCCGAGGTAGCCGTCGTATGCGTTGCTCGCGTAGGGCCGCCCCTGGAAGGCGTTGCCCACCGCCGCACCGAATTCGTCAAGGCCCGCCTGATAGGTGTCAGGGGCCCACGCGGTCCCGCAGCTCACGGTCATGTCACCGCTGGTCACCGCGGACACCGGCGTGGACAGCAGGACGATGCCACCGATCAACGCCAACGCCGCGACGATGTACAGGAAGATCCGCACGTTCGTGGTCACGATCGCTCACTCCTCGGGGCGGGGCTGTCTCGCAGCTAGGGTCGCTTGGATCATGCGGTGCGTTGCCTACGAGATAGGTCCGTGACCTTCTTGTCCACTTTCTGTCAATTCGCTCGGTCCGCCCGCCGCGTGAGGCAGACCCTGGTTGCCACAGGGATCACGCGGCGGACGGAGCCAAGGGGGGAGCGACGCACCCCGATCGGGGTGGATTGGTTGGTGCGCCGCTCCCAGTTCCGCCCATGGGGGCGGTCGACACCTGGCCGCCGTGCCGGTCGGGGGGCCACGGCACGGCGACCAGGCCGACTAGGTGAACCGGTGAGGGCTCAGTTCGCACGCGTAGGCAGCGCCGGCGTGGAGAAACACGCGCTTGCAGACCTGGCACGTGCGGATCGACCGGGTGCTCTCGTCCCACGCCTTGCTGACGTCCAGCGATGCGAGCTGCGACAGCGGATAGGCCACCCCGCGCTCGGCGTGGCGGTACACCGCGACTTCGGCACTCATGACTGGCTCCGCGTGTACCAGTCCATGAGCATCTGTCGGATGGCGGCAAGGAGTTCGCCGCCGACCTGGTGCAGGGGGAGTAGCACGGTGGGGCCGCCGTTGACGCGCATGGCGGGCTCAGGCTGACCGTCGACCAGGACGAGGCCCACGGTGATCTCGACCGTGCGCCCTGCTGTGTCGCGGGTGCGGATCGTCCGCACCATCCGCCAGTCCTCTTCGGCCATGACCTGAGCATCGACGTGGCATAACCGCAGGTGAAGGGGTTGCCCTTTGCGCAATGGTCGGCGCAAAGGTCCGCTGTAGAAGATCGATCCTGACCGGAGGATGCTGGGGGAGAAACGCGAGGAGGCGTGTCACGTCACGTGACGTTCCCCCTGGTCAGGAGGTGTTTCCGTGGCGCTACGGCCGTTCGGGGAGCTCGGCTCCGTCCTCACGGGTCCACCACGCGGCGAGTTCGTTGATCACCTTGGAGCGGTCGGACCCGGCTTCCTTGGCCATGTCGCCAAGGGTGTTCCAGCGCTGGTCGGGCATCTTCACGCTGCGGACCGGTGTCTCGCCGGTGGCGGGCCGGCCGGGTCTGCGCTTCTCCTCGCTCATGGCGAGACCATACCGTAATTAACGTCTATACGGAAACGCTTGTCCCGTGTAGACAGTCCTGCTAGTTTTCGTCCATACGGAAAATCTAGTAGCAAGTAGGGGGCGGCCCCCGGCGGTGCGGGAACACCAACCGGGGACCTTGATCGGAATGAGGTCCGACCCGTGGATAAGGATGCACGAGAGCCGCAGGGGTTGCCCACGGTCCTCCGCCGATGGAAGCAAGCGGTGGACGAGGAACGCGGAGAGCCGCAGGCGCCGCCTGACGTCTTGATCAGGTGGCAGGCCATGCGCGAGGAGGAGAACACGGCGTGGCAGGTGTACCGCGAGGGGCACGCAGCCGCCATCTCGAAGGCGGCTGACTTGATCCGCCGTGTCGAAGAGGACGGCGTCCCCTGGGACGACGTGAAGGCGGAGTTCTGGGAGGCCATGAACGGCATCCCTCCGCGGCCGATCCCCGTCACCACGGAAGAGGAGGCGGAGGCCTACCGGGCCATCCATGAACTCCTCGCAACGCGCATCGGGGGCGACAAGTGAGCGACGCGACCGACTTCCTGTTCGAGCAGCTCGGCGACGCTCGCGCTGAGACGACATCCGCACAAGACAAGATCACGAGCGTGGCCTACCTGGTCGGCTACTACGACCTCCTGGCGGACACGACCAACAACGACGGCCTCGGCGACATGGTGCGCGACCTGAAGGCCGCCCTCAGGGGCACGCTCGACGCAGACGCAATCGGCAAGGCGGGGCGCTAGGCTGGTCCCACCTCTTCGCGGAGGTGCACGCCCCCGGGTAGCTCCCGGGGGCATCCGCGGAGAGCACTCCGCGAACCGAGGTAACCGCATGCCCGAGACGTTCGGCGACGCACTCCGCCGCTTCCGCAAGGCGGCCGGCCTGTCGCAACCCAAGCTTGCCGCACGCGTGCCCATCTCCGTGTCCAGCATCAGCCGCTACGAGTCCGGCCTACAGGCCATCGACGAACACACCGCCGCACGCCTCGACGACGAACTCGGCGCACACGGCCGGCTGCTCGAGTACCTGCCACCGAAGACGCTCGACGTCGGCCCACTCAACGCCGACCAGCGCGACCGCATCACCTACTCCGTGCGCTTCCCCGGCCGCATCGACGAAGCCGCCATCGCCGCACTCGCCGACAGCCTCGCTGCGCAACGCCGCCTCGACGACGTCCTCGGACCCGTCCCGCTCATCCCCGCATCCCTCGCGCAGACGGGGATGGTCACCGACCTGCTGAAGGAAGTGAACGGGCCCCTCAGGCAGCAGCTGGCGAGCGTGGCCAGTGAGCACGTCCAGTTCGCCGGTTGGCTCCACGCCGAGGCGCGACGGGACGCTGAGGCCGTGCGCCTGCTCGGACAGGCTGAGGACCTCGCCGACGAGGCAGAAGACGGCACCCTCGCAGCACAGGCCCTCAACTTCCGCGGCTACCTCGCACGGCAGCAGGGCCGACCACGGGCCATGATCCGTGGCTTCCTCACCGCGTACCACACGCCGGGCGCACACGTGGCCCAGCGCATCGGTGACGCCATCCAGGCAGCGCAGGGGTACGCACGTATCGAGGAGGCGGACGCAGCGCGCCGGCTGCTCGACACCGCAGACGGGATGCTCGACGAGGCAGCGCGAGACGAGCCACCACCCACCGCGTACTGGCTGACACCCACCTTCCACCGCCTCAACAGTGGCCTCGCACACCTAGCCCTCGGCGAGCACAGCGAAGCCGTCGACCACATCAGCACTGGCCTCAGCAACCTGCCTGAGGACCAGCAGGGCGCCGAGTGGACCCAGGAGTACAGGGCCGGACTGGATCAAGCCAAGGCCGCTAGTTGATCTCCACATGATCAACGATCATGCCTGAAGTGGATCACTGAAGATCTTTTTAGGCGTGGTCTAGGTGACCCGCTCCCACGGCTCCGCACATTTCTCTCTAGAAGAAATGTTTAAGCCAAAAAGTCGCACACAGAGTGACGATCATGGTCCTGAACTGCAGGTTTCGACTTTCTGGACTTTTTTAGTCGTGGTTTAGTCGTGGTTTAGTCGGTGGCTGTGCCGCGTCGCACTGCGGGGGGTCGCGCCGAACACGCTCACGTCCGACAGCGGGTTGTCCTGACGCGGTTTCGCTCGGGTCTCGAGCTCGGCGGCGATGGCCTTCACGTGGTCGTCGGTGAAGCGGCGCGGCCGGACTTTGAGGTAGGGGAACTTGCCGGTGCGGCAGCCGTCGCGGAGCCACCAGCCGGATCCGCCGCCGAACATCTCAACGACCTGTTCGGTCGAGTAGGTGATCATCACTAGATCAACGATGTTGCTGGCATCGCGGTTCAGGGTGCCGTGGGATCGCAACGGTCCGGGGACTCACGACCTGAGTGCCCTTGTCCGCCGCGGCGAGACCGAAGGGGCAGTAGCGCCCGGGCTCGCTCCGTCTGTTCCGCGCCTGTTCCGTCTGACGCCCACTGACAGCCACCGTCAGCCAACTTCACCAACGTTGGCTATGCAGGTCAGGGGCAGTCTAGTTCGGATCCGCGCTGGCCCCGTGACCGACCAGGAAGAAGACGTCGATCTTCCGGTCCCGCAGCGGCAGGTTCATGTGATCGATCCTAGGTCCTATTGTGTGGACATGGACGCGCTGCGGGTCTGCCTGTACGTCTTCGCCGGGGTGACGCTCGGCACTTGGCTGCTTTCGGTGCTGACCAGGGAGTACTCCTGGGTCGACCGGATCTGGTCGATCGTCCCGGTGGCCTACCTGGGGATCTTCGCCGGCGCCGCCGGGTTCGCCGACGCCCGGCTGGACGTGATGTTCGCGCTGGTCGCGGCCTGGGGCGTCCGGCTGACGTTCAACTTCGCCCGGAAGGGTGGTTACGCCCGCGGCGGCGAGGACTACCGCTGGGCGGTGCTGCGCGAGAAGCTCGCGCCCTGGCAGTTCCAGGTGTTCAACTTCTTCTTCATCTCGCTCTACCAGAACGCGATCCTGCTGCTGATCACGCTGCCCGCGATGACGGCGCTGGACAACCAGGGCTCGTTCGGCGTCTGGGACGTCGTCGTGGCGGTGATCTTCGCCGCGTTCCTGGTCGGCGAGACGGTCGCCGACCAGCAGCAGTGGACGTTCCACCGGGAGAAGCACGCGGGCCGCGCGTCGACGCGGTTCCGCCAGGACGGCCTGTTCCGCTACTCGCGGCACCCGAACTTCTTCTTCGAGCAGGCCCAGTGGTGGGTGATCGCGGCGTTCGGCGTGGTCGCGGCGGGTCTGACGTGGACGGTCATCGGCGCGATCCTGCTGACGCTGCTGTTCGTCGGCTCGACACGCTTCACCGAGAGCATCACGCTGGGCCGCTACCCGGAGTACGCGGACTACCAGCGCCGGACGTCCGCGGTGGTCCCGTGGTGGCCGAAGCGAGAGCGGGTTCACGGGTGACAACGTCGATCGTCGCCGCGCTGCAGACCGGCGCGGTGGGTCTTGAGGGGCTGCTCGGCTGGGAGGACGAGATCCGCGCGTCCGGAGCGGCGCTGGTGGTGCTCCCGGAGGCCGTCGTCGGCGGGTATCCGCGCGGGGAGCCGTTCGCGGACTACTTCCGCGCGTCGGTGACCGTGCCCGGGCCGGAGGTGCAGGCGCTGGCCGGGCTGTCGGCGCGGACCGGCGCGAGCCTGGTGGTCGGCGTGATCGAGCGGGACGGGTCGACGCTCTACAGCACGGTCGTGTTCCTCGACCCGTCGCTCGGGCTGGTGGGCAAGCACCGCAAGCTGGTCCCGACCACGCGTGAGCGCCTGGTCTGGGGCCGCGGTGACGGCTCGACCCTCCCGGCGGTCCCGACGGCGGCGGGCCTCGCGGGCGCGGCGATCTGCTGGGAGAACCACATGCCGCTGCTGCGCGCGGCGATGTACGCGAAGGGCGTGGAGCTCTGGTGCGCCCCGACGGCCGACGACCGCGACGTCTGGCAGGCCTCGATGCGCCACATCGCCGACGAGAGCCGCTGTTTCGTGATCTCGGCCTGCCTGTACGAGGACTCCGGCGACAACCCGTTCCGCGGCGGCAGCGTGATCGTCGGCCCGCTGGGCGACGTCCTGGCGGGTCCACTGAGGACCGCCGAAGGCCTGATCACGGCGGAGATCGATCTCGAGGACGTCGTGACGGCCCGCCACAGCCTGGATGTCTCAGGGCACTATGCGCGGCCGGACGTCTTCGCGTTGTCGGTGGACGAGCGGCCGCGGGAGGGTGTCACTTTCCTGCGGTGACCCAGCGGATCGGCAGCGACTTCAGCCCGTTCTGGAAGGTCGACCGCAGCCGCACCGGTTCGCCCGCCAGGGAAACCTCGCCCAGCAGGTCGAGCACCGCGGTGAACATCGCGCGCAGCTGGACCCGGGCCAGCTGCGCGCCCAGGCAGAAGTGCGGGCCGTGGCCGAAGGTCAGGTGGTCGTTGGGCGTTCGCGTGATGTCGAACGTGTCCGGCTCCTCGAACACCGAAGGATCACGGTTGGCCGAGGAGAACCAGACCACGACCTTGTCTCCGGCCCGGATGTCCACACCGGACAAGGAGACGCCGGAAGTCGCCGTGCGGCGGAAGTTCATCACCGGACACCACCAGCGCAGCATCTCCTCCACCGCCGACGGCAGCAGCGACCGGTCGGCCAGCAGCCGCCGGTACTGCTCGGGGTGCGACAGCAGCGCCAGCATCCCGCCCGGCAGGCCGTTGCGCAGGGTTTCGTTGCCCGCCACGGAAAACAGCCAGAAGAGGTTCTCGAACTCGGCGAGGGAGACGCGGCCGCCGTCGTCGCCGACGTGGCCCATCAGGGTGCTCATCACGTCGTCGCCCGGGTGCTCGCGCTTGTACTCGCCGAGGGCGTTCGCGTACGCGTAGAGGTCCGGCATCCCGGCGCGGGTGCGCGGGTCCGGCATGCGGCCGTCCGGGCCGGGTGACGGGCGGACGGCGAGTGCGGCCCGCGCCAGGTCGGTCACCTCGTCCGGGGACACGGTCGCGCTCACCGCGTACTCGGCGTCCTGGTAGCCGATCACGCGGTTGCTCCAGTCGTACATCAGCCGCCGGTCCTGCTCCGGCACACCGAACACCGCGGCCAGCGTCCGCAGCGGCAGGTCGGCCGCGACCTTCGCGAAGTCGCATTCACCCTGGTCCGCGACGGCGGAGACGAGCTCCCGGGCCGACGTCTCGATCTGCTCGGTCAGCTTCGCGATCGCCCGCGCGGTGAACGCCTTGGTCAGCAGCCCGCGCAGCCGGCCGTGCTCGGGCGGGTCCATGTTGAGCATCATCCGGCGCACGTACGCGAGGTCGGCCGCGGTCGCCGGGTCCCGGATCTGCGTCCCGCCGAGCTGCGAGGAGAACAGCGCCGGGTCACGCAGCACCGTGCGGACGTCGGCGTGCCGCAGCACGGCCCAGAAGTCGTCGACGCGCACCACCGGCGTCTCGCGCCGCAGCCGCGCCAGCTCGTCGTACGGGACACCCCGCACGTAGGTGTCCGGATCGGTGATCCCCACGAAGCCGACCCTAGCCGCGTGCCCCGGCGTGGGGGAGGCTGCTGCGATGGACACGCTGAACATGCGCACCGGCGGCGAGGGCGAACCGGCCATCCTCTTCCTGCACGGGCTCGGCGCGACCGGCGCCGTGTGGGCCCACCTGACCGAGGCCGTCCCGCGCCGCGTGCTGGTGCCCGACCTGCCCGGCCACGGCCTCTCGGCGCCGCTGCCGCACTACAGCTTCGAGACGCTCACGACGGCCGTCGCGCGGGCGCTGCCCGACAGGAAGCCGCTGGTCGTCGTCGGCCACTCGCTCGGCGGGGTGCTCGCGCTCGAGCTCGCCTCCGGCCGGTACGACGTCGAGGTCACCGGGGTGCTGGCCGTGGGCGTGAAGGTGGCGTGGAGCCAGGACGAGCTGGGGCGCGCGGCGTCGTTCGCGGTGCGGCCGCCCCGGATCTTCGAGACCCAGGCGGACGCCGACCAGGCGTACCTGAAGGTCTCGGGGCTGCTCGGGATCGCGCCCACCGACCCGGCCGGGCTCCGCGAGACGGAGGGAGGTTGGCGTCTCGCGATGGACCCGGCCGCGTTCGGTGTGGGCGCTCCGGACATGACTGCCCTGCTCGCCGCGGCGCGGTGCCCGGTCGTGCTGGCGGCGGGCGAGCACGACCCGATGAGCCGCCCGGAGCAGCTGTGCGCACTGGACCCGGACGCGGTCACGCTCGCCGGCCTCGGGCACAACGCCCATGTCGAGGACCCAGCCGCCATCCGCGCCCTGCTCGAGCGCCTCGGCGTCTGATTGTTCGCGGGTGCAGCCGTCGTACCCCACGCGACGGCTGAACCGCGAACCCCTCGTCACCACCGGACCCGCACAGCCTAGAAAGGTCCGGTGGACGAACGGCTGTACTCGGCATCCACCGGAACGTCACCCCCTGTCACCTGCGTAAACAGAGATCTTCGCCGTTCGGTGGTACAGCCTGGGCGGCACGTTGACGATGCTGGGGCGGTACGTTCGGCGCGAGGGGGCACGCGGGGAAGGACGCTTGTGGACGATGGCCTGCCCTTCGCCGGATGGCTGCGCGACGAGCGGGTGCGCGCCGGGCTGACCCAGGCGGAGCTCGCCGAGCGCGCCGGGCTGAGCCTGCGCGCGATCCGCAACGCCGAGCGCGGCAGCGTCCGGCGCCCCCGGCCGGAGACCGAGCGGCGGCTCCGGGAAGCGCTTGCCGAAGCACCGCCGGAGCCGGTCCGGATCGACGTGCTCGGGCCGCTGACCGTCCGGTTCGGTGACCGTCCGGTCGAGATCGGCGCGGAGAAGCAGCGCCTGCTGCTCGCGCTGCTGGCCCTGCAGCCGAACCGGACCGTGCGGCGTGAGGACCTCGTCGACGTCATCTGGGACGAGCCGCCGCCGTCGTGCCTGGAGCTGGTCCACACCTACGTCGCGCGGCTGCGGCGGGCGCTGCGCCCGGCCGACCTGATCACCACCGACAAGGGTGGCTACCGGCTGTCCGCCGGCGAGGACGACCTCGACCTGCTGAGGTTCGACGCGCTGGTGGAGCGCGCCGAACGGGAGCCGGAGGCGGCCGAAGAGGCCTATCGCGAGGCGCTGGGGCTGTGGCGCGGCCCGGCGCTCGCCGACGTCGGACGGCTCCGGCAGCACCCGGTCCGGCTGGCGCTGGCGATGCGGCGGGCGCAGACCGTGCTGGCCTACGCCGGGGCCGCCGCGGCCCACCCCGAGGACGCGGCCGTGCAGCTGCGGGCGCTGACCGCCGAGGAGCCGCTCAACGAGTCGGCCCACGCGCGGCTGATGCTGGCGCTCGCCGCGTCCGGGCGGCAGGCCGCCGCCCTGGGTGTCTTCGACGAGGTCCGGCGGCGGCTGGCCGACGAGCTGGGCATCGAACCCGGCCCGGAGCTGCGCGAGGCCCAGCGCCAGGTGCTGGCGCAGGACTTCGGCGTCCCGGAGCAGCCGGCCTCGGTGCCCGCCCAGCTGCCCGCCGACGTCCACGGGTTCCACGGCCGCGCGGCCCAGCTCGGCGAGCTGGACGAGCTGCTGCACCGGGGCGAGGCCGACACCGGCGCGCGCATCGCCGTGCTGTCCGGGACAGCGGGGGTCGGCAAGACCGCGCTGGCCGTGCGCTGGGCGCAGCGGGCGCGGGCCGAGTTCCCCGACGGCCAGCTGTACGTCGACCTGCGCGGGTACGGCACGGTCCGGCCCATCGAGCCGGGGGACGCGCTGTCCGGGTTCCTGCGCGCGCTCGGTGTCGACGGCGCGGACATCCCCGCCGAGCCCGACGAGCGGGCCGCGAAGTTCCGCACGGTGCTCGACGGCCGCCGGATGGTGCTGCTGCTGGACAACGCCGGGTCGGTCGGGCAGGTCCGCCCGCTGCTGCCCGGTTCGCCGTCCTGCCTGGTGCTGGTGACCAGCCGGGACGCGCTGCCCGGGCTGGTCGCCCGCGACGGCGCCCGCCGCGTGCTCGTCGACCTGCTCACCACGGCCGAGGCCCGTGACCTGCTGCGGACCCTGGTCGGCCGGCGCGTCGACGACGAGCCGGCGGCGACCTCGGCGCTGATCGGGTACTCGGCCCGGCTGCCGCTGGCGCTGCGGCTGGTCGCGGAGCTGGCGCTGAGCCGCCCGGGGGAGCGGCTGGCGGCGCTGGAGGCCGAGCTGGCCGACGAGCGGCGGCGCCTGGACCTGCTCGACGGCGGTGGCGACCCGCTGACGGCGGTCCGCGCGGTGTTCTCGTGGTCCTACCGGCACCTGGCGGCCGACGCCGCGCGCGTGTTCCGGCTCTGCGGCCTGCACCCGGGCCGCGACCTGACGCCCGCCGCGATCGCCGCGCTCGCGCAGCTCCCGCTGCCGGAGGCCGAACGGCTGACCGGCACGCTCGTGCGGGCTCACCTCGCCGAGGAGACCGGCCACGACCGCGTCCAGCTGCACGACCTGCTGCGCGTCTACGCCGCCGAGCTGGCGGCCGGGGACGAGGGCGAGAGCCACGACGCGCAGGAGCGGCTGTTCGACTTCTACGTCCGGTCGGCCGCGCAGGCCATGGACGTCGTCCTGCCGCTGGAACGCCACCTGCGCCCGCAGGTGCCGGACCCGGACGTCAAGGTGCTCGACGCCCCGGCGTGGCTGGAGGCCGAGCGCCGCAACCTGCTGGCCGTCGCCGCGCACGCGACCCGGCACGGCCGGCCGGAGCACCTGCGGCTGCTGTCCGGGATCCTGTGGCACTACCTCGACGTCGGCGGGTACCACGAGGAGTCGCTGGTGCTGCACACGCACGCGTCCGTGCTGGCCCAGGACGCCGGTGACCGGGCGGCCGAAGCCGACCCGCTGACGCTGATCGCACTGGGGCACTGGCGGGTCGGCCGGTCGCGGGAAGCCGTGCGATACCTGGAAGAGGCGCTCGTCATCGTCCGCGAGTCCGGCAACCGCGTCACCGAGATCCACGTGCTCAACACCCTCGGCCTGGCCTGCCGCGCGCTGGGACGGTTCGCCGAAGCCATCGAATACTCGGCCGAAGCCCTGTCGCTGGCCCGGAAATCGGGCGACCGCACCAGCGAGGGCCTGGTGCTGGTGGTGCTCGGCTGCACCAGCCGCGGCATCGGCCGCTACGGCGACGCGATCGGTTACCTGAGCGAAGCTCTGGACCTGGCCAGGGAGATCGCCGACCGCACGAGCGAGGGCTACGCGCTGGTGAACATCGGCGACTCGCTGGCGGCGCTGGGCCGTTACGACGAGGCCGTCGCGTCGATTTCGGCGGGACTGGAGCACTTCCGCGCGATGGGCGTGCGCGTCAGCGAGGGGTACGCGCTGGGCATCCTCGGCGACATCGAGCACGCTCGCGGCCGGTATGCCGAAGCCGAGGCGCACCTGGAGCGGGCGCTGGAACTCGCGCAGGAGACCGGAAGCCCGACCAACCGCAGTGTCGCGCTGAAGCACCTGGGCGACGTCCGGCTCGCGCAGGGCCGTCATGACGAAGCGGCCCAGCACCTCGAAGAGGCACTGGGCATCGCTCGTGAATGCGGGGACCGCGGGGTGGAGTCCCGCGTGCTGAACAGCCTCGGTTTCGTCGCGCTCGCCCGCGGCGCGCACGACCAGGCGTTGACCTACCACCGTGAAGCCCTTGCCGCGGCGAAGGAAACGGCGTGCCTGCCGGAGCAGGGCCGAGCCCACCGCGGGCTCGGCGACGTCCACTGTGGACTGAGTGACCCGGATGCCGCGCGAGAGCACTGGGAACGCGCGTCAGCGTGTTACACCGCGGAACGCGTTCCCGGCGCGATCCTGGTTCAGGAGCGGCTGGCCCGCATCGCGGAGTAATGGCGCTCTTCGGCGACCAGGTCGCCTTCGAGGCGCTGCGCGTCGCGGTCGTAGACGTCCACGCTGCCGGCCAGCCGGTTCCGCGGGTACGGGCGGCGGCGGTACGCGTGGTCCAAAGCCCAGGCGAGGAGTCCTACGGCGACGAGAACGGCGATGATCATGGCGCTCCTCCCGGAGTTCGGTGTGCTGTCCCTTTGTAGAACGCGTAATGGAACGTCCCGTATTCCCTTGTGGTGCGGTAAAGATCGGCTACGCCGCGGTTCCACCCGGTTGCCGTCGTGAGCCCCCGCGCGACGGCGTTTTCTTCGACGCCTTCGACCATCGCGATGAAGGTGTCGCGGGTGAACCCGGCGACCAGATCGGGGCGCGACGCGTCGGCGTAGACGGTCCGCGGTTCGACCCGGACGCCGTCGAACCCGGCGCCGGTGAGCAGCGGGTAGAGACGGCGGCCGATGAGGGAGTCACCGCCGGCGTCGGCCTGCAGCCGGATCAGGCAGTCGATGGCGGCCTGGGCGGATTCACTGCGGGGGTGGAAGAACGCCGACCCGTGGTCACCCTCGATCACCGTGATCGTGCCGCCCGGCCGCAGCAGGGTTTTCAGGTGTGCCAACGCTTTCTCGGGTTCGGGTAGGTGCTCGAGCACGAAGCAGACGAAGACGTGGTCGAACGTGTCGTCGAGGTCGAACAGGTCGGCCTGGCGCCACTGCACGCTTGAGCCGACCTTCGCTTGGGCTTGAGCCAGGGATTCGGCCGAGACGTCGACCGCGGTCAGGTGGGCGCCGGGGCTGCGGGCCACGAGGTGGGCGGTCTGGGCGCCGACGCCGCAGCCGACCTCGAGGACGCGGCTGCCCGCGGGGTAGGCCGTCCCGGCGTGCAGCAGCTCGGCCAGGGTGTCGGCCTGGTCGCCGAGGCGGCGGGCCTCGGGTTCGGCGTATCCGTGCACGTAACTGGTGTCCATGAAGCCAGCGTGCTGCGACAATGGCCCGATGGACAGGGCCAAACCGGACCCGCCGGAGGGGGCCATAACCGCCGGGTCGGACTTCCTGCAGCTCGACGTCCGGGACGCGCCGCCCGGCGGGCTCGCGGACTGGCTCGCCGGGCAGCTGCGGGCCGCCGTCGCCGACGGCCGGCTCCCGGTGGGCGGGCGCCTCCCCGCGTCCCGGGTGCTGGCGGCCGAGCTGCGCGTGTCGCGGGGTGTGGTCACCGAGGCCTACCAGCGGCTGATCGACGACGGCCACGCGGCGGGCCGCGGCCGGGCCGGCACGGTCGTCGTCGCGGCGCCGGTCGTCGCGCCTTCGCCGGTACGCCGTCCGCTGCCCGCGAAGGTGATCACGGCGCTGCCCGGCGCCGACGTCTTCGACGAGGTCCGCGCGACCCCGGCCCGCATCGACCTCACACCGGGCGTGCCGGACCTGACGGCGTTCCCGCGCGCGGCGTGGCTGCGGGCGGAGCGCGCGGTGCTGGACGAGCTGGAGCCGTCCCACTTCGGCTACGGCGACCCGCGCGGGGCGCCGGCGATGCGGCTCGCGGTGTCGCGCTGGCTGGCGCGCAGCCGCGGCATCCGCGCGGACCCGGGCGAGATCATCGTGGTGTCGGGGGTGGCGCAGGGCCTGACGCTGCTCGGCGAGGTGCTGCGGCAGCGGGGCGTCGACGAGATCGCCGTCGAGGACCCCGGTTCGCTCGGCGCGCGGCAGCACCTGCACCACAACGGCCTGGCGACCCCGCCGATCCCGGTCGACGACGACGGCCTGCGCGTCGACGAGCTGCGGGCGAGCGGCGCGCGGGCGGTGCTGCTGACGCCGGCCCACCAGTTCCCGACGGGCGTGGTCCTGGGGGGCGAGCGCCGCCGCGACCTGATGCGCTGGGCGGCCGAGGGTGGCCTGGTGGTCGAGGACGACTACGACGCCGAGCACCGCTACGACCGCGCGCCGGTGCCCGCGGTCCGGTCGATGCTGCCGGAGGTCTGCTACACCGGCAGCGTCTCGAAGCTGCTGGCCCCGGCCCTACGGGTCGGCTGGCTGCTGCCGCCGCCGCGGCTCCACGACGACCTCGTCGCGGCCAAGCGGTTCGCCGACCTGGGCAACGCGGTGCTGGCCCAGCTGGTGCTGGCGCGGCTGATGGAGACGGGTGAGCTGGAGCGCCAGCTGCGCTCGGTGCGGGCCCGTCATCGGCGTCGCCGCGACGCGATGATCCGCGCGGTGACGGAGTCGCTCCCGGCCGCACGAGTCCACGGCGCGGCAGCGGGCCTGCACCTGACGATCACGTTCGGCGCAGCCCTCGACGACGTCGCGCTGGCGGCGGCCGCGCTGGCGGAGGGGGTGAAGGTCCAGCCGCTGTCGTGGCACCGGCAGCGGCCTGGACGTCCTGGCTTGGTGATGGGGTACGCGGCCCGGACGGCGGGGGAGATCGCTGACGGTGTGGCCGTGCTGGGGCGTCTTCTCCGTTAGCGCCGAGTTACGGCGAAGTCACTTCGCGGCGACACCTTAAAGAGTCCACAAAGGATATTCATGCTGATGTGATCATGCTCTCGCAGGCAAATCCGGGGGATGGTTGCCATACGCAACCAAGTTGCTTAGCCTAGCTAAGGGACTTGCGAGCGGAAGGTTTACACACAGTGGCGAAAAGCCGGACGTATTCGATCGAGGAACTGGGGCCTCGGTACAAGTGGATCGCGCTGTCCAACACGACGCTGGGCATGCTGATCGCCACGATCAACTCGTCGATCGTGCTCATCGCGCTGCCCGACATCTTCAAGGGCATCGGGATCAACCCCCTGGAACCCGCCAACACCAGCTACCTGCTGTGGATGATCATGGGCTTCCTCGTGGTCACCGCCGTGCTGGTGGTGAGCTTCGGGCGGCTCGGCGACATGTACGGCCGCGCCCGGATGTACAACCTGGGCTTCGCCGTCTTCACCGTTTCTTCCATCATGCTGGCCATCACCTGGTTCGACGGTGACGCGGCCGCGCTGTGGCTGATCGGCTGGCGGATCGTGCAGGGCGTCGGCGGTGCCTTCCTGATGGCGAACTCCTCGGCGATCCTCACCGACGCATTCCCGGCCAACCAGCGCGGCCTCGCGCTCGGCATGAACGGCGTTGCCGCCATCGCGGGCTCGTTCCTCGGCCTGGTCGTCGGCGGCGTGCTGGCCCCGATCGACTGGAACCTGATCTTCCTGGTCTCGGTGCCCTTCGGCGTGATCGGCACGATCTGGGCGTACCTCAAGCTGCACGACACCGGCATCCGCAAGCACGCGCGGATGGACTGGTGGGGCAACATCAGCTTCGCCGTCGGCCTGATCGCGGTGCTGGTCGGCATCACCTACGGCATCCAGCCCTACGGGTCCTCGGCGACCGGCTGGGGCAGCCCGATGGTGCTCTCGTGCCTGATCGGCGGTGTCGCGGTGCTGATCGGCTTCGTGATCATCGAAACCAAGGTCGACAACCCGCTGTTCCGGCTCTCGCTGTTCAAGATCCGGTCGTTCACCTGGGGCAACATCGCGAACCTGACGGCGTCCCTCGGCCGCGGCGGGCTCCAGTTCATCCTGATCATCTGGCTGCAGGGCATCTGGCTCCCGCAGCACGGCTACACGTTCGAGCAGACGCCGTTGTGGGCGGGCATCTACATGTTGCCGATGACGGTCGGGTTCCTGCTGGCCGCGCCGACGTCGGGCATCCTCGCCGACCGGATCGGCAGCCGCCTGCTGGCCTCCACCGGCCTGGCGATCACGGCGGTGACGTTCCTGCTGCTGATCATCCTGCCGGTGAACTTCGACTACTGGGCGTTCGCGGCGATCCTGCTGATCAACGGCATCGGGATGGGCATGTTCTCCTCGCCCAACCGCGCCGAGGTGATGAACAGCCTGCCGGCCGACTCCCGTGGTTCGGGCGCGGGCATGATGACGACCTTCCAGAACGCGGCGATGGTCCTGTCGATCGGCTTCTTCTTCAGCCTGATCATCTCGGGCCTGTCGAGCAGCCTCCCGTCGACGATGCACGACGGCCTGATCGCCCACGGCGTCCCCGAAGCGGCGGCCACGCAGGTGGCGCACCTGCCGGCGGTGGCAGTGCTGTTCGCGGCGTTCCTGGGGTACAACCCGATCCAGCAGCTGCTGGGCGGCCAGCTGACGTCGCTGCCGCCGGACCAGGCCCAGTTCCTGACCGGCCGCAGCTTCTTCCCCAACCTGATCTCCGGCCCGTTCCAGTCGGGCCTGGCGGTGGCGTTCGGGTTCGCGATCGTCGTCTGCCTGATCGGCGCGGTGGCGTCGCTGCTGACGAAGACCCCGAAGCCGGGCGACCGCGAGTCGGTGGGCGAAGAACTGGCGGCCGTGGCCGGCGAGTCGAGCGGCGGCCCGAGCGAACTGGTGTCACCCGCCGTCGAGCGCTGACGGTCGTTTCGGAAGCCGGGTGCCGCGGTCGCGGCACCCGGCTTCCGTCGTCTGGATACGAGTGCCGCCTTGGGGCGCTTTGCCGGACCGCGGTAACCGAACCTCAGGCGCGAGCGTCTCCGTTGGGGGAGCGCGCCACGGCAGGGTTCTCGACACCTCGCGGCCATGTCTGTGCCGGACGGTTCCCGTGCGGGCCGTCTTGGGGCGCACTGCCGGACCGCGGTAACCGAACCTCAGGCGTGAAACTAGACGCTCGCCATGGCGGGCTCGACGACCTCGGGAACAGGAGCGGCTTCGGCCTTCTTCGCCCGTCGGCGGGTGATGATCCGGCGCCCGACGTCGATCATCGGGGTCTCGACCCAGCGGTAGAGCAGGTCCGCGGCCAGCAGGCCGACGATCGTCACGGCGACCGCGGTCAGCGTCCGGTGCGGCGCGAACTGCGGGATCGCGCCGGCGAGCGCCACCGCGACCACGCCCTGCATGAGGTACAGCGAGTACGAGCGCTCGCCGATGAACCGCAGCGGCGCCAGCGACAGCACCCACGCGAGCGGGCCGCCGGCGACCAGCGACGGCACCAGCAGCGCCGCGAGCAGGATGTAGCACGTCCCGGTGATGGAGCCGCCGTCGTCGTGCAGGAAGGCGGCGATCTCGGTGAACATGGTCTGGACCGCGATCAGCGCGACGGCGACCACGATGCCGACGGCCGGGTGGGTGAAGAACCGCAGCGCGGCGAAACCCTTGCGGTGGTGCAGCACGATCGCCAGCGTGCAGCCGATGAGGATCGGCGAGTACGCGCCCGCGTAGGGCATGAACGGGATCAGGGCCAGCATGATGGCCACAAGGGTCAGCGAGAGGCTCAGCCGCTTGACGAAGCCGAGCGCGCCGACGCCGAAGGCGAGCAGCGGCCACACGAGGTAGAACTTCTGCTCGACGCCGAGCGTCCAGGCCTGGCCGAACAGGGTCATCTGGTGGTACTCGCCGACGAACGCGAGGTTCCACGGCAGCGCCGCCACGATCCCGCTGTGCCGCAGGCCCAGGCCGCGGAAGTAGGCGAAGACGACGACAATGCCGATCACGACGTAGTAGACGGGGAGGATGCGGAACGCCCGGCGGATGTAGAACTCCGCCAGGGACACACGGCCGTTGCGGGCCTCCTCGCGCAGCGCCAGCGTGGTGATCAGGAAGCCCGACAGCACGAAGAACAGGTGCACGCCGATCCAGCCGTTGGCCCGCTCCCAGACGGGGCCGCCGTAGTGGAAGACGACCACGAGCACCGCGGCGATCGCGCGGACGCCGTCGAGGGCCCCGAATCGCCGGGTGGCCAGGTACTCGTCGTGCGTCATCATCACGTGAACCCCCCACGCTGCACAGCCGACTGAACTCGCACAATGTAATCGGGCGAAGCTGGCATTCACTCGTTGGGGTGACGTTTGGGGTGATAACCGGTCGAGCCGGTGGCCAGTAGCCCGATAACGTGCGGGATCGTGACTGGGAAGCCCTCGGTGTTCACCATTTCGGTGCCGGACGGTGGTGGTCGTGAAGCGTTCTTCGCGGCCATCCGCGCGGTGCTCCCGCTCGATCCGCTGGTGCCGGGCTCGCACAGCTGGGACGCGCTGTCGAGGTCGCTCTTCGCCGGGCTACGCGGGTTTGGCGTCCCCCGGGTCGAGATCCGCTGGCCGGACGCGGCCCGCTTCGCCGCGCAGTACCCGGAGGACTCGGTGCCGGCGAGGGCGGTGCTGGAGTTCGTCGCGGCGAACCTCGCCGCGGACGGCCGCCCGGTCCGGGTGCGCACGGTTTTCGACGCCGGATCCCCCGTGCCGCCGAGGTTCGCCGGACGGGTCGAGCGTGACCTGCGCGCCGCGGGCTGGTTCCCGGGCCGGAAGGTCGACACGTCGGCCTGGCGGGAGCAGCTGGAAGCGAGCGGGGAGGTCCGCATGCACGAGGCGGCCGAGCGGTTCCTCGGCGAGTTCGGTGGCTTGGAGGTCGCCGTCTTCGGGCCGGGGATCTCCGTCGCGCGGAAGCCGTTCGGGTTCAACCCCGGCGACCTCGACGGCGAAGAGGGCCGATTCGCCGACTGGGGCGCGGCCATGGGCATTTCTCTGTTCCCGCTCGGCGAGCTGGACCAGGGCCGGTGCTTCCTCGGCATCTCCGAGATCGGCGAGGTCCTCCTGGTGGAGACGTGGGTGGCGAGCTTCGGCGTCGGTGACACGGCACTGGAGAACCTGGTACTGGGCGTCCGCCCGGTGCTGCGGACCGTCGCGGAGGTAGCGGACCGCGACCCGGTCCAGATCCAGGCCCCGCGGCCGATGCCGCCCAATTTCGGCGTCCGCGACGGCGAACCGCGCCGGCCCTACGGCTTCGCACCCCACCCGTGGTGATTCCGGCGGCCGGCAACCGAGTGGCGTGCTTTCCGCACGGAAGACGACAAGCTTCGCCTGCCGGGCACTCTGGTCGAAGGCTTCTGAACTACCGGCCGAGCGAAGCCCGCTGGATCTTCACGGGGTGCGCAGGCGCGCCGTCCAGCGGTCCGTTCGGATCGGTCGGGATGATGCCGTCCGCCACCATGTGGTCGATCGCCGACATGCCGCTCACGACGCGGCCCAGCACCGAGTAGTTCGCCGGGATGTTCGCGAACGAATGGACGATGAAGAACTCGGACCCGTTCGTCCCCGGCCCCTGGTTGCCCATGGCGATCGTCCCGCGCGGGTACGTCTCCGCGCCGGAGACCTCGTCCGGGAACTTGTACCCCGGGCCGCCCTTTTCGACTTCGTAGATGTCGCCGCACTGCAGGACGCCGAGCCGCTCGGAGTTCGAGAGCCGCCAGCACTGGGAATGGTCGTAGAACCGCTGCAGGACCAGGGAAACCATGTTGTGCACCGCGCACGGGGCCGCACCCGCGCGGTCCAGCCGGACCGTCACCGGGCCGTAGTTGAAGCGGAACGTGACGTCCACGGTTCCGCGCGTCAGGGCGAACGGCAGCGGGCGCACGACCGGCCGGGCGGCGGGATTCGCGGGTGTCGGCGTGAACTGGCACGGCACGACGACAGAAGACGCCGAAGCCGGAACGGCGGGAGCCACCAGCAGGGCACCCAGGACACCGACGAGAGCCAAACCCGAGCGCAGCTTCATGGGCCGGGAGGTTAGCGGGTCACCAACTACTTGCGCCAGGCCGTGCGGCGCTTGCGGATGTCGAGGACCAGCAGCAGGACGAGGAGCGCGGCCAGGCCGACGAGCCAGACGTTCTCGGTGTTGTTCTCGTGGTTGCCCTTGATCATCACGAGCAGGATGACCGCGCTGACCCAGCCGGCGATCCGGGTGCCCTTCGGGAAGGAACCGTGCCAGCCCCAGGCCGCGGACGGCTCGTCGCGGGGGTGGACCTCGGGCCGCTTCTCGACCGCCTTGCCTGCCACGATGAACTCCCTCAAGACCATGAACCACGTACCCGCCGATGATCCCACACCTGCGCGTGCGCCGCGGACACGGCCCGCGTGGCTTGTGTCTCCCGCTCGCGAGCGGGAGACGATGGGCTTCCAGGCGGCCGCGGCTCCATCCGTTGAGGGGAACCTCCGCGGGCACGGCTCGCGCGATCGCCGGAGTTCCGCGGTCCGCACGGCCGGGGAACCTCCGCGTGCGCCGCGGAGACGGCCCGCGCGACAATGGCCCGCGATGACTACCTCGCGAAGCGTCCTCGTGCTCGGCTCGACCGGGTCCATCGGAGTGCAGGCCCTCGACGTCGCGGCGCGCAACCCGCACCTGTTCCGGGTGGCCGGGATCGCCGCGGGCGGCTCCGATCCGGCGGCGCTGGCCGCGCAGGCGCTCGCGCACGGCGTCGAAGCCGTCGCCGTGACGAAGGCCACGGCCGCCGAAGACCTGCAGCTCGCGCTGTACGCCGAGGCGCAGAAGCGCGGCTACTCCCGGGGCGAGTTCAAGCTCCCGCGCCTCTTCGCGGGTTCGGACGCGGTCACCGAGCTGATCGACGCCGTGAAGGTCGACACCGTCCTCAACGCGCTGCCCGGCTCGCGCGGCCTCGAACCGACGCTGCGGGCGCTGGCCACCGGCGCCACCCTCGCGCTGGCCAACAAGGAGTCGCTGATCGCCGGCGGCCCGCTGGTGCTCGCCGCGGCCAAGCCCGGGCAGCTGGTGCCGGTCGACTCGGAGCACTCGGCGATCGCGCAGGCCCTGCGCTCCGGCCGCGAAAGCGAGGTGGCCCGGCTCGTGCTCACCGCGTCCGGCGGCCCGTTCCGCGGCCGCAAGCGGGCCGAGCTGGCCGACGTCACCGTCGAGCAGGCGATGGCGCACCCGACCTGGTCGATGGGCCCGCTGATCACCATCAACTCGGCCACCCTGGTCAACAAGGGGCTCGAGCTGATCGAAGCCGCCCTGCTGTTCGGCATCCCGCCGGAGCGGATCGACGTCACCGTGCACCCGCAGTCGATCGTGCACTCGATGGTGACCTTCACCGACGGCTCGACGATCGCCCAGGCGAGCCCGCCGGACATGCGGCTGCCGATCGCGCTCGCCCTGCACTGGCCCGACCGGGTGCCCGGCGCGGCCGCCGCGTGCACCTGGGACAAGGCCGCGACCTGGACTTTCGAGCCGCTAAACGACGAGGCCTTCCCGGCCGTCGAGCTCGCCCGGCACTGCGGCACGGTCGGGGGTTGCCTGCCCGCCGTCTACAACGCCGCGAACGAAGAGCTCGTCGCCGCGTTCCTGGCGCAGAACACCCGCTTCACGTCGATAGTGGACACTGTTTCCGAGGTGGTGGGAGCCGCCGACGAATGGCGTCGCGAACCACGCGACGTCGAGGACGTTCTCGCGGCCGAGCGCTGGGCTCGCGCCCGGGCCGGTTCGATCATCGAGGGGAAGTAGCGGGTGCTCGCCTACATCATCGGTGTGGTGCTCTTCGCGCTGGGGATCTGTATCTCCGTCGCCTTGCACGAGGCCGGTCACATGGTGACCGCGAAGGCCTTCGGCATGAAGGTCCGGCGGTACTTCGTGGGCTTCGGGCCCACGGTGTTCTCCTGGCGCCGCGGGGAGACCGAATACGGCCTGAAGTGGATCCCGCTCGGCGGGTTCTGCGACATCGCCGGCATGACCGCGCTCGACGAGGTGACGCCCGACGAGGCGCCCCGTGCGATGTGGCGGTTCAAGACCTGGAAGCGCACCGTCGTGATGAGCGCCGGGTCGATCACGCACTTCATCCTCGGCTTCGTGGTGCTCTACCTGATGGCCGTCACGATGGGGCTGCCGATTCTGACTCCGGTCGACAGCTCGCCGGTGCTGGCCGCGACGTCCTGCGCGCGGGCGGCGACGACCGAGGAGCAGGCCCAGGACACCAGCTGCCCGCCGGGCTCTCCGCGCCCGGCGCAGGAAGCCGGGCTGCGGGCCGGGGACAAGGTCCTCGCGGTCGGCGGCAAGGCGGTCGCGAGCTGGACCGAGATGCTCGCCGCCGTGCAGGCCACCAGCGGGCCGACCGAGTTCGACGTCGTCCGCAACGGGCAGAACCTGGCGCTCGTCGTCGACGTGCCGAAGGTGAAGCGGTGGAGCAGCACGGGCGTCCGCGAGGTCGGCATGATCGGCGCGTCGCCCGTGCAGCCGGCGGTCACCACGCAGTACGGCCCGGTCGCCGCGATCGGCGCCACGTTCAGCTTCACCGGCACGATGTTCTCCGAGACGGCCCAGCGGCTCGTCGAGTTCCCCGAGCGCATCCCCGCCGTCGTCACCGCGATCTTCGGCGGTGAACGTGACAAGAACACCCCGGTCAGCGTCGTCGGCGCGAGCCGGATCGGCGGCGAGGCCGTCGAACGGGGCGTCTGGGTGCTGTTCTTCTTCCTGCTGGCCAGCCTGAACTTCTTCATCGGCGTGTTCAACCTGCTGCCGCTGCTGCCGCTCGACGGCGGGCACATCGCGGTGGTCTGGTACGAGCGCGTCCGCGACTGGATCCGCGCCCGGCGCGGGAAGGTGGCCGGCGGGCCCGTCGACTACACGAAGCTGTCCGGCATCACGATGGTCCTCGTCCTCATCGGCGGCGCGGTGACCCTACTCACGGTGACGGCGGACATCGTCAACCCGATTCGCTTGCAGTAGCGCCTCACCACGGAGGGGTTCCGGCCCCTCCGTGGCGTTCGCCACACGCCGTAATACTGCTCACCGTGACGGTTGACTTGGTGTAGGTCCGCCACTCGGGGTAGGTACGCTGAAACCGTGACCGTCGCACTCGGTATGCCCGCCCTGCCCCCGCCCGTCCTCTCCGAGCGCCGCAAGACCCGCCAGCTCCAGGTGGGCCCGGTCGGTGTCGGCAGCGACTTCCCGATCTCCGTCCAGTCGATGACGACGACGCTCACCTCCGACGTCAACGCGACCCTGCAGCAGATCGCCGAGCTGACCGCCGCGGGCTGCGACATCGTCCGCGTCGCGTGCCCGTCGGCCGACGACGCCGAGGCGCTGCCCGCGATCGCGCGCAAGTCGCAGATCCCGGTGATCGCCGACATCCACTTCCAGCCGAAGTACGTCTTCGCCGCGATCGAGGCCGGCTGCGCCGCGGTGCGGGTGAACCCGGGCAACATCCGGAAGTTCGACGACCAGGTCAAGGAGATCGCGCAGGCCGCGAAGGATCACGGGACGCCGATCCGGATCGGGGTCAACGCGGGTTCGCTGGACAAGCGGATCATGGACAAGTACGGCAAGGCGACGCCGGAGGCGCTGGCGGAGTCGGCGCTGTGGGAGGCGTCGCTGTTCGCCGAGCACGACTTCCACGACATCAAGATCTCGGTCAAGCACAACGACCCGGTGGTCATGGTGCGCGCCTACGAGCTGCTCGCCGAGCAGTGCGACTACCCGCTGCACCTCGGCGTGACCGAGGCCGGCCCGGCGTTCCAGGGCACGATCAAGTCGGCCGTCGCGTTCGGTGCGCTGCTGCGGCAGGGCATCGGTGACACGATCCGCGTCTCGCTGTCCGCGCCGCCGGTCGAAGAGGTCAAGGTCGGCATCCAGATCCTGCAGTCGCTGAACCTCAAGCAGCGCAAGTTGGAGATCGTCTCGTGCCCGTCGTGCGGGCGCGCGCAGGTCGACGTCTACACCCTCGCCGAGCAGGTCACCGCCGGTCTCGAGGGCATGGAGATCCCGTTGCGCGTGGCCGTCATGGGCTGCGTCGTCAACGGCCCGGGCGAGGCCCGCGAGGCCGACCTGGGTGTGGCCTCGGGCAACGGCAAGGGCCAGATCTTCGTCAAGGGCGAGGTCATCAAGACCGTGCCGGAGCACGCGATCGTCGAGACGCTGATCGAGGAGGCCATGCGCATCGCCGAGGAGGCGGGCGAAGGCCTCGGCGAAGGCGCCCCGGTCGTCACCGCCGGCTGAGGTGGAACTGCTCGCGGACGACGTCCTGGAGGCGTCGCCGGTCGTGGCCAACCGCGCGATGAACCGCGAGCGACGGCTGGCCGGCCGCGACGGCTACGCGCGCGTCCTCGGGTTCGACGTCCTCGCCTTCCTGCGCCCGGGCGCGCGCTGGCTGGATCTCTGCTGCGGCAGCGGGCGCGCCTTGCTGGACGCGGCGGCGGCCCGCCCGGACCTGGACGTCACCGGCGTGGACCTGGTCGGGTTCTTCGCGGCGTCCGGGCCCGTGCGGTTCGAGACCGCGTCGATCACGACGTGGGCGCCCGCGGGGGAGTTCGACCTCGTCACCTGTGTGCACGGCCTGCACTACGTCGGCGACAAGCTCGGCGCGCTGCTGCGGGCCGCGTCCTGGCTGGCCCGGGACGGGGTGTTCGCCGCGAACTTCGACGTCGCGGGCGTCCGCCTGCCGGACGGCGCCCCCGCGGCGCGGCGGGTGCTCCCGGCGTTGCGGGAGGCGGGGTTCACCTACGACGGGCGGGCGCGGCGGATCCGGCGCGAGGGCCCGTTCGACGGCGCGCTGCCGTTCCGCTACCTCGGCGCCGACGACCGGGCCGGCCCGAACTACACCGGCCAGCCCGCCGTCCACTCCTGCTACGAGCCCTCACCCCTGTAGGTGGTGCTGGGCGGCGTCGCGGATCTGCAGGCGGACGTTCTCCAGCGCGGCCGCGACCTCGTCGATCTGCTGCGAAGCCAGCTGGATGGAGCCCTGGATCGCGGTCGCGCTCGACGTCTCCCCGAGCAGGCCCATGACCTGGGCCTGCAGGTCTTCGAGGTCGCTCTTCGTCGCGAGCGCGATGCCGGTGGGCACCTGGTCGGCGAGCAGCTCCAGCTGCTGCGCCTGCTCCTGGATCGTCATCGGGGTTCCTTCCGCGGTGGGGGACGCCCTTCCGTGTTAGCAGAAACCCGGACCGCCGGTGGTGACGTTTACGCTGGTATTCGTGAGCGCGGGCTGGGCCGTCGGCGAGCCGCACCCGGTGGTGCGGCCGCTGGTCACGCGCTACATCGGGTACGCGCAGGACGACGTGACCCTCGCCGTGCACCGCGGGCTGCCGTCCCGGTACGTGACGCTCGTCATCAGCCTGGCCGGGCCCGTCCGGATGGCCGGTCACCGGCTGCAGGCCCTGGTCGGCGGGCTGCACACCAGCGCGGTGCTGATCGAGCAGGACCGGACGCAGGAGGGCCTTCAGCTCGAGCTCGACCCGCTGGGCGTGCGGACGCTGCTCGGCGTCACGGCGGCCGAGCTGAGCGGGGACGTCGTGGACCTGGCCGAGTTCGGCCTCGGCGACCTCCCGGAGCGGCTGCGGGAGCTGCCCACCTGGCCCGAGCGGTTCGCGCTGCTCGACGACGTCCTGGCGGCGCGGGCGGTGGACCCGCGGCAGCCGCCGCCGGAGCTGGGGGAGGCGTGGCGCCGGCTGCGCGGGGCCGACGGGCAGGTGCGCGTCGCGGACCTCGCCGGTGCGGTCGGCTGGAGCCGGCGGCACCTCGGCGAGCGCTTCCGGACGGAGCTGGGGCTGGCGCCGAAGCAGGCCGCGCGGGTGCTGCGGTTCGAGCGCGCCGGGCGGTTGCTGCGCCGGGGGCACTCCGACCTGGCCGCCCTCGCCGTCGAATGCGGGTTCTACGACCAGGCGCACCTGAGCAACGAGTGGCGGGCGCTGGCCGGCTGCACGCCGGGCACGTGGATCGCCGAGGAGCTCCCGTTCCTCCAAGACGGGCAGCCGGCCGCCGGGCAAGACTCACCGGCATGACTCCTGCACCGAACGTCTGGCCCGCCCTCCGTTACGACGACGCCCCGGCCGCGGTCCGCTTCCTCGTCGACGTCCTGGGCTTCACCGAGGCACTGGTCGTGCGCGAGGGCGACCTGATCGCCCACGGCGAGCTGCGCTGGCCCGAAGGCGGCGCCGTGATGCTCGGCAGCGTCCGCCCGCCCGACGGCGTCCACGACGCCATGAAGCCCGGCACCGGCGCGGTCTACGTCGTGACCGACCACGTCGACGACGTCCACGCCAGGGCGAAGGCCGCCGGCGCCGAGATCACCGCCGAGCTGACCGACACCGACTACGGCTCGCACACGTTCAGCCTGCGCGACCCCGAAGGCAACGCCTGGACGTTCGGCACCTACCGCGGCGCGCCCTGACCTACTGGACCGGGCGTTCGAAGGTGACGAGCAGACCCTCGACGCCGCCCGGGCCGACCCGGCCCTTGACCTCCGCCGACGTGATGGCCTTCAGCTGCCATCCGTCGGCGGCGTGGTCGTTGAGCAGTTTCTCGAGCTTGTCCCCGGACATCTTGCCGCCCAGGAGCTTCTCGCGGACCTCGACGACCTTGTACGTGTAGCGCTGCATGAGCCCGATTCTGCCCCGAACGCCGGACCCCGGCTGTTCATCTGAGCGTGTCTAGAGGCTCGCGTTCCGTTTCGGCTGTTCATCTGGCACCCTGGAGCCCGTGTTGCGGCTTGCAGGTGCACGGCTGCTCGATGATCGGGACTATCCGGCGGTCCGTGCCGCGCTCGCCGCCGACCCGGTGGGCAGCTGCATGGTCAGTGCCAGGGTGGAGGCCGCGGGCCTCGATCCCTGGCGGCTCGGTGGTGAGCTCTGGGCCGCCGACAACCGCCCGGTGCGCGCCGGGCGGCTCCAGGGGCTGTGCTTCTCCGGTCCCAACCTGATCCCCCTGCGCGGCAACGCGCCCGCGTTGCGCTCCTTCGCCGACCGCGCGCTGCGCCGGCAGCGGACGTGCTCGTCGCTGGTCGGCCCGGCCGAGCAGGTCCTCGGGCTGTGGGAGGAGCTCTCCGACGAGTGGGGCCCGGCCCGCGAAGTGCGCGACGACCAGCCGCTGATGGCGCTGGACACACTGCCGGTCGTCAAGGCCGACCCGGCCGTGCGCGCGGTCCGCCCGGACGAGCTCGAGCGCTACCTGCCGGCCGCGGTCAAGATGTTCATCGAAGAGGTCGGCGTCGACCCGCGCAGCGGCGACGGCGGCGCCAGCTACCGCGCCCGCGTCACCGAGCTGATCGCCGCCGGGCGCGCGTTCGCCCGGTTCGAGCACGGCGAGGTCGTGTTCAAGGCCGAGATCGGCGCGATGTCGGCGACCGTCGGGCAGATCCAGGGCGTCTGGGTGCACCCCGAGCGCCGCGGCGACGGACTCGGCACCGCGGGCACGGCCGCCGTGGTGAACCGGCTCGTGCGCGGCCTCGGCCGCACCGCGAGCCTGTACGTCAACGGCTACAACAAACCCGCGCTCGCGGCCTACCGCAAGATCGGCTTCCAGCAGGTCGGCCAGTACGCGACGGTGCTGTTCTAGCACTCTTCCGTGGCGGCGTTTCGGCCCCGTCGCAAGGCTCTGACCAGGGCAATATCCCCGCATGAGTGCACGTCGAAGGGGTGCCGTGCTCGCGGTGCTGCTGCTCGCCGCCTCGACCGCGACCGGCTGTTCGGGCGACGGTCCCGAGGACGCCCTCTCCGCGTTCCTGGACGCCGTCGCCTCGGGTGACGTCGCCGCCGCAGCGGCGGACACCGACTCGCCGGACGCGGCGAAGACCGTGCTGACGCAGGTCCGCGGCGCCCTCGACCCGGAGTCCCTGGACGTCGAGGACGAAGAGGTGAAGGAGCCGGCCGACGGGGACACCGTCACGGCCGGCTACCAGCTCACCTGGCACCTCCCGCACGGGCGCACCTGGACCTACCGCGCCGACGCCCAGCTGCGCGCGGCCGAGAGCGGCTGGCAGGTGCACTGGCAGCCGACGGTCGTGCACCCGCAGCTCGCGGTCGGCCAGACCCTCGGCGTGCTGCCGCAGCTCCCGGAGACCGCGCCGGTCCTCGACCGCGACGGCGTGCCTCTGATGCGCCCGCAGACCGTGATCGGCGTGGTCGTCGACCCGCAGAAGACCGGCGACGCGGGCGCGGTGGCCAAGTCGCTCGCCGCCGCGCTGCACCGGTACGAGCCGTCGGTGACCGGCCGTGCGCTGCTGGACGGCATGGGCAAGACCAAGCCGGGCAGCACCTTCCCGGTGATCACCCTGCGCGCCGGCGACTACCAGCGGGTCAAGCCGGTGATCTACGACCTGCCCGGCGTCCGGTTCGCCGCCCAGGAACGGCTGCTGCCGGTGACGCGCGGGTCCGGCGCGCAGGTGCTGCCGGCCATCCGCGCGCTGGTCGAGCAGGAGCTGGCCGGCGCGGCGGGCTGGCGGATCGTCACCCAGGACGTCACCGGCGGCGAGGTGTCCGAGCTGCGGGCCGAGCCGCCGAAGCCCGGGCCCGCGATCACCAGCACGCTCAGCGCGCGGGTCCAGGTCGCCGCCGAGAAGGCCCTGGAAACCGCCGGGTTCCCGGCCGCGCTGGTGGCGATCCAGCCCTCGAGCGGGGACATCCTGGCCGTGGCGCAGAACGAGGAGGCCGACGCCGAAGGCTCGCTGGCGCTGGCCGGGCGCTTCCCGCCGGGGTCGACGTTCAAGATCATCACCGCGGCCGCCGCGCTGGCGGACGGCGACGTCGAGGCCGGCAGCCCGGTCGACTGCCCCGGCACCACGACGATCGAGAACCGCGTCGTGCCGAACGAAGGCCGGTTCGACCTGGGCCGGGTCCCGTTGAAGACGGCGTTCGCGAAGTCCTGCAACACCACGTTCGCCCGGCTCGCGGCCGGGCTCTCGGGATCAGACCTGACCGACACGGCCCGGTCGTTCGGGATCGGCGCGGACTTCGTCGTCCCGGGCCTGACCACGGTCACCGGCGCGGTCCCGGCCACCGACTCGGCCGTCCAGCGCGCGGAGAACGGCTTCGGCCAGGGCACGGTGGTGACGAGCCCGTTCGGCATGGCGCTGGTCGCCGCCACCGTCCAGGCCGGGAAGGTGCCGACGCCGTCGCTGGTGAAGGGGCGGCCCGCGACGGCGCAGAACGTCGGCGACCCGCCGTCCCAGGACGTGCTCGACGCGCTGCGCGGGATGATGCGCGAGGTCGTCACGTCGGGCACCGCGACCGGCCTGCGCGACATCCCGGACGTCGCGGGCAAGACCGGCACCGCCCAGTTCGGCGACGGCTCCCACTCCCACGGCTGGTTCGTCGGCTACCGCGGCGACCTGGCGTTCGCGGTGCTGCTGACCGGCGCGGGATCCTCCAAACCGGCGGTTCAGGCCGCGCACCGGTTCCTGGCGGGGATCGGCTGACGCGGCCGTCGTAAGGTGGAGGCATGTCCGTTCGTGCCCCCCTGGTGCCCGGCGTCCAGACGCCGCGCCGTGACGTCCCCAGTTCCATCGCCCGTCCCGAGTACGTGGACAAGCCGGCGCCGAAGAGGGACACCGGCAACGGCGTGCGCACGCCCGAGGTGATCGAGGCGATGCGGGTCGCGAGCCGGATCGCGGCGCAGGCGCTGGAGGAGGGCGGCAAGGCCGTCAAGCCGGGCGCGACGACCGACGACATCGACAAGGTGGTCCACGAGTTCCTGCTCGACCACCACGCCTACCCCTCGACGCTGGGCTACCGCGGTTTCCCGAAGTCGTGCTGCACCTCGCTCAACGAGGTCATCTGCCACGGCATCCCGGACTCGACGGTGCTCGAGGACGGCGACATCTGCAACATCGACGTCACGGCGTTCATCGGCGGCGTCCACGGCGACACGAACGCGACGTTCCTGGCGGGTGACGTCTCCGAGGAGGTCCGCCTGCTGGTGGAGCGCACCCGCGAGGCGACGCTGCGCTCGATCAAGGCGGTCCGCCCCGGGCGCCGGCTGAACGTGATCGGCCGCGTCATCGAGGCGTACGCCAAGCGCTTCGGCTACGGCGTGGTCCGCGACTTCACCGGCCACGGCGTCGGCCCGTCGTTCCACACCGCCCCGACGGTGCTGCACTACGAGGAGCCCTCGGTGGAGACGGTGATCGAGGAGGGCATGACCTTCACGATCGAGCCGATGATCACCCTCGGCACCATCGACTACGACATCTGGCCCGACGACTGGACCGTCACCACGAAGGACAAGAAGTGGACGGCCCAGTTCGAGCACACCCTGGTGGTGACGGCGGACGGCGCCGAGATCCTGACCCTGCCCTGACGCGCTGACGTCGTGTCGGCTCCGCAATCACGCGTGTCGACCCGCTGATCACGCGTGTCGGCTTCCGGATCACCAGTGCTGATCGGCCGGCCGGGCGAGGTCTTGTGACGGAAGAGCCGACACGCGTGACGGGAGGGTCGACACGCGTGAGCAGCGCGACGACACGCCGAAACGGCCCTTCCCCGGTCGAGGAAGGGCCGTTCACCCGGCTCAGCTGCTGGTCGCCTTCTGGTAGCAGCGCACCGAAAGCGGCACGAACACCGCCATCAGCACCACGATCCACAGCACCGACGCCAGCACCGCGTGCTGCATCGGCCAGACGTCGTGGGCCGGCATCGCCGGGCTCGTGTTGCCGAACAGCTCCCGCGCCGCCTGGGTGATCGCCGAGATCGGGTTCCAGTCGGCGATCGCGCGCAGCGGGCCCGGCAGGCGGCCGCTGTCGACGAAGGTGTTGGCCAGGAACGTCAGCGGGAAGATCGCGATGCTCGACACGTTGTTGAACACCTCGGGCTTGCGCACGGCCAGCCCGATCGTCCCCATCACCCAGGACAGCGCGTAGGCGAACGCGAGCAGCAGGAGCACGCCGCCCACCGCCTCGAAGACGCCGGTGTGGATGCGCCAGCCGACCAGCAGGCCGACCAGGCCCATGATGAGCAGGCTCGCCACGTTGAGGATCAGGTCGGCGGTGGTCCGCCCGATCAGCACCGCGGCCGGTGACATGGGCAGCGAGCGGAACCGGTCGATGATGCCCTTCTGCAGGTCGTCGGTCAGCCCGTAGCCGGTGACGATGCTGCCCATCGCCACCGCGAGGGTGAAGATCCCCGGCAGCATGAACTCGCGGTACGACATGCCCGGGATGTCGATCACGCTGCCGAACACGTACCCGAAGAGCAGCACGAACATCACCGGGATGAACACGATGGACCCGAGCAGGTCCAGCGACCGGAAGATCTTGATCGAGTTGCGCTTGGCGATCGTCACGCCGTCGGTGACGGCCATCTGCACCGCGTTCATCACACGGCCTCCTTCGCGGTCTCGGCCACCTCGTGGCCGGTGAGAGTGAGGAAAACGTCGTCGAGAGTGGGACGGCGGACGCCGACTTCGCGGACTTCGACCCCTTCCGCGGCCAACAGGGCGAGGGCCTCGGTAAGCGCTTTCGCGCCGTGGGTCACGGGCACGGTGAGCTGGAACGCCTCGGCCTGCGGCTCGCCGCTGGCCAGCCGGGCCAGCGTCCGCCTCGCGGTCGCGACGTCGGCGTGCGTGCCCACGGTCAGCTCGATCCGCTCGCCGCCGACGAGGTCCTTGAGCTCGTCGGCGGTGCCGCGGGCGATCACGCGCCCGTGGTCGATGACGGCGATGCTGTCGGCGAGCCGGTCGGCCTCCTCCAGGTACTGCGTGGTCAGCAGCAGCGTCGTGCCGCCCGCGACCAGCTCGGTGATGACGTCCCACAGCTCGGTGCGGGCGCGCGGGTCGAGCCCGGTGGTGGGCTCGTCGAGGAACAGCACCGGCGGGTTCGCGACGAGCGCCCCGGCCAGGTCGAGCCGGCGCCGCATGCCGCCGGAGTACGTCCGGACCGGCCGGTCGGCGGCGTCCTCGAGGCTGAACCGGGCCAGCAGCTCCCGGCCGCGGGCCTTGGCCCGCTTGGTGCCCAGGTGGTAGAGCCGCCCGACCATCTCGAGGTTCTCCGCCCCGGTCAGGTGCTCGTCGACGGCGGCGTACTGCCCCGACGCGCCGATGTGCGAACGCAGCTCGTGCGCGTCCCGCACCACGTCGAACCCGGCGACCGTCGCGTGGCCCGCGTCCGGCTTCTGCAGGGTGGTGAGGATCTGGACGGTGGTGGTCTTGCCGGCGCCGTTCGGCCCCAGCACCCCGAGCACGGTGCCCTCCGGCACCGTCAGCGACATCCCGTCGAGCGCGGTCACACTGCCGTACTTCTTGACGAGTCCTTCGGCCACGATGGCGTCTGACATCGGATTCCCCTTCTGTGTCAGCGAATTCAGGACCGGCGGACGACGATGTCGCCGGTGTAGGAGCGGGCGCGGACCTCGACGGTCTCGTCGGTCTGCCCGGGGCCGTCGGCTGCGGTGAGCGAGTTGTGCACCCGGCCGGTGAGCGAGTTGAGGGTCAGCCAGGCGGCGCTGCCTTCGCGGATGCCGACCTCGATCTCGCCGACCGCGGTTTCGAGCACGACGGAGTCGCGGATGACCTCACCGATCCGGACGTCCCCGGCGGCCGTCTTGGCGTTCACGGCCGTGTGCGCGACGTCGACGAGGATGTCGCCGTTGGCCGAGTTGACCCGCAGGTCGCCGGTCACGGTGCCGATCCGCGTCTCGCCGCTGGAGTTCTTCAGCACGGCCGAGCCGTCGATCTCGCGGATCCGCAGGTCGCCGGTGCCGGTGCTGAGCTCGGCGTGGTCGGACGCGTGCTCGACGGTGACGTCGCCGAGGGCGGTGACGGCCTCCAGCCGGGTCGTCCGCTCGAGGTGCAGGTTGCCCATCGACGTCTTGAAGCGGCAGTCGCCGAGCGACCCGGTGGCCCGGAAGTCCCCCATCGCGGTGGTGCCGCGGATCCGGGAGCCGGTGGGCAGTTCCACCGTGACGACGATCGAGCCGCCCTTGCCGAAGAGCTTCGTGTAGTACTTCGGGCCCTTGACGAGCAGGGCGCCGTCGGAGAACTCGACCTGGGTTTTCTTGACGGCGGCGACGTCGTCGCGGTCGTGCGGGTCGACCGGGAGGATCTCGACGACGGTGTCGTCGCGGTCGCTCGCGGCGATCCGGATGTCGGCGGCGCTGGCGTCGATGGTCGCGGTGATCGGTTCGGGGGTGGCGAAAACGGGCATGGCTGCGCCCTCCTGGGGTGCGTCGGTGGCGTCTCCGCAGGTCGGAGACGTGAGGGGAAAAGAGCTGTGGTTACCGGACCCAGCCGGTGTAGTTGTCGCCGTAGAGCGAGTTGCGGCGCCGCGGGGCGCTCTTGTCGGGCCCGAGCCCGGCGCTCGCCGCCCGGACGAGCCAGGCGTTGGTCGAGATCCGCTCCCGGGCCGCCGCCTCCTCGACCCGCTGCTTGAGCTGTTCGGGCAGGCGGAGGTTGATCCGGGCGACCGCGCCGTCGTCGGCTTCCAGTGGCGGCGCGGGTGTCTCCTGGGGTTCTGGCTCGGGTGCCGTCGGCACCGAGACGGCGAATTCGGCGTCCCGGCGGCGGAGGCGCACCTCGACGGAGCCGGGTGCGAGGTCGCGGGTGATTTCGTCGGCCGCGGCCGAGAGTGCGTCGAGCAGGGTCAGCCGGATCGCCGACTCGAGCGGCGCGGTGAGCCGCTCGGCGAGGGCGACGGCCTCGTCGCCCGCCGCTTCGGCGGCGACCGCGAGCTCCCGCCGGAGTTCGTCCACGAAGGGCGTCAGGTCCATGGCACAATTATGGCGCCATCGTGGCACCACGACAACCCTGAATTGGCACCCTTAGGGGTCAACGGTGGTGCCAGATTGGGTAAAAGCCCAGCTCAGGCCGTTTCGATCCGGGACAGCAGCTCGTCCAGGAACCCACAGGCCTCGGCCGCGGCCCGGTCCGCGTCGCGGTCGGCGATGGCGTCCGCGAGGCCTTCGTGGCCGATCTCGGGCATGTGCTCCGCGCCGGGCGTGATGCTGGACGTCGCCGCGACGCTCGCCGTGATGACCTCGGTCAGCCCGCGGTACAGCTCGGTGAGCAGCCCGTTGTGGCTGCTGCGGACGACCGCGCAATGGAACTCCGCGTCGGTGCGCGCGAAGTCCGGCCAGCGGCCTTCCTGCAGTTCGAGGTCGCGGCGGGCCAGCAGCGCGCGCAGCTCGGCGACGTCCTCGTCGGTGCGCTCGGCCGCGGCGAGCCGGGCGCCCTCGACCTCGAGGGTGCGCCGGACCTGCAGGACCTCGCGCAGCTCGTCGCCGCACAGCCGGCGGATCGCGCCGGACACCTCGCTGGTCGCGCGCACGTAAGTGCCGTCGCCCTGGCGGACTTCGAGGATCCCCGTGTGCGCGAGCGCGCGCACGGCCTCGCGGATGGTGTTGCGGCCGACGCCGAGCTGTTCGCCCAGCTCGACCTCGGTGGGAATGCGCTCGCCGATGGGCCATTCGCCCTGCGTGACCGCGGTCCGCAGCTGGTCGATGACCTGGTCGACGAGGCCTGCCCGCCGGGTGGTGGCCAGAGGCACAGGAGTTATCCCTTCATCCAATCATCCTACGTATGCGATAGTAGCTCGTATGCCCGTCGAATCCCGTGAATCAGCACTCGAAGCCGAACTGGACGGCGCGATCGAGACGCGCACGCCCGGTGTGGTCGCCGGCGGCGCGCTCCTCGCGGTCGCCGTGGTGCTGACGGCGCTCAACCTGCGCCCGGCCATCACCGGGGTCGGCCCGATGCTCGCCGAAATGCGCGCCGGCCTGGGCGCGTCCGTGCTCTGGGCGGGCGTGCTGACGACGTTGCCGACCCTCTGCTTCGCCGGTGCCGGGCTCGCCGCGCCGCTGCTCGCCCGCCGCGCCGGGATCGGCGCCGCCATCGCGGTCGCCCTGAGCGCGCTCGCGGCCGGGCTCGTGCTGCGCGTGCTCGACGGCCCGTACGTCGTGCTCGGCGGGACGCTCGTGGCCACCGCCGGGATCGCCCTGATCAACGTGCTCATCCCGGTCGTCATCAAGGGCTCCTTCCCGGCTCGGATCGGCCTGATGACCGGCGTCTACACCGCCGCCCTGCAGGGTGGCGGCGCGCTCGGGTCGGCCGTGACCCCGCAGCTGGGCGACGCGTTCGGCGGCTGGCGCCCGGCGCTGGGCAGCTGGGCGGTGGTGGCCGTCGTCGCGCTCGCCGCGTGGATTCTCGCAGCCCGCGGCACCGGCCGGGCACCGCGTCACGCCGACGCCGCCGAGGGCGGCCGCTCGCTGCTGCGCAACCGGCTGGCCTGGATCGTCACGGCCTTCTTCGGCCTCCAGGCCTTCTACGCCTACGCGGCGATGGGCTGGTTCCCGCAGGTGCTGATGGACGCCGGCGTGTCGCGTGACCAGGCGGGCCTGCTGTTCGGCCTGGTCTCGCTCATCGCGGTGCCGATCAGCCTGGTCGTGGCGCCGATGGCGGCCCGGCAGCGCGGCCAGGGCGGCTGGATCGTGCTCTTCGGCGTGTTCGGCGTCGCCGGCACGGCCGGGCTGATGCTCGCCCCGGCGTGGTCGCCGCTGCTGTGGAGCCTGCTGATCGGCCTGGGGATGAGTGTCTTCTCGCTCGCCTTGACGGTGATCGCGCTGCGGGCGAAGACCGGCGCCGACACCGCGCGGCTGTCCGGGATGGCCCAGGGCTTCGGGTACCTGTTCGCCGCGCTCGGCCCGTTCCTGTTCGGCCTGCTGCACGACGCCGCGGGCGGCTGGACGCTCCCGCTGGCCATGCTGCTGGGCCTGCTCGTGGTCCAGATGGTCTTCGGCGCCCTGGCCGGGCGCCACCGGTTCGTCTGATTCTTAACAGTTAATGCCTGTTCGCGGCCGTTCGGCGGCTTAAGATCGTTCGATGGCGGTTCCGTCGCCGGCCCTCGGGACGTTGCTGCGCACCGGCCCGTTCGACGCGGCCCTGCGCGCGGCGATCCGCGCCCGCGGGCTGAGCCTCGACCGCCTGCGTGAACACCTGCACGCCCGCGGCGTCTCGGTCACGACGGCGACGCTGAGCTACTGGCAGTCCGGCCGCAGCCGCCCGCAGCGGCGGGACTCGGTGCGCGGGGTGCGGCAGCTCGAGGTCGTTCTCGACGTGCCGCCGGGTTCGCTCGTCGCGCTGCTGGGTTCGTCGCGGCCGCGCCGGTCCACGGCCACTGAGATCGGCCGGTTCTGGCCGGACGGCGGGCGCATCGACGCCGCGGTGTCCGATGTGGACACCCGATGGGACGAGCGGCTGACCCGGATCAGCCAGCACGACGTCGTGACGGTCGGGCCGGATCGTGAGGAGCTGGAGTTCCATTCACGGCAGGTGCTGCGCGCCGAGGCGGACGGCCCGGACCGCTGGGTGGTCATCCTGCACCTCGACGAGCACGACCGGCCGCTGCCGGAGGTGCGGTCGCTGCGGGGCTGCCAGGCCGGGCGCAGCGTGCACAAGCCGGAAGACGGCCTGCTCGTCGTCGAGCTGCTCTTCGGCCGCCCGCTCGTCCGCGGCGAAACGGTGATCACCGAGCACACGCTCGTGAACCGCGCGCCGCACCCGCTGGCCACGAACTACGAACGGAAGTTCCGGCTCCCGGTCCGCGAATACGTGGTCGAAATCCGCTTCGACCCGGCGGCGGTGCCGCCGGTGTGCCGCCGTTTCGTCGAACGTGACGGGCAGCCGGCCGAATACGCCGACGTCGCCCCGGAATCCGGTGCGGTGCACGGGGTCGCACTCACCTTCGGCCCCGGCCGTTACGGTTTCGACTGGGAATGGGACGCCAGTTAACTGTTAAGGCCCTGCGGATCTTCAATTCGGTGTTTCCGGCGATCTACCGTTTGCGCATTCCACTCCCCGAACCGAGGAGAAAAGCATGCGCAGGATCGTTTCCGCCGCGAGCGTGGCCGCGCTGGCCGCGCTCGGACTGGGCTTCCAGCCCGCTCAGGCCGCGCCACCGGCATCGCCCTCCCATCCGCAGGCCGAGGTCGACGGCGTGGCCGCCGCGTTCGGCCTGTCCGCGGACCAGGCCCGGGGCCGTCTCGCCGCCCAGGACGGCGCCCACCGCCTGGCCTCGGCGCTGCCGACCGCCGTCCGGCAGCAGTCGGCCGGGCAGTGGTTCGACGCGGCCACCGGGAAGCTGACCGTCGCCGTCACCACCCAGGCCGCCGCGGACCAGGTCCGCGCCATCGGGGCCGCGGCGCAGGTCGTGGCCCGCGGCCAGGCCGAGCTGGACCGCACCGACGCGGCCGTGCGCGCCCTGGTCGGCAAGGGGGTGCCCGGCGTCTACGGCTGGGGCGTCGACGTCCGCGGCAACGAGGTCGGCGTCTCCGTCGACCGGACGAAGAAGACCGCCGCGACCGACGGTTTCCTGTACCGCGTCAAGGAACTCGACGGTGTCCGGATCACCGAGACGACCACCTCGCCGAAGCAGCAGTCGGGCACGATCCAGACCGGCAACCCGTGGTGGCCGGGCAGCGAGTCGAACTGCTCGGTCGGCTTCCCGGTCACGGATTCCAGTGGTGCCAAGCACTTCCTGACCGCGGGGCACTGCACGAACGACAGCAACCAGGCCGCCTACGGCGCGTCCGGCCAGCAGAACAAGGTCGGCACGTCGAACGTCGGCGGCACCCACAGCGTCAACGGCCAGGAAGGCGACATGGGCCTCGTCGCGGTGACGGAGGCGGGCTGGAACCTCTCGGCGTCGGTCAACACCTGGGGCCAGCCGGCGGTCACCCTCTCCGGCTCGGCGGAGGCCATGGTCGGCGACAGCGTCTGCCACTCCGGCAACACCTCGCACTGGCAGTGCGGCGAGGTGAAGTACACCCACAAGTCCGCCGACTACGGCAACGGCCTCATCATCGGCGACCTGACCTGGACGACGGCGTGCTCGCTCGGCGGCGACTCCGGCGGCGGCTGGCTGCTCGGCACCAAGGCTGCCGGCCTGCACGACGGCGGCCCGTCGCAGTGCGTCCAGAACCCCAGTGACGGCGACATGTCCCTGTTCCAGCCGGTGATCGAGGCGCTGAACAAGTGGCAGCTCACGCTGGTGACCAGCGGCGGCACCGGCGACACGACGGCGCCGAGCGCGCCCGCCAACCCGCGGTCCACGGGCACGACGTCGAACAGCGTCTCGCTCGCCTGGGACGCGTCGACGGACAACACCGGCGTCACCGGCTACGACGTCTACAACGGTTCCGCGCTCGCCACGAGCGTCGCGGGAACCAGCGCCACGGTCTCCGGCCTCACCCCGGACACGGCGTACTCCTTCACGGTCAAGGCGAAGGACGCCGCCGGGAACGCGTCGGCCGCGAGCGCCGCGGTGTCGGCACGCACCCAGCCGGGCAGCGGCGGCAACCGCACGCTGACCAACGACACCGACTACGCGATCCGCGACTACCAGCAGGTGTTCAGCCCGATCGGCTCGACCCTCACGGGCAGCGCGGCCGCCTCGATCGGCGTCTCGCTGACCATCCGCCACACGTGCGCCGAAGACCTCGGCATCACGCTGCTCGACCCGAAGGGCAAGGCGTATGCGCTGAAGTACAGCGGCGGCAGCACCTGCACACCGTGGAGCGGCCCCCGGACGTTCACCGTCCCGGCCGCGGCATCCTCCCCGGCCGCGGGCAAGTGGCAGCTGCGCGTCACCGACTACGGCCCCGGCGACACCGGCACCCTCGACACCTGGTCGATCACCCTGTGACGACCACCCGGTGAACGCCGTGAGGGGCACCTTCAGGGCTTATATGTCCCTGAAGGTGCCCCTCACGGCATTTCGGCTCAGTCCAGGGGCAGGTTGAGCAGCGCGTTCTCGACCAGCTCCGGCATGGCCGGGTGAATCCAGTACTGCCCGCGGGCCATCGCGTGCGCGTCCAGGCCGAAGCTCATCGCCTGGATCAGCGGCTGGATGACGCTCGACGCCTGCGGCCCGATGATGTGCGCACCGAGCAGCTGCCCGGTCGCGGGGTCGGCGAGCAGCTTCGCGAAGCCCGTGGTGTCCTCCATCGCCCAGCCGTAGGCGATCCCGGCGTAGTCCTGCTTCGAGGTCACGTACGAGACGCCGAGCTTGCGGGCCTTCTGCTCGGTCAGTCCGACGGAGGCGACCTGCGGGTGGGTGAACACGGCGTGCGGCACGAACCGGTGGTCGGCCTTGATCCGCTCGTCCGGGTGCAGCAGGTTGTGCTGCACCACCCGGGATTCGTGGTTCGCGACGTGCTTGAGCTCGTGCGGCGAGGAGAGGTCGCCGAGCGCGTAGATGCCCTCGACGACGGTCTCCTGGTAGTCGTCGACCACGACGTGCCCACTGTCCATTGTGGTCACACCGGTGGCGGCGACGTCGAGGAGGTCGGAGTTCGGCTTGCGCCCGGTCGCGACGAGCAGCAGGTCGGCCTCGACGGTCTCGGCGCCCTGCGGCCCTTCGAGGTCCAGCGCGACGCCGCCGTCGGTTTTGCGCGCCCGTACGGTCTTGCGCTCCAGCCGGACGTCGAAGCGTTCCGAAGCCAGCTCGGTGAAGCGGGCGCTGACGTCCTCGTCCTCGGAGCGCAGCAGCCGCGCGGACCGGTTGACCAGCGTGACCTGCACGCCGAACGACGAGAAGACGTGCGCGAACTCGGCCGCGATGTAGCCGCCGCCGAGGATGACGATCCGCTCGGGCAGCTCGTCGAGCCGCATCACCGTGTCGGAGGTGTGGTAGCCCGTGTCCTCGATACCGGGGATGTCCGGGATCACCGGGCGCCCGCCCGCGGCGAGCACGAACTTGTCGGCGGTCAGCACCTCGTCGGGACGACCGTCGGGGAAGCTGACGCGCAGCTCTTTCATGCCGGTGAACCGGCCGGTGCCCTCGTAGACGTCGACGTTCTTGTTGTCCTCGTGGCTGCGCCGGTACTCCGCGCCGCCCGCGGCGATCGGGTCGATGCGCCCGAAGATGCGGTCGCGGACGTCGCGCCAGCGGACACCCTTCAGCTCCTCGTCGACGCCGTAGCGCGCGCTCTCGGCGGGCGTGTACGCGACGTCGGCGGCGTAGACGAACATCTTCGTCGGGATGCAGCCGACGTTCAGGCAGGTCCCGCCGAAGGTGCCCTTCTCCACGATGGCCGTCTTCTTGCCGGCGAAACCGGGCCCGAGGATCGAGTTCCCCGATCCCGTCCCGACGATCACCAGGTCGTAGTGGGGCACTTCATCCTCCGCGGGGCTCGTTCCGGACCGTTCACCCTAGCCAACCGACGTCGCGAATCGAGTGTTCCCGGCTGTGCTTAACGTCGTATTACGTGCTCAGTACCCGTCAATGCCCGGTCGCCGTGAAGTGCATCCGGTCCTTCGGGCTGGTCCACGCGCCGCCCCAGCTCCAGCCGGCCGCCGCGAACGCGCGGACGGTGGCGTCGCCGGCCAGGACCATGCCGGGCCGCGCCCGCGAGCGGTCGACGTAGGCCGAGGCCAGCTCGGGCAGCACCAGGTCGCCCTGGGTGTAGGGGTTGCAGAACGGGTTGACGTCCACCGCCAGCCCGTAGGCGTGCGCCGACCAGTTCGTCTGGCCGCGCGCCGGGCGGCAGACGAACGCGCTGGTGGAGTTGCCGTCGCCGGTCGGCGGCAGGTTCAGCTCGGCCGGGCTGGTGACGCGCATTTCCTCCAGGGGGAAGTGGCGGGCGAAGAGCTGCCCGAAGACCTTCGTGATCGCGGCGGCGCCTTTGGCGTTCACCAGCATCTCGCCGGTGTGCGCGCGGCCGTCGAAGCCCCAGAACGCCATCGTGAGGTAGCGCAGGTCGGCCGCCTTGACCGGGCAGGCGGCCTGCCAGGTGCTGCGCGCGAGGACGGCGGCGGGCACCACGCTGATCGTCGAGGCGTAGGCGTTCCCGGCCGGTGGGGGAAGGACGTCTTTTGTCGGAAGTGCCCGGTTCACCAGTTCGGGTGGCGTCGGCTCGACCTCGCCGAAGCCGTCCGGGCGGCGGGGGAGCGGCCGGGCACCCACCTGCCAGGTGACGGCGGGCGCGCTCGACGTCGCCGGCGGCGTCGTTTTCACCGGGGCGGGGGGTTTGGACACGGTCGTCGTGACCGGTGCCGCGGCAACGGGCTGGGGCGTCGAGGGGACTTCCGACGTGCACGCGCCCAGCGTCAGAGCCATGACCGCCCCGAGCGCCGCCGTCGCTGTCCGTCGCATTCCGCAATCCTGACATAAACGTTCGGTGATCGCGGAGTCCACCCGTTTCAGTGACACCGCTTCGGGCTCACTCCGATTAGGGTATTCAGGGCCACCTGTTCACGCTGCGGAGTCGCGTGAGTGCCGTGCGCAGTGCCTTGTTTTGTGTCTAAGAGGGGAACGACCCATGTCCGTGAAGTCCCGCCGATCCCTGCTGCTCGTGAGCGGCGCGCTCCTCGCGGTCGCGGCGGTCGCCGTCCCGGTCGTGGTGAACACCGCTGCTTCGGCGGATCCGGCGTCCGCCAACCAGCCCCGGATCGTGGGTGGCAACAAGGCTTCGCTCGACGACCACCCGTACGCCGTCTACCTGGCCGACACGGGCGGGAACCAGTACTGCGGCGCGGTGATCGTCAGCTCCACGGCGGTCGCGACGGCGGCGCACTGCGCCAAGGCGGTCGCGAAGCAGGACGTCCGCGTGGTGGCCGGCCGCGAGGACAAGCGCACCAACGACGGCCAGGTGCTGAGCGTGTCGAAGATCTGGATCAGCAAGGGGTACAACGACCCGACGCAGGGCAACGACGTCGCGGTGCTGACCGTGCGCGGCCAGCTCGACTACCGGCCCGCGAAGCTGCCCGGCAGCGGCGACTCGGCGTCGTACCGCGAGGGCACCCAGGCGACGGTGCTCGGCTGGGGCCGCGTCGCCGACGGCGGCGACCGGTCCGACTACCTGCGCAGCGCCCAGGTCCCGGTGATCGGCGACAAGGCCTGCAACTCCGACTACGACGTCTACGACCCGAAGACCATGGTGTGCGCGGGTTACGCCGACGGCGGCGTCGACGCGTGCCAGGGCGACTCCGGCGGCCCGCTGGTCGTCGGCGACACGCTGATCGGGCTGGTGTCCTTCGGTGACGGCTGCGGCAAGGCCGGCAAGCCCGGTGTCTACACGCGCGTTTCCGCGTACGTCGACGACATCCAGCAGCAAGCCAACCCGCGACTCTTCGGCTGAGCGTGGTAAGCAGGGGCATGCCGACCCTGCACGACGCGACCGGCCCCGAGCTGACCGCCGCCCAGCTGCACGACATCCTGCGCCTGCGGGTGGACGTCTTCGTGGTGGAGCAGAAGGCCGCCTACCCGGAACTGGACGGCCGCGACCTGCTACCGGACACCCGCCACCTCTGGTTCGCGGACGGCAATGGGGTCACGTCCTACCTACGAGTCCTGCAAGACCCCGGCAACATCCGCCGCATCGGCCGAGTAGTCACCGCGGCCCCCGCCCGAGGCAAGGGCCTGGCAGCCCACCTGATGGACGCGGCCCTGACGATCCCCGGCGAATACGTCCTGGACGCCCAAACGTACGTCCAGGGTTTCTACGCGCGCTACGGCTTCGTCGCCGAAGGCCCCGAATACACCGACGACGACGGAATCCCCCACATCCGCATGCGCCGCCCCGCCTGACCCGACGCCGTGTCGTCCCCGCAATCACGCGTGATGCCCCTCTAATCACGCGTAGTGCCTCTTCAATCACGCGAGAAGCCCGCCGGATCACACGAGTCGTCCACCCAGGTACGCGAGTTGGCCCTCCGGGTACGCGTGTCGTCCGTCCAGGTACGCGAGCCGACCGTTCCGGTACGGCTCAGTCGGCCGCACCGCGCGGCGCGGTCGCCGTGATCACCTTCACCGCACGGTCCACATCGGACTCCGTGAGGTCGGCGCGGACCGTCAGCCGCAGCCGCGAAATGCCGTCCGGCACCGACGGCGGCCGGAAGCAGCCGACGCGGATGCCCTGCTCGGCGCAGGCCGCGGCCCACGCGACGGCCGTCTCCGCGGACGGCGCCTGCACCGAGATCACGGCCGCGTCCGGCAGGCTCGCCTTCAACCCCGCGGCCTTCAGCTGCATCGCCAGGTTCCCGGCGTTCTCCTGGACCTTCTCCGCCAGCCCCGGCTCTTCCTTCAGCGCGTGCAGCGCGGCGAGCGCGGCGGCGGCGCTGGCGGGTGCGAGCGCCGTGTCGAAGATGAAGCTGCGCGCGGTGTCGATGAGGTGCTTGATGACCCGGCGCGGGCCGAGCACCGCCCCGCCCTGCGCGCCGAGGGCCTTCGAGAGCGTCAAGGTCGTGACGACGTCGGGGGCGCCCGCGAGCCCGGCCGCGTGCACCGCGCCACGTCCGCCTTCACCCAGGACGCCGAAGCCGTGCGCGTCGTCGACCAGGAGTCCGGCGCCGTGTTCGCGGCAGATCCCGGCCAGCTCGCCGAGCGGGGCGAGGTCACCGTCCACCGAGAACACCGAGTCGGTCACCACCAGCGCCCGCGGCTTGCGCCGGGTCGCCAGGGCGTGCTTGATCGCCGACGGCGTCGCGTGCGCCACCGCGGCGATGTCGGCCCGCGACAGCCGGCAGCCTTCGATGAGCGACGCGTGGATGTACTTGTCGGTGACGATCGCGGCTTCGCTGCCGGACAACGCCGTCACCGCGCCGAGGTTGGCCGTGAAGCCCGACGAGAACACGAGCGCGGCCTGCACCCCGCAGAACCGGGCGAGCTCCATCTCGAGCTCGGTGTGCAGCTCGGTCGAGCCGGTCACCAGCCGCGAACCGGTCGAGCCGGCGCCCCACCGCAGCGCGGCGGCCGCGGCGGCCCCGGCGACCCGCTTGTCGTGGGCCAGCCCGAGGTAGTCGTTCCCGGCCAGATCCAGCTCGTCGGTCTTGGCGGGCCGTGGCCGCAGCTGCCGCACCAGACCCGCGCCCGCACGCTTCTCCGCCTCGACGTCGAGCCAGTCGAAAACCTCTTCGGGCGGAAGTGTCGGCGGCGTAGTCACGTCCCGCAGTCTCCCACCCGGACCTCGCCCGTCCGTGAAGCGGGCCTGGAAACGCCGGAAGCCCCGGACCGGCGAGTGCCGGTCCGGGGCTTCCGGGGGAAATCAGCTGTCGTAGCCGCGACGCGGGCCACGGCTCGGGCGGCCGTAACCGCCGCCGCCACCGCTGCCCGAGCGGGGCTGACGGCCGCGGCCGCCGAAGCCGCCGGGACGGCCTTCGCGCGAACCCTGGCCGTAACCGCCACGGTCGCCGCCGCGCTCACCGCGGTCGCCGCCGTAGCTGCCGCCGCTCGTGCCGCGGTCGCCGCCCTGGCTGCTGCTGCCACCGCGGTAACCACCACGGCTCGAGCCGCCGAAGCTGCCGCGGTCGCCGCGGTAGCCACCGCCGCCACGACGCGGGTTCTCGCGCCGACGCTCGATGACCGGCTCGCCACTGGGCTCGCGGGCACCGGTGATGCGGTTCAGGGCCTCGTCACCCGGGCGGACCATCGTGGACTCGGCGCGGACGCCGGCCCGGTCGGTCATCCGCTTGACCATGCGGCGCTGGTCGTTGGTGACCAGCGTGACGACGACGCCGGACGCCCCGGCGCGCGCCGTGCGGCCCGCGCGGTGCAGGTAGTCCTTGTGGTCGGCCGCCGGGTCGACGTGCAGCACCAGCGAGATGTCGTCGACGTGGATGCCGCGCGCGGCGACGTCCGTGGCGACCAGCACCGGGGCGTGGCCTTCCTTGAAGTCGGCGAGGACGCGGTTGCGCTGCCCCTGCGTCTTGCCACCGTGCAGGGCCTGCGCGTTCACGCCCTGCTCGCGCAGGCGCTCGGTGAGGCGGTCGACGTGGTGCTTGGTCCGGACGAACATGATCGTGCGGCCCTCGCGGGCGCCGATCTGCGTGATGACGTCCTGCTTGTCCTGGTGCGACACCTGGAGCACGTGGTGGTCCATGGTCGTCACGCTCGCGGTCGACGGCGCGACCGAGTGGGTGACCGGGTCGCTCAGGTACTGCCGCACGAGGCGGTTGACGTCACCGTCGAGCGTCGCCGAGAACAGCAGCCGCTGCCCACCCGGCGGGGTGAGGTCCATGATCTCGCGGACCTGCGGCATGAAGCCCATGTCGGCCATCTGGTCGGCCTCGTCGAGCGCGATGAAGTTGCAGTCGCCCAGGTGCGCGGTGCCTTGCCGGACGTGGTCCGACAGCCGGCCCGGGGTGGCGATCAGCAGGTCGACGCCACGGGAGAGCGCGTCGGCCTGGCGGGCGAAGGCCATGCCGCCGACGGCCGTGCGGCACCACAGGCCGAGCGACTTGGCCAGCGGGGTGAGCGAGTCGGCCACCTGCATGGCCAGCTCGCGGGTCGGCACCAGGATCAGCGCGCGGGGGCGCTTCGGGCGGGCCTTGCCGTCGGCGAGCCGGGCCAGCATGGCCAGGCCGAAGGCGAGGGTCTTGCCGGAACCGGTCTGGGCGCGGCCCAGGACGTCGCGGCCGGCCAGTGCGTCCGGGATGGTCGCGGACTGGATCGGGAACGGGCTGGTGATGCCGGCCTCGGCCAGCGCGCGGAGCAGCGGCTCCGGCAGGCCCAGCTCGGCGAAGGTCCTGGTCGCCACGGTCTCGACGGCGTCGTCGCGCAGCGAGTCCCCACCGGCGGGGCGCTGACGCGGCCGACGGTCGGGACGGCCCGCGTGCGCGGACGTCGAGGAGGGACCAGAGTTGAACGTGACTGTCACAAATGCCTCTCGGACGTGGTTCGTCACAAGGAGGCCCGGGCTCCCCGCGCGCAGGCAGGGCAAGATGGTGTGCGTGGGCGTTCACAGGGACGGACCCCGGCACACTGTGTCTTGTCGCTATCCGACACTGCGCGCCGCTTGTGGGAATGCGGATCACCGCGAGCCATTCGGTGGCTCTGGAGGCGACGGACACCAACTCATCCACGCCGCCGGTTGCGGTCTGTACATACTGTACCTGAAGGGGAGCTGGTCCTCCGCATCGAGGTAACCCGTTGTGGGCGGCGTCGCAGACGTGTTCCACACCACACCCGCGACGCCGCCGCGTGATCACCCGATCCCGGTCATCGCCACGAGTTCCGCCAGCAGCTCATCGGTCCTGGTGACGTGCTCGCCGAGGCCCCGGCCGTGGAACCAGCCGGCCAGGTTGCGCACGTCCCGCGCCAGGAATTCGACCCCGCCCGGGTTGGCGACGACGTCGACCACCTGAGGTAAGTCGATCACCACCAGCCGCCCCTCGTGCACGAGCACGTTGTACGCCGAGAGGTCGCCGTGGGCGAGCCCTTCGGACGCGAGCAGCTCCAGCGCCGCGGTGGCCTGGAACCACAGGTCCTTCAGCTTGCCGGGCTCCGGGCGCACCTGCGCCAGCCGCGGCGCCGCCGTCCCGTCGTCCTCGCCCAGGAACTCGAGCAGCAGCTCGGTCCCGTTGCGCTGCACGGGGTACGGCACGGGCGCGCCGAGCGTCCACAAGCGACTCAGCGCGGCGAACTCCGCGACCGCCCACTGCTCGGCGATCAGGTTGCGGCCGAACGCGGTGCGCTGCGCCATCGCCCGGGTCTCGCGGGAGCGGCGCATCCGCCGCCCCTCGAGGTAGCCCGCGTCGCGGTGGAACAGCTTGTGCTCGTCGCTGCGGTAGCGCTTCGCGGCGAGCAGCGCGCCGGGGGTGCCGGGCAGGCCGCGCCGCAGCAGGTGGACGTCGGCCTCCTTGCCGGTCTTGAGGACGCCGAGGTCGGTGTCGACCGCGGCGAGCTCGGTGACGACCCAGTCCGGCCGGGGGAGCGGGCCGTGTTCGGCGTCGTCCCAGGTGGACCAGCGGTCGGCCCCGTCGGGCAGCTGGTTTTCGGTGTAGGCGTCGTCCCGCAGTTTCGCGAGCCGGACGCGTTCGCCTTCGGTGAGCCGCCCGCTGCGGGTCGGCTCGGGTTCGTCGTCGAACCGCGCACGACGGGAGAACCGCGGGTGGTCCTCGTCGAGCCGCGCGCGGCGGCGTGGTGGGTGGTCTTCGCCGCCGGGCTGTCCGCGGCGGCGTTCGTCGAAGTCTTCGAAATCGTGCAGGCGCACTGGTGGGTTCTCCTGGGTCAGGGGTGCCCCACCGGGCGCGTGATCAGCCTCGGGGGGCGGGTGGGCTGGGGCGCAGTCGGGCCCGCACAGTCATCACCACAGGCACCTCCCCGCTCTCTCGCACACCGGCTCCCTGCCGGACGTCTTCACAGCTTGCCGCGCCGCCCCGGCGCCGCGCAACCGAATAGCGCGAACGGTCCGTTCGTGCCCTTTCCTTGAAATCCGGGTGCCGCCGTGGTCACGATGATCAGGCAGGCCGAACGCGGCCGAACGAGGAGGAGCGGATGGAGTCCTACGACGTCGTGGTCGTCGGAGGCGGGCACAACGGGCTGGTCGCGGCGGCCTACCTGGCGCGGGCGGGCCGGTCGGTCCTCGTGCTGGAGCGGCGCGGCGAGACCGGTGGTGCCGCGGTGTCGTTCCGCGCGTTCGAGGGCGTCGACGTCCGGTTGTCGCGCTACTCGTACCTGGTCAGCCTGCTGCCCAAGAAGATCATCGCGGACCTCGGCCTCGACGTGGCGCTGCGGCGGCGCCGGATGTCGTCCTACACCCCGGCGGGCGACTCTGGTCTCCTTGTCGACACGGGCGACGAAAGCCGGACCGCGGCGTCGTTCCGCGCCCTCACCGGGTCCACATCGGACTTCGCGGCGTGGCGCCGGTTCTACGAGCTGACCGGGCAGGTCGCCGAACGCGTCTTCGGCACGCTCACCGAGCCACTTCTGTCCGAAGTGGACTTCCGGGGCCGGGTGGCCGACGCCGGCGCGTGGTCGATGCTGTTCGAGCGGCCGATCGGCGAGACGCTCACGTCGTGGTTCGGCGACGACACGGTCCGCGGCGTGGTGCTGACCGACGCCCTGATCGGCACGTTCGCCGCGGCGGATGCCGGCGACCTCCGGCAGAACCGCTGCCTGCTCTACCACGTGATCGGCAACGGCACGGGCGACTGGGACGTGCCGGTCGGCGGTATGGGCGCGGTCACCGGCTCGTTGGCCGCGGTGGCTTCCGCGGCGGGCGCGAAGCTCGTCACCGGCGCCGAGGTGCTGGCGATCGACCCCGGCGGCGAGGTGCGCTACCGGCGCGGCGACACCGAGCACGTCGTGCGCGGCGGCCACGTCCTGGCGAACGTCGCGCCGCCCACGCTGGCGCGGCTGCTGGGCGAGGAACCCGCGGAGCGGCCGGAAGGCGCGCAGCTCAAGGTGAACATGGTGCTGTCGCGGTTGCCGAAGCTGCGTGACCCCGGCGTCGACCCGGCCGAGGCGTTCGGCGGCACGTTCCACGTCAACGAGACCTACACCCAACTGGAAGCGGCCTATCGCGAGGCGGCGGCGGGGAAGATCCCCGCGCTGCCGCCGTGCGAGATCTACTGCCACTCGCTGACCGACCCGTCGATCCTCGGCCCGGCCGAGCGGGCGGCCGGCGCGCAGACGCTGACGTTGTTCGGCCTGCACATGCCCGCGCGGCTCTTCGAGGGACGCAACGACGAAGCACGCGAAGAGGCGTTGCGCGCGACGCTGGCTTCGCTGAACAGCGTGCTGGCCGAGCCGATCGAGGACTGCCTGCTGACGGATCCCGGCGGAAAACCCTGCGTCGAAGCGAAGACCCCGCTGGACCTGGAAGCCGAGCTCGGGCTGCCGGCCGGGCACATCTTCCACCGGGACCTGGCGTGGCCGTTCGCGGACGATCCGGCGTCGGCCGGGCGCTGGGGCGTCGAGACGGCGCACGAGCGCGTGCTGCTGTGCGGCGCGGGAGCGGTGCGGGGAGGTGGTGTCAGCGGCATTCCGGGCCACAACGCGGCGATGGCCGTGCTGGGTTCCTGACCCCCACCCTCGCTAGATGACCGGCGGCCGGCGGACGTCGTAGAGGTCCCAGTCCAGCTGCCAGAACGCGTCGATGCCGTTCTCGCGGATGTAGGTCCGCTCGGTGTCGTGCACGGGGTAGCAGCCGGCGATGCTGATCGGCGCGCCACCGATGTCGATCAGCGTGTACTGATGCGCGTCGAGTCCGGCGGGCGCGGACACGGCGAAGGCGGTCATGGCGGACTCCGGGGCGATCGGCTCGCCGAAGTCGATCGTGTCGCCGTAGACGAACGGGCAGGTGCCGCGCAGCTGCTCGGCGAGGTAGGCGATGGACAGGGCCCAGACCGGGTCGTCCGAGCGGACGCTGATCCACAGCTCCGGCTTCACCCCGTGCCAGTCGGCGTGGTCGGCGAGCGAGAGGCCGTAGGTCGCGCCGGTCAGGTAACGCGGCTCGGGTTCGTCGGCGTAGACGAGCGAGATGACGTCGTCCAGGCCGGTGTGGCTGGACGGGATCGGCTGCAGCCGGGGCTCGGTGCTCCCGGTCAGGGTGTCGAGATGGGCGACATACCGCTCGGCACGGCTCGGCATGGCGTGCAGCCTACGGCCGACCGGGCGCCGGTGTGGCGAATCCGGGTCGCCCGGGCGCGGCACGTTCGGGCAGGGTGGGAAGCATGCGAGTGCTCGTGATCGGAAGCGGGATCGGCGGCGCGGCCACGGCCTACCACCTGGCGGGCCGGGGTGCGGAAGTGATCGTGGCGGACGCGGCGCGTCCCGGGACGGCCACCGAGGCCGGCGCCGGGATCGTCAGCCCGTGGACGTCGCGCTGGGAGGACGCCCTCTATCCGCTGGCGGCGGCCGCGGCCCGCTACTACCGGGAGTTCCGGGCGGAGCTGGCCGAGCTGGGCGAGGAGTCGTCGTTCGAGATCGTCGGCGGGATGATCGTCTCGGCCGAGGAGTCCGAGCTGGCGGCGGCGCAGGAGCGGCTGACCGCGCGGGCGGCGGGCGCGCCGGAGGTCGGCGAGGTCCGCCGGCTCGACCCGGCGCAGGCCAGGGAGCTGTTCCCGGCGCTGGCACCCGGGCTGAGCGCGGTCCACCTGTCCGGTGCCGGGCGCGTCGACGGGCACCAGCTGCGCCGTGCCCTGCTGTCGGCGGCCGGGCGCCGGGGCGCGAGGTTCGTCGAAGGCGAGGTCGCCTTCCGCGCCGACGGCACGGTGGCGGGTGCGCAAGGGCCGCTCGAAGCGGACAGCGTGGTGGTCGCGGCCGGCGCGTGGAGCCGCGAACTGCTGGCCCCGCTCGGCGTCGACCTGCCGGTGACGCCCCACCGCGGCCAGATCAGCCACTTCGACCTGCCGGGCACGGACACCGCGGCCTGGCCGGTGGTCCTGCCGGGCACCAGCCACTACCTGCTCGCCTTCGGCGGCGGCCGGGTGGTCGCGGGCGCGACCCGTGAGGCGGAGGCCGGCTTCGACTACCGGGTGACGGCCGCCGGTCAGCGCGAAGTGCTGGACAACGCCCTGACGATCGCCCCGGGCCTGGCCGACGCCACCCTCGCCGAGACCAGGGTCGGCTTCCGCCCGGGCACCCCCGACGGCCTCCCGATCCTGGGCCGCATCCGCCCGGGCCTGACGGTCTCGACGGGCTTCGGCGCCGGAGGCCTGACGAACGCCCCCTTCGCCGGAAAGCTGGTGGCGGCGGTCGCGCTGGACGAGGACCCGGGCTTCGACCTGACCCCGTTCTCCCCGGACCGCTTCCAGCCGGGGCACTGAGCCGGCCCGGCTTCTCGCACCCGACGACCGCGGCGCCGGCCGGCTTCTCGCACCCGACGACAGCGTCTCCGGGCAGGCGCTTCGAGCCGGGCCGGCTTCTCGCGGCAAAACAGCCGCGCCCCGGGCCAGGCCGATCCTGGCACGCTCGAAAGCCGGCCGCGCTCGGCAGCGACCAGCGAGCGGCCTTCGCCGGACGGGTCGCGGGCACCACCGGCGGAGCCGGGGCACGGGGCGAGTGGTGGCCGGCCGGCCGCACGGGCCGGCTCCCGGCCGGGTCGGCGCGCCGCGAAATCGTGGAGCCCGGCACGGATCGGCGGTGCCTGGTGCCTGGTCGCGATCTGCCGCCGCGTGGCCGGCCGCAGAGCCGGGTCGTGGGCTGCCGCGGGGCTTGTCGTCAGCCTTCGGTGATCAGGTCCAGGGCGTGGTCGCCGGTGCGTTCCACCGTCAGGCCCGCCTTCCTGATCACCTTGGCCAGCTGGTCCACAGTGGACGGTTCGGCGCGGGTGACGGCCAGCACGTGGGCCAGGCGGCCCTTGTACGCCTTGTTGAAGTGGCTCACCGTCACGCGCTCGCCCCGGGCGTTCTCGGTGACCACGCGGACCGTCACCGCGTCCGGGCGGAGTCCGGCGAAGGCCGAGTACGTGCCCGAACGGAGGTCGACCACCAGGCCTTCGATGTTCTGCAGCACCGGCTCGAGCGCCGGCTTCCACATACCGCGGACGGTGCCGAGCGCGGGCAGGGAGTTGCCGCCCGAAAGGCGGTACGCCGGGATCGGGTCGGTCGCCGAGACCACGCCGAACAGCGAGGACGTCACCGCCAGCCGGCGGTGGGCCTTCTCCAGGCCCGCCTTCGTGAAGCTCTTCACGTCGAGCGCGTCGTACAGGACGCCCGTGTAGCGGCGCAGGGCCGGCATCGTCGGGGACGTCCACAGCTGCGCGTTGCGCGTGACCTCCCCGGCCTGGCGCTCGGTGATGCCCAGGACCGCGATGCTGGCCTGGACGTCGCCCGCCAGCTCGACGAGCGCGTCGGCGATCTTCGCGCGCGTCGGGTTCAGCTCGGGGAACGACAGGGCGGCGTGGTCCAGCGGGGCGCCGCGGCCGCCGTCGGCCTTGGTCTCGGAAGGGGGGAGGAGCACCAGCACGCACTGAGCGTAAATCGGGATGCGTGGCCCGTGGCGCGCGGCCTAGCCTCGGCGCATGGACCTGACCTGGCGTCCCCTCACACTCGACGACGACGCGGCCCTCGCCCGGCTCTACGCGGCCGCCGAGGAAGTCGACCGGACGGGTGAGCACTTCAGCACCGAGGACCTGCGCGAGGAGCTCGAAGGTCCCAACATCGACCTGGCCGGGGCCACCACCGGCGCCTGGGACGGCGACCGGCTCGTCGGCTACGGCCTCGCCCGCCGCCGCGACGCCGCGAACCCGGTGCACATGATCCGGCTCCAGTCGGTCGTGCACCCGGACCACCGCGACGACGCCGTCGGCGCGCACCTCGCCGACTGGTTCACCCGGACGAGTCGCGAAGTCCACGCACGCGCCTTCCCGGACGCGCCGCTCGAACTGCACCACGGCGCCCACCAGAACGAACGCTGGATCGCCGGCGTGCTCGCCGCGGCCGGCTACGAGCACCGGCGGACGATGGTGACCATGCGCGTCGGCCTCGCCGACCTGCCGCCGCAGCCATCGCTGCCGGACGGTGTCGTGCCGGTCCCGTTCGACTTCGAACACGACCTCGCCGCGCTCGATGCCCGCAACGACACCTTCGGCGGCCACTGGGGCAGCACCGCCTACGAGCCCGGCGCCTGGCGCCACCTCGTCACCGGCTCCAAGGACTTCCGGCCGGACCTGTCGTTCCTCGTCCTCGACGACGACAAGGTCCTGGCGTTCGTGCTGAGCCACTTCTACGCGTCCGAAGCCGAGGTGACCGGCGTGCGCGAGCTCTACGCCACCTGGGTGGGCACGCGCGAGGCGCTGCGCGGCCGCGGTGTCGCGTCCGGGCTGCTCGGTCACACCTTGCTGGCGGCGAAGGCGGCCGGGTTCGACCGGTCGGCGCTGAACGTCGACGTCGACAACGCGCACCGCGCGCTGGGCGTTTACGAACGGTGCGGCTACCGGGTCGACGACGAGTGGTACGTGTACGTCAAGCCGCTGAACTGAATTCAGTCGCAGTTCAGGCTTCAGGCACCAGGTTGAGTAGCTCCTCGCCCTGCACGTACCTGCGCAGCTGCTCCCCGGCCAGCTTCTTGGCGCGGGGGTAGAACGACGCCGACCCGCCCGCGATGTGCGGGGTCAGGACCACGCCCGGCACCGTCCACAGTGGATGGCCGGCGGGCAGCGGCTCCGGGTCCACCACGTCCAGCGCGGCGCGGAGCCGGCCGGTGCGCGTCTCGGCCAGCAGGGCGTCCGTGTCGATCGCCGTGCCGCGGCCGACGTTGACCACCAGGGCGTCTTCGGGCAGGGCCGCCAGCTCGGCGGCACCCAGCAGGCCACGGGTCGCCGGGGTGTCCGGCAGCACCAGGACCACGATGTCGGCTTCGGGCAGCAGCGCCGCCAGCTCGTCGGCGCCGTGCACGTTCCCGGCCGGCCGAGGGTGGCTCGCCACCCTCGTCACCACCGCCTCGGCGGCGAGGAGCTGACGCTCGATCGCCCGGCCGATCGAGCCGTACCCGACCAGCAGCACCCGGCTGCCGGCCAGGGACCGGGTGTGTTCGCGCACCCACTCGCCACGCGCCTGCTGGGCGAACCAGCGCGGCAGGTCCCGCTGGGCCGCGTGGATCAGCGCCAGCGCGTGCTCGGCCACGCTCAGGTCGTGCAGCCCGCGCCCGTTCGCCAGCCGCACGCCTTCCGGCAGCAGCGGGACCAGGTTCTCCACCCCGGCCGAGAGCGACTGCACCACGCGCAGCGCGGGCAGCCGCCCGATCAGCTTCGGCGGCTCCGGGCCCCGGTCGTACGGCAGGACGTAGAACTCGACACCGTCGAGGTCCGGCGGGGGCGAGCCGAGGCCGTCGTAGTACGCGGCCTCGACCCCCTCCGGCACCTCGATGTCGGTCCACGGCAGCAGTACGCGAGCGTTCATGCCGCCTTTCTACCCGTTACCGCGTGTAGTACCCCTGCAGGTCGACCACCAGGTTCGTCGAACCGGCCGAGTTGCGGACGTCCAGGCGCGCGCCGGACCCGAGCCGGACCGTCGCCGCGTTGGACGTGTTGTCGCCCGGGGTGGCGTTCAGCGTCGACGGGATGTCGCTGTAGGGCAGGTCGTGCGACCAGGCCGACAGGAACGACCGCACGCTCGGCTGCACGTCGGTGAGGTTGACCGCCGCGGCGGTCGCCTCGGCGGGCAGGCCGGCGGCCTGGACCGTGACGATCCCGCCCGGGCCCAGCGGGGCCGGCGGGGTGAGCGCGCGGGTGTCGAGCAGCCGCGCCGGCGTGCTCAGGGCCGCGTACCGGCTGCCCGCGTCACCCGGCACGAACGAGCCGAGCACCGACAGCAGCGCGTGGCCCTGGCCGTGGTGGAGGAACAGCCGGATGGCGCCGTCGTCGCCGATCCGCACGAGCGACTGGGTCGCGCGGTCCTCGGCCTTCGCGATGTTCAGCGTGGACGGCCCGGGCGAGCCCTGGGCGTACACGCTGAAGAACGTGCTCGAGTCGGTCTCCGTGCCGGTCAGGTTGACCGCCACGGCGACGGCGTCGGCCGGCACGCCCGCCGTCCCGCGGACCGGCACGGTCACCACCTCACCGCCGGTGAGCTTGCCCGGGTGCCCGCCGAGCGAGCCCCGCGTGTCGAGCACCTGGACCGGCTTGTCCGCCGGCTGGTAGGTCGACTCGCCCGACGCGCTGTAGTAGCCGAGGTAGTCGACGATCACGTCGATCGAGCCGGCGTTGTTGCGGACCTTGATCCGCCCGTCCGCGCCGACCGGGACCACGGCCATGACCGCCGCGGTGGCGCCTGCGCCGAGGTTGAGGTTCGACGTCGACGGCAGGGTGTCGCCGTACGCGGTCAGGAACGTGCCCGCGGTGCCCTCGATCCCGACGATGCTGACGGCGACGGCACCCGCGGTCGCGGGCAGGCCCGGGATGGCGACGGACACGGACTCGCCCGAGGTCACCGGCTTCTGGTGGTCACCCTGCGCGGTGCGGGTGTCCAGGACCCGCTGCGCGACCGGCAGCGCCGTGTAGGCGTCCCCGCGCACGCGCGGGCCGATCCAGCTCGCGAGGTCGTCGACGCGGGTCTCGACGGCGCCCTGGCGGGTCTCGGTGGAGCCGAGGCAGCCGGCCTGCCACGAGGAGTCGTGCAGCCCGATCAGCTCGGCCGTGCCGTCGTGCTCGCGCAGCAGCGGGCCGCCGGCGTCGCCCTGGCAGGTGGTCGTGGCCGCGTCCGGGTCGCCGGCGATCGCCAGCGTGGTCGCGGTGGTGCTCCGCACCGCGACGGTGGCGGTGTGCGGGGCGTCGGGCACCCATTCGGTCGCGGTCCGGCCGTAGCCGACGACGCGCAGCCGCTCGTTCACCGCCGGTGCCGTGGTCCCGACGACGGCCGGGGTGACGTCGGCCACCGGTGCCGACAGCTTGGCCAGCACCACGTTCCGGTCGGCGCGGAACAGCAGGTCCACAATGGACCGTTCGGCGCCCGCGGTGCCGCGCTTGCCGACGACGGCCCTCGAAGCGAGCTTCGGCGAACCCGCCACCCCCGCGTTCTCGGGGAAGCAGTTCGCGGCCGTGAGCACCCACTGCGGTGCCACGAGCGCCCCGCTGCACCCGTGTGCGGTGCCGACCTCGATCCTCGTGGTGAACCCGTACGCGCCGTCGGCGGCGGGACCGCCGGTGACCGCGGCACCGGGCACGGCGGTGAGCACGCCCAGCGCCGCCGTGATGCCGAGCAGGGCACCCGCTCTCACCCGGCGCATCAGAGCGCCGCCTTCGGCCGGACGCCGACTGCAACACCAAAAAAGGGCATCAGGAATCTCCCCCTGAGAAAAGGCTGGCCACGAACGTGATCCGTCGCGGTCGTACGCGCCGAAGACCCCCCGCGGCCCCCCGCCGGGCCGATGCTAGCGGTCGGCACCGGCCGGTGACCAGTGCCGAAAATCGGCCCGGAGCAGCGAATTCACCGCTCCGAACCGAGCATCGGCGCGACGGAGCCGGGCGTTACGGAAGCCTCACCCGTCGTGCGAGCCGGACACGCAGAACTCGTTGCCCTCCGGATCCGCGAGCACCGTCCACGCGAAGCCCGGCACCTCGTGCTGCGCCTGCTCGGTCGCGCCCAGCGCCACCAGCCGTTTCACCTCCTGTTCCCGGTCTTCGGCACCGAGGTCGATGTGGACCCGGTTCTTGCCCGCGCGTGGTTCGGGCACCCGCTGCAGCCCCAGCGACAGCCCGCCCTCCGGCGGGGCGAGGAACAGGAACTCGCCCTCGAAGTCCTGGGCGACGGTCGTGCCGAGCGCCGCCGTCCAGAACTCCGCCAGCCCGCGCGGATCCGCGCAGTCGATCGTGATCATGGCCATGCGAAGGTTCATGACCCGGACGCTAGCGACCGGCACCGACAAAAACGGCCCGTCGAGTAACCCGTTGGAGTCATGACGGGGGGAGTGACTACCCTGAGCGGGACTTTCACACCCGCTTGGCGCAGGGAGCCCCGCAGTGATCACCAGGACTTCGTCGTTGTTCCTTCGCACGTTGCGCGAGGATCCGGCGGACGCCGAGGTACCGAGCCACCGGCTCCTGGTACGCGCCGGCTACGTCCGCCGGGTCGCCCCGGGCGGGTACTCGTGGCTGCCGCTGGGCCTGCGCGTGCTGCGCCGCATCGAGGCCGTCGTGCGGGACGAGATGAACGCCATCGGCGCGCAGGAGATCCAGTTCCCCGCGCTGCTGCCGAAGGAGCCCTACGAGGCGACCGGCCGCTGGACCGAGTACGGCGACAGCCTCTTCCGCCTGAAGGACCGCAAGGGCGCCGACTACCTGCTCGGCCCGACGCACGAAGAGCTGTTCACGCTGACGGTCAAGGGCGAGTACAGCTCCTACCGCGACTATCCGGTCACGCTGTACCAGATCCAGACGAAGTACCGCGACGAAGCGCGGCCCCGCGCCGGCATCCTGCGCGGCCGCGAGTTCGTCATGAAGGACTCGTACTCCTTCGACCTCGACGACGAGGGCCTCGAGCGCTCCTACCAGGCGCACCGCGCCGCCTACACCAAGCTGTTCGACCGCCTCGGCCTCGAGTACGTCGTGGTGAAGGCGACGTCGGGGGCGATGGGCGGCTCGGCGTCGGAGGAGTTCCTCGCGGTCGCCGAGACCGGCGAGGACACCTACGTCCGCAGCACCGAGTCGGGTTACGCGGCGAACGTCGAAGCCGTCGTGACGCCCGCGCCGGCCGCGCAGCCGGTCGAGGGCCGTCCCGAGGCGCAGGTGCACCACACGCCGGACACGCCCACCATCGAGACGCTGGTGAACTTCCTCAACGCGGCCGGGCTCGGCCGCGAGTTCACCGCCGCGGACACGCTGAAGAACGTCATGCTCAAGACGCGTCAGCCGGGTGCGAAGGAGTGGGACCTGGTCTGCGTCGCGCTCCCCGGTGACCGCGAAGTGGACATGAAGCGCCTCGAAGCGTCGCTCGAGCCGGCCGAGGTCGAGCTGCTCGACGAGGCCGACTTCAAGGCGAACCCGTTCCTGGTCAAGGGTTACATCGGCCCGAAGGCCCTGCAGGACAACGGTGTGCGCTACCTCGCCGACCCGCGGATCGCGCCCGGCACCGCCTGGGTCACCGGGGCCGACAAGCCCGACCACCACGTCGTCGACCTGCTCGCCGGCCGCGACTTCACCCCCGACGGCACCATCGAGGCCGCCGAGGTCCGCGAGGGTGACGCGTCGCCGGACGGCCACGGCACCCTGGTCGCCGCGCGCGGCATCGAGATCGGGCACATCTTCCAGCTCGGCCGCAAGTACGCCGACGCGTTCGAGCTGGACGCGCTCGGCCCCGACTCCAAGCCGATCCGGATCACGATGGGCTCCTACGGCGTGGGCGTCTCGCGGCTGGTCGGCGTGCTCGCCGAGCAGAACCACGACGAGCTCGGCATCATCTGGCCGCGCGAGGTCTCGCCGTTCGACGTGCACGTCGTCATCGCGGGCAAGGACGACGCGGTGCGTGCCGGCGCCGAGAAGATCGCCGCCGAGCTGGACACCGCCGGGCTCGAGATCATCCTCGACGACCGCAAGGCGACGCCGGGTGTCAAGTTCGCCGACGCCGAGCTGGTCGGCGTGCCGACCATCCTGGTGGTCGGGCGCGGCCTGGCCAACGGTGTCGTCGAGGTCAAGGACCGGCGCACCGGCGAGCGCGAGGAGATCGCGGTCGACGCCGTCGTCGAGCACCTGGTCAAGCTCGTCCGGTCCTGATGAGCCGGTTCCGCCGGCGTGACGACACGACGCCGGGGTACGAGGACAACGCGGCGCTTCGCGGGTTCGGTGGTTACGAGCCCGCGGACGCGCCGCGCTTCCCGTCCAGCGGAGGTGTTGACGCGCCGCGGGCCGAGCCGAAGCGGATCCGCCCGGCCCCGAAGCCGCCGAAGTGGCGACGCTCCTCGCGGGCACCGTGGGTCGGGCTCGTGCTCATCGCGCTGATCGCGGGCGTGCTGAACGCACTCGGCGTGGGCAAGTCGCACCGGCCGGCCTCGGCACCCGTGCCGCGGACGCCGGTGGTCGAGACGCCGGCGCCGCGGGTGGTCGTTCCCGCCGCGGTGAGCGGCTGGCAGTCCGTCGCGGCCAAGGACGGCTCGTACGCCTACGACGTCCCCCCGGCCTGGAAGCCCGAGCCGAGCACGCTCCACGGCTGGGAGAAGACCGCCGCGGTGCCCGGCATCAGGCTGATCACGAGCGCGTTCCTGGGTGAGGACTTCTGCGAGCACGCCAACCTCGGCGGCGCGGGGGTCACCACCGAGCCGGTGGCCGACAACGGCGAAGCCGCGCGCAAGGCCGTGACCGACCTCGGCGTCAGCGCGTTCAGCCCGGACAACGGGCCGCTGGCCGCGGTGACCCCGGACGCCGGTGCGGACGCGCAGATCACCAAGGCCGACGGCACGAAGGCCCCGGCTCGGATCGTGGTCGCCGAGGTGATCCCGACCGAAACCGGCCAGTGCGCGGCGAAGCACGCCCTGGTCGCCGCGATGGCGTTCGGTGCCGGCGGCGCGTCGGGTGTGGTCGTCGCCTACGCCGACAGCGACCGCGCGGGGCCTGCGATCCGCGAGGACCTGCTGGGGATCCTGAAGAGCTACCGGTTCGTCCCGGCGGCCGGCCGCAGCACGACGACCCCGCCGCCGACCACCTACCGCTGAGCGCCGGGGTCCGGCAGGGTGGGCCCATGGACAAGCGGCTCGCCCGGCTCCGCGCCGGCGCGTTCGGCGTCCTGGGCGCCGCCGGGTTCCTGCTTCTGTTCGGACCGCTTCTGGCCAAGGCCTGGGGCTGGACGACACGCGCACGCAGTCCGGAGTGGTGGGGCGCGGCCGGGCAGTGGGCGGGAGCCGTCGGGACCGTGGCGGCCGTGGCCGTCGCGCTGTGGATCGCCATCCGGGACGGCCGGGCGGCGCGGGCCGACCGGCGGCAGCGGGACCGGCGGGAGCGGCAGGAGCAGGCGTCGAAGGTCACCGCGTGGATCGAGCGGGACGGGCGCCGCACTCACATGGTCGTGTCCAACGCCAATGCCGAGGCGGTCAACCACGTCGTCGTTTCGTTCGACCTCGTGCGGAGCCTGCCGATGACCGGCTCCACCCTGCACCGCGGGCCGGAGATCGAAGACGACGAGTACCTCTTCGCCGTGCTCCCGCCGGGGAAGTGGCGCATGGCGGTGCCCGAAGCGCGCCTCGACACGGAGCTGACGCCGGGGGTGATGATCGCGTTCAGCGACTCCCGCAACGGGCACTGGCTCCGGCTGACCGACGGCGCCCTGATCGAGAAGGACCAGAACGTCGTCGGCCGCCGGAAGATCCGGTTCCCGCAGCGGATCAGCGTCCCCGAGAGCTACTGACCAGCTTCGCCAGTTCGCGCAGCCGGACGTCCGGCAGGTACGCGCGGCTCAGCGCCAGCCCGATCCGCGGCAGGTCGGCCTCGTCGCGGAACGCCAGGTAAAGCGGGACGTGCCGCGGCTGGAACTTCGCCTTGAACGCGTGCAGCGAACGGAACCCGTAGTACGGCTCCATCACGCGGCCCAGCGACTCCAGCGTCCGGTCGATCGTGCGCGTGGGCGCCCCGTTGGCACTGCGGGCCAGCGGCGCGCCCGAGAGCGAGACGAACCGCGCGCCCTCTTCGCGGAAGGCCAGGCAGGCCGACGCGATGAGGAACTCCATCACCGGGCGGAAACCGTGGGCGCTGCGGCGCATGACGTCCAGCGTCCAGCCGCCGACCTGGCCCGCGCCGGTGTAGACCGGCAGCCAGGACGTGACGCCGTGGACGACGCCGTCGGCGTCCACCGCGAGGCCGACGCGGGTCGCCGGGTCCATCGCCTCGTCGAGCCCGCCGAGGGTGAAGCCCATCTCCGGCATGCCCTTGCCCGACATCCACTCCTCCGACAACGCCCGGACCTGGGCGAGGATGGGTTCCGGCTGGTCGGCCAAGCGGACCAGCCGGAAGTCGATGTGTTGTTTGGCCGCCTTGTTCAGCGCCGACCGGACGTCCTGCCACGCCTTGCCGCGGAACTCGAGGTCCGCGAGGTCGAGCACGTTGTCCTCGGCCACCTGGACGTGCTGCCAGCCCAGCTCGCGGGTCGCCGCGACGGTGGCTTCCGTCGCCGAGAAGACGCACGGCACCAGGCCGGAGTTCTCGCACATGGCGGCGAACTCGGTGACCGTCGCCGCCGCGGTGCCGTCCGGGGCGATCGGGTCGCCGAGGGCGACCGCGACCCCCGCGTGGCGGCGGTAGGCGAGGTAGGACCGGCCGTCTTCGCGGACGAAGTACGTGTTGCGCGGCCACGTCGTCATCCACGACAGCGTGCTGCCGCCGTGCCGCCCGAGCAGCGTGCGGGCCAGCGCCACGCCCGGACCCTGGGCGTGGCGACGCAGCCGGCGTCGCGACGGCACCCGGAAGGCGTGGCGCCCGGCGATCAGCACGATCAGCTCGACCGTCCACAAGAGATTGTCCACGAAGAACAGCGGCAGGCCGGCGGTGTCGTAGTCGCCGCCGAAGACGTCGGCCAGCCCGATCACGGTGGCGGCCGCGAGCCCTTGCAGCGTAACGAACACCGAGAGCGCGACGGCCCAGCGCCACGCGACACGGCCGCCCTTGCGCAGCCCGTTGAGCATCGGCACCACCAGCAGGACGAGGATCGCCAGCTCCGGCGCCGTCAGCGAAACGCCGTCCGCGGACCCGAACGGGCCGTCGCCGGGCACCAGGAACATCACGACCTCGGCGACGGTGAGCAGCAGCAGGCCGGCGACGATCAGCAGCCGCCATTCCCGCACGTTCGGCCCCGTGGTGTCGGTCTTGCCGCGTGGGCCGACCAGCCGCTTCCCGAGCGGGATGGCCAGCGCCAGCGCGAAGAAGTGCACGAGGTCGGCGAGCGTGCCGACGTAGATGATCGCGACGCCGGCGTACACGCAGAGCCCGGCCCGCAGGCGCAGGCGCCACGGCGGCCGCAGGGTCGCGCTGGCGACCGCGACGGCGGCGAGCGCGCCACCGGAGAACCCGACGTCGAGGCTGCCCGCCATCCGCTCGGCCCACAACCAGCCGGAGTTGCGGCTCAGCGCGAGGAACTGGGTCGCGACGAGCACGGAGACGAACTGGCCGCCGATCGTCACGGCCATCGCGCGCCGCGTCCCCAGCTGCCACTCGGCGAAGCCCGCGAAGAGCGCGAAGCTGCCGACCATCGGGAGGTAGTACCAGGGGATGACGGCGAAGAAGGGCCCGGTGAGCATCGTCCACCACCGGCCCGCCTCCAGCGACGGCAGTCCGTAGGCGATGAACGGGAAGGCCGCGCGGTCTTCGGCGGCGTTCCAGAGCGCCCCGGTCGCGACGGCCAGCAGGAGCATGGCGAGCACAACACTGCTGGTGAACGGCAGTCGCTGCCGCAGAACCGCGACCGTGCCGCGGATGCGTCCCCCTCCGGCGGGCAGGCCCGCCGACGCTGTTTCTGTCATGACTGGAAGTCTGGCGAGTGCGGGCGTTCCGGACATCCGACGGCAGAGCGAGATTTCCCTTAGGGGAGTCCTCCTTCGGAGTGAGGGTCATCCCGGTCGGAAGGACGATGACTCTCGGGGTTGTCAGCCGAGGACGGCGCTCCGGACGGCGTCGGTGTCGGCCAGATCCGGCAGCACCGTGTGCGCGCCCGCGGCCTGGAGTTCGGCCGCGGGGTAGTGCCCGGTCGCGACGGCGACCGCGATCGCGCCGTGGGCCAGCGCGGCTTCGACGTCGCTCGGGGTGTCGCCGATGACGACCACGGCGTCGGCGGCGAACGGCATCCCGTGCTTGGCCGCCGCCTGCGCCACGGCGTGCGGGACCAGGTCCGGGCGGTGCGCCGAGAGCGTGCCGTAACCGCCGATCGCCAGGTCGAGGTGCTCGTCCAGGCCGAACGCGGCGAGCTTGTGCCGCGAGATCTCCGGCAGGTTGCCGGTGACCAGCGACTGGACGACGTGGTCGTGCCCGGCGAACGCGGTGAGCGCCGCGGCGGCGCCCGGCAGCGCCCGGGCGTCGGCCGGCAGGTGCCCGACGGCCCGCTCGGACTCCGCGATCAACGCCTTCCAGAGCGCTTGGAGCAGTTCTTCGGTCGGCTCGATGCCGTGCGCGGTGAGCAGGTCTGTGCTGATCGCGCGCTCGGTGCGGCCGCCGAAGTCGGGGTAGGTGGTCAGTTCGGTGCCGGTCGCCGCGGCCAGGGCCGCGGTGTACCAAGCGGCGCCGAGGCCGGTGAAGTCCACCAGCGTGTGGTCGATGTCCCAGAGCACCAGCCGCGTCTTCGTCACGGGGTCGAGGTTACCGGCGTCACTATTCAACACGTGTTGACTTCTTGGGCGACGGCTCCTACCTTGGAGGAAATTCAACGCATGACGAATAACTGGAGGCTGTCATGATCGGTCCTGTCCGGCGCCCCGCCGGGGCGCTCGCCCTGGTCGCCGCCGTGGCCGGCGCGCTGGTGGCGGTGGTGCTCGGGTTCCTCACCTTCGGCGCGCAGGCCACCGTCGCGCCGGATCACGTCCCGGTGGCGGTCGTCGCGCCGCCGGGGGTCGCGCAGCAGCTCGCCGCGCACGGCGGCGGCCAGCTCGACTGGACCGTCGCGACCTCGTCCGAGGCGCGAAGCCTGCTGGAGGACAAGAAGGTCTACGGAGTGCTCGAACTCGGGCCCGGGCCGTCCGCGACGGTCGTCACCTCGGGTGCGGTCAACCCGGCGGGCACGCAGGTCGCGCAGCAGGCGCTGACCGGCGCCGCGAGCGCGCTGGCGGGCGCGCCGAAGCAGGAGGTGCTGCACCCGGTGAGCCTCGCCGGGCGGACCGCGCCGCTGGCCGCGAGCGCCCTGGCCTGGATCGGCGCGCTTGTCGCCGGCCTCGCGCTGACGCAGCTGGCGAAGCGCACCGGACGCACTCTCGGCGCGGGCGCCCGGCTCCTGCAGGTCGCCGGCGCCGGCGTGCTGGTCACGGCCGTGGTCGCCGGGTTCTTCGCCCTGTGGGACGCCGCGTTGCCGCTGACCGCGGGCGTTCTCGGGTTCGTGTTCCTCGCCGCGACGGCCTTCGCGGCCGTGCAGGCCGGCCTGCTGCGCCTGCTCGGCTTGCGCGCGATGGCCGTGCTCGGCCCGCTCTACCTGGTCGCGCCCGCCGTCGCCGGGCAGGTGCCGGAGCTGCTGAACCCGGCCTACCGCACGCTGCTGTGGTCGTGGACGCCGTTCCGCTTCTCGGCCGAGGGCCTGCGCAGCCTGCTGCAGGGTGTGCCGGGCGCGCCCGACGTCACGACCGGCCTCTGGGTGCTCGGCGCCCTGCTGGCCGCCGGGCTCCTGGTCGCGCTGTGGCCCGGCCGGTCAGCCCGCGAGGAAGCTGAACCGCACCTTCCGGACCGGGTTGTCGAGGTTGGTGTCCACTAGGCAGACCGACTGCCAGGTGCCCAGCGCGAGCACGCCGCCGAGCACCGGAACCGTCGCGTAGGGCGGCACCAGCGCGGGAAGCACGTGGTCACGGCCGTGACCCGGGCTCCCGTGCCGGTGCCGCCACCGGCCGTCACGGGGGAGGATCTCGTCGAGCGCGGTCAGCAGGTCTTCGTCGCTGCCCGCGCCCGTCTCGAGGATCGCCAGGCCCGCGGTGGCGTGCGGGACCCAGACGTGCAGCAGGCCGTCGTGCGCGTCCGCGTCGCGCAGGAAGGCCTCGGCCTCGTGCGTGAGGTCGTGGACGACGGCGTCCGAGCCGGTGCGGACCTCGATCTCGGTGGAGTACATGGACTCCAGCCTAGGGAGCGGCCACCAGTTCCGCGGGTTGCCGGGTCGAGGTGCCGAGGCGGGTGAAGGCGAACACCGCCAGGCCCGCCAGCAGCACCGCGCCGGCGGCGTACGGGACGGCGGGGGAGATCTCGTACAACCCCGTCCCCAGCAGCGGGCCGCCCATGAACGCCAGCGCGCTCGCGGAACCGACCAGCCCGGCGACGGCACCCTGCTCTTCCCGGGTCGCGAGCAACGTCGGCGCGGACATGAACCCCGGCGTCGCGAACCCCATCCCTGCCCCGAGCACGGCGACACCCACGCCGAGCAGGAGCCCGTTCGACGCGACGACCACGAGCAGCATGCCGCCGGTCATCACGACCGCACCCACCCGGATGAGCCGCACCGGTGTCCACTTCAGCCGCGGCACGGCCAGCACCTGGACGAGGATGATCATCCCGGCGCCGGCCAGCATGACCAGGCTCGTCACCCGGCTGGTGTCCTGCGCGGCGAGGCCCAGCCTGTCCTGCACCAGGAACCCGATGGTCATCAGGACGATCGCCAGCGCGAGGTACAACCCGAAGCCGATGACCAGGAACGGCCACATGCGCCGGTCGCGCGGGCTGACCTTGACCATCGGCGGGCGCACCTCCCGCGCGGGCGGCTTCGGCAGGCCGATCGCCACCAGGACGGCGATCACCGCCAGGATGACGGGCGCGACGTAGATCGGAACCATCTGCCCGGCGAGGCTCAGCACCCCGCCGAGGGCGGGCCCGACCGCCAGCGCGAGGCCTTGCGCCGCACCGAACATCGACATCCCCCGCACCCGCTCGGCCGGGCCCGACGTCATGTCGGCGATGTAGGACTGCGCCGTCACCGGTGTTGCCGCCCAGGCGAGCCCGAACACGATCCCGCGGGTGAGCAGGACCAGCGTGAACAGCAACGGCACAGCCAGGGTGCCGGCCAGTCCGACCCGGGCGACGAGCGCGAACGCCAAGAGCGCCACCATCGCGCCGGCCAGCGAGATCAGCAGGACCGGCCGATGCCCCCACGACGCGCCGCGCCGCCCCCAGAACGGGCTGGCCAGCACCACGCCGGCGCCGCCGACCGCCCACACCGCGCCCAGCGCGAGCTCGCTGAACCCGAATTCGCGGGCCAGCGGCGGGAGGATCGGGTTCAGCATCTGCTGCCCCGCCATCAGCCCGAAGACGGCCAGGCACACCACCAGAATGCCTCGCCGGTCCGCGCTCACGCCGCGTCCCTTTCGTGCTCGGTGCCGGAGCGCGGCGTGATGGACAGCAGGTCGGCGGGCTCCTCGACGGCCAGCCGGTGCCACCGGCCGGGCGGCACGACGAACGACTGCCCGGCCCTCAGCGTCGTCACGGGCTCCGGCCCTTCGTCCCTCAGGTAGACGCGCAGCGCGCCGGAGAACACGAACAGCACCTCGTGGCCGTTCGGGTGCCGCTCCCAGTAGTCGGCGTGCACGGCGGTGTCGCTCCCGGCGTGGAACGCGCCGATCGTCCACAGGCTCCCGGCGTCACCGGCCAGCGCCGCGCGACGGCCGCCGCCGGGGTCACTGGCCTCGGCGGAGCCGTCCGGTAGGAGGTGGATCATGGTCTTGAACAGGTCGTAGTTTTCGAACATGTTCCGAAAGTACCACGAGCGCCGGACGGGTGTCGACCGGCATGATGGACGGCATGCCACGACCCACCGGCCGCATCGGCCGGCCGCCGACGACCTCACGCCCGCAGATCCTCGAAGCGGCGCGGGTGATCCTCGACAGCGAGGGCTGGCACAAGCTGACGGTCCGGCGGCTGGCCACCGAGCTGGGCGTCGGCGCGACGACGCTCTACCACCACGTCCGCGACAAGGATGACCTGATGATCCAGCTGCTCGACTACTACGCCTCCCGGTTGAAGCGGCCGGAGCTGCCGGAGGACCCGCGCGAGCGGATCCTCGTCGCGGCGACCGTGATGCACGACTCGCTGGCCGCTTGGCCGGAGGCGGTGGAGGTCCTCACGGCCGACGACCTGCTCGGCGAGTCGGCGCTGTGGATGGTCGAGGCCATCGTCGGCGGGGCGATCGGCTGTGGCCGGACCCCGGACGAGGCCGTCGAGCTGTACCGGAACATCTGGTACTACACGGCGGGGGAGATCCTGGTCCGCGTGCGCGCCGCGCGGCGCGCCGGAGAGGACCGGCCGCGCTACCGCGACACCGTCTTCGGGAAGCTGGACGAAGCCCGGTTCCCCAGCCTCGCGGCGGTCGGGGAGCGCTGGCCGGAACTGGCCGAACGCGACACCTTCGCGCGCGGGCTACGGGCCTTCGTCGACGGGATGCTCGCTCAGGAGTCCAGGTAGCGCAACACGGCCAGCACCCGGCGGTTGTCCCCTTCGGACGGTGGCAGCCCCAGCTTGCCGAAGATCGACGTCACGTACTTCTCGACCGAACCGGCCGAGAGGAAGAGCTTCGCCGCGATGGCGGAGTTCGACCGGCCTTCGGCCATCAAGCCCAGCACCTCGCGCTCGCGCGGGGTGAGCCCGCTCAGCGCATCGGTCTGGCGGGTCGCCGAGAACAGCTGGCTGACGACTTCCGGGTCGAGGACCGTTTCGCCGTCCGCGACCCGGCGCAGCGCGTCCAGGAAGTCCGACACCTCGGCGACGCGGTCCTTCAGCAGGTAGCCGACACCACCCGCGCGGTCGGCCAGCAGCTGCGACGCGTACTTCGTCTCGACGTACTGGGAGAACAGCAGGATCGCGCAGCCGGGCAGCTCGGCCCGCAGCGCGATCGCCGCCCGCAGCCCTTCGTCGGTGTGCGACGGCGGCATCCGGATGTCCACAATGGACACGTCCGGATCGTGCCCGGTCACCGCGGCGCGCAGGGCGTCGGCGTCCTTCACCGCGGCGACGACCTCGTGGCCCCGGAAGGTCAGCAGCTCCACGAGGCCCTGGCGCAGGATGGTGGAGTCCTCCGCGATGACGATCCGCATGCCGCCGACCCTAGCGGGGCAGCGGTACCCGCGCGGTCACTTCGGTCGGACCGCCCGGCGGGCTGCTCACGGCCAGCTCGCCGTCGACCGTCCGCAGCCGTTCGGCCACCCCGGCCAGCCCGCCGCCGGGGACGATCCGGGCGCCGCCCCCGCCGCTGTCGCGCACGAGCAGCCACAGCACGTCGCGGTCCTCGCGGATCTCGGCCAGCGTCGTCCCGCCGTGCTTCGCGGCGTTCGTCAGCAGCTCGGCGGCGCTGAAGTAGACGATCGTCTCCAGTGACGGCGGCGGACGGCGGGGCAGGTCCACGGTGACCCTGGCGTCCATGCCGGACGTCGCGACCAGCGTCGAGAGGGCCACGTCGAGGCCCGCGTCCAGGGCCGCCGGGTGGATGCCGCGGGCGAGGTCGCGCAGCTCGGTCAGTGCCTGCTTCGCGTTGGTGTGCGCCGCGGTGACCAGCTGCCGGACCTGGGCGACGTCGAGGTCGTCGGCGTTCAGCTCGTCCTTGGCCAGCCCCAGTTTCATCGCCAGCGCGACGAGCTGGGCCTGGGCGCCGTCGTGCAGGTCACGCTCGATCCGGCGCAGCCGCAGCGCCGAGTCCTCGACCGCCGTCGCCCGGCTGGCCTCCAGGTCGCGGACCCGCTCGGACAGCACGCGCTCGCCGAGCAGCCCGACCACGAGCAGCCGGTCGAGCGCGACGAAGGCGTGCACCACCCACGGCAGCGCGACCAGCACGAGCAGCCCCGACGCCGACCAGGCGAGCGCGCCCGCCCAGCTCTCGGCGTAGATGTCGAAGGCCGGCATCCGCTGCGTGCCGAGCGGGAACCAGAGGAAGGCGTAGCTCGTCGCGGCCAGGCCGAAGGACGTCGCGGTGAACACCGTGAACAGGCCGGCGAGGGTCAGCGGGAGCCGCAGCAGCAGGTAACCGGCCGTGCGCCAGCCCGCCGGGTCGCCGACGCGAGCCTTCACCCAGCTCCACAGGCCGGGTTTCAGCTCGGGACGGCGCGGGGCGGGCACGCTCACGCCGAGCAGCACCCGGGCCAGCCCGCGGTGGGCGGCGCCGAGGGCGCGGGCGTAGAGCAGGGCGCCGGCGAGCACGAGGAACCCGACGAGGATCGGCGTCAGCCACAGGCCGAGCACGAGCACGACGAGCATGCTGAGCAGGGAGAACAGCGTCAGCGGGCCGGAGAGCCACAGCCACGCGTACTCCGCCCAGAAGTCCCGCGCGGCCAGCGGCCCGAACACCCGGCGCAGCGGGTGGGGGCGGGGAAGATCGAGGCTGGTCACGACTCCAGTCTCACCGTCCGGCGCACCGCTGCCCATCCGGATTTCCCCCGGAGCCGGCGGGGGCGCCCCCGAATTCCACGCTACCGGTCGGCACCGACAGATCTGGTTGCCGGAAAGCCGTGAGGGGCACCTTCAGGGACCTGGCGTTCTGAAGGTGCCCCTCACGGCGTTGGCGAAGCGCGCGAAAGCCGCTTCGAGGACGCTGTGGACCTCAGCTCGGCTTTTCGCGGAAGCGTTTGCGGTACGTGCGGCGCGGCCGCCCGGTGATGCTGCCGAGGAGCGTGGTCGGCCCGATGAGATGACCGACGCGGCACGACCCCGGCGCTGCTGTTCCGGGTGGGGCGCGACGCAACACTGCCGACGAGCGGCGTGGCCAGCCCCCATGAGATGACCTGCAGCAGCACAGCCGTGGCAACCCCGCGTCGCTGTCCCGGGCAGGCGTGACACAACGCCGCCGCCGAGCCGCGCAGCGCGAATTCGGCACCAGCCCGCCGGGGCGCCCCCGTGATCCACGCTACCGGCCGGCCCCGACGGTTTCAGCGCCGAAAAGCGCCCGAAAGCCGCTCTGAGGACCACAAGGCCCTCAAAGCGGCTTTCGCGGAAGCTCTCAGTCGTCGAGTTCCGGGTCCACGCGGTCTTCGCGTGCCTTCTGCGCCGCTTCGCGCATCTCGATGACTTCGGTGAGCCAGTCACCGGTTTCGCGGGCTATGTCGCGTACCGCGCCGGTGATGATGGTCGCGATGTTGCCGATGTGGGTGGCGGCCGACTCGGTGATCACCTGGACCGTGTCCTTGCCGCTCTCGAACTGCCCGACCATGAGCATCGTCCTTCTATGCCGCGCGGAGTTCCTGGTCGCGCTCTACCGTAGCGCCTGCACGCGGGGCGCCGTTCCACGGCAGCGCGAGCTTCACCAGCTTCTTCGCCACCGACCACAGCTGCTTGTGCAGCGGGCCGGTGTTGTACGGCAGGCCGTACTTCTCGCAGAGCGCGCGCACCTCGCCGGCGATCTCCGGGTAGCGGCGGGCCGGGATGTCCGGGAACAGGTGGTGCTCGATCTGGTGCGACAGGTTCCCGCTCATGACGTGGAACAGCGGGCCGCCGGTGATGTTCGCCGAGCCGAGGATCTGGCGCAGGTACCACTGCCCGCGCGACTCGTTCTCGGTCTCCTCCTCGGTGAAGCTCTCGACGTCGGCGGGGAAGTGCCCGCAGAAGATGATCGAGAACGACCACAGGTTGCGGACCAGGTTCGCGGTCGCGTTGCCGGCGAAGGTCAGCGGCGCGAGCGGGCCGGTCAGCAGCGGGAACAGCACGTAGTCCTTGCCGACCTGCCGGGACGCCTTCTTGACCATCTTGCGGACGACCTCGGTGGTGTCCGACCACTTGCGCTCGCCCTTGACGATCCGGTCGAACTCCAGGTCGTGCAGCATCACACCCCACTGGAAGAACACCGCCAGCGCCACCGCGTACGCCGGGTTGCCCAGGTAGTACGGGTGCCACTTCTGCGCCGGGTCCATCCGCAGGACGCCGTAACCGATGTCGCGGTCCTTGTCGAGGATGTTCGTGTACGTGTGGTGGATGTAGTTGTGCGAGTGCCGCCAGTTCTCGGCGGGCGCCACGTTGTCCCACTCGAAGCGCTGCGAGCTCAGCGCCGGGTCGCGCGTCCAGTCGTACTGGCCGTGCATGACGTTGTGGCCGATCTCCATGTTGTCGAGGACCTTCGCCAGCGACAGCGCGCCGACGCCGGCGAGCCACGCGGGCGGGAAGAACCCGGCGAACAGCAGCGCCCGCCCGGCGACCTCGAGGCCGCGCTGGGTCTTGATGACGTTGTGGATGTAGTCGACGTCTTCCTGGCCGAGGTCGTCGACGATCCGCTGCCGCAGCGCGTCGAGCTCGTGGCCGAATTCGTCGACCTGCTCGGGGGTGAGTCGGTCCTGCAGGCCGGTCATGGTGGGAACTCCTTAAGCGTCGATCTCGACGTCCCCGACGGGGACGGAGATGCAGAGCTGGATCTCTTCGTCTTCTTCGCCGGAAACCTCGCCCGTCTTGGCGTTGCGGACGCGGCCGGCCGTCTTGAGCTGGGTGCAGGAGAAGCAGATGCCCATCCGGCAGCCGTGCTCCGGGGACAGCCCGGCTTCCTCCGCCTGCTCCAGCAACGGCTTCCCGGAGTTGGCGCACTCGCGCCCGCTGCGCTTGAAGCGCACCTGGCCCTCGGCGTTCGCCGTGTCGAAGGTCAACGTGGGCGGCGTGAACTCTTCGGTGTGCACCCGTTCACCGAGCTGATCACGGACGGCGTCCATGAGCGGCTTCGGGCCGCAGACGAAGGTTTCCGCGTCGCGGTACCACGGCGCGGCCGTCTCGAGGTGCTCCGGCGAGAAGAACCCGCGCAGGTCGCCGCCGGTCTTCGCGTGGGTGTACGCGTGCACGACGCGCAGCCCGGGGTGGCGGGCGGCGAGCTCGGCCAGTTCGGTGCGGTAGAGCACGTCGGACGGGCCGTTCGAGTACTGCAGGAACACGATCTCGCCGGGGTGGCCCTCGTCGACGAGGGTGCGCGCCATGGCCAGCACCGGGGTGATCCCGCTGCCGCCGCCGATCAGCAGCACCCGGCGCGGCCGGGTGGCGGGCAGCGTGAACGTGCCGTCCGGTGTGGACAGTCCGACCACGGAGCCGACGCCGATCGCGTGGTTCAGGTGCCCGGAGACCAGGCCCTGCTCCTTGATCGTGAACTCGAGTTCGCCGGAGGCGTGCTGCGAACCGCACGGCGAATAGCAGCGTGTGCGCCGGACGCCGTCGATCGCCACCTGCAGGCGGACGTACTGCCCGGCGGTGAAGCCCGGCCACGCCCGGCTCGGCTGCACGGTCAGGGTGACGCTGTCGGGCGTCTGCTTCCGCACGGCCGTGACCAGCCCGCGGACCTCGCGCCGGACCAGCATCGGGTCGACGAGCTCGAGATACCGGTCCATTCCGTGGGGCGTGAGCAGCGCCTCGGCGAGCGAGGCGAGCCGGCGGACCCGCTTGGGCATGAGCGCCGTCATCGGACCTCCTCGATTACAGTGAACGACTGTACACTCAACAGTGCACGGCATGAGTGGACGACCTGTCAACGCGAGAGGCGGAGGATGTGACGTGAGCAACGCGGTGGACATCCGTACGCTGGAGGACGTGTCCGAGGAACCGGTGAGCCGCCAGGAGCGCAAGCAGCGCACGCGCCAGGCGCTGCTGGACACGGCACTGGACCTCCTGGCCGACCGCCCGTTCGCCAGCCTTTCCCTGCGCGAGGTCGCGAAGGGCGCGGGCCTGGTGCCGACGGCCTTCTACCGCCACTTCGCCTCGATGGAGGAACTCGGCGTCGCGCTCGTCGAAGAAACGACCCGCACGCTGCGCGGCATGATCCGGTCCGCGCGCACCGACCCGGACACCTACCAGGGGATGATCAGCGCCTCGGTGGCCACGCTGCACCAGTTCGTGCGCGCCAACGAGGACCACTTCCGGTTCCTGACGCGCGAGCGGTACGGCGGCGGGCCGCTCGCCAGGGCCATCGGCGTCGAGCTGCGGATGTTCTCCGGCGACCTCGCGATCGACCTCGCCCGGTTCGCGACGCTGCGCTCGTGGCCGACCGACGACCTCCACATGCTCGCCGACTTGATCGTTTCCGTGATGCTTACGACGATTGTCGAACTCCTGGAAGCACGGCCCGGTGAAGATCCGAAAATCACCGGAATGGCGGAAAAACGGCTGCGGTTGATCCTTCTCGGCGTTCCACACTGGAAGACTCGCTGAACGATTCCTGCACGTCGCCCGTACTTCTGGCAATACGGCGAGACTTGCGACTCAGGTCGCTGGGGACTGTCGGTCCGGCGTGGTACAACCCACGGATCGTTCCTCGCCGATGAGGAGGTCGTGTGGCGGACAGCGAACAGCATCAGCAGCTCACCGTGGGTGTGGTGACCGAGTCACGCCCCGGGGAGCGCCGGGTGGCCATGGTGCCGAAGCTCGTCGGGAGGCTCGCGCAACGTGGTCTGCGGGTCCTCGTCGAACCGGGCGCCGGGGCCGGTGCGCACCTCAGCGACGACGCGTACACCCAGGCCGGCGCCGAACTCGGCGACGCGTGGAAAGCGCCCGTCGTCGTCAAGGTGAACCCACCCTCGGCCGACGAGGTCGCGAGGCTGGGCCGGGGCACCGTGCTCATCGGCTTCCTCGACCCGCGCGGCAACCCGGAGGGGCTCGCGAAGCTCGAGGAGGCCGGTCTCCGGGCGTTCGCGATGGAGGCCGTCCCGCGGATCTCCCGAGCCCAGGCGATGGACGCGCTGTCGTCCCAGGCCAGCATCGGCGGCTACCGCGCGGTGCTGCTCGCGGCCCAGAAGCTCCCGCGCTTCTTCCCGATGCTCACCACCGCGGCCGGCACCGTGCCCCCGGCGAAGGTGCTGGTGCTCGGCGCCGGCGTCGCCGGGCTGCAGGCGCTGGCCACCGCGAAGCGGCTCGGCGCGCAGACCACCGGCTACGACGTCCGGCCCGAGGTCGGCGAGCAGGTCAAGTCGCTCGGCGCGCAGTTCCTCGACCTCGGCATCGAAGCCGTCGGCGAAGGCGGGTACGCCCGCGAGCTGACGGCCGAGGAGCGTGAGGAGCAGCAGCGCCGGCTCACCGAAGCCATCACGAGGTTCGACGTCGTGATCACCACGGCGCTGGTCCCCGGGCGCAAGGCGCCGACCCTGGTCACCGCGGACGCCGTCAAGGGCATGCCCGCCGGGTCCGTCGTGGTCGACCTGGCCGGTGAGAGCGGCGGCAACTGCGAGCTGACCAAGCCGGGGGAGGACGTCGTGGAGCACGACGTCACCATTTTGTCGCCGCTGAACCTGCCCGCCGAAATGCCTTCGCACGCCAGCGAGCTCTACGCCCGCAACGTCACCGAGCTGCTGGAGCTGCTCGTGACGAAGGAGGGCGAGCTGAAGCTCGACTTCGAGGACGAGATCGTCGCCGGTGCCTGCGTGGCCGGGCGCGAAGGGAGCGTCGCGTGAGCCCACTCGTGCAGAACCTGGCGGTGCTGGTGCTCGCCGGGTTCGTCGGCTTCGCCGTCATCTCCAAGGTGCCCAACACGCTGCACACGCCGCTGATGTCCGGCACCAACGCCATCCACGGCATCGTGCTGCTGGGCGGGCTGGTCGTGCTCGGCCTCGGTGTCGACGGCGTGTTCAACAAGATCCTGCTGGTCATCGCCATCGCCTTCGGCACGATCAACGTCGTCGGCGGCTTCCTGGTCACCGACCGGATGCTGTCGATGTTCAAGGCCAAAAAAGCACCGGCCGCCGACGAGGAGGAGGACAAGTGACCGACTTCGTCGCGATCCTCTACATCGTCGCGTTCGCCCTCTTCATCTACGGCCTGATGGGCCTCACCGGCCCGCGCACCGCGGTCCGCGGCAACTGGATCGCCGCGGTCGGCATGGGCATCGCCGTGATCGCCACCCTGCTCACCCCGGGCATGGGCAACTGGCTGCTGATCGTCCTCGGCGTCGCGATCGGCGCGCTGGTCGGCGTGCCGTCCGCGCGCAAGGTCAAGATGACCGCGATGCCGCAGATGGTGGCGCTGTTCAACGGCGTCGGCGGCGGCGCGGTCGCGCTCATCGCGTGGGTCGAATTCAACTCCACCGACGGCTACGCGCACGAGCCGGCGTACATCGCCATCGCGTCCCTGTTCGCCGCGATCATCGGGTCGATCTCCTTCTGGGGCTCGAACATCGCCTTCGGCAAGCTGCAGGAGCTGATCAGCGGCCGCCCGATCACCATGGGCAAGCTGCAGCAGCCGGTCAACGCGCTGCTCCTGCTGATCGCGCTCGCCTGCGCGGTGATCATCGTGGCCGGCGGCGACTCCGGGTGGCTGATCGTCGGGCTGCTGGTCGCGGCGGGCATCCTCGGCCTCACCGTGGTCCTGCCGATCGGCGGCGCGGACATGCCGGTGGTGATCTCGCTGCTCAACGCGTTCACCGGGCTGTCGGCCGCGGCGATGGGCCTGGCGCTGGACAACACGGCGCTGATCGTGGCCGGCATGATCGTCGGCGCGTCCGGCTCGATCCTGACCAACCTGATGGCCAAGGCGATGAACCGGTCCATCCCGGCGATCATCGCGGGCGGCTTCGGCGGCGGCCCGGCCGTCTCGTCCGGCGGAGGTGCCAAGGAGGAGCGCCCGGTGCGCTCGACCAGCGCGGCCGACACGGCGATCCAGATGGCGTACGCCAGCAAGGTCGTCGTGGTGCCGGGCTACGGCATGGCCGTGGCGCAGGCGCAGCACACCGTCCGCGAGATGGCGAAGCTGCTGGAGAAGAAGGGCATCACGGTCGAGTACGCGATCCACCCGGTCGCCGGCCGGATGCCCGGGCACATGAACGTGCTGCTCGCCGAGGCCGACGTGCCGTACGAGCAGCTCAAGGAGATGGACGAGATCAACTCCGAGTTCGCTCAGACCGACGTCGCGCTGGTGATCGGCGCGAACGACGTCACCAACCCGGCCGCGCAGACCGACCCGACCTCGCCGATCTACGGGATGCCGATCCTCAAGGTCAACGAGAGCCGGTCCGTGATCGTCTTGAAACGCGGCATGAGCTCCGGCTTCGCCGGGATCGACAACGACCTGTTCTACGATCCCAAGACCAGCATGCTCTTCGGCGACGCCAAGTCGTCGGTGGGCGAGATCGTGGAGGAACTCAAGGCGTTATGACGAGCGGGTCGGATGTGCGTGCGGCGTTCACCGACCCGGCCGAGAACCTCGCGTTCGACGAAGCGCTCCTCCGGGTTGCGCCGGAGTCACCGGTCGTGTGGCTCTGGCGCAACCCGGTTTGCGTCGTGGTGGGGCGCGGGCAGCGGATCGCGCGTGAGGTGCACGCCGACGCGTGTGAACGTGACGGCGTCCCGGTGCTGCGGCGGGCCAGCGGTGGCGGCACCGTGTTCCACGACCCGGGCAACCTCAACGTCACGCTGGTCCTCCCCGGCCCGGCCGATCGGCCCCTTGAAGCCCTCGGCAAGGTGATGAGCGCCGCCGTCGACCAGCTCGGGCTGGTGCCGCGGATCGGCGACCGCGGGCTGTTCGTCGGGGACGCGAAACTGTGCGGCTTCGCCGTCTTCCGCACCAAGACCGGGTTGCTGGCGCATTCGACGCTGCTGGTCGAGACGTCGGCCGCGCTCGTCGGCCGCTACCTGACGAGCGCACCGCCGGACCCGCGCCCGCTCGACTCGCACCGCAGCCCCGTCGCGTCCCTGGCCGAGCACGGCCTGCGGCCCGGCTTCCCGGCGGTCGAAGCCGCGGTGCGAGCGGCGGCGTCGCAGATCCTCGGGACGCTCGTGCCGCGCCCGCCGTCCGCGGCCGAGCTGTCCCGGCAGCGGGAGCTGCTGCACACCCGCTACCGGTACCCGTCCTGGCACGCGGACGGCGCCCAGCGCGCGGCCTGACCCGCCGATGCCGTGAGGGGCACCCTCATGGCTCTTAGGTCCATGAAGGTGCCCCTCACGGCACGTCTGTCTACTGTGGACTTACTCGGCGGCCGAGAACGTCACCGTGGGCACCTTGCGGGCCGACGCGCGGGTCGTCTTCTTCGGCTCCGCGGCCTTCCGCGCGCGAGCGGGCTCGGCCTTCGCGGCGGTGGTGGTCTTCGCGCGAGTGGTGGTCGTCTTCGCCGGGGCCGCGGCCTTGGCGGCCGCCTTGGTGGTCCGTGCCTTGGCCGGTGCGGCGGCGGTCTTCGGCGCGGCCTTGGTGGCGCGGGCCTTGACCGGGGCGGCAGCAGCAGCGGTGCGACGGCCGGCGACCGGCTTCGCTGTCTTCGGGGCGGCCTTGGCACGGGTTTTCTTCGCGCCCGGGACGATCCGGGGTTGGCGCTTGCGGCCACCGGTGCGTCGGCCGGCGTCGGCGTAGCGCTGCAGGAGGGCCCGCAGGGTCTCGGCGTTGGCGAAGGAGAGGTCGATGTCGTAGTCGATGCCGTCGAGCGCGAACCCGACGGTCTCCCCGGCGGCCTCGCCGGTCAGGTCATCCAGCACCCGCACAGCCGTGTTTCTGGCCACGACAAACCTCCCGTGCTCGAACGTGTGATAGTCGCGTGCACCGGGTCTCGGCGACCTCCCCGGTGCCGCCGATAACTTGCAGCTTCCTGACGAGGATAGCCGTTGGCTTGCGCGATCTCGCGTGGTGGTGTGCGCTGATGCCATGTCCGGACAGACGTTTGACGTAGTGGTGATCGGCGGCGGCCCGGTGGGCGAAGTGGCCGCCGAACGAGCGGTTCGCGGCGGCCTCAAGACCGCCTTGGTCGAGCACGAACGATTCGGGGGCGAGTGCTCCTACTGGGCGTGCGTCCCGAGCAAGGCCTTGCTGCGGCCGGGAAACCTGCTCGCCGCGGCCAAGCGGATCCCGGGGGTGCCCGTCGGTGACGCGCTCGACCCGGCGCAGGTGTTCGCCCGCCGGGACTGGTTCACCGGCAAGGGCGACGACACGGGCCAGTTCGAGTGGGCCCGCGGCGCGGGCATCGAACCGATCCGCGGGCACGGTGTCATCACCGGCGAGCGGGAAGTGACCGTCGACGGCGACCGGGTCCTGACCGCGCGGCACGCGGTGATCGTGTGCACCGGCAGCGTCCCGAACACCCCGAAGATCCCGGGGCTCGACACGATCCGGCCGTGGGGCTCGCGCGAGGCGACGTCGGCCTCGGCCGTGCCGGCCCGGCTCGGCGTCCTCGGCGGCGGCGTGGTCGGCGTCGAGATGGCGCAGGCCTGGGCGACCCTCGGCGCGCAGGTGCACCTGGTGATCACCGGCGAGCGCCCGTTGCCGCGCAACGCGGAGTTCGTCGGCGACCTGGTGCTGCACGGGCTGCGGGAAGCCGGCGTGTTCGTCCACACGATGTCCGGTGTCGAGAAGGTCGCCGCGGTCGACGGCGGCACCGAGCTGACGCTGAAGGACGGCGAGGTGCTCGTCGTCGACGAGTTCCTGGTGGCGACCGGGCGGCGTCCCGGCACGGCCGGTCTCGGCCTGGAGAACATCGGCGTCGAGGCCGGCGGCCCGCTCACCATCGACGACACCGGCCAGGTGTCCGCAGTGGACGGTGGCTGGCTCTTCGCCGCGGGCGACGTCACCGGCCGGGCCCCGCTGACCCACCAGGGCAAGTACGGCGCCCGCGCGGCCGGCGACACGGTGGCCGCACTGGCCAAGGGCGAGAAGGTCGACACGTCGCCGTGGAGCCCGTTCACCGCCACGGCCGACCACCACGCCGTGCCGCAGGTCGTGTTCACCGACCCGGAGGTCGCCTCCGTCGGCCTGTCGGACGCGCGAGAGGGCTCGGCCGACCGCGTCGTCGACATCGACATCGCGGTGGCGGGCTCGTCGCTGCACGCCGACGGGTACCAGGGCAAGGCCCGGATCGTCGTCGACACCGAGCGGAACGTGCTGCTCGGCGTGACGTTCGTCGGCCAGGACGTCGCGGAGCTGCTGCACTCGGCGACGATCGCGATCGTCGGGGAGGTTCCGCTGGACCGGCTGTGGCACGCGGTGCCGTCGTTCCCGACGATCAGCGAGGTGTGGCTGCGGCTGCTGGAGGCCTACGGGCTCTGATTCACTGGGCGGGCAGGTCCAGGGCGGCCTTCGCCGCCCTGGCCAGGCCGGGATCGTCCGGAGTGGACGGTCCCGGCACCCACACCGCCTGCACCACCCGGACGGACGTGCCCTCCAGCTTGGAGGTGTAGGCGGCGTTCTCGAACTTCGGCGCCGGGCTGTCCCACTTGCCGGTCTCGGCGGCGAGGTCGAGGATCCCGCCGCCGCCCGGTGTGTCGGTGATCGCCTTGAAGGCGGCGGCCTGCGCGGCATCGGGGAAGGCGACGATGCCGATGGTCACCGCACCCGCCCGGCCGTCGACGGTCGTGGTGTAGCTCGCCCGGCGCACGCCCGAGCAGCTGGTTTGCTGCAGGCTGGCCTGCGCGTCCCCGAAGGCGTGCGACGCGCACCGCTGGTCACCGTCGGCGGCGCGCAGCGAGAACTGCAGGCTCTCGGCGGGCGCGGCTTTGGTGGGCTGCGGGGACGGCGGCTGGGAGACGGGCGCCTGGGAAGCGGGCGCGGCGGTGGTGTCGTCCCCGCTGGTGGCGACGACCACCGCGGCGACGACCAGGGCGACCAGCAACCCGATCGCCCCCAGCGGCAGCCACCGCACGGTCCGCGAGGTGGGCGCGGCCGCCGCGGGCGCCGGACGCGGATTCGCCCGCGGGGGCGGGAAGGCCGGAGTTTCCTGCCGGGGGAGCGGAGCCGCGGCCGGACGGGGCGGCCCGGGGTGCGGCAGGGTTTCGGTGCGTTCGGTGTCGGTGGCCGATGGGTGGGGCGGGATTTGTTCGGCCCCGGGGAAAAGCGGCAGCACGGAGGCAGGCTTGCCGAGGGTCTCGGTGCGCTCGGAGTCCACGAAGTCCGGGAGGCCGGACTCGGCGGATTTCGTGGTGATCGAGGTCGAGTCCAGAGCGGCGGCAAGCCCGGCGGCGGAGGTGCGCGCCGGACCCGAGTCGGCGGGCTTCGCAGCGCGGAGGACGGCCGCGGTGTTCGGAGCCACGGCCGCGGCCGGCTCGGCTGGGGTGCGTGGCGCTGGTTCGGTGGGGTTTGTGGTTCCGGGAGTCGCGGTGGTGTCCGCAGCCGTCGCCGGGGCTGTCTCGGCTGGAATTCTCGGCGCCGCGGGCTCGGCGAGGCTTGTGGTTCCGGGGGCCGCGGTGGTGTTCGGAGTCACCGCAGGGGCCGACTCGGCTGGAGTCCGCGGCGGTGCGGGTTCGGTGGCGTTTGTGGTTCCGAGAGCCGCAGTGGTGTCCGGAGTCGCCGCAGGGACTGACTCAGCTGGGGTTCGCGACGCCGCGTGCTCGGTGGGGTTGGTGGTTCCGAGAGTCGCAGTGGTGTCCGGAGCCACCGCCGGGGCCGAGTCGGCGAGTGTTCGCGGCGAAGTGGGTCCGGCGGGTGTTGTGGTTCCGAGAGCCGCTGTGGTGTTCGCGGCCGCGGGGATCGCCTCGGCTGGACCGGTGTCTTCGGCGGATTCCGTGGTCTCGGGGGAGGCGGCGGGTGTTCGCGGCGGCGCGAGTTGGGCGGTGCCGAGGGTTGCTGCGGCGTTCGGAGCCGCCGCGGCGGCCGCTTCGGCTGGGAGGCTGGGTTCCGTGGTCTCGGGGGAGGCGGCGGGAGTTCGCAGCGGCCCGAGTTCGGCGGGCTGGGTGCTGCCGAGGGCTGCCGCGGCGTTCGGAGCCGCGGCGGCGGCCGATTCGGCCGGGAGCTCGGGTTCCGTGGTCTCCGGGGTGGCTGCAGGGGTTGTGGCACCGGGAGCGGCCACGGTGTCCGAGGCCGCGGCGGAGGCCGGCTCGGCCGGGTGGCCGGGTTCCCCGGCCGCGGAGGTTGGCGCCGGAGCGGATTTGGTGGGTTTCTTGCTGTCGGAAGCCGTATCCGGAGCCACTGCGGCTGCGGCCTCAGGGTGCGCCGGAGGAAAATCGGCGGAATTCGCGGTGTCGGTCGCGACCGCGGTGTCCAAAATGGTCTCGGAAGTCTCCGCCGTCGCGGAATCCGCGGGGATTTCGGAATCCGGGCCCTTTGGGATGCCAAGAGCTTCGGTGGTTTGCGTTCTGCTACTTGCACTCGGCGTTTCGGTGCGCCAATCCGCAAGGCCACGCGCAGGTGTTCCCGAGACCTGGGACGGCACGCGCTGCACTGTGTCCCAAAGGGACTCCGGCGGCGTGTCGTCGCTGAACCGGCTGAATCCCTCGCCCAGGAGGACTTCGTCCGAGAACTCGGGTGCGTCCGGGGCCAGGCCGCGGATCAGCGCCCGCACCTGGTCCACCGACCGGGGACGGTGGGCCGTCGCCAGGGAGACCGCCGCCGCCAGCATGGTCGTCGGGGTCGGGTGCAGGACGCGGACCGGGCCCGCCAGGTCGCTCGCCGGCTGGTCGACCGTCTCCACGTACGGGCCGACCGCCACGATCGTGCCCACCGGGGCCGTGCCCGGAACCAGTTCCACGATGCGGCTTTCGCAGGCCTGGGACAGGTCCAGGGCTTCCGTCGCCGGGTTGACCGCGTCGTCGTCGGCCACCAGGGGCCAGCCGTCGGCCCGCCATTCCGCGCCCAGCGGGGCTTCCAGCCGCAGCGCCGGGTCCGGCAGGTCGACGCCGATGACGATGATCACGCCGTGGGGCAGCAGAACCACCGCCTCGATCGGGCGATCGGTCACCGTCCCCACGCCGATCAGCGCGATCCCGCCGACGACGGTGCTGCCGCGGCCCAGGGAGGCCAGCGCCGCCCGGACGTCGTCGGCCACCCGGGACTGCTGCCGCTCGAGGCGCACCAGTCGCACCGAAAACCCTCCCCGCTCGTCGTTCCGGATCATCACGCTAGCGCGCCCGGCCGTATCCACGGTGCGACACGGGCGGGACGCGGCCACGTGCCCACCGAAAGTGGTGCTGCGGGTGACTTGTGGTGTTCGTGTGGCCAAACAGCACGGTTGGGGTGCAGAATGTGCTACAACGCATCGGAGGCGGTATTCGGGAGCCGCACTGAGGCCACGCAGCTCGATTTTCAGGGCGTAGGGGAAGACGTCCCTCGTCGAGCAAGCGGAGGTAGCAGTGAGCACCCGTGGCAGCACCCGAGGTGTGGTGTACGTCCACTCGTCGCCGTCTGCGGTGTGTCCGCACGTCGAGTGGGCTATTTCGGGCACCCTCAACGCCCGAGTCGACCTGAAGTGGACGGCGCAGCCGGCCAGTCCGGGTCAGCTTCGCGCCGAATGCGGATGGCGCGCGCCCGCGGGCACCGGCGCCAGATTGGCGTCCGCTCTCAAGGCGTGGCCGATGATCCGGTTCGAAGTGACCGAAGAGCCCAGCGCGGGCGTCGACGGCGAACGGTTCTGCTTCGCGCCCGGGCTCGGCCTGTGGCACGGACGGACCAGCGCCAACGGCGACATCGTGGTGGGCGAGGACCAGCTGCGCGCACTCGTGAGCATGACCCGCGGCGGCGAGTCGCTGGCCCACAAGCTCGACGAACTCCTGGCCGCGAGCTGGGACGAAGCGCTCGAGCCGTACCGTCACGCCGGTGACGGTGCTCCGGTGACCTGGTTGCACCAGGTCGGCTAGCACCGGGTGAGGACCGGTGGCGGGGCCGGTACGCTCTTCGGCGTGACGACCCCCGCCTCCAGCTCCCGCCAGCGCTGGCTGGTGCCCGTCGTGGTCGTGGTGCTGTCCGTGACCGTGGGCGGCGGCCTGCTCGCGCGCGAGCTCTACCGCCGTCCCGACCAGCCCACCCCGGACACGTCGGCGCCCGCATCGTCGCAGGCGTCGGCCAGCACCGGCGTGCCCGCCCCGTCCGGCGCGGTCGCGATGATGCCGGACGCCCAGTTCCACCCGCAGGCCGCCCAGGTGCGCCAGGTGCTGGAAACGTACTTCGCGGCCATCAACGCCCAGAAGTACCAGCAGTGGACGACCGTGGTCACGGCGGAACGGGTGGCGCAGCAGCCGCCCGTCACCTGGAAGAACGGCATCCGCACCACAAAGGACACCGACGCCGTCGTCTACCGGATCGAGCGTGGCTCCGGCTCGTCACTGCGGGTCCTGGTCGGGTTCCGGAGCGAGCAGAACGCCGAAGACGCCCCGGACTGGTTCCCCGAGCCGTGCATCCAGTGGCGGCTCGTGATGCCCATGGTCGTCGAGAACTCCGCGCTGAGGATCGCCGCCGTCGACGGCGGCCTGCAGCCCGAACACCAGAAATGCTGAACCACTGAACGAAAAAGGGCCCGGCCGAAGCCGGGCCCTTTTTCGTTTGTCAGCGTGCTCAGGCCGCCGGGGTGAACAGCAGGGCGGTGTTGTGGCCGCCGAACCCGAACGAGTTGCTGATCGCCGCGGTCAGCTCGACCTTGCGCGGTTCGCCCGACACGACGTCCAGCTGCACCCGCGGGTCCAGGTCGGTCAGGTTCATCGTGGCCGGCACGATGCCGTGGTACAGCGAAAGGATCGTGATGATCCCCTCGACCGCGCCGGCCCCCCCGACCAGGTGACCCATCGAACCCTTCGGCGCCGTGACGATCGCGTGGTCGCCGACCGCCTTGCGGATCGCGGCCGCCTCGCCGATGTCACCGACCACAGTGGACGTCGCGTGCGCGTTCACGTGCCCGACGTCCGCCGCGGTGACGCCGGCCATCTTCATCGCCGCGCGCATCGCGGCGATCTGGCCGATGCCCTCGGGGTGGTTGCCGGTGATGTGGTAGGCGTCCGAGGTGATGCCGTGCCCGGCGATCGTCGCGTAGACGCGCGCCCCGCGGGCCTTCGCCAGGTCCGCCCGCTCCAGGATGACCACGCCCGAACCCTCACCGAGGACGAAGCCGTCCCGGTTCGCGTCGAACGGCCGGGATGCGGCACCCGGGTCGTCGTTGCGGGTGGACACCGTGCGGGCCTGGGCGAACCCGGCCAGCGTGATCGGGTGGATGCACGCTTCGGCACCCCCGGCGACCACGACGTCGGCGCGGCCGGAGCGGATCATCTCCACCCCGCTCGCGATGCCTTCGGCACCCGAGGCGCAGGCCGAGGCCGGGGAGTGCACCCCGGCCCGCGCCTTCAGGTCGATGCCCACGTGCGCGGCCGGGCCGTTCGGCATCAGCATCGGCACGGTCAGCGGCGACACCTTGCGGAGACCCTGCTGGTGCAACAGATCGTTCTGGGTGAGCAGGGTGACCGGGCCGCCGACGCCGGTACCGATCGACACGCCGAGGCGGTCGGGGTCGACGTCGGTGTGCTCGTCCGTCGGTTCTTCGAACCCGGCGTCGGCCCACGCCTGGCGGGCGGCGATCAGCGCGACCTGCTCGCAGCGGTCCAGCCTGCGGGCCTGCACCCGCGGGAGGACTTCCGAGGGATCGACGGCCAGCATGCCGCCGATCTTGACCGGCAGCTGCAGCTCCTCGACCCAGTCGGCTTCGATCGTCCGGACCCCGCTCCGCCCGGCCAGCAGACCGTCCCAGGTGGACGTCACGTCCCCGCCGAGAGGTGTGGTGGCGCCGAGACCGGTGATCACGACGTCGATGTTGCTCATGGGAGTCTCCTCAAGGAGGGGAACAGGACTTACTTCGAGTTGGCCGACACGTAGTTGACGGCGTCGCCCACGGTCTTCAGGTTGGCGAGCTCGTCGTCCGGGATCTTGACGCCGAACTTGTCCTCGGCCTGCACGGCGATCTCGACCATCGACAGCGAGTCGATGTCCAGGTCGTCCACGAACGACTTCTCGGCGGTGACGTCGTCCTGAGCCACACCGGCCACCTCTTCGACGATCTCGGCGAGGCCGGCGAGGATCTCAGTGTTGTCAGCCATGGGGTAGTTCCCTTCTCGGTCTTACTTGGGGTTTGGGATGGTGCTGGGTAACCGGTGGGCGAGTGCCCGCCGGGAGCGTAACGGTCAGGGGCAGACGAACGCCTGCCCGGCGTAGGACAGGCCCGCGCCGAAGCCGACCGCCAGCACCACGTCACCGGACTTCGCCGTCCCGGCCTTGCGCATGTGGTCCAGCGCGAGGGGGATGGACGCCGACGAGGTGTTGCCGGAGTACTTGATGTCGTCGGCGACGACCATGTCTTCACGGGCGCCGTTGGCCCGCAGCTTCTTCGCGATCGCCTCGACGATGCGCAGGTTGGCCTGGTGCGGGATCAGCACGTCCACATCGGACGGCTTCAGCCCGGCGACCTCGAGGGCGCGCAGCGCGATCGGCGCGATCTGGGTGGTCGCCCACCGGAAGACCGACTGGCCCTCCTGGTAGATGAACTTCTCCTCGGTCATCCCGATCAGGTCGACGAGGTCGCCGGCGCTGCCCCAGGAGACCGGGCCGATCTGCGGCTCGTCGGACGCGCCGACCACCGCGGCGCCCGCGCCGTCGGCGAAGATGATCGCGTTCGCGCGGTCGGTCGGGTTCACGGAGTCGGTGAGCTTCTCGGCACCGATCACGAGGACCTTCTTGGACGAGCCCGCGCGGACCAGGTCCGACGCGACACCCAGGCCGTAGCAGAATCCGGCGCACGCGGCGTTGAGGTCGAACGCGCCGGGGTTCGGGATGCCGATCCGGGCGGCGACCTGCGCGGCGGCGTTCGGGATCTGCGTCGGCATCGTGCAGTTCGGCAGGATCACCGTGTCCACTTCGGACGGGTCGACCCCGGCGTCGGCCAGCGCGGCGGTGCCGGCGGCGACCGCCATGTCGGTGAGCAGCTCGTCCTTCTCGGCGAAGCGGCGCTCGATGATCCCGACGCGGGTCTGGATCCACTCGTCGTTGGTTTCCATGATCTTCGAGAGGTCGTCGTTGCTGACGATCCGCTCGGGCTGGTAGCTGCCGACGCCCAGCACGCGGCTGCCGCGGGAGCCCGGGTTGAGGCTCAGGGCGGGTCGGTCGGTCACGAGGCGTCCTCCTGGCGCAGCGCCGCCAGCTCGGCCGGCGTCTTCAGCGCGGTGGTAGTGGTGACGACGCCCTTGAGCTGCCGCTTGACCAGGCCGGTCAGCGTGCCCGCGGGCGCGAGTTCGACGGTGCGGGTGACGCCGAGCGAGACCAGGCCGTCCATCGTCAGGTCCCAGCGGACCGACCGGGTGACCTGGGCGACGAGCCGCGCCAGGTACTCGGCCCCGCTGGTGACGACGGCGCCGTCCGCATTGGACAGCAGCGGGCGGGTCGGGTCGGCGGGCGTCAGCTCGGCGGCGTGGGCGCGCAGCGCCTCTTCGGCGGGCGCCATGTAGTGCGTGTGGAACGCGCCGGCGACCTTGAGGGCGCGGATCTTCGTGCCCTCGAGCGGTTCGGCGACGATCTTCGCGATGGTGTCGGCGGCACCGGAGGCGACGATCTGCCCCGCTCCGTTGCGGTTCGCGGCGGCGAGACCCTGGCCTTCCAGCCACGCGACGACCTGCTCGGGGTCCCCGAGCATCACCGCGGCCATCGACGTCGGTTCCATCGCGCACGCCTTGGCCATCTCGGCGCCGCGGACGGCGGCGAGCGCGACGGCGTCGGCGGGCTCGAGCACGCCGGCGATCGCGGCGGCGGCCAGCTCGCCCACCGAGTGCCCGGCGACCGGCGCGTCCGCGGGGACGGGCGCGGTGGCCTGGAGGTGCTCGAAGGTGAGCAGCGAAAGCGCGACGATCAGCGGCTGCGCGATCGCGGTGTCCTGGATCTCCTCGGCTTCGGCTTCCGTGCCGAGGCGGAGCAGATCGAGCCCCGCGCGCTCGGACCACTGCGCGACGCGCTCGCGGGCGCCGTCGAGGTCGAGCCAGGGCGTGAACATACCGGGGGCCTGGGACCCCTGACCGGGAGCGAGCACTGCTGCTGTCACCCTCTAAGACAACACGGGGACGGTCCTTCAGCGGGATGCCGACGCTCACAGTGTCTGCCGCGCGTCTTTGTCGGAAACCTCCAAAGACGCGCCGTGCGACCTCGCACGTAACCCGGAAGCCTTGTCGGGTTCACTGTAATCTGGGTCACGCGGGAGAGGAAGAGCGCGGCCGGGTCCGCACGTTCGGACGCCGCGCCGGCCGGACTTCCCGCGGCCTGCCGCGCACTGTTGGCAGGTCGCTCGGGCCCAGAGTCACCAGAGGCCGCTTCACCAGAGGCCGCGGGCGCGGGCCAGGCGGCCCACCGCCAGCGCGATCCGCAGCACCAGGGCGTCCCGGGGGTCGGTCGGCTGGCAGCCCGTCAGGTCCGCCGCCTTGCGCAGGCGGTAGCGGACGGTGTTCGGGTGCACGAACAGCGTCTTCGCGCACGTCTCCAGCACCCCGCCGCTCTCGAGGTACGCCTCGACCGTGCGCTGCAGGGTCGGGCCGGCCTCCTCCAGCGGGCGCGCGATGCTGTCGACCAGCAGCCGCTCGGCTTCGGCGTCGCCCGAAAGCGCGCGCTCCGGGAGCAGGTCCACCGAGCGCACCGGCCGCGGCGCGCCCGGCCAGCCGACGACCGCCCGCAGGCCCGACAACGCCTCCGTCGCGCTGTGGTGCGCTTCGGCCAGCGTCGGGACCGTCGGGCCGGCGACCACCGGGCCGTCGGCGAAGGCCACCGACATCCGGCCGAGGATCTCGCGCTCCTTCACCCCGCCCTCGGTCGCGCCGCCGACGACGACCACCAGCCGCGAACCCTGCACGGACAGCAGCACCGGACGTCCCACCCGGGCGGCGCGGCTGCGGACCTCGAACACCACCGTCGGCGGGTCCTCCGACGGCGGGTTGCCGACCAGGACCGTCGCCGCGGCGGTCGGGTCCCAGCCCAGCGCCGTCGCGCGCGAGAGCACGGACTCCTCCGCGTCGCCGCGGACGATGCCGTCGACGACCAGTGCCTCCAGCCGCGCGTCCCAGGCGCCGCGCGCCTCGGCCGCCGCGGCGTAGGAGTTGGCCGCGGCGAAGGCGATTTCCCGGCCGTAGCGCAGGATTCCCTCGATCAGCGCGGCCCGCTCGGCCTCGTTCGCCGCGAACGCCGGCAGCTGCTCCTCGAAGACTTCGATGGCGAGCCGGACCATCCCGACGGCCTGGCGCAGGCTGACCCAGCGCGAGAGCTCGGCCGGCGCGTCGCGGAACGCCTCGGTCGTGAGCTTCAGGGCCTCCTTGGAGTCCCGCAGCCAGCCGACGAAGCCGGCCGCGCCGGCCTGGGTGATCAGCAGGACGCTCGCGCGCTGGTCGGCGGGCAGCCGGGCGAACCACGGCAGCCGCTGTTCCATCACGGCGATGCTGGCGCTCGCCAGGCTGCCGGAAGCGCGCTCCAGCCGCTGGAGCGTCTTCGCGGACAGCCCGTGGTGCTTCGGCACGCGGCGCGGTGTGGTGGTTTCGGCCATTTCGACGCGATCCTACGTGGCCCGCAACTTTCGTAGCCGGTGCCGGCAACGCGGGTCGCTATGCGGTGCGTGTACCTCCTGCCTACGATCGCAGCCAAGCGAGGAAATGGGGGCACCGGGATGACCGGTCTAGAGATCGACGCGATCTCCAAACGTTACGGCGACGTGGTCGCTTTGCGGGAAATGACGTTCGACGTCCGGCCGGGCGAATTGTTCGGCTTCGTCGGCAGCAACGGCGCCGGGAAGACGACGACCATGCGCATCGCGCTGGGCGTCCTTTCCGCCGACGCCGGGCAGGTGCGTTACGCGGGCGAACCGGTCACGCACGAAACGCGACGGCACATCGGCTACATGCCCGAGGAACGCGGCCTGTACCCGAAGATGAAGGTGGGGGAGCAGCTCACCTACCTGGCCCGGCTGCACGGCATGTCCGCCACCGCCGCCAAGGCGTCGGCGGAGAGGTGGACCGAACGGCTGGGCGTCGCCGCCCGCCGTGAGGACGAGGTGCAGAAGCTCAGCCTCGGCAACCAGCAGCGTGTCCAGCTGGCCGCGGCGCTGGTGCACGAGCCGCGGATCCTGGTGCTCGACGAGCCGTTCTCCGGCCTCGACCCGGTCGCGGTCGACGTGATGAGCCAGGTGCTGCGGGAAAAGGCCGCCGAGGGCGTGCCGGTCGTGTTCTCCAGCCACCAGCTCGACCTGGTGGAGCGGCTCTGCGACCGGGTCGGCATCGTCCGGAGTGGACAGATGGTCGAGATCGGCACGGTCGGCGACCTGCGCTCCGGCGGGGCCGTGCGGCTGCGGGTGGACGTGCCCGGGGCCGAGGACGGCTGGGCCGACGGGCTCGCCGGCGTGAAGGTGCTGGGCCGCAAGGGCACGGTGACCGAGCTCGAGCTCGCCGGCGCCGACGACCAGGACGTGCTCAAGGCCGCGCTGGCCACCGGGCCGGTGCGCGAGTTCGCCCGCGAGCAGCCGACCCTGGCCGACCTGTTCCGTTCCGTCGTGACGACCGAGGAGGTCCCCGCATGAGTACCCCGGTCTCGGACGTCGGGATGAGCCCGGCCGCGGCGGTGGGCCTGGTCGCCTCCCGCGAGATCAGCACCCGCCTGAAGGCCAAGGCCTTCCGCGTCAGCACCGCGGTCATCCTGCTGCTGATCGTGGTCGGCATCGTGGCGATCAAGCTGTTCACCGGTGGCGGTGGCGCCGACGCGACCGTCGGCTACACCCCGGCCACCGCCGCGTTCGCCACGCCGCTGAAGAGCGGGGCCGAGGCGGTCGGCGAGTCCCTCGACACCACCCAGTTCGCCGACGAGGCCGCCGGGCGCGCGAAGCTCGCCGACGGCTCGATCGACGCGCTGCTCACCGGTGACGGCAAGAGCGTGCACGTCCAGGTGAAGAAGGACCTCAACGGCAACCTCGCGAACGTGCTGCAGCTGCTGTCCCGCCAGGTCGCGCTCGACCAGCAGATCACCGCGGCGGGCCGGAACCCGGCGGACTTCAACGCCGCCGTCGCGGCCGCGAAGTTCGTCGAGGACCCGCCGCTGGAGCAGCCGTACGACTACGACGGCCAGCAGCTGGTCCTCGGCATTGCGGCGGGTGTCCTGATCTACCTCTCGCTGATGCTGAACGGCCAGGGTGTCGCGCAGGGTGTCGTCGAAGAGAAGACGTCGCGCGTGGTCGAGCTGCTGCTGTCGACGATCAAGCCGTGGCAGCTGATGGCCGGGAAGGTGCTCGGCATCGGAGTGGTGGGGCTGGTCCAGATGGTGGTGATCGGCGCCGGCGGGATCATCGCCGGGCTGGCCACGGGTGTGCTCACGATTTCCGTTTCGGCGGCCATCGGCACCGTGGTGTGGCTGATCGTGTGGTACCTGCTCGGGTTCTTCATGTACTCGATCGTGTTCGCCGCGCTGGGGGCGCTGGTTTCGCGCCAGGAGGACGTCGCCGGTGCGACCTCGCCCGCGCTGATGTTCGTGATCGCCGGGTACGTGGTCGGCATTTCCGTGCTGCCGTCGGATCCGGGCAACACGTTCGTCGAGGTGCTTTCGGTGATTCCGGTGTTTTCGCCGACGCTGATGCCGATGCGGCTCGCGATGGGCGGGGTACCGGTGTGGGAGGCCGTGTTGTCGGTGGGGCTGGTGGTGCTGCTGATTCCGGGGCTGATCTGGCTGGCCGCGCGGATCTACCGCAACGCCGTGATGCGCAGTGGCGCGAAGGTGAAACTGCGGGACGCCCTGCGCGCCGCCTGACGTTTCACCGCTGTTCACCCGGCCCTCGGGAGCTTCGGCTTCCGGGGGCCGGTTTTCTGCGCCCCCCATGCCCCGGTATCCCCCAAATGCTCGAGGCCGCCCGGCGCTTGCGGTTTACGCTGCGCCGGACGGCCTCGTCTCCCCGGTCCCCACCGGTAGAACCAGTATGGCTGCCAACGATCTTCGCGCGCCAGTCGTCTCACTCGATCGTGGGGCGCACGAGTTGCCGCCGCTGGGTACCTGATCAACGATCCGGTGCACACCAAGCGGCATCACCCGAATCGCGGCGCGATTCGGTGCGAAACATCAAGAGGGAGTCGGCATGGGCCAGCAACTCAAGGACGGACTGGGGCAGGCGTGGAACCTCGTGGCCACGTTCGTCCCGAAACTCGTCGGTTTCCTGATCATCCTGCTGATCGGCTGGCTGATCGCGAAGGCCATCGCGAAAGGCCTGAGCCTCGTCCTCGGTAAAGTGGGCTTCGGCAAGCTGATCGAGAAGACGGGCCTTTCCGGCAGCATCGGCCAGCAGAAGATCGACGCGGCCGGAATTCTCGTGAAACTGGTCTACTACTTCGTCCTGCTGATCGCGCTGCAGCTCGCGTTCGGTGTGTTCGGGCCGACGAACCCGGTCAGCCAGCTGCTCAACGACATCATCGCGTTCCTGCCGCGGATCGTGGTCGCGCTGGTGCTGATCGTGGTCGCCGCGGCCATCGCGAAGGTCGTGCGTGACGTCGTCTCGTCGGCGATGTCGGGCCGCCCGGCCGGCCGTTACCTGGCCACCGGCGCCTACTGGCTGATCATGGCGTTCGGCATCATCGCCGCGCTCGGACAGGTGAACATCGCGACCGCGATCACCGGCCCGGTGCTGATCGCCGTGCTGGCCACCATCGGCGGCGTCATCGTCGTCGGCTTCGGCGGCGGCCTGATCAAGCCGGCGCAGGACCGCTGGCGCGGCTGGATGGCGAACATGCAGCAGCAGATGGCCGAGACGCCGCAGCAGCGCACCGGCGAGATGGGCCGCAGCGAGGCGCCCCGCGCCACGGTCGGCGCCGCCAACACCCCGACCCCGCCGGTGGGGACCCCGCGCCCGCAGATCTGAGCGGAAGCGTGACGAGACGGGCCCGGCAGGCGAGGAAGCTGCCGGGCCCGTCTCGTTACTGTGGGATCCATGGGGGTCGTGACGGCGCTGTGGCGCTATCCGGTGAAGTCGATGCGCGGGGAACGGCTGGCCGAGGGCGAGTTCGGCGAGCGCGGTCTCGACGGCGACCGGCTGTACGCCGTCCGCGACCCGGACGGCAAGTTCGGCAGCGGCAAGAACACCCGCCGGTTCCGCCGGATGGCGGGCCTGCACGAGTTCGCGGCGCACTACGACGGCGACGTGCCGGTGGTGACCCTCCCGGACGGGCGCACCGTCCGCGGCGACGCCGCTCACGAGGAGATCGCCGCCGCGCTGGGCCGCCCGGACGTCCGGCTCGTCCGGGAAGCCGAAATCCCGCACCACGACGAGGCCGCCATCCACCTGCTGACGACGTCGTCACTAGCCTGGCTGGCCGGACAGGCGCCCGGCGTCGAGATCGACGAACGGCGGCTGCGGCCGAACCTGCTGCTCGACACCGGCCCGGCGCCGGAGCTGGCCGAGGAGGCCTGGCTGGGGGAGCGGGTCCGGATCGGCGGGGTCGAGCTGGAGATCCTCCGCCGGGCCGTCCGCTGCGTGATGGTCGGCCTGCCGTGGGACGGCCTCCCGGCCGCGCCCGGACTGCTCAAGACGATCGCCGAGACCAACGACCTGAAACTCGGCGTCCACGCCCGCGTCGTCCGCGGCGGCACGATCCGCGTCGGCGACGTCCACGAGGTGGGATGTTCCGCGCCTCACAGTCCCTAGGGAATGCGCCCCTCCCGGAGCATGTTGGGTGCGGTAGGACGAAAGGGGCGTCACGTGAACTACCTGCTGGAACACGGCTTCCGGGTGCTCGGACAGTGGATCTCCATCGCCGAGTTCGCCGGGCAGGTGTTCGCCTTGGCCGTGGTGTTCCTCGCGCAACGTCGCACCTTGTGGACGTGGCCGGTCCAGGTCGGCGCCACCGTGCTGCTGTTCGCCGTCTACGCCTCCGCGCACCTCGGCGGGCTCGCCGCCCGGCAGGTCGCCATCCTCGCCATCTCCGTCTACGGCTGGTGGGCCTGGACGCGCCGCAAGGACCCGGTGTTCGGGGTCGTCGTGCGGCAGGGCCGGCTCACCGAACGCCTGGTCATGCTGGGCGCGTTCGTCGCCGGGACGACCGTGATGGCCCTGGTCCTGGACGCGCTGCACGCGTCGTGGGCGCCGTGGCCGGACGCCGCGATCTTCGTCGGCACCCTCGTCGCCTTCGGCGCGCAGGGCGCGGGGCTGGTCGAGTTCTGGCTGGTCTGGCTGGTCGTCGACGCGATCGGCGTGCCGCTGCAGATTTCGTCCGGCCTGTACTTCTCGGCCGCGATCTACATCGTGTTCGCCGGGCTGGTCGTGCACGGCTGGTGGACGTGGAACCGCTCGGCGAAGCGCGTCGCGGCCCGCGACCACGGCGTCATGGCAGCATCCAGCTGAGCACCGGCGTGCTCTGGCCCCACACGATCAGGCACATCACCAGCAGCAGCCCCAGGCTCCACGGCAGCACCTTGCGCAGCAGCTTGCCCTCTTCACCGGGCAGGTTCGCCGCCACGCAGGCGATGGTGAGGTTCTGCGGCGAGACCATCTTGCCGAGCACCCCGCCGGAGCTGTTGGCCGCGGCGAGCAGGTCCGCCGGCAGGCCGGTCTGGTGGGCCGCCGTCACCTGCAGGGCGCCGAACAGCGCGTTCGCCGACGTGTCGGACCCCGAGACGGCGACGCCGAACCAGCCAAGCACCGGGGACAGGAACGCGAGTGCGGCGCCGGCGGCCGCGATGAACGTGCCGATCGTGGTGGTCTGGCCGGACAGGTTCATCACGTAGGCCAGCGCGAGCACGCTGGTGACGGTGAGGATCGCGAACCGCAGTTCCTTGACCGTGGCGAGCCATTCGCTCGCCGCGCCGCTCGCGCGTACCGCCAGCACCGCCGCCGTGATGATCCCGGCGATGAGCACGAGCGTGCCCCCGGTGTTGAGGAACGGCAGCGAGAACGTGTTGCCGGACACCGGTTTCCCGTTCGGCCCGGCGACGTTCAGCCCGGGCCAGTGGAACTTCCAGGTCGCCTTGTCGAGCAGCTTCTTGATCGGCGGCAGCACGGCGAGGGAGAAGATCACGATGATCAGCGCGTACGGCATGTAGGCCTTCACGACGTCACCGCGTGAATCCTCGGGCGGCGCTTCGGCGTCGGCGGTCGCGGTGCCGCCCATCCCGACGCGGACGGCTTCGGGCACCGCGCGGCGGGTCTGCGGCAGGGCCACCAGTGCGGCCGCGCCGGCGAGCGCGGCACCGATGTCCGCCAGCTGCGGCGATACGTAGTTGGACGCGAGGAACTGCACGAGCCCGAACGCGACCCCGCAGACCAGCGCGGGCAGCCAGGTGTCCTTCAGGCCGCGCTTGCCGTCGACGATGATCACCAGCAGCAGCGGCACGACCAGGGCGAGCAACGGCGTCTGGCGCCCGACGATCGAGGAGACCTGCTCCAGCGGCAGGCCGGTGACCTGGGCGAGCGTCACGACCGGCGTGCCCATGGCGCCGAACGCGACCGGCGCGGTGTTCGCGACCAGCGCGACGACGGCGGCCTTCACCGGGTGGAAGCCGACGGCCACCAGCATCACCGCGCTGATCGCGACCGGCGCGCCGAACCCGGCCAGCGCCTCCATCAGCGCGCCGAAGCAGAAGGCGATGATCAGGGCCTGGATGCGCGGGTCGTCGGAGATCCGGCCGAACGAGCGGCGCAGCACGTCGAAGTGCCCGGTCCGCACGGTGAGCCGGTAGATCCACAGCGCGTTGACGACGATCCACATGATCGGCCACAGCCCGAACGCGGCGCCCGACAGCGCGCCGGAGACGGCCTGCACGATCGGCATCCCGAACGCGGCGATCCCGACGACGAGCGCGACGAGCAGCCCGATCAGGGCGGCGTGGTGCGCCCGCATCCGGACGACGCCGAGAAGGACGAGGACGGTGGCCAGGGGCAGCACGGCGACGAGCGCCGACAGGCCCAGCGAGCCGAGGGGAGTCACGTCTTGCATGAACAGGGCCTGCACGAACACGAGCGACCTCCGTTTTCCACGATGCGAAAACGGCCTTTCGGCGAGTGCCCGTGATCCTCCTCACAAACCGGGCGGTCCGTCAAGAACTTGACGCCACACGGCCCAACGAGTCAGGGCCTTACGTGATCCCAGGGTCGACACGCGTGTCTGAAGGGTCGACACGCGTGATTGGAGGGTCGACACGGCGTAAGCGAGCCCGGGAGCCGTGTCGACCTCCCAATCACGCGAGTTGGCGTTCCAATCACGTGAGTTGGCGTTCTGATCACGTGGGTTACGGCTGGGGGAGGACGGCCAGGGCGGTTTCGGCGACCGTGCGGAGTTCGGCGGGGGTGGAGCCGCCCTTGCCGAGTGCCTCGATGCCGCGGGTGACCGCCAGCAGCAGGCTCGCGAGGTGGGCCGGGTCCTGGTCGCCGGCGATGTCGCCTGCGCGCTGGGCGGCCGCGATGGCCGTCGTGAGCTGCTCCTGCAGCTCGTGGAAGACGCGCTGGGCGCGGGTCGCGACGGCCTCGTCGTGCTCCGCGCACTCCGCCGTGCCCTTCGCGAGCAGGCAGCCGCGCCGGTCCCGGTCCGCCGCCGTGGACTCGGCGATCCCCAGGACGTAGCCGCGAATCCGCTGGAGGGCGCCGGTGTCGGGACCCTCCAGCGCGCGCCGCGTCGACTCGGCGGACTCGGTGCAGTAGTCGTCGAAGACGCGCAGGAACAGCGCGTGCTTGTCGCCGAAGGCGCCGTAGAGGCTGCCCTTGCCGAGGCCGGTCGCGGCGGCGATGTCGTCGATCTTCGTGCCCGCGTAGCCGGTCGACCAGAACTGGTCCCTGGCGGCGCGCAGCACCGCGTCCTGGTCGAAGCTCCGGGGTCGCGCCATGCCCTCAGCCTACCCATTCTTGACTGTCTCGTCCAGAACGGCGTACGTTCTGGACGAGACAGTCAAGAACTCGGAGGAGCATCGTGAACCTGCAGGACAAGACAGCTGTGGTCACCGGCGGCGGCACCGGAATCGGGCTCGCCATCGCGAAGCGGTTCGCGGCCGAAGGCGCGCACGTGTTCATCACCGGGCGGCGCAAGGAGGTCCTCGACGACGCCGTCGCCGAGATCGGCGGCAGCGTCCAGGCGATCCGCGCCGACTCCTCGAACCTCGCCGACCTCGACGCGCTCTACCGCGCCGTCGAAGAGCGCGGGAAGGGCCTGGACGTCGTCGTCGCCAACTCCGGCGGCGGCACCGTCGCCCCGCTCGGCGAGATCACCGAGGAGCAGGTCGACGGCACGTTCGCCACGAACGTCAAGGGCGTCGTCTTCACCGTGCAGAAGGCCCTGCCGCTGCTCAACGAAAACGCGTCGATCATCATCACCGGCTCGACGACGTCGACGCGCGTGGCGCCGGGCATGAGCATCTACGCCGCGACGAAGGCCGCCGTCCGCAACTTCGCCCGCACCTGGGCACTCGACCTGAAGGGCAAGGGCGTCCGCGTCAACGTCCTGAGCCCGGGGCCAACGCGCACCCCGGGCCTGCTCGGCCTGGCCGAGCCCGCCGCGCAGCAGGCGATGCTCGACATGTTCGAGGCCGACGTCCCGCTCGGCCGGATCGGCGACCCGTCCGAGATCGCGGGCGCGGCACTGTTCCTGGCCTCACCCGACGCGAGCTTCGTCAACGGCGTCGAGTTCTTCGTCGACGGCGGCCAGGCGCAGGTTTAACGCAGGGTCGCGTGCGAGGGCGTGAGGTCGGCGAGGGTCCGGACGCCCAGCAGCTGCATCGTGCGGACCATCTCCGTGCGGAGGATGTCCACGCAGCGCTGGACGCCGCGCTCGCCGCCGGCCATCAGGCCGTAGAGGAACGCGCGGCCGACCAGGACGGCGTCGGCGCCGCGGGCGATCGCCGCGACGATGTCGCCGCCGGAGAGGATGCCGGTGTCGATCCAGACCTCGGCGCCGCCCTGGATCTCGTCGAGCACCGCCGGGAGCAGCTCCAGCGGGGTCGGCGCGCGGTCCAGCTGGCGGCCGCCGTGGTTCGACAGCAGCACCGCGTCGGCGCCGTGCTTGACGACGTCGCGGGCGTCCTCGACGTTCTGCACGCCCTTGACCACGAGCTTCCCGGGCCAGGTGCGGCGCACCCAGTCGAGGTCGTCGTAGTTCAGCGTCGGGTCGAACAGCTTGTTGAGCAGTTCGGCGACGGTGCCGTCGAAGTGGCTCAGCGAGGCGAAGTTCAGCGGTTCGGTGGTGAGCAGGTTGAACCACCACGCCGGGTGCGTCGCGCCGTCGAGGAACGTCTTGAGGGTCAGCGCCGGCGGGATGGTCAGGCCGTTGCGGACGTCCCGCAGCCGCGCGCCGCCGACCGGGGTGTCGACGGTCAGCATGAGCGTGTCGTAGCCGGCTGCCCACGCGCGATTCATCAGATCTTCGCCGGCGCCGTGGTCGCGCCAGACGTAGAGCTGGAACCACTTGCGGGCGTCGGGTGCCGCCGCGGCGAGGTCCTCGATCGAGGTCGTCGCCATCGTCGAGAGACCCATCGGGATGCCGTTGCGCTGGGCCACGCGGCCGACCGCGGCCTCGCCCTCGTGGTTCATCATCCGCGTGAAACCCGTGGGGGCGAAGGCGAAGGGCAGCGCCGACGTCTTCCCGAGGATCTCCCGCGTGGTGTCCACATCGGACACCCCGCGCAGCACGTTCGGGTGGAACTCGATCCGCCGGTAGGCCTGGCGGGCGCGGAGCAGGCTGTCTTCGAGCTCGGCCGCGCCGTCGGTGTAGTCGAAGGCCGCCCGCGGGGTCCGCTTGCGCGCGATCATCCGCAGGTCGGCGATGGTGTGGGCGTTGCCGAGGCGCCGGTCGGTCGGGTTGAGCACGATCGGCTTGGGCCGCAGGAGCTGCTTCAGCTCGTCCGGCTTGGGCAGTCGGCGCTTCGTCACCTTCATCAACTCCCTAGCAAGCGGGACCCGGCAGACATCGGATGTCTGCCGGGTCCCTTTCTAGCACCAGGTCACGCGCTGCCGGAATCCGACGTCTGCGGCCCGGCGGCCGCGATGTCGTCGAGCCGGTACTTCGTGGCCGCTTCGAGGACCTTCGCCTGGTCGACCTCGCCGCGCTTGGCCAGGATCGACAGGGCGCCGACGGTGATCGACTCGGCGTCGACCAGGAACTTCCGCCGCGCCGCCGGCCGGGTGTCGGAGAACCCGAACCCGTCGGTGCCCAGCGTCAGCATGTCGGTCGGCACGTACGGGCGGATCAGGTCCGGCACCGCGCGCATCCAGTCCGACACCGCCACGACCGGGCCGTTCGCGCCCTGCAGCTTCTCGGTCACGTACGGCACGCGCGGCTCGCTGCCCGGGTAGAGCAGGTTGTCGTGGTCGATTTCCACGGCCTCGCGCCGCAGCTCGGTCCACGACGTCGCCGACCACACCGCGGCCCGCACGCCCCACTCCTCGGCGAGCAGCTTCTGCGCCTTGAGCGCGTCCGGCATCGTGACGCCCGAGACCAGGATCTGCACCTCGGGACCGTCGCCCGACGGCGCGTCCGCGTACCTGTACAGGCCCTTCAGCAGGCCGTCGACGTCGAGGTTCTCCGGCTCGGCGGGCTGCTGGTACGGCTCGTTGTAGATCGTCATGTAGTAGAAGACGTTCTCGCCGTTGCCGTCCGGGCCGGTCTCGCCGTACATCCGGCGCAGGCCGTCCTTCACGATGTGCGCGATCTCGAACGACCACGACGGGTCGTACGCCACGGCCGCCGGGTTGGTCGCCGCCAGCAGCAGCGAGTGCCCGTCGGCGTGCTGCAGGCCCTCGCCGGTCAGCGTGGTGCGGCCGGCGGTGGCGCCGATGACGAACCCGCGGGCCATCTGGTCGGCGGCGGCGTACAGGCCGTCACCGGTGCGCTGGAACCCGAACATCGAGTAGAAGATGTAGATCGGGATCATCGGCTCGCCGTGCGTCGCGTACGACGTGCCGACGGCGGTGAACGACGCGGTCGAGCCCGCCTCGTTGATGCCCTCGTGCAGCAGCTGGCCCTTCTCGGACTCCTTGTAGGCCAGCATCAGGCTCGCGTCGACCGACGTGTAGGTCTGGCCGTGCGGGTTGTAGATCTTGGCCGTCGGGAACATCGAGTCGAGGCCGAAGGTGCGGGCCTCGTCCGGGATGATCGGGACGACGCGCTTGCCGATCTCGGAGTCCTTCGCCAGCTCGCGGACCAGCCGGACGAACGCCATCGTCGTGGCGACCTCCTGCTTGCCGGAGCCCTTCCGGACGCCTTCGTAGACCTTGTCGCCGGGCAGCACGAGCGCCTTCGCCGACTTCGGGCGGCGTTCCGGCAGGAAGCCGCCGAGCGCCTTGCGGCGGCCGATCAGGTACTCGATCTCGGGCGAGTTCGCGCCCGGGTGGTAGTACGGCGGCAGCTTCGGGTCGCGCTCGAGCTCCTCGTCGCTGATCGGGATCCGCTGCGAGTCGCGGAACAGCTTCAGGTCGTCGAGGGTGAGCTTCTTCATCTGGTGCGTGGCGTTGCGGCCCTCGAACGCCGGGCCCAGGCCGTAGCCCTTGATCGTGTGGGCCAGGATCACCGTCGGCTGGCCGTGGTGCTCCAGCGCCGACTTGTACGCCGCGTACACCTTGCGGTAGTCGTGGCCGCCGCGCTTGAGGTTCCAGATGTCGGCGTCGGAGAGGTCCTTGACCAGGTCCTTCGTCCGCGGGTCGCGGCCGAAGAAGTGCTCGCGGACGAACGCGCCGTCGTTGGCCTTGTACGTCTGGTAGTCACCGTCCGGCGTGACGTTCATCAGGTTGACCAGGGCGCCGTCGCGGTCGGCGTGCAGCAGCGAGTCCCACTCGCGGCCCCAGATGACCTTGATGACGTTCCAGCCGGCGCCGCGGAAGTACGACTCCAGCTCCTGGATGATCTTGCCGTTGCCGCGCACCGGGCCGTCGAGCCGCTGCAGGTTGCAGTTGATCACGAAGGTCAGGTTGTCTAGGCCTTCGCCGGCCGCGATGTGGATCAGGCCGCGCGACTCCGCCTCGTCCATCTCGCCGTCGCCGAGGAACGCCCAGACGTGCTGGTCGTTCGTGTCCTTGATGCCGCGGTCGCGCAGGTAGCGGTTGAACCGCGCCTGGTAGATCGCGTTCATCGGGCCGAGGCCCATCGACACCGTCGGGTTCTCCCAGAACTCCGGCATCAGCCGCGGGTGCGGGTACGACGGCAGGCCGCCGCCCTCGCCGGCGTGCGAGTACTCCTGGCGGAAGCCGTCGAGCTGCTGCTCGGACAGCCGGCCCTCGAGGAACGCGCGGGCGTAGATGCCGGGGGAGGCGTGCCCCTGGATGTAGATCTGGTCGCCGCCGCTCGAGTGGTCCTTGCCGCGGAAGAAGTGGTTGAACCCGACTTCGTAGAGCGCGGCGGAGGAGGCGTAGGTCGAGATGTGGCCGCCGACGCCCACGCCGGGGCGCTGCGCCCGGTGCACCATGATCGCGGCGTTCCACCGGATGTAGGCCCGGTAGCGCCGCTCGATCTCCTCGTCACCGGGGAACCACGGTTCGTTCTCGGTGGGGATGGTGTTGACGTAGTCCGTCGAGGTCAGCGCGGGTACACCGACGTTGCGTTCACGGGCGCGCTCCAGAATGCGCAGCATCAGGTACCGGGCCCGCTGCTGGCCTCCCCTGGCCAGCGCCTCGTCGAAGGAGTCCAGCCACTCGGCGGTCTCCTCCGGGTCGATGTCGGGCAGGTGCGCAGCCAATCCGTCTCGGATTACGCGTACGCGTGCCGGGGTCTCCTTGCCGGAGGCGCCGTCGTTCTGCGGGGCCAAGGGGTCTCCTTGCGAAAAGTTGTAGCCGGTGGCGCTCGTACTCGGGGGTGTACGACTCTCCATCGTCGTCTTCCGTCCCGGCTTCCGCACCGCTACCAGGCGGTAACATCGGCTGGCCCGGTCGAGCCACTCCCCGCGCGCGGTGTATCCGCGCGCGCGTTTTCTTCCTCCCCACCCTAGGGGACGCCCTCCGGCAGGGTGCCAGTCCGGTCCCGGAGGCACCCGAAACGCCGTCGCGGCGGGTGCCCGGCGCCCCGTATCCTGCGACACGAGTTGTCAAAGATCCGGTGTGGACGGTTGCGCGGAGAGCCACACCAGTGTTCGCTATCGGCAACCGGGTAGCCGAGTGTGGCGCAGCCGTACCCTCCACGAGGGTGCTCGAGCGCCACGCTCCGTCGTAGTTGGAGGAGTGAAGCAGTGGTCGCCGCGGGAGACGCTGATCAGACCGGCGTCGCCGAGAGGCTCGGCATCAAGCCCGAGATGGTGGTCCAGGAGATCGGCTGGGACGAGGACGTCGACGACGACGTCCGCGCGGCGATCGAGGAGCAGATCGGCGGGGACATCCTCGACGAGGAAGCCGACGAGGTCATCGACGTGGTGCTGCTGTGGTGGCGCGAAGACGACGGCGACCTCGGCGACGCGCTCATCGACGCCAGGGGCCCCCTGGAAGAGACCGGCGTGATCTGGGTGCTCACCCCGAAGACGGGGCAGCCCGGGCACGTCGAGCCGAGCGAAATCGCCGAAGCGGTGCCCGTCGTGGGCCTGGCCCAGACCGCCAACATCAGTGTCGGCGCGAACTGGATCGGCACGAGGCTGGTGTCCCCCAAGTCGAAGTCGAAACAGCGCTGAACCGGCCCCGCCCAGCTGACACGATAGGGTTGTCGTCGCAGGCACGTGTCCGTACGGGAGAGGAATCGCGGTATGGCCGTCGAGGTCGGCTCACAGGCCCCTGACTTCACGCTCAACGACTACAACAAGCAGCCGGTGCAGCTGTCGTCCTTCAAGGGCGACAAGCCGGTACTGCTGGTCTTCTACCCGTTCGCGTTCAGCGGCATCTGCACGGGCGAGCTCTGCCAGCTCCGTGACGAGTTCGCCGACTACGACAACAAGGGTGTCCAGGTCCTGGGCGTCTCGGTCGACACGCCGTTCTCGCTGAAGGCGTGGGCCGAGAAGGAGGGCTACCAGTTCCCGCTGCTGTCCGACTTCTGGCCGCACGGTGATGTGGCCCGGTCGTACGGCGTCTTCAACGAGCAGGCCGGTCTCGCCGTCCGCGGCACCTTCCTGATCGACACCGAAGGTGTGGTCCGCTTCGCCGAGGTGAACGCCCCGGGCGAGGCGCGCGACCAGCAGGGCTGGAAGAAGGCCGTCGCCGAACTGGCGTGAGGCTTCCCGGCGGCGGTTCCCTTCGCGGGGACCGTCGCCGTCCGGGCGCATAGCTCAGCGGAAGAGCACTCGGCTTACACCCGAGCGGTCGCAGGTTCGAACCCTGCTGCGCCCACCAGATCCCCTGTGAAAGGACCCGGCTGACGCGTGCACGGTGCGGCGGGATGGGTCTTCACGGGGGCCGGCGCGATCGAGGCGATCGCGGGCGCGGCCTGGCTGTCTTTCCGGTGGTGGTTCGCCCGCGGGGTGCGCCGGTACCGCGTGACGGCCGTTCGCTCGCTTCCGCAGGTCTTCCGGGTTTCTCCGGTGGCGGGCACCGTCGTCGACGACGTCAGCGGCGTCGAACGGGAACTCCGGCCGACGACCGTGCCCGTGCTGGTGGACGACGTCGTGCGGTGCGGACCGGCCGGCGCCGGGCGGGTCCGGTTGCTGCCGACACCCCGGACCGCGCTGCCCGCCGCCTTCGCCGTGCGGGGGGTGCTGCTGGTGGCGTTCGGCCTGGCCGCCGGTCACCTGGCTCCGGACGTCACCGCGTCGTACCTGCTCGTGGCCTGGGCTTTCACCCTGTTCGGGGCGCTGTCCGCGGGGATCGCGGCGGGGCGCCTGCGGTTCGCGGGGCTGGCCCGCGAAATCGAGGGTGACGTCGTCGACGAGCGGCGGTGGCTGAACCGGGCGCCGAGCGAGCCGAAGGTCCGGTACACCGTCTACGGCCGGACCCGCTCGGCGTGGGCCGGGCGGTACACCTTCGTGTCACCCCGCGTCGGGAAGACCGTCGCCGTACTGCTCGACCCGCGCGCCGAGGCGTCCGTCCGCCGGGTGGGCGGCAGCTTCGGGATTTACCAGTTCCTGGGCGCCTTAGCGGGCCTGCTGGGCGTCCTGCAGTTCCTCGGCGCGCTCGGCTGAGGTCCGCATCACCGTCACCAGCAGCGCCAGGCCCGCGAAGAGCACCGTCGCGATCACGCCTGTGACGTTCAGCGCGCTCGTGAACGCCTCCTTCGCCTGAGTCGCCAGCTCCGGGTGGGTGACGTCGGCCGCCAGGGTCGTGCCCGCCGGGAACACCCCGTGGTAGACCGCCGCGGCGGTCAGGCCGATGAAGGCCAGCCCGAGCGAGCCGCCGAGGTAGTTGCCGGTGTCCGCCATCGACGCGGCCGAGCCGGCGCGCTCCGGGGGCACGGACCCGACGACCAGGCCGATGCCCAGCGCGAACAACGGGCCCGTGCCCAGGGTCAGCACCGCGATGCCCGCCACGACCAGGGGAAGGCCGTCGGCGAACACCAGGAGCAGGCTGCCGGCCGCGGACACCACCAGGCCGCCCGCGATCGCCGTGGCCGGGGCCAGCCGGCGGGCCAGCGCGGGAGCGATCGTCGTGCCCGCCGCGACACCGATGCCCATCGGGGCGAACAGCAGCGCCGACACGAGCGGCGAGTGCCCGAGCACGTCCTGCAGGTACTGCGTGACGAGCAGCCCGACGCCCGCCATCGCGACCCCCGCGAACACCAGCGCGACCAGCACGGCGGTGAACGGCCGGTTCCGGAACAGCCGCAGGTCCAGCAACGGCTCCGGCCGGGTCAGCTGCCGGCGGGCGAACACCACGCCCAGCACGGTCCCGGCGAGGATCGCGCCCAGCGGCACGAGCAGGCCGGCACCGGTGGTCAGCTGCTTGAGGCCGAACACGAACAGCAGCACGGCGGCCAGCGAGAGCGCGACGCCGCCGAAGTCGAGGCGGCCCGGCGCGGGCGTGCGGAACTCGGGCAGCAGGATCGGGCCGGCGACCAGCAGCACGGTCATGGCGGGCACGGCGATCAGGAAGATCGAGCCCCAGGCGAAGTGCTGCAGCAGGAACCCGGCGAGGACCGGCCCGAGCGAGCCGCCGGCGAACTGGCAGGTGGCCCAGATCGAGATGGCCTTCCCGCGCTGCCGCTCGTCGCGGAACATGTTGGTGATCAGGGCGAGCGTCGACGGCATGAGCGTCGCCCCGGCGATCCCCAGCACCCCGCGGGCCACGACGAGCATTCCGGGACTGGTGGAGAAAGCGGCGACGACGGAGACGGCCGCGAAGGCCGCACCGCCGATGAGCAGCAGTTTCCGCCGGCCGATCCGGTCGCCGAGGGTGCCCATCGTGATGACGAACCCGGCGACGAGGAAGCCGTAGCTGTCGGTGATCCACAGCTGCTCGGTGCTGCTCGCGCCCAGCTCGGCGCTCAGTTGCGGCAGCGCGAGGAACAGCGAGGTCATGTCCATCGCGACGAGCAGTGTGGGGAGCACGAGCACCAGCAGCCCCAGCCACTCGCGCCGTCCGGCCGGCTTGTCCATGTCGACTCCTTCTCGGTGGTGCGAACACCCAGGGGTCGGAGCCGCGGCGGGGGACCGGACATGGCTTGGTGAGACCTGGGTCACACGTGCCGGAGAGGCCGAGGAGCGTCGCGGACGTACCGCCCCGGCGAAGGGGCGGTACGTCCGGGCCGTGGTCAGCCGCAGTGCCAGCGGACCACGTCTTGCCGCCACTCCGGGGTGGTGGTCGTGACCGCGGCGTAGATGTCGCCCTCCTCCGTGAGCTCCTTGACGTCCACGTTCTGTTCGCCCGTCGAGACGATCTGAGCCGGTCCGCCGCCGGAGGGCAGGACCACCGTCGAACCGTTGTCACCCGGACCGGCGATGTCTCCCGCCGCGTTCATCGCCTCGGCGCGGAGCAGACCCGGCAACGGCCGGTCGATCGAGCCGTCGAGCTTCCAGAGGAACACCCCGGCGTCACCCGTGTACCCGGCGACCCGATCGCCCCCGATGGCCGTCGGCACGACCTCGCCGTCCGCGCCGTTGGCGGCCGGCGACGCGAGACGGACCGTGGTGGCTCCGCCGGGCGGCCACAGGTACCCGGCGAACCCGCCCCCGGGCAACGCGCCGATGATCGCCACGGGCACGGTGCCGTCCTCGCCGATGCCGGCCGGTACCTGGAACCCTTCGTGCGGCGCGGGCAGCACGCGCACGGTGCCCGGCGTGTCCGCCGGCCACACGACCGTGCGGTACACCCCGGTGTCCCCGCTCTCGCCGACCGCGCCCAGGATGTCGCCGTGGGCGTTGATCCGGATCGCCGTGGTGTTCACGAACCCCGGCGGCTCGGGCAGCCGCTCGTAGGCGCCGTCGACGTACCTGACAGCGTGGTTCGGTTCGTGGCCGCCGAAGACGTGCGGTTCGGCGTACGACCCGACCGCGACGCCGGCCGAGTTCACGTCGGAGATCGTGGTGTCCAGCCCGAAGGCGCTGCCGAGCACGTTCGCGGTGCCGCCGCGCCACACCACACCGGCCAAGGGGTCACCGGCCGTCTTCGGCCGCAGGGTCCCGGCGACCGCGCCCGCTCCGTCACCCGAGCCGAGATCCTCGAGCCGGTAGCCGTCCGGCACCGGCTGGGTGGCCGCCGTCCAGTGGCACCCCTCCGCCGCCGCGGCCGTGGCGGGTGCGCCGGCCAGCACTGCCCCCGCCAGCACCGCCGCGACCGCTCCGGCGGTGTACTTCCCCACTTCTCGCACAACGTCCTCCTCGGACATCGGACCAACCCCCGACCGAACACCTTGATCTTAGTGAGGAGCACCGACAAGAACGGATTTCTCTTACGTGCCAAGGGTTTCGATCGTTTCCGGGAAACCGGGTTGCCGCGGCCGCTAGCGTCGACGACGTGAAGATCGTCGTGCTGGGGGCCACCGGTCTGGTCGGCCGGGCCGTTGCCGCCACTCTCGAACCGCGCCACGAGGTGGCCGGGGTCTCGCGGACCTCGGCGGTCCGCGCCGACCTGACCGACCCCGCGTCGCTCGAGGCGCTGTTCACCAAGCCGGTCGACGCCGTGGTGTGCTGTGCCGCCAACGTTCCGCTGCGGCCGCTGGCCGAGCTGACCGGCGAGCAGGTGCTCGACGACCTGCGCGGCAAGCTGTTCGGCCAGGTCGCGCTCGCTCGGCTCGCCGCCGAACGCCTGCCGGACGGCGGCTCGATCACCCTCACCGGCGGGACGTTCACCGAGCCGATTCCCGGCAGCGGCCTCGGCGCGCTCGTCAACGCCGGGCTCGAGGGCTTCGTCCGGTCCACGGCCGCCGAGCTGACTCGCGGGCTGCGGATCAACGCCGTCAGCCCCGGTTGGATCAGCGAAACCCTCGAGGCGATGGGCGAGGACGGTGGTCGCGGGACGCCTGTCACCGTCGTCGCCGGGGCCTACCGGGAACTCGTGGAAGGTGACGCGAACGGAACGACCGTCATACCGCGGTAGCGTGCCAGGCGTGGTCCGCGAAGACCTCGTCCAGCGGTGCCCCGGTCAGGCGGTTCGCGAACGTCGACAGCGTGTAGGTGCCGATGCCCAGCACCACTTCCAGCGCGTTCCGCGGCGTGTAACCCGCCTGGGTGAACGCGTCCAGCGCGGCCGGTGGGACGTCACCCGTCGTGTCCATGACCGCGTGCACGAACACGCGCAACGCCTCCAGTCGCGGCGAGGGCAACGCCGACTCCGCGCGCAGCGCCGTCACCAGCTCCGGTGCGGCGGACAGGCGCTGGAGGGACGCCGTGTGCATCGCGACGCAGAGGTGGCAGCCGTTGCGCGCGGCCACCGTCATGATCAGGACTTCGCGGTCGAGGGCCGGGAGGGTGGCCGACTCGAAGATCGCGTTCAGCTTCAGGAAGCCGTTCAGCAGTTCAGGTGACGTCGCCAGGCGGGCGACGGCGGCCGGGACGTGGCCGCCGAACTTCTTCGCGGTGGCCGCCATCGCGGGGCGGGCGGCGGGCGGGGCAGACTCCGGGGTGTGATCGGGGAACAAGACGTCTCCAGACGTAGTATCGACAACGTGGTTGTCGAAACCGTAAACCTGGTTGTCGAATTTGGCAAGGGGTCATGACCGACGCACCCGGCTACGAGCTGCCGTTCCTGCTCTTCGGCGGTTTCCGCACGCTCATCGACCGCCTGCACGCCGAGCTCGCGCGCCGCGGGCACCCGGACGTCCGCCCGTCGTACGGGTTCGCCATGCAGGCCATCGGCGTCCAGGGCGCGACGGCGTCCGAAGTCGGCCGCCGCCTCGGCGTCTCCAAGCAGGCGGCCGGCAAGACCGTCGACCGGCTCGAGGCGCTCGGGTACGCCGAGCGCGCCGACGACCCCGCCGACGCGCGCCGCAAGATCGTGCGGCTCACCGCGCACGGCGTCGACGCGCTCACGAAGTCGGCGGAGATCTTCGACGACCTGCGCGCCGACTGGGCGCGCACGGTCGGCGCCGACCGCATGACCGCGCTCGAGACCGATCTGCGCGCGGTCGTCGGCCCCGCGGCCTACCGCCTCGACGCGGCGGGCTGGTTCACGAGCTAGAAGTCGCAGCCCGGGTTCGGCGCGTCCTCCGAGAGCGGGCTGCCCGCCGGGAGCACGTACAGGACTTCGAGGACCAGCGGTGCCGTCCCGAGGTTGCGGCCGATGTGCACCTGGTCGGGCTGCTCGGTGAACGCGCGCCCGGTGGGGTAGAGGCCGTCGAGGGAGCAGTCGGCCTTGTTGTGCGTCAGCGTCCCGGCCTTCACGTACGCGTAGAGCGTGCCGTCGTGGAAGTGCCAGCCGGTGTAGCCGCCGGGCTGGATGGTGATCTCCCGGAGCGTGTAGTCGGTGTGGCCGATCGTCTTCTGCGTGAGGATCGTGCCGGTGACCCCGCTGCCCGGCGTCGCGGACGCGGTGGCGGGCAGCACCAGCAGGGCGGCGAGAACGGCGGTGGTGACGGCGATCGGCTTGCGCATCGGGAGTCAGTCCTTCCGTAGGGTGCGGCGCAGCATCTTGCCCGATTCGGTCCGCGGCAGCCGCTCGGTGAAGTCGAACCGCTTGGGCGTCTTGAACCCGGCCAGCGCGGCCCGGCAGTGCTCGGCCAGCCGCGCCGCCAGTGCGTCGTCGCCGGCAACCCCGGGCACCGGCTGGACGACGGCGATCACGCGCTGGCCCCACTCGTCGTCCGGCTCGCCGATCACGGCCGCGTCGGCGACGTCCGGGTGGGAGAGCAGTCGCGCCTCGATCTCGGCGGGGTAGATGTTGACGCCGCCGGAGAGGATCAGGTCGGTCCGGCGGTCGAGCAGGAAGACGCGGCCTTCGGCGTCGCGGTAACCGAAGTCGCCCACCGTCAGGAATTCGCCCGAACGGGCGGCCGCGGTCTTCTCCGGGTCGCCGAGGTAGTCGAGCGCCGTGTGGGCCGAGCTGAAGTAGAGCGTGCCCGGCTCACCGTCCGGCAACTCGGCGCCGTCCTCGTCGAGGACCTTCAGCCGCACCCCGGTCAGCGTCCGGCCGACGGTGCCCGGCGCCTTCAGCCAGTCCGACGCCGTGACGCCGCAGATCAGGCCTTCCGACGCGCCGTAGTACTCGTGCACCACCGGGCCGAGCCAGCCGATCATCCGCTCCTTGACCTCGGGCGGGCACGGCGCCGCGCCGTGGATCACGCTGGTCAGGCTCGACAGGTCGTACCGCGCTAGGACGTCGTTGGGCAGCCGCAGCATCCGGTGGAACATGGTCGGCACGAGGTGGGTGCTCGTGACGCGGTGGCGTTCGACCAGCCGCAGCGTCTCCTCGGCGTCGAACTTGTCCATCAGCACAGCGGAGTGCCCGAGGTGCATCGCGTTGACGGAGAACGAGCCGGGCGCGGCGTGGTAGAGCGGGCAGGCCACGAGGTGCACGCCCGGCCCCTCGTGGACGTCCATCATCGCGAGCAGATCGCGGTGGATTTCGTGCAGCGACGGCGGTTTCCCGCTGAGCGCCCGGCGGACGCCCTTGGGACGGCCGGTGGTGCCGGACGTGTAGAGCATCGTCTGCCCGGCCGTCCGTGGCTCCGGCGCGGTGGACGGCTCGTCCTCACCCCAGGACGCGTAGTCCTCCCAGCCGTCCGCCGCGCCGACCGAGAAACGGGCCACGGAACCCAACGGCGGACAGGTACGTGCGATGTCCGCGTCCGCGACGACGACCCGGGCGCCGCTGTTCTCCACCACGTAGGCAATTTCCTCGGCGGAGGACCGGTAGTTGACCGGCGTGAAGTACATCCCGGCCTGGAGCGTGGCGAACAGCAGCTCGAAGTAGGGGAGTCCGTTGTGGACGATCCCGACGACGCCGTCGCCCTCGCGCAGGCCCAGCCGGTGCAGCGCGTGCGTCAGCCGGTTCGCCCGCGCGGCCAGCTCGCCGAAGGTCGCGGACCGCCCGTCCGGGGCGAGCACCGCGAGCCGGCCCGGGTGCGCTTCGGCGACGTCGTAGAAGGTGCTCACGCACCGCACGCTACCGGGTACGGTGCGACGCATGGACGCGGACGTTTTCGGCCAGGTGCTCGGGGCGGTGCGGGAGTTCGTGCGCAAGGAGGTCGTCCCGCGCGAGGCGGAGATCGACGAAACCGACGAAATCCCCGCCGGGATCCGGGAGAAGGCCGCCGAGCTGGGCCTGTTCGGCTGGGCGTTGCCGGAGGAGTACGGCGGCCTCGGGCTCGGCATGGCCGAGGACGTCCGGCTGGCGATCGAGCTCGGCTGGACGACACCGGCGTTCCGCTCCCTGTTCGGCACCAACAACGGCATCGCGGGCCAGGCGATCGTGCACTACGGGACGCCGGACCAGCGCACCTGCTGGCTGCCCCGGCTCGCCGCCGGCCAGGCGATCGCGTCGTTCGCGCTCACCGAGGCCGAAGCCGGCTCCGATCCCAGCGGGCTGACCAGCCGCGCGGTCCGCGACGGCGACCGCTACCGGCTCTCGGGCACCAAGCGGTTCATCACCAACGCGCCGCTCGCCGAGGTCTTCGTCGTGTTCGCGCGCACCGAACCGGACAGCGCGGGCAGCCGTGGCATCTCCGCGCTGCTCGTGCCCGCGGGCGCGCCCGGCGTCACCGTCGGCCCGCACGACGCCAAGATGGGCCAGGCCGGCGCGTGGACGTCGGAGGTGGTCTTCGACGACGTAGAAGTGCCGGCGGACGCGCTGGTCGGCGCGGCGGGCCAGGGCTTCGGCATCGCGATGGCCTCGCTCGCCCGCGGCCGGCTGCACATCGCGGCGCTGTGCGTGGGGATGGCGGAACGCGCGCTGGCCGAAGCCGTCGACTACGCGCGCACGGCCCGCCAAGGTGGTCACCCGATCGGGGAATTCCAGCTGGTGCAGGCGTTGCTGGCGGAGTCGCACGCCGAGCTGGCGGCCGGGCGCGCGATGGTGCACGAAGCCGCCGCGAAGTACGACTCGGACGAGGACCGCAAGCTCGGGCCGTCGTCGGCGAAGCTGTTCTGCACCGAGATGCTCGGCCGGGTCGCCGACCGCGCGGTGCAGGTGCACGGCGGGATGGGTTACGTCCGGGGCGTCACGGTCGAGCGGATCTACCGCGACGCGCGCCTGTTCCGGATCTACGAGGGCACCAGCGAGATCCAGAAGCTCGTGATCGCGCGGCAGCTGCTCAAGGGCTGAACTTGCGCTGGAGTGCACTCCAGCTCTTAACGTCGGAGACATGACCACTGCACAGCACAAGATCGGCTCGGGCTTCGGCGCCACCAGCACGGCGTCCGAGGTCCTCGCCGGCATCGACCTGACCGGCAAGCTCGCGATCGTCACCGGCGGCTACTCCGGCATCGGCCTCGAGACGACGCGCGCGCTGACGCAGGCGGGCGCGCACGTCGTCGTCCCGGCCCGCCGCCGGGCGACGGCGGAAGAAGCGTTGCGGGGCTTCGAGAACGTCGAGATCGACGAGCTGGACCTCGGCGACCTCGACAGCGTCCGCGCGTTCGCCGAGCGGTTCGCCGCCTCCGGCCGCGGCATCGACGTCTTCATCGGCAGCGCCGGGATCATGGCGGCGCCGGAGACCCGGGTCGGCCCGGGCTGGGAGGCGCAGTTCGCGACCAACCACCTCGGCCACTTCGCGCTGGTGAACCGGCTCTGGCCGGCGTTCAACCCGGGCGCGCGGGTCGTGTCGGTGTCCTCGCGCGGCCACCACTTCGGCCCGGTCCGCTTCGACGACCTCAACTTCGAGCAGGGTTACGACAAGTGGCTCGCCTACGGCCAGGCGAAGACGGCGAACGTCCTGTTCGCGGTCCAGCTCGACAAGCTCGCGCAGGACCGTGGTGTCCGCGCGTTCGCCCTGCACCCGGGCCGGATCCTGACCGACCTGGTGCGCCACCTGGACCGCCAGGAGCTGATCGACTCGGGCATGCTCGACGAGAACGGGCAGGCCACCGGGGCCGGTGCGAAGACGCCCGAGGAGGGCGCGGCGACGCAGGTCTGGGCGGCGACGTCCCCGCAGCTCGACGGCCTCGGCGGCGTCTACCTCGAAGACTGCGACGTCGCCGAGCCCGCCCCGGCCGACGGCACGCGCGTCGGCGTCAAGGACTACGCGGTCGACCCGGCGCAGGCCGAGCGGCTGTGGACCGTGTCGGCCGAACTGACCGGTGTTAACGCCTTCTAGAGCTTCTCGACCGCCTTGACCAGCAGGTCGATCTCGTCCTCGGTGTTGTAGTAGTGCACCGACGACCGGACCAGGTCCGGCAGGTCGCGCGCGGTGAAGTCGAACTGCGCCGACGTGCGGGACGAGACCGACACGTTGATCCGCGCTTCGGCCAGCCGCGCCTTGATGTCCGCGGCGGGCGTGCCGTCGACGCTGAAGGTGACGATGCCGCACTTCTTCACGCCGAGGTCGTGCACGCGGGCGCCGATGCCGGCCAGCCGGGTGCGCAGGGTGTCCGCGAGCGAGGCGACGCGGGTTTCGATGGCCGGCATGCCCCACTCGAGCGCGTAGTCGATTGCGGCGCCGAGGCCGAACACCGCGGCGAAGTCGCGTTCCCACACCTCGAAGCGCTTGGCGGTCGGGTCGACGACGTATTCGGTCGGCGCGGTCCAGACCGCCGAGTGCAGGTCGAGCATCGCGGGCTCCAGCCGCTCGCGCAGGCGCGGGTGCGCGTAGAGGAAGCCGGTGCCACGCGGGCCGCGCAGGTACTTGCGGCCGGTCACCGACAGCGCGTCGCACTTCAGCCGCCGGACGTCGAGATCGACCTGGCCCGCGGACTGGCACGCGTCGAGCAGGAACGGGATCCCGGCCGCCTCGGCGACCGCGCCGATCTCCTCGGCCGGGTTGACCAGCCCGCCCTGGGTGGGCACGTGGCTGACGGCGATCAGCTTGACGTCGCCGTCGACCCGGCGGCGGAGGTCTTCGACGTCCAGCTGGCCGGACTCGTCGTCGCCGACCACCTCGACGACCGCGCCGGTGCGCTTGGCGACCTGCAGGTACGCGATCGCGTTGCTCGCGTACTCCGCGCGCGAGGTCAGGATCCGGTCGCCCGCGGTGAACGGCAGCGCGTAGAAGATCGCCTGCCAGGACCGCGTCGCGTTGTCGGTGATCGCGATGTCGTCGGCCTCGCCGCCGACCAGCCTCGCCGCCGACGTGTACACCGCGGCCAGCCGGTCCTGCGCTTCGGCGGCCGCTTCGTACCCGCCGACCAGCGCTTCGTGGCGCAGGTAGTCGACGACCGTGTCCGTCACGACGGCCGGGGGCAGCGCGGAACCCGCGTTGTTGAAGTGGACCACCTCCGCGCAGCCGGGGGTCTCACGGCGGGCGCGGTCGACATCGAAGCCGTCAAAGGTCATGCAAACTGAATACAGTACGGCCGGATTGCATGCAATACTGCCCGCATGGGCCGGACTCCACTGCGCAGCGACCTGATCGAGGAGATCACCACCCGCGTGCTCGACGGGCGGCTCGCCGCCGGCGCCCGCGTCAACGAGGTGCACCTGGCCCGCGAGCTGGGTGTCAGCCGGACGCCGCTGCGGGAGGCCCTGATCGGGCTCGCCGGCCGCGGCCTGCTCGTGACCGAGCCGGGCCGCGGGTTCCTCGTGCCGCCGTTCGACCCGGACGAAGCCCGCCGGCTCTACCCGCTGGTCGCCGAGCTCGAGGCGCTCGCGCTGCGCTGGACGTCGCCGCTGGAGCTGGCCGGGCTGCCCGACGCGCTCGACGTCGTCGCCGAGGAGATGGCCGCGGCGCTGGAGCGCGGCGAGGATCTGTCCGAAGTGGACGATCGCTGGCACGCGCTGCTGCTGTCCCGCTGCCCGAACCCGCACCTGCTGCGGTTGATCGAGCAGACCAAGCCGCTGCTCAAGCGGTACGAATCGTGCTACTTCGGCGGTGCGAGCCGCGCCGGGGAGAGCATCGGCGAGCACCGCCGGATCGCCGCGGCGCTGCGCGACGGCGACCTGCCGACCGCGTCCGCGGTGCTCGTCCGCAACTGGGTGAAAGCACTGGCGTACCTGGGGAAGGACGAAAGATGATCATCGCGCACCTGAGCGACCTGCACCTCGACGACGGGCCGCGCGCGGAAGAGCGCGTCGCGGCCGTGCTGGCGTACCTGGACGAGCTCGCGGTCGACGCTGTCGTCGTCACCGGTGACATCGCCGACCACGGCGCCGCGACGGAGTACGCGCGCGCCGCCGAGCTGCTCAAGCACCCGGCGCCGGTGCTGGTCTGCCCGGGCAACCACGACGTCCGCGCGGCGTTCCGGACCGGCCTGCTCGACCTGCCCGCGTCCGACGGCCCGATCGACCTCGCCCGGGAGGTCGACGGCGTGCTGTTCGCGATGTGCGACTCGACAATCCCCGGCCGCGGCGCGGGCCACCTCGCCGACGAGACCCTGGACTGGCTCGACGGCGTGCTCTCCGGCGGTGACGGCCCGGCGTTCGTCGCCTTCCACCACCCGCCGGTCGAGGTCGGCGTCCCGCTGGTGGACGCGATCCGGCAGTCGGGGGAGGAGCGGCTGGCGGCCGTGCTGGCCCGCCACCCGCGCGTCGCGGCCCTGCTCGCCGGGCACGTCCACACCGGCGCGTCGACGACGTTCGCCGGCGTGCCGCTGCGGATCGCGCCCGGCGTGGTGTCGACGTCGCTGCTGCCGGTCGAGCCGGGCGCCGATCGCGGCTGGGACGAGGGCGGGCCGCTGGAGTACGACCGGCCGCCGTCGCTGCTGCTGCACGTCCTGCACGACGACGGCCGGGTGACCACCCACCACCGGACGGTCCCGTTCGTCTCCTAGTGGCTGTCTCCTAGTTGGTGAAGACCGGCAGCGTGATCCGGGACGGCCGGGCCGCGTCGTGGAAGATCTCGAAGCGGTTCGGCTTGCCGTCCACCGCCGCGGTGATCGGCTCGCCCGTGCCGTGGTTGCGGGCGAAGCGGGGGAACGCGCCGCCCGCGACCTGGACACGCAGCCGGTGGCCGCGGCGGAAGCGGTAGGCCGTCGGGTCGAGCGTGACCTCCGCCGTCACCACGCCGTCCGCGTCCGCCTCGGGGAAGCCGGGCCGCAGCCGCAGGATCCCGTCGGTGACGTTGCGGGAGACCCCGCCCGCGTCGACGTCGCAGAGCCGGACGTAGACGTCGGCGTGCCCGAGCTCGGTGCGCACGTGCACGGTCGCGGCGACGTCGCCGATGACGTCGAGGTCCGACGCCAGCGGCTCGCCGGTGAAGACCAGCACGTCCGGCCGGGCCTCGACCTCCTGGTTGTCCTTCTGCTTCCAGTCCCCGGTCAGCAGCGGCCCGCCGACCGCCGGGGTCGGGTCCGCCGGGTCGTAGGTGAACGTCGTCGGCCGCGCTTCGTCGCCGCCTGCTTCGCCGAGCCCGCCGATCGGGCGCAGGTGCGACGCCGTCGCGGTCGACGGCGGCGGCCACGTCTCGAAGTCCAGCCAGGTGCCCGCGCCCTGCAGGAAGATCCGGACCGGCGCGCGCTGCAGGTACGTGCGGTCGCCGAGCAGGTGGGCGCGCAGGAAGCCGAGCTGGTCCTGGATCATCGGGCGCATGCTCGCCGGCTCGCCGTGGGCCCACGGGCCGATCGTGAGGCGCGGGGCCTTGCCCGCCTCGGCGAGCCGCCGGAAGTCCTTCAGCTGCGAGCCGACGAACAGGTCGTACCAGCCGGTGACCATCGACACCGGGACGTCGAGCTTCTCGACGTCGGCGCTGTGGTCGGACATGGCCCAGTAGGTGTCGTCCGGCACGAAGTGCTCGGTGATGTCCTGCAGGAACCGCACCGGCTTCCCGATCGCGGCGACGTCGGCGCGGCTCAGCGGCAGGAACGACATCGCCTTGCGCGTCTTGCGCTGCTGCAGCGGGTTCGGCAGCGCCGCGAAGCGTTCTTCCTGGCGGCCGATCATCGCCGACCACGACACCATGTTGTCCGCGGCGAGCACGCCGCCCGGGTAGAACGTCGAGATGAACTCCGACGCCGTGACGCCGAGGCACATCGCCTCGAGGGGCGGGTCGAGGTAGGGCCCGACCGCCCACTGCGTGTGCCCGAGGTAGCTGGCGCCCGCCATGCCGAGCCTGCCGTCGCACCACGGCTGCGCGCGCAGCCACTCGGCGGTGGCGATGCCGTCCTCACGCTCGAGGTGGAACGGCCGGAACTCGCCGCCGGAGCCGAACGAGCCGCGGGTGCTCTGGATGACCGTCTGCAGCCCGTGCCGGGCGAAGGTGTCCCCGAAGAGCTTCGAGAGCAGGCCCTTGCGCCCGTACGGCGTGCGGATCAGCACCACCGGCGCCGGGGTGTCGCCCGCCGGGGCGTACCGGTCCGCGAGCAGCGTGACGCCGTCGGTCATCGGCACCGGCAGGTCGCGCGTGATGACCGGCTTCGGCCCTTCGGCGCGGGGGAGGCCGAGCATCCTGTCGACAAATCGGTCCAGCACGGGCGCCTGCCTTCCGAAGCGGAGTCACACCTTCCGGATTCGACGGTACCCCAGGTCGTGCGGGTGGCAACCGGAGCGCGAGCGTCAGCGGCTGCCCACGCTGAGCGCCTCGGCCAGTTTCCCGGCGACCCGCAGGTTTTCCGGGCCGGACGGCACGGTCACCCCGCACAGCTTCAGCGCCGCGGCGAGCACCGGCACCCGGGCCCGGTCGCCGCCGTCGGCGATCTTGGCCGCGATCGCCGTGCCGTCGGGCAGGGCGGCGACCTGGACGGCCTCGAAGCCGTCCTTCGCGATCAGTCCCGGCACCGCGCGCATGACGGCGGTGACGTCGCGGCGGCTGCCGCCGACCAGCTCGGGGTGCCGCCGGATCCCGTCGGCGACCAGGCCTTCGGGCGTTCCCGGTGCGCCCGTGGCGATCTTCGACACGGCGGTGGCGAGGCCGCGCAGCGTGGTGGCGAACAGCGGCGCGCCGCAGCCGTCGACGGCGACCCGCTCGATCGCCCGGCCGGTCAGGTCCTCGACGGTGGTGGCGATCGCCCGTTGCAGCGGGTGGGCCGGGTCCAGGTAACCGTCGGTGTCCCAGCCGTTCAGCGAGCAGGTCGCCAGCATCGCCGCGTGCTTGCCGGAGCAGTTGTGCGCGAGCCGGCTCGGGGCCCGCCCGGCCGCCACCCAGTGGTCGCGCTCGACCGGGTCGTACGGGAAGTCGGCCGGGTTGCCCAGGTCGTCCGGGGACCGCTCGCCGAGCACCGCCGACGCGGCGTCGAGGTGCATCGGCTCGCCGGAGTGGCTGGCCGCCGCGATGGCGAACCCGGCGGGCGGCAGCCGCAGCCCGAGCCGCGCCATCGCCGTGGCCTGCAGGGGTTTCGCCGTCGACCGCGGGTACATCGGGGCGTCCGGCGCGCCCGCGCCGAACAGCGTCGTGCCGTCCGGGGCGAGCACGATCACCGAGCCGTGGTGCCCGCCCTCGACCATGCCGTCGCGCACCAGCTCGACCAGGAGTTCGTGGTTCACAGCCCCGCCTTGTCGAACGCGCGCATGTCGATCCGCTTCCGCACGGCGAACCAGCCGGCGACCAGCGTGGCGGCGATCACCGGCAGTGCCATGAGCGTGATCCGGCCGGTCTCGTCGAAGCCCATCAGGACCACGACGGCGGCGAGGAACACCAGCGTCGCGATCTCGGTGTACGGCGAGAACGGCAGCCGGAACGACGGCCGCTCGAGCCCGTCCCGTTGCGTCCTGCGGACGAACAGCAGGTGGCAGAGCACGATGATGGCCCAGGTGGCGAGGATGCCGATCGCGGCGAAGTTCAGCACGATGTCGAAGGCCTCCTTCGGCACCAGGTAGTTGAGCCCGACCCCGAGCACGCAGACCGACGCGGTCAGCAGGATCCCGCCGTAGGGCACCTGGTTGCGGTTCATCACGCCGGTGAACTTCGGCGCGGAGCCGGCCGTGGCCATCGACCGCAGGATCCGGCCGGTCGAGTACAGCCCCGAATTGAGACTGGACAGGGCCGCGGTGAGCACGACCAGGTTCATCACGCTGTCCGCGGCCGGCACGCCCAGGTGCGCCAGCACGGTGACGAACGGGCTCTGGTCCTTGGTGTAGGAGCTCCACGGCAGCAGCATCGCCAGCAGCACGACCGAGCCGACGTAGAACACGGCGATCCGCCACATGATGGAGTTGATCGCCTTCGGCATGATCTTCTCCGGGTTCTCGGTCTCGCCCGCGGCGACCCCGACCAGCTCGACCGACGCGTAGGCGAACACCACGCCCTGCACGATCATGACCATCGGCAGCAGCCCGGCCGGGAAGATCCCGCCGTGCCCGGTGATCAGCTGCGGGCCGCCCGCGACGCCGTCGATCGGCGTCCGTGTGGCCAGCAGCACGATCCCGATCACCATGAACAGCACGAGCGCGGCGACCTTGACGATGGCGAACCAGAACTCCATCTCGCCGAACAGCTTCACCGAGACCAGGTTGAGCGTCAGCACCACGGCGAGCGCGATCAGCGCGAGCACCCACTGCGGGACCGGCGTGAAGAACGACCAGAAGTGCGCGTAGAGCGCGATGGCCGTGATGTCGGCGATGCCGGTGGTCGACCAGTTCAGGAAGTGCATCCAGCCGGCGACGTACGCGCCCTTCTCGCCCATGAACTCCCGCGCGTAGGAGACGAACGCGCCGCTCGAGGGCCGGTACAGGATGAGCTCGCCGAGCGCGCGGACCACGAAGAACGCGAAGAGCCCGCAGACGGCGTAGACGATCGCCAGCGCCGGCCCGGCCTGGGCGAGCCGCCCGCCGGCGCCGAGGAACAGGCCGGTGCCGATGGCCCCGCCGATCGCGATCATGTTCACGTGCCGCGGCTTGAGGGCCTTGCTGTACCCGGCGTCGCCGGCGTCGGCGGCCGCTTCCGGGGTGAGGGTCTGTTCGGTCACTGGTCCCCGTTCACGATGCTGGTGAGCGTGTCTTCGACGTGCTGCAGGTGGGCGGTCATGGCCGCGACGGCGGCGCTCTCGGAACCCTCGGCGATCGCCGTGACGATCGCCCGGTGCTCGACGTTCGACCGCCGACGTCGTCCGCCCAGCTGGTTGAGGAAGGCGGACTGGCGGGCCAGCGCGTCGCGGATCTCCTCGATCACCTTCCCGAACACCGGGTTGCCCGAGGACTGGGCGATGGTGATGTGGAAGAGCGAGTCGAGCGCGACCCACGCGGTGTTGTCGGTCTCGGCGTCCATCCGGTCGACGAGGTGGGCGAGCAGGTCGAGGTCGTCCTGGCTCCGGCGCAGGGCCGCGTAGCCGGCGACGGGGATCTCGACGTGCCGGCGCACCTCGATCAGGTCGCGGGCGGAGTAGGGCCCGAACGTCGGGTGCTCGGCGGGCCCGGTGGCGGTGACGAAGGTGCCCTTGCCGGTCTTGGACTCGGTCATGCCAAGGGCCTGCAGCCCGCGCAGGGCCTCCCGGACGACCGACCGGCTGACCTCGAACTCCCTGCTCAGAGCGGCTTCGGAGGGCAGCTTGACGCCCACGGCGTACTCGCCGCTTTCGATCAGCCGCCGCAGGTGGGCCAGCACCGCCTCCATGGCGCTCACCCGCCGGGGACCGCCTTGTCCGGCTGTCTGGCTGTCGGACAGGTTCATCCGGCTGATGCTCGGTGCCGAGGATGGCGGTGTCAACGCGAGCCCGGGCCGCTGTGGCTCACTTCACCGGCGTCACCGGACCCGTCCGGGTGACCGGCCGGCAGCACCGCGTGCCGTGATCACCACCGCCCGAAACGATGGCGCGTCGTGCCGCCCGGCGCGCCCTCCCGAGGGGCACAATCGAGCCCGGCGAGTGCGGGATAGGCTGGGGGACCCGGGCGCGCCTGCCCGATCAACACAGGGGAGGTTTTCGCTGGTGTCGAACGATTCCTTCGTCCACCTGCACGTCCACACCGAGTACTCGATGCTCGACGGTGCGGCGAAGATCGCTCCCCTCTTCGCGGAAGCGGCGCGCCTCGGCATGCCCGCGGTCGGCATGACCGACCACGGCAACATGTACGGCGGCGACGAGTTCTACCAGCAGGCGAAGAAACACGGCCTCAAGCCGATCATCGGCATCGAGGCCTACGTCGCGCCGGAGTCGCGCTTCCACAAGAAGCCGGTCTTCTGGGGGCAGCAGAACCAGCGCGGGTCCGACGAGCTGGGTGAGGGCGGCGACGTCTCGGGCGCCGGTGCCTACACCCACATGACGATGCTCGCGCAGAACGCCACCGGCCTGCGGAACCTGTTCAAGCTGTCCTCGCTGGCCAGCATGCAGGGCTACTACCGCAAGCCCCGGATGGACCGCGAGCTGATCTCGGAGAACCACTCGGGGATCATCGCGACCACCGGCTGCCCGTCCGGCGAGGTGCAGACCCGGCTGCGGCTGGGCCAGAAGGAGGCGGCGATCCAGGCCGCGTCCGACTACAAGGACATCTTCGGCGCCGACAACTTCTTCCTCGAGCTGATGGACCACGGGCTGCCGATCGAGCGGTCGGTCCGCGAGGGCCTGCTGGAGGTCGGCCGGCTGCTCGACCTCAAGCCGATCGCGACGAACGACTCGCACTACGTCACCAAGGACCAGGCCGACACCCACTCGGCGCTGCTGTGCGTCCAGGCCGGCAAGACCCTCAACGACCCGACCCGGTTCAAGTTCGACGGTGACGGCTACTACCTCAAGTCCGCCGCCGACATGCGCGAGTACTGGGACCGGGAGGTACCCGGCGCGTCGGACAACACGCTGCTGATCGCCGAGCGCGTCGAGTCCTACGAGGACGTCTACGCGCACAAGGACCGGCTGCCGTTCTTCGAGGTGCCCGAGGGCTACGACCAGGGCGGCTGGCTGCGCGAAGAGGTCGCCAAGGGCCTGGCGTGGCGCTTCCCGGGCGGCCCGCCCGAAGGGTACGACGCGCGGATCGAGAAGGAGCTCGACGTCATCATCGGGAAGGGCTTCCCGGCCTACTTCCTGATCGTCGCCGACCTCATCAGCTACGCCCGCAAGGTCGGCATCCGCGTCGGCCCCGGCCGTGGTTCCGCCGCCGGCTCGCTGGTCGCGTACGTGCTCGGTATCACCAACCTGGACCCGATCCCGCAGAAGCTGCTGTTCGAGCGGTTCCTGAACCCCGAGCGCGTCTCGATGCCCGACATCGACATCGACTTCGACGACCGCCGGCGCGGCGAGATGATCCGGTACGCGACCGACAAGTACGGCGTCGACAAGGTCGCCCAGGTCATCACCTTCGGCACGATCAAGACCAAGGCGGCGATCAAGGACAGCGCGCGGGTTCACTTCGGCCAGCCGGGTTACGCGATCGCGGACAAGATCTCCAAGGCGCTGCCGCCGCCGATCATGGCGAAGGACATCCCGCTCTCGGGCATCGTCGACAACAAGCACGAGCGCTACGGCGAGGCCGCCGAGGTCCGCGCGCTGGTCGAGACCGACGAAGAGTGCAAGACGATCTTCGACACCGCCCGCGGTCTCGAGGGCCTGATCCGCAACGCGGGCGTGCACGCCTGCGCGGTCATCATGTCGTGCGACCCGCTGACCGACGCGATCCCGCTCTGGCAGCGTGACGACGGCTCGATCATCACCGGCTGGGACTACCCGTCGTGCGAGGCCATCGGCCTGCTGAAGATGGACTTCCTGGGCCTGCGGAACCTCACGGTCATCGGCGACGCGATCGACAACATCAAGGCCAACCGCGGGGTCGACATCGACCTCGACACCCTGGGCGTCGAGGACCCGGAGACCTACAAGCTGCTCGCCCGTGGCGACACGCTCGGCGTGTTCCAGCTGGACGGCGGGCCCATGCGCGACCTGCTCCGCCGCATGGAGCCCACGGTGTTCGACGACATCGTCGCGGTCGGCGCGCTCTACCGCCCCGGCCCGATGGGCATGAACGCGCACAACGACTACGCCGACCGCAAGAACAACCGGCAGAAGGTCAAGCCGATCCACCCGGAGCTCGACGAGCCGCTGCGGGAGATCCTGGCCGACACCTACGGCCTGATCGTGTACCAAGAGCAGATCATGCACATCGGCCAGAAGGTGGCCGGGTACACGATGGGGCGGGCAGATGTTCTGCGCCGCGCGATGGGCAAGAAGAAGAAGGAAGTCCTCGACCTCGAGTACGACGGCTTCGAGGCCGGCATGAAGGCCAGCCCGCTGCTCGACGGTGGTTTTTCCGCCGAGGCCGTCAAGGCGCTCTGGGACACGATCCTCCCGTTCGCCGGCTACGCGTTCAACAAGAGCCACGCGGCCGCGTACGGCCTGATCTCGTACTGGACCGCCTACCTCAAGGCGAACTTCCGGGCCGAGTACATGGCGGCCCTGCTGACGTCGGTCGGTGACAACAAGGACAAGTCGGCGATCTACCTGTCCGAGTGCCGCCGCCTCGGCATCAAGGTGCTCCCGCCGGACGTCAACGAGTCCGCCCTGCGGTTCGCGGCCGTCGGGGAGGACATCCGCTTCGGCATGGGCGCGGTCCGCAACGTCGGCGCGAACGTCGTCGAGTCGATCATCAAGACCCGCGCGGAGAAGGGGAAGTACTCCTCCTTCACCGACTTCCTCGACAAGTCCGAGCTCGTGGCCTGCAACAAGCGGGTCATCGAGTCGCTGATCAAGGCGGGCGGGTTCGACTCGCTCGGGCACACGCGGCTCTCGATGATCCAGGTCCACGAAGACGCGGTCGAAGCCGTCGTCCCGCTCAAGCGCCAGGAGGCGATGGGCCAGTTCGACCTGTTCGGTTTCGGCGGGGAAGACGGCGACGAAGCAGCGCCGTCCTCTTCGCCGCTCGCGCACCTGAAGTTCGGGGACGAGGAGTACCCGCGCAAGCAGCTGCTCGCCTACGAGCGCGAGATGCTCGGCCTGTACGTCTCGGCCCACCCGCTGGACGGCGCCGAGCGGATCCTGCGCAAGCACGCGCCGAAGCCGATCGCCGGCATCCTCGCCGACCCGCCCAAGGAGGGCGAGCTCGTCATCTCCGGGCTGATCACGTCGCTCGAGCGGCGGGTCAACAAGAAGGGCGAGCCCTGGGCGATCTGCACGGTCGAGGACATGGACGCCTCGCTCGAGGTGCTGTTCTTCCCGAAGTCGTACGCGCTGTTCGCGGGTGAGCTGATCGAGGACAACGCGGTGCTCGTCAAGGGCCGGGTCAACTGGCGCGAAGACAAGATGTCCATCTTCGGTGGCGGCCTGGCGACGCTCGACCTGTCCGAGGTCGGCACGGGCAACGGTGACGACGAGCCGCCGCTGGTCCTGCTGGCCGCGGCGGAGAAGATCGACCAGTCGGTGGTCAGCGAGCTGCGGTCCACGCTGCTCGCGCACAAGGGCGAAACGATGGTCCACCTCAAGCTGGTCGGGCGGAGCCAGACGGTGTTCGCCCTCAACGACTACCCGGTGAAGGTCAGCTCGATGCTGATCGGCGAGCTGAAGGGCATCCGCGGGATCACCGCTTCGACGTAGCTGCCGTCCGCGAACGGGCCGGGCCCGCGTGCACAACGCGCGCGGACCCGGCCCTTCGTGTTTGCTGAGCGGGATGACTTCGTACGAGCCCGACCCCCGCCGCTGGAAAGCGCTCGCCGTCTCGCTGACGGCCGGGTTCATGGGCCTGCTCGACGTCAGCATCGTCAACGTCGCGCTGCCGTCGATCCAGCGTGACCTCGGCGCGAGCAGCGGCGGGGTCCGCTGGGTCGTCTCGGGGTACGCCCTGGCGTTCGGCCTGGTCCTGGTCACCGGCGGCCGCCTCGGTGACGCGTTCGGCCGCCGGAAGATGTTCCTCGGCGCTCTCGCCGCGTTCGTCGCCACCAGCGCGCTGGCCGGTGCGGCGCCCGACGAGACGACCCTGGTCATCGCCCGGCTCGCCCAGGGCGTGGCGGCCGGCATGCTCACCCCGCAGAACACCGGCCTGATCCAGGACCTCTTCCGCGGGCCCGAGCGCGGTCGCGCGTTCGGCATGTTCGGCGCCGTCGTCGGCATCTCGACGGCGGTCGGCCCGATCCTCGGGGGCGTGATCCTGGCCGTCTTCGGCGATCCGGACGGCTGGCGCTGGGTGTTCTACGTCAATGTCCCGATCGGCGTGCTGGCGTTCGCCCTGGCGTTGCGGCTGCTGCCGCGCAGCGAGAAACGGGAGATCCGGCTGCGGTCGGAGATCGACTTCGCCGGGATCCTGCTGCTCGCGGTCGCGGTGCTCGGCGTGCTGCTCCCGGTGGTCGACTCCGACCAGGGCGGCATCGCGCGGATGTGGTGGCTGTTCCCGATCGCGGTCGTGTCCGGGGCCGCGTTCGTCCGGTGGGAGCACCGGCTGGTCCGCCGCGGCCGGTCGCCGCTGCTGGACACCCGGCTGTTCACCGGCACCCCGGGGTACGCCACCGGCGCCGCGGTGGGCGCGCTCTACTTCTGCGGGTTCGCCGGGATCTGGCTGGTCTTCGCGATGTTCTTCCAGCAGGGCCTCGGCTACACGCCGCTGCAGTCCGGGCTGTCGGTGACGCCGTTCGCGATCGGCTCGGCGGTGGCCGCGGCCGTCGCCGGCCGCCTGGTGCCGCGCTTCGGCCGCCGCCTCACCGTCACGGGGCTGTCGCTGGTCGCCGTCGGCCTGCTGGCCGTCGCGCTGCTCGCCCAGCTGGTCCCGGCGTCGGCCGCGGGCTGGGCGTTCGTGGTTCCGCTGGTGGTGGCGGGGATCGGCGGCGGCATGGTGATCTCGCCGAACACGACGCTGACCCTGGAGTGCGTGCCGGTCCGGATGGCCGGCGTCGCGGGTGGCGCGCTGCAGACCGGGCAGCGGATCGGCACGGCGATCGGCACGGCCGTGCTGGCGTCGGTGTTCGGCACGGTCCTCGTTTCGTCGCGGGACCAGCAGCTGGCGCTCACCGTCGCGCTCTGCTGCGCGGCCTTCCTGACGTGCGGCGCGCTGGCCCTCGCGGTGGCCGAGCTCCGGGCCCGCCGCCACCGTGCGCAACTTTCCGAGCACGAGCGGGACACCCGGACGGCCGAGACGTCCGCCGCGGACGTCCAGCGGGGCTGAGACACTACTTTCCGCAGATTCGCGATGCTCCAAACGAGTGACGCGAACGGAAAGGCTCTGGTGCTACGCAGAGCGACCAGGTAGATCTTATGGGGCCTTCACTGCGCGGCTTCGGCTACCGACAGTGGCAATCAGTCGGCCACCCGGGGATGGGGTGACCGGCTTGAGCGACCGAAGCGTCCGGAGTACGAGGGAATGGACACACTCGGTCACCTTCCGTCCAGTGAGTGTCGGCGTCCGCGGGGGACCGTCCGGCACTTGCGGAAGGGCTGCCCATCGTCCGGCCGGCAGCGCGCGTGACGGCGGCGGGCGGGCCCGGGTGAGGGGGAACCGGGCCCGCCCGTCCTCTTTCGCCCGTGTCGCGCTTCCGCGCCGCTCGTGATCATGTTGGGATGACCGCGTCCGACAGGCACGAGCCGGGGAGTGTCGATGACCGAGCAGCCGATGCGGCCCGGGTACCGGATCCGCGTGTGGTACCGGCCCATGCAGTCACGCGACCGGAGTGAGAACCACCGCGTCGCGACCCCGCTCGAGCTGCTGTTCGACCTCTGCTTCGTGGTCGCCGTCGGCCAGGCCGCCGCGCAGCTGCACCACGAGCTCGCCGAAGGGCACGCCGGGCACGGGGTGCTCTCGTTCGCGCTGGTGTTCTTCGCGATCTGGTGGGGCTGGCTGAACTTCAGCTGGTTCGCCTCGGCGTTCGACACCGACGACGTCCCGTACCGGCTGGTCACGCTCGTGCAGATCGCCGGTGGCCTGACCGTGGCGGCCGGGGTGGAACGCGCCTTCGACGGCGACTTCCGGGTGATGGTCGCCGGCTACGTCCTGATGCGGCTCGCGATGGTCGTGCAGTGGCTGCGGGCCGCGCGCTCCGACCCCGGCTGCCGTCCGGCGGCCCTGCGCTACGCCGCCGGGATCGTCGTCTGCCAGGTGCTGTGGGTCAGCTACTCGTGGCTGCCGCACGGTGTGCAGCTCGTCGCGTGGCTGGCGTTCGCGGTGCTGGAGCTGGCCGTCCCGGTCTGGGCCGAGAGCCGCGGCGGCACCACGTGGCACCCGCACCACATCGCCGAGCGGTACGGCCTGTTCACCCTGATCGTGCTCGGCGAGGTGATCCTCAGCGCGGCGACCGCGATCAAGGAGGGCACCACCGAGACGGGGCACATCGGCGCGCTGATCTCCCTGGCCGCGGCCGCGTTGGTGCTCGTGTTCTCGATGTGGTGGCTGTACTTCGACCGGCCGGGGCACGCGCGGCTCGTCCGCCGTCCGACCATGTTCACGTCGATGAGCTGGGGTTACGGCCACTACTTCATCTTCGCCTCCGCCGCGGCCGTCGGCGCCGGCCTCGAGGTGGCGGTCGCCTACGACACCCACACCCTGCACGACGTCGGGGGCGTCGCCGCGGCCATGGCCACGACGGTCCCGGTCGCGATGTTCCTGCTGGGCGTCTGGCTGCTGCACATCGGCCCGACCAACGAGTGCCGCCCGATCGCCATCGGCTTCCCGGTGACGGCGGTGCTCGTCCTCGCCGCGTCGTTCACGCCGGCGCCGATCCACATCGCCGCGGTGCTCACGGCCGCGCTCGTCGCCGTCACGGTCGTCTTCTCCCACGGGCAGCCGCAGGAGTAGATCGACGCAGGTCAGCGGCCTGGCGCGGTAAAAGGGGACCCCCCTGTGCGAGGCCGTTCCGGGGCATGTAAAGTTCTCCAAGTCGCCAGGGAAACCGGGCGGCCGCCGGGGCCACGAACCAAGCTCCCACGAAGGTGGTAGAGTGGGTGGTCCTGAACCGAGGTGATAGCCTCGGAACAACAAAGGCTTGAAACAATCGCCGAGGTTGAGCCCGCCGATAACGCGGGTGAATCCAGAGTGTGTTGCTTGAGAACTCAACAGTGTGCTAGTGAACTAAGCCAGTAGAGCTTATGTATTGAAACCTCGTATGAGGTTCCTTTGAGAGC